>NZ_JANUGW010000013.1 GCF_024753285.1 Massilia pinisoli | reverse complement strand
GAGGTTGCGCTTGACGATGCGGCGCTCGTCTTCCGTCAGGCCGTTCGGGTTCTTCCACAGCTCGATGTCGCGCTGCATGTTCACTTCCTGCGGCATCCAGTGGTTCGCGCAGCCGGCCAGGTATTTGTCCCACGCCCACTTGTACTTGAACGGTACGAGCTGGTTGACGTCGGTCTTGGCGTTGATGATGCGCTTGTCGTCCGCGTTCACGCGCTTGGCGACGTCGGCGGCGCTGGCTTCGGAGTTCGCAGTGGCGGCGGGGGCCGGCGCGGCGGCCGGTTCATCGTCCCAGGAGAGAGCCATGATGTTTTCCTTCTTGAATTCTTTGAGCGGCATCGCCCGGCGGTGCCGAGCGATGCGGGTTGTTACGTCAGGGTGTCGTTCTGCTTGGTTCTGCTTATTGGCAAGCTTCGCACTCGTCGAAGCCCGCGTCGCCCGGGCGCAGGTAGCACGCGGCGCCGTCCACCACGTCCGGCGTCGCCGCAGGAGCAGGCGCCGGGGCGGCAGCGACCGGCGAGGACGCCGGCGCGGCTGTCAGGCCGCCGTCGACCGCCACGGCGTTCAGGGCGCCGGTACGGGTGGTCGACTTCTCCATGTGCGTCGCGGCGATCGTGCGCAGGTAGTACGTGGTCTTCAGGCCGCGCAGCCAGGCCAGTTTATAGGTCTCGTCCAGCTTCTTGCCCGAGGCGCCCGCCATATAGATGTTCAGCGACTGGGCCTGGTCGATCCACTTCTGGCGGCGCGATGCGGCTTCCACCAGCCACTTCGGCTCGACTTCGAACGCCGTGGCGTAGATGTCGCGCAGGTCTTGCGGGACGCGGTCGATGCGCGACAGCGAGCCGTCGAAGTATTTCAGGTCGTTGATCATGACCTCGTCCCACAGGCCGCGCGCCTTCAGGTCGCGCACCAGGCAGGCATTGATCTCGGTGAATTCGCCCGACAGGTTCGACTTCACGTACAGGTTCTGGAACGTCGGCTCGATACAGGCCGACACGCCGATGATGTTCGAGATGGTCGCGGTCGGGGCGATCGCCACGCAGTTCGAGTTGCGCATGCCGAACTGCCTGATACGGTTGCGAACCAAGGACCAGTCCATCGATTCCGACGTGTCCTGCTCGAGGTAGCCGCCGCGTTCCTCGGCCAGCAGCTTGATCGAGTCCTGCGGGAGGATGCCGCGGTCCCACAGCGAACCTTCGTACGACTTGTAACGGCCGCGTTCCTCGGCCAGCTCGGTCGACGCCAGGTAGGCGTAGTAGCAGACGGCTTCCATCGAGCGGTCGGCGAATTCCACGGCCTTATCCGACGCGAACGGCACGCGCATCATGTGCAGGCAGTCCTGGAAGCCCATGATGCCCAGGCCGACCGGACGATGGCGCATGTTCGAGTTCTTGGCCTTGTCGACGGCGTAGTAGTTGATGTCGATGACGTTGT
Source organism: Massilia pinisoli (assembly GCF_024753285.1). GTDB lineage: Bacteria > Pseudomonadota > Gammaproteobacteria > Burkholderiales > Burkholderiaceae_D > Telluria > Telluria pinisoli. The sequence goes on along the minus strand of NZ_JANUGW010000013.1, from coordinate 173,180 downwards.
CGAGCATGCGCATTGCCGTGCGGATGGTCTTCTGCAGCTTGACCACGTCCAGACCGTCGCCCTTCATGTGTGCCGGCAGGTTCACGGAACCGAGGTTGCAGACGGCGATTTCGTCTTCGTTCGTGTTCAGCGTGATCTCGGTGCACAGGTTCGACGAGTGCACGACGCCGACGTGCTGCTGCGGCGAGCGGATGTTGCACGGATCCTTGAACGTGATCCACGGGTGGCCCGTCTCGAACAGCATCGACAGCATCTTGCGCCACAGGTCGAGCGACTGCACCTTCTTGTGCACGGTCATCTCGCCGCGGGCGGCCTTCTCTTCATACTTCAGGTAAGCCTCTTCGAACGCCTTGCCGACCTTGTCGTGCAGGTCCGGCGCTTCCGACGGCGAGAACAGGGTCCACTCGCCCTTTTCCATCACGCGCTTCATGAACAGGTCGGGAATCCAGTTCGCCGTGTTCATGTCGTGCGTGCGGCGGCGGTCGTCGCCCGTGTTCTTGCGCAGGTCGAGGAATTCCTCGATGTCCAGGTGCCACGTTTCCAGGTAGGCGCAGACGGCGCCCTTGCGCTTGCCGCCCTGGTTGACGGCGACCGCGGTGTCGTTGGCGACCTTCAGGAACGGCACGACGCCCTGCGACTTGCCGTTCGTGCCCTTGATGCGCGAGCCCAGCGCGCGCACCGGCGTCCAGTCGTTGCCCAGGCCACCGGCGAATTTCGACAGCAGCGCGTTTTCCTTGATGGCGTCGTAGATGCCTTCCAGGTCGTCGGCGACCGTGGTCAGATAGCACGACGACAGCTGCGAGCGGCGCGTGCCCGAGTTGAACAGCGTCGGGGTCGAGCTCATGAAGTCGAACGTCGACAGCAGGTTGTAGAACTCGATCGCGCGCGCTTCGCGGTTCTCTTCACGCAGCGCCAGGCCCATCGCGACGCGCATGTAGAACGCCTGCGGCATCTCGATGCGGGTCTCGCGGATGTGCAGGAAGTAGCGGTCGTACAGGGTCTGCAGGCCGATGTAGCCGAATTGCAGGTCGCGGTCGGCGACGATCGCCTTGGCCAGTTTCTGCAGGTCGAACTTGCCCAGTTCCTCGTCCAGCAGCTCGGCGTCGATGCCCTTGGCGATGTATTGCGGGAAGTAGGTGACGTATTCGGCGGCGGCACCGGCTTGCGGCACCTCCTTGCCGAAGATCTCCTTGCGGATCGAGTGCAGCAGGATGCGTGCCGTGACCTGGCTGTAGGCCGGGTCCTTTTCCATCAGCGCGCGCGCGGCCAGCACGGCCGACTTGTGCAGTTCCTCGACCGGCACGCCGTCGTACAGGTTCTTCACGGTCTCGGCCAGGATGGCGTCGGCGTCGACGTGCTTTTCCAGGCCGGCGCAGGCCGCATTGATCAGCGAGGACACTTCGTTCATGTCCAGCGGACGGCGCACGCCGCCGTCGACGACGGTGAACTGCGGGGTGGCGATCTGCGTGCCGCCATTGGCTTCCTTGGCGGCGCGACGCTCTTCCATGCGCTTGGCGCGGTACAGCACGTATTCGCGCGCGACGTCATGCTCGCCCGAACGCATCAGGGACAATTCCACCTGGTCCTGCACATCCTCGATGTGGAACGTACCGCCGTTCGGCTGGCGGCGCACCAGCGCCGCGACCACGTTGTTCGTCAGCTGCTCGACCAGTTCGCGGATGCGTGCCGAGTCGCGGCCGCTCTCACCGTTCACGGCGAGGAAAGCCTTGGTCATCGCGACGGCGACCTTGGTCGGCGCGAACGGCACCACGGCGCCGTTGCGACGGATGATGCGGTAGTCGCCGTTCGCGACCAGTTCGGCCGCACTCGTTCCTGCCGCGGCGTGCGGGTTGATGGAAATGTCCGAAGATGTTTGCATTGAGCCTCCCAGCATGGCGTCGTTACGAATGCCAGCGCCTTCTCGAATTAGGTAGATGAGAATCCCCGCGTCGACAACGAGGGGAAAGCTGCCAACTCATCAAAATTGGCAACTCGATAACTTTCTGCCGATAAAAAATAGGAGCTGCAATATTGAGAAAAACGCGGTTGCGCCCCTACCTCTTCTGTTCGGCATTAAGGCCGTTGACCACTAGATGTAGTAGACAACGGCCTTACAGACCTAATTGTAGTCGATGTACAGGAATTTTAAGAGCTCTGCTACCAAGATTTTTTCCTTGACATCGGTCAGGTCCGATACCTGAAGCCTCCACGCCGAAGTAAGCACTAACATTGATTTCTTGGCGCGTTTCGCGCTGCTTACTATTCGTGCAAAAACGGCCGAAAACGCGCCCATTTGGGTTTGCTGCGTTGGCGAAAAGGCCACGCCGGCTCACGGTTCGGGCGCGTGGATATCCAGTTTTTGCATCTGGTAACGCAGCTGCCGGACGCTGATGCCGAGCAGGCTCGCGGCCTGCGTGCGGTTGAACTGGGTCTGGTTCAGCGCGCGCAGGATGATGTCGCGCTCGACCTGGCTCAGGTAGTCGGGCAGGTTGCTCGGCAACGCGTCGGCACTCAGCGGTTGCGCCGGCGGCGGCGTGGCCGCGTCCGGCGCCGCGCCGCGCTCCTCATCCGGCGCCGCGAAGGGAGCAGGTAGCACCGGCGCAGTGGTCACGACCTGCGCGACCGGCGCGGCCGCCCCCTGCGGCACGACGGCCGCATCGCCGCTCTTCGCCCCTTTCAGCAGCAGGTCGCCCACTTCGATGACGCCATCGTCCGCGAATGCGAGCGCGCGTTCCAGCACGTTCTCCAGTTCGCGGACGTTGCCGGGAAACGCATAGCTGCGCAGCGCGTCCAGCACCCCGGGACCGAGGCGCGCGCCGCCCGGCCCGGCCAGCCGCGCGAGGATGGCGTCCACCAGTAGCGGCAGGTCGTCCAGGCGCTCGCGCAGCGGCGGCAACGTGAGTTCGATGACGTTGAGGCGGTAGAACAAGTCCTGGCGGAAGCTGCCGTTCTCCACGCACTTCGCAAGGTCCTTGTGCGTGGCACTGATGATGCGCACGTCCACCGGCTCCTCGGCCGTCGCGCCGATCTTGCGCACGCGCCGCTCCTGGATCGCGCGCAGCAGCTTCACCTGCATTGCGAGCGGCAGGTCGGCCACTTCGTCGAGCATCAGGGTGCCGCCGTTCGCCGCCTGGAAGAAGCCGTCGCGCTCGTCGTTCGCGCCCGTGAACGCGCCCTTGCGGTAGCCGAAGAACTCGGCCTCCATCAGCGCCTCGGGAATCGCGCCGCAGTTCACGGCGACGAACGGCTTGCCGGCGCGCGCGCTCTGGGCGTGGATCTCGCGCGCGGCCAACTCCTTGCCGCTGCCCGATTCGCCGTTGATGGCGATCGGTGCCTGCGAGCGCGCCAGTCGGGCGATCTGCGCGCGCAGCGCCTGCATCGCGGGCGACGCCCCGATCATGCGCGACGTGCCGCCCGGCGCAGCCGCCGGTTGTGCGCCCGGGTCGGACAACTTCAGCGCCGAACGCACCATTGCGCGCAAATCGTCCAGCACGACGGGCTTCGACACGTAGTCGAACGCGCCGGCCTTCAGCGCGACGACGGCATTTTCGGCGCTGCCGTACGCCGTGATCACGGCGATCGGGGTGCTTTTATGATTGGTCGCGACCTCGCGCACGAGTTCGAGGCCCAGGCCGTCGGGCAGGCGCATGTCCGTCAATACCAGCGCGTACGCCTTCTGGCCCAGCAGCGCGCGCGCTTCGCGGACGGTCGCCGCGCCGTCGACGTCCAGCCCCATCTTGAGCAGCGTGATCTCGAGCAGCTCGCGCAGGTCGGGTTCGTCGTCGACCACCAGGATGCGGGGTGAGCTCATGGCTATCTATGTTTCCGTGACGTTAGATGGATGCAGCGAAGGTGATCACGAAGCGGCCGCTGGCCTCGCCCGTGGCGCCGGCCGGGCCGGTGTCCTGCGTGCGGTATTCGTAGTCGAGCATCGCGCCGTTGTTCAGGCACAGCTCGCGCGCCAGGTACAGGCCCAGGCCCGTGCCCTTGCTCGACGTCGTGTAGAACGGCTCGAACAGGTGGGCGCGCACTTCGGGCGTGATCCCGGGGCCGTCGTCCTGCACGTGCAATTCCATGCGGCCCGTGGGGTCGACGACGGGGCACACGCGGATGCTGGCCGGCTTGCCGCTGGCGTAGCGGATCGCATTGCCGAGCAGGTTCACGAGCACTTCGCGCAAGTGCATGCCGTCGAAACGCACGCTGCGCCCGTGCGCGTCGCCCACCCACACTATATCACTCGCCATGTCGTGCATTTCCGTGAATTCCGCCCGCAGCTCCGGCAGGAAGTCGTCGAGCGCGACGGGCGCGCCGTTCGGCTGCACCTTGCGCGACAGTTTCAGGATGTCCTCGACCATGCGGTTCACGCGCGCCACGTTGTCGTTCACGATGCGCAGCAGGCGCGTTTCGGCCGGGCCGTGCAGGTCTTCGGCCAGCAGCGACGTCGCGTGGCCGATCGCCGACAGCGGGTTCCGCACCTCGTGCGCGATGCTGGCCGTCAGGCGTCCCATCGACGCGAGCTTGAGTTGCTGCGCCTGGTTCTCGATGGCGCTCACGTCCTGCAGGAACACGAGGCTGCGCTCGGCCGCACCCTCGGGCGTGTCCACGCGCGCGAAACGCAACTTGAGGTGCACCGGCTGGTCGAGGCGGCCGCGCACGGCCCCTTCCGTCTCGTGCCAGCGCTTGACCGTGACGTAGCCGTCCGGCGCGTCGGCGCCATGGGCGACCCAGGCCGCGAAGCTCTGCGCCACCGGCTCCAAGGCCGGCACGTCGGTCAGCAGGAACACGTTGCCGTCCTCTCCCGGCTGCACGTCGAGCCCGAGCATGCGCCGCGCCGCAGGGTTGCCGCCGAAGACCGTGCCGTCGCGGCCCAGCACGAGGATGCCGTCGGCCACGTCGTCCACGACGATGCGGTAGATCGCCTGCTGGATGCGCAGGTCGGCGCCGCGGCGCGCGGCCAGTTCTTCCTGGTTGATCAGCCGGGCCGCCAGGCGGTTCACCACCAGCACCATCGCGAAGAACGCGGCGCCCGTCAGGCCGGCCTGGGTCAGAGGCACGTCATCCCCGCGCATGAGCGTCTGCCACGTGCTTTCGCCCAGCATGAACAACGTGGCCAGCGCGGCCGAGAACAGCGCGGGCACGAGGGGTGCAAGAATCGCGGCACCGGCCAGCGGGAACAGGTACAGCAGCGCGAGGCCGCTGCGCATGCCGCCGGCCGCGAGGTACAGCAGCGAGATCGCGACGATGTCGACGAGCACCTGCCCGAACAACTGCCACGTGAAGCGCCTGCGCCAGCGCTGCGTGACGAGCGCGAACAGCAACGCGGCCAGCAGGTAGGCGATGCACGTCTCGGCATACACGGTGCCGTCCACGCGGCCACGGCGCACGTCCAGCGACAGGTACAGCAGCAGCACGAGCGCGATCACGATGCGCGTGACCGTGAGCGTCTGCAGCGAACGCCAGAACGTCGAGCGCGACTCGGCGGAAAGAGACGGCCAGAGCGCCATGCGGCGGCTTACCTGGCTTCCAGTTGCGCGTGCGCGGGGCTGCAGTAATCGCGGCCGTCGGCCCGCACGGCTTCGGACGAAGGGAAATAGACGCCGCAACGGGCGCAGCACAGCATCGGCTCGGACTTGTCCTCGACGCGGCTCCACGCCGTCGCATCGGCGCCGGCCGGCGCCGGCCCTGCGGCCGGGCCTTGCGCGCGCGCCAGCGCGGCGCGCAGTTTGCTGCGCACGGCCATCACCACGAGGATGACGAGCGCAATCCAGAAAAGCAGTCGCGTCATACGAACCCCCGGTGCAGAACGACTTCAAATACGAAACGGCTGCCGACATACGCCAGCGCCAACGTGGCGAATCCCGCCAGGGTGAAGCGCAGCGCCGTCTTGCCGCGCCAGCCGCGCCAGCGGCGTCCGGCCAGCAGCGCGGCGAACAGGAACCACGACAGCAGCGCAAAGAAATTCTTGTGGTCCCAGCGCAGCGCGCGGCCGAACAGCTGTTCGGAGAACACGACGCCCGACAGGACGGTGAGGCTGAGCAGGACGAAGCCGATGCCGATCATGCGGAACAGCAGCCGCTCCATCGTGAGCAGCGCCGGCAGCTGGTCGAGCGCGCCGGTGAACCAGCCTTTCTTTGCGCTCTTCGTGTGCAGCCGCGCCTCCTGCAGCGCCATCAGCACGGCGTGGAAGGCGGCGATGGTGAGCGTGCTGTACGCCGACACCGCGACCGCGACGTGCCAGCCGAACGCGGGCGACTGGTCCTGCACGGGCATCAGGTTGCCGGGGAACAGCGGCGGCAGGATCGCCGCGACGGCCGCGCACGGCATCACCATGCGCCGCATGCCGTCCAGCGCGAAGTTGCGGTTCTCGATCCAGTACGCGGCGACGGAAATCCACAGCGCGGCCGACAGCATGAACGCGAAGCCGACGCGCAACGTGCCGTTCGACACGATGTCCGGCCACAGCGCCAGGCCATGCACGGCCCAGGCGACGGCAGTCACGGCCGAAATGGCCGAGCCCCGCCGCGACGGCAGCAGGGCGCATACCGCGTACAGAATGGCCGCGGCGATGAATAGGGTGAGTTGCATACGAGCGAGTCTACACCATCCGGAATGGGCAGGAACAGCTTGGCTTTTTGTTAATCGACGGTCGCGGCCTTGATTTCGGCGTCGTGGTGGCGCTGCTGCTCTTCCATCACCATCAGCCCCAGTTCGCGCTTGAGCGCATTGAATTCCGGCGCGGCCGGATCGCGCAGGCGCGGCAGCTCGACGAGCATGTCGCGCTTGATCGTGCCCGGCCGGTACGTCATGACGACGATGCGGTCGGCCAGGTAGATCGCTTCCTCGATGCTGTGCGTGACGAAGATGACCGTCTTCTTCAGTTCCGCCCACAGGCGCAGCAGCTCGTCCTGCAGGTTGCGGCGCGTGAGCGCGTCGAGCGCGCCGAACGGCTCGTCCATCAGCAGGATCGGCGAGTCGAGCGCCAGCACGCGCGCGATCGCCACGCGCTGGCGCATGCCGCCCGACAGGTCCTTCGGGTAGCGCTTCGCGAAGTCTTCCAGCGACAGGAGTTTCAGCAGCTCGGCCACGCGGGCCGCGATGTGCGCGCGCGCCATGCCCTTGATCTCCAGGCCGAAACCGACGTTCTGCTCCACCGTCATCCATGGGAACAGCGCGTATTCCTGGAACACCATCCCCCGCTCCGGTCCGGGTCCGGTGACGGGCACACCGTCGGCCAGCACGGTGCCCGACGTCGGTGGCGCGAAGCCGGCGACGGCGTTCAGCAGCGTGGACTTGCCGCAGCCGGAAGGCCCCAGCAGGCAGACGAACTGGCCGCGCGGGATCTCGAGCGTGATGTCCTGCAGCGCGACCATCTTACGGCCGTCGCCGTCGAACACTTTACTCACCTTGTCGATCACGATGTGTGCGGCCATGTCAATGCTCCAGGCCGCGGTGCCAGCGCAGCAGATAGTTGTTCAGCAGATTCATGCCAGAGTCGATGGCGAGGCCCAGCAGGCCGATCGTGATCATGCCGGCGATGATCTTGTCCGACCAGAAGTACTCGCGCGCCTCGAGGATGCGGAAGCCGAGGCCGTTGTTCACGGCGATCATCTCCGACACGATCACGACGATGAACGCCGTGCCGATGCCGATGCGCATGCCCGTCAGGATGTACGGGACGGCCGCCGGCAGGATCACGCGCAGGAACATCGTCGGCCCGCTCGCACCGAGGTTGCGGGCCGCGCGCAAATAGATGCCGTCGACCTGGCGCACGCCCGCGATCGTATTCATCAGCACGGGGAAGAAGGCGCCCAGCGCGATGAGGAAGATGGCGGGCGGATTGCCGAGGCCGAACCACAGGATCGACAGCGGGATGTAGGCGATGGGTGGAATGGGCCGCAACAGCTGGAACAACGGGTTCAGCCAGCCGTACGCGACGCGGCTCGCGCCCATGACGAGGCCCACCGGCAGCGCGAGACCCGCGCCGACGAGGAAGCCGACGATCACGCGGTACAAGCTGCCGATGGCATCCGTGATCAACTCGCCGGACACGGCCCACGCGAGCCAGCCGCCGTGGTTGATCTCGCGCCACGTCGCGAAGTCCTGCAGCGGCAGCAGGTACGCGACCCACTTGCGCCAGACCTGCAGCGGCGACGGCAGGATGTTCTCGTTGACCCATCCCATGCCGGCCACCCACTGCCAGATCGCGATCGCGACGACCGGCACCACCATGCCGATTGCGATGTCCTGCCACCTGCGTTTAACCATTCCAATTCCCCCACGAGATTCCACGTAGGGTGGACGGCTCTGCCGTCCACGCGTTCAACCGGCACATGCACACCGCGCATCAACGCACACGTGATTTGAACGCGTGGACGGGGAACCCGTCCACCCTACCGTTATTTGATGTTGAGGCTCTTCTTGGCCTCGTCCAGCAGGTCCGTCTTGACCCACTGCGTCGCCACCGGCGGCTTGGCCATCCGGCCCACGCCCGTCTTGACCATGATGTCCGTCGTGGTCTGGATGTGCGCCGGCGTGATGTCGTAGGTGTACGGCGAATTGCTGATCGCGTCGTCGAAATCGTCCTTCGTGATCTGGCCCTTGAACACGGTTTCGCGCACGTATTTCTCGGCCAGCGCAGGGTCCTTGATGAAGGCGTTGGTCGCCATCACGAAGCAGCGCATGAATTTCTCGGCCACCGCGTGCTTGGTGCCGTAGAACTTCTCGGTCATGACCATCGTGCGCACCGGTTCGCCGATCGGCGTGTCGTACGGCTTGATGACTTCGACGCCGAAGCCCTTGTTGATCGCCTGCGACGACTGCGGCTCCGACTGCATCATGGCGTCGATGTTCTTGCCCAGCAGTGCCTGGTTGAGGTCGGCGTAGGCGAGGTAGATGATCTGCACGTCCTTGCCGGGCGCGGCGTCGGCGGTCAGGCCCGCTTTCTGCAGCTCGGCCATCAACAGCACCTCCTGGATGCCGCCGCGCGTCACGCCCACCTTCTTGCCCTTGAGGTCCTTCACGCCCTTGATGCCGCCGTCCGGGCGCGCAACGAGGCGCACGCCGCCCTTGGCGAAGCCGGCCACGACGTAAATCGGTGCACCGCCGGCGCGACCCGAGATGGCAGCCTCGGACGCCGTCGCACCGACGTCGAGCTCGCCCGCGATGATGGCCTGCATCACATCCAGGCCCTTCGCGAACACGCGCTCCTCGACCTTGATGCCGCACTTTGGCGCGATTTCCTTGATGTACGAGACGGCACCGTAGTGTGCGAACTTGAGATTGCCGAGCCGGACGACGTCCTGGGCCTGGGCACCGCCCGCGGCCAGCAGCGCGGCGGCGACGAGGGTCTTGCGGAAGACGTTTGCTTTCATTGCCTCTCTCTCCGATTGGGTACGATCATTATTGGAATGACTGCGTGTGCTGCTGCGGCCGCGAACGGACGTGGCCGCCGTGGACCTCTGGAAAATAAACGGGAAGCAATGCATTGTCAAACCGTCCCGGCAGCGTTTACCAAGAATCAAACGAAACGCTTGACCGGACGGCTTGCGAAGGGGAAAACACGCCCTCACATAAGGTAAAATTGGAGTTTGCGCGTTGCCCGCTCATATATATATCAGTACAAAAGGTAGAACATGCTGGATAACCTGACCCAACGCCTTGCCAAGGTCGTCAAGACGATGCGCGGCGAGGCCCGCCTGACCGAGGCCAATACCGCCGAGATGCTCCGTGAAGTACGCCTGGCCCTCCTCGAGGCCGACGTGGCGCTGCCGGCCGTGCGCGAATTCATCGCGAAAGTGAAGGAAAAGGCGCTGGGCGAGGAGGTCATCGGCTCGCTGTCGCCGGGCCAGGCCCTCGTCGGCGTCGTGCAGAAGGAACTGGGCGCGCTGATGGGCGCCGACCTCGGCCCGGACGCATCGCAGCTGTCGTTCGCGCAGCAGCCGCCGGCCGTGATCCTGATGGCCGGCCTGCAGGGCGTCGGCAAGACGACCACCACCGGCAAGCTCGCGAAATACCTGAAGGAAGAGAAGAAGAAAAAGGTCCTGACCGTCTCCGCCGACGTGTACCGCCCCGCCGCGATCGCGCAGCTGGAATCGGTGACGAAGCAGGTCGGTGCCGACTTCTTCCCGTCCACCGCCAGCGACAAGCCGGTCGATATCGCGAAGAACGCGATCGACTGGGCGAAGAAGCACTACCACGACGTCGTCATCATCGACACGGCGGGCCGTCTCGCGATCGACGAAGCGATGATGCAGGAGATCGCCGCCGTGCACGCGGCCGTGAACCCCATCGAGACGCTGTTCGTCGTCGACGCCATGGTCGGTCAAGACGCGATCAACACGGCGAAAGCGTTCAACGACGCGCTGCCGCTGACGGGCGTGATCCTCACCAAGCTCGATGGCGATTCGCGCGGCGGCGCGGCACTGTCCGTGCGCCACGTGACCGGCAAGCCGATCAAGTTCGCCGGCGTGTCGGAAAAGCTGGACGGCCTGGAAGCCTTCGATCCGGCCCGCATGGCCAACCGCGTGCTGGGCATGGGCGACATCCTCGCCCTCGTCGAGGAAGCGCGCAAGGGCGTGGACATGAAGGCCGCGGCCGACATGGCCAACAAGATCAAATCGGGCGGCAAGTTCGACATGAACGACTTCCGCGCCCAGCTCGCGCAGATGAAGAAGATGGGCGGCATGGCCGGCCTGCTCGATAAGCTGCCTGCCCAGTTCCAGCAGGCCGCGAGCGGCGCCAACATGGATCAAGCCGAGAAGCAGGTGCGCCGGATGTGCGGCATCATCGATTCGATGACGCCGGCCGAACGCGCCAAGCCGGAGCTGATCAAGGCCAACCGCAAGCGCCGCATCGCGGCCGGCGCGGGCGTGCAGGTGCAGGAGGTGAACCGCATGCTGACCCAGTACGAGCAGATGAACACGATGATGAAGAAGCTCAAGGGCGGTGGCATGATGAAGATGATGCGTGGTATGAAGGGCATGATGCCGGGCATGCGCTGATCCCTGCCCCCTTCTGCGAAAGCCGTGCGCGACGACCGTCCGCACGGCTTTTTTCCGTTTGGGACGCCCGTTTTTCCGCTCCAGGGAGCCCCGGGTAACACAAGCGGTCGATTTAGCCCTTGTAAGAGTGAAAAAATTTCGAAAAAGACTTGCACGAACACTAAAACCCTACCAATATAAGCCGGGTGCGCTCACGCGCAAATTTCCATGTGTTCCGTATAGGAGGCTCGAAGATGGCAACAGCCAAAAAAACCACCGCAGCACCCGCTAAGAAAGCCGCTGCCAAGCCTGCTGCGGCGGCGAAGCCCGCAGCGAAAAAGGCAGCAGCTCCTGCCAAAGCAGCAGCACCGAAAGCAACCGCAGCAGCAAAGAAGCCGGCAGCGGCCCGCAAGCCGAACGCCGCTTTCATGAAAGAGATGACCCCGTCGGCAACGCTGGCCGCCGTCGTCGGCGCGAAACCGCTGCCGCGTACGGAAGTGACCAAGAAAGTCTGGGACTACATCAAGGCACAAAACCTGCAAGACGCGGCCAACCGTCGCATGATCAACGCCGACGACAAGCTGAAAGCCGTCTTCGGTGGCAAGGCGCAGGTGTCGATGTTCGAAATGACGAAGCTGATCTCGGATCACCTCAAATAAGAACACCTCGCTGGCCGTCCCACCGGCCCCGATACGAAAAGCCCCGGCGAGCCGGGGCTTTTTGTTTTGCGTGAAATGCCCCGGTACGTAGGGTGGACGGCTTGTCATTGAGTCCCCCGGACTCAATGACTCCACGCGTTCAAATCACGCTTCATTTAACGTGCGGTGTCCATGTGCCGGCTGGACGCGTGGACGGCATAGCCGTCCACCCTACGCAAAGAACGGCCTGAGCATCAGGTGCAGTCCTAATCCCAGCAGCCCGATGAAAAAGCAGCGCCGGAACGTCGCCGGCCGGATGCGCCCCCGTATCCACTGGCCGCACAGCATGCCGATCATCGCGGGCACCGGCGCCGCCAGCGACATCCCGGCCGCCCCCGCCGGATACTCACCCGCCAGCAGCAGCGACGCGCCGAGCGCCACCGTCGACACCGTGAAGCACAGGCCCAGCGCCTGCACGAGCGCATCGCGTTCCAGGCGCAGGCCCTGCAGATAAGGCACGGCCGGGATCACGAAGACGCCCGTCGCCGCCGTGACGATCCCCGTGACGAGGCCCACGAGCGGGCTCGCGCCGCGCTCCGCGCCGGCCGGCACGTGCAGCACGAACGACGCCAGCCCGGCCGCCGCATACAGCAGCAGCGCCCCGCCCAGCGCGGCGGCAGCGTCGGCGCCGCCGGCGCCCGGCAGCAGCAAGCCGCCGCCGACCGTGCCGACGACGATCGCCACCAGCATCGGCCACAAACGGCGCACGAGAGGCCCGAACGCGGGTCCGGCCAGCAGTTGCCAGACGTTCGTCACGAGCGAAGGCACGACGAGCAGCGCGGCGGCCTCGCGCGGCGCCATCACGATGCCGAGCAGGCCCACGGCCACCGTCGGCAGCCCGAGCCCGACGACACCCTTGACGAGTCCTGCCAGCACGAACACGGAGAAGATCAGCACGAGGTCATGCGGACCGTGCGCGAACGGGATAGTATCCATGTGGCGATTCTGCCCCGGACAGGGGCGCCCGCCAATGCGGAATTTCCGCAGCCAGCCTTCGGCCCAGCCGAAATCACGGAGGGATGATGCGATTCGATCTGGTGGACCTGCAGCTGTTCCTGCACGTCGTGGACGCGGGCAGCATCACGGGCGGCGCGGCGCGAGCGCACCTGGCGCTGGCGTCCAGCAGCGAGCGTATCCAGCACATGGAAGCGGCGCTGGGCGTGCCGCTGCTCGTGCGCGGACGGCGCGGCGTGCAGCCGACGGCCGCGGGCCTCGCGCTGCAGCGCCACGCGCGCCTCGTGTTCCAGCAACTCGCGCGCCTGCGCGCGGAACTGGGCGAGCACGCGGCGGGGCTGAAGGGCCAGGTGCGGCTGCTGTGCAATACGGCGGCGCTGTCCGAGTACTTGCCGGAGGCGCTGGCCGGCTTCATGGCGCGTCATCCGGACGTCGACGTCGACCTGGAAGAGCGCCTGTCCAGTGACATCGCGCGCGCCGTGCGCGAAGGCGGTGCGGACCTCGGCATCGTGGCCGACACGGTGGACCTGGCTGGCTTGGACACCTTCCCGTTCTGCACCGACCGCCTCGTGGCCGTCGCGCCGCCGGCGCTGGCGCGCACGCTCGTCACGCAGGACGGCCAGGCGGTGGCGTTCGCACGCCTCGTGGACTTCGACCACATCGCGCTGACGGGCGACAGCGCGCTGTTCCGCTACCTGAGCCAGCAGGCCGAACGCGCGGGCCGCACCTTGCGCGCGCGCGTGCGCCTGCGCAGCTTCGACGCGGTGTGCCGGATGGTGGAGAGCGGGGTCGGGATCGGGATCGTGTCCGAGCCGGCAGCGCGGCGCTGCGCACGCACGATGGACATCGCCGTGCTGGCGCTGGCCGACGCGTGGGCGGTGCGCCAGCTCACGCTATGCATGCGCAGCTTCGATGGGTTGCCGCGGCATGCGCAGCAATTAGTTGAAGAACTCCGTGCGTGACGCGCATGGTGGGCACGGGGTGCCTACGTCGGCCGCGCCCACCCTACCTGGCTGCGTGCGTGACCGGTAGGGTGGACGGGTCCCCCGTCCACGCGTTCAACCGGCCCGTGCAGGCCGGTACGTCAATTCAAACGTGGTTTGGACGCGTGGAGTCATCGAGTCCGGGGGACTCAATGACAAAGCCGTCCACCCTACCGCAACGCGTCCGTTATCGGCTCGACACCATGACGTCCTGCTTGAACTCCCAATTCTTCCACGCCGCCAGCACCGCATTCGGATACTCCGGCTTGCCGCGGCTGCCATTGTAGCGGCCCAGCGCGAGGTACAGGTTGCCGCCTTCCATGTCGATGTACATGCGCAGGATCGAGCAGCCGTAGCGCAGGTTGGTCTGCATGTCGAACAGCGCGCGCCGGTTCGAATCGCCGATCACCTTCGTCCAGAACGGCATCACCTGCATGTAGCCGCGCGCGCCGACCATCGACACGGCGTACTTGCGATACGCCGACTCCACCTGGATCAGTCCGAGCACGAGCCCCGGATCGAGGCCCGCGCGCGTCGCCTCGTACCACGCCGATTCGAGGAATTCCGTGCGTGTCTGGTCGTCCGGCAGGCGGCGCTTGAGGCGCGCCGACATCGCGTCGAACCACTGTTGATAACGCACGCGTGCGACCTCGTCGCGGAACACCGGCTTCGGCGGACGGCCGTCGCGGATCGCGTGTTCGAGCGCCAGACGCACAGCGTCGCCCAGCAGCTCTTCCTTCTGGTTGCCGGCCTGCGCCGCGCCGCTGCTCAACAACGCAGCGGCGAGCAAGACCGGACCGAGCCGGGCTGCTGCCCGGGCAATCAACCGTCGTGCCATTACTTACCTAGTTTGCCTTTGATGAAGCCGACCATGTCCGCGGCGGGAACCGCGGTAGCCTCGGTGTCGCGGCGACCCTGGTATTCCAGGTTGCCTTCCTTGAGGCCGCGCTCGCCGATGACGACGCGGTGCGGCACGCCCACCAGTTCCCAGTCGGCGAACATGGCACCCGGACGCAGGCCGCGGTCGTCGACGATGACGTCCACGCCAGCCGCCTGCAGGCCGGCGTACAGGCGATCCGTTTCGGCCTTCACCAGGTCGCTGCGGTCGTAGCCCATCGGGCACAGCACCAGCTCGAACGGCGCGATGGCGTCCGGCCAGACGATGCCCTTGTCGTCGAAATTCTGCTCGATGGCGGCGCCCAGGATGCGGGTCACGCCGATGCCGTAGCAGCCCATCTGCATCGGGGCCGGCTGGCCTTTCTCGTCCAGGTAGACGCAGTTCATCGCGGCGGAGTACGCGGTGCCGAGCTGGAACACGTGGCCCACTTCGATGCCGCGCTCGATGGCGAGGGTGCCCTTGCCGTCCGGCGACGCGTCGCCTTCGACCACGTTGCGCAGGTCGGCGACGAGCGGTTCGGCCACGTCGCGACCCCAGTTGGCACCGCTCAGGTGGTAGCCGGCCTCGTTGGCGCCGCACACGAAGTCGGCCATGTTGGCGACCGTGCGGTCGGCCACGACCTTGACGGGCTGCTTCGTATTAATCGGGCCGAGGTAGCCCGGCACCGTGCCGTAGGCTTCCTGGATCTCGGCTTCGGTGGCGAAGCGGAAGTCCTTCAGGCCCGGCACCTTGGTGACCTTGACTTCGTTCAGCTCATGGTCGGCGCGCAGCAGCAGCAGCCAGTTTTCCTTGACCTGCTTGCCATCGACGTCGTTCTCGACCGTCAGCGCGATCGACTTGACGGTCTGCGCGAGGTCGATGCCGAGCAGCTTGGCGACCTGCTCGCACTTCGTCATGTTCGGCGTCGACACCTTGGTCAGCGTCTGCGTGGCCGCGCCGCGTTGGGCGATCAGCGGCAGCGCCTCGGCGGCCTCCATGTTGGCGGCGTAGTCCGATTGCGGGCAGTAGACCAGTGCGTCCTCGCCGGTGCTGGCGATCACGTGGAATTCATGCGAGCCCGTGCCGCCGATGGCGCCGTTGTCGGCAGCCACCGCGCGGAACTTCAGGCCGAAGCGGTTGAAGATGCGGACGTAGGCATCGAACATCGTCGCGTACGACTTCTGCATGCCTTCGACGTCGCGGTCGAACGAGTACGCGTCCTTCATCGTGAACTCGCGGCCGCGCATCAGGCCGAAGCGGGGACGGCGCTCGTCGCGGAACTTCGTCTGGATGTGATAGAAGTTCAACGGCAGCTGGCGGTACGATTTCACTTCCGTGCGCACGACGTCCGTGATCACCTCTTCCGACGTCGGCTGCAGCGCGAAGTCGCGGCCGTGGCGGTCCTTGAGGCGCAGCAGTTCCGGCCCCATCTTGTCCCAGCGGCCCGTCTCTTGCCACAGCTCGGCCGGTTGCACCATCGGCATCAGCAGTTCCATCGCGCCTGCATTGTTCATCTCTTCGCGGATGATGCCCTCGACCTTGCGGATGACGCGCAGGCCCAGCGGCATGTACGTATAGATGCCGGAGCCGAGTCGCTTGATCATCCCGGCACGCATCATCAGTTTATGGCTGACGATCTCGGCGTCGGAGGGCGCTTCTTTGAGCGTTGAAATAAAAAATCGTGAGGCGCGCATATCGGTGAATTCTTTTTAAAAAGAGAGGGTTATAATCGACCTAATTTTAAAGGATTAGCTGGCTGATGCATCCAATCTTTATACAAATGGATCCAAAACAAGTGGTGCAGACTGTTGTTCCTATGCAGGTAAACGACTACAGCACCTGAGGAGCCTTGCGGGTTCAGCAAGTCTCCGGGGATTTGTAAGTAAAAACTAAGAGGAATCGGCCGGCAGAAAGTTTCGAGGTGAATTATGCTCGATCGTGAAGGGTTCCGCCCCAACGTCGGCATCATCCTGCTGAACGCCAACAACGAAGTGTGGTGGGGCAAGCGGGTGCGTGAGCATTCTTGGCAATTTCCGCAAGGGGGTATCAAATACGGCGAGACGCCGGAACAGGCGATGTACCGCGAACTCGAGGAAGAAATCGGCCTGCGCCAGGAGCACGTCAAGATCGTGGGTCGCACCCGCGACTGGCTGCGCTACGAGGTGCCCGATCACTTCATCAAGCGCGAAGTGCGTGGTCACTATCGCGGGCAGAAGCAGATCTGGTTCCTGTTGCGCATGGTCGCGCGCGACAACGACGTCAACCTGCGCCTGACCGACCACCCCGAGTTCGACGCGTGGCGCTGGCACGACTATTGGGTCCCGCTGGACGTCGTCATCGAGTTCAAGCGCGACGTGTACCAGCGCGCCCTGCAGGAACTGTCGCGTTTCATCACGTGGCCCGCGAACGGCGACCGCCGCCACAGCTCGCGCTACCTGCGCCAGCCGCACGAGCGGCGCGGCAGTGGCGGCAATGGCGGCAATGGCAATGGCGGCAGCAAGGCCGCGGCCAATAGCGCGAACGCCAACGCCAATGCCAGCAGCAAGGCAGTGGCGGCGGCCAGCAAGGCCATCGCCGACGCGGCGGGCAGTTCCAAGGCGGTGTTGGCGCAGCAAGGGGCCACGCGCAAGGAATGATGCGCGAGTAGCGCAGAAGCAACAAAATAAAGGCGAAGCAGCCGTGCGAGCGGTTGTCTTTGCCTTTTTGCTTTTTTGGAATGTCTTTTTTGAAAAGTTGCGCTGTAGAATTATCGGTATGATAATTTTTC
Source organism: Massilia pinisoli (assembly GCF_024753285.1). Lineage (GTDB taxonomy): Bacteria > Pseudomonadota > Gammaproteobacteria > Burkholderiales > Burkholderiaceae_D > Telluria > Telluria pinisoli. Next base: position 155,922 of record NZ_JANUGW010000013.1, on the reverse strand, counting down.
GCGCCATGCTCCATTCCCCCGTCGTCCGCGCCACCGCCATGCTGCTGTGCCTGTCGGGCATCGCCCGCGCCGAGGACGACGTCAAGCGGTGCACCTATGTCGACGTGGGCGGCCTGCCGATCCGCTACGTGGGCGAAAGCCTGATGCCCGCCGTCGAGGGAACCATCAACGACACCCCGGCCGTCATGCTCGTCGACACGGGCGCGTTCGACACGTCGCTGACGAGGAATGGTGCGACGCGGCGCGACCTGGGCCTGTTCATGACGGGACGGTGGGTGCAGGGGATCGGCGGCAGGTCGCGTCTCTACACGGCCAGGCTGAAGGATTTTTCCATCGGTCCGATCCACAGCGGCCACCGCACGGAGCTGGCCGTCATCGGCAGCACGACGTTCACCCCGTCCTTCGACGCCATCCTCGGCGCGCCGTTCCTGCTGCAGATGGACCTCGAACTCGACCTGCGCGCCCGTCGCATGAAGTTCTACCGTCCGCGCGACTGCGACAAGACGGCGCTGCTGCTGTGGAAGGAAGACACCGTCGTGCTGCCGTTCGAACGCAGCAGCGACCAGAGTCCGAACCCGCACTTCACGGTCGTCGTCAACGGCAGGGAGCTGGACGCCGTGATCGACTCGGGTGCGCACCGCAGCTTCATGATGCTGGATGCGGCGAAGCGCGCCGGCATCGACGTCAAGGGGCCGGGCGCCGTCCGCATCGGCAACGCAGGCGGCGTCGGTTCCGACAGCGCGCCGTACTGGATCGTCCCTGTCAAGAGCATCACCCTCGGCGACGAAACGATCGCCAACGTCGAGCTGGGCGTGATCGACTCGCAGGGCTCGCACGGCGCCGACGTGTACCTGGGCCAGGACTTCCTGCGCGCGCACCGCGTGCTGTTCGCGATGAGCCAGGAAAAACTGTACGTCGCCTACCTGGGCGGCGACGTGTTCACGCGCGGCACCGGACTGGAACCGTGGATGCGCCAGGAGGCCGACGAAGGCAACGCGGACGCCCAGTACGCGCTGGCCACGATGTACGTCAACGGCCGGGGCGTGGCACGCGACCCGGCCGCGGCAAAGACCTGGCTGGACAAGGCGGCGGCCGGCGGCCAGCCGAATGCGACCTTGCTCGTCGCGCGCCAGCAGATGCTGGCCGGGCACCTGGACACGGCGATCCCGCAACTCAGGAGTGCGCTCGACCAGCTGCCGGCCGACCGGCTGGGCCCTTTATGGCTGTACGTCGCGCGCGTGCGCCACGGCGAGGCAGACCTCGCGAAGACGGAACTGGAAGCGGCGCTGAAGCGGCAAAAGAACGACGACTGGCCGGCCCCGATCGCCGACTTCTACCTCGGCAAGGCCAACGCGGCGCAGCTGCTGGAAGAAGCGGGCAAGGACCCGAAGCTCGCGCACGCGCGCACGTGCATGGTCGATGCCTATATGGCGGAACTGCACGACGCGCGCGGCGAAACGGCGGAAGCCATCGCGCTGAAGGCCACCTTGCGTGCGACTTGCGCGCCGCCGGCTTCGGCCCCGGCGGCCCCGAAGCCGGCGACCGAGCCGCTGCCGACCGGCGGTGCGGCGCCGTGAGCGCTGCGCTTGCGCAGGCATCTCAACGTTCAACGTTTTTCATAGTCGATCCAGCATGCTCAACACAAAATTCCTGACCCGGTGCGGCGCCGCCCTGTGCGCCGCCCTCCTTCACGGCGCACCGGCATACGCGGCCGGCAGCTGCCAGTACGTGCAGCTGGCAAAGCTGCCGATCCATTATCGCGGCGCTGGTCTCGAGATCACAGTCGATGGCCGGATCAACGGCAAACCTGCCACAATGCTCGCCGATACGGGCGCCTATGCCATCCTCCTGACCGCGCCCGGTGCGGAAGCGTTCCAGCTGAAGCGGAGGGAAGCATTCGAATACGCGATCGGCGTCGGCGGCAGGTCCGACATGCACGAAGCCTATCTCGACGAGTTCTCGATCGGAGGGACCCGGCCGGCAAAAGGCTGGGCGCGGGTGGTGGAAGATATGGGCGAAAAGCCCCCCTACGATGCCATCGCCGGCGTACCCTTCCTGATGCAGACGGACCTGGAAGTGGCCCTGGCCGACAAGGAACTCAGGTTTTTCCAGGCGTCGGGTTGCGATGACGCGTTTCTCGCGTACTGGGACCGCAACGCAGTCAAGATCCCGTATCGGCGTCAGGGTGCGCCCTGGCCGGTGTTCTCCATCGAGATCAATGGCAACCTGATGAGCGCCATCATCGATACGGGGACGACGGCAAGCACCATCACCGCATACGCCGCCAGGAAGTTCGGGCTCGCGACCTCCAAGCCCGATCCCAAGGAGCTGTCTTACACGACGGGCGGCGGTACGCGGCGCGTCCCGACCTGGATCACGCACACGCAGTCGATCAAGATCGGTGGCGAAACCATCCTCGACGCCGACATCCAGGTCATCGACGACCGCGGCCGCTCCGACGTCGATGTCATCCTCGGGGCCGACTTCCTGCGCGCCCATCGCGTGCTGTTCGCGATCAGCCAGCAGAACATCTACCTGAGCTACCTGGGCGGTGACGTCTTCATGCCGCGCGCCACCATCGAACCGTGGATGCGCAAGGAAGCGGAGAACGGCAACCCCGACGCCCAGATGCGGCTCGCGCGGCACTACCTGCACGGCAAAGGCGTGGCACGGGACGAGGTCCAGGCCCAGGTCTGGCTCGACAAGGCCGCCGCGCTCGGCCACGTGGAAGCCAATCTGACCGACGGCTACCGCAAGCTGAAGGCCGAACGCTATGCCGACGCCGCATCGCGCCTGCAGGCAGTCCTCGCCAAGACCGACGATGGCCGCTTCGAGGCATTGGCGCTGTACCGGGCGCGGGTCGGCAGCGGCCAGCAGGCACTCGGCGCCGAGGAGCTGGCGGCGCGCTTCGCCCGCTTCGACAAAGCGGCCTGGCCGGCGCCCATCGCCGAGTACTTCCTCGGGCACATCGATGGCACGCGGCTGCAGGCGCTGGCAGCGGCGGACGCGGACTTCGCCCGCGAACGCGGCTGCGATGCCCTCGACGAGATGACCGGCCTGCACCTCGCACAGGGCAACGCCGCAGCGGCCGAGCCATTCAAGGCGGCCTGGAACAAGAGCTGCGCGACCGCTCCCTGACACACGATGATCCAACGTACCCGACCACGACCATGATCCACCGTCTCGCCCCGCTGCTGTTCTGCCTGATGTCCGGCCTCGCGCACGCCGCGGGCGTCGCATCGGAATGCACTTATACGGACGTGGGCAGCCTGCCCCTCCGCTACGTGGGCGAAAGCCTCGTGCCCGCCGTCGCCGGCAGCATCAACGGCCTGCCTTCCGTCATGCTCGTCGACACCGGCTCCTCGCAGACGTCGCTGACGATGAACGGCGCCACGCGGCGCGACCTGCCGCTGTTCCTCACCGGGGTGTGGGTCGAGGGGATCGGCGGCGGTGCGCTGCTGTACAGGACGCGCGTGAAGGAATTCTCGCTCGGCCCGGCGCACAACAACGACCGCACGGAACTGACCGTGATCGGCAGCACCTCGTTCACCCCGGCGTTCGACGCCATCCTCGGCGCCCCGTTCCTGCTGCAGATGGACCTGGAATTCGACCTGCGCAACAAGCGGATGACGTTCTTCCGCGCGCACGACTGCAGCAAGACCGCGCTGCTGCTGTGGCAGGAACCGACGATCATGCTGCCGTTCGACCGCAGCGACGATCCGAGTCCGAATCCGCATTTCACCGTCGTCGTCAACGGCAAGGAGATGGACGCCGTGATCGACTCCGGTGCGCACCGCAGCGTCATGACGCTGAAGGCGGCGAAGCGGGCCGGCATCGACGTCAACGGCCCGGGTGCTGTCCGCCTGGGCGACGTCGGCGGCATCGGCACGACCCGCGCGCCGCACTGGATCGCCCCCGTCAGGAAAGTGCAGTTCGGCGACGAGACGATCCAGAACGTGGAGATCGGTGTCATCGACCCGCAGGGCGCGAACGACTTCGACCTGCTGCTGGGCCAGGACTTCCTGCGCGCCCACCGTGTGCTGTTCGCGATGAGCCAGGAAAAGCTGTATATCGCGTACCTCGGCGGCGACGTGTTCACGCGCGGCACGGGGCTGGAACCCTGGATGCGTGCGGAAGCCGACCACGGCAACCCGGATGCCCAGTACGCGCTCGCCATGATGTACGAGGACGGCGACGGTGTGACGGCCGACCTTGAGCAGGCGCGCGCCTGGCTGGACAAGGCGGCGGCCGGCGGCCAGCCGAACGCCGGCATGCTGCTCGGCCGCCAGCAGATGCTGGACGGGCATCTGGACACGGCGATCGCGCAACTGCGCGGCGCGCTCGACCAGTTGCCCGCCGACCGCATCGGCCCCCTGTGGCTGTACCTCGCGCGCGTGCGCCACGGCGAAGCGGCGCTGGCGCAGACGGAACTAGCGGCCGCGCGCAAGCGCCAGAGAGAAGACGGCTGGCCCGTGCCCATCGCCGAGTTCTACCTCGGCAGGATCGGCGCGGCGCGCCTGCTGGAAGAAGCGCGCAAGGACGAGAAACGCGCGCACGACCGGACGTGCATGGCGCAGTCGTACATGGCGGAATGGTACGAGGCGCGCGGCGACAAGGCCGAAGCTGCCACGCTGCAGGCGGCAGTACAGGCGAACTGCCGCGCCGCTGCGCCCTGAACCGGCGCGCCCCGCCTGCCCGCGGCGATGCACGGCGCGGCAAGCGCCGGCGCGCTACAATGGCGGCCTTCCCCCTGTTTTTCCGACGGTCCCGCCATGTTCACCCCCTCCTCCCACGACGTCCGCCGCTTTTTCTGCGAGGCCTACCGCAAGCGCCGCGCCGGCGAGATCCTGACCCCGATGGACGCCATCGCGGCCGACTGGATCGAGCAGCATCCCGAATACCACGACGCGCTGGCGGACGCGGAAGAAGCCGTGGCACGCGACTACGGCGTCGAGGGCGGCCAGCCGAATCCGTTCCTGCACCTGTCGATGCATCTGTCGATCACGGAACAGGTGTCGATCGACCAGCCGCGCGGCATCCGCGCCGCGTTCGAAGCGCTGGCCGCGCGAGTCGGCGAGCACGAGGCGCACCACGAGATGATGGAATGCCTGGGCGAGATGATCTGGTCGGCGCAGCGCCACGGCACGCAGCCGGACACGGATGCGTACGTCGCGTGCGTGCGCAGGCGCGTGCGCTGAGCGGGACGCCCTACGAAAAAAATCCCTCGCCCCGGGTATGCCGGCGCGAGGGATTTTTCATGGGCGATGTCCGTTCAACGCTTCGTGACGAGCGGTCCCGGCAGGCTTTCCAGGTAGGCGGCGATGTCGGCCATGTCGCGGTCGGACAGCGGCTGGGCCATGCCGGCCATGATCGCGTTGTTGCGACCGTTGGCGGCCTTGTTGCCGCGCTTGTACGCAGTCAGCGCGTGCACGAGATAGTCGCCGTGCTGGCCGGCCAGCTTGGGATAGCTCGGGTCGATCGGGGTCTTGAAGTCGGCGCCGTGGCACGACGCGCAGTTGTATTTTTTCGCCAGTGCGGCGCCGTTGGCGGCGTCGCCCGATGCGAGGGCCTGGCCGGACAAGGCGAGGGTTGCGGCGCCCAGGGTCAGCGCGACGATCAGTTTGTTCATGGCGCGCTCCTTACTTGGACGGGGACTGTTGCGAGTAGTACGCGGCGATGTCGGCGATGTCCTGGTCGGACAGACTGGCCGCGATGCCGTGCATGGACGGGTGGTTGCGGTCGCCCTTCTTGTACGCCTGCAGCGCGGCTTCGATGTACTTGGCCGACTGTCCGCCGATCTTCGGTACGCGATAGACTTCCGGGAAGCTGCCCTTGTATTCGGGGATGCCGTGGCAGCCGATACACATCTCGATCTTGTTGGGTGCTGCTTTCGGATTGCCGACGATGTCGGCCGCGCCAGCCGTGCCGGCCATCGAGGCGCCGGCGGCAAGCACGAGTAAAGCTGTTGAAATTTTCATGGATGACCTATCGTTGGGTTGAATCGATAGGGCGCCTTGCGACCCGTGCGGCGGCAGCAGGTTTTCGAGACCCCCGGTACTGCGACTGCAAAACACTTGGCATTTATATTACGAGCCGGCCGATTCTATCCGAAGAATATGGTCGAGTCCATTGGGCACCGCAGCATGGACGGCCCGCCCGCCGCGCCATTCTGGCATATACTCGTTGGCATTTCCCTATCACGCTCTCAGGCCCATGCACGCACTCCGACGCTTCGAAGGCAGCGATAACTATATCGCCACCGATGACCTGAAACTGGCGGTCAACGCCGCCCTCACCCTCGCCCGCCCGCTGCTCATCAAGGGCGAACCCGGCACCGGCAAGACAATGCTCGCCGAGGAAGTGGCGGCCGCGCTGAACATGCCGCTGCTGCAGTGGCACATCAAGTCGACGACGAAGGCCCAGCAAGGCCTGTACGAATACGACGCCGTCTCGCGCCTGCGCGATTCGCAGCTGGGCGACGAGCGCGTGCGCGACATCCACAACTACATCGTCAAGGGCGTGCTGTGGCAGGCGTTCACGGCGCCCGAGCCGGTCGTCCTCCTGATCGACGAGATCGACAAGGCCGACATCGAATTCCCGAACGACCTGCTGCGCGAACTCGATCGCATGGAGTTCTACGTGTACGAGACGCGCGAGATGGTCGTCGCGAAGCACCGCCCGCTCGTCATCATCACGTCGAACAACGAGAAGGACCTGCCGGACGCCTTCCTGCGCCGCTGCTTCTTCCACTACATCAAATTCCCCGACCGCGACACGATGGCCGACATCGTGAAGGTCCACTTCCCGACCTTGAAGGCCGACCTGCTGTCGGCCGCGCTGCAAAGCTTCTATGAACTGCGCGACGTGCCGGGCCTGAAGAAGAAGCCGTCGACGTCGGAATTCCTCGACTGGCTCAAGTTGCTGCTCGCCGAGGACATTCCGCCCGAGATCCTGCGCAGCCAGGACGGCAAGGCGATCGTGCCGCCGCTGGCCGGAGCGCTGCTGAAGAACGAGCAGGACGTGAGCCTGTTCGAGCGCCTCGTGGCGATGGCGAGGCACAACCGATGATCCACGTCGATCCCGTCACCCTCGAATTCAACGGCGTGCGCCTGGAGCCGCTGGGCCTGCACCACGTGGACGGCCTGCGCGCGGCGGCCGGGGACGGCGAGCTGTGGAACCTGCGGATCACGTCCGTACCCGCGCCGCACGAGACGGAAACCTATGTGCGCACCGCGCTGGAGATGACGAACCGCGTCGCCTTCGCCGTCGTCGACGCCTCCAGCGACACCGTGGTTGGCACGACGAGCTACCACGACATCATGCCCGCGATCGACCGCGTGGAGATCGGCTACACGTGGTACGCGAAGAGCCGCCAGAAAAGCCACGTCAATACGAGCTGCAAGCTCCTGCTGCTGTCGCACGCGTTCGACACCTTGGGCTGCGCCGTCGTCGGCCTGCGCACCGATAATTTCAACTACGCGTCGCAGGCCGCCATCGAGCGCCTGGGCGCGAAGAAGGATGGCGTGATCCGCCACCACGCGCCGCGCCGCGACGGGACCGTGCGCGACACGGTCATGTACAGCATCGTGCGCGGCGAGTGGCACGAGATCAAGTCGCACCTGCATTACCGCCTGGCGCGCCACGCCGAGTAACGAGGCGCGCATGCTGATCGACTTCTTCTTCACCCTGCGCGACGCGAAGGTCCCCGTCTCGATCAAGGAATTCCTCACGCTACTGGAAGCGCTGCAACAGCAGGTGATCGCGCCGTCGCTCGACGAGTTCTACTATCTCGCGCGCCTCACGTTGGTGAAGGACGAAGCCCATTTCGACAAGTTCGATCGCGCGTTCGGCGCGTTCTTCAAGGGCATCGAGACCGTGTTCGATGCCAAGGCCGACATCCCCCTGGACTGGCTGTTGAAACGCCTCGAACGCGAGCTGACACCTGAGCAGAAGGCGCAGTTGCAGAAGCTCGGCTACGACAAGCTGATGGAACGCCTGCAAGAACTGCTGAAGGAACAGAAGGAGCGCCACGAAGGCGGCAACAAGTGGATCGGCACGGGCGGCACGTCCCCGTTCGGCAATGGCGGCACTAACCCTCAAGGCATCCGCATCGGCAAGGAAGAGAAAATGCGAGGGGGGAACCGGTCCGCCGTGAAAGTGTGGGACCAGCGCACCTACCGCGACTACGACGGCGAGCGCGAACTGGGCATCCGCAACATCAAGGTCGCGCTGCGCCGCCTGCGCCGTTTCGCGCGCCAGGGCGCGCCCGACGAGCTGGCGCTGGACGAGACGATCCGCTCTACCGCCAACAACGCCGGCTGGCTCGACATCCGGATGCAGCCGGAGCGGCGCAACCGCATCAAGGTGCTGATGCTGCTGGACGTGGGCGGCACGATGGACGACCACATCGAGCGCACCGAGGAGCTGTTCTCGGCGGCGAAGGCCGAGTTCAAGCACATGGAGTTCTACTATTTCCACAACTGCGTCTACGACCACCTGTGGAAGAACAACCGCCGCCGCCACGCGGAGCGCTTCCCCACGTGGGACGTGCTGCGCACGTACCCGCCCGACACGCGCCTGATCTTCGTCGGCGACGCCACCATGAGCCCGTACGAGATCCTCGCGCCGGGCGGCTCCGTCGAATACGCGAACGACGAGCCGGGCGCCGAATGGCTGGCGCGGTTCTGCCATTCGTTCCCCAAGTTCGCGTGGCTGAACCCGGAGCCCGAGCATTTGTGGCAGTACCGGCAGTCGATCGCGGTCATCCGGCAGATCATGGGCAATCGCATGTTTCCCGTGACGATCGACGGGCTGGAACGGGCGATGCGGTTATTGAGCAAATAACCCAGCAAATAAGTCGCACCGCGTGTCGATCCGCCAGTCGCCCGATCGTCGTAGCATCAGAGGGACGTCCTCTGCCTTCACGCCAAGGAAACCATCATGTCCACGAATACCGTCGAGCTGCACCGCGTTCTGAAATCCACCGCCGACCGCGTCTACCGCGCCTTCCTCACGCCCGCCGCCGTCGCCAAATGGCTGCCGCCGCACGGCTTCACCTGCACCGTGCACGAGCAGGACAGCCGCGTCGGCGGGCGCTACCAGATGTCGTTCACGAATTTCACGACGGGTGGCGGCCACTCGTTCGGCGGCGAATACCTGGCACTGGAGCCGGGCGCGCGCCTCGTCTACACGGCCGAATTCGACGACCCGAACCTGCCCGGCCGCATGCAGACGACCGTGCAGCTGCGCGACGTGTTCTGCGGCGTCGAAGTGAAAATCAAGCAGGAAGGCATTCCCGCCGCGATCCCCGTCGAGATGTGCTACCTCGGCTGGCAGGAATCGCTGCAGCTCCTCGCGCAACTCGTCGAGCCCGAGATCAAGGAATAAAGCCTCAACCGTGCACGGCCCGCGCGTCTAGCGGGGCTTCGGCGCGGTCGTGCATGCCGTAGTCTCGCACGACCGCGGCCACGCGCAGCCGGTAGCCGCGGAAGATGCCCGCGCGGCCGGCCGTCTGCATCGCGCGGTGCGACGGTAATGTGCGCCAGCGCTTGACGGCGTCCTCGTCGCGCCAGAACGACAGCGACAGGATCTTCTCCGGCTGCGCGAGCGACGCAAAACGCTCGATGGAAAGAAAGCCGTCGATCGCTTCCAGCTCGGCACGCAGCGCGGCGGCCGCATCCAGGTAGTCCTGGCGCCGCGCGGGATCCGGCTCGACTTCGAAGATCACGACGATCATGGCAACGTGCCTTCCACCGGTTCGGTGAACGTGCGCTCCTCGCGCAGGATGAAGCGTTGTTCGCGCGCGAAGGCGAAGTTGGCGCGCGCCTCGCCGTCTTCCTTCAGGCGCAGCCGGTACGCTTCGTACGCGGCCAGGCTGTCGAAGCCGACGAGGCCCCACGCCTCGTAATTCGTGCCCTCGTGCGGCAGGAAGTAGCCGAGCAGGCGGCCGCCGAGACGGGGAATGATGCGGCCCCAGTTCTCGGCGTACTGGCGGAAGGCGTCGCGCTGGACGGGGTCGATCTCGTAGCGGATGAAGCAGGTGATGGGCATGATGGCTCCTCGTAGGTTCGAAGCCTCATCGTAGTCGCTGGCCCTGGCCCGATGCTTCGGCTAAGATCGAACCATGAGAGACGGACCGAACATCGCCAACATTGCCGCCCTGATCGGCGACCAGGCGCGCGCCGAGGTGCTGAACGTGCTGATGAGCGGCATGGCGCTGACGGCGACCGAACTGGCCGACGCCGCCGGCGTCACGCGCCAGACGATCAGCACGCACCTTGCCAAACTGCGCGAAGCGGGGCTGCTGGCCGTGGAGGCGCAGGGCCGGCACCGCTATTTCCGCATCGCCGACGCCGACGTCGCCCAGCTGCTGGAATCGCTGATGGGCGTCGCGTTCGGCACGGGCGCCGTGCGCGTGCGCAGCAGTCCGCGCGAACCGGCGCTGCGCAAGGCGCGCGTCTGTTACGACCATCTCGCCGGCGAACTCGGTGTGCTCGTCTACGAAAGCCTGGCCCGCCGCGGCGCATTCGCACTGGATGCGGGCGGCGTCGCGCTCACGGATGCGGGGCGCGCGCTCGTCGCGCAGGTCGGCATCGATCCGCTGCCGAGTGCCGTCCGGCGTCCGCTGTGCCGCCATTGCCTGGACTGGAGCGAGCGCCGTCACCATCTGGCCGGCGCCCTCGGGACGGCGCTGCTGGAGCGCTTCCAGGAGCTGGGCTGGGCGCGCCGCGTGCCCGATTCGCGCGTGCTCGCGTTCAGCGGGGACGGCGAGGCGGCGCTCCGGGCCTGGCTGGGCTGACGCCGGCCCAGCTCAGGCTGCAGGCGCCGGCCTGCCCTGCCCCAGGATGCGCGCCAGCAGCGGTCGCCGGGCCGGCGCCGGCAGCGCGCGGTCGATGAGGGCCGCCCACTTGACGCTCAATTGCTCGCACGTGGCGCGCAGCACGGGGTCGGCATCCGGCAGGCGCGCCAGTGCGTTCAAATGACGTTCGATCACGGACGCCAGCTTCACGCACGGGCCGTCGCCGCTGGCACGGTCACATGCGTCCGCGTTATTCACCGTGTATTGCGACATCAGGTGCAGCAGCGCCGCCACCAGCAACTCGTGGCGCGGGGTGCGCCGCGCGGCCGGCGCGTTCAGTTCGTCCAGCACATCATCGCCCATACGACCTCCTCGAAATATATGAGAATGATTCTCATTTAGATTATGAGGCGGAAGACGAACGAAGGCAAGCGGATTCAGAGCCTGGTTTCGCGCGCCGCGCGCAGGAATTCGTCCAGCACGGGCGTGCAGTCGAGCAGGTCGCCGCCCTTGGCGCGGTGGAATTCGGGATGCCACTGCAGGCCCATCACGAACGGCGCGCGCTGGTAGCGGATGGCCTCGACGATGCCGTCGGGCTCCGACATCGCTTCCACGTGGATGTCGCGCCCGAGGTCCTTGACGGCCTGGTGGTGGATCGAGTTCACGACGGCGCGCTCGTGCCTGGGAAACATCTTGCGCAGCGACGAGCCCTGCGGGAACACGATGGCGTGGCGGTGCGCATCGTACAAGTCGTGCACGTGCGGCTGGGCGCCGGGGACGTCCGTGGCCACGTCCTGGTGCAGGGTGCCGCCGAACGCGACGTTGATCAGCTGGCAGCCGCGACAGATGCCGAGCACGGGTTTGCCGGCATCGACGAATTCGTGCAGCAGCTCCAGCTCGTACACGTCGCGCGCGCGGTCGCCGCTCCACTCGGGGCGCGTGGGCGTCTCGGAATACGTCATCGGCGATACGTCCGCCCCGCCCTGCAGTACGAGGCCGTCCAGGTGGCGCGCGTAATGGCGCATCGTGATGTTGCTGGGGTGGAGCAGCCCGTTCGTGTTGACGGTCGGGACCATGAACACGAGCACGTCGCGCGACATCACCCATTGCGCGATCGACTCCTCGAGATATTGCAGGTTCTTGCTGCGCAGGCCCAACGCGCCAGGTTCCGGGTGGAAGATGCGGGCAGACACGCCAATGCGCAGCGTGCGCCGCATGAAGTCGCGGTTGAATTTGTCGCTCAGGGCGCGCCAGCGCGAACGCAGCACGCGGCCGGCCAGGTTCAGCGGGGTGTCGTCCGTGCGCAGGTAGCGCGACGCGCGGTTGCCGGCACGACGGTCAGGCACGCGCGGCGGGCCCGACGGGCCATCCTGCAGCGGGTCGGGTTCGCTTGGCTTGTCAGCGTGCTTGTCATTGTCCTGAGCCATGATCTCAATATATCCTTGCGGCGGTCGCGCACGATTCGGATTTGTAAAAAATATCGTTTTAGTAATGAACTCAAGCGCAGCCGACTTGGCAATCCGTGCAATGAGGACTTGCAAACTTGCGCCCGGCAGGCAAGAATACTGTATTTCCATACAGTTGTTTTGCCAGCGCGACGCTTCCCGTCTCCCAAAACAACAACGTCTCGCGCGGCCCGCTTCGCTTATTTGCCGCGTGACAAGATAGAATGCGCAGCATTCGAATGATTGAAGATCAAGCATGGCCACCAAGAAACCCGCACCCGATTACAGCGAATCATCCATCCGCGTCCTGAAAGGACTGGAGCCCGTCAAGCAGCGTCCGGGCATGTACACCCGCACCGAGAATCCGCTGCACATCATCCAGGAAGTGATCGACAACGCCTCGGACGAGGCGCTAGGCGGCTACTGCAAGAACATCGATGTGACGATGAACGCGGACGGTTCCATCACCGTCGAGGACGACGGCCGCGGCATTCCCGTCGGCCTGCATCCGGAAGAAGGCGTGTCCACGGTCGAGATCGTGTTCACGCGCCTGCACGCCGGCGGCAAGTTCGACAAGGGTTCCGGCGGCGCGTACGCGTTCTCCGGCGGCCTGCACGGCGTGGGCGTGTCCGTCACGAACGCGCTGTCCAAGCGTCTCGAAATCACCGTGTGGCGCAAGGACGACGACGGCAACGGCCAGCACAAGCTCGTGTTCGCCGACGGCGACGTGATCGAGCCGCTGACGTCGGAACCGTTCGAGCGCGGCGGCAAGAAGAACGGTACGCGCGTCACCGCCTGGCCGGACGGTAAATACTTCGATTCGCCGAACATCCCGATGAGCGAGCTGCAGCGCCTGCTGCGCTCGAAGGCCGTGCTGCTGCCGGGCGTCACCGTCACCTTAACCAATGCGAAGACCGGCGACAAGCAGACCTGGCGCTACGACGAAGGCCTGCGCGGCTACCTGACGGAAGCGCTGGCGCAGACGGCGGGCGGCGGCCAGACCCTGATCCCGCTGTTCGAAGGCGCGCAATACGCGGCCGCGGGCGATGAAGGTTTCGCGGAAGGCGAAGGCGCGGCGTGGGTCGTCGCGTGGACGGAAGAAGGCGCCGTCGTGCGCGAATCGTACGTCAACCTGATCCCCACGCCGAGCGGCGGCACGCACGAATCGGGCCTGCGCGACGGCCTGTTCGGCGCCGTGAAGGGCTTCGTCGAGATGCACTCGCTGCTGCCGAAAGGTGTCAAGCTGCTGCCGGAAGACGTGTTCGCGCGCGTCTCGTTTGTGCTGTCGGCGAAGGTGCTCGACCCGCAATTCCAGGGCCAGACGAAGGAACGCCTGAATTCGCGCGACGCCGTGAAACTCGTGTCGACGTTCACCAAGCCGCCGCTTGAACTGTGGCTGAACCAGCACGTCGAATACGGCCGCAAGCTGGCGGAACTCGTCATCAAGCAGGCGCAGTCGCGCCTCCGCTCGCTGCAAAAGGTCGAGAAGAAGAAATCGTCCGGCGTCGCCGTTTTGCCGGGCAAGCTGACGGATTGCGAATCGACGGACATCACGCGCAATGAGCTGTTCCTCGTCGAGGGCGACTCGGCGGGCGGCTCCGCGAAGATGGGCCGCGACAAGGAATTCCAGGCGATCCTGCCGCTGCGCGGCAAGGTCCTGAACACGTGGGAAACGGACCGCGACCGCCTGTTCGCCAACAACGAGATCCACGACATCGCGGTGGCCATCGGCGTCGACCCGCACGGCCCGGACGACAGCCCGGACCTGTCGGGCCTGCGCTACGGGAAGATCTGCATCCTGTCCGATGCGGACGTGGACGGCTCGCACATCCAGGTCTTGCTCTTGACCCTGTTCTTCAAGCACTTCCCGGCCCTCTTCAAGAATGGCCACGTGTGCGTCGCGCGCCCGCCGCTGTACCGCGTCGACGTGCCGGCGCGCGGCAAGAAGCCGATCCAGAAGCTGTACGCGCTGGACGACGGTGAGCTGCTCGCCATCGAGGACAAGCTGAAGAAAGAAGGCCTCAAGGAAGGCGTGTGGAGCATTTCCCGCTTCAAGGGCCTGGGCGAGATGAACGCCGAGCAGCTGTGGGAAACGACGATGAACCCGGACACGCGCCGCCTGCTGCCCGTGGCGCTCGGCGACTACGGCTTGGCCGAATCGTCGGCCCGCTTCAACATGCTGATGGGTAAAGGCGAAGCCGCGGCCCGCCGGGCGTGGCTCGAAGAACACGGCAACGAGACCGAGGCGGATATCTGATACGTGCGTAACGCGTGGGCGGAGGCCGCCCACCCTACGATATACGGATCAATCGCGCCGCGGAATGATACGTAGGGTGGGCTCCCCGAGCCCACGCGTTCCGGCCCGAAAAGAATCGAACATTAAAAGATCATGACGCAAGCAAGCTTATTCGAACAAACTACCCCACCCGGCGGCGGCGGCGACGATGCCGAGACGCTGACGCTCTCGACTTTCGCCGAGCGCGCCTACCTCGACTACGCCGTCTCGGTCGTGAAAGGCCGCGCGCTGCCGGACGTCTCGGACGGCCAGAAGCCCGTCCAGCGCCGCATCCTGTACTCGATGAACGAACTGGGCCTCGGCCCGACGGCGAAGCCGCGCAAGTCCGCGACCGTCGTCGGCGACGTGCTCGGTAAGCTGCACCCGCACGGCGACCAGTCCGTGTACGACGCCCTCGTGCGCATGGCCCAGGACTTTTCGCTGCGCTACCCGCTGATCGATGGCCAGGGCAACTTCGGCTCGCGCGACGGCGACGGTGCCGCCGCGATGCGTTACACGGAAGCGCGCCTCACGCCTGTCTCGCGCCTGCTGCTCGACGAAATCGACATGGGCACCGTCGACTTCCAGCCGAACTACGACGGTTCGAGCGAGGAACCGCGTACGCTGCCCGCGCGCCTGCCGATGCTGCTGCTGAACGGCGCGTCCGGCATCGCGGTCGGCATGGCCACCGAGATCCCGTCGCACAACCTGCGCGAAGTGGCCACCGCCGCCGTCGCGATGATCCGCAACCCGAAGATCACGCACGCCGAGCTGATGACCTTGATACCCGGTCCGGACTATCCGGGCGGCGCCCAGATCATCACCCCGGCCACGCACATCGCCGACATGTACGCGGCCGGCCGCGGTTCGATGAAGGTGCGCGCGCGCTGGAAGATCGAGGAACTGGCGCGCGGCCAGTGGCAGGCCGTCGTCACCGAACTGCCGCCGGGCGTGTCGTCGCAGCGCGTGCTGGAAGAGATCGAGGAACTCACGAACCCGAAGATCAAGGTCGGCAAGAAGACGCTGTTGCCCGAGCAGCTCACGTTGAAGCAGACGATCCTCGGCGCGCTGGACGCCGTGCGCGACGAATCCGGCCGCGAAGCGCCGGTGCGCCTCGTGTTCGAGCCGAAGTCGAAGAACCAGGATCAGACGGAATTCATGCTGATGCTGCTGGCGCACACGTCGCTGGAAACGTCGGCCCCGATCAACCTCGTGATGATCGGCGGCGACGGCCGCCCGCGCCAGAAGGGCCTGTCCGAGATCCTGCAGGAGTGGATCGATTACCGTTTCGTCACCGTGCGCCGCCGCACGGAATTCAGGCTGGGCAAGGTCAACGACCGCATCCACATCCTGGAAGGCCGCGAGACCGTCCTGCTGAACATCGATGAAGTCATCCACATCATCCGCAACTCCGACGACCCGAAGGCCGCGCTGATCGAGCGCTTCCGCCTGTCCGACCGCCAGGCCGAGGACATCCTCGAGATCCGCCTGCGCCAGCTGGCGCGCCTGGAAGCGATCAAGATCCAGCAGGAGTTGGCCGAGCTGCGCGGCGAGAAGGAAAAGCTGGAAGACATCCTCGAGAACCCGTCGTCGATGAAGCGCCTGATCATCCGCGAGATCGAAGCCGACTCGAAGCAGTACGGCGACGACCGCCGCACCTTGATCGAGGAAGCGCAGAAGGCCGTGGCCGAGCAGAAGATCATCGACGAACCCGTGACCGTCATCGTCTCCGAAAAAGGCTGGGTGCGCGCGCGTACCGGCGTCGGCCACGATCCGGCCCAGTTCACGTTCAAGGCGGGCGACTCGCTGTACGGCGCGTTCGAATGCAGGACTGTGGACACGCTGCTGTGCGTCGGCGACAACGGCAAAGTCTATTCCGTGCCCGTGGCTGCCCTGCCCGGCGCGCGCGGCGACGGCGTGCCCATCACGACGCTCGTCGACATCTCGGGCGGCGGGACTACGCCGTCCGCCCGCATCCTGTACTACTTCGCGGGCACTGGCGACACGCGCCTGCTGCTCGCGACGTCCACGGGCTTCGGCTTCATCACGAAGGCCGGCGACATGATCACGCGCCTGAAAGGGGGTAAATCGTTCATCACCCTGGACGACGGCGCCGTGCCGCTGGCGCCGCGCGTCGTGCCGGACAACGCGGGCGCCATCGCCTGCCTGTCCGAGAAGGGCCGCGTGCTCGTGTTCGGCATCGACGAGATGAAGGTGCTGCAGAACGGCGGCCGCGGCGTGATCCTGATGGGCCTGGACCCGAAGGAAAAGCTGCTGGCCGTTCAGCCGATCAGCCCGAAGGGCCTGAACGTGGTCGGCACCTGGGCCGGCGACAAGCCGCGTACGGTGGAGCTGTTCGCGTCCGGCCTGGAGCCGCACTTCGGCAAGCGCGCCAACAAGGGCAAGCCGTTGTCGGCCAAGCTCAAGGCCAAGGATCTCGCCATGCGCACCACCGGCGACGGCGCCTGACCGCGCTTCGTCGTGACCTGAACAAATGCGCCCGCGGGCGCATTTGTTGTTTCAGCGGGCCGCGTGGTTCAGGCGCGCTTCCAGGGTGGCCGCATCGAAGCCGCTGCCGCTGCGCGAACCGTCGGCGAAATAAATCGTCGGCGTGCCCTGCACGTGCAGCTTGCGGCCCAGCGCCAGCACCTGCTCGTTCGGCGTGATGCAGGCGGCGGACGCGCCGGGTGCCGGCTTCGCTTCCGTCATCCACTGCTGCCACGCGAGCGACCGGTCGGGCGCGCACCAGATGTTCTTCGACTTCGCGGCCGAATCGTCCGACAGGATATTCAGCAGGAACGTGTAGACGGTCACGTTGTCGATCTGGCCCAGGGTCTGGTGCAGCTTGCGGCAGTACGGACAGTTCGGATCCTCGAACACGGCCATCACGCGCTGGCCGTTGCCCTTGACGGTCTTGATCGCCATGTCCAGCGGCAGGTCGGCAAAGCGGATCGCGGCCAGCTCGTCGGCGCGCGCGCGCGTGAGGTCCTGCAACGTGGTCAGGTCGACGATCTTCCCGACGAACATGTAGCGCGCGCCTGCATCCGTATAAAAGATGTCGCCGCCGGCGCGCACTTCGTACAGGCCGCCATAGCCCGTCTTGCTCACGGCGTCGACCTTCACGTTGCTGCCCATGCGCGGTTCCACCAGCTTGTGCACGCGCGCCTCGTCCGGCGTTTCGGCCTGCGCCCTCGCCGTCGCGGCCAATGCGGGGGCCAATGCTGCGGCCAGCGCCAATAGATGCTTCATTGTCTTTCTCCAGAATGTCCAGCGAGCAGACGCTGCGCGCACGCCTGCGCACGCTCGTTGCGGCCCTGCTCCAGCACGGCGCCGTGCCTGCGGCGCGCTTGCAGTTCGTTCGAATCCACCTCGTCGCTGCCCACCGCCGCGCGCATCTTGCGCCAGTCTTCCAGCGCGATCCGGCAATCGGCATCGTCGACGCCGAACCACGCCTGCGCCACGGCCGTGCCCAGCATGCGGGCCCGCAGTTGCTCGCGGTCCCGCTGCCAGGCCAGCAGCTCCGCGACTTGCGCCTCGCTCAGGCCGGACGGGTCGGGCCGCGTCACGCGCACGCGCGCGCGCAACGCGTCGTCGGCCTGCAGGTAGCGCACGTACGCGTCGGCGAGGTCGGCGGCCTGCGCGCGCGCGGGCGGCGCGAGGCGGCGGTCCAGGTAAGTACGCAAGGCCGCGGCGCCGCCGGGCTTCGCCAGATGGCTGTCGAACAGCGTGTGCAAGGCCACGTCGATGCGCAGATTGCCCGCGGCATCCGTCAGCGGCGGGCCGTCCAGCGTGGCCGGCGCCTGTGCGGCAACGACGCTAGGACCGATGGGGCCATCCCAACCGGCCTGCGGTGCGGTGGGCGCCGCGGCGGGTCCGACACCGTCGCCATGCAGCCACACGACCGACCCGGCGCCGACCGCGATCGCGACGACACACGCCAGGCCGATCGCCGCTTTGCTGTCCAACAGCGACGCCATGGCGCTCAAGGCTTCTTGCGCACCGACTGTGCGCTGGGCGTGACGACGCCCGGCACGAGGGGGGCGTTCTCGTCCACCGGCGCCGCATAGCGCACGGTCGCCTTCCACTCGGTGCCGACGCGCTTCCACGCGTCGACGACGAAGTACGACGGGCCGTCGGCGAGCGTCCACTTGAAGCTCACCAGCATCAGGTCGCCGTACTCGTGCACGGCCATCTGGCCGATCGACGATTGCGTGGCCGGCGCGCGGCCCCACTGGTCCAGCGCATCGGCGAGCGCGGTCGGCACGCCGGGGGTGGGGCTCGCGCGGATCTCGAAATCGTCCGTGACGTAGCGCCGGATCGCCTGCGCGTCGTGGCGCCGGATGGCGTCCTGCCACTCGTTTTCCAGTTTGGTGAAGATGAGGACGTTGCGGGTCGGCGTCACGACGGCACCACGGCCGCTCGGCGTCGCCTGCTCCGCCGCGAGCGCACCGCCGAACGCGGCGAGCATGCCCAGCGCAATCAGGAATCGTTTCATAGGCTCAAGATAAAAATGGGAAAAGCAGCGGCCGCGGACGCGGCCGCCGCATACTCATCGTACGATGCGATCAGGCCCGTCGCTTAAGGGTAATGCTGCACGCAACGCTGGGTGCTGGCAATCAGCCAGTTCTGCTGGATGAGGTATTTCATCGTGCCGAACGTCTGGTTGTACTGGGCGCCGTTCGATGCAACCGACGTCGTGCCGAAGTTCCACGCGCACTTGTCGGCGTTCTCCGAACCGTCGAGGTTCGAATACCAGGCATTCAGGTCCGGATCGGTGGCCGCTTCTTCGACTTCGTGCGCCAGCACGCTCGCGGCGCCATCGGCACCCGGCGTATTGTTCGGGCTCGGGCTGGTGGCGCCGCACGCCGACGCGCACTGGGTTTCCGCATTGCCGACGAAGGCGTACTTGATGTCCTTGCCGCTGATCGTCGTGTGGTCGTGCCAGCCGCAATACTGCGTGCAGAAGCCGGACGTCGCCGTGGTCGAATGGTCGGTCAGCACGACGTACACGCCGTTCGCATCGGCCGGCAGCTTGCCGGACGTGATCGCGTCGGACACGATCGATGCGATGTTCGCGTCGCTCAGCTGCGTGCCGTACGTGCCGCTGTTGGCCGTCGTGCCGGCCAAGGTCAGGCTGTTCTGCACGTGCGTGCCCGCGGCATCGTAATACGTGGAGTTGATGTTGAAGTAAGGCGAGCCGCCGAGATGCTGGCCGATATTGGTCAACACGTTCTGCGACGCGGCATCCCATTGCGAGCCGTACCAGATGTAATACAGGTTCTTGGGCGCGGTCATCACGGGGCCGCCGTGGTACGACAGATTGCTGCGCGTCGATGCATTGCCCCCGCCGCCTGCTTTGCCGTTCGACGCCGCGGTAGCGACGTTGTCGAGTTCGCCCCAGCCCTTGCCGGTAGGCTTGAACTGGGAATTCGGCGTTTCTTTTACGGTCTGGGCGTGCGCTGCGAATGCGCATGCCAGGCTGACGGTCAACAGGCTGAGTTTGCGGCTAAATTTCATTATTTTTCCTTCATAAAGGTTTTTTTAGAAACGCGCCCGTATCGGGCTATCCAGCGACCGCCCGCCAGGCTTGTGGCCTGCACCGGCGACCTATCCCAGCGACGGACGTGACGCGTCCTGGCGCTCGAATGCC
The DNA here is from genome assembly GCF_024753285.1 of Massilia pinisoli. Taxonomy (GTDB): domain Bacteria; phylum Pseudomonadota; class Gammaproteobacteria; order Burkholderiales; family Burkholderiaceae_D; genus Telluria; species Telluria pinisoli. Next base: position 135,754 of record NZ_JANUGW010000013.1, on the reverse strand, counting down.
TTGCAAACTCCGTCCTGCGTTGCCGCGGCGGAATCAGTCGATTCTGTGAAGTGGTGGATCAGCGCGGGCGCAATCGCTCGTGCGCGCGCGCAGCGTGGAGGACAAACCGATGCGGATAAGACTGGCGAGGTTGCATCGTCCAATTCCTCCGATGGAATTTGTAATGAAATGTAATAAAGTGTTGAGCGATCGAGTGTACGCAGACACAGATACGCATACAAGACGCGCAACATTACCGTTTTTTAATGTTCGCAAAAACAACAATGAGGAAAAAACCTGAGAAAAATCAACAGCTAAACGCGATTTATATGCATGCCAAACTTGATTTATATGCACGGCAAACCTGAGAAATAAACTTTGTCTTTATATGCATGTACCAAACGAAAAACGGACCCGCAGGTCCGTTTTTCGTGGTGAGGACGGGCCTCCCCGTCCGTCGACGATGCCGGGATTACTTGGCGGCATCCTTCTTGGCTTCAGCCGCGGCTTCGGCGCGTTTCTCGCCAGCCTTGGCGTGGGCCTTGGCCTTGTCTGCGTTGGCGTCCACGATCTTCTTCTGCGCCTTTTCATCGGCCTTGATCATGGTCTTCTGGGCGTCGTAGTCGGCCTTGGCGGTCTTTTCCTCGGCCTTGGCTTCAGCCTTGGTCTTGTCTTCCGGATCAGCCTTGGCGACCTTCTCGTTCGCTTTCGCGATCTTCTTCTCGGCCTTTGCCTGAGCCTTCGCCTTCTTCTCGTTGGCCTTGCTGGTGGCCTTGCTGATCTTCTCGTCCTGCTTCGAGACCTCCTTGGCTTCCTTCTCGTCCGCCTTGTTGATCTTCTTGTCGGCCTTCGCGTCGCCGGTCGACGTCATGCCGGCCGCGCCGCTCTGGCCCATCGCCGTGGTCGTGGCCGGTACGGTGGTCGTGACCGGGGTGGCCGGTGCCGTCGTGGTGCTCTGGGCGGCGGTCTGGGCATAGACCGAGGTGGCGAACAGGCCGGCGATCAGGGTGGCGAGCAGTTTATTCATCATGATTCTCCTGAAGTGACTATGGTGAGGAGGCGCGCGAAGGCGCCGTGTGTTTTTGTTAACTCGAGCCTTCAGAATAGGCCTCGTGCCCGTTCGTCTCTGTTCGCCAGCGCACGCAGTACATACCGGCCATCATCCAAATTGTGACCAGATTTTTCAGGCGTCACGAACCGGACCGTGCGGCCGCCTTCTCCGCGCCCTTGCGCCGTGACTCGGCATGTTTTTTCTTGCTCGCCTTCACCGCGGCCTCTGTCTTGAGGCGACTGCCCGGCGGCTCCTTCACGGCCCGCGCGTTGGCATGCATGATGTCGCTCTCGGCCTTCGTGCCGACTTCGCCGCGTCCGCCCGTGGCAGCCGCTTGCTTGTCCTTGCTGTTCGGCGCCGTCGTGTTGGTGGCCTGGGCGTTCACGTCGTCCGCGTTGCCGGGCGCCGGATTGATCACCGCCGTGCTCTTGTCGACGACCTTGCCCGACGTATCGACGCCGGCCGCCTGCCGACCCGTGTCGCCATGTTTCGAGCGCGTGCTCGCGGAGCCGTCCGTGCGCAAGCCCGTGCCGGATACGCCGGCGGCCGTCGTGTTATGGCCGGACACGGCCTGGCCGATCGGCGGTGTGTCCGCAGTGGTCTGAGCCCAGGCCGACGACGCCAGCAGGGCACACGCGAGCGCAGAAAGGAATGTGTTCATGATGATCTCGTTTCATAGGTGGTGACAGATCGAAACGAGGATAGGAGCGCCGCCCGGGCGGCTCTGTTCGGGAGCGCACCCAGGGCGGCTTTGCGCAGGCGCTATTTCTTGGCCGGATGGCCCGCGTACAGGTCGATGATGTCGCTGATGCCGTCCTGGCAGACGGGACAGAACTGCTCGCTGCGGTCGAACATGATGCACTGCATGGCTGGGCGGTAATAGCCCGTCGCCTCGTAGTTCGCGCCCTCGAACGCGCCGATCGCCTTGCGGTAGGGGGCCTGCGCGAACAAGGCTTTCGTGTGCGCCAGGTCTTCGCGGAACAACGCGCTCATCTCCGACTCCGGCCGGTTCGCGGCCCGCAGCGCCGCACGTTTCTTCTGGTACTCGCGCGAATAGGCTTCGTACTCGGCCTTGGGCCACGGCGTCGGCAGCGGCGTGCCGGCCTTCACGTAATGCTTCCATTTCAGGTGGGCCGGGTCGCGCAACGCCGTCACGTTCGGCTCCCACGGCTCCATGCGCGCGCCGCTGGATTGATACGCGACGGGCGACGTGTAGTACTCGTCGGCCAGCCCCGCGAAGTGGTGGCCGAACTCGTGCACGAACAGGTAGTTCGCCCAGTCGTTGCCTGCCGCGGCCGTGCTGAACTGGCCGAAGATCCCGCCGCCGCCATACGTGTCGTTGTTGACGAGGATCTCGATGAATTCGTACGGCGCGTACTGGGCGATGTCGCGCAGCGCACGATTGTCGAGCGTCAGCACGTAGCGCTCGCTGCCGAAGATGTCGTAGCGCGTCCCGAGCGCGGACGCGTGGTGCACGCCGGTCGACGGCCGCGACACGCCCGATTCCGGCGTCGGCACGGCCAGTGCCCACACATTGAAATCGTTCGCGCGCTCCTTGAACGGCGACACCTCGAACAAATGCTGCGCGAGGCGGCGCACGTCGGCTTCGAATTTCGGCATCTCGGCCCGCGTATAGCCATCGCCCAGCACGAGCAGGTCGACCTTGCGCGGCGACGGCCCACTGACACGGATCGGGATCGGCTGCGCCGGCGCCGGTCCTTGCGCGCGCACGACGTCCTGCGCGTCCGTGTCGACGTCGACGCTCCACGCGACCGAGAACTGGTTGCGCTCGTCGCGCTTCAGGATGCGCACGCGCACGGGCCGGTCGGGCTTCGGGAAGCGCACGGACTCGTGGAATCCGCGGCTGAGTTTGTTCGCCTCCTCCGTCGTCTTCCACTCGCCGAACACGGTGGAAAAGTCGCGTGAATACAGCAAGTCGCCCGTCTTCGCATCGGCCACCTCGACGCGGTTGTTGCCGCGGTTCGTGTCGTCGAACGGCCGCGCCATGTCGCCCGGCCACGGCAGCGGTTCGATCAGGACGCGCTCGATGGCGTACTGTTCGGACAGCGCATTGCCGCTGTGGATGTAGTCGAGGCGGACGGTGGCCGGCTGGGTTGCCTGGGCCAGCGCCAGCGCGGGGAAGGCCCAGGCGGCCAGCAGGGGGAATAGTGATCGGATCATGCTCGCTCCGTCGTCAATGGGCATCGGCCAGGACCGCGCCCGCCTTCGGCAGGCTCTTCAGCAAACCGTGCAGGTTGCCGTCGACGCTGCCGTAGGCGCTGCGCAGCTGGGACAAGGTCTTGAGCATCTGGTGCGGCGTCGCCGTGCCCGTGTCCAGGTCGCTCAACGTGTCCATCAGGCGCGGGCCATCGACGAAGGTCGAGCCGCCCCCCATCATCAGGGTCTGCACGTCGCGCATGTCCGCATACGCGGTCACGTAGCGCTGCAGCTGCGCGTCCGGCATCCACGTCACGGCCTGGTTGGCGACGGCGGCGTCCCACGCCTCGTGGCGGAGCGTGGGCACCTTGATGCCGAGCGTGAGACCGGCCTTCCAGTCGGACTTGAAGTGCGCCATCAGCTCGGCGTCGGGCACCTTGCCCTGGATGCCCTTCAGCAGCTCGGCGCGGACCCGCTGGATCTCCTTCAGGTCGCGCTCATTACGCTCGAGCACGTCGCTGACGTCCTTCGCATTGAGGTGCAGTTCGGCCTCGATCCGCTCGCCCGCTTCGTGCGCGAGCTGCCTGTGGTGAACGGCTTGCACGGCGTGTTCGAGCGCCAGGGCGGTGAGGATACTGATGACGATCATCACGTACTCGCCGCCGAACTCCTTCAGCTTCTTCGACTTCGGAACCTCGAAATGCATGCTTGCACCTGCGCGGGATATAAAACGTGCAATCTAGCGCAGGTTTTGTTTTCTGACAATCAATCGCCACTGCCACGAGCCAGTTCGAAGCCTTCGTCGATCCAGCCCGTGATGCCGCCGATCATCAGCTTCACCGGACGCCCCAGCTTCGCGAGCCGGTACGCCGCGCGGTGCGCGCCGTTGCAATGCGGGCCCGCGCAATAGACGACGAACAAGGTGTCCGTCGGATAGTCGCGCAATTTTGCCTCGACGATCTTCCCATGCGGCATGCTGATCGCCTGCGGTACATGGCCGCGCGCATACAAGTCGGGGCTGCGCGCGTCGAACAGGACGAAATCCTGGCGACCGCCGGTGATGGCGTCGTGCACGTCCCAGCAATCCGTCTCGAATTCGAAGGCGGTGCCGAAGTGGGCGATGGCGCGGTCGCTGGAAGCGGCGGCGATGGCGGCTACGGATGACGTCATATGTTCTCCTTTCAGTGAGACGCCAGTGTCGCAGCGGCGGCGCCGCCCCGGCAGTGCCTTGCGTGACAGAAATTGGTAAGATCGCGCCATGTCCCATCATGTCGCCATCGTCGCCTACGACGGCCTGTGCACCTTCGAATTCGGCTGTGCCATCGAGCTGTTCGCCCTGGAGCGCCCGGAACTGGGCGTGCGCTGGTACAGCCACGCCGTGTGTGCCATCGAGCCCGGCCCGCTGCGCGCCATGGGCGGGCTCACGGTGCACGTGCCGCACGGGCTCGACGCGCTCGCGCACGCCGACACGATCGTCATCCCCGGCTGGCGCGACCGGACCGAAGCGCCGCCGGCCGCCCTCGTCGACGCGCTGCGCGCCGCACACACGCGCGGGGCGCGCATCTGCTCGATCTGCTCGGGCGCGTACGTGCTCGCCTACGCCGGCCTGCTCGACGGCCGCCAGGCGACGACGCACTGGCGCTACCTGGACGATCTGCGCACGCGCTTTCCCCGCATCGGCATCGATCCGTCCGCGCTGTACGTCGAAGCGGATGGCATCGTCACGTCGGCCGGGTCCGCGGCCGGCCTCGACATGCTGCTGCACCTCGTGCGGTCCGACTTCGGCGCCGAGGTCGCCAACAAGGTCGCGCAGCGCCTCGTGATCCCCGCGCATCGCGACGGCGACCAGGCGCAGCTCGTCGCACGTCCCCTTCCCGATGCCGGCACGGACACGATCGCCCGCCTGATGGACCAAGTGCGCGAGAACATCCGCGTCGGTCACACGGTCGCTTCGATGGCGGCCGACGCACGCCTCGGCACGCGCACGTTCCAGCGCAAGTTCAAGGAGAGGACGGGGCTCGCACCGCTCGCCTGGCTCGTGCGCGAGCGCGTCGCGCTGGCCGCGCAATTGCTGGAATCGCGGCCCAAGCTGGCCATCGACGCGATCGCGGACTTGGCCGGGCTCGGCTCGGCCGAATCGCTACGGCGACATTTCCGCGCGCACGGCCTGGCGCCGCCGGGACGGTATCGCCGCGAGCGCAGCGAACAGGTGCTGTCCTGACGTGATTTTTGGAGAGATCGATCGGCGGTCTCATCATTACAATAAGCGTTTTGACGAATCGATCGGGGTGTCCAATGTACGTGGTGCTTCTGAAATTTGCGGAAAACAAGAGCAAGGCCAGCGACTTCATGCAGGATCACAATGCCTGGATCAAGCGCGGCCTCGACGACGGCGTGTTCCTCGTCGTGGGCAGCCTGCAGCCGAACCTGGGCGGCGCGATCGTGGCGCACGGCGAATCGCTGGCAGAGCTGCAAGCGCGGATCGATGCCGATCCGTTCGTCGCCCACGGCATCGTCCAGGCCGAGGTCCTCGAGATCAAACCCGGCAAGGTCGATCCCCGGCTGGAATTCCTGCTCGCATGAGCACAATGTTCATCCCGGTGGACGGTCGCGCAGGCACGCAGGCGATTCACGTCCCCGCGCGACGCTATTTGTACTGATACAGCGGACGCCGGATGAGAATCGGCCGGATGTCCATGCGCACGTTGTAGATCGAATAGGACTCCATCGACGACGACTGGTAGCCGACGCTGTCCTCCGTGCGCGTGAAGCGGAATTCGAAGCCGAGGTCGGGCTGGACGCCGTTCGGGCTGCCCAGCGTGATGCCGATGGCGTCCGGCTGGTCGCTGTCGATCAGCTTGCTCATCAGGTCGACGACGGTCGTGTTGCCGAGGATGTCGGCCGTGAACAGAGGCTCGCGGTAGTAAGGTCGCGACGGGTCGAGCTTGTTGTCGGCCTTGTCGTCGGACGGTATGCATTCGCGCGTGACGATGTTGAAGTGGTCGCCATTGTCGAGATAGCTGACTTGCACGTTCGTCACGTTGAATGCGCCTTCGTGCACGGTGGCATTCGACAGGTCGAGCACGAGTGCGCCCTTGTAGCCGATCACTTCGACGTCGCGGTTGGGCAGCACGACCATGGCCGTGTCCTCGTCGATACCGAGGCCCAGCTTGTAGCCTTTCTTGAGCATCGCGGGCAGCATGCGCGCGAAGCGGCCGCGCACGAGCAGGTGCTGGTCGACGAACACATCGTCGCCGACGAAGCCAAGCCCATCCGTGATCTCCTCCCCTTCTTCCACGCCCAGCTTGAGCGTGGCCAGCACGGCCTTGGGCCGGCCGAACATCGTGCTGCTCATGATGGCGGCGCCGGCGCTGGAGCCTGCGATCATGCCGCCGCGCCGGTACATGTCCCACAACGCATCGAGCACGCGGGTATTGCTGCCGTCCTCGTGGCGCAGCGCGCGCGTGATGCGGCTCTGGTCGCCGCCGGCGAAGAAGGCGCCGCCCGCGCCGCGCACGGCCTCGGCCAGGCCAGGGTCGTCGGCCGCCGCCTGATAATCGCTGCCGGACAGTTTCACCGCGACGGGCACGAAGAACGCCTTCGCGCCATAGCTGTTGAGGCGCTCGACGAGACTCTTGCCGGACCGTTCCGGCGTGCCGGAGGCGGACGCGAACACGGCGATGCGCGCGCCCTTGCCGCCCGCAAGCTGGACGATGCGCTCCCACACGGGCGCATTCGCGGGGCGCAAATTGCCGCCGATGATGACGAGAGTTCCCTTGGGCGGTGGCGCGTCGGCAGCGGCGCACCAAGGCGCGCCGGCCAGCAGCAACACGGCCAGCAGAAGACGCAGCACGTACCGAAACATTGATTTCCTTCCCAACTTCAACATTGCACGGACAGACCGATCGTAAGACTGATTGTAGAGGACTGTCGCCGTGTTGAGTCGGCTCAGGAAAGATAGATGTTCGGGTAGTAGCGCTCCATCAGGCTGTCGGGACGTTGCGATGGCGCGAAGCCGAACCGGGCGAACAGGCTGTGCGCATCGCCCGTGTTGAGCGTGAAACGCCGCAGCCGCTGCAGGCTCGGATGCTCCATCACGATGCGGATCAGTTGTTTGGCGTAGCCGCGTCCGCGGTACTCCGGCACGACGAACACGTCCTCCAGGTGGGCCACGGTGGCATAGTCGGTGACGACCCGCGCGAACGCGATCTGGCGGCCGTCGAGATAGCCGCCGAAGCACAGCGAATTCTCGATCGAGCGCTCGACCACGGTACGCGAGATGCCCACGGCCCAGGTCGATTGCTCGCTGAGGAAGCGGTAGATCATCGCGATATCGAGCCGCGTCCGGTCCGTGCTGATCTGGAAACTGGAATCGTTGGTGGTTGGAATCATGGACACGCTGCACCGTCAATCTGGTAAAAAAACCAATTCTAGCCCCGTTCCGGGGCGCATGGACGATTCCATCAATCGTGCGTGCATCGCCGCTCAGCGCCGGGGCAGATAGCGTTCCGGCAGACGCAGCGACGCATCCTCCGCGCGCCACAGCACGTTGACGATCCACCAGCGCTTGCCATCGTTGACGAGCTGGATGCTGTTGATGCCGCGCTGGAACGGCTCGGCGTCGCCGGGCGCATGGCGCGACTCGTACGTGCTGAACACGTGCACGATCTGGCCGAACGCCTCGGTGCTTCGCGCCGCCTCGCGCTCGAAGAAGCCCATCGTGGCGAACGCCTTCGCGTTGCGGCCGATGTAGTCGTCGACCGTCATCGTGCGTAACGCGTACACGCCTTCCGGTCGCGCGCCGACGGCCATCAGCCGGCCCTCGGGCGCGAACAGCGAGCGCATCCGGTCCCAGTCGCGCGGGCGGCCGGCCGGGCCGGAGATGACGTCATACAGTGCGGCGACGATGCCGTCGACTGTGGCGACGTCGGCCGGGCGGGCGCTCACTGCGGCGGCCGGGGCAGGCGCTGCCACTGCCGCCGCTGCCGCTGGCTGCGGCGCTGCCTGCTCTGCCTGCCCTGGCTGCGCATTCGCGACGCCGCCAAGCGCCATTACCATCGCCGTGACCCAACCCGTCCAGTACCCGGTTCGCATATGCGTCTCCTCGTTATGTTTATGAACTATCAGGAACAGACACATGATCGGGCATTTGCGCCGGAAAGTGTATGGAAACGTGCGCGGCGCCGATCGGCGGGGTCGCGGCTGCACAGTTTATAATCAGGAATTCAAGAAAATCCCGTCACCCGCCCCCCATCATGACTGATCAATTTGCCAAAAAAGCGGAAGCCTGGTCGGCCCGCTTCTCCGAACCCGTCTCCGACCTCGTCAAGCGCTACACCGCGTCCGTCTTCTTCGACAACCGCCTCGCACTGTTCGACATCCAGGGCTCGCTCGCCCACGCCGAGATGCTGGCCGCCCAGGGCATCATCAGTACCCAGGACCGCGCCGAGATCGAACGCGGCATGGCCCAGATCCGCAGCGAAATCGAAGCGGGCAAGTTCGAGTGGCTGCTCGACCTGGAAGACGTGCACCTGAACATCGAAAAACGCCTGACGGAACTGGTCGGCGACGCCGGCAAGCGCCTGCACACGGGTCGGTCGCGCAACGATCAGGTGGCGACGGACATCCGCCTGTACATGCGCGCCGCCATCGACGACATCCTCGGCCTGCTGAACAGCCTGCGCGGCGCCCTGACCGACCTGGCGGAACGCAACGCGGACACGATCATGCCGGGCTTCACGCACCTGCAGGTCGCGCAGCCGGTGACCTTCGGCCACCACCTGCTGGCCTATGTGGAAATGTTCGGCCGTGACGCCGAGCGCATGCAGGACACGCGCCGCCGCGTGAACCGCCTGCCGCTGGGTGCCGCCGCCCTGGCGGGCACCACCTTCCCCATCGACCGCCTGCGTGTCGCGAAGACCCTCGGCTTCGAGGACGTCTGCCACAACTCGCTCGACGCTGTATCTGATCGCGATTTCGCCATCGAGTTCACGGCAGCCGCATCGGTCTTGATGATGCACATCTCGCGCATGTCGGAAGAGCTGGTGACATGGATGAGCCCGCGCGTGGGCTTCATCGACATCGCCGACCGCTTCTGCACCGGCTCGTCGATCATGCCGCAGAAAAAGAACCCGGACGTGCCGGAACTGGCACGCGGCAAGACGGGCCGCGTCTACGGTCACCTGATGGGCCTGCTGACCCTGATGAAGGGCCAGCCGCTCGCGTACAACAAGGACAATCAGGAAGACAAGGAACCGCTGTTCGACACGGTCGACACCGTGCTGGACACCCTGCGCATCTTCACCGACATGGCATCCGGCATCACGGTCCAGGCCGAGAACATGCGCGCCGCCGCCCTGCAGGGCTACGCGACGGCGACCGACCTGGCCGACTACCTCGTCAAGAAGGGCCTGCCGTTCCGCGACGCCCACGAGGCCGTGGCGCATGCCGTGCGCGCGTGCGACGAGGCCAAGTGCGACCTGTCGGAGATGTCGCTGGAACGCCTGCGCGAGTTCTCGCCGTTGATCGAGCAGGACGTGTTCGCCGTGCTCACCTTGGAAGGCTCCGTCGCGGCGCGCGACCACGTGGGCGGCACGGCGCCGAACCAGGTGCGCGCGGCCATCGCGCGCGTGCGGGCACAATTGGCGGAATAACGCCATCCGGTGCTCGCGTGGGGTGGGCACGGATGTCCGCCCCACCATTTCGGAGAGCACCATGCAACGCTACGGCAACCAGAGCCGCGAATCCGGCGTCGTCGCCTACGACATCGATGCCGGCCAGATCATCGTCCAGTTCCGCAATGGCGAACGCTATCTCTACACGGAAGACAGCGCCGGCGCCGCCAACATCGCCACGATGCAGGAACTGGCACGTGCCGGACGCGGACTGTCGAGCTTCATCAGCCAGCACGTCCACGACCGCTACGCCCGCAAGATAAACTCACGCCGGCATTAATCCACAAGAGAGATCCATGACCGCAACGCCAGCCCTGCCCCAGCGCGACTTCGCCGCCTTCCTGTTCGACATGGACGGCACCATCCTCACTTCGATCAAGGCCGCGGAGCGGGTCTGGGGCGACTGGGCCGCCGGCCACGGGCTCGACGTGGCCGCCTTCCTGCCCACCATCCACGGCAAGCGCACGGAAGAAACGATCCGCGCGCTGGACTTGCCCGGCGTCGACCCTGTGGCGGAAGCCGCGCGCATCACGCTCGCCGAGATCGAGGACGTGGCCGGGATCGAAGCCATCGCAGGCGCCGCCGCCTTCATCGCGAGCCTGCCGGCCGAACGCTGGGCCATCGTCACGTCGGCACCGCGCGCCCTGGCCGAGGCGCGCATCGCCGCGGCCGGCCTGCCGCTGCCCGCAGTGCTCGTGGCCGCCGAGGACGTCGAACGGGGCAAGCCCGCACCCGACCCGTTCCTGCTGGGCGCGCGCAAGCTGGGCGTGAAGCCGGAAGATTGCCTCGTGTTCGAAGACACACTCGCCGGCCTGCGCTCGGCGGCCGCGGCCGGCATAGCGAGCATCGTCGTGACGGTCACGCACACGCATCCGCTCGACACCGACGTCGCTGCGGTACTTGACTATGTGGACCTGCGTGCCGTGACGACGGCGGACGGCCTGCTGCGCGTGCAGCGGCGGCCGTAACGATCAGGGTTCGTGCTGACTGATGCCGGCCTGCTCGCCATGGTCGGCCTGGAAGACGCGCGGCTTGAGGGTCTTTTCGTCCGTTTCGATGGGCGTACCCATGCCTGCGGCCGGCAGCGCCGATGCGCGCGTATCGCGCTTCGGGTACGGCGTGCCGTCGCGGTGGGCATAGCTGTCGGTCTTGCCGTCGTACATGAGGTCGATATCCGGATAGTGGGCTTTGTCCTCGGGAATGCGCGAGCCCACGCACAGGAACAGCGCGTTGCCCCAACCGCGATTGATGAGCTGATGGCCGTTCGGCCGCCCGGCCGGGAATGCCGCGCAATCGCCCGCGCGCATCAAGGTTTCGCCTTCGTCCGTGACGAGCGTCAACTCGCCGGAGACGACCGTCACGAATTCATCCTCGTGCGTATGCCAGTGGCGCTGCGACGAGGCGGCGCCGGGTTGCAGCTCGACGAGGTTGACGCCGAACTGCGTCAGGCCGCCGGCGTCGCCCAGCGCCTGTTTGCTGCGGCCATTGACGGCTTCGGCGAAGGGATCGGGATACCCGGTACCGGTCAGCACGGGAATACTGCTCAGGTCTAGCCGCGACATTGGATCACTCCTTATCAGTTCACGCGCGGCCTTGGCCCTTCCTCAGCCGCGCTTTTGCACCAGCGTCAGGATATCGTAACTTGCGACGAGTTCGTCGTTCTGATTCGTTACCTGGACATCCCACGCGACCACACCCTGCCCGCGCCCCTGGTCGTCGGTGCGGTTGCGGTCGACCTTGCGCTTGCACGTGAGGCGTGCGCGGATCGTGTCGCCGATCGCCACCGGCGCGACGAAACGGAGGTTGTCGAGACCATAGTTCGCCAGCACGGGGCCCGGGGCCGGCGACACGAACAGGCCCGCCGCCGCCGACAGCACGAAGTAGCCGTGTGCGATGCGCTTGCCGAATTGCGTGTCTTTCGCGGCGATCTCGTCGAAGTGCATGTAGAAATAATCGCCCGAGACGCCACCGAAGTTGACGATGTCGGCCTCGCTGACGGTGCGGCGGTGCGTCAGCAGCGAGTGGCCGATCTCCAGGTCTTCGAAGTAACGCCGGAACGGATGCACGTCCGATTCCTTGACGGCCGCGCCGCGCACATACTCGCCCGTGACGGCCGCCAGCATCGTCGGCGAACCCTGCACGGCCGCCCGCTGCAGGAAGTGTTTGACCGCGCGGATACCGCCGAGTTCCTCGCCACCGCCCGCGCGACCCGGACCGCCGTGCTTGAGCATCGGCAACGGCGAACCGTGGCCCGTCGAGTCCACGGCCGCGACGCGGTCGAGGATGTGCACGCGGCCATGCGACGCGGCCGCCACGGGCACCGCATGCGCCGCGATGGCCGGGTCTTTCGTGACCAACGTCGTGACAAGGCTGCCCTTGCCGCGCGCGGCCAGCGCCAGCGCTTCGTCGACGTCGCGGTAGGTCATCATCGTGCTGACGGGGCCGAACGCCTCGATATCGTGCACGGCGTCGTTGACCATCGCGTTGCGGCACAGCAGCAACGTGGGCGCGAAGAACGCGCCGGCCGCGACGCCGTCGCCCACGGGCTGGAAGCCGTCGCGGGCACTGAACAGGACTTCATTGCCGCGCGCGAGCATCTCCACGCGCTCGCTGACGTCGCGGTGCTGGTCCAGCGACGCGAGCGCGCCCATGCGCACGCCCTCGACCTTCGGATTGCCGACCACGATCTTCGCAAGACGCGCGCGCAGGCGCTCGCCCACGACGTCCGCGAGGTGCTCGGGCACGATCACGCGGCGGATCGCGGTACACTTCTGGCCCGCCTTGCCCGTCATCTCGCGCGCCACTTCCTTGACGAACAGGTCCAGTTCCTCGTCGTCCGGCGTGACGTCCGGCGCGAGGATCGCGGCGTTCAGCGAGTCCGCCTCGGCCGTGAACGGCACGGATTCGCGGATCAGGTTCGCGTTGCCGCGCAGCTTGGCGGCGGTGTCGGCGGAGCCCGTGAACGTCACGGCATCGAAGCCGTTCAAGCGGTCCAGCAGGTCGCCCGTCGAGCCGATGACGAGCTGCAGGCAGCCTTCCGGCAACAGGCCCGACTCCATCATCATTTTGACGACGGCGTGCGTGAGATAGCTCGTCGCGGTGGCCGGCTTGGCGATGCAGGGCATCGCGGCGAGGAAGCTCGGCGCGAATTTTTCCAGCAGGCCCCAGATCGGAAAATTGAACGCGTTGATGTGCACGGCGACGCCGCCGCGCGGCACGAGGATGTGCGTGCCCGCGAAACCGCCCCGCTTGCCGAGCGCCATGGCCGGGCCTTCGTGCAGCACGTTCGACGACGGCAGTTCGCGCCCGCCGATGCTGGCGTAGGCGTACAAGGTGCCGATGCCGCCTTCGACGTCGACCCAGCTGTCGGGCCGCGTGGCCCCGGTCAGGTGCGAGATTTCATACAGCTCTTCCTTCCGCTCCATCAGGTAGGCGGCGAGCGCTTTCAGGCGCTGGGCGCGCTTCTGGAAATCCATCTGCATCAGCGCCTGCACGCCCGTCTTGCGCGCATACGCGACGGCTTCGCCGAAGGCGATCTTGTCGGCGTGCGTGTGGTAGATCAGCTGGTTGTCCAGGGCACTGTGCAGCGGCTGGTGCGCTTCCGTGCCGAGCCAGCGGCCGGCGATCAGGCTTTGCAGGGTGGTTGGGGTGTGCATCCTCGTCTCCTCATTGTTTTGGCTTGTGCGGCTCATCGAACACGATGCGCGGCCGGCCTGGCTCGACTTCCGCCAGCGCCTCGACTTCGCGCATCGTGCGCATCGAGCGCACATTCAAATCGTGGTACTGCCGCGTGCCATAGCTCTTCCAGGCAATCTCCTCGTCGGACACCGCCCGCACGATCTTCGCCGGCGCACCCAGCACGAGGCTGCGCGGCGGGATCACCATGCCGGCCTTCACGAACGCCGCGGCACCGACGATGGATTCCGCGCCGACGACGGCCTTGTCCATCACGACGGCATTCATCCCGACCATCGCATTGCGTCCCACGCGGCAGCCGTGCAGCACGGCGCCGTGGCCGATGTGGCCGTCCACTTCGACGACCGTGTCGTCTTCCGGAAAACCGTGCATCACACACGTGTCCTGCACGTTCGCCCCCTCTTCCAGGATCAACCGCCCGAAGTCGCCGCGCAGCGACGCGAGCGGGCCCACGTAGCAACGCGGGCCGACGATCACGTCGCCGATCAGCACCGCCGTCGGGTGCACGTACGCCGTCGGATGCACGACGGGACGCAGCCCATCGATTTCATAGACCTTGACCATGCTAGACGCGTTCCACGATGAGGGCGATGCCTTGACCTACGCCAATGCACATCGTGCACAGCGCGTAGCGGCCGCCCGTGCGGTGCAATTGATTGACGGCCGCCGTCACGAGCCGCGCGCCCGATGCGCCCAGCGGGTGGCCGATGGCAATCGCACCGCCGTTCGGGTTCACGTGCGCCGCGTCGTCCGGCAGGCCCAGGTCGCGCAACACGGCCAGGCCCTGCGACGCGAACGCTTCGTTCAACTCGATGACGTCCATCTGGCCGATCGTGAGCCCCGTCATCGCCAGCAGTTTCTTCGTCGCGGGCGCGGGGCCGAAGCCCATGATGCGCGGCGCCAGGCCCACCGTCGTCATGCCGACGATGCGGGCGCGCGGCGTCAGGCCGAATTTATCGATCGCGGTGCCGGACGCCACCAGCACGGCGCAGGCACCGTCGTTGACGCCGGACGCATTGCCCGCCGTGACCGTGCCGTCCGGCGTCACGACACCTTTCAGACGGGCCAGCGATTCTAGGCTCGCGTCCGGACGCGGGTGCTCGTCCGTATCGAATACGCGCGACTCGCCGTTCTTACCGTGCAGCGTCACCGGCACGATCTCGTCTTTAAAGATGCCGGCCGCATGCGCCGCCGCCCAGCGCTGCTGGCTGCGCAGCGCGAACGCGTCCTGGTCGCCCCGTGCGATACCGAAGTCGCGCGCCACGTTTTCCGCCGTCTCCGGCATCGAGTCGATGCCGTACTGCGCCTTCATCTTCGGGTTCACGAAGCGCCAGCCAATGGTCGTGTCCTCGATCTTCGCCGTGCGCGAGAATGCGCTGTCGGCCTTGGCCATCACGAACGGGGCGCGCGTCATGCTCTCGACACCGCCCGCGACGATCAGGTTCGCTTCGCCCGCGCGGATGGCGCGCGCGGCGCTGCCGACGGCGTCCAGGCTCGAACCGCACAGGCGGTTGATCGTGGAGCCGGGTACGCTCGGCGGCAAGCCGGCCAGCAGCGCGGCCATCCGGGCCACGTTGCGGTTGTCTTCGCCGGCGCCGTTCGCACAGCCGTACAGGACGTCGTCGACCTGCGACCAGTCGATGCCCGGGTTGCGGGCGATGAGTGCGGCGATCGGCAGCGCGGCCAGGTCGTCCGCGCGCACGCCGGACAGGGCGCCGCCGAAGCGGCCGAACGGGGTGCGGATGGCGTCGACGATGAATGCGTCAGTCATTGAAATCTCCTCAGTTGTTTTTAGGCCGCTTGTCGACGACGCGGCGCGCCTTGCCCGTCAGCGAGCGCTCGATGCCCAGCGGGGGCAGCAAGGTCACGGCCGTCGTCACGCCGATATACGTCTTGATGCGGTGCTGCAGGTCCCTGGCCAGCGCATCCACGTTGTCGGCACCGCCCTCGCGCAGTTCGCAATGGACGGCCAGCGCATCGAGGTGGCCGTCGCGCGTGACGACGAGCTGGTAGTGCGGCGCCAGCGCCGGCATCTGCAAAATGAGTTCCTCGACCTGGCTGGGGAACACATTCACGCCGCGGATGATCAGCATGTCGTCCGACCGGCCGCTGATACGGCCCATGCGGCGCATCGAGCGTGCCGTCGGCGGCAGCAGTTTCGTCAGGTCGCGCGTGCGGTAGCGGATGATCGGCAGCGCTTCTTTCGTCAGCGACGTGAATACGAGTTCGCCCTCCGCGCCGTCCGGCAGGACCTCGCCCGTGTCGGGGTCGATGATCTCGGGGTAGAAGTGATCCTCCCAGATCACGGGACCGTCTTTCGCTTCGATGCATTCGCTCGCGACACCGGGCCCCATCACTTCGGACAGGCCGTAGATGTCGACGGCATCGATGCCCGCGCGTTCCTCGATCTCGCGGCGCATCGCGTCTGTCCACGGCTCGGCGCCGAAGATGCCGATCTGCAGCGACGACCTTGCCGGATCGAGCCCCTGGCGCTTGAATTCCTCGACGATGTTCAGCATGTACGACGGCGTCACCATGATGATCGACGGCTTGAAATCCTGGATCAGCTGGACTTGTTTTTCCGTCTGCCCGCCCGACATCGGCACGACCGTGCAACCGAGGCGCTCGGCGCCGTAGTGGGCACCGAGGCCGCCCGTGAACAGGCCGTAGCCGTAGGCGATGTGCACCATGTCGCCGCGACGGCCGCCCGCGGCGCGGATCGAGCGGGCGACGATGTCGGCCCACGTGTCGATGTCGCGCTGCGTGTAGCCGACGACGGTCGGCTTGCCTGTCGTGCCGGACGACGCGTGCACGCGCACGACCTGCTCCCGCGGCACGGCGAACAGCCCGAAGGGATACTGTTCGCGCAGCGTCTTCTTCTCCGTGAACGGGAATTTCGCGAGGTCCGCCAGCGTTGTCAAATCGTCCGGATGGACGCCCGCTTCATCGAACGCGCGGCGATAGTGCGGCACGTTGTCGTAGGCGTGTTTCAAGCTCCATTTCAGCCGCTCCAGCTGCAAGGCCTGCAGTTCGTCGCGGCTCGCGCGCTCGATCGGCTCCAGATCGCCGGGTTGCGGGATGTGTTGCACCATCGTGTCCTCCTCCGTTTCACATGGCCGCGTCGACCGGCACCACGTGGCCGGCGACGCGGTGCGACTTCCCGCGGAACAGCGCGATCTTGCGCCCGTCCTGGTCAGTCACGACGACGTCGTAGACGCCCGTCTTGCCGGACAACGCCTGCTCGACGGCTTCGGCCACGAGCACGTCGCCCGCGCGTCCCGGCGCGAGGTAGTCGATCGTGCAGCCGGCGCCCACGGTATTGAAATTGTGCGAATTGCAGGCGAACGCGAAGGCGCTGTCGGCCAGCATGAAGATGTAGCCGCCGTGGCAGGTGCCGTGGCCGTTCAGCATGTCGTCGCGCACCCGCATGCGCATGCGCGCGTAGCCGGGGCGGATCGCGTCGAGCGTCATGCCCAATGCCTGGCTGGCCGGGTCGCGCTCGTACATGGTCTTGCCCGCGAGGACAGCCACTGCTTGCGGATCGTTATGCATGGATGCGCGCTCCGTCGGGATTGGCCGCGAGCTTGCGGCGCAGCAGCGGCGACACACGGTAGCGGTCTTCGCCATACGCGGCGCCGAGATTGGCCAGCACGGTCAGCACGTGCCGCAGGCCGATTGCATCGGCCCACGCCAGCGGACCGCGCGGATAGTTCACGCCCTTCTGCATCGCGATGTCGACGGCGGCCACCGAGCACACACCCTGGCTGACCGCATCGAGGGCCTCGTTGGCCAGCATCGCGACGGTGCGCATCACGGCCATGCCCGGCACGTCGTCGAGACGCGTCACCGTGAAACCGGCGTGCTGGAACAGGCCGACGGCCGCGTTGTACGCCGCGTCGCTGCACTGGTCGGCGCGGGCCAGCGCGATGCGCGTGGCCTTGGCCGGGTCGAGCAGCAGGTCGAACACGATCGTGTTCGGGTTGCGCTCATCCAGCGCGCGCTGCGTTGCGCTGCGGCCGTCCGTCAGGACGATTGCACCGCCCGCGTGGAAGGCCGGCACCGCGCCATCCGCCGTCGCCACTGGGATACTGGCGTCGTGCAGGCGCGCCTTGATTGCATCGAACAGCGGATGGGTGCCGACGAGCGTCACCTGCGCAGGACACGGCTGCGCCGCCTCGGCCTGCGCTTGCGGGATCGCCGCGTCATCGCCGTAGCGATAGAAACCGCGGCCCGTCTTGCGGCCCAGGAAGCCGGCGTTCACCAGTTCCTGCTGCACGATCGAGGGCGCGAAGCGCGGGTCGCCGTAATAGGCGTTGAACACGGATTGCGTGACCGAGTAATTGACGTCGTGGCCGATCAGGTCCATCAGTTCGAAAGGCCCCATGCGAAAGCCGCCGCAGTCGCGCATCACGGCATCGATCGTGGCCGGGTCGGCCGCTTGTTCGAGCAGCAGGCGCAGCGCCTCCGCATAATACGGGCGTGCCACGCGGTTGACGATGAAGCCCGGCGTGGACTTCGCGTGCACGGGATTCTTGCCCCAGGCCGCCGCGGTCGCGTACACGGTGTCGGCGACAGCCTTGTCGGTGGCGAGGCCGGAGATCACTTCCACGAGCGCCATCAGCGGCACGGGGTTAAAGAAATGCATGCCGACCAGGCGTTCCGGGCGTTTCAACTGCGCACCGATCGCGGTCACGGAAATCGACGATGTGTTCGTCGCGAGGATGCAGTCGGGGACGACCACCTCTTCCAGTTTCGCGAACAATGTCCGCTTGACGTCGAGGTCTTCCACGACGGCTTCGACCACGAGTGCCGCGTCCTTCGCGTCGTCCAGCGCGCGCATCGCGTGCACGCGCTCACGCGCGAGGTCTGCTTCCGCAGCGCCCATGCGGCCTTTTTCGACGAGCCGCGCGAGCGCCTTGACGATGCCCGCGATCGCGTTGTCGACGGCTTCCGGACGGGTGTCGAACAGCTTCACGGTGTGTCCCGCGATGGCCGCGACCTGGGCGATGCCGGAGCCCATCGCGCCGCTGCCGATGACGGCAACGACGCTGCGTTTGTCCAGTGCCATGCTCATTCCCCTTTGAACTGCGGCTGGCGCTTGGCGATGAACGCGGCAACGCCTTCGCGGTAATCGTGGCTGTAGCCCAGTTCGCGCATCATCCCGGCTTCCAGCTGCAACTGCTGTTCCAGCGTGTTGCCCCAGCTTTCCTGCATGGCCCGCTTCGTGAACGCGAGGCCTTTCGTCGGCGCGGTGGCGAAGTGGCGGGCCAGCGTCAGCGCTTCGTCCATCAGCGACTCGTCCGCCACGCAGCGCCAGATCAGGCCCCATTGCTCGGCCTTCTCGGCCGGCAGCTTGTCGCCCAGCAGGGCGAGGCCCATCGCGCGCGCGGGGCCGACGAGGCGCGGCAGCACCCAGGTGCCGCCCGTATCGGGGATCAGCCCCAGCTTGCAGAACGCTTCGATGAACGATGCGGATTTCGCCGCCAGCACGATGTCGCAGGCGAGCGCCAGATTGGCGCCCGCGCCGGCGGCCACGCCGTTGACGGCACAGATCACCGGTAGCGGCAGGCTTTTCAACGTCAGCACGAGCGGCGCATAGAATTTTTCGACGGACCCGCCCAGGTCGACGCCGGGCGCGCCCGGTTCCACGGCGCGGTCGTTCAAGTCCTGGCCGGCGCAGAAACCGCGGCCGGCACCCGTCAGCAGCAGCACGCGCACGGACTTCTCCTGTTCCACGCGCTCGAGTGCATCGCGCACTTCGAGGTGCATCGCCTGGGTAAAGCTGTTCAGGCGATCGGGGCGGTTCAGCGTGAGCGTGGCGATGCCCTGTTCGATCGTGAACAGGATCGTTTCGTAAGTCATGCGTGTCTCCTCGTTGTTATTCTCTTACTCGATCACGTCGAAATCGACGACGACCTTGTCCGTCACGGGGAAGCTCTGGCAGCTCAGCACGAAGCCGCGCGCGACCTCGTAATCTTCCAGCGCGTAGTTGACGTCCATGTCGACCTGCCCGTCGCGCACCTTGCAGCGGCACGTCGAGCACACGCCGCCCTTGCACGAGTAACGCATGTCGAGGCCCGCGCGCAGGCCGGCGTCGAGGATCGATTCCTTGTCGCGGTCCATCGTGAAGCTGGCGTGGTTGCCGTCCATGATCACGGTGACTTCGGTAAGGTGGTGCGCGTCGTCCACCGCATGGCGGCGCGGCTTGCGCGGCTCTTGCGCGGCGCCGGCGACGAACAGTTCGATGCGGATGCGCTCTTTCGGCATGCCCGCTTCCTGCAGCGCGGCGGAGACGCCGTGCATCATGTCTTCCGGCCCGCAGATGAAGGCGTAGTCCACGTCTGCCACGCGCAGCCAGTGCTTGAACAGCTGGCGGCATTTGTCCTGCGTGATGCGGCCGTTGAACAGCTCGATGTCCTGGTGCTCGCGGCTCATCACGTAGACGAGATTCAAGCGCTCCATGTACTGGTCCTTCAGCTCGGCCAGCTCGTCGCGGAAGATCACGGACGACGACGCGCGGTTCCCGTACAACACGGTGAAGCGGCTGTGCGGCTCGGCGATCAACGTGGTCTTGACGATGGAGAGGATCGGCGTGATGCCGCTGCCGGCCGCGAACGCGAGGTAGTGGCGGCGGCTGTCCGGCTCGAGCGGCAGATTGAAGCGGCCTTCCGGCGGCATCACGTCGAGCGTGACGCCGGGCCGAAGGGCCTCGTTGGCCCAGGTCGAGAACAGGCCGCCCTGCACGCGCTTGATGGCGACGCGCAGCTTGTCGTCCTGCACGGCAGCGCAGATCGAATACGAGCGGCGTACGTCCTCGCCGTCGATCGTCGCGCGCAAGGTCAGGTGCTGGCCCTGGCAGTACTTGAATGCGTCGCGCAAATCGGGCGGGACGTCGAAAGTGACGGCGATGGCGTCGCGCGTCTCGTGCTTCACGTGCGCCACGGTCAATGGGTAGAACTTGCTCATGTCAGCCTCAGTGGCATTTGAAGTAATCGAACGGCTCGCGGCAGTCGAGGCATTGGTACAAGGCCTTGCACGGGGTCGAACCGAACTGGCTGGTCAGGCGCGTGTGCGTCGAGCCGCAATGCGGGCACGCCACAATCGGCTGCTCGATGGCATGGCGCTTCACGCCGCGGGTCAGCGCGCTGATGTCGATCACCTGCTGCACCGGCGGCGCGATGCCGTAGCCTTTCAGCGCGGCCTTGCCGGCGTCGCTCATCCAGTCCGTCGTCCACGCGGGCGACAGGCGGGTGACGATGCGCAGGTTGTCCACGCCGCGCGCGCGCAGCGCCTTGTCGATGTCCTCTGCGATGACGTCCATCGCGGGACAGCCGGAATACGTCGGCGTGATCGTGACGACACATGCGCCGTCGTCGGCCACGTCCACGTCGCGCACGATGCCCAGGTCGACGACCGAGATCACCGGGATCTCCGGATCCGGAACCTCGCCCAGCCAGGCCCGCACCCGGTCGGCCGTGATGCGCGACGCGGCCATCACCATGCCACGCCCGGGTAGGCGCGCTGCAGGAACTGCATCTCGGCCAGGATGTAGCCGAGGCGCTCCGTGTGGCGGCCTTGCTTGCCGCCGCGCTGCACGTACGCATCCGGCGGCGGCATCGTCAGCGTGGCTTCGTCGAGCACCTCGGCGACGTGGCCGAGGAACGCTGCGCGCAGCCCTTCGGCAGCCGGCGCGACGCCCTGTTCGACCATCGCCTGGTCGACGTCGTCGTAGATGAACATCTCCCCGGCGTAGGTCCACAGCTCGTCCAGCGCGTCCTGCATCTTGCGCCGGCTGACGTCCGTGCCGTCGCCCAGGCGCACGACGAGGTCGCCGCTGCGGCGCAGGTGGTACGTCACTTCCTTGATCGATTTTTCCGCGATCTCCGCGATGCGGCGGTCGCTGGAATCGGCCAGGCCGCGCATCAGGAAGTAATGCCACGTATCGAACAGGAACTGGCGCGTCAACGTCTGCGCGTAGTCGCCGTTCGGCTGCTCGACGAGCAGGCAGTTGCGGAAGTCGCGGGTGTCGCGCAGGTAGGCGAGGCGGTCCTCGTCGCGATCCTCGCCTTCGAGCTCGCCGGCATACGTGAGCCACATCCGGGTCTGGCCGAGCAGGTCGAGGGCGACGTTGGTCAGCGCCATGTCTTCTTCGAGCGCCGGGCCCTTGCCGCACAGCTGCGACAATTGCTGCGACAGGATCAAGGCGTTGTCGCCCTGGCGAAGGAGGTAGTCGAATTTGTTGGCATCCACGGCCGACTCACAGGTTCTTGACTTCTTCCGGCATCGGGAAGAAGGTCGGGTGGCGGTAGACCTTGCTGTTCGACGGTTCGAACAGCGCGTCCTTGTCGGCCGGGCTCGAGGCGACGATGTCGGCGGCCTTCACCACCCAGATCGATACACCTTCGTTGCGTCGCGTGTAGACGTCGCGCGCATTGTTGATCGCCATCTCGGCATCCGGCGCGTGCAGGCTGCCCACGTGCTTGTGGGCCAGGCCGTGCTGGCTGCGGATGAAGACTTCCCACAGGGGCCATTCTTTGCTCATTGCTGTCTCCATGTTTCTGGTGTTCTGTGCGGCTGCGGCGGAATTGATGACGCGTATCACCGTGTGGACGGCGGAGCCGTCCACCCTACGTCATGCCGCCTTTCTCGATGCTTGTTTGTCTGCATGCGCCACCAAGGCCTCGCGGAACCACGCGCCATCCTCGTAGGCCTTCACGCGCGTACGCAGCCGGTCCTTGTTGCACGGCCCGTTCCCCTTGAGGACGTTATAAAACTCTTCCCAATCGATCTCGCCGAAGTCGTAATGGCCCCGTTCTTCGTTCCATTTGAGGTCGGGATCGGGAATCGTGAGGCCGAGGAATTCGGCCTGGGGCACGGTCTGGTCGACCATGCGCTGGCGCAGCTCGTCGTTCGAGAACAGCTTGATGCGCCAGGCGCTCGACTGCGCGCTGTTGACGGATTCCGCGTCGGACGGGCCGAACATCATCAACGACGGCCACCACCAGCGGTTCAGGGCGTCCTGCGCCATCGCCTTCTGTTCGGGTGAGCCCTGCGCGAGCTTCATCATGATGTCGTAGCCCTGGCGCGCGTGGAACGACTCTTCCTTGCACACGCGGATCATCGCCCGTGCATACGGGCCGTACGAGCAGCGGCACAGCGGGATCTGGTTGATGATCGCGGAACCGTCCACGAGCCAGCCGATGGCGCCGATGTCGGCCCAGGTCAAGGTCGGATAGTTGAAGATGCTCGAGTACTTGGCTTTGCCCGCGTGCAGGGCGGCCAGCAGCTCGTCGCGCGACACGCCCAGCGTCTCCGCGGCGCTGTACAGGTACAGACCGTGGCCGGCTTCGTCCTGGATCTTGGCCAGCAGGATCGATTTGCGCTTCAGTGTGGGCGCGCGCGTCACCCAGTTGCCTTCGGGCAGTTGGCCGACGATCTCGGAATGCGCGTGCTGGGAAATCTGGCGGATCAGGGTCTTGCGGTAGGCCTCGGGCATCCAGTCCTTCGGCTCGATCTTGACGCCGGCGTCGATGCGCGCCTGGAACGCCTGCTCTTCCTCGCTCATGTCGGCGCGGGTCTGGACCTGTTTCAGGCCGGTGTCCACCATCTGTGCATACATGATCAGTCTCCGTTTGCGATCTGTCTGAATCCATAATACGATACAAGAATTGAGATGTATAGCGAAATTTTGAATCATATTGAGACGAGGTAGAATCGCAGCCCATGACCCAGACCAGCAGCCAGGAGTGGATCGCCCACTTCCTCGAGACCGACCCGCCCCGTTCCAAATCGCTCGTGATGACGATCTTCGGCGACGCCATCGCACCGCACGGCGCCCGGCTGTGGCTGGGCAGCCTGATCGAACTGATGGCGCCGCTCGACGTGACGGACCGGCTCGTGCGCACGAGCGTGTTCCGTCTCGTGCAGGAAGGCTGGCTCGTCGCGCAGCGCGAGGGCCGGCGCAGCAGCTATGCGCTGCGGCCCGCTGCCGCGCCCCGCTTCGCTCGCGCCAACCATCGCATCTATGCCGCGCCGGGCGTGGACTGGGACGGCCGCTGGACCCTGCTGCTCGCGCCCAACGGCAGCATCGACAGCGCCCTGCGCGCGGCCGTGCGCAAGGAACTCGAATGGGAAGGCTTTGCCATGCTGGCGCCGGGCCTGCTCGCGCATCCGGCGGCCGACCTGGACGGCGTGGCCGAGGTGTTGCGGCGCGTGGAAGCCAGCGGCAAGGTCTTCGTGTGCGCGGCGACGGAGCTGCCGGACGTCGGCGCGCGCCCGCTGGCGGAACTTGTGCGCGAAGGCTGGGACTTGTCGGCCGTCGTGACGGGCTACCGCCGCTTCATCGAGCAATTCACCCCGTTGCTTGACCTGCTGCGCGGAGAACCGGCACCGGCGCCTCAGCAGGCATTCATCGTGCGCACCCTCTTGATTCATGCCTACCGCCGCGTCCAGTTGCACGATCCGATGCTGCCGCTCGCGCTGCTGCCGCAGCCCTGGCCGGGGTCGGAAGCGTATGCGCTGGCGCAGGCGATCTACCGTCTCGTCTGGGAGCCGGCCGAACGACACCTGATGGATGTGCTGCGGCGCGAGGATGCGGACGCGCCGGAGGCCGATGCGGGCCTGTACGACCGGTTCGGCGGACTGCGCTGATCAGCAATCGACGGCGAACTGCGCGGCGGCCATCGGATGGCGGATCCGGTCCAGCGCGAGTTCCAGGTCGAGCCCAGGCCAGTACAGGCATTCGCGGCCCAGGTGTTCGATGCGGCACAGCTGAGCGACGGTCGCATGCTCGAACCAGGGAAACAGCGCGAACGGCAGGTACAGCTCTTCCTCGCGCCAGCGCAGCCAGAAGCCGCGCCGGTCGATGCTCGTGATTTCCGGCCGCGCCACGCGGATAGTCGTCATGCTCCGTCTCCTCGATGAGGCCAAGCAAGAACAGTAGCAAAGGCCACGGCATCATCCTTTGCGCGCGAGCAGAGCATCCGATTCCGCCGGCGAAAGCGGTATCATGCCGCCTCACAGCCAACAACAACAGGACACACCATGTCTATCAAGATCAGCAGCCAGTTCGACGCTGGCGCCATCGAGATCGTGAACGCCACGAGCGCGCACGCCATCGACCTGAACATCCGCAAGGATTCCCACGCCGACTTCGCCCAGTGGTTCTACTTCCGCCTGCAGGGCGCGCAGGGCGAGCCGTGCGCGATCCGCCTGCTCAACGCCGGCCAGTCCGCGTATCCGAAGGGCTGGGAGGATTACCAGGCGATGGCCAGCTACGACCGCGTCAACTGGTTCCGTGTGCCGACCCGCTTCGACGGCCAGGTGCTGACGATCGAGCACACGCCCGCGATGGACAGCGTCTACTACGCCTATTTCGAACCCTATTCGTGGGAGCGTCACCTGGAACTGCTGGACCGCGCCCAGATGTCGGAGCACGTGCGCATGCTGGACCTCGGCTCGACCATCGACGGCCGCGACCTGAACCTGCTCGTCATCGGTGAGCCGGACGCCGGCAAGAAGACCGTCTGGGTCATCGCGCGCCAGCACCCGGGCGAGACGATGGCCGAGTGGTTCGTCGAAGGCATGCTCGACGCCCTGCTCGACCCGGCCCACCCGTTCGGCCGCCAGCTGCTGAAAGAGACCGTGTTCTACGTCGTGCCGAACATGAACCCGGACGGGTCCGTGCGCGGCAACCTGCGCACGAACGCGGCGGGTGCCAACCTGAACCGCGAGTGGCTGAACCCGTCGATGGAACGCAGCCCGGAAGTCTTCCTGGTGCGCAAGAAAATGGAAGAGACGGGCGTCGACCTGTGCCTCGACGTCCATGGCGACGAGGGCCTGCCGTACGTCTTCATCGCCGGCTCCGACGCGCTGCCCACCTTTACCGCCGAGCAGGCCGCCGCGCAGAAAGCGTTCTCGGACGCGTTCATGATCGCCAGCCCCGACTTCCAGGACGTCCACGGCTACCCGAAGGAGCCATACACGGACGAGGTGCTGACGATGGGTTCGCCGTACGTGACGCACGCGTTCGGCTGCCTGTCGCTCACGCTGGAACTGCCGTTCAAGGACAACGCCAACGACCCCGATCCGCAAGTCGGCTGGGACGGCGCCCGCAGTGCGCGCCTCGGTGCCGCGGTGCTGCAGCCGGTGCTGCAAGCGGTCCGTCAGTTGGAGAAATGAAAAACGGGGCGCTGGCCCCGTCTGGAACGACGAACGCCACGGCCGCTCCGCGCACCGTGGCGTTTTTCATGCTGCTTACAGGAACGTGAACACCTGCTCCTGCGCCAGCCGCGACTTCGGCAGCGCGGCATTGAAATCGCTGTCGGCATGGTAGCCGAAGGCCAGCAGGACGAGACTGGCGAGGCCCTTCTCGTGCAGGCCCAGTTCCGCGTCCAGCGCGGCCGGATCGAGGCCTTCCATCGGCGTCGTGTCCACGCCCAGCGCACTGGCGGCCAGCATGGCGTTGCCCAGCGCGATATAGGCCTGCTTCTCGAACCACTGCGGCAAGTCCTTCAGCGTGTAGCGGTGCAGGTTGACGTAGCCGAGGCGACCCTTGGCCTGGCCCGCCTTGGCGGCATCGTCCTTGAACCGGCCGTCGCGCTGTTCCTGCTCGAGCAGATGGTCCAGGTGGCCGCCTTCCGCGTCGACGCGCGTGCAGAACAGGATGACGTGCGAGGCATTCAGGATCTTGGCCTCGTTGTAGCTGTACGGTCCTTGCACGCCTTTGGCCAGGCGCGCCTTTGCTTCCGGCGTGCTGGCGACGATGAAGTGCCACGGCTGGGAGTTCACGGACGACGGGCTGTTGCGCAGCACCTCGTAGATCTGCTGCATCGTCTCTTCCGGCACGCGGCGGGACGGGTCGTAGGCCTTGGCGGTGTAGCGCTTGCGGGCGGCGGCGAGAATATCCATCGGGTTCCTTTCGTGAATAATGTGCATCTGCACATTATTGCAGGAACCCGGCAATCGCGTGCGGCGTAACCCGGATCCGCACGCGCGACGGTTGGCGGTTTTTAATTGCCCGCGATGACCATCTTCTCGAGCAGGATCGACCCCGTCGACTTGTTACCGCGCGTCAGCACGTCGTTGCCGACGCCGACGATAGCCTGGAACATGTCCTTCATATTGCCCGCGATGGTGATCTCTTCGACGGGGTACTGGATGACGCCGTTCTCGACCCAGTAGCCGGACGCGCCGCGCGAATAATCGCCCGTGACGTAGTTCGTGCCCTGCCCCATCAGTTCCGTGACGAGCAGACCGGTACCCATCTTGCGCAGCATGCCTTCAAAATCGTCGGCGATCTTCGTGTCGGTCGAGACGAGTTCCAGGTTGTGCGAACCGCCCGCGTTGCCCGTCGTCTGCATGCCCAGCTTGCGCGCCGAGTAAGACGACAGGAAATAGCCCTGCAGCACGCCGTCGCTGACGACCTTGCGGCGCTGCGTGCGCACGCCCTCTTCGTCGAACGGGGCCGAGCCCACGCCGCCGATCAGGTGCGGATCTTCGACGATCTGGATGTGCGACGGGAAGATGCTGCTGCCGAGCGAGTCGAGCAGGAAGCTCGATTTACGATACAGCGCGCCGCCCGAGGTTGCCTGGACGAAAGCGCCCAGCAGGCCGGCGGCCAGCGGCGCCTCGAACAGCACGGGGCACGTGCGCGTGTCGAGCTTGCGCGCATGCAGGCGCGCGAGGGCGCGTTCGGCGGCATAGCGGCCGATCTTTTCCGGGTCGCCCAGCTTCTTCGGATCGCGCGCCGACGAATACCAGTCGTCGCGCTGCATGTGGGCGCCTTTGCCGGCGATCGGCGCGACGGACAGCGTGTGGCGCGAGAACGGGTAGCCGGCGCAGAAGCCCAGCGAGTTCGCCGCCACGAAGTGCGACTGTTGCACGTAGACGCTGGCGCCTTCGCTGTTCGTCACACGCTTGTCGACGGCGAACGCGGCCGCCTCGCAGCGCTGGGCGATGGCGACGGCATCCTCGGCATTGATGTCCCATGGGTAGCACAGGCGCAGGTCGCGGGGGTTCGTTTCCAGCAGGTCGGCGTCGGGCAGGCCGGCGGCCGGGTCCTCGGCGGTGAAGCGGGCGATGTTGTACGCGGCCTCGACAGTGGCGCGCAGCGAGTCGCGCGAGAAGTCGGACGTGTTCGCGTGGCCGCGGCGCTTGCCGCAGTAGACGGTCACGCCGATGCCCTTGTCCTTGTTCTGTTCGATGGTCTCGACCTGGCCCTTGCGCACCGTCACCGCCAGTCCGCTACCCTCGCTGATCTCGACCGACGCGTCGCTGGCGCCCGTTTCCTTGGCAATGGCCAGCACGTCCTGTGCGAGCTGCTTGAGCTGATCCTGGGTGTGGGTGAAGACGGTGTCGTTCATGTGCGTTTTTCGTGGCGAGCCCTAAAACAGTTATCATAGCAGCCGTTTACCGTTTTTACCGCCGGGCCGTGCGCCTGACGAATCCAGATCATCATGCCAAATGCCAACCGCGGCTCCGTCGGCTTCCGCTCCGACGAGTTCGACCAGGAATACGACCGCCCTTCCAAGTCCGAACTCAAGCGCCAGAGTAACGAGTTGCAAAAGCTCGGCGAACAACTCATCGAGGCCCCGCGCGACCGCGTCAAGCGCGTCCCGATGCCGGACGAAGTCCGCGACGCCATCCTCATGTGCCAGACCATCACCAACCACGAAGGCCGGCGCCGCCAGCTGCAATTCGTCGGCAAGCTGATGCGCACCCTCGACGAGGAAGAAGTCGCCGTCATCCAGCGCACCATCGAAAGCTGGAAAGGCACGTCGAAGGCCGAAGCGGCCGCCCTGCACGCGCTGGAGCGCCGCCGCGACAAGCTGCTGGCCGACGACAAGGCCCTCACCCAGCTGCTGGAAGAACACCCGCATCTGGACGTGCAGCACCTGCGCACCCTGATCCGCAACGCCCGCAAGGAACAGGCCGAGAACAAGCCGCCCAAGGCTTACCGCGAAATCTTCCAGATCCTGAAGGACCTGGCCAAGGCGCCGAAGGCCGCTGCGGAAGAGGAAGCCTCGGAAGACGAGGAAGAAGACGATGAGTCTGGACAATAAAGTCGACGAGCTCGTCGTCGGTTTGGTGTCGGTCTCGGACCGCGCCAGCGGCGGCGTCTACGAAGACAAGGGCATCCCCGCCCTGCGCGAGTGGCTGGAAGCCGCGCTCGTCACGCCCTTCCGCGTCGAGACCCGGCTGATCCCGGACGACCGCGCCAGCATCGAGCAGACGCTGGTCGAACTGGTCGACACGGTGCGCTGCCACCTCGTGCTGACGACGGGCGGCACGGGCCCCGCGCGGCGCGACGTCACGCCGGAAGCGACTGTGGCCGTGGGCACGAAGGAGATGCCCGGCTTCGGCGAGCAGATGCGCCAGATCAGCCTGCACTTCGTGCCGACGGCGATCCTGTCGCGCCAGACGGCCGTGATCCGCGAGACGCTTGATCACGCCGCGCTGATCATGAACCTGCCGGGCCAGCCCAAGTCGATCAAGGAAACGCTGGAAGGCTTGAAGGACGCGGACGGCAAGACAGTCGTCGGCGGCATCTTCGCGGCCGTCCCGTATTGCATCGACCTGATCGGCGGCCCGTATGCCGAAACCGATCCCGGGGTCTGCAAGGCCTTCCGCCCGAAATCGGCGCAACGACAAGCGGCGCAACGAACCAAGGACACCGCATGAGCGAACTGCTCGAACACATCCAGGTCGAGACCAACGACAACCCCGGGATCGCCATCATCTGGATGCACGGCCTCGGCGCCGACGGCAACGACTTCGTGCCGATGGTGCGCGAACTTGACCTCGCCGGCCTGCCCGGCATCCGCTTCATCTTCCCGCACGCGAAGACGATGCCGGTCACGATCAACAACGGCTACGTGATGCGGTCCTGGTACGACATCAGCGGCCTGGAACTCACGCGGCGCGAGGACGAGAACGGGCTGCGCGCGTCGCAGCAGGACATCGAAGCCTTCATCGCGCGCGAAAAGGCCCGCGGCATCCCCGCGTCGCGCATCGTGCTGGCCGGCTTTTCGCAAGGCTGCGCGATGGCCATCCAGACGGGCCTGCGCCATCCGGAACGGCTGGCGGGCCTGCTGTGCCTGTCGGGCTACGTGCCGCTGTCGGCGCAACTCGGGACGGAGCGCACGGAAGCCGGCAAATCCACGCCGATCTTCATGGCGCACGGCCGCTACGACAACGTGGTGCCGTTCAACCGCGCCGAGGCGTCGCGCGACCTGCTCGTCTCGCTGGGCTACGCGCTCGAATGGCATGAATACGCAATGCAGCACTCGCTGTGCCTGGAAGAAGTCCAGGACATCTCGGCGTGGCTGAAGAAAGTACTGGGCTGACCATGGCAAAGAAAGAACAGCTCGACGACGAGACGCTCGCCCTCATCCACTGGTGCATCGAGGTCGAGCACCACCTGGTCGCCGGCGGCGCCACGCAGAAGCAGGCGCAGGAGCACATCGAGGAACAGGTCGAGTGGTTCACCGACATGTTCTACGAAGGCTTGACGCCGGAACAGGCTGCGAAGGAAGCGCTGGCGTAAGCCTTCACATCCCGCGGAACAGGTGCTGGAAGCGCTGGCTGACGGGCAGCCGCGCCTTGTGGCCGCGCAGGTGCACCCACAGCGCGCCATCCTCGGCGCGCGCGGCAGTGGCGATGCGCCGCACGGCCACCATATAGCCGCGGTGGATCTGCCAGAATGCGGCCGGGTCGAGCGCATCGGCCAACTCCTTCAAACTCAGGCGGATGTGGGCTTCGAGGCCGTCCGTCACGACGCGCGTGTACTTGGCGTCGGCGCAAAAATAAATGACGTCCGCCAGGTCGATGAAATGGATCGTGTTGCCGACCGTCGCCTGCAGCCAGGCCGGAGACTTCGGCACGGGCCGCAACCGAGATGCAGCAAGATGCGCGAGATGCGTGAGGTCCGGCGGCGGCGATGCCAGGCGCGCACGCACGCGCTCGACCGCGCGCGCGAGGCGTTCCAGCGCGATCGGTTTTACCACGTAGTCGACGGCCCCTTCGTCGAAGGCGGCCAGCGCGTGCTCGCCATAGGCCGTCACGAACACGACATGCGTGCGCGCACCGAACACGCGCGCCACTTCGAGGCCGTCCAGGCCCGGCATGCGGATGTCGAGGAAGGCCACGTCCGGCATCCATTCGCGGCCCAGGCGCAGGGCCTCGATGCCGTCCTGTGCGACGGCGACGGCCGCTTCGGGCCACAGGCGTTCCAGGGCCTCGACGAGTTCCGCGCGCAGCAGCGGTTCGTCGTCGGCGACGAGGATACGGGGCGCCGTCATGCCGCCAGCTCCACGCCTACCACGGCCGGCAACGTCAGCACCGCTTCCGTCAAGCCGGCATCGCCGCGGCGCAGGACGAAGCCGGCGCGCGTGCCGTACAGCGCCTGCAGGCGCTCGCGCAGGTTGCGCAGGCCGACGCCCGTCCCCAGCGTCGCGTCGCCGATGCCGGCGCCATCGTCCGCGACGACGATGGTCAGCACGTCGGCCTGCCAGGCGGCCGTCACGGCGATGCGCACGGTGCCCGGCTTCGGTTCGACGCCGTGGCGCACGGCATTCTCGACGAGCGTCATCAAGAGCAGCGGCGGCATCGGCATGGCGGCCAGCGCGGACGGGCAATCGAGCCGGTATTGCAGGCGCTCGCCGAAGCGGATCGCCATCAGCGCCAGGTAGTGCCCGGCCAGTTCGAATTCGCGGCCCAAGGTCGACGCCTCGCTGCGCATGTCGGGCAGTGCGCTGTGCAGGTAGGCGATCAGGTGTTCGAGCATCTCGACGGCGCGCGGCGGTTGATGACGCGCCAGGTATCTCGTGTTGGCGAGCGTGTTGTACAGGAAGTGCGGTTCGACCTGGGCCTGCAGCGCTTTCAGCTCGGCCGCCAGCGCCGCGCTGCGCAGGTCCGCCATCTGCCGGGCGCGTGCGCGGGTGCGGGCGAACCACAGCGGCAGCCCGAGCACGGCCGCGTTCACGCCGAACACAC
Organism: Massilia pinisoli; assembly: GCF_024753285.1. GTDB lineage: Bacteria > Pseudomonadota > Gammaproteobacteria > Burkholderiales > Burkholderiaceae_D > Telluria > Telluria pinisoli. Next base: position 104,203 of record NZ_JANUGW010000013.1, on the reverse strand, counting down.
AGGCCAGCAGCTGCGCGTCCGGCAGCGCGTGCAGGTCCCACGCCGCGAGCGTCCTTTGGTAGACGGGCAGCACGGCCCACGCGCCGGCGCCGGCCGCGGCAAGCAGCAGGCCGGCAGCGGCCGTCCAGCCGAGCCGGCGGCCGGCCATGCGCGCCACGAGCAGCAGCAGCGCGCATGCCACGAATCCCGGCACGAAGATCGCACCGAACAGGGCGAGCAAGGCGGGGCGCCCCAGCAGCAGCGCGCCGCCCGCGACAAGCGCCAGGCACAGGACACTGAGCAGGCCCTGGCGCCACGAGCAGCCGTACAGGCGGCGGATGGCGCGGGTGCAATCGTCGTTCATCGCTAGGGTCACAAGGTCGGCGTGGTCGGGAGGGCGGCTTCGGGCGGCATCTGGTCGGCGGGGACGTCACGGCCGACCGTCTCGAAGGCGACCGGCTCCATCCACACTTCGCCGGTGCCCGCGCCGATGGCGCCGAACGAGATCATGTCCGCATCGGCCGGCACGTCCAGCACGATGCTGCGCTCCTGCCAGGCGGCGGTACCCTTGACCGGCTTGCCCGCGGTGTTGAAGAAGGCCAGCGTGCGGCCATCCTTCGCATTCACGCTCATCCACAATCCGCCCCATTTGCTCATGTCCTCGGTGCGCAGGCGGGCGCGGAAGCGTACGCGCTGGCCGAGATAGCGCTGCGCCTGGACGGACTGCAGCAGCGACGCCCACGCGTCGCGATCGTTCGTCTTACTGCGCAAGAACTTGGCGCCCCGCCCTTCCGGCGACGTGTCGACGCCGGCCGTGAATTTGTCGGGGTTGTTGCCGGCGACGTGCCAGCTCGGCGGCAGCGGCGCGGGCGTCGCGGCCAACGCGAGGACGGTGGTGGCGGCTGCCGCGGCGGCGAGGATGTAGTGGGGTTTCATCGGCTTGTCTTTCACGAGTGGTTGAGGAGCCGTCACTATGCCGCCGGCGCGGACGACCCGCGGGGCCACGCGACGGACGGCCGCCGCGCCGCGACAGGCGCGTCCCGTGGCCGACGAGCTAGTCGGGCAGCGGCGCCACGCTCGACGCCGGCACCGCCGTGCGCGCCGTGTTCATCACCATCGCGAGGAACGTGTAATAACCGTTCACGCCCATCAGGTCGACGACGCCCTGCTCGCCGAACAGCGCGAGCGCGTCGTCGTAGACACGGTCCGATACGCGCTTGTGGCGGTGCAACTCGAGGCAGAAGTCGTACACTACCGCTTCGTCGACGAGCAGCGCGGCCGGCCGCTCGCGCCGCGCGATGGCCGCGACGACGTCGGCAGGAATGCCGACCTGCTGCGCGATGGGCGCGTGGATCGCCCACTCGACCTGCTGGTCCCATTCGCGCGCCGTGACGAGGATCGCCAGTTCCGACAGCCGCACGCCGATGGCGCTGCGGTAGCGCAGGTATTCGCCGAGCTTCTGGGCATAGCCCATCAGCTCGGGACTGCGCAGCAGCGGCACGAACGGGCCGTACAGCGCACCGCGCGGGCCATTGATGATGTCCTGGGCGGCGGCGCGCTGGGCGTCGGTCCAGTCTTCCGGGGGGATCGGGCGGAGGCGGTCGGTCATGGGCGAAAATATTCGCATGCCTTCAGGCAAAAATCAAAGGAATCCGGGCGCTTCCCGCTTATTTTCCATCCTTGTCAAACGTCAACTTTCAGGGAGCCCACATGAGTCATATCCTGCACAGGAGCCTGCGCCAGACGCCGCCCGTCGCTGTCGGCGGCGCGGGCGTCTACCTGTACGACAACCACGGCCGCAGCTATCTCGACGCCAGCGGCGGCGCGGCCGTCTCGTCGCTCGGGCACGGCCATCCGGACGTGATCGCGGCCATGCACCGCCAGATCGACCGCTGCGCCTATGCCCACACCGCGTTCTTCACGACCGAGGTGGCGGAGGAACTGGCCGACTGCCTCGTCGCGAACGCGCCGGACGGTATCGAGGGCGTGTACCTCGTGTCGGGCGGCTCGGAAGCGATGGAGACCGCGCTAAAGCTGGCGCGCCAGTACTTCGTCGAGGCCGGAGAATCGCAGCGCTCGCTGTTCATCGCGCGGCGCCAGAGCTATCACGGGAATACCCTCGGCGCGCTGGCCGTGGGCGGCAACGAGTGGCGCCGCCAGCCGTTCGCCCCGCTGCTGATCGACGTCGAGCGCGTCTCGGCCTGCTACGAATACCGCGGCCGCGCCGACGACCAGACCGTCGACCAGTACACGGCGATGCTGCTGGACGAACTGGAGGCGGCGATGCTGCAAGCCGGTCCGGAGCGGGTGATCGCATTCTGCGCAGAACCCGTCGTGGGCGCGACGGGCGGCGCCATCCCGCCCACGCCGGGCTACTTCCGCGGCGTGCGCGCGCTGTGCGACAAGTACGGCATCCTGTTCATCGCCGACGAGGTGATGTGCGGGATGGGCCGCACGGGTACGATGTACGCGATCGAGCAGGACGGCGTGGCGCCGGACCTGATCGCGGTGGCCAAGGGCCTGGGCGCGGGCTATCAGCCGATCGGCGCGGTGCTCGTGAGCGGCACCATCGTCGAGCGCCTGCGCGCGGGCAGCGGCGTGTTCCTGCACGGGCATACGTATATCGGACATCCCGTGGCGGCGGCGGCGGCGCTGGCCGTGCAACGGGTGATCGAGCGCGACGACCTGCTGACCCAGGTGCGCCTGCGCGGCGCAACGCTGCGCGCCATGCTGGACGAGGAATTCGAGGATCACCCGCACGTGGGCGACATCCGCGGCCGCGGGCTGTTCCTCGCGCTGGAACTGGTGCGCGAGCGCGACGACAAGACGCCATTCGCGCCCGAGCTGAAACTGCACGCGGCGATCAAGGCGCGCGCGATGGAGAACGGCCTGCTCGTGTATCCGATGGGCGGCACCATCGATGGCCGCTGCGGCGACCACGTGCTGCTGGCGCCGCCGTTCGTCGTCACCCAGGGGGACCTGGGCGAGATCGTGGGGAGGCTGAAGGATTCGATCGACGCCGCGGTAGGGTGGACGGGTTCCCCGTCCACGCGTTCAAATCACGTTTGAATTGACGCGCGGGCAGGCATTTGCCGGTTGAACGCGTGGACGGGAGACCCGTCCACCCTACTCATCATCGGATTACGATTTGGGATGCGCGACCACTTCCTGCTGCTGCTCGCCAAGCCCCGCGATCCCGAGACGCAGCTTGTCGCCCTTCTTGAGGAAGCGCTGCGGGCTGCGGCCCAGGCCCACGCCCGGCGGCGTCCCCGTCGTGATGATGTCGCCCGGCTCCAGAGTCATGAAGCGCGACAGGTAGCTCACGATCTGCGCCACGGTGAAGATCATCTTCGACGTGTTCCCCGTCTGCACGCGCTTGCCGTTCAGTTCCAGGTACAGGTCGAGGTCCTGCACGTCGAAGATCTCGTCCTTCGTCACGAGGAACGGGCCGACGGGGCCGAACGTGTCGCAGCCCTTGCCTTTATCCCACTGCGAGCCCAGCTCGAACTGGTAGGCGCGCTCCGAGACGTCGTTGACGACGCAATAACCGGCCACGTATTTCAGCGCGTCCTTCTCGTCCACGTACTGCGCGCGGGTGCCGATGACGACGCCCAGCTCGACTTCCCAGTCGGTCTTCTTCGAGCCTTTCGGCAGCTGGATAGGGTCGTCCGGACCGTTCAGGCACGACGTCGCCTTCATGAACATGATCGGTTCCTTCGGGATCGGCGCGCCCACTTCGGACGCATGGTCGGAGTAATTCATGCCGATCCCGATGAACTTGCCGACGCCCTTCACCGGCACACCGAGGCGCGGATTGCCGCGCACGAGCGGCAGCGTCTTCCAGTCGACCTTCGCGAGCTTGCGCAACGCCTTGTCCGACAAGACCGACGCGTCGACGTCCTCGATCACGCCGGACAAATCGCGCAGGCGGCCTTCCTCGTCGAACAGGCCCGGTTTTTCCTTACCGGGGCGACCGTAGCGAACCAATCTCATATTCTTCCTTCTGTGTGAGCAAAACGATGCGGCATTTTACTTGACGCCGCTGAAGGAAGTTGAGGGCATAGCCGACGAGGCCGGGCAGCTGCAGCGCCACCAGCACGCCGAACGCGACACGGTAGGCCAGCGCCGGGACGTGCCCGCCCGCGTCCGGCCGCCACACGCCGACGATCAGCCCGAAGCCGGCCTGCACGAGGAACGCGCCGATGAAAATCAGGAGATTCAGGCACGTGGCGGCCCGCCCGGTCAGCGCGCGCGGCAGGCTTTGCGCGACGATCGCGTATTCGATGCCCGTGATAGTGCCGACGAGCGTGAACAGCACCGACAGCAGCTGCAGGCTGGGACGCCAGTTGCACGCGATCGCCACCTGCACGAGCACGAACAGGGCGACGCCGACGGCGGCCACGTCCAGCGGCTCGATGCCGCGCCGGCCGGCCCATTCCGTGATCATGCCGACGGCGATGGCGCCGAAGATCACGGACGCCATCCCCATGTACAGCAGGTAGGCGACGGCGCCGTCCGGGAAGCGGGCCACGTCCGACAGCCAGCGGCCGATCCACAGGCCCTGGATGCCGAAGAAGATCGCATGCGGCACGAGCACGAGGGAGACCGTCGTGCGGAACGCGGGCGCGCGGTACACGTCCAGCACGGAGCGCACGGTAGGCATCGCGCCGCCGGCGCCGTTCGATCTGGGCGTGACGAGCCAGATCAGCGCACCGCAGCACGCGGTGAGCGCGGCCAGCAGCACGAACAAGCCGCGCCAGTCCGTGTGCAGCAGCAGCATCCGCACGGGCATCGTGCTCGACGCGGCCCCCAGCCCGCCCACGGCGATCAGATAGCCCTGCACGGACGGCAGGCGCTTGGGCGAGATCCACGTGGAGATCGCCTTCACGGCCGACATGAAACAGCCGCCCAGGCCGCAGCCGATGACGGCACGCGCCAGCACCAGCTGGCCGAAGTTGCGGCCCGTGGCGAACAGCAGCGTGCCCAGCGCGGCCAGGAGCATCAGCACGAACTGCACCTTGCGCGGCCCATAGCGGTCGAGCGCGATCCCGACCGGCAACTGGACGAGGGCGAACGCGAAGAAGAACGCGCTGGTGAGGAGGCCGAGCTGGCCCGGCGTCAGCGCCAGCGCGCCGACCAGATGCGGCGCCAGCACGGCGTTCACGTTGCGCAGCAGCGACGAGAGGTAATGCCCTAGCGCGAACGGCAGGAACACGTAGAAAAACACTGCCACCCCGTTGAGGCGCGACTGGCTCTGGTCGGTTTCCATGGACACCTCCTGCGACTCAGGCCGCGTCGGGTTGACTGTCGCTGGCGCGCCGGTCGTGCGCGGATACAGCCTGGATCGGGATCACGCGGCCGAGTGAGCCCGCGGTGTCGTGCTCGTCCTCGCCGCCCTCGAAGAAGAATTTCTTGCGGCCGAACGCGGGTTTCAGGTGATCGAGCCAGGTGGCCTCGGGATCGTATTTCGCGAAGAACGGCCGGCGGACCCACTCCGGATTGCGCGCCTGCAGGAACTGCAGCGCGAACAGCTTCTCGCCGTTGATCGTGACGACGCCGTCGATCACGACCTTGCCCGGAAAGGCGCTCATCGACGGCCCGCGCACGGTGCGCGACAGGCCCGACACCATGCTGTACGCGGACTGGAAGATCTCGTGCGCGCGCGCCAGCGGCAGCGCGAAGTACTCGCGCGGACCGGTGTCGCGCTCGACGAACATGTAGTACGGGATGGCGCCCAGGCGCACGCCCGTCGTCCACAGCTCGGCCCAGCTGTGCGGGTCTTCGTTGATGTGGCGGATCAAGGGGCCCTGCATGCGCAACGTGGCACCCGTGCCGACGATGCGCTTGACGGCCTGCTGGGCAATGGGTTGGCGCAGCTCGACGGCGTGGTTGTAATGCCCCATAAGCGCGAGGTTCTTGCCCGCGTTGACGACTTTCTCGAACAGCCGCATCAAATCGTCGCTGTCCTTGTCCGACACGTAGCGCTGCGGCCAGTACGCGACCGACTTGGTGCCGATGCGGATGTTCTGGATGTGCGCCAGCTCGGGTGCCAGCAGCGGTTCGATGAACTCGGCCAGCGAGCGCGTATTCATGATCATCGGATCGCCACCCGTGATCAGGACGTCCGTCACGTCCGGATGCGTGGCCAGGTAAGACACGAGCTCCGTGCACTCGCGCGCATCGAACTTCATCTCCTCCATGCCGACGAACTGCGGCCAGCGGAAGCAGAACGTGCAATAGGCGTGGCACGTCTGGCCCGCGCTGGGGAAGAACAGCACGGTTTCCTTGTACTTGTGCTGCAGGCCCTTCAAGGGCGCGTCGTTCACGCGCGGCACGTTGTGCGTCATCTGGCCGGCCGGATGCGGATTCATGCGCATGCGGATGTCGTGCACGAGCTTTGCGATCGCGGCGTCGTCCTTTTTATACAGCACGAGGTCGCGCAACTGCTCGTATTCGCGGGCGGGCAGCATGTCGCGATGGGGAAACGTCAGGCGGTAGATCGGATCGTCGGGAATATTGTTCCAGTCGATCAGGTGGTCCATCACATATTCGTTCGTCCGGAAGGGCAGCACATGGGAGACCACTTGCACCGCTTCCTGCAGGTCGGGGCTCATCCATTGCCACTGGCGGGCGTTCTGGATCGATTGGCGGGTATAGGGCTTGAACTTGGCGGGCGTCGCGTCGAGGGTCACGGGAGTTCTCCTGGTGAGAATGGTTGGTGGCAGCAAAAGGTGACGCATGGAAATAATTGCCGACAGGAAGCGATAGTAGGGAGCCGGCATCCCGGCCGAGTTGCCGAGAGTCAAGTCAACATTCCGTTTCTCACCCATTTCCACGCGCACTGCGCGAGATCAGCGTTGCCTTTGCGCCCGCACATCGGGGACCGCTTGCGTTAGCACAACAGCCCGGCGAGACCCCCGGCGTAGAGTACGAAATGCAAATAGGCAACTTTTAGACCTATCCCTCTTCCCCGAAAGGACATCCTATGAAACCGACCGCAACCGTATTCGCCGCCGTCCTGTGCCTGTCCTGCGCCGCCGCGCTCGCCTCGGAACCGACCACGAAAGACGCGATCGCCATGGCCGAGCGCGGCGCCGCCATGGTCAAGGCCAAGGGCAAGGAAGAAGTCATGAAACGCATCACGGCCAAGGACCCGGAGTTTGTCCAGGGCTCGTTGTACATCGACATGCGCGACGTCAAGACCGGCATCGTGCTGGCCCATCCGTACAACCCGTCGATCGTCGGCAAGGACTTGACGGACGTGCCCGACGCCAACGGCAAGAAATACCGGCGCGAGATCATCGAGCTGGCCGCGGCCAAGGGCAAGGGCTGGGTCGACTACCAGTACAAGAACCCGGCCAGCGGCAAGATCGAGCCGAAGACGACGTACATCCTGCTCGTCGACGGCGTCGTGCTCGAGGCCGGGCTGTACAAGAAGTAAGGCCCGCGGGCGGCACGCCCGAGTTGCGACTTGCGGAGCGAAGCATGCTGAAGAAACTAAGGATCGGTCCGAAGCTGCTGCTGGCGCCCGGCCTGGTGCTGGTGCTGCTGTTGATGCTGTCCGGTGCCGCCTGGTACGGGATGGTGCGCCAGAACGCGTCGCTGGAAAACATCGTGCAGGTCCGCGCGGCGCGGCTGAAACGCGTGGCCGACGTGGCGGGCGACGCCAAGTACGTCCACGCCAACGCCTACCAGCTGCTGGCCTGGATCAACGGCAGCTTCGCCAAGAACCGCCTCGACGCCCTGATCGCCGACATCGCCGCCCGGCACGCCGCCGTGCAGGCCCGCTTGCAGGAACTCGCACGCACGACCGACGGCGCCGAGCGCAAGCCGGTCGAGGCGTCGCTGGCGGCGCTTGCCGCCTACCGCAAGGCCGTGCAGGACACCATCGAAATGGCGCAGGTCGACCAGTCGATCGCCACCAACTCGATGCAGAAGGCGGAAAAGGAATTCGTCGTGCTGAACCAGCAACTGGCCCAGCTGGCCGCGCTGGAACAGACGCTCAGCGAGCAGGCCGACGCCGCCGCGCGCGCGGAATTCCACAGCCTCGGCACGTGGATGGCCGCGCTGGTGCTGCTGTCGATCGTCGTCTCGCTGGCCGTCACCATGGCCGTGCGCCGCGCCATGCTGCGCGACATCGCCGCCATCTCCGTCGTCGTGGGCGACCTGGCCGAGGGACGCCTGTGCGCCAGCGCCGGCAACGACGGCCGCGACGAGATCGCGGACACGGCGCGCGCGCTCGACCAGACCATCGCCAACCTGAACACCACGTTGCGCAGCGTGCTCGATGCCGTGCGCTCGATCGACACGGCGTCGCAGGAAATCGCCAGCGGCAACCTCGACCTGTCGGGCCGCACCGAGCTGCAGGCCGGCTCGCTGCAGCAGACGGCGAGCACGATGGAAACGCTGACCCAGGCCGTCAAGGGCAATGCCGACAACGCCCGCCTCGCGACGGAACTCGCGGCCGAGGCGGCGCGGCTGGCGGCCGGCGGCGGGCGCGCCGTCGACCGCGCCGTCGCGACGATGGAGTCGATCCGCGCCAGCTCGCGCAAGATCGTCGAGATCACGGGCGTCATCGACGGCATCTCGTTCCAGACGAATCTGCTGGCGCTGAACGCCGCCGTCGAAGCGGCGCGCGCGGGCGAACAGGGCCGCGGCTTCGCCGTCGTCGCCAGCGAGGTGCGCACGCTCGCGCAGCGCTCGGCGTCCGCCGCGAAAGAGATCAAGGCGCTGATCGCCGATTCCGTCGCGATCATCGACAGCGGCAGCGTGGCCGTGGGCGAGGCAGGGTCGAGCATGGGCAGCGTCGTCGCGTCCGTGCAGCAGGTGAACGACATCATCAACCGCATCAGCGCCGCCAGCAGCGAGCAGGCCGACGGCATCGCGGAGATCAACCGCGCGGTCGGTCAGATGGACGACATGACGCAGCAGAACGCCGCCCTCGTCGAACAGGCCGCGGCGGCGGCGGCGAGCCTGCACGAGCAGACCGTCAACCTGGCGCGCGCCGTCGCCATCTTCCGCATCGAAGACAGCGGGGACGAGGCGCCCGTCGAACGGCGCGCACCGGACAGCCCGCTGCGCGGCCGGCCCGCACTCGCGCATGGGCCCGCGGGCGACGCTGCGGATGCACCCCGCCCACGCCGCGTCGTGGGCGGCTGACGGCGCTCAGCGGAACGGCTTGCTGACCCAGCGCGAGTGGGCCAGGCCGAAGCGCCAGGGCACGTCGACGGCTTTCGATATGCCGATGCGTGGCCCGCTGACCACCTCGATGCCGGGCGGTGCCGGCGCCAGCTCGAACGGCGCCGCCGCCAGGGACCGGCCGTTCAGGGCGCGCGTGACACCCAGCGCCTGGCACAGCTTGCCCGGCCCGGAACACAGCAGCCAGTGATCCGTCGTGCCGCGCCGCTCGACCATCGTCTCCAGCCCCGTCACGGGTTCCAGCGCGCGGATCAGGACCCCGGCGCCATGTCCCTCTTCCCGGCAGACGAAGTTCAGGCACCAGTGGATGCCGTACGAGCGGTAGACATAGGCGTGGGCCGGCGGCCCGAACATCGCGACATTGCGGTCGGTCGGGCCGGAATAGCTGTGCGAGGCGGGGTCTTCGCCGTCGTATGCTTCCGTCTCGACGATGCGCCCACCGACGCCGTCGACGAGCACGGTGACGCCGATCAGCTGACGGGCGACGAGGTGCGAAGGTGATGAAAAATCAATGCCGGCAAGGATGGTTGAAGACATGGAGCAATTCTATATTGTTAAGATTTGACCGGTCGCACTGTCTGTTTCGCTACACAAAAGCAATACTTTGATGCAACTTCGACGGCAGTGGTTTATAGTGACACGCTTCGCACGTCTTTCCGTGCAGCATCATCCGTTTTCCCGTCCAGTCATGAGTACAGCAGCTGCCCTGGCGCGTCCGAGCGCCGCCGAGGATCCCGTCGACGCACTCATCAAGTCGATCCGTATCCCGCCCCGCCCCAGCCTGCTTGCAGACTTGCAGCGGGAACTCGCGTCGTCCGATCCCAGCCCGGCCGAGATCGCCCGCATTGTCGCCAGCGACGTCGGGATGTCGGGCGCGCTGCTGAAGCTCGCCAACTCGTCGATCTTCGGCGGCCGGCGCAAGGCCAAGTCGATCGAGCAAGCCATCCTGTTCCTCGGCATTAACCAGGTCGCGTCGCTGATGACCGGGTTGCTTGCACGCCAGGCGATTCCAGCGAACAGCGCGGCGCTGGCCAGTTTCTGGGACGTGTCGAGCCGGCGCGCCGAAGCGATGGTGTTCCTGTCGCGCCGCCTGCGCATCGGCGAGGCCGACGTGGCGCATACGTTCGGCCTGTTCTGCGACACGGGCGTGCCGCTGCTGATGGACCGCTTCCCAGCGTACGCCGCCACCTATGCGGCCGCATCGCTGGAGGCGGAATGCCCGTTCACGGCGCTGGAGCACGAGCGCCACAGCACGAGTCATACGGCGATCGGCACCCTGCTGGCCCGCAACTGGGGCCTGTCCGAAGAGGTCGCCTGGTCCATCCTGCACCATCACGACTACGCCGTGCTGGACGATGCCGACACGTCGTCGACCGTGCGCTCGCTGGTGGCGCTGTCGCTGCTGGCCGAGAACGCGATCCGCAAATACCAGGGCGACGCGGAATCGCTCGAGTGGAACAAGGGCGGCGCACGCGCGCTGGCCTACCTGGGCCTGTCGGACGAAGAGACGGCCGAGCTCCTGGACGAACTGCACGAAGCCTTCCACGCCGAGCAGTAAGCGTCTTTACATCCGGTCAGGACGGGCAGATACTTCCTTCACGAGACCGGTCGATGAAGCGCCGGCCGAGGAGGAGACATGAAACGCCTGGCGTCGCTGCTGATCGCACTGCCCCTGCTGCTGGCCGGCTGTGCCGGCATGGAGCAACAACACCCCACCCCGCCGCTGTTCACCGACGCGTCGTTCAAGCCGCCGTCGGAGCCCGTCGGCGCGCAAGACCTGTTCACCTTGAGCCCCGCCATGCGCGCCTACGCGCACAGTCCCGCCTTCACCGCGCAGTTGCGCAACAAGGGACTCGAACGGGGCCTGATCGACGCGTTGTACAGCAAGACCGACCTGAAGCTCGAATACGATGCCACGCGCACGCGCACGGCGTCCGAGACCTATGCCGCACGCGCCGGCAACTGCCTGTCGCTCGTCGTCATGACGGCCGCCTTCGCGCGCGAACTCGGCATGACGGTACATTTCCGCAGTGTGCTCGTGGACAGCACCTGGAGCCGCGACAACGGCATCTACCTCGTCGCCTCGCACGTCAACATCGCGCTGGGTCACCGCAAGCCCGACGGCATCCTGTACGACGAAACGTCCGAGCACGAACTGGTCGTCGACTTCCTGCCGCCGCCGGACGCGAGCCGCCTGCGTAGCCGCGAACTGGAAGAGAACGACCTCCGCACCCTGTACCTCAACAACCGTGCCGCGGAGAACCTCGTGCTGGGCAGGCTCGACGACGCCTACTGGTGGGCGCGCGCAGCGGTGGCGACGAATCCGCCGAACGCGATCACCTACAACACGCTGGGCGTGATCTACCAGCGCCACGGCGACCTCGCCATGGCCGAGCGGGCGTTCCGCGTGGCACTCGACCGTGAGCCGGAAAGCCTCGTCGTGATGCAGAACCTGGGCCCCCTGCTGGCGAAGACGGGCCGCACGGCCGAAGCGGCCGAGCTGGCGCGGCGCGTGGCCAGCATCGAACCGGTGCCTCCGTTCGAATACTTCGACAAGGGCATGGCGGCGCTCAAGGCAGGCGATTACGATGCCGCGCGCAAGCTGTTCGAACGCGAGGTCAAGCGCGCGCCCTACTATGACGAATTCCACTTCTGGCTGGCGGTGACGCTGCTGCGCCTGGGCGAGGCAAACGAAGCGCGCGAGCAGCTCACGCAGGCGATCGACACGAGCACGAAGGCCGACAATCGCCAGATCTACTCGGCCAAATTGGCGCACCTGCGGCGCCAGAGCGCGAACAGCGTGCAGGTGTACTGACGACGTAAAAAGGCCGCGCCGACCGTGTCATCCAGACACGGTGGCGCGGCCGTTGCTGCGTCGACCGGTATCGATCAGCGGCGGCGCTGGCGCGCAGCCGACGGTGCGGGGCTGCCGCGCGTCTCGAGATGGCGGAACACGATACGTCCCTTGTTCAAGTCGTACGGCGACATCTCCAGCGTGACGCGGTCGCCCGCGATGATGCGGATGTGGTTCTTCTTCATCCGGCCGGACGTGTAGGCGACCAGCTGATGGCCATTCTCGAGGTCCACCCGGAAACGCATCTCCGGCAGCACTTCGGTGACCTTGCCATTCATTTCGATCAGATCTTCTTTCATGGTGTTCCTTTCGATGTCGTACCGCCTTGCTTCGACACGCGCCGGGGATGGGAATACGCTATCGCAGCGTCATCCTCGGGACGCCGGTCACGCATTGCCTGCAAAGGGTCGGGAAAAAATGCGGCGCCGGTTGCAGCGCGGCGCCGTGGAGGGGATGCACTCGATATGGGGACGTCGTGCCGGAAAAAAAGGGGACAGCACGATCTGCATCAAGGCCATGCGGTAGCGCCTTAAGTCTGCCGAGAGTACAATTGCCCCGCAACCCCCATGCCAACCCCACATTTTGAATGCGCATTGAGAGCCCACAATGAAACTTGTACATTCATCATCTGCAGAGAAAGTGCCGGGTAAGAAAGCCACGAACATCACTCTGGCGATGGACGTATACCTGGATGCCAAAGAGATGGGTATCAACATTTCTCAACTTTGCGAACAAAAACTGCGCGAAGAAATACAGAAACGCAAGGAACAACAGTGGAACGAGCAGCACGCCGGCTTTCTCGCCACCTATAACAGCGTGGTCGAAACGGAAGGCGTGGCGTTGCAGGAATGGCGCGCGTTCTGATGGCGCGCTTCGATATCTACGAAAATCCGGGCAGGAACAAGGCGAGCATTCCCTATCTGGTCGACGTGCAAAGCAATGTGATCAGCGGCCTGGCGACGAGGGTCGTCATACCGCTGCGCCAGCTTGCCGGTTTTTCCAAGGTCACGCTTCCCCCTGACCTGTTCCCGCTCATCACCATCGACGGCACAGAGCTTTTTCTTGATACGCCGCAACTGGGCGCGATACCATCGAGTGAACTCAAGATAAAGATCGGTTCGGCTCAAGATTGCCGGTCCGAGATCCAGGCTGCACTGGACAGGGTGTTCGGGTCCTACTGACGCTCTTGGATGGTCTCATGTGGAGGTGTCATGCATCACACATATCGTGGCAACGTCGCAGTCGGCAACGTCCGCTGGTCGCCGGCCAAATCGCTCTGGTGGACCGCGATGGTGTGCGCCAGCGTCGTCGGCGGATGGCTGACGTTCAGCTGGGTGGCGTTGACGTTGTTTTTGGCGGCAACCGCCACGGTGCTGTTATTCGGCCATTCCCTCGGCAGCCATCGCAAACTCATCCACGACAGTTTCGGCTGCCCCAAATGGCTGGAATATGCGCTCGTGTACGCGGGCGTGCAGGTCGGCCTGGCTGGGCCGCTGGGCCTGCTTGCGCAGCACAACCTGCGCGACTACGCCCAGCGCCAGCCCGATTGCCATGATTATCTCCGCCACGGCAGGTCGTTCTGGCGGGACGGATGGTGGCAACTCCATTGCGACCTCGCGCTCGCCGATCCGCCGGTCCTGCCCGTCCCTCCGACGATTGCCGACGACAAGTTTTACCGCTTCCTCGAACGCACGTGGATGCTGCAGCAGATCCCGCCCGCGCTGGTCCTGTACGCCCTCGGCGGCTGGGCGTTCGTCATCTGGGGCGTGTGCGCCCGTATCGCGACGGGCGTGACGGGCCACTGGCTGGTCGGGTATTTCGCCCACAACCACGGCGGCATGCATCACACCGTCGACGGCGCGGCCGTCCAGGGGCGCAACGTCACCGCCGCATCGCTTCTGACCATGGGCGAATCGTGGCACAACAATCATCATGCGTGGCCGGGCTCCGCGAAACTGGGCCTGTATCCCGGCGAATGGGATCCCGGCTGGTGGGTGCTCGTGCTGCTCGAACGGGCCGGATGGGCATGGCGCCTCAAGCTGCCCGCCGATTGCCCCACCCGGCCGAGCTGCGCAACCACGGGGACGGCGATCCCGTCGCCGTATCCGGACCGCGCGTGTCCGTACTGTCCACGCTGCGGTCGACGGTCGCGGCGAGCGTCCGGCTGCTGGCGCGGCGCGGGCACGTCGTGCTGCAGGGGCCGTGCGTCGGATTGTCGGAACAATCGTTGCGGCGCCTGGCCGGTGCGTCCGTGCACGTCGTGCGCGCGCCCGCGCAGGCGCGGCTGGTCCTGCGCTACGACGGCCACCGCAACGACGTACGCGGCCTGCCCGCCGTGCTGATCGCCATCGGCTCGCGCAACGTCTGGATGGCCGCCGGCGCGCTCGTCCTCCTGCCGCTGGCCACGATGTGCGAAGTGGTCCGCGGCCAGTTCCAAGCCTGAACCAGACTGCGATGCTCCAAAATGGGGCATCGGAAACCGTCGGCAGAACGATATTTACAACAAGTATTGCCGTACAGCCAAAACATGTCGAGTTTCCCAACATCCCATGTTAAGCTTGCGTTCATAAAGATCGGCCACTGAAAGAAGCCGCGATCAACAAGGATAGATAACCGCCGCGCGGTCAGGCCGGTACCGGCACGCAGCCAGGGCACAGCGTGCGGGAGGGAGAATTCATGGGCTCGAAGAGTCCCATCATGCCAGGGGGCGGGATCCGCCGTCGGCTCGTCTTGATCATCGCGCTGCTGGCGTACGCATTGCATGCCGACGCCAGGACGCTGCGCGTCGTCACCGACAACAACTATCCGCCTTACCTCTACCTGAATTCGAGCGGACGTCCCGAAGGGTATGTCGTCGACCTCTGGCACCTGTGGGAGCGCAAGACCGGCGTCCACGTCGACCTCCAGCCCATGCAGTGGAGCAACGCACTCCAGCGGATGCACGACGGCCAGGCCGACGTGATCGACATGATTTTCCGCACCCCGGGACGCGAACCCCTGTATGACTACTCGCCGCCGTACGACACGGTGTCGGTCGGGATCTATGTCGACCCATCGATCTCCGGTATCCACGACGTACAGTCGCTGAACGGCTTCCTCGTCGGCGTACAGCGCGGCGACGCCTGCGCCGAACAGTTGGCAAGGCAAGGGATCACCAACCAGGTGCCCTACCCGGGCTATGTCGCCATCCTGGACGCCGTGCGGGCCGGCGACATCAAGATCTTCTGCATGGACGACACCCCGGCGAATTACTACCTCTATCTCTATCGCGACCAGAAGAAGTTCGCCAAGGCCTTCACCCTCTATACGGCGCAGTTTCACTGGGCCGTCGCGAAGGGCGACCAAGCGGCCTACGATCTGGTCCAGCAAGGCATGGCGCGCATCACGCCGGACGAACGCCAGGCGCTGCGCGACAAGTGGTTCACCCAGCCGATCCAGTTCCAGCCCTATCTGCGCATCATCGCGTTCGTCGGTCTCGGCGCGCTGGCGGCGCTGGCGGCCACGCTGCTGTGGATTCGCTCGCTGCGCCGCGCCGTCCACGCGCGCACCGCCGAGATCCAGCAAAAGAACGCACAACTCGAGGCATCCTCCCGCGCGCTCATGGTCGAGCAAGCCCAGTTGCGCACGCTCGTCGAGAACAGCCCGGACGCCATGGTGCTGAAAGACCGGAACAACGTCTACGTACACTGCAATGCCGGCGCCCAGGCACTGCTCGGCCTGCCGGGCGACCAGGTCATCGGGCGGACCGATGACGAGCTGTTCCTGGACAAGACGTTCGCCGCGTTCATCAAGGAAACCGACGACGACGTCCTGCGCACCGGCCAGACGCACCGGTACGAAGAAGAGCTCGCGGGGCCGGACGGGACGATGCGCAACCTGGACGTGATCAAGGTACCGATCCATGCGCATGAGGGCGAGATCGCGGGCGTCCTCGCCGTCGCGCGCGACATCACGGAGCACCGCCGCGCGGAGCGTGAACTGCGCATCGCGTCCGTCGCGTTCGAAAGCCAGGACGGCATGCTGATCACGGACGCCCAGGGCCGCATCGAGCGCGTCAACGCCGCCTTCACCCGCATCAGCGGCTACACCGCGCTTGAGGCCATCGGGCACAGTCCGCGCCTGCTGCGCTCCGGCCTGCACGAAGACGATTTTTACACCTCGATGTGGTCGCAGTTGACGACGACCGGCTACTGGACCGGCGAAGTGATCAACCGCCACCGCGACGGCAGCCTGTACACGGCGCGCCTGTCCATCACGGCCGTACCGGACGCGCAGGGCCGGACGATCCACTACGTCGGCAACCTGCAGGACGTCACGGCGGAAAAGCGGGCCCACGCCCTGGCCGAGCACCTCAAGCTGTTCGACCACCTGACCGACTTGCCGAACCGCGCCCTGCTCGCCGACCGCATGACCCGCGCGATGGCCGGCGCCGCCCAGGAATTCGGCGCCGTCATGATGGTGAACCTCGACCACTTCCAGAAACTGAACGATTCCCTCGGCCACGCGGCAGGCGACCGGCTGCTCGTGGAAATGGCGCGGCGCATCCGTTCGATCATGCGCGACAACGATACGCTGGGGCGCTTCAGCGGCGACAGCTTCGTGCTGCTGGCCGAACGCCTGGGCACCGACCGGCAGGCGGCCGCCGCTCGCGCGCTGCAGACGGCCGATGCGATCAGGGCGACGATCGCCGAGCCGATGATCCTCGACGGCCATCGGCTGACCTGCACCGGATCGATCGGCATCACGCTGTTCCGCGACGCCACCGAGAATCCCGAGGCCTTGCTGTGCCAGGCCGAGCTGGCCCTGTACCAGAGCAAGCGCAGCGGACGCAACACGGCGCGCGTCTTCGAGCACGAGATGCAATCCGAACTCGACGACCGCAACTGGCTCGAGAAGGCGTTGCACGACGCCATCCGCGACCACCAGCTGACACTGCACTACCAGATCCAGGTCGATGCCGAGGATCGTCCGATCGGCGCCGAGGCGCTGCTGCGCTGGTTCCATCCCGACCGCGGCGCCATCCCGCCCGCCGCGTTCATCCCGCTGGCCGAGGAGACCGGGCTGATCGAACCGATCGGACGCTGGGTCCTCGCCACCGCGTGCCGGCAGCTCGCCGCCTGGGCGCGGCAAGACGCCATGCGTGGCCTGACGCTCGCCGTCAACATCAGTGCGCGCCAGTTCGAGTCGGACAGCTTCGTCGACGACATCCTGGCCGAGATCAGGCGCACGGGGGCACCGGCGGACAAGCTGAAACTGGAGGTCACGGAAAGCCTGGCGATCGGCGACGTCCAATCCTCGAGCCGCAAGCTGCATACGCTGAGGGACCACGGCTTCAGCATCTCGCTCGACGACTTCGGCACCGGCAATTCCTCGCTCAACTACCTGACGAAGCTGCCGCTCACGCAGCTCAAGATCGACAAGTCCTTCGTCGACGAACTGCCGGCGAGCCACCGCGACGCGATGGTCGCGCAGACGATCATCAATATGGGCCGCGGCCTCGGACTCGACGTGATCGCCGAGGGCGTCGAGACGACCGCGCAGCGCGATTTTCTCGTGGCGCAGGGGTGCTATTCGTTCCAGGGCTATTTGTTCGGCAAGCCGGTGCCCGTGGGCGAATTCGAGGCGCAGGTGCGGGCGGCGGTGATGGCGGCCGAGGCGCAGTAAGGCGGCAGGTTCAGCGCGGCTCGAGCAACCGGCGCCACACGTCCAGCTTCTGCTCGAACGTCATCGCCATATGCGCCGGAGAACTCGACGGCAGCACCACCGTGCGGTAGCCATGCTCGGCAAACTGCGGCGCGAACTTGCCCGACGTCTGCCCGTTGAAGCCCACCGTTTCCAGCTCCGGACACAAGCGGTGCAGCCGGTCGAAATCGTTCGCGGCCGGCTTGCGGATCGCGGAATCGAGGCTGCCTTCGCGTTCGCACGCGGCCAGCACGTCCCACAGGCCGAAGCGGTGCGAGAGAAGGCGCGGCAGGCGCTCGGCATAGGGCAGCGAATAGAGGTCTTCGCCGATCAGGGCGCCGACCAGCTTCCAGAACTGGTTGCGCGGATGCGCGTAATACTGCTGGGCAGCCAGCGACGCGGCGCCCGGGAAGCTGCCCAGGATGAGGATGCGGGTGTCGGGAGCGATGACGGGTGCGAGGCCCGTGAGCTGGGGAGATGTCGGCATGCGACGATTCTAGCGTCCGCGCCAGAAAAAAGCGGCGATACGCTTGCACGTACCGCCGCAAAGGGCATTACCGCATATCAGTAAGCAGTAAGGCCAGGGACAGTCGATTCGATCAGTTGCGCGCCTGCGCCGCGTCGTCGATTTTCGCGACGGCAGGCGCCGCATCCCAGCCGCCACCGAGCGCGCGGATCAGCGCCACGGTGGTGATCGCGCGGTCGCCGCGCAGCTGCACGGCGTTGCGCTCGACGTTGGCCAGGTTGCGCTGCGCGTCCAGCAGTTCGAGGTAGCTGCCGCGGCCCGCGTCGTACAGCTTCTGCGCCAGGTCGGCCGAACGACGTGCGGAGAGCACCGCCGCCTCGATCTCGGCGCTCTGCCCTGCCAGGATGCGCAGGCCGGCCAGGTTGTCCTCGACTTCGGCGAACGCGGTGAGCACGCTCTGGCGGTAGGAGCCGACGGCTTCTTCCAGCGCGGCCTCGCTGCGCACGACGTTGTTGCGGTTGCGGCCACCGTCGATCAGCGGCATCGACAGCGCGGCGCCCAGCAGCCACGAACGGCTGCTCCATTTGAAGACCTCGGCGAAGCTCGTGCCGACGCCGCCGGCGCCGGCCGACAGGTTCAGCGCCGGGAACATCGCCGAGCGTGCCACGCCGATGCGGGCGTTGGCCGCTTCCATCGAGCGCTGGGCGCTGGCGATGTCGGGACGGCGTTCCAGCAACGTCGACGGCAATCCCGCCGGGATCAGCGGCAGCGCGGCGGCGTCCAGCAGCGGCGTCGAAGGCGCGGTGAAGTTCGACGCCGGCTTGCCCAGCAGGACAGCCAACGCGTGTTCCGCCGTGGCGCGCTGGCGTTGCAGGCCGATGGCTTCCGAACGCGCCGTCGCCAGTTCCGTCTTCGCCCGCGACAGGTCGAATTCGCCGATGTCGCCCGCATCGAAGCGGTGGCCCGTCACGCGCACGCTTTCCTCGCGCAGCTGCACCGTGTGGTTCACCGTCGCGATTTCCGCATCCAGCGAACGGAGGCGGAAATACGTCTGCGCCACGTCGGCCTGCAGCGACAGCAGCACGGAGCGGTACGTCGCCTCCACGGCACCCGCATCGCCGCGCGCCGCGGCGACGTTCGACGAGACGCGGCCGAACAGGTCGACTTCGTAGCTGGCCGACAGGCGCGCCGAATACACGTTGGCGGCGGGGACGTTCGTCCCCTTCGGCAGGTTGGCCTCCAGCGGCGACAGGCGGGTGCGCTCGGCACCGACGCCCACGCCGACCTGCGGGATGCGGTCCGCTTCCGCGATGCCCGCGATGGCGCGGGCCTGCTTCACGCGGGCGGCGGCCACCGCCAGGTTCTGGTTGTTCGCGGTCGCGTCAACCATGAGGCCATTCAACGTCTCGTCGTTGAACGCGCGCCACCATTCGCCGCGCGGCTGCGCTTCGGCCGGACGGCCGACGGTCCACGTGGTGCCGTCGGCGGCGCTGCGCACGTCGTTCGCCGCGGCAGCAGGCACGGTCTGCGATTCCTTGAACGCCGTCGGCGTGACGACGTCCGGTTGCTTGAACTCTGGGGCTGCACAAGCCGTCAGCAGCAGTGCTGCCAATAATGGAGCTAACTTCGGCGCCACGCCCCTTGCAATCATCGTTTTCATATCAGTGTCCTTTCAGTGCCGGCGCATGGTCGCCACCGGCGGCATTCGGTGCGGCGTCGTGGGCGTGGGCATGCTTGGGCTTCTCGAAACGCTTGGCCAACGTGCGCAGCAGGACGTAGAACACCGGCGTCAGGAACAGGCCGAAGAACGTCACCCCCAGCATGCCGGCGAACACGGCGACACCCATCGCGTGGCGCATCTCGGCACCGGCACCGTGCGACAGCACCAGCGGCACCACGCCCATGATGAACGCGATCGACGTCATCAGGATCGGGCGCAGACGCAGGTGGCAGGCTTCCAGCGCGGCGGCGACGATGCTGCGGCCGTGGTGTTCCAGCTCCAGCGCGAATTCCACGATCAGGATGGCGTTCTTCGATGCGAGGCCCACCAGCACGAACAGGGCGATCTGCGTGAAGATGTTGTTGTCGCCACCGGTGAGCTTCACACCGATCAGCGCGCACAGGATCGACATCGGCACGATCAGGATCACGGCCAGCGGCAAGGTCCAGCTTTCGTACTGCGCGGCGAGCACGAGGAACACGAGCAGCACGCACAGCGGGAACACATAGATCATCGTGTTACCGGCCAGGATGTCCTGGTACGTCAGGTCGGTCCATTCATACGAGATCCCTTTCGGCAGCGAGGACTTGACGATTTCTTCCATCGCGGCCTGCGCCTGGCCCGACGACACGCCCGGTGCCGGGCCGCCGTTCATCTCGGCGGCGACATAGCCGTTGTAGCGCTGCACGCGGTCGGGACCATACGTGTCCTTGATCTTCATGAGCGAGGACAGCGGGATCATCTCGCCCTTGTCGTTGCGGACCTTCAGCTGCGCGATCTGTTCGCGCTGCGAACGGAACGGCGCATCCGCCTGCACGCGCACCTGGTACGTGCGGCCGAACTGGTTGAAGTCGTTCACGTACAGCGAACCGAGGTTGATCTGCAACGTCTGGTTGATGGCGGCCAGCGGCACGCCCAGCTGCTTGGCCTTCACGCGGTCGACGTCGGCGAACAGCTGCGGCACGTTGATCTGGTAGCCCGAGAACACGCCCATCAGGCGCTTGTCCGTGGCGGCCTTGGCCTGGATCGCTTGCACGGCCTTGTACAGCTCATCGTAGCCGACGCCCGCGCGGTCTTCGATCATCATCTTGAAGCCGCCCGTCGTGCCCAGGCCGTTCACCGGCGGGGGCGACAGCACCATCACGAATGCGTCTTCGATCGCGCCCATGCGCTTGTTGATCTCGGCGGCGATCGCATCGGCGCTCTGCGCCTTGCCTTTACGTTCATCGAACGGCTTCAGCGTGGTGAACACGATGCCGGCGTTCGGCGCGTTCGTGAAGCCGTTGATCGACAGGCCCGGGAACGCGACCGACGATTCCACACCAGGGATCTGCTTGGCGACGTCGGACATCTTGCGGATCACGGTGTCGGTGCGGTCGAGCGAGGCGGCGTCCGGCAGCTGCGCGAAGCCGATCAGGTAGGCCTTGTCCTGCGACGGCACGAAGCCCGGCGGCACGGCCTTGAACATGAAGATACCGGCGATGGCGAGCAGCACGTACACGCCCAGGGCGGCGCTCTTGCGCTTCAGGACGCCCTTCACGCCGTCTTCGTACTTGTGCGACGAGCGGCCAAAGAAGCGGTTGAAGCCGGCGAAGAAGCGGCCGAACACGGCGTCCATCATGCGCGTCAGGCGGTCCTTCGGCGCGTTGTGCGATTTCAGCAGCGCGGCGGCCAGCGCAGGCGCCAACGTGAGCGACGAGAACGCGGAGATCACGGTCGAGATGGCGATGGTCAGCGCGAACTGGCGGTAGAACTGGCCGGTCAGGCCCGACACGAACGCGATCGGGATGAACACGGCGCACAGCACGAGGGCGATCGCGATGATCGGGCCGGAGACTTCCTTCATCGCCTGCACGGTGGCGTCATGCGGATTCAGGCCGTTCGCGATGTTGCGCTCGACGTTCTCCACCACGACGATCGCGTCGTCCACCACGATACCGATCGCCAGCACGAGGCCGAACAGTGACAGCGTGTTGATCGAGAAGCCGCAGGCGAGCATCACCGCGAACGTACCGACGACGGACACCGGCACGGCCAGCAGCGGGATCACCGAGGCGCGCCACGTCTGCAGGAACACGATGACGACGATGGCCACGAGGATCACCGCTTCGATCAGCGTGTGAATGACCGAGCGGATCGACTCGCGCACGAATTGGGTCGGGTCGTACACAATGCTGTATTCGACGCCTTCCGGGAAATCTTTCGACAGTTCCTTCATCTTGGCGCGCACGTCCGACGACAGCTGTAGCGCGTTGGCGTTCGGTGCCTGGAAGATGGGGATCGCGACGGCCGACTGGTTGTCCAGCAGCGCGCGCAGGGCGTACGAGTTCGAACCCATCTCGAGGCGTGCGACGTCCTTCAGCAAGGTGGTCGCGCCGTCGGCGTTCGTCTTGATGACGATGTTGCCGAACTCCTCGACCGACTGCAGGCGGCCTTGCGTGTTGACGGTCAGCTGGAAGTCCGCACCTTTCGACGGGCCCTGGCCGACGACACCTGCCGCCACCTGCACGTTCTGCTCGCGGATCGCGTTCACGACGTCGCTCGCGGTCAGGTTGCGGGCGGCGACTTTTTGCGGGTCGAGCCAGACGCGCATCGCGTAGTCGCCCGAACCGAACAGGGCGACTTCACCCATGCCGTTGATGCGCGCGAGTTCGTCCTTGACGTTCAGCGTGGCGTAGTTACGCAGATAGAGGTCGTCATAGCGGCCATCCGGCGAACGCAGGTGGACCACCATCGTGATGTTGGGCGAGCTCTTGACCGTCGTGACGCCGATCTGGCGCACCTCGTCCGGCAGGCGCGGGAGCGCGCGCTGGACGCGGTTCTGCACGGCCGTCTCGGCCTGGTCCACGTTGGTGCCGATCTTAAACGTCACCGTCAGCATCAACGCGCCGTCGGAGGTGTTCTGCGACGTCATGTACAGCATGTTTTCGACGCCGTTGATTTCCTGCTCCAGCGGCGTCGCGACGGTTTCCGCGATGACCTTCGGATTGGCGCCCGGGTACTGGGCGCGCACCACCACGGAGGGTGGCACGACGTCCGGGTACTCGGAGATCGGCAACTCGAAGATCGAGATGAGGCCGGCCACGAAGACCAGCACCGACAGCACGGCCGCGAAGATCGGCTTGTCGACGAAAAAGCGTGAGATGTTCATTTGTTCTTGTCCCTCGAATTCTTGTGGGATTACTTCGTGTCCGCCATGGCCAGCTTCGCGTCCTTCTTGGCTGGCGCGAGCGACGCGACCATCGGCACCACCTGCGCCGTGATGGGCGAACCCGGACGCACGCGCTGCAGGCCGTTGACGACGATCTTCTCGCCCGGCTTCAGGCCGGCACGCACGACGCGCAGGCCGTCCACGACGGGGCCGAGCTTCACTTCGCGGTATTCGGCCTTGCCGTCCGCACCGACGACGAACACGAACTTGTGGTTCTGGTCCGTGCCCACGGCGCGGTCCGTGATCAGCAGCGCGGGCTTGGCATCGCCGCCGCCGATCTGCACGCGGGCGAAGAGGCCGGGCGCCATGCTGCGGTCCTTGTTCTCGAACGTGGCGCGCATGCGCACGGAGCCGGTCTGCGAATCGAGCTGGTTGTCGACGAATTCCAGCTTGCCCTCGTGCGGGTAGCCGTCTTCGTTGACGAGGCCTACCTTCACCGGCACGGCCTGGCCGTCGTGCGCTTCCTTCGCGACGCGCAGATACGTCTCTTCGTCGCCGTCGAAGCTCGCGTAGATGCGGTCCAGCGACACGACGGACGTCAGCACGGCCGATGCGTCGACCAGGTTGCCCAACGTGATCTCGGCCTTCGACACGCGGCCGTTGATCGGCGCGACGACGCGGGTGTACGACAGGTTCAGGCGCGCGGCCTGGGCCTGCGCTTCGGCGGCACGGGCGGACGCGTCCAGTTCCTTCTGGCTCGACAGGCTCGCGTCGTATTCGCGCTGCGCGATCGCCTTGTCGCCCAGCAGGCGCTCGGCACGCGTCAGTTCCGTGCGGGCCAGTTCGGCCTTGGCGCGGGCCGATTTGGCGGCGGCTTCGGCGCGATCGGCTTCCGCCTGGTACGGACGCGGATCGATCACGAACAACACGTCGCCCTTCTTGACTTCGGCGCCCGGCTTGAAGTTCACGGCCGTGATGTAGCCGGACACGCGCGGACGGATCTCGACGTGCTCGATGGCTTCCAGCCGGCCCGAGAATTCCTGCGTTTCCGCGACGGATTTCTCGAGCACGACGGAGGCCGAGACCGGCGGACCTGCCTGCGCCTGGGCCTGAGCCTGCGCTTCCGCCGCCTTGCCGGTCGCGTCGGAGCAGCCGGCGATCAGGGCCGCGATGCCGGCGGCACCCAGCGCCAGCACGACGGGACGCACGGCCATCTGGAATTGTTGAATCGGTTTCATGGTTAGCCCTCCGTTATTAACTATTTATTAATGGTTGGACGAGAACGGTCCTTCCCAGGCTTTTTTCAGGAAAAGACAGGTCTCTCGCGCCTCGCAGGCACGTTGTTATGGTTAGTGATGGATTAATTGATCGCGGCGATCAATTAAGTTGGGTCATCCGCAGGATCAACAGCTGGCCGGCTCGCCTTCCTCGTCGAGACCGGCAATGAAATTGGCGATCTCGGCAAGGGCCTGGCCCCTGCAGGCACACGTATCGCGTGCATTCGGTTCCTGCAGGGCTTGCGCCGCATGCAGGCGCCTGACCGTCGTCGGCACGCCCGACTGGATCAGTTTGCCGCCGTAGGCTTCCGCTTCGTCGCGCAGCGGATCGTCCTCGATCGACAGGATCAAGGCCGGCGGCAAATTCTTCAAACGGCTCGACTGCAGCGGCGACGCATACGGATGGCTGCGGTCGGCCGCGTGCGGCAGATAACCCCGGTACGCGGCGGCGCATTCGTCGAACACCTTGGCCTTGTCGGGGCACGTCGGCATCTCGCGCATCGAGCACGTCGAGAGGCCCGGGTCCAGCATCGGCATGAGAAGGATCTGTCCCGCCAGCTGCGGCGCGCCCCGGTCGCGCGCCATCAGGGTGCACACGGCGGCGAGGTTCGCGCCCGCCTCGATGCCTGCGACCAGCATGCGCTTGCCAGTCCAGCCGAGCTTGGTCTTGTTCTTCTTTGCCCACATCAGTACGGCGTGCGCATCTTCCGCGGCGGCCGGGAACGGTTTCACCGTCGCCAACGTGTAGGTCGACGACAGCACGACCGGATAGCCGCTCGCCACGGACAAGTGGCGCAGGAACGGATCGGCATCTTCCAGGTCGCCGTCGACGAAGCCGCCGCCATGGAAGAACACGATCAGCACGTCGCGCCTGCCGTCGACGGCGGCCTTGTACAGGCGCGCCGCCAGCGGTCCTTCCGCGCCCACGACCTGCAGGTCGCGCACCGCCAGCGTATGGCCATCGTCGACCTTGCGCGCCACGCTCATCGGTTCACCTCGTTGGCTGCGACCAGCACGGCGGGGATCTCTTTCGCATCGCATTGCTCGCCCGTGGCGACGACGTGGAACAACGCATCGTATCCGCGTGCCTCGGCAACGGCTGCATGCGCGTACTCGTCGGTGAGTACCGTGCCTGCCATGGCCACTACGCCGAGTATCAGCCCGAACACTGCCGCGATTGCATCGCGATGCGTTTTCATGATGCTCTCCTGTCGTTGGGTTTTACAAATCGCTTTTATCACTACCGTACCGACACTATAGTCTTCATCTACAATCCAATAAATAGTCGATTTACGAATCCATTGTTCAGATTTTTGAACAATCACACATTCTCACGGCGAAAAACGCGTGAGCTGAACGATAAGGTTGTGTCATGAACAAGCTACAAGCCATGGAAGTCTTCGTGCAGGTCGTCGATGCCGGCAGCTTCACGCGTGCGGCCGAGATGATGAACCTGCCCAAGGCGACGGTGTCGACGCTCGTGCAATCGCTGGAGGGGGCGTTGTCGGCCAAGCTGTTGCACCGGACGACGCGCCAGGTGACGGTGACGACGGACGGCGCCGCCTATTACGAACGCTGCCTGCGCATCCTGTCCGACGTGCGCGACGCCGAGGAATCGTTGTCGCGCACCCGGCTGTCGCCCAGCGGCCGGCTGCGCGTGGACGCGCCGACGGGCCTCTCCAGCGAAATCCTCGTGCCCGCCCTGCCCGCGTTCTTCGAGCGCTATCCGGATATCATGCTGGAGCTGGGCAGTTCCGACCGCCCCGTCGACCTCGTCGAGGAAGGCGTCGACTGCGCCGTGCGGGGCGGCGCGTTGGCCGACACGAGCCTGATCGCGCGGCGCGTGGGCGTCATCAATTTCGTCACGGCCGCTTCCCCTGACTACATCGCGCGCCACGGCATGCCGCAGCACCCGCGCGACCTCGACCGCCACCGCTGCGTGAACTACTTCTCAGCCAAGACGGGCAAGATCTACGACTGGGACTTCAGCCGCGGCGACGAACGCATCGACATTCCGATGCGCGGCGTGATCGCGCTGAACGATTCCAACGCCTACGTGCAGGCAGGGCTCGCGGGCCTGGGCATCATCCAGATGACGGACTACATGCTCGACAAGTACGTGGAGACGGGCCGCATGCTGCAGGTGCTGGGCGACTGGCGCAGCGATCCGGCGCCGGTCCACGTCGTGTATCCGCAGAACCGCCACCTGTCGGCGAAGGTGCGCGTGTTCGTGGAATGGGTGGCCGAATTGTTCGCCGCGAACCCGTACATGCACATGGGCGCCGTGCCCCGGACGTCGGCGCCGACGGCGCCATTGCTGGTGCCGCTCACGGCCTAGGGCCAGGTGTAGAATCGGAGACATAACAACGAACAGGAGACTCCGATGAACCAGCCGCGCACCATCGACGTGCTGCTCGACCAGTACAGCGACAGCCACCGCAACCCGACCAACGAGCTCATCCACTTCGTGTGCGTGCCCGTGATCGTGTTCACGTTGCTGGGCATCCTGTGGAGCATCCACGCGGTGCTCGCCGTCGCGGCCGTCGTTGCGGCGCTCGTGTATTACTTCCGGCTGTCGCCGCCGTTCGCGTTCGGCATGCTGTTGATGAGCGCGGTGATGCTGGCCCTGCTGGCGCTGATGCCGGCGGGAACCGTGCTGCCGCTGTCGATCGCGATCTTCGTCGTCGCGTGGGTCGGCCAGTTCATCGGTCACAAGATCGAAGGCAAGAAACCGTCGTTCTTCGACGACCTGCGTTTCCTGCTGATCGGCCCCCTGTTCGTGCTGGGCTTCCTGTACCGCCGTTTTCACGTCGCTTATTGACGCCAGACTATTGACAGTGCTCGACAGCGAAGATGTACGCGCCAACATCGGTACGCGAACGGTTAAGCTAGGTCAATCCGACCGCATTGGAGTTTTGAACATGAAACGATACGCCATCCTCGCCCTGCTCCCGCTGACCGCGCTGCTGGGCGCCTGCGCGGGCCCGTCGAACTCGGCCAGCGTCTACAGCAGCGCCCAGACGATGAATGAACAGATCGTGCGCATGGGCACCGTCGAATCCGTCCGCAACGTCACCATCGCCAATCCGGAATCCGGTGTCGGCACCATGACCGGCGCCGCGCTGGGCGGCCTCGGTGGTTCGCAGGTCGGGCACGGCAACGGCTCGGCCGCCGTCGGCATCATCGGCGCCGTCGCGGGCGGCATCATCGGCAACCACGTCGAGAACCAGGCCAACAACCGCCCCGGCTTCGAGATCACGGTCAAGCTCGACAACGGCGAACTGCGCTCCATCACGCAGGCCGCCGACGAAATGTTCCGGCCGGGCGAACGCGTGCGGCTGCTCAGCAACGGCTACACGACGCGCGTGACGCACTGACGGGACCCTCGGGCCACGACCGATGAGGGATCGCGATATACTTTCGCGATGCCCTCCTACGCCCTGTTCGCCATCGCCTCTTTGATATGGGGATCGACATTCTTTGCGATCACCCTCGAGCTGGGCGAAGTCCCGCCCGCCGTCTCGGTCGTCTACCGCTTCGCGCTGGCCTCGCTGGCGCTGTTCGCGTTCTGCCTGCTGCGCGGCGACAAGCTGCGCCTGCCGTGGCGCGCGCAACGCTGGCTCCTGCTGCAGGGCTTTTTCACGTTCTGCGTGTCGTACGTCTGCACGTATAACGCCGAACAATACGTCGTCTCGGCGCTCGTCGCCGTGCTGTTCGCGCTGATGGTGTTCTGGACGCCGATCCTGTCGCGCCTCGCGTTCGGCACGCCGATCCCGCGCCGTACGTGGAGCGCCGGCGCGGCCGCGATCGGCGGTGTCACGCTGCTGTTCTGGCATTCGCTTGCCAACGCGCTGCGCGAACTGCAACAGGGCGGTCAGGGCCATTTCATCTTCGGCCTGCTGATCGGCATCGTCGCGTCGATCGCCAGCGCGGGCGGCAGCATCGTCGTCGGCAAGGTGCGCGAGGAAACGAACAACCTGATGCTCTCGACCGGATGGTCGATGTTCTGGGGCACATGCATGGTCGCCGTGTGGTGCCTCGCGACGGGGCAGCCGTTCATCATTCCGCGCACCGCGAGCTACGTGCTGGGCTTGCTGCACCTGTCCATCTTCGGTTCCGTCGTCGCGTTCATCTGCTATTTCACGCTGATCAACCGCATCGGTTCGAACAAGGCGGTGTATATCGGTGTCATCACGCCCGTGATCTCCGTGCTGCTGTCGATCAAGCTGGAACACTACCGTCCCGGCCCCGCCGAATGGCTGGGCATGGCCGTCTGCCTGGGCAGCGTCGCCTGGGCCTTGCGCGCGCCTGCCGCGAAACCCGCCGCACCCGTCAACCTCAACGATGCAATCGAAACGACTCCATGACTCTTGATACCACCTTCGCGATCCGCCCCGCCACCCCGGCCGACGTCACCCACATCCAATCGATGATCGTCGAGCTGGCCGTCTTCGAAAAACTCGAGCACCTCGTCGTGGCGACGGAAGAGAAACTGCACGAAGGCTTGTTTGGCGCCCATCCTGCCTGCGAAGCCATCGTGGGCGAAGTCGACGGCGAAGTCGTGACGTTCGCGCTGTTCTTCCACAATTTCTCGACCTTCCTCACGAAGCGCGGCCTGTATCTGGAAGACTTGTATGTGCGGCAAACCCACCGCGGCCAGGGTTACGGCAGCCGCATGCTGAAGCACTTGGCGCGCCTCGCGGTCGAGCGCGGCTGCGGGCGCTTCGAATGGTCCGTGCTGGACTGGAACACGCCGGCAATTAATTTCTACAAGTCCATGGGCGCCGAGATCCTGCCCGACTGGCGCATCTGCCGCGTCACGGGCGCGCCGCTGACGGCGCTGGCCGAAAGTTGAAAAGAAAAAACCCACGGGCTGCGTCGCAGCGCCGTGGGTGAACCCATTCGTCGGATGGGGAGGGGAGACTTGAATCCAACGGCTTCAATATAAGCCGCACACCACCGCATTTGCAGGTTCCTTACAAATGCTTACCTCGGTAACAGAATGGTTGGATTCGGTCGACCGGACGCGATTGAGTGATCACAAATGCAAGCGCGCGTCGAGCGGGACAATGTGGCCAACGACGAGGACACGGAGATGAAACCGCCGACAAAACCGCACAGCAAGTCGATCACCCGATGGGTCTACCGCGCCTGGCTGCGTTCCCGGATCGACACCTATACCCGCAACCTGCACGCGATCGCCGTCCAGCGCGAAAACGACTTCCACGCGGAACGTATCCTGCACCGCGCGATCTCCACCACACGGTCCAAGCTTCAGTCGCTGTAGCGCCGCCGCGCCAGCACACGCTCGCCCACTTCGAACGCCGCCTGCGTCAGCAACGCGAGCAGCGCGGCCGGGATGGCGCCGGCCAGGAGCATGTCGTTATCGTTCAGCGCAAGGCCCGTCGTGATGCGTTCGCCGAAGCCGCCCGCGCCGATGAATGCGGCGATGGTCGCCGTGCCGACGCTCATCACGGCGGCCGTCTTGATGCCGGCGAGAATCGTCGGCGCGGCGAGCGGCAACTCGACCTGCAGCAGCGATTGCCGCCGGGTCAGCCCCAGCGCCAGCGCCGCCGTGCGCAGGCCGACCGGCACTTGCAGCAGCCCCGTGCACGTGTTGCGCACGATCGGGAGCAGCGCGTACGCGCACAGGGCGACGAGCGCGGGCACCGTGCCGATGCGGCCAAGCAGCGGGATCAGGATCGCCAGCAGGGCCAGCGACGGCACCGTCTGCAGCACACCCGCCACGGCCAGCACGGCCTGGCGCAGCCGGGGCACGAGCGCAGCCACGATGCCGAGTGGTATGCCGGCGAGACAGCCGAGCAGGACTGCGAAAACGACGAGCAGCAAGTGCTGACGTGCCAGTGACGCGAAGCCATTGCCGAAGGTTTTGGTGAGCAGGCCATCACGCGTAGGGTGGACCGCTTTGCCGTCCACGCGTCCACCCGACGCATGTATTGCCGCGCCGTTCGACGGCCTGTTGAACGCGTGGACGGGAGACCCGTCCACCCTACCCAGCCACGTTTTCGCGATGGCCGCGAAGCTTTGTCCGTCCAGTTCGGCCGCCGCGTTCATCGCGATCATGTCGTCGGCCTTGATGCTGCCCTCCAACCACTCGATCGCGCGCCACGCCTGCGGGAAGCGCTGGGGCAGATCGAGCCGGTACAGCAGCACGGCGTCGTAGCGCGGGAAATACTGCTTGTCGTCGTCCAGCACGCGCAAGCCGTACTGACGGATCTTTGCGTCCGTCGAATAGATGTCGATGGCATCCACCTGCCGCTGCGCCAGCGCTTCGTACGCGATGCCGTGGTCCAGCCCGCGCGGCTGTTGTGCGAGGCCGTAGCGCCGCGCGAGGCCGGGCCAACCGTCGGCGCGGCCGAGAAACTCGTGCGACAGGCCGATCTTGATGTCCGGCTGGGCCGACAGGTCCGACAGCCGGCGCAGGTCCACGTCGCCCCGCACCGCGAGCGCATAGCCGTTGGAAAAGCCTAGCGGCACGGCAACACCGAGGCCCAGCGGACGCAGCGCCGCGCGCATCGCGTCGAGCGACGTCGGCTGCGGATTCTTGAGGATTTCCAGGTCGATGGTGCCCAGGTATTCCGGATAGACATCGATCGCACCGGAGCGCAGCGCCCCCAGCACGATGGCCGTGTTGCCGAGACCCTGCTTGTGTTCCGCCGGTCCCGTGCGCGCGGCCGTCTGCGTGAGGATTTCGCCGAGAATGTAAGACTCCGTGAAGCGCTTGGAGCCTACGCGCAAGGGCTCACCGGCGTGGGCGGACGACAGGATGCCGGCGCAGGCCAGCACCAGCATGGCAAATCTCAGCATGCGGCTTCCGTTGGCGTTGTGGATCAGCGGTCAGGATAACCGATCGCGCCACGCGCCGGCCTGGACGACGCCCCGGCACGGATTCGCGCCGATCGCGTATGCCAGGTCAGCCGGGCGGGCGATGTCCCACAGGACAAAGTCGGCACGCATGCCCGGTGCCAAAGTGCCGATGTCCGTGCGGCCCAGCGCGCGCGCCGCATTGACGGTCACGCCGCGCAGCGCCTCCAGCGGCGTGAGGCGCCACATCGTGCACGCCATGTTCATCGCCAGCAGCAGCGACGTCATGGGCGACGTGCCGGGATTGCAATCGGTGGCGACGGCCAGCGGCACGCCCGCCTCGCGCAACGCGGCAAGCGGCGGCATGCGCGTCTCGCGCAGGAAGTAGTAGGCGCCGGGCAGCAGCACGGCGACGGTGCCGGCCTGCGCCATCGCGGCCACGCCCTCGGGCGACAGCCATTCCAGGTGGTCCGCAGACAGGCCGCCGTACCGCGCCACCAGGGCCGCGCCGCGTTGGTCCGACAACTGCTCCGCATGCAGCTTGACGGGCAGCCCGAGCCGGCGCGCGGCGTCGAACATGCGCGCCGTCTGGTCGTGCGTGAAGCCGATGCGCTCGCAGAATGCGTCGACGGCATCCACGAGACCTTGCGCCGCCAGCGCCGGCAGCATGTCCGTGCACAGCATCTCGACATAGGCGTCGGGCCGGCCCGCGTATTCCGGCGGCAGCGCGTGCGCGCCGAGGAACGTCGTGTGCACGGTCACGGGCAGCAGCTCGCCGATGCGGCGCGCCACGTGCAGCATCTTCGCCTCGGAGTCGAGGTCGAGGCCATAGCCCGACTTGATCTCCAGCGTGGTGACACCCTCGGCCAGCAGCGCGCGGATGCGGGGCAGGCTGGCCCGCAGCAGGTCGTCCTCGGACGCCGCGCGGGTAGCGTGCACGGTGGACATGATGCCGCCGCCCGCGCGCGCGATGTCTTCGTAGCTGGCGCCGTTCAGCCGGGCTTCCCATTCGTCGCTGCGATTGCCCGCGTAGACGATGTGCGTGTGGCAGTCGACGAGGCCTGGCGTCAGCCACAGGCCGTCGCAATCGTGGATCGCGGCCGCCTGCGGCGCGCCGGCGCGAGGCCCCGTCCACACGATGCGTCCGTCGCGCACGGCCACGGCGCCGTCCTCCACGATGCCGTAGCCGTCCGCCAGCGTGGCCAGCCGGGCATTCACGTACAGGACGTCGGCCACCTCACTCATAGGCGCCGTCCTCGTGTTCGAGGTCGTTCTCGTCGTCGTAGTAATGGATGTCGACGATGAAGATGGCGCCCTGCTCCGCGCGCAGCTTCCAGGTCGTGTCGGGGTCGATCACGACGGCGTCGAAGCGCACGAGGTTGATGCGCTGGTCGTCGCTGCACAGCTCGAGGCTGTCGCCGTCGGCGAGGAACAGCACGGTGACGTCGGCGCGCGCGACGAACGTCGAGTCGCCATCGAGCTGGCGGCGGCCGAAGCGGTGCCAGCAGCGGTCGGTGCGGGTCATGACGTTGAAGTCGGTGCTGGCGCCGCGGTTCAGCTTG
This sequence comes from Massilia pinisoli, assembly GCF_024753285.1. GTDB lineage: Bacteria > Pseudomonadota > Gammaproteobacteria > Burkholderiales > Burkholderiaceae_D > Telluria > Telluria pinisoli. Next base: position 71,489 of record NZ_JANUGW010000013.1, on the reverse strand, counting down.
GCCTCCACGCGCGACTCGCCGTCGAACGCGACGATGGGATCGGCCTTCGACAGCAGGGTGGGCTCGCCGTCGATCTCCAAGGTCATGCCGTGGCCGTCGACGAGCACCAGCGTACGCTCGATGCCGGGAAAGACGGAGAACGGACCGTCGGCGCCGACGGTGGCCAGGCTCACGCGCCAGTCGAAGTCGTCGAAGCCGGCATCGGGCGGGAACACGGCGATCTCGGTCGTGCTGCCGCCGCCATTCTTCCACGATACCGGTTCGAGCGCCGCAAACGGGATCAGCATCGTCATGACTTGCACCTCATCGTCGTTTGAAACGGAAGCGATTGTCGCATCAATACGCGTGCAGCGTGCGCACGGCGGCCTTGTAGCGCTGGGCGATGGCGTCCTGCGCCTTGTGGCGGCCGCCCTGCACCACCCAATGCCCGCCGGCCAGCACGTCGCGCACGAGGTTGTCGTTGCCACTGAACAGGAAACGCCCGAGCACCTCGTGCGGCGGCACGCCGTCCAGGTTCGGGTGCGCGCTGTCCAGCACGAGCAGGTCCGCGCGGCGGCCCGGTGCCAGCACGCCGAGGCGACGCCCCGCCGCCTGCGCGCCGCCGACCAACGCCCCCTGCCACAGGAACGTGCCGACGTCGCGCTCGTCACCGCGCACGGCGATGTTGCGGCGCTGGTGCGCAAGGCGCTGGCCGTATTCGAGCCAGCGCAGTTCTTCCACGGGGCTTTGCGACACGTGACTGTCACTGCCGATGCCGAAGCGGCCGCCGGCCGCGACATACGGCGCCAGCGGGAACAGGCCGTCGCCCAGGTTCGCTTCCGTCGTCGGACATAGGCCCGCGATGGCGCCGCTCGCCGCGACGCGGTCGCGCTCCCCGTCGGACAGATGCGTCGCGTGCACGAGGCACCAGCGCGCGTCGACGTCCGTCTGCTGCATCAGCCAGTCGACGGGGCGCATGCCCGTGGCCTCCAGACACTGCGCCACTTCGAGCTGCTGTTCCGCGATGTGGATGTGCAGCGGGCGCCCGGCCGGCAGCGCTTGCACGAGCTCGCGCAGCTGGCCCGCGGACACGGCGCGCAGCGAATGCGGCGCCGCGCCCACTTCCAGCTGCGGCCCGCGCAGGGGTTCCAGCGCCTCCACGATGCGCAGCACGTGGGCGGGATCGGTGCGAAATCGCTCCTGGTCGGGACGCAGCGGCGCGTCGTCGAAGCCGGCGTACGCGTACATCACGGGCAGCAAGGTCACGCCGATGCCGGACTCGCGCGCGGCCTGGGCGACGCGCTGCGCCGTCTCCGCTGGGTTGCCGTACTCGTGGCCGCCGGGCGCGCGCTGCACGTAATGGAATTCGCAGACCGCGGTGTAGCCATGGCGCAGGCATTCCGCGTACAACTGCGCGGCCACGGCTTCCATCTGCTCGGGCGTGATGCGGTTGGCGACACGGTACATCAGGTCGCGCCACGTCCAGAAGCTGTCGGGACTCTCGCCCGCCCGTTCCGTCAGGCCGGCGATGGCGCGCTGGAACGAGTGCGAATGCAGATTGATCATGCCGGGCACGACGTAGTCGACGCGCGCCACGCCGAGCGGCGGCGATGCCTCCGGCGCCACTTTCGTCAGGTCACCATGCACGTCCCATTCGAGCAGCACGTCGCGCTGCCAGCCATCCGCCAGCAGCGCGTGGCGCGCGAATAACGCATTCATGCGTGCCCTCCCGCGCGCGCCCACGCAATGGCCGCTTCCAGCAATTCGTGCAGCAGCGGCTGCACCTTGCCGGCGACGTCGGGCAGGTAGTCGAACGGCGGCGCTTCGTCCATGTACACGCACTGGCACATCTCGAGCTGGATCGCGTGCACGCCGGCAGCCGGGTCGCCGTAGAAGCGCGTGATGTGGCCGCCCTTGAAGCGGCCGTTGAAGACGAACGAATAGCGGTCCTGCGCTTCGGCCACGCGCATCATCTCGCCCTGCAGCTGCAGCGAGCACGAACGGCCGTCCGCCGTGCCGAAGTTCAGGTCGGGCAAGCGGCCCTCGAAGAAGCGCGGCACGACCGACGCGATCGAGTGCGCATCCCACAGCACCACCTGGCCGTGCAGCGCCAGCAGCCGGTCGAGCTCCGCGCGCAGCTGGCGGTGGTATGGGCGCCAGTACTGGTCGAGGCGCCGTTCGATTTCGTCCGCGTCCGGCTCGTGCCCCTCCTGGCACAGGCGCTCGCGCCCGAACGTGTCGACGGGGCACAGGCGCGTCGTGTCCTGACCGGGATACAGATTCGTGTCCTCGGGCGGGCGGTTCAGGTCGATGACGTAGCGCGACCAGCGCGCGGACAACGTGGACGCGCCGAGGCTGTCGGCGAACGCGTACAGGTCGGGCAGATGCCAGTCGGTGTCGGCCCGCGCGAGCGCGCACGGCGCCATGTGCGCGGCGATGTCGTCGGGAATGTCGGTGCCGGCGTGCGGCATCGACAGCAGCAGCGGTACATGCCCCGGCTTGAACCTGAAATCCATCGTGACTCCCGTCCTTTCAGTGCAGCGCGGCGAACAAGTCCTTGCACGCAGCGGACAGCGCGCCGTCCATCACCATCCGGCGCGCGGCCTCGATGTCCGGCGCGAAGAACCGGTCCTCGTCGAACGCCGGCACTTGCTCGCGCAATTTGGCATGGACATGTTCCAGATGGCCGGAACTCGTCAGCGGCCGGTGGAATTCGATTCCCTGCGCCGCCGCCAGCAGCTCGATGCCGACGATGACACCCGTATTGTGCGCCATCTGGCCGAGACGGCGCGCCGCGAACGTCGCCATGCTCACGTGGTCTTCCTGGTTCGCGGACGTGGGCAGGCTGTCGACGCTGGCAGGGTGCGCCAACGACTTGTTTTCCGACGCCAGCGCGGCCGCCGTCACGTGCGCGATCATGAAGCCGGAATTGACACCAGGCTCGCGCACGAGGAACGGCGGCAGCCCGGACAGCGTGGAATCGATCAGCAGCGCGATGCGGCGTTCGGCCAGCGCGCCGATCTCCGCGATCGCGAGCGCCAGCGTGTCGGCCGCGAACGCGACAGGTTCCGCGTGGAAATTCCCGCCGGAAATCACTTCACCCGTTTCCGGGAACACGAGCGGATTGTCCGTGACGGCGTTGGCTTCAATGAGCAGGGTCCGGCCGGCCTGTGCAATCAGGTCCATGACGGCGCCCATCACCTGTGGCTGGCAGCGCAGGCTGTACGGGTCCTGCACGCGCTCGTCGCCGACGAGGTGCGACGCGCGGATCGCGCTGCCCGCCACCAGCTGGCGATAGATCTTCGCCGCCGCGATCTGGCCCGGCTGGCCACGCACTTCATGCACCCGCGGGTCGAACGGTGCGTCGCTGCCGCGCGCGGCGTCCAGCGCCAGGGCGCCCGTCACCATCGCCGCTTCCAGCAGGCGCTCGGCGAGGAACAGACCGTGCAGTGCCAGCGCCGTCGACACCTGCGTGCCGTTGATCAGCGCGAGCCCCTCCTTCGCAGCCAGCACGACCGGCTCGATGCCGGCCGCGGCCAGCGCGGTGCGCGCGTCCATGATCTCGCCGCGCATGCGCACCTCGCCGACGCCCAGCATCGCGAGCGTCATGTGCGCCAGCGGCGCGAGGTCGCCCGACGCGCCGACCGAGCCCTGGCACGGAATCGCGGGCATGATGCCGGCGTTGTACAGGGCGATCAAGGTGTCGACGATCAGGGGACGCACGCCGGAATAGCCGCGCGCCAGGCTGCCGATCTTGGTCAGCAGGATCAGGCGCACGACGTGGTCCGGCAGATACTCTCCGGTGCCCACGGCATGCGACAGGATCAGGTTCTGCTGCAGCTGCTCGAGCTGCGCCTGGGGAATGTGGCGCTTGGCCAGCAGGCCGAAACCCGTGTTGATGCCGTACGCAGGGTCGCCCTTGGCGACGATGGCCTGGATCGTCGCGGCCGACGTCTCGATCGCGGCATAGGCCTCGGGAGCAAGGGCCAGCGTGCCGGGCGTGCCCCACGCGGCGCGCAGGTCGGTCAGCGCCAGGGCGCCGGGTTGCAGGGTCAGGTGGTGGTCTTGGGTCATGGTTCGATAGTCCGTGTTACTTGATCATCGGCAGGCGCAGGCCGAAGCGCTTGGCCGTCTCGATCGCGAGTTCGTAGCCGGCGTCCGCATGGCGCATCACGCCCGACGCGCAATCGTTGACGAGCACGCGCGCCAGCCGCTTGTCGGCGGCCTCCGTGCCGTCCGCCACGATGACGACACCGGCATGCTGCGAATAGCCCATGCCGACGCCGCCGCCGTGGTGCAGCGACACCCACGTCGCGCCGCCGGCCGTGTTCAGCATCGCGTTCAGCAGCGGCCAGTCGGACACGGCGTCCGTGCCGTCGCGCATTGCTTCCGTCTCGCGGTTCGGGCTCGCGACGGAGCCCGTGTCCAGGTGGTCGCGCCCGATCACGATCGGCGCTTTCAATTCGCCCGTGCGCACCATCTCGTTGAACGCGAGGCCGGCCAGGTGGCGCTCGCCGAGGCCCAGCCAGCAGATGCGCGCGGGCAGGCCCTGGAACGCGATGCGGTCGCGCGCCATGTCGAGCCAGCGATGCACGCGCGCGTGGTGCGGGAACAGTTCCTTGATCTTCGCGTCGGTCTTGTAGATGTCTTCCGGGTCGCCGGACAGCGCCACCCAGCGGAACGGGCCACGGCCTTCGCAGAACTGCGGGCGGATGTACGCCGGCACGAAGCCGGGGAAGTCGAACGCGTTTTTCACACCCTGGTCGAACGCGACCTGGCGGATGTTGTTGCCGTAATCGACCGCATACGATCCCATCGCCTTGAATTCGAGGATGGCCTGCACGTGCACTGCGCACGATTCGGCCGCGGCCTGCTTCAGCGCCGCATGCTGGGCCGGATCGCGCTGCGCCGAGATCCATTGCTCGACGGTCCAGCCGCGCGGCAGGTAGCCGTGGATCAGGTCGTGGGCGGACGTCTGGTCCGTCACCAGGTCCGGCACGAGGCCGCCTTCTTTTGCACGCCGCACGAGTTCCGGCAACACGTCGGCCGCGTTACCCAAGAGGCCGATGGAGACGGCTTCCTTGCGGTCCTTGTGTTCGCGGATCATGGCCAGCGCGTCGTCGATGTCCTTCGCCTGCTTGTCGAGATAGCGGGTGCGCAGGCGGAAGTCGATGCTGCTCTGCTGGCATTCCACGTTCAGCGACACGGCGCCCGCGAACGTGGCCGCCAGCGGCTGCGCGCCGCCCATGCCGCCCAGGCCTGCCGTCAGGATCCAGCGGCCGGACATATCGCCGCCGAAGTGCTGACGGCCGGCTTCGGCGAACGTCTCGTACGTGCCCTGCACGATGCCCTGGGTGCCGATGTAGATCCAGCTGCCGGCCGTCATCTGGCCGTACATGAACAGGCCTTTGCGATCGAGCTCGTTGAAATGCTCCCACGTCGCCCATTTCGGCACGAGGTTCGAGTTCGCGAGCAGCACGCGCGGGGCGTCCGGGTGCGTCTGGAACACGCCGACCGGCTTGCCGGACTGGATGAGCAGCGTCTGGTCGTCGTCCAGTTCGCGCAGCGACGCGAGGATCTGGTCGAACGACGCCCAGTCGCGCGCCGCGCGGCCGATGCCGCCGTACACGACGAGCCCTTGCGGGTTTTCCGCCACCTCGGCATCGAGGTTGTTCTGCAGCATGCGATAGGCCGCCTCGGTCAGCCAGCTCTTGCAGGAGAGCTCGCTGCCACGCGGGGCGCGGATGACGCGGGTGGGATCGAAACGCGGATCACCGCTGGGAGAGGCTTTGGTCATGACAGACTCCTCGATAAGGATGCGCGGGACGAACGCTCGCCCCGCATTCCAGAAAGTCTAAGTTGTCTATACAACTACGTCAAGCGCGACCGTCAAGGACGGTAGCTGAGGTTCGGCCGATAGCGCAGCAATTCGTTGTCCACGCGGTCGACGAGGCCGGACAGCGTGTAGGGCGTGCCCAGCGTCGCGGCGGCACCGAACGACGTCACGGCGCGCATCAGCACGTACTGCGGCGCCTCGCCGCCGGCCTGCAACCGGTACCACGTCTGGCGGCCCGCCGTGCCGCGCGCGCTCGCCACCGCCTGCTCGAACGCCCCTTCCTGGCCGGGGCGGATGTGGTAGGTCGTCATCGAGAGGAACGGCGACGCATCCGGCAGCGGCTCGCCCGCGCTCATCGCATCCATGCGCTGGTAGATGCCGTGGCTGACGAAGTCCGCGTACGGCGCCACGTTCACGTTGTTGTCGGCGGCGTCGGCCGCCGGCTGCACGGCGGCGTCGAAATCGAGGGCCGCATGGCCGAACGTGCCGTCCATGAAGCGGTTGATGCGGTTGCCCAGCACGAACGTCCAGCCATACCACGTCCACGTATCCTTCGCGCCGCGGTGCCATTGCAGGTGCCGTTCGTACCCCTTCTCGAACGCCTCGGCCTGGCCGGGCTTGGGCACGATGACGACCATGCGCGCATACGACGCGCTGGTCTGCTGGGCGCTGGCCGGCGACGGGGCAGCGAGAGCGAGGGCGAGAACAGGAACGGCAGCGACGGCTTTCAACACGGTTCCTCCAGATGGCGATGTCATTGCTTGCGATAGACCCGGTGCCCGCCGACCCACGTCTCCAGCACGACTGTTTTGTGGATGTCGTAGGGCGAAATCTTGAACAGATCGCGGTCGACGACGATGAAATCCGCGTACTTGCCTCTTTCGAGGGAGCCTAGCGTGTTTTCCTGATGTCCGGCGTACGCCGCGTCGAGCGTGAAGCAGCGGAACGCTTCCTTGAGCGACATCTCCTGCTCGGGATACCAGCCCGCGATCGGGTTCCCGTCCGCGTCCTGGCGCGTGACGGCGGCGTGGATGCCGAAGAACGGGTTCGGCGCCTCCACGGGGAAGTCAGAACCGCACGCGATGCGCGAACCCTGCACCAGGAACGTGCGCCACGCGTACGCGCCCTTCATGCGCTCGGGGCCGATGCGCTGCTCGGCCATGTTCTTGTCGGACGTCGCGTGCGTCGGCTGCATCGACGGGATGATGCCGATGCTCTTGAAGCGCGAGATGTCGGCCAGCGTGACGACCTGCGCATGCTCGATGCGGTGGCGCAGCGCCTGCCCGTGGTTGGCCGGGATCTCCTTCGCGAACGTGTCGAGGATCTGGCGATTGCCGGCGTCGCCGATCGCGTGCACGTTGACCTGGTAGCCCTTCTTCATGGCCTTGGCGATCATCGTGTCAATCTCCGCGTTCGAATGGAACAGCAGGCCGTGCGAATGCGGATCGTCCGTGTACGGCGCCAGCAGCGCGGCGCCGCGGCTGCCCAGGGCGCCGTCCGCGTACAGCTTCACGGCGCGCAGCGCATACATGTCGTGGCCGTAGCCGTTCAGCGGACCGTTCTTCGCCAGCTGATCGAAATCGGCGCCGGTGCCGCCGATCATGGCGTAGATCCGGGCCGTCAGCTTGCCGTGGTCGGCGTAGTCGCGGTACAGCCGGTCCTCGCCGACGCCGATGCCCGCGTCGTGCGCACTCGTGAGGCCGACGCTGGCCATCGTTGCCAGCGCGCGGTCGAGCATCGTGCGGGCTTCCTGCGCCGTCGGCTGCGGCAGCACCTTGTGGATCATGTCCTGCGCTGCGTCGACAAGGACGCCCGTCGCGTGGCCGGCCGCATCGCGCACGATCTTGCCGCCGACCGGGTCGGGCGTCTTGTCCGCGATGCCGGCCAGCGCCAGCGCGCGGCCATTGGCCCAGCCGGCATGGCCGTCGACGCGCTCCAGCCAGACGGGGCGATCGGCCACGACGCCGTCCAATTCCTGCGCCGTGGGGAAGCGGCCCAGCTTCCAGTTCTCCTGGTTCCAGCCGCGCCCGCGCACCCAGGCGGCCTTCGCGTTCGCGCGCGCGTAGTCGCCGATCGCGGCCAGCGCCTGCGGCAACGAGGTCGTGGCGGACAAGTCCAGCTGCGTCAGCATCTCGCCGAGACCGAACACGTGGCCGTGGGCGTCGATGAGGCCCGGCAGCACGGTGCGGCCGGCCATGTCGACGTGCGTGGCCCGCGGCACTTTCGCCGCCACGTCGGCGGCGGCACCGACGGCGAGGATGCGGCCGGCATCGTCGAATGCGAGCGACGTGAACTGGACGACGTCGCCCTGCGCATTCAAGGTGTAGCCGTTGGCATTGTCGATGACGGTGGTGGCGTGGGCCGCGGCGGCCGCGACGACCAGGGCGAGCATGGAACACTGCAGGGGCCTTGTGGGCTTGCGCATGGGGTCTCCGTTCTTGTGATGGATGAGCCGGGGTACGGTTCAACAGCAAGAAACAGAGTGTATATAAATTTACATCGTGGTCAATGCGCGGCTCATCGGCGGACCGGAGTTCGAGCGCAAGATTCGGAGCGTGCGCGGCAGGGGCGCGATGGTCCAATGGGCATCCGACCACTGGAGACGACAATGCTTACGCTCTACGATTACCTGCCTTCGCAAAACGCCTGGAAAGTGCGCCTGCTGCTGAACCACCTCGACATCCCGTACCGCACGGAGATCGTCCGCATCTTCGAGGGAGAGGGCCAGCAGCCCGGCTTCCTGGCCGTGAATCCGACCGGCGCCGTGCCCGCGCTGCGCCTGGACGACGGCCGCACCCTGGCCGAATCGAATGCCATCCTGACCTATCTGGCGCACGGCACGCCATACCTGCCGGCCGATCCGTTCGGGCAGGCGAAGGTGCAGCAATGGCTGTCGTTCGAGCAGGACCACGTGGCGTCGATCGCCACCCTGCGCCACTGGACGCTGACGGGCAAGCTGGCGCGGCGCGCACCGGCGCTCGTCGACCGCCTGCGCCACGTCGCGCACCGGGCGCTGGCGATCCTCGAGCACGAGCTGGCAGGGCGCCCGTTCATCGCGGGCGACATCTACACGATCGCGGACATGTCGCTGTTCGCCTACGTCCACCGGGCCGACGAGGCGGAGCTGGCGCTGGCCGACCATCCGGGCGTCATGCGCTGGATCGAGCGGGTGCGCGCGCAGCCGGGCTTCCTGGGCACCGTGTACCCGTACTCGATCGATCCGTTCTCGGGCGGCGAGCTGCCCTGATTGCCGTCAGCGGCGCGCATTCACTCGAACTGGATGCGCGCGATGAAGTACGCGGAATACGGGTCGCCCTGGGCCTGCCAGGTGATGCCGTCGATGGTCTTGCCCACCGCGTTGATGTCCTTCAGCGGCACTTCGACGACGGCCCATGTCTTCGCCTTCGGCTGGATGACGTAGCTGGCGTCGATCATCTTGCCGTCCGCCGTGGCCTTGATCATCAGCGGTTGGTTGCCGTCCTTGCCGCCGTTGATGAGGAAGGTGAGCTTGGTGTAACCCTCGGTCGAAAACGCGTCGTGGTGGAGCACGAGCGCGCTCCACGGATCGCCTTCGACGCGGATCGCCTTGCCGCTGCCGGCAGGGACCGACAACTGCACCTTGGCCCAGCTCCAGTTCTGGAAACCGTTCTTCAATTCGTCGTCAAAGGCGACGAGGGGTTGCGGCAGGTCCCCGGCCCGGGCCAGGCTCCCGCCGGCGACACCGGCCACACCGAGGGCGGCCAGGAATAGGCGACGCGATACGCTCATGTTTGTCTCCATTGGAATCGTTGTAATGCCTGCTGAGGTGCAGGTTCGTCGATCCTACGCCCGAAATGTATGCATGCGTAGCGCCTCGCAAAAATTCTGAGGCGCTCGGCAAATTTCGTAATTGCGATTCAGGCCGCGTCGTGGAAGATGATGCCGAGCGTATGCCGCCGACCGCCACGGATGCGGCTGACGCCGTGGCGCATGTTCACGCGGTAGATGCCGCGCGTGCCGTTCACGGGGCGCGTGTGCACGGGGAAGACGACGGCGTCGCCTTGCCCCAGCGGCACCACCTCGACGCGCGACTGCATGCGCGGGCGCTGCTCCGTCAGCACGAATTCGCCCCCGGCGAAGTCAAAGCCCGGGCGTGACAGCAGCACGGCCACCTGCAACGGGAACACGAAGTCGCCGTACAGGTCCTGATGAAGACAGTTGTAGTCGCCCGGGCCGTATTGCAGCAGCAAGGGCGTGGGCCGCAACTGGCCGGCCGCGTGACAGCGCGCCAGGTAGTCGGCGTGCGCGTCCGGATAGCGTTCGGGCAGCCCGAGCGCCCCCTGCCAGCGGTTGGCGATGCGCGCCAGCGGCGGATACAGCGCCGTGCGCAAGGCCGCAAGGCCATCCGGCAGCGGGTAGGCGTAATAGCGGTACTCGCCCCGCCCGAAACCGTGGCGCTCCATCACGACGCGGCTGCGGAAGCGCGCGTCGTCCGCATAGCCGGCCGCATAGGCCGCGCACTGCCCGGCATCCAGCAGCGCGGGCAGCACGGCGCAGCCGAAGGCGTCGAGGTCGTTGCCGACGCGGTCCCAGTCGATGCCGTTCATGCTGCCTCGACCTTGCCTGCATCCGCCTGGCTCGCCTCGCGCTGGAGCAGCGCCTGCTTGCGCTCGACGCCCCAGCGATAGCCGGAGATCGAGCCGTCGTTGCGCACGACGCGGTGGCAGGGAATCGCCACCGCCACGGGGTTGGCGGCGCACGCGCCCGCGATGGCGCGCGCGCCCTGGGGCATGCCCAGGCGCGCGGCCAGTTCCGCGTAACCGACCGTCTGCCCGGCCGGGATCTGGCGCAGCGCCTGCCAGACGCGCTGCTGGAACGCGGTGCCGCGCACGTCGAGCGGCAGGTCGAGGCCGAGGCGCGGCGCCTCGACGAACGCGACGACCTGCGCGACGGTGCGCTCGAAGCCCGGCTCGGCGCCGATCAGTTCCGCCTTCGGGAAGCGGTCCTGCAGGTCGCGCACGAGCGCGTCCGGGTCGTCGCCGAGCAGGATGCAGCAGATGCCCTTGTCGGTCGCCGCGACGAGCAGCGCGCCCAGCGAGCACTGCGCGACGGCAAACCGGATCGCCTCCCCGCCGCCGCCCGCGCGGTAGCGCTTCGGCGTCATGCCCAGCACGCCGGACGACGCGGCATAGAAACGGCCGCTGGAATTGAAGCCCGCATCGTAGGCGGCCGCGGTGACGGTGCCGGCCTGCGCGAGGCCCTGCTTGAGGCGCTCGGCGCGCCGCGCCGCCGCATAGGCCTTCGGCGTGATGCCCGTGTGGGCCTTGAAGATGCGGTGGAAGTGGAAACGGCTCATGCCGCAGGCCGTCGCCAGGCTGGCGAGGTCCGGTTCTTCCTCGGCGGCGTCGATCAGCCGGCACGCCTTCGCCACGGCCTCGGCCTGGCGCTCCGCCAGCGGCGGTTCGTCGGGCCGGCAGCGCAGGCAGGCGCGGAAGCCCGCCGCCTCGGCGTCGTGCGTCGTCGCGTGGAAGGCGACGTTCGCGCGGCGCGGCGTGCGCGAAGGGCACGAGGGCCGGCAATACACGCCCGTGCTGCGCACGGAATAAAAGAATTGGCCGTCGGCCTCGCGCGCGCGGGCGACGACCGCGGCCCAGCGCTCGTCGTCGGTGGTATAGGTTGCAGGCGAGGCAGGTGCGGCGGCCGGTCGGCGGATGGTGGCTGTGTTCATCTCGTTCTCCAGGTTCTCGATGGCCCCATCGTAAGCGCGGGCGTCGCGGCAAACACTTCGGGTCTTGCTTTCGAATTCGCGGCCGGGTCGGGCCCGGTTCGCGGTGTTAGAATGGCGACTCTAATCGACGAGATGGCATCCCGAATTCCGGAGAGTAGTTTGGACGAACAGATCGCGCAAGACAGCACGCCCATTTTCCAGCGCATCAAGGACTTCCTGCTGGGCGAGATCGCATCGGGCCGCTGGAAGGAAGGCGACCTCGTGCCGTCCGAGCAGGCGCTCGTGCGCCAGTTCGGCGTCTCGCGCATGACCGTCAACCGCGCCGTGCGCGAACTGACGGCGGAACAAGTGCTCACGCGCCGCCAGGGTTCGGGCACCTATGTCGCGCCGCAGAAGTACCAGGCGACGCTGGTCGAGATCCGCAACATCGCCGACGAGGTCCATGCACGCGGCCACGTGCACGCAAGCCGTCCACGCCTGCTGGAACAAAGCCCTGCGGGCGAAGCGCTGGCGCGCCAATTCGACCTCGCGCCCGGCACGACGCTGTTCCATTCGTTGATCGTGCACGACGAGAACGGCCAGCCGATCCAGGTGGAAGACCGCTGGGTCAACCCGGAATGCGCACCGGCCTACCTCGACCAGGACTTCGCGCGCATCACTCCAAACGAACACTTGATGGAAGCGGCGCCGTTGCAAGGCGCCACCTACAGCATCGAAGCACTGCCGGCACCGCGCGACGTGGCGGAGATGCTCGACGTGGCCCCGGGCACGTCGTGCCTCGTGCTCAAGCGCCGCACGACGTCGAACGGCCGGGTGGCGTCCGTCGTGACGATGTGGCACCCGGGCCATTTGTACAAGTTCACGGGCAGCGTGGGCTGACGATGCCGATTGGACCACGGCGCACAAGATAGTTCCGCCGTCGTCGCCATAGCGGCCCGGATTCGCGATCATCACTGCGTTCGATCAGGAACCGTGAGCATGTTGAGATTTTGTACAAAGCTTACGAACACGTTCCAAAAAAATCGGTTATTATTCCGATTAAACCCCGCCTGATATCCTCTTGCAGCTCTTCCACTATTGAATATTGCACACATTGGCACCACCTTTGTGCAGCAAGCCAGTCTGACAAGTACGGGAACCGGCTGACACTACCGAGCAGGATCGACAAAGGTCGATGAAAGACCTGCAGGCGTTAATTGACCTACCTCACTTGAGGAAAACATGAGCGAAAACATCAAACACATCAGCGATGCATCTTTCGAAACCGACGTGCTGAAGTCCGAGCGTCCGGTCCTCGTCGACTTCTGGGCCGAGTGGTGCGGCCCCTGCAAGATGATTGCGCCGATCCTGGAAGAAGTCGCGAAAGAATACGATGGCAAGCTGCTGATCGCGAAGATGGACGTCGATGCGAACCAGGCCGTGCCGGCCAAGTTCGGCATCCGTGGCATCCCGACGCTGATCCTGTTCAAGAACGGTGTGGCAGCCGCCCAGAAAGTCGGCGCAATGGCAAAAGGCCAGCTGACTGCTTTCATCGATAGCAACATCTGATACCATTGGTGGCGGCAGCGCGCCCGCACTGCCGCCTGTTCCAGACCGGGTAGACGATCGATTCCGATCCTATCCCTTTGATTAACCCACGCAGTTCCCTCCCCTACCTTTACTTTCCCGTCACGGGACACCCGACACATGCACTTATCTGAACTGAAGGCAATGCACGTCTCCGCCCTTCTGGAGATGGCGATCAGCCTGGATATCGACAACGCAGCCCGCCTGCGCAAACAAGAACTGATGTTCGCGATTCTGAAGAAGCGCGCGAAACAAGGCGAACAGATTTTCGGCGACGGTGCGCTCGAAGTGTTGCCGGACGGGTTCGGTTTCCTGCGCTCGCCGGATGCGAGCTACATGGCTTCGACGGACGACATCTACATCTCGCCGTCGCAGATCCGCCGCTTCAACCTGCATACGGGTGACTCGATCGAAGGCGAAGTCCGCACGCCGAAAGACGGCGAGCGCTACTTCGCGCTGGTAAAGGTGGACAAGGTCAATGGCGAATCGCCGGAAGCCTCGAAGCACCGCATCCTGTTCGAGAACCTGACGCCGCTGCACCCGAACGAGCCGCTGCGCCTCGAGCGCGACATGAACGGCGCGGAAAACATCACGGGCCGCATCGTCGACCTGATCTCGCCGATCGGCAAGGGCCAGCGCGGCCTGCTGGTCGCGTCGCCGAAGTCGGGCAAGTCCGTCATGCTGCAGCACATCGCCCACGCGATCACCGCCAACCACCCGGACTGCACGCTGATCGTCCTGCTGATCGACGAACGTCCCGAGGAAGTGACGGAGATGCAGCGCTCGGTGCGCGGCGAAGTGGTCGCGTCGACGTTCGACGAACCGGCCACCCGCCACGTGCAAGTCGCGGAAATGGTGCTGGAGAAGGCCAAGCGCCTCGTCGAGATGAAGAAGGACGTCGTGATCCTGCTGGACTCGATCACCCGTCTCGCACGCGCCTACAACACCGTGATCCCGGCCTCGGGCAAGGTGCTGACCGGCGGTGTCGACGCCAACGCGCTGCAGCGTCCGAAGCGCTTCTTCGGTGCTGCCCGTAACGTCGAGGAAGGCGGCTCGCTGACGATCGTCGCGACGGCGCTGATCGAGACCGGCTCGCGCATGGACGACGTGATCTACGAGGAATTCAAGGGCACCGGCAACATGGAAGTCCACCTCGAGCGCCGCCTGGCCGAGAAGCGCGTCTACCCGGCGATCAACCTGAACAAGTCGGGCACCCGCCGCGAGGAACTGCTGATCAAGCCGGACCAGCTGCAGAAGATCTGGATCCTGCGCAAGCTGCTGTACTCGATGGACGAGATCGAGGCGATGGAGTTCATCCTCGACAAGATGCGCGCGACCAAGAACAACGTCGAATTCTTCGACCTGATGCGTCGCGGCGGCTGATCCTCCAGCCCTTGGCATCGAACGAAAAGGCGAGTCGTACTCGCCTTTTCTGCTTTTTGCGCTACGATTCGTTTAGCTCAAGTCGAAGGTGGTCAGGGAGCGGAGAATCCGCACCGAGACAACCAAGGAGACTCTCATGACTTCCAACGACTTGCAAGATCCGCCGGCCCAGTGCAACAAGGACTTGATGCTCGACCGCCGGCTGACTGTCCTCGAAACCCGCTTCGATACGACGCTGACCATGCTGCCCAACAAAGCCGATCTCTCGGAACTGAAAGCCGAACTCAAGACCGACATCCATGCCGAAGCCGCGCGGTTGAGCAAGTGGATGGCAGCCACGGCCGTCACCATGGTGTTCGGCTTCGGCGGCATGATCCTCACGATGATGGCCCGCCTGCACGGCGCCTGAATCGCACCCGTTGCCTTGGCGGCACGGCTGGCTTATAATCTCCGGTTCCGTATCCAACCCTGGCAAGTGATCGGCAATCGGGTCAAGAAGCAGGTCGACCGACGAAGTGCCGTTTGGCTACCAACCTAACCGAGGCAAAACCATGAAGACCGATATCCATCCGGATTACCGCGAAGTCGTGTTCCACGACCTGTCCTGCGATTTCAAATTCATCACCCGTTCGACCATCGCTACCCGCGAAACCATCAATTTCGAAGGTAAAGACTACCCGCTGGTCAAGATCGAGGTGTCGGCTGAATCGCACCCGTTCTTTACCGGCAAGCACAAGATCGTCGACACCGCTGGCCGCGTTGAAAAATTCCGCCAGAAGTTCGGCTCGGTCGGCTCGAAGACCAGCGTCGCCAACGGCTAAGTTCCCGACGAGCGAACACCAGGAAGCCTGCGGGCTTCCTTTTTTTTTCGCCGGATCGCCAATGCGGGCACCTCGAAAAACCGTCGTCGGCCCATCGGCTTACGTCTGGCAACAATGCCAACCGCGACGCTTTCCCAAGGTCCCCTTATACTACGCGACAATAATTTATTGCATGACTTCGCGCTATCGATGAAACCCGTCCGCCTTCCCGCCGCCGCCACCCTCGCGCTGCCACGCTGGGCTTTGTATGCACTCGGCCTGCTGTACATCCTGCCGGGCCTCATCGGGCGCGATCCGTGGAAGGATGATGCCGCCAGCTTCGGCATCATGTGGACGATGGCGCACGGCGGCATCCAGGACTGGCTGATGCCCCATATCGCCGGCCTGCCCATGCCGGACGAAGGACCTCTGGCATTCTGGCTCGGCGCGCTGTGCATCAAGCTGTTCGGCTGGCTCGTGGGCGACGTGCTCGGCGCGCGCATCTCGACCATCGGCACCTTCGCGCTGGGCGCCTTGTCGCTGTGGCACACGGCGTTCCACCTGGGCCGGCGCTCGGAAGCGCAGCCGCTGCGCCTGGCGTTCGGCGGCCAGCCGGAACCGGACGACTATGGACGCACGCTGGCCGACACGGCCGTCCTGATCTACCTCGGCTGCCTGGGCCTGCTGCTGCACAGCCACGAGACCCTGGCCGTGACGCTGCAGGGCGCGCTGCTGTCCTGGTTCCTGTTCCGTTCGGTGCGCTACATCGAGGACGCCACGCCGCGCAACGCCATGCTCGTCGGCGTCGCGCTGGGCCTGCTCACACTGACGCGCGGGTACGCCCCGTCGCTCGCGCTGCTGGCCGCGCTCTACCTGTGCACGCGCTTCCTCAAGCTGCCGCCGACGCTCACCTTGCGCCGCCTGGGCCAGGCCGCGGGCGCCGCGCTGCTGATCACGCTCGTGTGGGCCGTGCCGGCCACGCTGGCGCATCCGTACGGCCTGTCGCCTGTCGCGGGCTGGCTGGCGTGGAACGCCGACCAGCTGAGCGTGCCGGGCTGGCATGCGATCAAGGCCTTCTTCCGCGTGGGCATCTGGTATTTCTGGCCGGCGTGGCCGTTCGCCGCGTGGGCCGCCTGGGCATGGCGGCGCCAGCATGGGCTGCTGCACATCATCGTACCGACCTGCTTCGTCGGCGTCCTCACACTCGTGACCCTGTGCGACCCGGTGCCGGAAAGCGGCGACCTGCTCAAGCTGCTGCCGCCGATGGCGCTGATGGCCGCGTTCGGCCTGCCGACGATGAAACGCGGCGCGATCAATGCCATCGACTGGTTCTCCGTGATGGTACTCACGCTGCTGGGCGGACTCGTCTGGGTGTTCTGGATCGCCAAGCTGACGGGCTGGCCCGCGCAACTGGCCAAGAACGCGCTCAAGCTCGTGCCGGGATTCAAGCCGGAATTCGGCCTTGTCGCCTTTCTCGTCGCGGCCGCGACGACGGTCGGCTGGATCTACCTCGTGCACTGGCGCCTGTCGCGCCAGCCGTCCGTGCTGTGGCGCGCGGTGGTGCTGTCGTCGGGCGGCCTGATCCTGCTGTGGGTCCTCTTGATGACGCTGTTCCTGCCCGACCTGAACTATGGCAAGAGCTACGCCAGCGTGGCCCAGCAGATCGCCGCGCGCCTGCCGGCCGACGCCGACTGCATCGACACGAACGTCGGTCCGGCCCAGCGCGCCTCGTTCGCCTACTTCGGCCACCTGCCCTTCGCGTCGGTCGACGGCGGCAAGTGCAGCGTCCTGTTGTTGCAAGACAGCGTCGGCAAGAAAGCGGCCGCGCAGAACAGCGCAATCCAGAATAGCGCCCTGCTGCGGGGCAGCGCCGCCGTGCCGTTCGACGGACGCGACTGGACCTTGCTGTGGGAAGGCCGTCGTCCATCCGACCGCGACGAACGCTTCCGCCTGTACCGGCGCGCGCGCTGACCCGGCATACTCCACACGAGGCCACCCACCCGGGTGGCCCTTTTTTATCTGCGCCGGCCGCACGTTTCTGCATCGAAAACGTTATTCCACCTAGGAACCTTTCGATCGCAGAACGATTCATCTCGGAAAGACCGAATTTGAGAGAAGTCAATCCGCCATAGGAGCGCTTGATCAAAATGGGACGTGTGGCCGGCCCCAGCCGCCCTTCAACGAAAGGACTCTCCCATGAAAAGCGTGACGTTTTCCGAGATCGGGCGCGTCCGGCAGGGCCCGCATCGTCCCCTCCCCGCCGATCCCGCCCTGCGCCTCGCGCTGCTCGTGCTGAGCATGGTGCTGGGCCTGCCGGCGCTGGTCGTCGCCTTCCATTTGATCGATCCGACGGCGCCGCTCGGCTACATCGTCGTGCCGGTGCTGATGGGCGCCTTGTTGCCGACGGCCGCGCGGACGCTGCCCGGCCGCCTGGAAGTCACGACGCGGTTCTCGGCATGCCACCTGGTCGGCACGCTGGACGATGCAATGGAACGGCTCGGCTATGCCCCCACCGACCGCGGTCCCGGCACGGTACGCTATCGCATGCGCCCAGCGCGCTGGCCGACGTCGCGCGGGGCGGACATCACGGTGACCGTGCGCGATCACCTGCTCGAAGTCACCGGGCCCGTACGCATGCTGCGCGCCCTGCGCCGCCATCTCAGTTGCTGACGGGCCCTGCCGGAAGGCTCACACCTTCATCGGCAAGATCACCATCTGCAAGCCTTCCAGGTGCAGCCGGCGCTGCACCGCCAGCGACGCCTGGTTGTGCAGCAGCCGCGTGAACCAGTTGTCGGATGCGAAGATCAATTTACTGGTGAAGAAGATCGTGTTCGGGTACTCGCGGTTGATCTGCTCGCACATGCGGGTCACCTCCTCCACCGCATCCGTGCCGAACCCGATGTACGACGCCGACGCCAGACCGTGGCTCTGGCAGAAATCGACGAAGTATTCCAGCGTCCGCGCCGCATCCTCCCGCATCTTTTCCAGCGCGCCTTCGCCGCCGTAGGCATGCGAGTCGACCGTGCGCGCGTTCACGAAGAGGAAATTCTTGAAGTGGCCGGGGAACATGCGCAGGACCCACAGCAGCGCATGGAGACCGCCGCCGCGCGAGTTACCGACGATGAACACGGCCGTCTGCGCGTCCGGGTCCGGCTCGGCGGGTTCCGTCACCGGGCCGAACGGCTGGTTCGCGAACACGCGGTCGACGGAGCGGATGGCGCGCTTGGTTTCGCGATAGTGGTTGCGGATGAAGATGCACAGGGCGGCGATGGCGGCGATGATGAGCGCCGTGGCCCAGCCGCCCTGCGTGAAGCGCTCGACGAGCAGCACGGCCAGGATGCCGGCGCAGATCACGAAACCGACCAGCGACAGCAGGAAGCGGCGCACCCAGCGCACATTGTCCGTGTCCTTGCGATGGCGCCACCAGTACAGGCACAGGCCGAACAGCGAGATCGCGAACGTCAGGAACACGGAGATCGAATAGAGCACGACGAGCAACGTGACCTGGCCGCGCGTCCAGAACAGGATTGCCAGCGCGGCGATGCCCATCACGAGGATGCCGTTCTGCGTGACGAGGCGCGTCGACAGGTAGCGGAACTGGTGGGGCACCCACGAATCCGACGCCATGTTCGACAGCACCGACGGGCCGCCAAGGAAGCCGGTGTTGGCCGCCACGAACAGCAGCCCCGCCTCGAACGCGAGGGCGACGGCGAGCAGCACCTGGTTCACGAGTTCGCTGCCGAAGCCCATGCTGGCGATGATGCGGCGGAACGCGGTCGCGTTCAGCGTCTCGCCGGCCGTCGGCTGCGCATCCCACAACAGGTACAGCAGGATGATGCCGCCGGCCGTGAGGGCGAGCGACAGCGCCATATAGAACATCGTCATCTTGCCCGTGCGGACGCGCGGCTCGGCCAGCAGGTTCACGTTGTTCGACACGGCTTCCAGACCAGTGTAGGTACCGCCGCCCTGCGAGTACGCGAGCAGCAGCATGCCGGCGACGCCGGCCCAGCCGATCTCGCGCGCGAGCGCGCCCGTCTCCGCGATCGTGTTCGGCACGAGCTGCGGCAGGTGCGACGCATGCGCGACGATGCCGTACACGATCAGCACGAGGTGGGTGGCGACGAAGCCGAGGAAGATCGGCAGCAGGATCTGGATCGCCTCCTTCAGGCCGCGCAGATTCATCACGATCAGCAGCGCGATGAAGAACGCCTCGGCCCACAATTTGTAAGGCTGGAACCCCAGCGGCAGGAACGATGCGAGCGCGTCGACCCCGGACGCGATGGAGATCGCGATGGTCAGCACATAGTCGAGGATGAGAGCACAGCCGGACACGAGGCCGAGATAGGGGCCGACGAGCTTCGTGGCCACGCGGTAGCCGCCACCCCCGGTCGGGAAAAGTTCGATCACCTGATTATAGGCAAGCGCGATGATGAACACGGTGACGGCCGTCGCGATGGCCATGTACAGGCCAAGGTGTGTATGGGGACCGAGCGCGCGGAAGGTTTCTTCAGGACCGTACGAGGAGGAGGACAGGCCGTCCGCACCGAGCCCGACCCAGGCAAGGAAAGCGACCAGGGCCATCGAGTGGCGCGTCTCGCTCTTCATGGGGTCGAGCGGCTTGCCGAGGATGATCTCGCGTATTTTCTTATTCTTCATCGTACAGGCCGCCTTGCCGGACGGCGCATTTGCTCAGGTAGGCGAGATCATACGCCGGAACGCCCCCAGCGCCCACTGCGGCGGCACGCCATCGGCCTCCGTCGCGACGAGCACTGGTCAGTTTGGCATCGCATGTGCTAATATGCGCGCCTGCGCTTGCAGCCTCTGTGGCGGAATTGGTAGACGCACTTGACTCAAAATCAAGCGCCGAAAGGCGTGCCGGTTCGATTCCGGCCGGAGGCACCAATACCTTGTAGCAACATGTACCACTGAACACCAAAACCCGCGTTTCTCATAGAGAGCGCGGGTTTTTTGTTGCGCTACCCCGTGCCATCGAACGCTACCCCATGCGGATGATTTGATGGTACTTTTGCTGGTATCCACAAAAGACCAAAAATTAGGTACCAACATGCCCCTCACAGATACCTTCATCCGGCAGGTCAAACACTCTGGCAAACCGGCTGGCGACAAATACACTGACAGCCAAGCGCTGTACCTGCACGTCAAGGAAGCCGGCAAGTACTGGCGCATGAGCTACCGCTTCAATGGCAAACAGCGACTGTTAGCCTTGGGCGTGTACCCCACGATCACGCTGGCTCGTGCTCGCCAACTGCGGGACGAAGCGCGCCAGCTGGTCAGCGCTGGCATCGATCCAATGCAGGCCAAGCGCGATGATCGCGCCGCTAAAGCAGTGGCAGCATCGAGCACCTTTGAAAGCATGGCGCGGGCCTATCTGAAAAAAATTGCCCCCGACCGCACTCCAGGCACACTGGAAAAAAATACGTCTTGGCTTGAAAAGAACGTGTTCCCCGCCATCGGCGCGATGCCGATCTCGACTATCAAACCACGTGACGTCTTGGCAGTGCTGGAGAAAATCGAGGCGCGCGGCGCCATAGAATCCGCGCACAAGATCAAGCAGTTGTGCGGCCAGGTGTTCCGTTTTGCAGTTGCGAGTGGCCTAGCCGAGCGCGATGTGACTACAGACCTGCGCGGCGCCCTTTCAGCGGTGCCAAAAGCTCACTATGCCGCGATCACGGCGCCTGAACAGGTTGGCGCAATACTACGCGCGATCTATGCGTACAGCGGCCATCCGTACGCGAAAGCCGCCCTCAAACTTACGCCCCTGTTATTCGTTCGCCCGGGCGAGCTGCGCGCCGCCGAGTGGTCCGAGTTTGACCTCGATGCTGGGGAGTGGCGTATTCCTGCTACCAAAATGAAGATGGGCATTGACCACATCGTACCGCTGGCCCGTCAAGCGGTTGAGGTGCTGCGCTCCATGCACCTTCTCACCGGCGAAGGAAAGTACGTGTTTCCCAGCATCCGAACCAACGACCGCTGCATGAGCGAGAACACCGTAAACGCGGCGCTTCGCTCGATGGGTTATAGCAAGGACATCGTCACAGCTCACGGTTTCAGGGCTACGGCCCGCACTATCCTAGATGAGGTCCTTGGCGAACGCCCGGACTTCATCGAACACCAATTGGCGCATGCCGTCCGCGACGCAAATGGACGGGCATATAACCGTACGGCCTTCCTAAAAGAGCGCCGACAAATGATGCAACGTTGGGCGGATTACCTCGACAACTTGCGCGATGGTTTAGCTGGAAACGGGCCTCTAGCGGCCGCGTAATCGTACAGTTGAACAATACGTTACAGCGGCAGTGATGCTGACGCGGCATCCAGCTGCCGTAATTCTTCGCAGTCCAAGAGGCAAGCAATGCGACGTCTAAATATTTATTCGCACATCCCCTTTTTGCGCCAGAAACTAATGGTGTATGTACCAGAAGACTCCATCGCAAGTCGCCTGAAGCGAACGATCCCGGCTGAGATAAATTACGTCTTTGCTGGAGACACTCCTAACGATGTTTATTCCTACGAAGTTTCCTATCAAATACTATTTCCGGTACGCGCACTGTTTGAGTGGATCGTGAAACACGGGGGCCTTACCGTAGAAGATCTCGCTGATACTAGCGGCCAACTCTTTGATGACAATAAACAACTAATACCAGACAGCCTAATACGTCCAATCTCAGGCGTTGAGCAAATGGCTGCATTCGGCCTATGGTTCATCGACTCCGAGTTAGAAGTCGCCGGGCCATCTAATGATGAGGATTATGACGAACATGGACTTAATTCCCAAGGTTGGTACAAAGTAGATGTGATAGACCACAGGGCCGAGTGTCTTATGAACGCGTACCAAGCTCTTTGGTATGCCGAAAGACTTAGTCATACAGTCGAGCTAAGTGCTGATGAAAAAGCAAGTGTCGATAAATTTAATTTCTCTGCTTTTGGTAGACGCGGTGCTGTCGCGCGACATCGTCCGATGAGTGCTCTTCGTGATTACGCCCTGTCGCTGTACAACCCTCGGGAGTGGAAATCTGCAAGCCAAGCGGCATACGCGCTGCAAGGGCAAATCATGGAGCACGGCCGCACTATCAACGCTGTCCTTCAACCGACAAACGCACAACGCACGATAGCTGAATGGTTCAGAAAAAAGTCCGTTTAGCACCTTGACCGACATGTCAAACCGCTAGATGCGACCGACTATCGAGGTAACGTCCTAGCGCAGCCTACCCTCATCCATGACGCCATACTCCACCACAACACATACCGTCTTAGGCCTATTGTTAGGAAAATTGTGTCACGCGCGACGCCAAATTGTTAGAAAAAAATCCGTCTAGCCCCTAGACCGACACGTCAAGGGGCTAGACGGTGCCGTGTAGCCGCTTGACGTCATAGCACAGGCGTCCAGCATCAACAAATATGCGCCCCTGCGCAGCACATACCGTGCTGTGGCCTATTTTTAAGGGGTATTTAGTGTTACAACGTGTTATCCGTATCTCCGAGCTCGCATCGACCAAGGGCAAGCCCGGCAAACTGCCAGTCAGCCCAACCACTGTGTGGCGCTGGGTCCGCGAAGGCCGCTTCCCCAAGCCGTTTAAGCTCGGCGCGAGCGTCACGGTGTGGGACGCCGATGAGGTCGAGGCGTTCATTTCGCAACAGGCGGAAACCAGCCTGTCGAGTGGCAGCCAGCAATGATTGTGGCTCGCTTCTGCGCTAGCGAAGGGAGCCACAAGTTACCGAAGGGAGCGTTTTTTTCCCTCTACACCCTTCGACATTCTTCGTGCTCCCTTCTGCGTCCCATCAAAGAAAGCGCCGAGCTCTTTGCATTGGGCTTCTTGACGCTTTTCGACTACACAGCGTATTCTTGCTATGTCGTAGATAAAAACGCGACCGGGTTTGGCGACCTGAAATACATACGGCGGACAACCGCCATCCGGCGGTCTTTTTTTGTCCAGGCCATTGCATCTCCCATGGGCGGCGGTGGTGGGGATACCTTCGGGTATGCCGGTTTCCGTGTGTGCCGGTTCGCCAACCCCGCCATTTGCCGCTCTCCCCGTTTGGCGACGGGCCGTGCGGCTCTTCAACCACACACGGAGGCAGACATGCCTGGCAATAACTCGTCCGTTCGACCCAAATTCAAGCCCCCAGAGGCCAGCGCCGGACGCACATCCCGTTGCAAATGTAATGCCCTCAATTTTTCGTTTGAGGGTTGGAGCCTTATTTTTAAAGGCCTCAAGAAAAAACACCTTCCTTTCGTTCAAGGTGGAAAAACCTCGAATATCGAGATCGCTGCCCACCGCGCGATCGATGGAGCGCCAACTTGAATACACCACACATCAATATTGAGGTGCAGTTCGGCGCGGTACTGGCATCGTTTGGCTTAAACCCGCCCGAAATCATCGCTGACGGAGTGCGCCGTCGCTTCGATGCGGACGACGATAGGAAAGGAAAGAAATCCGCTTGGTATGTCCTGCACGGTGACGGTGTTCCGGCCGGGGCCTTCGGCAACTGGAAAACGGGCTTGTCCGAAAAATGGTGCGGTAAATCGAATCAAGCGCTCACATCGGCTGAACGCACCGAGTACTTGACCAAAATCGCTCTGGCCCGCCAGGAGGCCGAAGCCGCACGTATGCAGCTGGAGGAGGCCGCCGCTGCAGAGTGCGAGCGCCTCTTCGCTTGCGCGGTTGATGCTACAGACGACAATCCCTACTGCGCGCGCAAGGGCATTAAGCCCTTCGGTCTCAAGGAGCTCAAGGACAAGCGCACGTTGCTGGTACCGATGCGTGACGAACACGGCAAACTGCGTAGCCTCCAGTTCATCTACGCAGACGGAACCAAACGATTTAAATCGAACGGCCGCGTTCAGGGCATGTATCACACCTTCGGTGGAAATATTCGCGATACCGTCCTGATCTGTGAAGGCTTTGCCACCGGCGCTAGCCTGTTCGAGGCCGTCGGACACCCGGTTGCCGTTGCCTTTAATGCGAGCAATTTGGTGGCGGTAGCACTAGCATTGCGAAGCAAGCTCCCGGACGTCCGAATCGTTGTATGCGCAGATAACGACCGCTTCAATGCAGTCGGCAACGTAGGCATGGCAAGCGCGATGGCCGCAGCTCGCGCAGTCGGCGGTTGGTTAGCAGTGCCAAAATTCACTTCCGACGAGGGAAACCCTACTGACTTCAACGACCTGGCTCAACGCGAAGGAGCCAATGCCGTGATCAGCGCAACTGAGCAGGCCTTGTATATCAAGCCGCAGGTTACTACACCAGCCCAGTCTGGTAGCGAACCGGCCGCATTGACCGAAACCCGTGTGGTTAAGATCCGCTGCGGTGCCGACATCAAACCACAACCAATCACTTGGTTGTGGCCTGGTTGGCTCCCGGCAGGGAAGTTGACCATCTTGGCCGGCGCAGCTGGTACCGGCAAAACGACGCTCGCACTTGCACTGGCCGCTATCGTTACCGCCGGCGGCACCTGGCCTGACGGAACTGTTAGCCAACGCAAGGGCAACGTGCTGATCTGGTCAAGCGAAGATGTGGCTGAGGATACCCTGGTACCTCGGTTGATTGCATCGGGTGCAGACCTCAGCCGCTGCCACTTTATTGAAGGCATTGCACAAAACGGCGTGAGCGTGCCGTTTGATCCAGCCCAAGACATCGTGGAGCTGCATCGCGCGGTCGAGGCGATTGGCGGTGTCAGCCTGCTGTTGATCGATCCGATTGTCTCCGCCGTGGCTGGGGACATGCACAAGGCAAATGATGTAAGGCGCAGCTTGCAGGCGGTGGTCGACTTCGCAGACGTGCATGGATGCGCTGTCATCGGGATCAGCCACTTCGCCAAAGGCGGCGCTGGACGAACGCCGCAAGATCGTGTGATTGGCTCGCAAGCGTTCGGTGCCCTGGCCCGCATGGTACTGGTGACGGCCAAGGAAGAGGATGGCAGCAGACGTGTACTGGCGCGAGCCAAATCGAACATCGCTGTTGACGAAGGCGGCGTTGCGTACTCGATCGAACCGGCTGCTCTGGACGATGGCATCGCAACAACACACGCTTTGTGGGATGGCGTCATCGAAGGCACTGCACGCGAGATCCTGGGTGAAGTCGAAGTTGACGCGAGCATTGATGGCGACTCGCGCGATGAACTCAAACGAATGCTGGCCGACATCCTTAAGGACGCCGGTGGAACGATGCCAACCAAAGCGTTACAGGCTGAGGTGCGCGATGCCGGACATTCATGGGACGTCGCTAAAAGACTCAAAAAAGACCTGGGTATCGAGTCGGTCAAGTTGAGCATGGGCGGCCCCTGGGTTTGGAGGCTGCCGAAGGTCGGAAATTCGGGTGTGCTCGAACGGAGCACGAAGAATGCCGAAGAGTACCGGCATAAAAGCTTGCTCTCTTCGCGCTCTTCGGTACTCCCTTCAGACTCTGATGGGCCGTTCAATGACGTCAATACGGAGGAGCTATGACCATCACTTCCATACTTGACTTCGTAGTCGATCAGTGCGCAGCGGAGGGAGTCTCTGTATCGGTCGATGGCGGCGGAAAATTGGTCGTGACCGGCCAACAAATGCGCCTCGAAGAGTGGCGTCCGCTGCTGCGTTCGCTAAAGTCCGAATTGCTGGAAAGATTTAGGCATGCGACCGCAGTCATTCAGCGACGTGTAGCGGTATTCACGACTCGGGGCGTAGACACTGGCACGGCCTGGGAGCTCGCGCTGCGCCTACAGACCCGCGACTCCCAGCGCGACGAACGCCGACTTTGCCTTGAGTGCGGCTGCCTCAGCGGTACTCAAGGTGTCTACCGTTGCTCCAGTTGGAGACATGCCAAGTTTGGCGGCCCACAGGTGCCACGTGAGCTACCGTTCGTCTTGCAGCGCTGCAAAGCCTTCCAATTAATGAGTAAAGGGGAGCCTCAGAATACTGGATCGCGCCAGCACACCCATGCATGAGCGATCCAGCCGGCCGGACCGTCACCTCGATATGAAACCTCTTCCAATATAACAGCTACTTAGCCCAGCCTCCATGGCTGGGCTTTCTGTTTTTTGGCCCCTAGGTGTGGTCTGCTGCCGATTCAGATGACACTAAGCGCCGTGGAGATCGAGGGGGCTTCAGCGATTAGTACGATACGAAGTGCGATAGTTAGACTCCATGAGCGTACGGCGGCAGAGTCATATTCCCCGTTGCGCCAGCACGGCCGAGGGCGGCGGATCCAGCCGGGTGGCGACCGATCGTGCAAGTTTGCGGGCACCGAGGTGCGAAAGGTGGCTCATGTCCGTGTACAGCAATTGTCCATGAGCGTCATGCGAGCTGCAGTCCTGGCCGTTGCAAAAAATGTCCAATCCATCGACCACGCGACTACGGGAGCTCGCCTCTCGCAACAGCTGCGCCAGACTGCCGAAGCCCGTTTCCTCGTCGGCGCGCGTCACGTGCTGCGCCTGCAGGGTAACGTCCGCACCGTAGCGGGCGTACATCCGCATGGCGTAATCCGCCGCATTCACATTGAATCGCGGCGTGTTTCCGACCAGGATCAGCGTCTTTCCAGCGGCGTGCAGCTTATCGACCGTCGCTAGCAGGCGTTCACGGACGTCCGCTGGCGTCGCAGGCCGGCCGTCGAGGGCGAAATCATGCGGCTGGCCCGACGTCAGCAAGCCGAAATTCCCAATCCAGACGATATTCTTTAACGCAGGCTGCCGCAGGATCTGTTCCACGACCACACGCTGACGTTGCGCCTCGCAGCCAAATTCCTTTTTCACGGTCCGCGTCAGGCCTTCGATGGGAATGCACCCGTCGCTCAGCACAGCGACGAAAGCGCGGTGTTGCCGAGAGAGTTCTTCGTCCAGCCCCGGCAGCAGGGCAGCGGCCATGCTATCACCCCACAACACACCGTCGACCGGTGCGCGCCGGTCGCCGACGATGCAGTTGACCGGCCCCAGCGGCGAACCCGCCGGATGAGCAAGACAGAATTTCTCGCCGCTGCCACGTTCGGCATTGGCCTGCAGCGGCCCCTGGATGCCCTTCCAGCGGTGCAGTCCGGCGAAACCCGAAGTTGCATGCAGCCCCACACCCACTAGCAGCGCCGTGACCAACGTGCCTGCGGCCATACCCAACACTGGCGCGCGCGCCTTTAAGATACGCCACTGCACGGTGCGGACCGGCAATTCGACGAACCGCCAGCTGAGATAACCCAGCAACAGGCTGAGTGCCACCAGGGCCATCACGAGACCCGACGGGACGCCATTGAAATATTTGAGTTTTCCGAATGCGAGTACGGGCTGGTGCCACAGATAGGCGCTGTAAGAAATCAGACCCAGCGCCACGCACGGCCGGCTTGCCAGCAACCTTCCGACCAACGTGCGCCCGTGCGTGCAATGGATCACCAGTGCGGTGCCGAGCACTGGGATAAGCATCTGCGCAGGTGGTACCGGCGCATGGCCGTCAAACATGAACAGCGCCCACAGGATCAAGGCGAAGCCCAGCCCCGCGCCGAGCTCCGAACGGCGTGGTCCGAACGCCGGATTACCACCGAGGCGAGGCACGATGGCGGCGAGCGAGCCGGCCAGCAATTCCCATGCACGCGTCGGCAACAAGTAGAACGCGGCCTGTGGATGCTGTTGCTGGACGACGGAGGCAAGGACGAACGATCCGATCGCGAGTCCGCCAACGATCCCTGCCATGCGGCCGGTGCCCCGCCTCCATGCCAGTATGAGCAGCAGTGGAAAGAGCACGTAGTATTGTTCTTCCACCGCCAAGCTCCAAGTATGAAGCAGCGGCTGCTCTTCGGCGGCGGGCGCGAAATAGTCGGTCTTCAGCCAAAAAAACAGGTTCGACGAAAACGTTGCGACCGCCATTACACTCTGGCCGAAACGCTTGAGCTCGTCTGGCAGCATCAACCACACCGCTAGCGGGAAACTGACTAGCAGTACGACGGTCAGCGCGGGAAGGATCCGGCGCGCACGGCGTACGTAAAACTGGCTCACGCTGAATTGTTCGGCTGCCAAGTCCTTCAGGATAATCGAAGTGATCAGGTAGCCAGACAAAACGAAAAAGATGTCGACGCCAACAAAACCGCCGCTGAACAGCTTGAAACCGGCATGAAACAGAATGACTGGTAGCACAGCAATGGCGCGCAGACCATCGATTTCCGGGCGATATGGCAGCGAATGCGGAATCTTGTTTTGCATGAAGAAGCGGGATATCGAAGTGTATGGCCGAGCGTCGCGCGGGGCGCGACCGTTCACGGCCTGTCGAAACATCTATAATGACTAAAGTAAACTTTGTGTACCACAACGCAATAAATCACACTGAACTTCGGGCTGTCTTCAGCGCGCATCTCAGGCCGGTCGTGCGCGGCCGTGGTCGAGATGTTGGCGTGCTCCAGCCACTGCTGTACCTTGGCGACGTCAGCGTCGTGCGCGAGCGCGTCGTTGGCGACCGTTGCAAGCAGCGCCCGCGGTCCAAAGCCATCGACTTTGATTCCGACCACATCCGCATATCTCATGAGCACTTTGCAGACGTCGTCTGGCGTATCGCGCGCCGTTGCGGTCTTGCAGGTCGGCTTTGGGTGCAGCCCGCAGCTCAGTGTGGGGTAAGCTGTGGTGTAGAAGCGTGGTCAGAATTACGCGATCGTGCAGGCCTTGCATCGTTGACGCGTCCGGCATCGCCAGCAGCTCGCGCGCTTGGTTGTCGCCGATCGCTGGCGTTTTTCCTTCCTGGATGTCGATCTTCGGTCGCTTTACGCCGTCGACCGGGTTCCCCCAATAATTCCGCGAACACGACAACGCAATGTTCTTGCGCAAAGACCAAGCATCGGCGTCGGCTCGATCTTAGGAACCTTCTTGAAAAGCAAATCGGCCCACGCGTCGGTGCAAACCTTTGCAGTAACCTCTGCCGCGCGCTCGCTTCCGTTGCGAACCATTGCGTCGTACAGCTGAGGATTATTTTTTAAAGTTTCGATTGCACGAAACGCGTCGGCCGCGCTGGTGACTTCGATGTAGTCCAGCTCTGTGCGGCGAAGTTCACGATAAGCTTCCTCTCGGCCCAAAACCGCCGGAACTCCCGCCAACCAAGCATTGATCAGCTTGCTTGCCGGCTTCTTGGTGTAGCTACTTGTCATATCCTTGCGCACGGCAACGACCACATCGGTATCGCTGTAGTCGTTCCAGTTGGTCACATACTGAGCGTCGTTACCAGTCCATTGAGCCGCGTCAACTCGCCAAGCCACGCCCAACCGTGCCATCATTAGTTCCCACAAGCCATCGGTAAACGATGTCGCCATTTCGCCGGCAGCTCCCTTGAAAGCGACATTCTCAATCGTGGTTCGACGTTTCGGATCGCGAGGAATCAATCCTGGCTGAGGCCAGTGCTGAATGTGAAAAGCCCGTTCACTGTCGGATGAGTGGCGGTTTTGCACCACTTCAATGTCGGCGTTTCGCTGCGACGGGCGGTCCGCACGGGCCGATACAATGGTCAGTTTGGACAGAAGACTGCGTTCCGATAACAGCTTAGAAACGTGGTCAGCATGCGCCACGACTGTTCCGCGACTTGGAGCACGAGTACTCAGTATAACGTCGTACCCAGCGCGTTTTAGACGGAGGTAGGTCTGGCCAATCCATACCTGGACGCCAGTGCTAAACAAGCGCCAGTCGCGCTCGGGATCGGCAATTTTGATCTGCTCGACAAGTTCTGCGTTGGGAAGAAAAAAAGTTACGCTCATAAAATTAATTTTGGACAATTGTTTTTATAACCTGCTTTGTTCTTCGCGCAGATCTGTATTTTTATTTCTGTACAGCAAGTAGCGATGCTTTCCAATCGATACATTGCGACGGCTCGCTTTTCATCCCGAGGGCAGTGCTCGGTCTTCAGCTCACTCGACACTCAGAAGGAAAAACAACCAGCAACAAGCCCAGCATCGCGCTGGTCGAGTGCCACAAAGTTCCCTTCTCGAACAATTTGTAGCAAGAATAGCACCAGTATTTCTAGATAGCAAAGTGTAAATAAGCTCCGCAACAATGGCGCATCCCATCTCATGTTGCATCCGTATTGATGAGACACTGGCTCAACGTTTACCGGGACGGTTCTGTTTGCCTTGGCCTGCGTATACACGGCCTGGGTGGAATGCTGAAGTTCCACAGGCAGCAGTCTGTCCAGAACACCAGCACCGACGCGCGGCGTTCTGACGCTAGATCAGCTCGCTCGGGGGGCGATCGACAGGCCACGCCGGCTGTCGGACTGCGTCCGCACTCTCATGACGACCCGCAGCGGAATCCCGTTTTTAGCGAGATAGCGGGCAGCCAGGAAGTAACACTCTGGCATTGCCATTTGGATTGTGGTATCGATAGTGTGTGCCGTACGCGGGTCGAAGCGTTGCTTCACCAGCCCCCTGTCGTCGCCAATCTATAGTCGCAGCTGGCTCGCTGCCTTTATTTTATCGATCTATTTTTTATAGCAGTTTGCCCCAGTTTCGGCCAGTCGTAAAGAGCGACCTGGGCGTTAGCGCACTCTTGGTAGCGTCCCCTACATAGTGCTTGATCGTACCATCTGAGCATTGCATCAGGCTCGGATGCCGCCATGAGGCCTCGACATTACTTCCGAGAGCTCGCTCTGGCATTGGTACGCTCCTCTACGGCTGAAGCAGGGAATATGCTTCTACACCGAAAGCCACGGCAATTTTTTCGAGGTTGTCGAGGGAAATATTCCGAGCATGGCGCTCAACGTGAGCGACAAAGGTCCGATGCAACCCGGCTTCATATGCCAGGTGTTCCTGCGACCACTTACGCTCTTGCCTCAGGCGGATCATATTTTTGGCCAACACAGCCCGGAGTGTGTATGTCGTCTGGGGCAGAGGCGGAGCGCTTGGTGACTGCATGGAAGCAGTTTCACAACGTGCCGCTTTTACGTCAGCCGCGTTTACGTCACAATGTGGGGAATTGCCGTACTGGCCTACATGCCCGCGCCCAGTGAAGCCAACTAACGCAAGATAGGTAGAGATCATGGCCGAAGAAGATGACCGACCACGCAGCCCCTGCTCTTACGATGAGGAGGACTCAGAATCCAACGCAGATGAAATTTGCGAGCAGATTGTCGGACGCCACTTCGCAAAAAATGAGCAGGGTTCAGGACCGAGCGCAGACGAAATTTGCGAGCAGGTTGTCGGAAGCCACTTCGCAAAAACTTGGGGCGAGCGTCCACTCAACGCGGCACCTCTTGAGTTACCCGACGTCAAGAAGATACATCGGTCCGCAAACACGATGTACGTTGCCGGTCTAACCAAACTTGCAGATATTACTGACGCCTTAGTGGAGAGAATATTGCCAAACGATCAACCAGTGCACCCCAAAATTCCCGCCGAAGTACTGGCGCGACGTGATGAAATCCGAAATGCTGCTTTAGAAAAACTGGGTTCGCCTCAGCAGGCAAAAAAATGGCTTGAAGGTCCCAAGGTCTCGTTGCAAGGACGAAGGCCTGTCGATCTACTCGGGACCTTGGAAGGTTGCGATCAAGTTCAGAAAATGCTTGACGACCTATACTCATGAGGACAGTCTAGTAACACCCGGCTATGATCGTTCTGAATACTCAGCAGGTCGTTCAGCCTCAAACTCACGTCTCAGCAAACTAAATGAAGTCTCCAGACAGCTTTGAAGCGTTCCAGCGCAGTTGTAGAGGTTGGTGCCATGGCCCACGGCTTATATTGCCTGATCCTCCTGAACCAGAACCGGGCCTAAACTTTTTTGGTCGGCTTCGCTGGCATGTACGAGAGTACTTCCGCCCCAAGAGCGAATGGGAGCGCTTCGCGATCAAGTTTGCGAAGCTAAGACAACAATAAAGGCGCCTTGGTCTGCTGCTGTCATTGACTCGTCCTGACTCCACTTCACCTTAGCTTGGTGTCGGTGCAATCGGCAGCAGCTACGTCGCCACACTCTCAGGTAAGCACTAACTGTCTTGCTAACTCTTCGTTCGCTAACCACGCCAGGGATAGCAAGACCGGCCGCGTTATCAACCATAGGCGCGGTTCACGCCAATGGAAGCGTCCCGGCCGGGGCGTTTTACTGAACAGTGTAGTGCAGCTCTTCAAACCCGGCACTACGTAACCGTACCTGGTCGCCGGATGCGAACTGGACACCTTCGAGATACCCGATCTCAACCTTTCTGCCAGGCGCGATTTGAAACGATTTTTCCTTTACCCCTTCAGTTGTTGGGTTACGGGCTACCATAATCACTGAGAGCTGCATGGCGGACGTGTTTGTAAACATTGCAACAAGACCACGACCCATGGCAGAGCGTCGCATCTCTATACGGACTGGTACAGAGGGCAAACGCGCCTTCTCTTGATCGAGCGCCGCCTGCACGGACTCTGCTTTCGATGTTTCAGCTGCTAGCGCCTGCTCTTTGCTTTCCACTTCGGATGAAAGCTGGGCTGACTTCGTTGCTTGAGCCTGAGCATCGGTACGTGCAGCGTTCAGGTCAGACTTGAGTTCAGCTGCGCGAGCAACTTCCTTAGCAAGCTCTAACTGCAAACTAGCAACGCTTGCTTTCTGGGTTTCGATGTCACGGGCAGCTTGATAGTAGAGTGCAGCCAGCGCTACGGACGTGACAGCAAGAACGGCTGCGGCGATCTTCAAAGCAACTGGCGATGTGCGCTGCTGGGGCTGGATCACAGATGCTTGTGAACTCATGGCTTCCTTGTGGGGCTATATGGGCGAGGTGGCGAAAGCGGTAACCTGGTTAGTGTAGCGTTTGACACCATAAGTGTCCAATAGGCAACGCAGCGATAATCGGCGCTGCGATTCGTGCCGATATAAATCAATGACTTACAAAAGTTTCAAGTTGAAACCCGATTTATGTCTGCTTTCGGAGTTACCGTTGCCGGCGCCACAATCCGCATCACGCTTGCGCGAGATAGCCCGTACTCCCGAGCCAGTGCGCTGATCGACTCCCCAGCCTTGTGCCGCTTCGCAATAGTAACGCGTTGCTCTGGCGTCGTACGAGATGGACGGCCCAGCGTCTTACCCTCGGCCTTTGCTCGCGCCAAACCGGACTGCGTACGCTCCACCAGCAGATCGCGCTCCATCTCGGCCACGGCCGCTAACATCGTCAACATCAGTTTCCCAGCGGGGCTTGTAATATCCAGCTTGCCCAATTGCAGAACGATGACTTCAATGCGGCGCGCCGCTAGCATCCTGATCGTAGCACCGACGTCGTACGCATCACGCCCTAAGCGATCGAGTTTCGTCACAACCAAGGTTTCTCCGTCACGGATTTGACTGATCATCTTGGCGAACTCAGGTCGTTGCATCGCCGGCACCTTGCCCGATATACCCTCGTCCGCGTGCCAATAGTCAACAACATATCCGGCCGCTTTGATCTCCTGTTTTTGATTCCCCGTCGTCTGTTCCTTTGTGCTAACCCTGCCATACCCAAAAATCGCCATTTCTGCTCCCGTTCGCGCGCCTTCCTGTTCAATAAGATCTATTCTACATTTGAACATGTTCAAAACTCAAATATATATTTTATGGACAGTATGGGGCTGCGTTGTCGAGCACTGTTCATAAACGGTCCTTTATTGCGCTTGTCCTGAAGACAAGCGGTTTGCGCTTGAGCCAACGGGGCAGCAGTGAGGTAGCACACTTTCCCGCTACTATCCGACCTTGATGAGCATCCAACGTACTGCCAGCAGATGAGCGAGCAGGCCAGCAAGAGAAAGGCTGATGAATGTCCGGGCGGGTCCCGTAGAGAGGTAGCCGCACGCGTGATCGCATCTCCACCTGAGCAATGCCAAGCGAACCGACAGGTGCTACTGCCAAGTTGATGAAAAATTGTTTGCAAGCAGGAAATAACAGGCGTAAATTTACGGATTTACAACTCCTGTTGCCTAGCGAGGAATAATGTTATTCAACTTGATTGATCGTTTTTTCCCCGACCACACTTGGGATGCCGAATGTACTGACGAGCACCGTACCTGCCAAGTTTGCGGGCGCGTTGAGCAGTACGAAGAGACCGACGGCTGGGTTGCCGGATCTTGGCGACTACTTCGTGCGGGCGACAAAAGAGCGCACGTTGCAGCGACCAAGGATCAATCGCCAGCAATCCACGTGCCAGAGGACGAGACTACTCAGCCGACGCCGGCCTCTCTGGCGTAACCGCTACGGGCGCCGCTTCCCATATCCTCGTGGTAGGTCATCGGGATCGTTTGCCGCTCCGAGCCCTCCGGCCACGAGCTGCGAATGCGTCATCTGCCGCCAGGCTCGGATGCTGGATCACGCAATCGTAGAGTTGAGGCATCGAAAAAAACTTTTGTCGAGCAATCTAAGAAGCCAAAAAAATATTCGGTACAGATAGAGATTTTTCTTGAACTGGCCCGTTTAGTCACTTCTTTGTGTCGAATCCGGCCGTTTGCAAGGCTTGGTGCTCGGCTGCATTGATCTGGCAAGTAGGTTGAATGGGCGCACTAGATCAATACCTCATTAGAGCCTCCGCACGTAACGACCAGGAAAAATGTCGTATTTTGGTTAGCAAAAAATACTACCAACAAGAGATTCATAAGATGCACCGTAAAATTCCACCTGGGCTCTCCGTTTATCTTGACCTTGTCCGATTCGGTGCCGCATTTACTGTTGTGATGTCACACCTTTGGGCGCTTGTGATACCGAACCGTCCACTGCCATGGCCGGGGCATTCGGCCGTGGTTATCTTCTTCGTGTTGTCTGGATTTGTGATTTCCCACGCTGCGCGTCGGGAGCTTGGGCTGCGTACCTACTTACACCATCGGATCGCTCGGATATACCCCGTTGTGCTCGGTTCGGCCGTGTTATCGGCTTTGCTGAGTGCGCTGGCTGTGGATGGTCTACCGTATGCCTCGCCGGGTGGTTCGATTACAAAGGATCTTCTCTTGAGCATGACCTTCGTCGGTCAATCGTGGGATAACGTTTCGTTACCCTACAACGCGCCTTTTTGGTCATTGAACTATGAAGTTTGGTACTACATCCTGTTTGGTATCTGGTGCTATCACCCCAGTAGATTGCTCATGCTTTGCGCAGCTTTGATCGCGGGGCCCAAAATTCTCTTGCTTATGCCTGTGTGGTTACTTGGCTGCTACTTGTACCGGAAAATGGCAGCGTTAGATCGAAAGTTTGCTATCCAGGTTTTTTTGATCTCGGTCGCAGCTGGGTTGACGTTCGTTTGGTTCGATCTCGGCGTTCGGATTCGCGAAGTCATGCGCGAGGCTTGGCCAGTAGTTATGGAACACACGCGCGGCTCAAATCAGTTCGTTGGCGATTTCATCCTTGGCATAATCGTTTCTGCTAACTTCCTCGCGGCCGGTTCATTGGGTATGGGCCTCCTGCAGAAATGCGAGAAAGCAATACGTTACCTGTCCAGCTTCACGTTCTCTATGTATGTTTTTCACATGCCGCTGGCGGTCTTCATCTGGAATGGACTTGACGTGCGTTCACCATTGGCATTCTTTGGCCTGCTCATGCTCGGCATTTTCGCAATGGGAGAGTTGACCGAACGGCGCACCAAGTGGTACCGATCGGTGCTCACGCCGCTGCTCAGTAAGCGTCTTCCCAGCAGCGCTTTGTAAAGTGACCCCATCAGTTAAGATGGTGCGGCAGATCGTATGTCGTCGCTCCCTTGGGGCCGAGCTCATGCACGTAATTTGCATGCCATTGTCGCGCGCGCGCCGAGCATGTTCTCCTACGTGCACCCGACAGACGCGACGTCGACCTTGGAGCGGTTACGGGAAGCATCTGACTCGGATCAGGCACGTGGTCGGCGAAGGCGCTGTTTTATACAACTTGTATAAAAACGGGTTTCAAGCTGTGTTTCAACTGTCTCCCCTCTTCTAAATCAATAGCTTACAGGGGTTTCAAGTTGAAACTTGACCCGGATCGGCGTTTCCGGCTTCTTGCTATTCCGGTCGTCGCGCAAGTCGCCCACCTTCTCATCATCTGCGCGTGACCGACCGCGATCGACTGCGCCCAACGGTCCGCGATCTCGCATGAGGCCGTTCAGGTCTGGCTGATAATGTTCAGAGCTTGCCCTTGGTTGCCCTAGATGTGGGCCGTAGTGCTCGACTAGAAGCCGATGGCCCTATAGGCGGTCTCGGTCGGCGTCACGGTGTTGACTTGTACCCGCGCGGGTCGTTGTTCGCGCCCAGGTACGCTCGGTGCGGAGCATATCGATGCCCTTGGCGCCCATTGCGTACCGATAGCGGCGACAAGTCCAGCGCCTCTGGCGGCCACCAGCACGCTCCGCGGATTCCGGCACGCCGACAGTCACGAGCGACACCAAAGCGCGTGAGGCGGTCTACGACATCTTCAAGGAGCAGAGCGGCGGCGACGAAAAGGCGAAGGTCTCGATCTCCGTCGGCAAGCGCCGCCTCACGTCCCTGGAGGGCGCACTCAGCGCCGTCGGCAGCGAAATGGGCGACGAGAAAACCTTCGCGATGACCGTCGACGGCAAGGAGTACATCGCGCGCACCGACGCCGCGCGCGCGATCGCGGAAATTGCGAAAGGCCGCTCGGTGGGATTGGCGCAGGACGATGCGGCGACGGTCGACC
The DNA here is from genome assembly GCF_024753285.1 of Massilia pinisoli. Taxonomy (GTDB): domain Bacteria; phylum Pseudomonadota; class Gammaproteobacteria; order Burkholderiales; family Burkholderiaceae_D; genus Telluria; species Telluria pinisoli. The sequence goes on along the minus strand of NZ_JANUGW010000013.1, from coordinate 34,663 downwards.
TGGGCGAGTTCTACGGCATGCCGCTGCATGCGACGTTCTCGCGCGGCGACGACAAGCAGTTTTGGACGTCGCTCGCCGTCCTGCGCCCGGACGGCTCGACGCTCACGTCGGGCGAAACCAAGCTGCGCGAGGACTGGAACTACACGACGTCGGCCATGCGCACGGCACTGGACGAGCTGGAGAAGCTGGTACAGCCGGCGCGCCTGGAGTACGTGCGCGAGACCATCGAGCACCGCCTCGCGCGCGCGCAAGCCACGCTGCCCGAGCTGCAAGCGCGACAGGTCGGCCCGTTCAAGGAGCAGGCCGAGCTGGACGAAAAAAATGCGCGACTGGAGGAAGTGATTCGCCAGCTGTCGAGCGGCCCGTCGACGCCAGGGCGCAATATCACGCTGCGCGGCAACCCGCTGCAAAACGTGGACGGCTCGTATCGCCGTCAGGAGCCGATGCCGGGCCTGTATCGCCGCCCGCGGGAATCAGTCATCACGGCGCCGGAGAAGATGCTGCCGGTTGAAGTCATCACGGCCGAAGTGCAGAAGCGCATTGAGAAATTTGCGCATCAGCCCCGGATTGTGATCCGGTACCACCGGGAAGGGATTGTTCCGGGTGCGACAAAGCAGTGCGGTATCATGGGGGCGACCTATCGCGGGACGGTCTACCTTCTCCGTGACGCACTGCCCGGCCTGACTGCGGTTCAGGAAACTCCCTTCCACAAGCTTGTTCATCAAGGTATCCGTCAGTTTATAGATCCAGACGAGTATATCAAAACGAAGTTGAATCTCTATCAAGCTAGTCCCGATGTGCGCGCATACACCGATGCCTGGGCAGCTGGCCCCGACGGCTGCCCATGAGCCGGGACCATGCAAGAGAAATACATGCGCGAACGCGGCACGGATGCGAAGCAGGCGTGCGAGCAATGCGAAGAGTACGCCCGCGCGGCCGGCGTCGACGAATATCTCGCCTACCGGGATGAACCGGACGCGGGCGAGTCCCGAGTACTAACCTCAAGCATCGAATCATCGTCGCCGTTACGCGCTGGCCCGGCCGGCTGCACGCGTGGATAGGTAGCAAAAATTTCTGTTGGTACCTATGTTGGTACTTTTAAGAATTCATCAAGACTCACCATATTGAAATGTGGTTCCGGCCGGAGGCACCACCTACTCATCCGTAGTAGTCCCGCAAAGTCCATGAAACCGCGTTTCTCCCTCTGGGAACGCGGTTTTTTTGTGCGCCGACGTTTGAGCTCGTCCATTACCAGCTAAGCCGCCATTTTCACCTCGACAAGAATCCGCCTCCGCTAAGCCGATCCGTTTTTTGTACAACTTTCCTTTCAGACTGAACATCTGTGCACTTTTGACATGCGTTACATTTGAATCGTAGGTAGCAATGCCTGTGGAGTCCAAAATGACATATTCACTCCAAGGGCAGGTAATGAAAAATAGACTCGACCGCCTTTCCGCCATCCTCATTGACGCCATTCTGAGAAACCGTCCTTTTGAGAGTATTCAGACAATCGCTCGCGCTTTGGCTCACAACGGCATCCCTATAGAGGTCGCAATGCGCGTGTTAACGCGGCCTTGGGAACGCAGGTTTTTCGGTCCCTGGATAAATAAAAGAACCAAAAATAATCATACGTATCATCCTCAAAGGATTGTGTATGAGCAAACTTGAGCGCATCCGCAATGCCATGGAACCGGAGCCCCACGCGTCATCCAACCGCTCGAACCGCCTTGTAGCCGAACAGGTTGAGGTTGCACTTGTTCTGCAGGAAATGCTTGGAACGTCCGCAGCCGCAAAATATTTATATGCACGACTGATACCGCTCAACCTCGCCATGCGGGTATTGACCCGGCCTTGGCAGAGGCGCTGGCGTCCGACAGTGAACTGTCCTGTGGCTGCCGACGGGCGACTGGCTGGCTGATGGGCGCGTATCCCAACGGTGTGCCGCCGCCCATCGGGATTCCCATCCTGGTAAGTCCGCGCGACCGCATCGCGCCGCCGTCTTACTGAAACGATTACGTGCCGACTACTTCGGCGGCACACCCCAATCATCGTACTTGTGCACGATGGTCCGGGCAGTCCCATCGCGCTCCATCGCATCCAGCGCCCCGTTCATGCGCGCGACGAGCGCATCCGGCACGGCACGGTTGCACGCAAGATAAACGCGGATACGGTTGAACACGAACACCGGCACCAGCTTGCCCGTGTAACCCAGCCGGTCGAGCGTCAGGCTGTCGCGGCGGATGCTGGCGGCCCACAGGTCGATGCGGTCCATCATCAGCTTGCGCGGGTTGATCATGTCGTTCGGGGCGGGGTCGACGGTGAAGCCGCGTGCGCGCAGGAACTGGTCGCGCGCGTCGCCGTTGTAGGTGCCGACGCGGTAGGCGCGTGCGTCGTCCAGGCTGTGCACGGCGAAATGGCGGTCGGCGCGGCCCATCAGCACCCACTCGGCCTCGCCGATCGGGCCGATCCATTTGAAATGCGGTTCGCGCTCGGGCGTGCGCGTGGTCGAGTAGACGCAGGCGTCCTTGCGTTCCAGCGCGGCCGTATAGGCGCGCTTCCACGGCAGCAGGTCGATCGAATAGGCGACGCCGGAGCGGGCCATGATTTCGCGCACCATGTCGGTACCGATGCCCGTCACGCGGTCGCCATCACGCATGCTGTACGGCGCCGAGGTCTCGGTGGTCAGATACAGCCGCGGCGCCGGCTCCGCTTGCGCCAGCGCGCAGGCCCCGGCCAGCAGTGCGGCAAGAACTGTCGTTTTCATACACGTCGCACCTATTGCGGGCGCCCAAGACGGACGACCCGTATAACTAGCATAGCAGCAACATCGCAAATGCGGCAACGCGTGCCGAACCGGCAACATTGCCTGACTTCAGGTGGCGTACATGCGACAACTTCACGTATTCATCTGGCATTAAGTTCTCATCGGAAAGACTTTCACTGCCAGAAATGCCATACTTGCGCTCAAACTCATCAATTCTCTCGAAAAATCACGCGCCATGTTGTCCGTGTTCACGCTCCCATCCGATCCATCGCTGCTCAGCTATGGGCTCTATACGCCGAAATTGGTCGCGCTGTCCGTGCTCGTTGCCATTTTCGCATCGTGGATGGGCTTGCAGATCGCCGGCCAGGCCACCGCCAACCGCGCCCAGCGCTGGATCATCCTCGGCACGGGCAGCCTGTCGCTCGGCGCCGGTGTGTGGGCCATGCACTTCATCGGCATGCTCGCGTTCGACCTGTGCACGACCGTCGACTACGATCCGACCGCCACCACCTTGTCGAGCCTGCCAAGCATCGCCGCCTCGTTCGTGGCGCTGGCCGTCATCGCGCGCGACCGCCTGGGCGGCTGGGGCCTGCTGGCCGGCGGCGTGCTGGTCGGCGCTGGCATCGGCGTGATGCACTACGCCGGCATGGCCGGCATGCGCATGGGCCTCGGATTGCGCTACGATCCGTTCACGTTCGGCCTGTCCATCGTCGTCGCGGTGGTACTGGCGACCCTGGCGCTGTGGGTGCGCTTCGGCCTGTCCAGCCTGTCGCACCGGCTGAGCGAGCAGCGCCGCCTGCTGCTGGCCGCCATCGTGATGGGCTGCGCGATCTCCGGCATGCATTACACGGGCATGGAAGCGGCGCGCTTCGTCGGCCACGTCGACAAGCTGACGCCGCACAAGGCCAGCAACGACACCTTCCTCGCGCTGGCGATCACGCTGATCGTCGTCGCGTTCACCGTCTTCGTGCTCGCCGCCAACGGCCTGCTGCGCTACCGCCAGATGTTCCGCGAACTGTCGCGCAGCGAAGCATGGATGCGCGCGCTGCTCACCACCACCGTCGATGGCGTGATCACGGTCGACCGCGAGGGTACCATCCGCGAATTCAACGCGTCGGCCGAGCGCATCTTCGGCTGGGACCGCGACGACATCGTCGGCGGCAACATCCGCCTGTTGATCGGCGACGAGGCCGCGTCGGAAGAAGTGGGCCTGCTGCGCTCGCTGCGCACGGGCGAGATCAGCGCCAGCGCGCGCGGCGCCGACGTGACGGGCCGGCGCAAGGACGGCAGCATCGTGCCGATCCGGCGTGCCATCGGCCACGCACGCCTCGACCAGCAGGACCTGTTCGTCTGCTTCATCACGGACATCAGCGACCGCCGCAAGATGGAGCAGGCGCTGCGCGCCAGCGAGCAGCAGTTCCGTTCGCTGATCGGCAACATCCCCGGCATTTCCTACCGCAGCAGCCTCATCGAAGGCGACGCGCCGATGCTGTTCATCAGCGATGCCGTCGAGCGCGTCACCGGCTACCCGGGCCGCGACTTCCTCGGCACGGCGCCGCGCCGCACGTTCGCACCGCTGATCCACGCGGCCGACCGCGTACGCGTGTCGGAGACGATCGCCACCGCGCTGCGCGAAGACCGCCCCTACCTCGTCGAATACCGTTTATTGCACGCGGACGGCAGCACCCGCTGGATGTGGGAAAACGGCACCGGCGTGCGCAACGACGCAGGCGAGCTGTGCTGGCTGGACGGCGTCATCCTCGACATCACCGAGCGCCGCCACATGGAAGACGCGCTGCGCGTCGCGAAGGAAAACGCCGAGCAGGCCGCAGCGGCGCGCGCCAGCTTCGTCGCCAACATGAGCCACGAGATCCGTACGCCGATGAATTCCATCCTCGGCTTCACCGACGTGCTGCTGGACGGCCAGCTGAACGCCGACCAGCGCCGCCACCTGGACACGATCCGCAGTTCGGGCCGTGCGCTGCTGCGCCTGCTCAACGAAATCCTCGACACGGCCAAGCTGGAAAAGGGCGCGGTCGAGCTGGAACAGAACGACTACAACCTGCTGTCGCTGATCGACGAACTGTCGTCCACGCTGGCCGCCAACGCGCGCGCAAAAGGCCTGCATGTCGACATTCACTACGACCCGACCTTGCCCACCTGCCTGCGCGGCGACGAGCTGCGCGTGCGCCAGGTGCTCACGAACCTGCTCGACAACGCCATCAAGTTCACGGAAAAAGGCACCGTCACCTTGCGCGCCGAGCTGCAGGGCGAACAGCTGCACTTCCTGGTGAGCGACACCGGGATCGGCATCGCGCCGGACCGCCTGTCCGCCATCTTCGAACCGTTCACCCAGGCCGACGCCTCGATGACGCGCCGGTTCGGCGGCACAGGCCTCGGCACCACGATCTGCAAGCAGCTCGTCGAACTGATGGGCGGCCGCATCTGGGCCGAGAGCGAGCCGGGCCAGGGCACGACCTTCCACGTGGTGCTGCCGCTCGTGCTGGCCCGTTTCGCCCCGCAGCAGCCGCGCGTGCGCACGGCCGCCGCCCTGCCGCCGCTGCGCGTGCTCCTGGCCGACGACGTCCCGCAGAACCAGGAGCTGCTGCAACTGCTGCTGGCGCGCCGCGGCCACACGATGACGGCCGTCGGCGACGGTGCCGCCGTCGTCGAGATGGCGGCTCGCGAGCCGTTCGACCTGATCCTGATGGACTTCCAGATGCCCACCCTCGACGGGCTCTCGGCCACGCGCATGATCCGCCAGCAGGCCGCGGCGGCGGGCCGCCCGCGCGTGCCGATCATCGCCATGACGGCCAGCGTGCTGGCCGAACACCGCCGTGCCAGCATCGAGGCCGGCATGGACGGCTTCGCCAGCAAGCCCGTCGACTGGTTCGCGCTGTCGCACGAGATCGCGCGCGTGCTGGGCCTCGGCCCCGGCCAGCAGCCGGACGACCTGCCGGCGCAGGAGCACCATACGCTGAACCGCCACGCGGGCCTGCGCCGCTGGAGCGGCAAGGAAGACGCGTACGTGGAAGCCCTCGCCCACTTCGCCGCCCAGCACGACGGCCTGGCCGCGACGCTCGCGGCCCAGGCCACCGCCGCCGACTACCTCGCGCTGCGCATGCAGGCGCACCGGGTCCGCGGCATCGCCGCCAACCTCGGCCTGGAACTGCTCGCCGACGCGCTGGCGGGGCTGGAAGGCCTCGTCGACGGCGACAGCGGCAAGCTGTACCCCGGTACCGAAGACAAGCTGGAGGCGACGCTGGCAAACGTGGCCTCCCTGCTGGACGACGCGCTGGACGCGATCCGTACTGTCCTGCCCCGCCCGGCCGGCCAGCCCGCCAAGACGACAGCGCAGGGGGCCGACCTGGGCCGCGCGCGGCGCGCGGCCAACGTCCTGCGCGATGCGCTCAAGCGCGGCGGCCTGGACGACGCCGCGCTGGCCGGCCTCGCCGCCGCCACGAGCGGCCATCCGCTGGCCGCCCGCGTCGCGCAAGTGCACACCGCCATTTCCGATTTCGAGTTCGACCTCGCCCTGCAACAACTTGACGCCGTGCTGGCGGCCATCGACGAGCCGGCACAGGAGATTTTCGAATGACCAACGTCACCCAGCCACTGATTCTCGCGGTCGACGACGAGGCGAGCAACCTGCAACTGCTGCGCCAGATTCTGCAAGACCACTACCGCCTGCGCTTCGCCAAGGACGGCCCGCGCGCGCTCGACCTGGCGCGCGAAGAACTTCCCGACCTGATCCTGCTCGACGTGATGATGCCCGGCATGAGCGGCTATGAAGTGTGCGCGGCGCTCAAGGCCGACCCGGCGCTGGCGGCCATCCCCGTCATCTTCGTCACGGCGCTGAACGACACGGCGGATGAGCTGGAAGGCTTCGAGGCCGGCGCCGTCGACTACATCACGAAGCCCGTCAGCCCGCCGATCGTGCGTGCGCGCGTGCGCACCCACCTGTCGCTCGTGCGCATGGAAGAGTTGCGCGCGTCGCGGCTGGAAATCGTCCAGCGCCTGGGCCTGGCCGCCGAGTACAAGGACAACGAGACGGGCCTGCACGTGATCCGCATGAGCCATTTCGCGCGCATCCTCGGCCTCGCTGCCGGCATGACGGAGGCGCAAGCCGACGACCTGCTGCACGCCGCCCCGATGCACGACGTGGGCAAGATCGGCATCCCCGACCGCGTGCTGCTGAAACCGGGGCCGCTCGATGCGGACGAATGGCAGATCATGCAGGGGCACGCGCTGATCGGCGCCGAGATCATCGGCCAGCACGACCACGGCGTGCTCGCCCTGGCGCGCAACATCGCCCTGACCCACCACGAGAAATGGGACGGCAGCGGCTACCCGAACGGCCTGGCCGGCGCCGATATCCCGCTCGAAGGCCGCATCTGCGCCATCGCCGACGTGTTCGACGCGCTCACGTCCGTGCGCCCGTACAAGAAAGCGTGGACGGAAGAGGAGGCGCTCGACTTCCTCGTCAAGCAGAAGGGACGGCATTTCGATCCGGTGCTGGTCGACCTGTTCCTCGAACAGATGCCGGCGATCCGCGCGATTCGCACGCGCTGGGCTGAGCAGGATGATGTGCCGGCGGCGATGCCCGTTGCGGCGTAGATCGGCGGATGCAATGGTGGGCTCGGAGAGCCCACCAAGCGTTACCCCAGCCGCGCCGCGGCCGTGAGCCGCACTTCCGCCTTGCGCGCCACGAGTTCCTCGTACAGCCGCGCATAGTTCTCGGCCATCTGCGCCGACGTGAACAGCTGCCAGTAGCGCGCCTCGGCGCGTTGCCCCATCTCCTGCGCCATCCGCGGGTCGTTCCACAGCCGCTGCATGGCGGCGCGCAAGGCCTCATGGTCGGACGGCGGCACCACGAGCCCAGTCTCGCCGTGCACGTTGATGTACGTGGTGCCCGTGCCGATCTCGCTGGAGATCATCGGCTTGCCGTACATCGCCCCTTCCAGCAACGAGATGCCGAACGCTTCCGAGCGCAGGTGCGACGGGAAGGCGACGGCGTAGCAGAGCTCGAGCAGCGCGGCCTTGTCGTGGTCGTCGACGGCGCCGACGAATTGCACGTGCTTGAGGCCAAGGCGCGCGGCACGCGCCTTCAGTTCCGCCTCGATCGGCCCGGCGCCGACGATCACGACCGGATAGTCGGTGCCCGCCACGGCATCGAGCAGGATGTGCAAGCCCTTGTAGTAGCGCAGCACGCCCACGAACAGGAAGAATTTCTGCCCCACGCGCGCGCGCCAGTGGTCCAGGCGCGCCTGCTCCGGCACCGGATAGCTGGATTTGTCGAGGCCGAACGCGATGACGCGGGTCTTGTCGCGGTAGCCATGCAGCACGGCCGACGACGCGAGATAGTTCGGCGACGTGGCGACGATCGCATCGACGCTCCGCAGGAACCGGTGCCGCAGCGGCTGATACAGCTTCAGCAGCATTTTCTGGCGCACGATGTCGGAGTGGTAGGTGACGACGGTCGGCTTGTCGATGCGGGCCAGGAAGTGCGCCAGGTCCATGAAGGGCCACGGGAAGTGGTAGTGCACGACGTCGGCCTGCGCCGCCATGCGCGCCAGCGCGCCGATCGCCTGCACCGACACGGCGTTGGACGCCACCTCGACATTCAGCGGCACCCGGTGCACCGTGTGGCCCTCGTAGTCGAACGGCTCGAGGTGCCGGTCGCGCGACAGCGACAGCACTTGGTTCGTGATCCCCAGGCGTCCCGTGCCCACGCACATCTGGCGGATCACCTGCTCGACCCCGCCGACGGAATCGGGGTAATAGGTCTTGTAGAAATGGAGGACGCGCATCGGGCTGGACATGGGCGGTCCTTCAGACCAGGGCGCGATAGACGGCGGCCGTCTGGCGTGCCGTCTCGGCCCACGTCAGCTGGGCCGCGCGCGCGCGACCGGCCGCGATGCAGCGCTCCCGCGCGGCGGGTTCGCGCGCCAGGGTGAGCATCGCATCGGCGATCGCGCCCGTGTCGAGCGGATCGACGTCGAGCGCCGCGCCGGCCGTCACTTCCGGGAGCGATGTCGTGTTCGACGCGACGACGGGCACGCCGGCTGCAAACGCTTCCACCACAGGAATACCGAAACCTTCGTACAGCGAGGCGAACACGAACACGCCCGCGCCCGCGTACACGTGGCGCAGGTCGGCATTGTCGACGAGGCGGTTCAGCCAGACGACGTCGGCGCCGTCCTGCACGGCGGCCGCGATACGGCGCAGCACGTCGTCCGAGCGCGCGCCGGCACTGCCCACGATGACGAGCTGGCGTTCCGCCCGCACGGCCGCGGGCAGCGACAGGTAGGCGTCCAGCAAGCGCTCGACGTTCTTGCGCGGCTGCAGCGTGCCCACGAACAGGAAATAACCCGGCCGCAAACCGTTGACCCGCAACGTCGCCGCCACGGCGTCGGCCGGCGGCGGCTCGAACCACTCGTCGTCGACGCCGCACGGCACGACGGTGATGCGGCGCTCGTCGATGCCGAAGCATTCGACCAGTTCGTCGATCGCGAAATGCGACAGCGCGATCACGTGGTCGGCCTTTTGCGCGGCCTTGCGCTGGAGCCAGTTCTTCACGCCGCGCAGGCGCGGGTTGCACCATTCGGGATGCTTGACCGGCAGCGCATCGTGCAGGCTCGCCACGACGGGACAATCCATGCGGACGACGCGGTAGTCCGTCACGTGAAACACGTCGACGGGCATGTGCACGCGGTGCGCGTGCGGCGTCACGAGGTCGACGAACGACGCGCGCTCGAACGAATGGGGCAGCGCTTCACCCGCCGTGATGGCGCCGCCGCCGCGCAGGCGCGGCCAGGAATACGGCAGCAGCGCGCAGCCGGCCCGGGGCAGGTGGCGCAGCAGCGCCTGCGTATAGACGCCGATGCCGTCCAGGTGCCCGCCCGTGTAGGCCGGTTCGATCATGGTCGTGCCCATGCCGATGCGCAGGTCGGGCAATGCCAGCGCGTCATTCGCGGCCTCGGCGGTACTGACGAGCGTGCGCAGGTGGTCCTGGAGGCCGGCTGTGCCGACCGCGCGTCGTTTGGGGAGGCCCAGTTCGATCATGGTGTTGTCCTGGCCGGTCGGCATCGTGCTCACGCCTCGTACATCCAGCGCAGCGTGTCGACCAGCGGCGGCGAGGCGACGGGCCCGATCACGCCGGTCAGCTTGGCGTTGCTACCGGTCAGCGTTGCCACGTCACTGGCGCGCACGAAGGCCGGGTTGACGTGCACGTCGATGCGGTAGCCGGCGATGTCGCTCATCATGTCGATCACGCTCTGAAGCGACTGCGAGCGACCGGAGCAGACGTTGAAGACCTCCCCGGCCGGCGCCGCCGCGAGCAGGCGGCGATAGCTCTTCACGACCATGCGCACGTCGGAAAAATCGCGCGCGATCGCGAGGTTGCCCAGTTCGATGCGGCGCGCGCCCTTGCGGAAGTGCGACACGATCTTCGGCAGCAGGAACAACTCGTGCTGGCCGACGCCCGTGTAGTTGAACGGCCGCGCGATCACGATCGGCAGCCTGGCCATCCACAGCCGGGCCATGTATTCCATCGCGAGCTTGCTGACGGCGTAGTCGTTGGCGGGCGCGGGCGCCACGGATTCGTCGATGACGGGCACGGCGGCGTTGCCGTAGATATTGGCCGACGAAGGCAGCAGAACACACGACGGCTTGTGCGCGCCCTGCGTCAGCGCTTCCAGCAGGTTGCGGGTGCCGGCCACGTTGACGCGGTACATCTGTTCGGCATTGTCGTGGGCGACGAACGCGATCGCGGCCAGGTGGACGACGACGTCCGGCCGCGTCTGCATGACCACGGCCGCCAGCGCGGCGCGGTCGAGCAGGTCGGCGGCGAAGACATCCGGCCCCGTCTCGGCACCCGGCTGTACGGTGCCGTAGACCCGATAGCCCGCCGCGGCCAGTTCGCGCGCCATGTAGCGGCCCGTGAAGCCGCGCAGGCCCGTGATCAGGGCGCGCCTGCCCTCCCCCTCGCGAGGTTCGTCGTGGCGTTCACCGATGCGGACGATGTTTTCCGTGGCCATGCCGTGCACGTCAGAACGAGAAACCGGATTCGTTGCGGCGCAAGTCGGCGTCGACCATCATCTGGCACAGCCGTTCCAGCGACGTCTCGGCCTTCCAGCCCAGCTCGCGCTGCGCCTTCGACGGGTCGCCGATCAGCAGGTCGACCTCGGCCGGGCGGTAGAACTTCGGCGACACGCGCACGAGCAGCTTGCCGGTACGGGCGCAATGGCCCGTCTCTTGTTCGCCCGCGCCTTTCCACTCGACGTCCAGGTTGGCGCCGCGGAAGGCCATCGTCACGAAGTCGCGTACGGTTTCCGTGCGGTTCGTGGCGAGCACGAAGGTGTCGGGCTCGGCCGCCTGCAGGATGCGCCACATGCCTTCCACGTATTCGCGCGCATAGCCCCAGTCGCGCCTGGCGTCCAGGTTGCCCAGTTCCAGCACGTCGAGCTTGTTCAGGACGATCTTGGCGACGGCGTCCGTGATCTTGCGGGTGACAAATTCGCGACCGCGCAGTGGCGATTCGTGGTTGAACAGGATGCCCGAGCTGCCGAAGATGCCATACGATTCGCGGTAGTTCACGGTCATCCAGTGCGCATACAGCTTGGCCACGCCGTACGGGCTGCGCGGGTAGAACGGCGTCGACTCGGCCTGCGGCACGGCCTGCACCTTGCCGAACATCTCGGACGTCGACGCCTGGTAGAAGCGCGCTGTCGGATGCACGATGCGGATCGCTTCCAGCAGGTGCACGGCGCCCAGGCCCGTGATCGAGGCGGTGGTCACGGGCTGGTCGAACGAGACGCCGACAAAGCTTTGTGCGGCCAGGTTGTACACCTCGTCCGGACGGGTGGATTCGATCAGGCGGACGCTCGACGACAGGTCCGTGAGGTCATATTCGACGAGGGACAGGTTCGGATGCTGCTCGATACCGAGCTCGGCGATGCGCCAGAAGTTGACCGAACTGGACCGCCGAAACGTGCCCGTCACGCGGTAACCCTTGTCGAGGAGCAGCTGCGCCAGGTAGGCGCCGTCCTGGCCGGTAATGCCGGTGATCAGGGCCGTTTTCGTAGTCTGCATGTTCTTGGTATCAGTTGGTGATCCGTAGCGACAGCCGCGACCGCCTTGGCGGGGCGGCCCGGGACGTCGGACGCGGTGGCATGGAGGCAATAACACTCCGATACGCCACGTTGCCGCGAGTTTCACTTGTGTCTTGCACCCCGGAAAAGATGCAAAATAAACAAGATAGACTCGTCTATTATGGACTGAAACCTTGAAAAGACGGCGCGTGATTACGCATTGTTACTTGTTACTCAAGCTTTATTACACCTTCACGATTTGTAGGAAATTTCTACAGTTAAATGACAAAAGGGCCCGGATGGGCCCTTTTTGTCGGATCTTACTACCGGTGACGAATCTACAACAGCACGGTATCAGCGCTCCGAGACGGCATCGACGACGCACAAGGCCGTCATGTTGACGATGCGGCGCACGGTGGCCGACGGCGTCAGGATGTGCACCGGACGCGCGCAGCCCAGCAGCACGGGGCCGATGGCGACGCCGCTGCCGGCTGCCGTCTTGACGACGTTATAGGCGATGTTCGCGGCTTCGATGTTCGGCATGACGAGCAGGTTGGCATCGCCCTTGAGCGTCGACTGCGGCATGATCTTGGCGCGCAGCTTCGAGTCCAGCGCCGTGTCGCCGTGCATCTCGCCGTCGACTTCCAGGCTTGGGGCCTTCTGCTGGATCAGGCTGAGGGCGGCACGCATCTTCTTGGCCGACGCGCTGTTCGACGTGCCGAAGTTCGAGTGCGACAGCAGCGCCACGCGCGGATTGATGCCCAGGCGTTCCAGTTCCTCGGCCGCCATCAGCGTGATCTCGGTCAGCTCTTCGGCCGTCGGGTTCTCGTTGACGTGCGTGTCGACCATGGCGATCTGGCGTTCCTGCGTGATGATGAAGTTCAGCGCCGCATAGACGTTGGCACCGGCGCGCTTGCCCAGCACCTGGTCGATGTACTGCAGGTGCACGTCGGTCGTGCCGTACGTGCCGCAGATCATGCCGTCGGCGTCGCCCTTGTGGATCATCATCGCGCCGATCAGCGTGTGGCGACGGCGCATTGCCAGGCGGGCGAGGTCTTCCGTGACGCCCTTGCGCATGACCAGCTGGTGGTAGCTTTGCCAGTAATCGCGGTAGCGCTCGTCGAAGTCGGGGTTGATGACGTCGAAGTGCTTGCCCTGCTTCAGGCGCAGGCCGAATTTCTCGATGCGCTTTTCCAGCACGGCCGGACGGCCGACGAGGATCGGACGGGCCAGGTTCTCGTCGACGACGACCTGCACGGCGCGCAGCACGCGCTCTTCCTCGCCCTCGGCGAAGACGATGCGCTTGCGTTCGGCCGGCGCGCTCTTCGCGATCTGGAACAGCGGCTTCATGAAGCTGCCGCTGCGGTAGACGAATTGCTGCAGGCTCTCGGCGTAGGCGGCCAGGTCGGCGATCGGACGGGTGGCGACGCCGCCGTCCATCGCGGCCTTGGCGACGGCCGGCGCGATGTGCGTCAAGAGGCGCGGGTCGAACGGCATCGGGATCAGGTATTCCGGGCCGAACGACAGGTTCGAGATGCCGTACGCGGACGCCACGATGTCCGACTGCTCGGCGTGGGCCAGGTCGGCAATCGCGTGCACGACGGCGATTTCCATCTCGCGCGTGATCGTCGTCGCGCCGCAGTCCAGTGCGCCGCGGAACATGTACGGGAAGCACAGCACGTTGTTGACCTGGTTCGGGTAGTCCGAACGGCCGGTGGCGATGATGACGTCGTTGCGGACGGCTTTCGCATCTTCCGGCAGGATTTCCGGGTTCGGGTTCGCGAGCGCCAGGATCAGCGGGTTCGGCGCCATCTTCGCGACCATGTCCGGCTTCAGCACGCCGCCGGCGGACAGGCCCAGGAAGATGTCGGCGTCGGGGATGACTTCGGCCAGCGAGCGGTGCGGCGTGTCTTGCGCGAAGCGTTCCTTGTCCGGGTCCATCAGCTCGGTGCGGCCCTTGTAGACGACGCCGGCCAGGTCGGTCACATAGATGTTCTCAATGGGGAAGCCGAGGTCGACGGCCAGGTCGAGGCAGGCCAGTGCCGCCGCGCCCGCGCCGGACACGACCATCTTGCACTTCTTGAGATCTTTATTGACGACCTTCAGGCCGTTCAGGATGGCGGCGCCGACGATGATCGCGGTGCCGTGCTGGTCGTCGTGGAAGACGGGGATCTTCATGCGCTCGCGCAGCTTGCGCTCGATGTAGAAGCACTCGGGCGCCTTGATGTCCTCGAGGTTCACGCCGCCGAAGGTCGGTTCCAGCGCGGCGATCACGTCGATCAGCTTGTCCGGATCGTTTTCGTTGATCTCGATGTCGAACACGTCGATGCCGGCGAACTTCTTGAACAGCACGCCCTTGCCTTCCATGACGGGCTTCGATGCCAGCGGGCCGATATTACCGAGGCCGAGGACGGCCGTGCCGTTCGAGATCACCGCGACGAGGTTGCCGCGCGCCGTGTATTTATAGGCAGAGGCCGGGTCCTTGACGATTTCTTCGCAGGGCGCGGCAACGCCCGGCGAGTACGCCAGGGCCAGGTCGCGCTGGTTCAGGACAGACTTGGTCGGCGTGACGGCGATCTTGCCGGGAGTGGGAAACTGGTGGTACTCGAGCGCGGCAGCCCGCAGTTGTTGACGTAATTCTTCTTTTTTATCGATTGACGAATCCATGCTCTGCTGCCTTTTTGAACTGACGGGGGGTCTCCGATTTTAGCAGAGTGTCACCAGTCCCCGTCTACGTATTTCTTGGTATCGACAGCAGCGACCAAGGGCGGGTAGCATGGCAACCCGCCCCATCGCCCGCGTCAGGCGGGCGCTTTCGGGAAGTCCAGCGCCGTGTCGTTGATGCGGTTGACGAGGTTCGTGAACGTGATGCTCGTGATCGCGAAGATCGTGTCCACGACCTGCTCGTCCGTGTAGCCGGCCGCCTTGACGGCATCCACGACGGGCTGCGCCACGGTGCCGCGGCTGCCCACGACGGCGCGCACGAAGGTCGACAGCGCATCCAGCTTCGCATCGCCGCCCGGCGTGCCGCGGCGCGCGGCCAGGACCCCGTCCGACGACAAGCCGGCGGCCTTGCCCGCGAGCGTGTGCGCGGCCACGCAGTAGTCGCAACCGCTCACTTCGCTGACGGCCAGCTTGACCACCTCGATTTCCCGTTTCGACAGGCTCGTGTCCGCCAGTTTCGCATCGAAGTGCAGCAGGGCCTCGAGGGCGACGGGGCTGTTGCTGCCGATCGCGTCGTACGCATTCGGGACCTTGCCCAGCTTGGCCTTGACGGCGGCGAACAGCTCGGCGGTGCGGCCGGTGGCGTGGGTACCCAGGGTATTCAGACGGCTCATGATCTTCCTTTCTTCGTTCGTGGATGAAATGCCGTTTGGCATGGAAAGAAGTCTAGGCGCGGTCGACTGCACAATGAATGCCGATTTGCTGCCATAATTTGTCCGATCGTCTCATCTGAAAAATACATGGACACCTTGAGCCGCCTCCTCTCGCTGTACACGATCCGCACGTCGCTCGACATCCGCTGCGAGCTGGCCGCGCCCTGGGTGCTGGACGAACCGGCCGCGACGCCGGGCGTGGCGCCGTTCCACGTGATCGTCGAAGGCGACGCCCGCGTCGACGTGCCGGGCCACGCCACGCTGGACCTCGCCCCCGGCGACGTCGTCGTCTTCCCAGCCGGCAGCGCGCACCGGCTACACGCGGGTCCCGCCGCGGACGCCGCGCCGGTACGCCCGCTCGCCGCCGACGGTCCGCTGCAACGCAAGGGCAACGGCGGCGCCGGCCCCGGGACCGCCATCCTGTGCGGCAGCTTCGTCTTCGAAGGCGCCGCGCGCCAGGCCCTCGTGCGCGCCCTGCCCGACGTGATGGTCGTGCGCGCCAGCCGCGCCGACGACTTCCCTGGCCTGCACGCGCTCGTGCGGCTGCTGCAGCACGAGACGACGGTGGTCCGGCCCGGCGGCGACGTCGTCGTCGCCCAGCTGTCCGGCGCCCTGTTCGCGCTGCTGCTGCGCGCGTGGCTGGCGGGCACGGACGGCGCGGCGCCCGGCCTGTTCGCCGTCCTCGCCGACCGCCGCCTGGGCAATGCGCTGGCCCGGATGCTGGAATCGCCCGAGCGGGCGTGGAAGGTGGAAGACCTGGCCGAGGCGTGCCACATGTCGCGCGCCACGTTCGCGCGCCTGTTCGCGCGCCTGTGCGGGATGCCGCCGGCCGACGTGCTGACCCAGCTGCGCATGGCACGCGCCGCCCGCGCGCTGCTGCACGGCGAAGGGGCCGTGGGCGACGTGGCGCTGGCCGTCGGCTACCAGTCGGAGGCGGCGTTCAACCGCGTGTTCAAGCGCCATTACGGCGTCGGCCCCGGCGGCTACCGGCGTGCGGCGCGCGCGGCGGCGCCGGCAGCGGTTGCCGCCTGACGGGCGTCCCGGATTAGAATCGCGGGATGCTCTCCGAATTCGATCTCATCAAACGCTACTTCCAGCGCGACCGCGCGCCCGGCGCCAACACCGTCCTCGGCGTGGGCGACGACTGCGCCCTGCTCGCGCCCACACCAGGCAAGCTGCTGGCCGTCTCGTCCGACATGCTCGTCGAGGACCGCCATTTCTTCGCCGGCGCCGACCCGCTGCTGCTGGGTCACAAATGCCTGGCCGTGAACCTGTCCGACCTCGCCGCGATGGGCGCGACGCCGCTCGGCTTCACCCTCGCGCTGTCGCTGCCGGCGGCGGACCCCGACTGGCTGGACGGCTTTTCGCGCGGCCTGTTCGCGCTCGCCGACGCCCACGGCTGCGAGCTCGTGGGCGGCGACACGACCAAGGGCCCGCTGAACGTTTGCATCACGATCTTCGGCGAACTGGCGCCGGGCCGGGCGCTGCGCCGCGATGCCGCGCGCGCGGGCGACGACGTCTGGATCTCGGGTACGTTGGGCGACGCGCGCCTGTGGCTGGCCGCGCGCCGCAGCGAAGTCGCGCTGGACGCCGCCGACCATGCGGCCACCGCGCAGCGCATGCACGCGCCGACGCCGCGCGTGGCGCTGGGCCGCCTGCTGGCCGAAGGCGGGCTCGCGCACGCCGCGCTCGACATCTCGGACGGGCTCGTGGGCGATTTGAAGCACATCCTGGCCGCGTCGCGCGTGGGGGCCGTGCTGGACGTCGACGCGCTGCCCACGGGGCCCGCGCTGGCCCGCCAGCCGCGCGCGCTGCGCCGCCGGTTCGCGGCGGCGGGCGGCGACGATTATGAGCTGTGCTTCACGGCGCCGGCGGACAAGCGCGCCGCCATCATCGCGGCCGGCGCGGCCAGCGGCACGGCCGTGACGCGCGTAGGGACGATCACGGCGGAGCCAGGGTTGCGTCTGGTCGATGCGGAAGGCGCGGCGCTCGATCTGCAGCTCGCGGGCTGGGACCATTTCAGTCCAGGGTGACGTTGAAACGTGCCCACCGTACGATGCAGGGGCCATTTCGACGTCGGCTAACACGTAGGGTGGACGGCCGAGCCGTCCACCCTACCCGTCGCCGTCACGCGGCTTCTTCGTCCCCGCGTGGCGCCTTGCGATCGTCGTACGGCCCGTGCGTGAGCCAGTACTGGCGGAACGCGAGCCGCACGTTGTCGCGCAATTCCGTGTCGTTCCACGGCTTCGTATAAAAGCGGTAGATCGCACCGCGGTTGATCGAGTCGAGCACCGTCTCCACGCCCGTGTAGCCGGACAGGATGATGCGCATCGTGTCCGGATACATCTCCTTGACCTTGCTGAGAAATTCGGTCCCGTTCATCACGGGCATCTTCTGGTCACACAGGATCACCTGCACGTGGTACAGCGCCAGCAGCTCGAACGCCTCGGACGGCGACGCGGCCGTCAGCACGCGGTAATTGTCGCGCCTGAACAGGCGGTGCAGCGTGCCCAGCACATTGACGTCGTCGTCGACGAGCAGCAGCGTCTGGACGTTGCGGTCGTCCTCCGCCGGCCGCGTGGGCTGGGCGCGGTTTTCCAGCACGAGCCGCGCCAGGTCGGCGGGGGCGAGCGCGCGCGCGAAGTGAAAGCCCTGGATTTCGTCGCAGCGGTGGCGGCGCAGCAGCGCCATCTGCGCGCGCGATTCCACGCCTTCCGCGATCACCTGCATGTGCAGGCTGTGCGCCATGCTGATGATGGCCAATGCGATCGCGGCGTCGTCCGGGTTCGTCGTGATGTCGCGCACGAACGCGATGTCGATCTTCAGCTTGTCGATCGGGAAGCGCTTCAGGTAGGCCAGGCTCGAATAGCCGGTGCCGAAATCGTCGATGGCGATGCGGATCCCGAGCGCCTTCAACCGCTCCAGCACCTGCACCGTGTGCTCGAAGTTCGACATCAGCGCGCTCTCCGTCAGCTCCAGTTCGAGCAGGCCCGGGTCCACGCGGTGTTCCGCGAGCGCGGCGCGGATGTCGCCTTCGAGGTCGCCCTCGACGAACTGGCGGCTCGACACGTTCACGGCCACGCGCACGTCGCGCACGCCGTCCTGAATCCACCTGGCGATCTGGCGGCACGCCGCGCCGATGATCCACGCGCCCACGCGCACGACCATGCCCGTGTCTTCCAGCAAGGGAACGAATTCGGCCGGGTACACGAGGCCCACGCCGGGACGGCGCCAGCGCAGCAGCGCCTCGACGCCGCTCACGCGGCCCGTGTTCAGGTCCAGCTTGGGCTGGTAGTGCAGCTCGAACTGGTCGCCGTCGATGGCGCCGCGCAGTGCCAGCTCGAGCTCCAGCCGCGCCAGCACCTGCACGTTCATCCCGGCCGTGAAGAAGCGGTAGCCGTCGCGGCCGGCCTCCTTCGCGCGCACCATCGCCACGTCGGCGTACTTGACGAGCGTGCCGGGGTCGGTGGCGTCGTCCGGGTACATCGCGATGCCGATGCTGGCCGTCAGCACGGCCTGCTGGCCATTCAGGTCGAACGGCGCGCGCAGCGCCTCGCGCACCTCGTTGGCCACGCTCACGGCCTCGTCCTCGGTCTGCTCGCGCGTCATCGTGAGGATCAGCGCGAACTCGTCGCCGCCGAGGCGTCCGATCGTGTCGCGCAGGCGCACGCAGCGCACCAGCCGTGTGCTGAACTGGCGCAGCAGCTCGTCGCCCAGCGCGGGGCCGAGCGAGTCGTTGACGATCTTGAAGCGGTCGAGCGTGATGAACAGGACGGCGATGCGCCAGTTCTTGTCCTGCGCGAGCTCGATGGCATCGCGCAGCGTGTGGAAGAACAGGCTGCGGTTCGGCAGGCCCGTCAGGCTGTCGTAGTTCGACATGTGCTTCAGGCGCTGCGCCGCCTGCAGGCGCTCGCTGATGTCGCGCGCCACGGCAATGAGCGTGCGGTCGACGTCTTCCTGCTGCAGCTGCCAGCTGATCTCGACCGGCACGGCGCCCTGCCCGTCCGCGCGCAGCAGCTCAGTCTCGACGATGTCGTGCTCGCGCGACGCGGACGCGGGGTCGGCATAGCGTTCCAGCTGCGGCCGTTGCGCGAGGCCGAGCGCCACCGGATCGATGCGCAGCAGCGCCTCGCGCGAAAAGCCCAGCATGCGGCAGGCGCCGTCGCTGACGTCGACCATCGCCATCGTGCGCGCGTCGACGAGGAAGATGGCGTCGGACGTCGCGTCCATCGCGCCGCGGAAGCGCTGCAGCTCCGCGGTCCGTTCGCGCACGGTGCGCTCCATGCGCGCCCCGTAGTCGCGCGACTCCTTGTGGAACAGGCGCACTTCGAGCAGGTTACGGATGCGCGTCAGGACCTCGACCGTGTCGAACGGCTTGCCGATGAAGTCGCGCGCACCGGCCTCCAGCGCGGCCAGTTTCTTGTCCGGCTCCGCCGTCACGACGAGCACGGGCAGCCACGACTCGCGCTCCATCGGCTTCAACGCTTCCATCACCTGGAAGCCGTCCATGTGCGGCATCTGCAGGTCGAGGATGATCAGGTCGTAGCGGTGCTGCAGGTGCAGCGCGGCCACCTGGCGCGGATCGGTGGTGCTGGCGACGTGCTCGTAGCCGCTGGACTTGAGCAGGAATTCGAGCAGCTGCACGTTCACCGGCTCGTCATCGACGACGAGGATGTGCGCGCGGCGGATGTCGGTAGGCGAAATCATGGAACGTCCTCACTGGGGCTGTTTCTCGTCGACGGCGCGGGTGGCGAGCACGCCGTCGATGGCCTCGTTGAACTGGCCGATGTCGATCGGCTTGGTCAGGTAGCGCGCGAAGCCGGCGGCCAGCGCGCGGTCGATGTCGGCGCGCATGGCGTTGGCCGACACCGCGATGGCCGGGATCCGCGCGGTGTCCGGCTCGCGGCGCAACTGCGCCAGCACCTCGAACCCGGAGAGGCCGGGCAGGTTCAGGTCCATCAGGATCACGTCGGGCAGGTGGCTGCGCGCGAGCGACAGGCCGAAGTGGCCGTCCGGCGCGCACACGAGCCGCAGGTCGGGACGGAAGCGCACGATTTCCTGCACCAGCTTCAGGTTGGCCGGATTGTCCTCGATGTACAACACGGTGGCCGGGCTTGCGGCCGAGACGCGGTCGGCACGGGCCGGTGCGGCGCCGGCGTGCGCGACGGGCGGCGTCTCGGCCGCGGTGGCGGCGGCGGCGCCGAGGTCGACGCAGGCCAGCTCGATCCAGAACACGCTGCCCACGCCGGGACTGCTGGTGACGCCGATCTCGCCGCCCATCAATTCCACCAGGCGGCGCGTCACCACGAGGCCGATACCCGTGCCTTCCTGCGTGCCCGCTTCCTGGCCGAGGCGGTTGAACGGCTGGAACAGGCTCGCCACCTGCTCGGGCGACAGGCCCATGCCCGTGTCCTGCACGGACAGGCGCAGGCGCTGCGGCGCCGGCTGCGCGCAATCGACGACGACGGCGCCGCCGTCGCGGTTGTACTTCACGGCGTTCGACAAGAGGTTCAGCAGGACCTGCTTCAGGCGCGTGCGGTCGGCCTGCACGCGGGCCGTGGGCGCGTCCGGGAACAGCACGCGCACGCCGCGTATGGCGGCCAGCGGCGCGATCATGCCCTGGCATTCGGCCAGCACGTCGGCGAGCGGCACCGGTTCCATCGACAGCGATACGGCGCCCGCCTCCACCTTGGCCAGGTCGAGGATCTCGTTGATCAAGGTGAGCAGGTGGCGGCCCGACTTCAGGATGTGGCCCGCGAATTCCTGCTTTTGTTCTGGCGTCGTCGGCATGTCGTTCGACGCCAGGATCTGCGCGAAACCGAGGATCGCGTTCAGCGGCGTGCGCAGCTCGTGGCTCATCGACGACAGGAACGCCGACTTGGCCTGGTTGGCATTGCGCGCCTCTTCGATCGCGAGCTCCAGTTCCGAGTTCGCCAGCTCCAGCTGGGCCGTGCGTTCCTGCACACGCGCTTCCAGGCCTTCGTTCAGGCGCATCACTTCCTGCTGCGCGCGTGCGCGTTCCTGGGCTTCGCGTGCGATCTCGCGGTTCGAGTCTTCCAGCGCGCGCGTGCGCTGCTCGATCTCGGTCAGCATGGCGTTGAACGAGTCGACGAGTTCCGCCGCCTCGTCCTCGCTGATGCGCGGCGCGCGGCGCGAGTAGTCACGCCGCGCCACCACTTCGCGCGCGATGTTCGTGATGGCGTCGATGGGGGTCGTGATCGTGTGGCCGAGGCGCCGCACGAGCAGCCATGCGGTGAACAGCGCGAGCACCGTGACGCACGCGCAGATCACGAGGTAGTCGCGCATGCGTTCCATCAGCTGGTTCTGCGCGCGCAGGTAGACGGTGCCGAGCAGCTCGCCGTTCTCGCTGATCGGCTTGTACAGCACCAGCTCGTCGCCGGCGCCGACATAGGTTTCCTTGCCGCCCGCATGCACGGGACGGCCACCCTTCGCCGGCCGCACGGGGAAGTCGCCCGTCTCGCCCGGCGCGACGTAGGTCGCGAACAGTGCACCGTGCTCGTCGTAGAGGGCGGCCGCGCGCAGTGACGGCCGGCTGCGCAGCAGCGCGAGGTTCTCGCGCGCCAGCCGGGCATCGTCGAAGGCCAGCGCGGCCGACGTCATGTGGCCCACCAGCTCCGCCTGCGTCGCCAGGTCGTTCAGCAGCGCATGCTTGTAGCTGCGCAGGTCGTAGGCGACGACGGTGCCCACCGAGACGACGAGCGCGGCGAGCGTCGTCGACATGACGATCGTGACGAGCTTTTCGCGGATGGAGCGGCGCGGCTGGATCATGGCGTCACCACGCGGACAGCGCCAGCAGGCGCGCGCTGATGCGCAGCTGCGCGGCCAGCGCCTCGGGCCGGTCGATGTGCAGGCGCAGGCGGGCGCCATCCTGCACGAGCCCGATCACGCAGCCCTGCACGGGGGCGCCATCGCAGACCGTCAATACGGGCCGGCTGCGCACGGCGTCCAGCAGGCGGGTGCGCGCCGGCCCGGGCGCCACGTACAGGACCTGCAGCCCGGGCGGCACGGCACGTGCGGGGTCGATGCGCTGCACGGCCAGCGAATGGCCGTGGACGAGGCGCCCCGCCATGTAGCGCTCGGCCTCGTCGGCCAGCGCGTCATCGCCGGCGACGCCGACCTTCAATGGGCTGCCGGGACGCGGGAATGCGGCGTCCGGCCAGTCGACGAACGTGGCGACGCGGTACAGGTAGGCCGCCTTGAGCTTGCGCTCGGGAGCGGCAACGGGGGCGGCCCGGGCCTGGGCGGCATCTGCGAGGATCAGCAGGCACAGCGCCACCTGGCGGGCGCGACGCGCGGCTGAGAAGGACGACGCCATCACGGGTATGCCGGCCCCGGATGGCCATGCGCGAAACGGTCGAGCGGCATGCGAGGTCCTGGTTCGGTCAGTGGACAACGGTGCGGGCGAGCCCCACGGCCGGCCCGCAAGTCGAGCAGGATAGCAGCACGGCCGGGGGGGATGTCGCACAGAACGTCCCTGCCATGGCTTTTCGTTAAGATTCCAACGCCACGCACGGGAAGGCGCGCTAGAATGGACCCGAGCGCGCTGCGGATCCTGTCGCCGGCACACGGCGGCGCGCCCACGACTGATCCTGGAGACCCTGGCGGCGCACCCGGCCGCCATCATACAAAGGAGCGACACGTGACGAACGACATCCTCGACCTGGCCACCCGTGTGGGCCGGGCACTCGAAGCCAAGGGCCTGCTGCTGGCCACCGCCGAATCCTGCACCGGCGGCGGCGTCTCCCAGGCCATCACGGAAATCCCCGGCTCGACCGGCTGGTTCGAATGCGGCTTCGTGACGTATTCGAACGCGTCCAAGACCGAGATGCTGGACGTGCCGGCCGCGCTGATCGCGCAATTCGGTTCCGTCAGCGAGGAAGTCGCTGGCGCCATGGCCGAAAGTGCCGTCGCCAACAGCAACGCCGACGTGGCGGTATCCACGACGGGCATCGCCGGCCCGACGGGCGCCGTCCCCGGCAAGCCCGTGGGCACCGTGTGCTTCGGCTGGTCGAAGGGCGATACGACGTACACGGAGCGGCTCGTTTTCTCCGGCGACCGCCACGCGGTGCGCGAGCAGACCGTGGCGCACGCGCTGTCCGGGCTGCTGCGCCTCCTCGAGTAAATGCGGGGTTTGCCGATGCGGGCCGCGGCGGCGCTGCTTGCCGCGCTCGCCGGTCCGGCCGCCGCCGCTGACGTCGACGAGGGCGTCACCGTGTACGCGGCCGGCGACATCGCGCGCTGCGCCTATCCCGATCCCGCGTATTCGGGCGCGGCCGACACCGCGGCCACCGTTGCGGCCGGGCTCGCGCAAGATCCGCGCGCCGTCGTGCTGGCGCTGGGCGACCTGACCTACCCGCGCGGCGCGGCGCGCGAATTCACCGACTGCTACGCGCCCACGTGGGGCCGCTTCAAGGACCGCACGTGGCCCGCGCCCGGCAACCACGAGTACTACACGCCGGGCGCGACGCCCTATTTCGCGTGGTGGGGCGAGCGCGCGGGCCGCGGCTACTACAGCTTCGACCTCGGCGGCTGGCACATCGTCTCGCTGGACAGCAACCTGGCCCCGGCGCAGCACGCGGCCCAGCTGGACTGGCTGCGCGCCGACCTGGCGGCCCATCCGGCGCACTGCACGCTCGCCTACTGGCACCATCCGCTGTACAGCTCGGGCGGCCATGGCAGCGTCCCGAAGATGCACGACGCGTGGCAGGTGCTGTACGACGCCGGCGCGGAACTGGTGCTGTCCGGGCACGACCACGATTACGAACGCTTCGCCCCGCAGGACGCGGACGGCCGGCTCGACCCGGCGCGCGGGATCCGCCAGTTCGTCGTCGGCACGGGCGGCGCGTATCCGACGCCGTTCCTGCTCACCGTGCCGCACAGCGAAGTCCGCGACAGCAACCGCACCGGCGTGCTCCGGCTGCGCCTGTACCCGGGCGGCTACGGCTGGGAATTCGTCGAGTCCACCCGGCTGTATTCGTTCGGCGTCGCGCCGGCCGACCACGGCAGCGCCGCCTGTCATTAAAAAAACGGAGTTCCCATGAAACGCCTCCTGTCCGCCCTGTCCCTGCTGGTGCTGTGCGCGGGCGCGCCGGCCGCATTCGCGCAGCCCGGTGCGGCGGCGGCCGTGCCGCAGGTCCGCTACGACAAGACGACGCTTCCGAATGGCCTCGAAGTGATCCTCGTCGAGGACCACCGGCTGCCCATCGTGGCCGTCAACATCTGGTACCACGTCGGCCCCGCCAACGAGGCGCCTGGACTGACGGGGTTCGCCCACCTGTTCGAGCACATGATGTTCGCCGGCAGCCGGCACCTGCCGCGCGGCCTCGCCGACCGCCTGCTGGAAGGCGCGGGCGCGACGGACAGCAACGGCAGCACGGACTACGATCGCACGAATTACTACGACACGGTGCCGTCGAACCAGCTGGAACTGGCGCTGTGGGTGCACGCCGACCGCATGGGCTACCTGCTCGACGTGCTCGACCAGACCGCGCTGTCGAACCAGCAGGACGTCGTGCGCAACGAACGGCGCCAGAGCGTCGAGAACCGCCCGTACGGCATCGTCGAGGAAACGCTGAACCACGCGCTGTTCCCGAAGACGCACCCGTATTACGCGGCCGTCATCGGCTCGCACGCCGACATCCAGAACGCGAAGCTGGCCGACGTGCGCGACTTCTTCAAGCGCTACTACGGCCCGAACAACGCCAGCATCGTCATCGCCGGCGACATCGACAAGGCCAGAACGCGCGCCCTCGTGGCCAAGTACTTCGGCAGCTTCAAGCGCAGCGCGGCCGTCGTCCATCCGCAGGTGGCCACGCCCCCGATCACGCGCGAGCGCCGCATCGTCGTGCCGGACCGCGTCGAGCTGCCGCGCGTGTACATGGCGTGGCTCACGCCGCCCGCGTTCCGGCCGGGCGACGCGGAACTGGAGGTGACCGCGCAGATCCTCGCCGGCGGCAAATCGAGCCGGCTGTACAAATCGCTCGTGTACGAACAGCAGATCGCGCAGGAGGCATCCGCGGCGCAAAACTCGAACGCCCTCACGTCGACCTTCATCGTCGACGCCACCGCGCGGCCGGGCCACGACGCGGCCGAGCTGGAAACGGCCATCGACGCCGAGCTGAAGACGCTGCGCGACACCGGCCCATCCGAGCAGGAAATCGAGCGCGCCCGCAACACGATCGAGACGGCCATGCTGACGGGGATCGAGAAGCTGGGCGGCACGGGCCTCGCGAACCAGATCAACCAGTACAACCAGTACACGGGCGACCCCGGCTACCTGCCGAAGGACATCGAGCGCCTGCGCCGCGTGACGGCGGCCGACGTGCGTCGCGTGGCCCAGGCATACCTCCAACCGAACGCGCGCGTGATCGTCTCCGGCGTGCCGGGCAAGCCGGACCTCGGGCCCGACGTGCCGACGCCGCCCCCGCCGAAGGCGTCGAAGACGGGACTGTCCGCCGGCATCAACCGCGACGAACCGTGGCGCCGCACGCCGCCGAAGCCGGGACCGGCGCCCCGCTTCGCGCTGCCGCAGGGCGCGTCGTTCACGCTGCCGAACGGCCTGACCGTCATCCACCACCCGAACCCCGCGCTGCCGCTCGTGGCGGCGGAACTGGTCGTGAAAAGCGGCTCCGACGCCAACCCGGGCGACCAGCCGGGCCTCGCCGGCTACACGGCGCAGATGCTGCAGGAAGGGACGGCCACCCGCAGCGCACCGCGCATCGCCGACGAGGTCGCGCAGCTCGGCGCCTTCCTCGGCAGCGCCGCGTCGAACGACGCATCGACCGTGTCGCTGCTCGCGCTGCGGTCCACGTTCGGGCAGGCGCTGGACGTGCTGGCCGACGTCGTCCAGCATCCAGCCTTCCCCACCGCGGAAGTGGAACGCCAGCGCGCCGCGCGCCTGGGCGACCTGACGCAGCAGCGCGACGATCCGGCCCTCGTCGCCGCCGTCGCGGCGGCCGGCGCGCTGTACGGCCCGAACCACCCGTACGGCTACGGCCAGCTGGGCACGGAGCGGGCGATCCGCGCCACGACGCGCGAAGACCTCGTGCGCTTCTGGCGCCGCCACTACCTGCCGGGCAACGCGGCCCTCGTCGTCACCGGCGACATCACCTTGGACGAGCTGCGCGCGCTGGCGGAGAAGCGCTTCGGCGCCTGGGAACGTGCCGACGCGGCCGTGTCGGCGGTGGGCGATCCGGAAGGCAGCAAGGCGCGCCTCGTCGTCGTCGACAAGCCGGGCGCGCCGCAGACGGCGCTGCGCGTGACGGCCATCGCGGCCGCGCGCAGGACACAAGACTACCCCGCCATGCAAGTCATGAACGCGGCGCTGGGCGGGCTGTTCTCGAGCCGCATCAACCTCAACCTGCGCGAGGAAAAGGGCTACAGCTACGGCGTGTACTCGGCGTTCCGCTACGACCGCACGCCGGGCCCGCTCACGATCGCGGGCAGCGTGCGCACGGACGTGACGGGGCCGTCCGTCGCGGAGATCTTCAAGGAAGTGAACGGCATACGCGACAAGCCGCTGCCGGCCCCCGAGCTCGCGGGCGCGCGCGACTCGCAGGTGTATTCGCTGCCGGGCCGGTTCGAGACGAACAGCGGCATCGTCGCGAGCCTGGCCGAGACGTACGTCTTCGACCTGCCGGCTGACTACTGGCGCACCTTGCCCGACCGGTTCCGCGCCGTGACGGCGACGCAGGTGCAGGCGGCGGCGCAGACGTGGCTGAAGCCCGACCGGCTGAAAGTAATCGCCGTGGGCGACCGCGCCGCGATCGCGCCGCAGTTGCAGAAGCTGGGGCTCGGCACGCCGGAGGTGCGCGATGCGGATGGGCAGGTGCAGTGAACGTCAGGCAGGCACTGCTTGCTGCGATACCAGTTGCATCGCCTGGTCGAGTTCATTCGTCAACTGCAGCGCCGTCACTTTATTGACGGTGGCATCTGGCGGCACGGCGACGGCCGGGCCAAATGTGATGCGAATCGTCGGCCGGCGGAACAGATCGGAGAAACGGATCCGGTCGGGTCCCTGATAATGGGCAGGCACGATTTCTCCGCGAGCGCGCAACGCGATCGTCGCGGCGCCCCGCTTGGCGTCCGCATTGTCCTGATTGCGCGTCCCCACGGGGAAGATCAGCACCAGGTTGCCCTGCTCGACGAGCGAGACCGCGTGCTTGATGGTGGCCGTCGAAGGATTGCTCCGATCGACCGGGAACCCGCCTCCGGAGCGTACGAACCAGCCGCTGATCGGGTGATCGAAAAGCTCTTTTTTGGCCATCTGGTGCAGCACGCGCGGCAGGACCGCGTAGCCGATCCATAACGGATCCGCCCAGCCTACGTGATTGCAGACGATGATTTTTCCGACCGGGCCATTCAGGTGCTCGGTCCCCGTCACCGTGACCTTGCCGACGCGCGACATGAGGCTTCTCAGCACGCGGATGAAGAGTGGCAATCTAGTGGGGGCAGACGAAGTATTGGCCATGGGCGGAACGGGATTATTGAGCAATGCGCGTCTAGGACAGGCAGCCGCTGTGTGTGCGCTCGTCCGGATCGTTCTTGCGACAACGATAATTGTATCGCAGCGCCGGCAGTAATGTTGCGTGAGGCAAAGACATTCGGTCAACAACCCGCCTGACTCATTGTGACGGTAATGCGTCCAGCCGCGTCGTAATGCAGGGTCCGGATCACGTCGTTTTTGCCGGGATAGCCAAGCGGATAGCTGACGAGGTTTCCTTCGAGGTCAAATGCCCTGGCATAGGTATTCAATGGGTTCGTGCCAGTGCCCCAAGTCTAGCCGCTCACAGCACCAAACGGGCGGTAGGTAATCTCACTGAGCAGGAAGACTGGATGCATCGCCGGGCGCTAGCAGTCGCAGACTGACCGGACGCCCGCTGCTGTTGTAGTCAATCTCGATCCGAAAAGCGGTCCCGGTGACGCTCCGGGTCTTGGATATCCGCCTGCCAAAGCCGTCACAGCCGAACGTGGTCTGCCGGGACTCGTCACGCATGACAATCAGGCGCCTTGCTTCGGCAGTACCAGAAGTGCCATTTCGAAGCTGCTTGTGCTGGCACGCTTGATGCACCGGACCAGCGAGGCATTTAACGCATGCGCCGCCATGCCATTAGCCTTTAACGATCACCTCGACGGTCTTCCCACTCAGCAATCAGTCCGTTTACAATCAACGCTAACCCGGCGATCAATGAGGCTACCCAAAAATTGACCGTGAAGAAATAGTGGCCCACCGCGCCGGCCAGCAAAGAAATGACGAGCCAGGTCAGTATATAAAGTGCTCTTTTCATCAGTGGCATCCGCAAGTTGCAGCATCGACGGCGCCGCCAATTCCCAGATCTGCACCGACCGCATTCACCGCCGAATTGGTCCTTCCCGCCGCAGCTTGAATTGCTTCATCCGAGCCGTACTTGGCTAGCAAATCCTCGTAATTCTTGATGCGATAATTGGACCCTGCGAGCGGTCCTCTCATAATGCGCTTCAGTCCATTGCGGAACGCTATGGCCGCCGCCCCGTCTGCAGCAGCAGCGGCACCGACTTTTGCAATGCCCGCGTACGCCATACGGCCGGCCCCAAGGGCAACGGATGCCCACTCTCCGGCCGCGTAGGCCTTAGAACAACGGTTCACGCTACCGTTAATATCAAGAGCCTGACGTGCCAAAGGTCCGAGGCCCAATGACGCAGCATCCGCAACGCCTGTCGCGAAATCAAGTGCGGGCTGCGGGATGCTTGGAAGATCTGCCACACCCCACAAACCATAGGGATCAATCACCGACAACGGGTCCCCTCCCACATATATGTACGTATTTATGCCAGCAGCTAGTCCGATTGGATCGCTTTGGACATACCGCCCCGTCTGCGGGTCATAATCCCTGAAGTAGTTGTAGTGATTGTTCGTCTCCTTATCAAAGACCTGCCCCGGAAAGCGCAGGTTGTAGATAAACGTTCCAAGCCCGCTCGGATTCTCATCGGGCGGAAGCAGACCGAACGGATCGGCATGGTCCCAGCGCCAGACCATCTGCTGATCGCTCGCCCGTGTCAGCACGCGCGGCACATGCAGATGGTCAGCATACACATCGTAGACGGCGGGACCGGACACACCCGGCTTGATCACCGCAACCGGCAAGTCGTCCAGATAGACCGTCTCCTGCACAGGTTTACCGGTCGCGTCGTATTCACCCAGCAAGTGGCCCTGCTCGTCATAGACATAATAGGTCGAGCCAGCGGAGGAAGTCTTGACGACGCGCTCGCCGCGTCCGTTGTAGCGATAGCGGGTGGTCATGCCGGCGGCCGACGCGGTTTCCATGCGTCCGTTGGCGCCATAGGTGTAGCTGATGGTGCCGTCACCCGTCAGGTTGCCCGCTTTGTCATAGGTATTGACCTTACGCGGAGCGGGGCCCTCGGTGGCGTCCAAGCGGTTGCTGGTCGGATTGAGCGTATAGGCATAGGAAGCGCTGCCGAACGTGACCTGTGAGCGGTTGCCGTTCAGGTCGTAGGCGTATCGCTGACGCGTACCGGCCGCATCGAAGCCCGTCAGTCGGTCCAGGTCGTCGTAATGATAGGTCTGGTCCAGTGCACTGGCGCGGGCGGTACCGGTATGGGTGGTGCCCATAATGCGTCCAGCCGCGTCGTAATGCAGGGTCCGGATCACGCCGTTTTTGCCGGGATAGCCAAGCGGATAGCTGACGAGATGTCCTTCGAGATCGAATGCCCTCGTGTAGGTGTTCGACTGGTTCGTGCCAATGCCCCAGGTCCAGCCGCTCACGGCGCCAAACGGGCGGTAGCTAATCTCGCTCAGCAGGAAGACTGGCTGCGCCGCGCCGGGCGCCAGCAGTCGCAGGCTGTGCGGGCGCCCGCTGCTGTCGTAGTCGATGTCGATCCGGTTCCCACTGGGGTAAGTCACCGAGGACACGTGCCCGGTGCCGGCACCGCTCGCGCCGTAGGCGTATCCCACCTTGAATGTCCGAGCATTGATCCCGGTGACGCTCTGGGTCTTGGAAATCAGTCTGCCAAAGCCGTCATAACCGAATGCGGTCTGCCCGGAATCGTCATGCATGACAATCAGGAGCCCAGCTCCTGCAGTACCGGGAGCGCCGAATTCGAAGCTGCTGGTACCGGCATGCGTGACACGTCCGGCCGCATCGTAGGCATAGCGCGTGACGACACTGCGGGCGTCCGTGCTGGACGTCAGGTTACCAGCGCCATCGAACACGAAGGCGCTGACGCCGGTGTCCGGGCTGGAGAGAACGGTTCGTTCGCCAAAACCATCGAACGTGTAGCGCGTCACGAAGCCTTTGGGATCCTGCACCGCGAGCAGTTGGTCTTGCCGGTCATAGGTGTAATCGATGCTGGGGCGGCTGGCGTTCGTTGAGGGCGAAGGCAATTGCTCGCGCAAGACGCGGTTATGGCTGTCGTACTGTTTAGTGGTGTTGCGGCCCAGCTGATCGATGAGCTTGGTGAGATTACCGTTTCGATCGTATTCAAACGACGTTCCCGCCTGTTGAAGCCCGCGCTGCTCGAACTGGAGACGGTTCAGTACGTCGAACGAACGCGTCTGTTTCCATGCCAGTTCGCTACCCGGGCCATAGTGCTGTTCCTGCACGACGTTACCCATGCCATCCAGGTCGAGGTGTTTGCGATTGCCAGCATTGTCGGCCACATCGGTCAGACGATGGGCTGCATCGTAGGCGTAGGTAAGCGACGATCCATCTGGCGCCGTTGCGCCGGTCAGGTTGCCGACGGCGTCGTATTTGAACTCACTGCGCTCGACGCTTCCGTGTCCATCTTCTATCGCAATGTTCAGCAAGCGTCCGCCTTGGCCATAGCCCAGCGTCACGAGTTGCCCGTTGGGCTGGCGGATACTTGTTGCCAAGCCCGCTGGCGAGTACGCGAGATACTGAGTCGCCTCGCCTGCGGCATTGGTGACACTGGCCAGATCGCCGGCATAATGGGTTGCAGTCGTATCCTGATAATAGGTGCGCGTCTCGACCGCGCGGCGCCCGCTGGCATCTTGAGGACCGGTCGACGTCAGGAGCTGACCGTTGGCGTTGTAGGTGTAGGTCCAGGCGCGTGGTGTCCCGATGCTTTTGGCAGAAAAACCGTTCGCACCGTTCGCATCCGTTGTTGCCTGCATCGTCATTGCGCACAGCAGCGGCAACGGTTTCCCGTTCGGCAAGACTGCCCCGTGTGCACACTCGGCGATTTTTCCTGCAGCGTCCGGCTGGCCATTGTAGAGATAAGTCGTGATGCGCCCCACCTCCGCTACAGCAGTTTGAAGCGGGAAGTCTGGGTGCCACCGGGTACTCGTGCGGCGTGCACTATTGCCGGTCAGAGCGGACGTACCGCTGGCCGGGCAGGCGTCGCTGCTCAGGAGGCCACTGACCCGGCTCGTTTCCAAAGCGCGCGAGTCATGCTGATAGCAAATTTTGTAGCCATTGAAATCGGTCCGGCTACTGATACTACCTGACACATCATGCGAAATAGCACTTGATCCTGGTGAGCAGCCAGATCCGCCGGGCTGACTTTCGCCTGTCACCAAGCCCACATCATTAATATATCGAAGCCCCAACGTGCGTTGAGCCCCCAAGGGATCGGTAACAATGCGGTTATTATTGTCGGGATAAGCAAAGCTGTAACGATAGGCTCCGCCGCCATGTTCGGACGAGATGACGCGGCCCGCGCTATCGTACGCGTAGGAGGCGAAACGGTTCCCATTTTCGTCGGCAATCCCCGTTAGCAAGAATATATTGTTTGGATCCTCGTAATGGTATTGCTTCGTGCCGATCGATGCCCCGACTGCATCGACGTATTGCACGGAGGTCAGGCGCAAGAATTGCCCAAATGATGGATAACTGCCCCAGGGAAAATCGTATTGATAGCGCACACTTCCTTCGGGGCCGCTGATTGACGCGACTTGGTGATTTGCTCCCCAAGTTACGACGAGAATTCGCCCACGTTCATCGGTAATTTGTTGTACGAGAAAGCTGCCCGGTTTATAGATGTAATTTTGTACGGAACCGTCCAGTCTCCGGGAACTCACCAGAACGAAACCCGTACTTTCTCCTGCCACGCGCTTCTGGTATCGGTCAACCCGCCCCCGATAGGTGAGCAACCAGTCGTCGAACGAGGAAGTAAGTGCCTCGAGGGTTGCCGACTTGTCGTAGCTTGATACGTACTTTTGGATGGCGGGGTTCCAGACGAATTTCAGATATGTGCCGTCGCTGTCCGCCGCCTCGATCAGTGTCGGGCGTCCGTCGTCGCTTCGCTGCGTGACTACGAAGGCACGGTCGAACCAGAACGACCAGCCTTGTCCTCCGGATGTGCCATTGATCACACTTCTGAAAACTCGATATGTGCGCTCAACCTTCAGAGTACTTGACGCTGCGCCAACCGAATCCGTTTCACTCTGCACTTTGGCGCCGCTGGCCACGATCACTGGGTTACCGATTCCATAGCCGGGCTGGCCCTGTTGACAACTTAACGGAGGCGGAGGCTCAGTCGCCTTTGCGCAAATACCATCAGGAGTTGGTCGATAACCAAACTCACAATCGAGATGCGTTGAAGAAAACCAGTCTATGCCACCGATTGCATAGAAATGTGGATATTTGCAATGAATTCTGAGTTCGGGGCCGACAGGGGCACTCATGTCGACCAAATGCGTACCCATATGATTTTTTGCGTTCAGTGTGCATGCCTCTTCAGGACTTGCCGCATACCCGGAAGCGTATGCATTAATGTAATACCACCACCCCTTCGTTCCGACTGGAAACGCGGTCTCACCGGCGCTCACACGCCCTGTCAACGTAAGCATGAAAACAATGAGCATTGCGTGTGCAAGAGGCCTAGCTCGCGTGAAGCTTTGGAATAGTCTCGACATTTGTTGCTCCCAGAAAGTTAACTTTCCAATGGGAAACATAACTGCTGGACTGGAACTCGCCTTTGCGAGACCCCAAGCATCGATGCAATACCAAGCAGTGGCCGGACAACACCAGGCGGCAGGAGAACAACGATATCCCTTGCGCCCGCCACACCTATGCGCTTAGCATGTGAACAGTTCTTCACACGTTAAGTATGAACATCCCACACGACATCGACAATGCCGTCGACGAACTCGCCGACCTGTTCCACCTGCTGGGCGACCCCACGCGCCTGCGCATCGTGCTCGCCTGCCTGGCGCAGCCGACGGCGGTGGGCGACATCGCGGGGGCATTGAACCTGTCCAGTTCGCTGGTCAGCCACCACCTGCGCCTGCTGCGCGCGGCCCGCATCGTCAAGGCGGAGCGCCAGGGCAAGCAGGTGTTCTATGCGGCCGCCGACGCCCACATCAGCGGCCTGCTTTCCAACATGTTCGAACACATCGCCGAACCCGTCGCCGAACCAACCACCGGACTGGACGCATGAGTCACCATCATTCCCACGGCCATGGACATGGCCACCATCACCACCCGGCGCCGGGCGACAACGGCCGCGCGTTCGGCCTCGCGATCGCGCTGAACACGGCCTTCGTCGCCATCGAATTCGTCTACGGGTTCATCGCCAACTCGACGGCGCTGATGGCCGATGCCGGCCACAACCTGTCCGACGTGCTCGGACTGGGCCTCGCCTGGGGCGCCGCCCTGCTGACGAAAAGCATGCCGACGCGCCGCTTCACGTACGGCATGCGCGGGACGACCATCCTGGCCGCCCTCGCCAACGCGCTGCTGCTGATGGTCGCGTGCGGCGCCATCGCCTGGGAAGCGCTGCGCCGCTTCGCCCATCCGGAACCGGTGGCCGGCACGACGGTGTCCATCGTGGCCTTCATCGGCGTGCTGATCAACGGCTTCTCGGCCTGGCTGTTCGTGGCCGGCAGCAAGGACG
Source organism: Massilia pinisoli (assembly GCF_024753285.1). Classification (GTDB taxonomy): domain Bacteria; phylum Pseudomonadota; class Gammaproteobacteria; order Burkholderiales; family Burkholderiaceae_D; genus Telluria; species Telluria pinisoli. The sequence goes on along the minus strand of NZ_JANUGW010000013.1, from coordinate 557 downwards.
ACATCAACGTGCGCGGCGCCTACCAGCACATGGCGGCCGATGCCGTGCTGTCGCTGGGCGTGGTCGTCTCTGGCGTCGTCATCATCTACACGGGCTGGACGTGGCTCGACCCGGTCGTGAGCCTCCTGCTCGTCGTCGTGATCGTCGTCGGCACGTGGTCGCTGCTGAAGGAGTCGATCCAGATGGTGCTGGCGGCCGTGCCGGCCAGCGTCGATGCGACCGCCGTGACGGCGTTCCTCGCCGCGCAACCCGGCGTGACGGAAGTGCACGACGTCCACATCTGGGCGATGAGCACGACGGAGACGGCGCTGACGGCCCACCTCGTCATGCCGGCCGGCTATCCGGGCGATGCGGCCATCGACGACATCATCGGCCACTTGCGCGAGTATTTTTCTATCCACCACTGCACGCTGCAGGTCGAGCAGGGCACGACCAAGCACAGCAGCTGCAGCCTGCACGATGGGCTTGAGGCGCATGCGCACGACGATCACGATCATGACCACGACCATCACGGCCACGATCACGATCACGGCGCTCACCCGCACCCGCATTGAGCC
>NZ_JANUGW010000012.1 GCF_024753285.1 Massilia pinisoli | reverse complement strand
AGTGACCCTCCAAAAGCGCGATTTAAATCGGAAAAATCGGAACCTGACAAGCTGATGTTCCAATAGTTGTAGAAAAGGCAAAAAGGGCTAGCATGCGTTCGCATACCCTGACGGCTTTTTCCACTAAAGGAGCAGCATGCACTCTCTTCGTATTTTTGGCAGCCGCCTGGTCGTTACCGCGGCCATGGGCGCCATTCTTGCTGCGTGCGGCCGGCACACCGGCGACAGCGCCACGACGACACCGCCCCCGCAATTCAGCGCCGAAGTCATCCGCACGACGCACGGTGTCGTCCACGTCAAGGCAGCCGATTTCCGCAGTCTCGGCTACGGCCTCGCGTACGCGTACGCGCAGGACAACCTGTGCATGTTCGCCGATTCGCTGTTGACCGTACGCGGCGAACGTTCGCAATATTTTGGTGGCGAGGCCCACGCCACCGCGCGCAAAGGCGACGAATACGGCGCCGCCAGCGGCTTCATGGACCTCAAGAACGAGGACAGCGATTTCTTTTTCAAAGGCTACCTAGACGTCGACCAATTGCGCGCCGGCTATGCAGCAGGCGCCAAGGAGCCGCGCGACCTGCTCGAAGGCTATGTCGCGGGTTACAACCGCTACCTGAAGGAGAATGCTGGCAAATTCCCGACCGCCTGCAACGGCGCAAAGTGGGTCAAGCCGATGACGGTCGAGGACATCTATCTCGTGCTGGCCGAGAAAGCGTTGCACGCGTCCGGTGAAGCGTTCGCGAAGGAAGTGGTGGCCGGCGCCCGTGATGCGAACGCGACGGTCGCGGCGCGCGGGCCGCAGCGCAAGCTCGATCCCGCCTTCCTGCTCGCGCGGCTGGACAAGACCGTGCACCAGGGCTTCGGCAGCAATGCGCTGGCCGTCGGCAAGGACCTGTCGGCCAGCGGCCATGGCCTCCTGCTCGGCAATCCGCACTTCCCATGGACGAGCACCGACCGCTTCTACCAGGCCCACCTGACCGTGCCCGGCCGCTACGACGTCATGGGCGTCGTGCTGGGCGGCATGCCCATCGTCGCCATCGGCTTTAACAAGGACGTGGCCTGGTCGCACACCGTCACGGCGGCCACGCATTTCACGACGTTCAGGCTGGCCCTCGATGCGGGCGACTCGACGGGCACGACCTATCTGATCGACGGCGAAAAGAACAAGATGACGTCGAAGACAGTGTCGGTCGACGTCTTCATGCCGGATGGTACGACAGCCAAGCACAGCAAGACGTTCTACTTCAGCAAGCAAGGCGCCGTGATCGTCAAGCCGGAAGCGGGCCTCGCGTGGACCAGCACGACTGCGTACGTGCTGGCGGACCCGAACCGCGGCAACACGCGCATGCTCGAGCAATGGCTGGGGATCGGCACATCGACGAGCGTGCAGACGCTCAAGGCGTCGCTGGACGCCGTCGTCGGCCTGCCGTGGGTGAACACCGTCGCGGCCGACCGCGCCGGCAACGCGCTGTATGCCGATGCGAGCGTCGTGCCCCGTGTCACGACGGACAAGTTCGCCGGCGACTGCCTGTTGCTGCCCGCCCTCGTGCTGTTCGACGGCTCGCGCAGCGTCTGCGCGTGGGGCCAGGACGCGAATACGCCGCCCGGCATTTTCTCGCCGGCGAACGGGCCGGCTATGCTGCGCACGGACTACGTCGGCAACTCGAACGACAGCTATTGGCTGACGAACGCCCGTTCCCTGCTCACTGGACCGCCGCCGCTGGGGTATTCACCGTTGTACGGCAAGGTCGGCGTCGAGCAGCGCCTGCGCACGCGGATCGGTTTCATCCAGTTCGAGGAGCTGGCCCAGCAGGGCCACAAATTCCAGCTGTCCGACTTGCAGACGCTCGTGTTCGCCGACCGCATCTACGCCGCCGAGCACGTCTTGCCTGACTTGCTGGCCGCCTGTCCGGCCGACGATGCGACTCTCGTCCAGGCCTGCGCCGTGCTCGCCGCGTGGGACCGCCACGCGAACCTCGACAGCCGGGGCGCCGTGCTGTTCCGCGAATTCTGGAGTGCGGCAGCGCAGATCCCGAACAAGTGGAAAGTGCCGCTCGACCCGACCGACCCCGTGCACACGCCCAACGGCGTGGCGCCCGCCGCGCTGCCGGCCATGTTCGCGGCGCTGAAGAACGCGGCGTCGCAGCTGCAATCGCTGAGCATCCCCCTCGACGGCAGGCTGGGCGATTACCAGGGCGAGACGCGCAACGGCGTGCGCACGCCGCTGCACGGTGGCGTGGGCGACATCGATGGTTCGTACAATTCTCTGCGGATGAGCACGGGCCTGACGGCCACCGGCTACAACAACGTCTACTGGGGCACGAGCTATGTGCAGACGGTGACGTTCGACGACGCCGGCCCCGTCGCGCAGGCGATGCTCGTGTATGGCCAGTCGACGGATCCCACGTCGCCGTATTACGCGGACCAGCTGGGGCCGTATTCGCGCAAGGAGTGGACGACGTTGCCCTTCAGCGAGACGAGCATCGACGCGGACCCGAACCGCACGCGCATGACGTTGACCCATTGACGCCGTTCACGCCTGGGACAGCGGTGCCGGGTCCTGGGCGACGGCCGTCGCGGTCTTGCTCCGCGTGATGCTTTCGCCATCCCCGCGGCGCAGGCGCGCAAAGACGATCGACGACAGCATCGTCATCACGGCCAGCGTGAGGAAGGCGTGGTGCAGGGCTTTCGTGACCATCACCTGGTCCGTCTGCGGCACGCGGCCCAGGAACCACGCCGTCACGAGCGAGCCGGCGGCGAGGCCGAAGCTCATCGACAGTTGCTGGAACGACGACGCGATCGTGCTGGCCATGCTGGAGTCCTTCGATTCGACGTCGGCATACGCGAGCGTGTTCATGCTCGAGAATTGCAGCGAGTTGAAGAAGCCCTGCAGCAGGCCGATGCCGGCGATCGCGTACCACGGCGTGGCCGCGCCGACGAGCGAAAAGAGACCGATCGTCAGGCCGATGCAGATCGTGTTGACCACCAGCACTTGGCGATAGCCGAAGCGCGCGAGCACTTTGGGCGCGATCAGCTTCATGCCCATCGCGGCGGCCGCGGTCGGCATCATCAACAGGCCCGATTGCCACGGCGCCAGCTTCAAGCCCAGCTGGTACAGCAACGGCAGCAGGAACGGCAGGCCGCCGATCCCGAGGCGCGTGATGAAGCCGCCCAGCACGGACAGGCGGAACGTGCGCACCTTGAACAACGCCAGGCGCAGCAACGGGAACTGGGCCTGGCTCGCGTGCCACGCGTAGGCCGCGAGCAGGGCGACGGACAGCGCCAGCATCAGGCCGGCCGTGATGGGGTCGAGCGTGTGTTCGCCGAACACTTCCAACAGCCACGACAAGATTGCCGTGCCCGAGCTGAACAGGATGAGGCCGATCACGTCCAGCGGGCGCGGCTCGGCACCGTGGTAGTCCGGCATGTGGCGCCAGACGAGGTAGAGCGCGAGCAGGCCGACGGGTACGTTCACGAAGAAAATGGCGCGCCACGATGTCACGTGGACGATCAGGCCGCCGACCGTCGGCCCGAGCAGCGGTCCGATCAGCGCGGGCAGGATCACGAAGTTCATCGCGCCCAGCAATTCGTTCTTGGGAAACGTGCGGATGATCGACAACCGCCCCACTGGCATCATCATCGCGCCGCCCAGGCCTTGCAGCAGGCGCGCCGCGACCATCATCGGCGCGTTCAGCGACAGCCCGCACAGCACCGACGCCAAGGTGAAGATCGCGATCGCCGTGCCGAACACGCGCTTCGTGCCGAAGCGGTCGGCCATCCAGCCGCTCACGGGGATGCCGACGGCAAGGCTGAGGATGTAGCTCGTGACGACGGATTTGAGGCTGAGCGGCGTGACGTGCAGGCTGGCCGCGATGCTGGGGACGGCCGTGTTGACGATGGTGGCGTCGAGCTGCTCCATGAACAGGGCAGCCGCCACCAGCCAGGGGAGGTAGCGCTTGATGGTGTCGGTATCGGTCATCGGATTGTCTGATGCGACGCTCGGGGCAGGCGTCGCCCGTCCCGATTGTCACATAAATCGCACATTGCCGACTTGTACCGGACGTGCGATCAGTAGTGGTACGCCGCCTTCACCATGAACAGGTTCACGCCGCCGTTCGGATGCTTGATGCCGCCGTTCGAGTAATGCTGCAGGCGCGCACCCAGTTCCCATTTGTTGGCGAACACATAGCCGACGCCCACGTGGTCGGCGAATTCGTACGCCGTCGACAGCTGGCGGTGCGTGTTGCGGTAGACGCTCGAGAACAGCGCGGCGCCGATGCCGGCGTCGGCGTAGAGGCCCAGCTTGTCGTCCGCTTCCCAGCGGAACACGGGCGTGATGCCGATCACGGCCAGGTTCTTGCGGCTGCCCGGCACGTCGAGCCACTGGTTGGCGCGCCAGTACGCAACGTTCGCGTCCCAGTAGCCGGACAGGTGGTAGCCGCCGGCCGGCAGCCAGTTCTTGTTCCAGTCTTTCTGCACGGCGAGACGGACGACCTGCACGTGTTCGCCGCCGCCGAGTTCGATCGACGACGAATCGAACATGCCGTCGGCCGCGTGGCCTGCCTGCATCGCGGTCAATGCGGTCACGGCCGCCAGGTAACGCATCATTTTTTTCATGGACATTGCCTTTGCTGTAAAAGGGAGCCGTGCAAGCGAAAGGTCACGGCAAGACCGCTATTGTAGCGAGGTCGTTGCAAGGGCGTGGTGAGCCTGTCAATTGTTACAATATGGGCAATGGATACTCGTGAGGAAGCAATGACGTTACCGACCGTGGCATTTCTCGGCATCGGCCTGATGGGCAAGCCGATGGCGACCCGGCTGGCTGAGGCCAACTATCCCCTGCGCGTGTGGAATCGCACGGCCGCCAGGGCCGAGGCCTTGCGCGCGACCGGGGCCGAACCGCATGCCGAGCTGGCGGATGCCGTGCGCGGTGCCGCCATCGTGATCTCGATCCTGGAAGCGGGCCCCGTCGTCGGCCAGGTCATCGACGATGCGCTGCCGGCACTCGACAAAGGCACGCTGTGGATCGACATGAGTTCCACGCGCCAGGACGAAGCGCTGGCGTTCGCCGCGCGTTTGCACGATGCCGGCTGCCGCTTCGTCGACGCGCCCGTATCGGGCGGCGTGGGCGGCGCGGAAGCGGGCCAACTCGCGATCATGGCAGGTGCCGATGCGGCCGACTATATGCAGGCCGAACCCGTGCTGCGCGCGCTGGGGACGCCGAAAGCCGTCGGCCCCGTCGGCAGCGGCCAGGTGGCCAAGTTGTGCAATCAATTGATCGTCGGGGCCACCATCAACGTCGTCGCGGAGGCGCTGCTGCTGGCGGAAGCGGCCGGTGCCGATCCGGCCGCCGTGCGCGAAGCGATCCGCGGCGGCTTTGCGAGCAGCCGCGTGCTGGACGTGCACGGCCAGCGCATGCTCGAGCGGAATTTCATGCCGGGCGGCCAGGTCAAGACGCAGCTGAAGGACCAGCGCAACATCCTCGCCGCCGCCAGCGCCGCCGGCGTCACCTTGCCCGTGACGGAATTGGTGACGCGGCAGTACGAAACCATCGAAGGCGACATCCCGTCGGCCGACCACGCCGCGGGCCTCATCGCGCTGGAGCGGATGAACCCGGGCAAACGCCTCGGCACGGCCGAGGACAAGCTGCCGTAATCAGGCCGATCTCAACGGCAGGCTCATCTCGACCAATCGCGCCCAGTAGCTGGCGCCGATCGGCAGCAGGTGGTCGTTGAAGTCGTAGCTGCCGTTGTGCAGCTGGCACGGTCCGAGGCCGTGGCCGCGGTGCCGATGGTCGCCGTCGCCGTTGCCGATGAAGACGTAGCAGCCCGGCTTTTCCTGCAGCATGAACGCGAAGTCCTCGGCGCCCATCGTCGGTTCGACGTTCGTGTCGACGTTGTCGCTGCCCACCACCGCGCGCATCGCCTCGATGGCGAACGCCGTCTGTTCCGGGTGGTTGATCAACGGCGGGTAATTGCGCTTGAAGGAGAAATCGATGGTGGCGTTAAAGCCCGCCGCGAGGCCCTGCGCGATCTCGTTCATGCGCCGTTCGATCAGGTCCAGTACGCTCGTTGCAAACGTGCGCACGGTGCCGATCATGACGGCTTCGTCGGGGATGACGTTCGTGGCGCTGCCCGCATGGATCTGCGTGATCGACAACACGGCCGTGTCGAGCGGGTTCTTTTCGCGCGAGATGATGGTCTGCCAACCTTGCGCGATCTGCACGGCGACCATCACCGGGTCGATGCCGCGGTGCGGCTGCGCGGCGTGCGCGCCCTTGCCCTTCACGACGACGCGGAACTCGTTACTGGATGCCATCATCGGCCCCGCGACGACGCCGAAGCTGCCCGCCTTGATGCCCGGCCAGTTGTGCATGCCGTACACGGCTTCCATCGGGAAGCGCTCGAACAAACCGTCGTCGATCATGCGGCGCGCGCCGGCGCCGCCTTCTTCGGCCGGTTGGAAAATCAGGTAGACGGTACCGTCGAAGTTGCGGTTCTGAGACAAATAGTGGGCTGCACCCAACAGCATCGTTGTGTGCCCGTCATGACCACAAGCATGCATCTTGCCGGCATGCCGCGACGCGTGCTCAAATGTGTTGAGTTCCTGCATCGGCAGGGCGTCCATGTCGGCGCGCAGGCCGATGGCGCGGTCGGAGGTGCCGTTCTTGATGATGCCGACGACGCCCGTCACGCCAAGACCGCGGACGACGGGGATGCCCCAATCGGTGAGGCGCGCGGCCACCACGTCGGCCGTGCGTTGTTCTTCGTAGCAGAGTTCCGGATGGGCGTGGATGTCGCGCCGGATCGTTTCGAGCTCGGCTTGGTAAGCGAGGATCGGTTCGACGAGTCTCATTCTGTGCTCTCCATATGCTGTGATGCCTCGTAGGCATGCATCTATTGAACTATTGTAGCCCTTCCATCATGTGCAACGCCAGGGTCGCCACGGCTGCCGCCGGAATCGTATAAAGTGCTGGTTTATCGACGTTTTTCAGGATGAATCCGATGACCAAGACCATCGTCCGCGGCGCCTGCCCGCATGACTGCCCCGACACCTGCGCGCTCCTCGTGACCGTGGAGGACGGCGTGGCCACGGAGGTCAAGGGCGATCCGGATCATCCGACGACGGGTGGCGTGTTGTGCACGAAGGTCTCGCGCTACCTCGAACGCACGTACCACCCCGACCGCCTGCTGTACCCGATGCGCCGCGTCGGCAAGAAGGGCGAGGGCAAGTTCGAACGCATCACGTGGGAGCAGGCGCTCGACGAGATCGCGAACCGCCTGCAACCCATCGCCGCGCGCGACCCGCAAGCGATCCTGCCGTACAGCTATGCCGGCACGATGGGCCTCGTGCAGGGCGAGGCGATGGCCATGCGCTTCTTCCACACGCTGGGCGCGTCGCTGCTCGACCGCACCGTATGCGCGAACGCGGGCGCCACGGGCTACAAATACACGATCGGCGGTTCGATCGGCACGGACACGGAACAGTTCCAGGATGCGAAGCTCGTCTTGATCTGGGGCGGTAATCCGATCGCGTCGAACCTGCACCTGTGGACGCGCCTGCAGGAAGCGAAGCGCCGCGGCGCGAAGCTGATCGCCATCGATCCGTATCGCTCGCTGACGGCGGAAAAATGTCACCAGCACATTGCGGTGATGCCGGGCACGGACGCCGCGCTGGCGCTGGGCATGATGCACGTGCTCGTGAAAGAGGACCTCCTCGACCACGACTACATCGAGAAATACACGTTCGGCTTTGCGCAACTGAAGGATCGCGTGGCCGAATGGACGCCGGAGCGGACCGCGCAAACGTGCGGCATCACGGTCGATGAAGTCGTCGATCTCGCGCGCGAGTACGGCCGCACGGCGCGCGCGGGCGAGCCGGTCGCGATCCGCATGAATTACGGCATGCAGCGCGTGCGTGGCGGTGGCATGGCCGTGCGCACCATCGCGTGCCTGCCCGCGCTCGTGGGCGCGTGGCGGCATGCCGCAGGCGGCGTGCAGCTGTCGACGTCGGGCACGTTCCCGGCCGATAAAGTCGCGCTGCAACGCCCGGACCTGTTGCGCGGCAAGCTCCCGCGCACGATCAACATGAACACGATCGGCGCCGACCTGCAGAAAGAGGCGTCGCCGGCGTTCGGTCCGAAGATCGACGCCGTCATCGTCTACAACTCGAACCCGCTCGCGATCGCGCCCGATTCGGCGCAGGTGCAGCGCGGCTTCGAACGTGAAGATTTATTTACCGTGGTGCTGGAACACTTCCAGACCGACACCGCCGACTACGCGGACATCCTGCTCCCGGCCACCACGCAGCTGGAACACGTCGACGCGCACCTCGCGTATGGCCACCTGTACATGATGGCCAATAACGCGGCGATTGCGCCGCTGGGCGAAGCGAAACCGAATACGGAAATCTTTCGCCTGATCGCGAAGCGCATGGGCATGAACGACCCGGTCTTCGACGAGACGGACGACGAACTGGCCGCGAAGGCATTCGACAAAAAACACGAGCGCGCCGTGCACTTCGACTGGTCGTCGCTGAAGCGCACGGGCTGGCAAAAGCTGAACATGCCCGCCGCGCCGTTCGCCGAAGGCGGCTTTTCCACGCCGTCCGGCAAGTGCGAGTTTTATTCCGCGGCCATGCAGGCCGACGGCCTCGATCCGCTGCCGACTCATATTCCGAACTATGAGTCGGTCGCATCCAACCCCGAACTGGCTGAGAAATATCCGTTGGCGATGATTTCTCCGCCGGCCAGGAACTTCCTCAACTCAACCTTTGTCAATGTCCAGAGCCTCCGCGCAACGGAAGGTGAACCTCACCTGGACATCCATCCCGTCGATGCGGCCTCCCGGGGCATCGCAGACGGCGAGATGGTGCGCATCTTCAACGACCGGGGCGCGTTCGTCGCGCGCGCCCGGGTCACCGCCCGCGCGCGGGCCGGCCTCGTGGTCGGCCTGTCGATCTGGTGGAAGAAGCTCGCCAGCGACGGCAAGAACGCCAACGAAGTCACCAGCCAGCGCCTGACCGATATGGGCAGGGCGCCCACCTTTTACGACACGCTGGTGCAGGTTGCTAAAGTATCGGAAAGCGCCGCACCATGATCTGGACCTATGAAACTCAATCGAATCACCCCGTGGTTCCGCTCCGTGCTGATCGCAGGCACGGCAGCGGGGCTGCTGGCCAGCTGCTCGACGCTGAACTACTACACCCAGGCGGCCCAGGGCCAGCTTGAACTCCTGTCGGACGCCCGTCCGATCGACGACTGGATCGCCGACCCCGGCACCAGTACCAAACTGCGCCATCGCCTCGAGACGGCGCGCCAGATCCGCCGCTTCGCAGTTGCCGAAATGGCTTTACCCGACAACAACAGCTATAAAAACTACGCTGCGCTGAAGCGGCAATATGTGCTGTGGAACGTCGTCGCCACGCCCGAGCTGTCGCTGCATCCGCTGCAATGGTGCTTCCCCGTGGCCGGCTGCGTGAACTACCGCGGCTACTACAGCAAGGAGGCGGCGGACTCGTATGCGAAGGAGTTGCGCGCCGCGGGTGACGACGTCGAGGTCGGCGGCGTGGCCGCGTATTCCACGTTGGGCTGGTTCAGCGACCCCTTGATCTCCACGTTCATCAATTACCCGGACGGCGAACTGGCCCGCATGATCTTCCACGAACTGGCGCACCAGATCGCGTACGCGCAGGGCGATTCGCAGTTCAACGAATCGTTCGCGTCGACGGTGGAAGAGGTGGGTGTCGAGCGCTGGATGGACCGTTTCGGCAACCAGCAGATGCGCGACGCCTATGCGCGCTACCGCAGCCGCAAGAAGGATTTCCTCGGCCTGTTGATGAAGTACCGCAAGGCGCTCGAGCAGAACTACGCGGTCGTCGACCGCAGCGATTCCGAAAAGCGGGTCGTCAAGGCGCGTTTGTTCCAGGAACTGAAGGACGAGTACCAGATCCTGAAGGGCAACTGGGGCGGTTATGCGGGTTATGATCGCTTCTTCGACCAGCCGCTCTCGAATGCCCACCTCGCGTCGATCGCGACCTACGAAGACTTCGTGCCCGCATTCCGTGCGTTATTACAACGCGAAGGCAGCTTCCCGAAGTTTTATGGCGCCGTCAAACGCCTGGCCGAGATGGACCGCTCGGACCGCCACCGGATCTTGAACGCGATGGTGCCGCCGCTCGTGGCCGCACCCTTGATGGTGCAGCGTAGCGAAATGCGTCCGTAGCTATTTAGATCAAACATCGGTAGAGTCGTTGTTCGAAAACCGCAAAAGTGCTTGCGTCTGGGCGCGCTGCCCGATAGCATCTTGTTTAGTAATATCAGCACGACCGTGCGATTTTTTCGGTCGTGCGATAAGCAAGCGATTTGGCGGGGCTCAGAACGATAACGACACTGGAGACAGAGGCACCGATGGACAAGATTTGGCTCAAGGCTTATCCGCCCGGCGTGCCGGCGGAAATCGATCCCGACCAGTATGGCTCGTTGGTGCAGCTGCTGGAGGAATCGTTCCGCAAGTATGCGACGAACAACGCGTTCGTCTGCATGGACAAATTCCTCACGTACGGTGAACTGGACGGCATGTCGAAGCGCCTCGCGGCGTGGCTGCAGAGCCGCGGGATGAAGCCAGGCGCGCGCGTGGCCGTCATGATGCCGAACGTGCTGCAATACCCGGTGGCGCTGGCAGCGATCCTGCGCGCCGGCTATGCCGTCGTCAACGTGAACCCGCTGTACACGCCGCGCGAACTGGAACACCAGCTGAAGGACTCGGGCGCCGAAGCGATCATCGTGCTCGAGAACTTCGCGCATACGGTCGAGCAGGTGCTGGGCAAGACGGCCGTGCGTCACGTCGTCGTGGCCAGCATGGGCGAATTGCTGGGCGGCGCCAAGGGCATGCTTGTCAATTTCGTCGTCCGCAACATCAAGAAGATGGTGCCGGACTTCTCGATCCCGCACATGGTGCCGTTCAAGGACGCGCTGGCGCAGGGCGCGAAGATGCCGTTCCAGCCGGCGCAGAGCACGGGCAGCGACGTCGCGTTCCTGCAGTACACGGGCGGCACGACGGGCGTGTCGAAGGGTGCGACGCTCACGCACCGGAACGTCATCGCCAATGTCCTGCAGATGGAAGCGTGGTCGCAGCCGGCGTTGAACCAGCCGCCCGTCGTCGAATTCCAGACCATCGTGTGTGCGCTGCCGCTGTACCACATCTTTGCGCTGACGGCGTGCGCGCTGTGGGGCATGCGCGTGGGCGCGCTGAACATCCTGATCCCGAACCCGCGCGACATCCCGGGGTTCATCAAGGAGCTCAGGAAGTACCGCATCAACATGCTGCCCGCGGTGAACACGCTGTACAACGCACTCGTCAACCACCCCGATTTCAAGAGTGTCGACTTCAGCGCGCTGAAGGTGTCGAACGGCGGCGGCATGGCCGTGCAGCAGGCCGTCAACGACAAGTGGAAAGCGATCACCGGTACCAACATCATCGAAGGCTACGGCCTGTCGGAGACGTCGCCCGTCGCCACGTGCAACCGCTGCGACATCGCCGCCTTCACGGGCACGATCGGCCTGCCGGTGCCGTCGACGGACATCGCCATCGTCGACGACGACGGCAAGCCGCTGCCGGTGGGCAGCGTGGGCGAGATCGCGATCCGCGGCCCGCAGGTGATGGCGGGCTACTGGAACCGTCCGGACGAGACGGCGAAGGTCATGACGGCGGACGGTTTCTTCAAGTCGGGCGACGTCGGCATCATGGACGAGAACGGGTACGTGAAGATCGTCGACCGCAAGAAGGACATGATCCTCGTGTCGGGTTTCAACGTGTATCCGAACGAACTGGAAGCCGTGATCGCGGCGCATCCGGGCGTGCTGGAATGCGCGGTGGTCGGCGTGCCGGACGAGCATTCCGGCGAAGCGGTGAAAGTGTTCGTCGTGCGCCGCGACCCGAACCTGACGGCCGACCAGCTGATGGACTACTGCAAGCGCGAGTTCACCGGCTACAAGAAGCCCAAGTACATCGAATTCCGCGACGAGCTGCCGAAGACGAACGTCGGCAAGATCCTGCGCCGCGCACTGCGCGAGGAAAAGCAGGCGGCGTAACGGCAGTGGCAGTGCGCGCGAACCGCCCGTTTGCCGGGCGGTTTTTTTGCGCATACGAATTGAATGATTGAGAACTAGCGAGGCAATGACATGGACAAATTCTGGCTGAAGTCGTACGAGGCGGGCGTCCCGGCGGAGATCGACTGGACGCAGTACCGCTCCCTCACGCACCTGCTGGAGGACTCCTTCCGCAAGTACGCCAACCGCAAGGCTTTTGCGTGCATGGGCAAGTCCATGACGTTCGCGGAGCTGGACAAGCTGTCCGGCGCGATGGCCGCCTGGCTGCAGCAGCGCGGCCTCGAGCGCGGTGCGCGCGTGGCGATCATGCTGCCGAACGTGCTGCAGTATCCGGTGGCGATGGCCGCCATCCTGCGTGCCGGCTACACGATCGTCAACGTCAACCCGCTGTACACGGCCCGCGAGCTGCAGCACCAGCTGAACGACTCCGGCGCGGAAGCCATCGTCGTGCTGGAAAACTTCGCGCACACCGTCGCCGAAGTGGCACCGCACACGAAGCTCAAGCACGTCATCGTGGGCAGCATGGGCGACCTGCTGGGCGCGAAAGGCATGCTCGTCAACTTCGTCGTGCGCACCGTGAAAAAGATGGTGCCGGCGTGGTCGCTGCCGTCCGCCGTGCCGTTCAAGCGCATGCTGGCCGAGGGGGCGCGCCTGTCGCGCAAACCCGTCGAGTGCGGCCACGACGACATCGCCTTCCTGCAGTACACGGGCGGTACGACGGGCGTGTCGAAGGGCGCGGTGCTGAAGCACAAGAACGTGATCGCCAACGTGCTGCAGAACGAAGCGTGGTTCGCGCCCACGCTCGCGAAGATCCCGGCCGGCGATACGCCGCAATTCGTGTGCGCGCTGCCGCTGTACCACATCTATGCGCTCACCGTGTGCGCGCTGATGGGCCTGCGCGCGGGCGGCACCAACATCCTGATCCCGAACCCGCGCGACATCGGCGGCTTCATCAAGGAGCTGAAGGGCTACCGCGTCAACGTCTTCCCGGCCGTGAACACGCTGTACAACGGCCTGCTGAACCATCCCGATTTTGCGAGCGTCGATTTCTCCGGGCTGCTCGTGTGCCCGGGCGGCGGCATGGCCGTGCAGAAGGTCGTGGCCGACAAATGGCTCGCGGTGACGGGCGCGCCGATCGTCGAAGGCTACGGCCTGTCGGAGACGTCGCCGGTGGTTGCCGCGAACCGCTGCGACATCAAGGAATTCACTGGCACGATCGGCTATGCGCTGCCGTCGACGGAGCTGCGCATCATCGACGAGGCGGACAACGAAGTCCCGTTCGGCACGGCCGGCGAGATCGCCGTGCGCGGCCCGCAGGTGATGGCCGGCTACTGGCAGCGTCCCGACGAGACGGCGAAAGTCATGACGCGCGACGGCTTCTTCAAGACGGGCGACATCGGCGTGATGAACGAGTCCGGCGCCGTCAAAATCGTCGACCGCAAGAAGGACATGATCCTCGTCTCCGGCTTCAACGTGTATCCGAACGAAGTGGAGGACGTCGTCGCCTCGCATCCCGGCGTGCTCGAGGTGGCGTGCGTGGGTGTGCCGGACCAGCATTCGGGCGAGGCCGTCAAGCTGTACATCGTCAAGAAGGACAAGGGCCTGACCAAGGACGAGGTCATGGATTATTGCAAGGAACAGCTGACCGGCTACAAGCGCCCGCGGTACATCGAGTTCCGCGACAGCCTGCCGAAGACGAACGTCGGCAAGATCCTGCGGCGCGAGTTGCGCGACGAGAAGCAGCCGGCCTGATTAGACCGCGGTAATTTCCACCCCAGGCTTCCCATCCGCGACCCGGAAGGCCGCAAGCTCGCGCTGTGCGGTCTTCGGGTCGCGCACCTCATCCAGTCCCAGGAAGCGCGTGCGCGTCTCGCGTGGCGTGATCTCCATCAGCATGTAACCCCGCTTGTCGCTGCGTCCGTACTTGATGTGCGGGTTCATCGCCACGTATTGCGACGTGCGCTGCTGTGGACGCGAATTCGACGTGATGGACGTGCCGACGAATTCCGTCGCGACGACGGGGTTCGAGGTCGACACGGGCCGGTCGAAATCGCGCCGCAGCTCCGTCGCGTAGAACGTGTGCACGTCCCCGCCCAGCACGAGCGGGTTCGCGGCACGCGTGTCCACGAGCGTGTCGAGCAGGCGCCGGCGCGCGGCCGGATAACCGTCCCAGCCGTCCGTCCAGAAGCGGCCGGCCTCCGTTGGCGTGACCGGAATCTGCGACGACTGCGCCATCAAGGTCTGCTGCGCGAGGATGTTCCAGCGCGCCCGCGACGACCCCAGCCCGGCCTTCAGCCACGCTTCCTGTTCAAGCCCCAGCATCGTGCGGCGCGGGTCGAGCAGGTCGGGGCAGGCGCGCGGCGTCACGGAATTCGAGCCGCCGTGCCCCGGATGCGGGCACGCCTCGTACGCGCGGTACTGGCGGTCGTCCAGCACGTGGAAGCGCGCGAGACGCCCCCAGTCGTAGCGCTGGAACATCCGGACGTTCGCGAAGCTTGCCGGTGGCGGCAGGCGCAGCGGCATGTGCTCATAGAAGGCCTGGTAGGCGGCCGCGCGCCGCTGCCAGAAATCGGGCGCGAGGCGCTCGTCGCGGTCGGCCGCGTAATCGTTCGCGACTTCATGGTCGTCCCACGTGACGATCCACGGCGCGGCCAGGTGGGCGGACTGCAGGTCGGGGTCCGTCTTGTATTGCGCGTAGCGGCGGCGGTAGTCGGCAAGCAGGAAGGACTCGTCCTGGCGCACGATGCGCACCCCCGGTGCCGGATGGTGCAGCCGGTATGCGCCCCATTCGTAGATGTAGTCGCCGAGGAAGGCGACGAGGTCCGGATTCGCCTGTTCGATGTAGCGGTGCGCCGCATAGCTGCCGAATTCCCAGTGCTGGCACGACGCGACGGCCAGCTTGAGCGACTCTGGCATGCTGTCCGGCGCGGGCGCCGTCCGCGTGCGGCCGACGGGGCTGACGGCATCGCCCAGCATGAAGCGGTACCAGTACCACCGGGCCGGCTGCAGGCCCCGCACGTCGACGCGCACGCTGTGCGCCAGTGCCGGTGTCGCGACGGCGCTGCCCTGCGCGACGATGTTGCGGAACGCCCCGTCGTGCGCCGCTTCCCAGCGCAAGGTGAGGGCGAGCGGAGGCGTCTTTGTCGCATCGAGCGGATCGTATGCGACGCGCGTCCACAGGACGACGGCATCCGGCAGCGGCGACCCGGACGCGACGCCGAGGCTGAACGGATAGCCGGCCCCGTTCGACGGCCTGGCGAGCAGCAGCGACGGCGACGCCGCCGTGGAAGCAGCCGCCAGCCGCGCGGCGTTCAACAGGAACAGGCGGCGCGGCCAGGTCATCGGGACAATGCGTTTAGTGCGAGATCAGCGATTCGAGAGGCGGCAGCTGGCGCGGCTTGCGGTCCGGGCCGGTGGCGACATAGGTCAGCGTGGCTTCCGTCACCTTGACGACGTCCGTCTGCAGGCGGTTGCGCTCCGCGTACACCTCGACGTAGACGGTGATCGACGTATTGCCGACCTTGACGACGTCGGCGTAGAACGACAGCAGGTCGCCGACGAACACGGGATTCTTGAACAGGAAGGAATTCACCGCGATGGTGGCGACGCGGCCGTTGGCGCGGCGCACGGCCGGCAGCGAGCCGGCGACGTCGACCTGCGCCATGATCCAGCCGCCGAACACGTCCCCGTAGACATTCGCATCGGACGGGGCGGGCATCATCCGCAACACGGGCATCTTTCCTTCAGGCAGGCGGGTGATGGACGGGGTCGGGTTTACTGGCTCGGTCATCTTAGAATCTCGGTAAAGGCTACAATCGTCTCCGATTGAACCATAAATTTCCGAGCCCTGCCATGCGACGCTCTTCTTCGAACACCCCACCGCCCGCCGTCGACCCGAACGCGAAACGGAACGACTGGGCCACCATCGCCACCCTGATGCCCTATCTGTGGGTGTACAAGTGGCGCGTACTGGCCGCGCTGATCTGCCTCGTCGGCGCCAAGATGGCCAACGTGGGCGTGCCGCTCGTGCTGAAAAAGCTCATCGACGCCCTGACGATCAGCCCTTCCAATCCGCACGCGCTGCTCGTGCTGCCCCTCGGCGCGCTCGTCGCGTACGGCGCGCTGCGCTTTTCGACGACGCTGTTCACGGAGCTGCGCGAATTCCTGTTCGCGCGCGTGACGCAGCGCGCCGTGCGCACGATCGCGCTGAAAGTGTTCCGCCACCTGCACGCGCTGTCGCTGCGCTTCCACCTGAACCGCCAGACGGGCGGCATGACGCGCGACATCGAGCGCGGCACGCGCGGCGTCAGCTCGCTCGTGTCGTATTCGCTGTTCTCGATCCTGCCGACGCTCGTCGAGATCACGCTGGTGCTGGGCTACCTCGGCACGCATTACGATGCCTGGTTCGCCGGGATCACCGCCATCGCGCTCGTCACCTACATCACGTTCACCGTCACCGTCACGGAATGGCGCACGCACTTCCGCCGCACGATGAACGACCTCGATTCGAAGGCGAACACGAAGGCGATCGACTCGCTGATCAACTACGAGACGGTGAAGTACTTCGGCAACGAGGACTACGAGGCGCAGCGCTACGACGAGGGCTTGCAGAAGTACGAGCAGGCTGCCGTGCGCTCGCAGACGTCGCTGTCGTTCCTGAACAGTGGCCAGTCGCTGATCATCGCGGCCGCGGTCACCGCGATCCTGTGGCGCGCGACGCAGGGCGTGATCGACAAGACGATGACCCTGGGCGACCTCGTGCTCGTGAACTCCTTCATGATCCAGCTGTACATCCCCCTGAACTTCCTCGGCGTGATCTACCGCGAGATCAAGCAGAGCCTCGCCGACATGGAGCGCCTGTTCGGCCTTCTCGAACAGAACCGCGAAGTGGCCGATTCGCCCGATGCGAAGCCCCTGGTGACGCACGGCGCGAAGGTCGAGTTCTCGCACGTCGACTTCAACTACGACCCCAAACGCCAGATCCTGTTCGACGTCGACTTCACGATCCCGGCCGGCACGACGACGGCCGTCGTGGGCCACAGCGGCTCGGGCAAGTCGACCTTGTCGCGCCTGCTGTACCGCTTCTACGACGTGCAGGGCGGCGCGATCCGCATCGACGGCCAGGACGTGCGGAACGTCACGCAGGATTCGCTGCGCCACGCGATCGGCATCGTCCCGCAGGACACGGTGCTGTTCAACGACACCATCGAATACAACATCGCGTACGGCCGCCCGGGCGCGAGCCGCGCCGACATCGTGGCGGCCGCGCGCGCCGCGTCGATCCACGACTTCATCGAAACCCTGCCCGACGGCTATGCGACAATGGTGGGTGAACGCGGCCTGAAATTGTCCGGCGGCGAGAAGCAGCGGGTCGCCATCGCGCGCACCTTGCTGAAGAACCCCGCGATCCTGATCTTCGACGAAGCCACGTCGGCGCTCGATTCGAAGTCGGAGCAGGCGATCCAGGCGCAGCTGAAGGAAATCGCGAAGCAGAGAACGACGCTCGTCATCGCGCACCGCCTGTCGACGATCGCCGACGCCCACCAGATCCTCGTGCTCGACCACGGCCGCATCGTCGAGCGGGGCACGCACGCGTCATTGATCGCGGCGGATGGCCTGTACCGGCAGATGTGGGACCGCCAGCAGGCAAGGCAGGACGAAGACCTGGCGTCACCGCCCGTCGAAGTGGTACAAGACTAGGATTGAAGAGAATGGAAAAACAGATCGTCGAGATCGACATGGCGGACGTAGGCCACGGCAACCAGGCCTGGATCGGCGCGCTGGAAGCGGGCAAGGTGCTGTACTTCCCGAATTTCGGGCAGCACGGCTTCGCGCCGCAGAAGGAAGAACTGGCGCTGTTCCGCGAAGACATCCGCGACCCCAAGACCCGCAACATCAGCCTCTCCGCCAGCGGCGACCTGAAAGGCGTCGTCGGCGACGACGCGACGAAGGCGCTGATGGCGGGGATGATCGGGCGCTTTCGCGCCGAGGCGGAAGGCCTGCTCGCGAACCTCGTGCCGCGCTACGGCGAGCATCTGCGTCGCGGCGCGACGAGCTTCCGGCCGGCCGTCGTGCAGAACCGCGCGCAGTCGTGGCGCGCGGACGACCGCCGCATGCACGTGGACGCGTTCCCGTCGCGCCCGAACTACGGCGAGCGCCTGCTGCGCGTCTTCACGAACGTGAACCTCGAAGGCGAGCCGCGCGTGTGGCGCGTGGGCGAACCGTTCGAGGACGTGGCACGCCGTTTCCTGCCGAAGGTGAAGCCCTACTCCGCGTGGCAGGCGAAGGTGCTGAATGCGCTGCACGTGACGAAGTCGCTGCGCAGCGAATACGACCACATCATGCTGCAGCTGCACGACGCGATGAAGTCGGACCTCGACTACCAGAAGAACGCGCCGCAGGTGACGTTCAACTTCCCGCCGGGCTGCGCGTGGGTGTGCTTCTCCGACCAGACGTCGCACGCCGTGATGGCGGGGCAGTACATGATGGAGCACACGTTGCAGCTGTCGCCCATGCACCAGTACGACAAGGATGCGAGTCCGCTGGCGATTCTGACCAGGATGCAGGGGCATGCGCTGGTGTGAAGTCGGGGGCTACCAGTGAGCAGGCTTGCGGATCGGTTTCTTCCTGGTCGGGATGATGTCTGGTAGCTGCGCCGCAGCGAGAACATCGTCGCCGAGATGAGCGAGCGTCCAGTCGGCCTGCTTGGCCAGCGATCCACTGGGCCGGCGATGTGTCGTGATACCCGAAATGACGGGACGAATCGGCATCACGACGCCACGCATGATATGCGGGAAATCGGATCGCAGCGCTTCGAGCGCCGGCTCGGCATCGCTGTCGTTCGATACCAGGACCACCCGGTCGTATAACCCTCGGCATGCATCGCGATACATGTGCAGGGCGAGGTTCACGTCCGTCTTCTTTTCTTCGAGTTTCCAGACCCGCGTACGCAATGTCCGGTCGCAAGGCTGGCCGGGTACGTAGACCGGCAGCAGTGTGCCGCTTCTGTCGAACGAGTGCGTGCCATAGATCGTTTCGAACCGGTCATCGTATCGTGATTTCAATGCGCGGTGATAGGCAGCCTGTGCTTCGACCGATGCGTTGCCGTGGCTGGCGAAGGTGGCCAAGGCCGGCGCCATGAACAGATAGACCTTGGCCAGTTTCTCGTTTTGATCGCGCTGGATGAGCAGGTCATCGAACAGTTTGACCAGGTCCAGCCATTTGAAAGCCATACCGCGCAACCTGCCGTAGTAGAGGTTGTAGCCGTCGACATAGACTGCGGTATTTCTAGAAGAGGTTGAGTTCGACGTCACGTCGCAAACCTTCAGATGTGAAAAAGCCGCCCCGAGGAGCGGCTGTTTCGTCCCAAACGAGAGCCAACTGAATGACACCGCAAGGGAGGAGTGGTTCAGATATGGTCACCGATCCCGAAAATGATGTCAAGGGCGTTCAGTAACATCCGATGAGATAGCATTAGATGAGCAGCAACTCCTTCCCCCGCACCCTTAAAATCTCCGCCACCCGCGCCGCCACCGGCGACAGATAGCCATTCTTGCGATACGCGAGCCCAAGGCGCCGCTTCATCTGCGTTTCGGGGAGCACCACCTCGCGCACGCGCGCGCGGCCGGCCACGAGGTTGTAGCGCGTGACGAAACCCAGCAGCGACGTCTTCTCCAGCACGGGCAGGATCGCGTTGAGCACGTTCGGTTCGATCTGCACTTGCGGCCGCGCCAGGCCGTGCCGCTCGAAGGTCTGGTCCAGCCATTGGCGCGACGCGACCGTCCGTGCCGGCAGCATCCATTGATAATCCAGCAGGCCGGCGAGCGTGCAGGGCCCGTCGAACACGGGATGGTGTTCGCTCGCCATCACGACCACCGTGTCTTCCGCGATCTGTTCGCAGGCGATCTCCGCGTCGCCATCCACCATCGGTCCCACCGCGAGGTCGACCTCGCCGTCCGCCAGCGCCGCCAACAGGTTGTCGTTCATGGCCACGGTCAAGGTGACCGAGATCGCCGGCGCTTCGGACAGCAACTGCCCGAATACGCGCGGCATCAGGTGTTCGGCCAGCGTGGGCAGGCAACCGATGCGGACCTCGCCCCGCAGCCCGTCCGCGTGATCCTGCATTTCACGCGTCGTCTCTTCCACCATCAGCGTCATCTGGCGCGTGCGCTTCAGCAGGACCTGGCCGGCGGCCGTCAGGCGCATGCCGCGTCCATCCTTTTCGAACAGCCGCGCACCCAGCGATTCCTCCAGGCGGTCGATGCATTTCGTCAGCGCGGGCTGCGTGCGGTGTACGCGCTCGGCGGCGCGCGCCAGGTTGCCTTCGGTGGCGATGACTTCGAAATACTTCAAGTCGCGGAAGTCCATGACATATTCCCGAAAGTTTAAGAATTAGAAAATTAAGTGAATATACATTATGAATCACGCTTCCTATACTCGGCTCATTCATCACCGCGAGGATTTCATGAGCCATTCCACTCCCCCCGACGTGATCCGCGACATCGAGCGGATCGCCCCCGACCTGGTCGCACGTGCCGCCCACTATCCCTCGTCCATCCTGGCTGACGTCGCAGGCCGCCGCGGCGCGCTGTCCAGCCGCATCGCGCCGTTGTCGCCCACGATGCGCCTCGCGGGACCGGCGCTGACGATCGACGTCCGCCCCGGCGACAACCTGATGATCCACGCCGCGATGGCGCTGGCCAAGCCCGGCGACGTCCTCGTCATCGACGGCAAGGGTGACGAATCCTGCGCGCTGATGGGCGAGATCATGGTGTCGCAATGCATGGCGATCGGCATCGCCGGCATCGTCGTGTACGGCGCCGTGCGCGACACGGAAGCCATCCGCGCACTGGGTTTTCCGATGTACGCGATCGGCGCCAACCCGAACGGCCCCACCAAGCTGGTGCCGGGCCGCGTCAACTGGCCGGTGTCGGTGGGCGGCGTCACGGTGAACCCGGGCGACCTGGTGGTGGCCGATGCCGACGGCGTCGTCGTCGTCGAACCGGCCAAGGTGCCGGCCGTGCTGCAACTGGCCGAGAAGAAGCTCGCCGACGAGACGGCGCGCATCGACGGCATCCGCAGCGGCAAGCAGCTGCGCCCGACGTGGCTCGACACTGCGCTGCGCAAGGCCGGGGTGCTGGCCGAAGGGGAGACGCTGTGAGCGCCATCCTCGCCCCGCAAACCCGGCGCGACGTCGTGCTCGTCACGGGTTCCGACCTGGCCGAGCAGGCCGTCGCGCTGCTGTCCGGCTTCGACATCGTCTATGCCGGCAAGACGCCCGACGAGGACTGCCTCGTCGACCTGTGCCGCCAGCACGAACCGGTCGCGATCATCGTGCGCTACGGCCGCATCACGGCGCGCGTGATCGATGCGAGCCCGCGCCTGCGCGTGATCTCGAAGCACGGCACCGGCATCGACACCATCGACAAGGACGCCGCCGCCGCGCGCGGCATCGCCGTCAAGGCGGCCGTCGGCGCCAACGCGCCCGCGGTGGCCGAGCACACGTGGGCGCTGATCCTCGCGTGCGCCAAGGACGTGCCGACGCTCGACCGCCGCATGCACGACGGCCACTGGGACAAGGCGACGCACAAAAGCCTGGAACTGCGCGGCCGCACCTTGGGCCTCGTTGGCCTGGGCGCGATCGGTGCGCGCGTGGCCGCGGTCGGCCGTGCGATGGACATGCGCGTGATCGCCAACGATCCGTTCGCAACAGCCGCGCCCGACGGCGTCGAGCTGCTGCCGCTGGCCGACGTCATCGCGCAGGCCGACGTGCTGTCGCTGCACTGCCCGCTCACGCAGGACAACGCCAACATGCTGAACGCGGCCAGTCTCGCGACGATGCGTCCCGGCGCCATCGTCGTGAACACGGCGCGCGGCGGCCTGATCGACGAGGCGGCGCTGGCCGCTGCGCTGACGAGCGGCGCCCTGCGTGCGGCGGGCCTGGACAGTTTCCAGGTCGAGCCGTTCGCGGCCGGCCATCCCTTCACCGGTATTCCCAACGTGATCCTGTCGCCGCACATCGGCGGCGTGACGAGCGATGCCTACGTCGGCATGGGCACGGCCGCGGCGCGCAACGTGCTGGCGGTGCTGCAACAAGACGCCTGACCGTACCAAATCGACCCCAAGCGCGCACGAAGACGCGTATAACCATTACAGTGCAGGAGACATATGAGCGATCTCAACCACGACGCCGGCCTCGAAGCGGCCACCATGCACAAGGTGATCTGGCGTCTCATCCCCTTTTTGATGGTCTGCTACCTGCTGGCCTTCATCGACCGCGGCAACATCGGCATGGCATCGCTGCAGATGAACCACGACCTCGGCCTCACGCCGAAGGTCTTCGGTTTTGCCGGCAGCCTGTTCTTCTTTTCGTATTTCCTGTTCGAAGTGCCCAGCAACCTGGCGCTGCAGAAGTTCGGCGCCCGCAAGTGGATCGCCCGGATCATGATCACGTGGGGCACGGTGTCGGCATGCATGGCGCTGGTGCAGGGACAGAACTCGCTGTTCGTCATGCGCTTCCTCCTAGGCGCGGCCGAAGCGGGTTTCTTCCCCGGCGTCGTGCTGTACCTGACGTACTGGCTGCCCGCGGCCTACCGCGCCCGCATCATCGCGATCTTCATGGTCGCGATCCCGATGGCGAGCTTCATCGGTTCGCCGATCTCCGCGCTGCTGCTGCAGGCCGACGGCCTGCTCGGCCTGCGTGGCTGGCACTGGCTGTTCATCCTGGAAGGCCTTCCCACGATCGTGCTGGGCGTCGTCTGCCTGTTCTTCCTGACCGACCGGCCGGAACAGGCGACCTGGCTGAGCCCAGCGCAGCGCCAGTGGCTGACCGCGCGCCTGGAGAAGGAGCGGCTCGAGAAGGAAAAGAAGGCGGCGGTCGCCCATGCGCCACTGTCGAAGATGTTCCTCAGCAAGGAAGTGCTGGGCATGGCGCTCGTCTGCGCCACCGCGTCGTCGGCGGGCACGGTGCTGGGCGTATGGCAGCCGCAGCTGATCAAATCGTTCGGCCTGACCATCATGCAAACCGGCCTGCTGAATTCCGTGCCCTACATCGTCGCCGCGGTGCTGATGGTGTGGTGGGGCCGCCGCTCGGACCGCAAGGGTGAACGCCGCTGGCATACGGCCATTCCGCTCGCCCTGATCGCCGGCGGCATGCTGAGCACCTTGTTCATCACCGCGCTGGCACCGACGATCGTGCTGCTGTCGTGCATCCTGATCGGCGCCTATGCATTCAAGGGCCCGTTCTGGGCACTGAGCTCCACCTGGCTGCCGCCCACGTGGACGGCCGGTGGCCTGGCCTTGATCAACGCGATCGCGAACCTGATCGGCGGCGGGCTGATGGTCAATGCCTACGGCTGGATCAAGGAGGGCACCGGCAGCTATGCGCTGGCGCTGCTGCCGATCGCCGTGCTGTCGGTGGCCAGCATCGCCACCTTGCTCGTGCTGAGCAGTAGCTCCCGGCAAGCTGCACGCAACGCCGCCGCCAAGGCCGCCGTCTAGCCTTCCGTTCCACACCCTTTGTTTTCACCGGCGGTCCGCGGAGGACGGCTTGCGTCCCCGCGCCGCCAAATCGCATTCATAACCATAAACGAGACAGTGATGACGAAATCCATTCTGATGCTGGCCCTGGCGGCCGTGATTCCGGCCGCCGCCCATGCGCAATCGGCGGTCCAGGTCTACGGATCGATCGATGGCGGGTTACGCTACCAGACCAACGTCGACGCGGCGGGCAATGGCCTGTTGTCGACGACGTCCGGCAACTATTACCCGAACCGGTTGGGCTTCCGCGGCAAGGAGGACCTCGGCAACGGCTTGAACGCGCACTTTCAGCTCGAGAGCGGCTTCAACGACAAGACCGGCGCGCTGGACAACACGAACAACGTGCTGTTCAACCGTACCGCGGCGGTCGGCCTGGGCGGCGCCTGGGGCTCGATCGATCTCGGCCGGCAGTACACGGTCGCGTTCCGGGCCGAGAAATTCCTCGATCCCTTCAACCACAACTACACCTCGATCACGCCGCTGTCGTCGGGCGCGGGCACGAGCCTGCCGGCCGCGGCGAAGACGGCAGGCCTCTCCGCATCGTCGAACTCGGGAACGCGCTTCAACAACGACGTCCAGTACACAGGCACGTTCGGCGGCCTGACGGTGCGCGCCGAGTACGCACCGGGCGAAGTCGCGGGCGATGCGGGCAAGCGCACCGCCCGGGGCGCCGCGTTCAGCTACACGGGCCACACATTGCTGGCCGCCGGTGCCTACATTCGCAAGCAGACGCCGACCGGCTTCACCAATAACATGTTCGTGGCCGGTGGCGGGTTCAAGCTGGGCGCCATGACGGTCAAGGGTGGCTTGTCGCGCGAGCGCCAGGACACCGCCACCGCGGGCACCTACCAGAACGGGACGCGCTTTGGCGGCATCAGTTATCGGATCAACCGTCCGATCGAAGTCACGGCGGCCGTCTACCGGTCGGATTACGACAGCAGGGCCGGCACGGGCCGGCGCGACCTGTTCCTGGCGGGCGCGACGTATGCCTTCTCCAAGCGCACCAACCTGTATGCGGAGTTCGACGTCAACCGCTACGACGGCGCGCTGATTCCCTCGACGAAGCAGACGTTCCAGCGCGGCACGTCGGTGGGCGTGATGCACCTGTTCTGACAAAAAAAACGGCCGCGCGATGCGGCCGTTTTGTCGTTGGAACGACGATCAGTACGTGTAGAACATCCGCTGAATCTCTTTGGTGTCGTTCGTCCTGGTCAGCGCCAGCATCAACAGGATGCGTGCCTTCTGCGGATTCAGCGTGTCGGCCACGACGAAGTCCAGCTGGTCGTCGTTGGCTTCGCCGTTGCGCGCCACGATGCCCTGGCCCACGCGGCTCGCGCGCACGATGACCACGCCTTTTTCACGCGCGGCCGACAGGGCCGGGCGCACCTTGTTCGGCAGGCTGCCGTCACCCACGCCAGCGTGGATCAGGCCCTTGGCGCCGGCGGCGACCAGCGCGTTGACCGCGGTCGGGCCCACGTTCGCGTACGTGTAGGCGATGTCGACCTGCGGCAGCGCGTTCAGGTTGCTCACGTCGAATTCCGTGTCGACCGTGTGCTTGCGGGTCGAGACGCGGTAGAAGTGCGGCTGGTTGCCCACCACGTAGCCCAGCAGGCCCAGTTCCGTGGACTTGAACGTGTCCGTCGTCGTCGTGTTGGTCTTGCTGACGTCGCGCGCGGCGTTGATCTGGTCGTTCATCACGACGAGCACGCCCTTGCCGATGGCGTCCTGGCTGCCGGCGACGAGGACGGCGTTGTACAGGTTGATCGGGCCGTCGGCCGAGATCGCGGTCGACGGACGCATCGCGCCCACCACCACCACCGGCTTCTTGCTCTTGACGACGAGGTCGAGGAAGTACGCCGTTTCCTCGATCGTGTCGGTGCCGTGCGTGATCACGATGCCGTCCACGTCCGGCTTGGCCAGCAGCGTGTTGACGCGCTTGGCCAAGGTGAGCCAGTGCTCGTTGCTCATGTTCTCGCTGGCGATCTGGAAGACCTGCTCGCCCGTCACGTGCGCGACCTGCTTCAGTTCCGGCACGGCCTTGATCAAGTCATCGACGCCGACCTTGGCGGCCGTGTAGCCGACCGTCGTCGTGCTCGTGGCGCCGGTGCCGGCGATGGTGCCGCCGGTGGCGAGGATCACCACGTTCGGCATGCGTCCAGCGGCATGCGCGGTCGCTGCGCACAGCATGAAGAGAACCAGTGCGAACCAGGTGCGTATGGATTTCAAAAACATTTTATCTCCTTTTTTAACAATTTTTGGAAGGCAAAAAAAAGGCTCCTTGGGAGGAGCCTGGGTTCGGGGTGCTTGTCAGCGCAAGGGCGCTGTGGCGACGTCCTTGTCCACAAGGGCGGGATCGGTGAGATCGCCCTCCCACTTCGCAACGACGGCGGTGGCGATGCCGTTGCCGATCACGTTCGTGGCCGAGCGGCCCATGTCGAGGAAGTGGTCGATGCCGAGCAGCAGGAGCAGGCCGGCTTCGGGGATGTGGAACTGGTTCAGCGTGGCGGCAATGACGACGAGTGAGGCGCGCGGCACGCCGGCCATGCCCTTCGACGTCAGCATCAGCACGAGCATCATTGTGATCTGCGTGGACAGCGCCAGTTCCATGCCATATGCCTGGGCGATGAAGACGGATGCGAACGTGCAGTACATCATCGAGCCGTCCAGGTTGAACGAATAACCGATCGGCAGCACGAACGCGGCCAGGCGGTTCTTGACGCCGAAGCGCTCCAGGCCTTCCAGCGTCTTCGGATACGCGGCTTCCGACGATGCGCAGGTGAACGCGAGGATCGTGGGTTCGCGCAGCAGGCCCAGGAGCTTGAACAAGCGCGGGCCGACGAACAGGACGCCGATCGTGATCAGGAGGGCCCACAGCAGCACGATGCCGAGGTAGAACTCGCCCATGAATTTGCCGTAGGTGGCGAGCACGCCCAGACCACTCGTGGCGACGACACCCGCGACGGCCGCGAACACGGCGAACGGCGCGAAGTTCATCACGTAGCCCGTCACTTTCAGCATGATGTGGGCGGCGCCGTCGATGGCGTCGATCAGCGGCGTGGCGCGCGCGCCCACGGCGGCGGCGCCGGTGCCGAAGAAGATCGAGAAGATCACGATCTGCAGGATCTCGTTCTTGGCCATGCCGTCGGCGATCGACGTCGGCACGAGGTGGGTGATGAAGTCTTTCAGCGTCAGGCCGGACGCGGTGATGCCCGACGATGCGCTCGTTGCAGGCAGCGTGCCGGACAGCGCCATCGCGTCACCCGGGCGGAACAGGTTCACGAGGATCAGGCCCAGCGTGAGCGAGAGGACGGAAGCGACGATGAACCAGCCCAGCGCCTTGACGCCGATGCGGCCGACTTCAGCCGCATTGCCCATCTTGGCGATGCCGACGACGAGCGTGGAGAACACGAGCGGCGCGATGATCATCTTGATCAGGCGGAGGAACAGAGTCGTGACCAGCGACATGATGTCGGCGAAGCCCTTCGGGTCGGCGAGACTCGTGTTCGCCACGTAGCCGGTGGCGATGCCGAGGACCAGGCCCACGAGGATCCAGGTGGTGAGGCGGTTTCTTTTGTTCATAAATTTCCTCTGGGGTGGCGGCGCAGGGGAGATCATCCGTCCTGTTCCGATGCCATGGCACAATCTCGTGCAAGATCAGGGAGTTGCCGGGTATCTTGTGCTGATGATATTGACAAGTCCCGGCAGTATCGTTGCCGATCATGGTGCTGTCAAGCACGCCCGCAGGCGGGCAAATAAGCAACACGGATTCTTGGAAAAATGCTCGATAAATAATCTGAATTTTTGGAAAGCACGTTCAATGATCGTCATCGACAATGTCAGTAAGTGGTACGGGCCCTTTCAAGTGTTGCGCGATTGCACCACACGCGTGGCGCGCGGCGAGGTGGTGGTCGTGTGCGGACCGTCCGGCTCCGGCAAGTCGACGCTCATCAAGGCCGTCAACGGGCTCGAGCCGTTCCAGCAGGGGACGATCCACGTGGACGGCACGTCCGTCGGCGATCCGGCCACGCACCTGCCGGCGCTGCGCGCGCGCATCGGCATGGTGTTCCAGAATTTCGAGCTGTTCCCGCACCTGTCCGTGCGCGACAACCTGACGCTCGCGCAGGTCAAGGTCTTGAAACGCTCGCGCGACGAGGCGACGGCGAACGGCCTGAAATACCTCGACCGCGTGGGCCTGCTTGCGCACCAGGACAAGTTCCCTGCCCAGCTGTCGGGCGGCCAGCAGCAGCGCGTGGCGATCGCGCGGGCGCTGGCGATGGACCCCGTCGCGATGCTGTTCGACGAGCCCACGTCCGCGCTCGACCCCGAGATGGTGGGCGAGGTGCTCGACGTGATGACGGGCCTCGCGCAGGACGGCATGACGATGATGGTCGTGACGCACGAGATGGGTTTCGCGCGCCGCGTGGCGGACCGCGTCGTGTTCATGGACGAGGGCAGCATCGTCGAGGAGGGCGCCGCGGATGCGTTCTTCGCGGCGCCGGCATCCGACCGTGCGCGCGAATTCCTGGCCCGGATCCTCCATTGATCACATATTGCGCAACACCAGGCTCGTCCCGCCCGCGATCAGCACGAGCCACACGACCTGCTTGATGCGCTCCGCCGGCAGCCACTGGTGCAGCCGGTTGCCGACGTACAGTCCGCCCAGCGCGAACGGCAGCAGCACGCCGACCAGCAACGGCAGCGCCGGCTGGCTGTACAGGCCCGCGCCCGTGAACAGCACGAGGCGGGAGACGGCGCTGAAGAACAGCACGCCGCTGAGCGTGGCGCGCAGGACGGTCTTGTCGTCCAGGCGGCCCGTGAGGAAGATCGTGTAGAACGGCCCGCCCGTGCCGAACAGCGCCGTGAACAGGCCGCCGACGACGCCGAACGGCCCGGCCCACGCGGGCGCGAGCGTCCGCGGCTTGCGGTGCACGAGCAGGCTCCACGCCGAATAGGTCAGGATGAAGAGGCCCAGCACGACGAGCAACGTGCGCTCCGGCGCGTGCACGAGCGCGAGCACGCCGACGGCCATGCCGGCCACCATGAACGGAATCAGGCGCAGCGCCTCGCGCTTTTCGATGAAGCGCCGGTTCTTCAGGCCCAGCAGCACGTTCGAGACGAGGTCGAACACGAGCATCAGCGGCACCGCCGTGCGCAGCGGAATGAACAGCACGAGCAGCGGCATCGCCGTTACGGACGAGCCGAAGCCCGTGAGGCCGAGCACCGTGTAGCCGAACACGATGATGAGTGCCAGCTGGGCGAGCGTGAGCATGTCGAACGTCATGTTTGCGCGGGCGGGTTGACGATACGACGATTCTAGCCTTATTGGATATTTTCGTTCTGTATTGCAATGTATCGTGCGCACCTGGAAAGCATGCCGGACGCGGGGCGTGCAGGTAAAATGTCGGGGTTCGCAATCCGAGAGCTGCCATGTCCACCATCGAATCCCCCGCCTCCATCACCATCACCCGTCCCGACGACTGGCACCTGCACCTGCGCGACGGCGCCGCGATGGCCAGCGTGCTGCCGCACACCGCGCGCCAGTTCGCCCGCGCCATCGTCATGCCGAACCTGAAGCCGCCCGTCACGACGGCCGCGCTGGCCGCCGAATACCGCGCCCGCATCCTGGCCGCGCTGCCTGCTAGTATGTCGTTCGAGCCGCTGATGACGTTGTATCTGACTGACAACACGGAACCCGACGAAATCCGCCGCGCCCGCGACACGGGTTTCATCCACGGCGTGAAACTGTACCCGGCCGGCGCGACGACGAATTCCGCCGCGGGCGTCACCGACCTGAAGAAGTGCTACAAGACGCTGGAAGTGATGCAGGAACTGGACATGCCGCTGCTGACGCACGGCGAAGTGACGGACCAGCACATCGACCTGTTCGACCGCGAAGCCGTGTTCATCGAGCGCGTGATGCGTCCGCTGCGCCGCGACTTCCCGGAACTGCCGATCGTCTTCGAGCACATCACGACGAAGGACGCGGCCGAATACGTGGCGGAGGCCGAGGGCCCGATCGCCGCGACGATCACGGCGCACCACCTGCTGTACAACCGCAACGAGATCTTCCGCGGCGGCATCCGCCCGCACTACTACTGCCTGCCGGTGCTGAAGCGCGAGGAACACCGCCTGGCGCTGGTGACGGCGGCGACGAGCGGCGACGAGCGCTTCTTCCTCGGCACCGACTCCGCGCCGCACGCCGTGCACACGAAGGAATCGAGCTGCGGCTGCGCCGGCTGCTACACGGCACTGCACGCGATGGAGCTGTACACCACCGCCTTCGAACAGGCCGGCGCACTGGATAAGCTGGAAGCGTTCGCGAGCCTGAACGGCCCGGCGTTCTACGGCCTGCCCGTCAACGAAGGCACGATCACGCTGGCGCGCGAGACATGGAGCCTGCCGCCGACGGTGCCGATGGGCGAGCACGACCTCGTGCCGCTGAACGCGGGCGAACAGATCGGCTGGAAGATGCTGTAACGGATGTTCCCGGAACGGATGTTCCCGGAACGGATGTTCCCGGAGATCGACTGGATGCGGCCGTGGTACGACGCGGTCCGTCCCGCTGTCGAAGGCCTCACCGACGGTCCGTTCATCGAGGCCTTCAATGCGAATGCGGCGCGGCTCGGGCTCGTCAACGAGCAGGGCCAGCCCATCCGCTTCGTGCCCCAGGCCGCGCTGCCGGAGGGCACGGCGTACGAAGCGTTCATCGGGGCGACGGGCTGCGTGCCCACGCGCGAGAACCTGCACGATTTCTTCAACGGCCTCGTGTGGCAGACCTTCCCCCGCATCAAGCGTGAATTGAACGCGCTCCAGGCCGCCCAGATCGCGCAGGCCGGCGTCGGCAAATCGCGCGGGCCGGCGCGCGACGCGGCCACCATCTTCGACGAGAACGCGGCCCTGCTCATCGTGCGCGATGGCGCTGCCGGGCGCGCGCTCGTCGACGACCTGCGCGCGCACCGCTGGCGCGAAGCGCTGTACGACCGGCGCGCGCTGTTCGGGCGTGACGCCGAGCTGTGGCTGTTCGGGCACGCGCTGATGGAAAAGCTCGTCGCGCCGCGCAAGGCGATCACGGCCCATGTGCGCGTCGTGGTCGCCGGCGACGATTTTTTTGCGCTCGACCGCGCCGGGCGCCGCGACTGGATCGATGCCGCGGTGTCCAACGCGATAGCGGCCGAGGGCTTGTCCACGGCCGGCTTCACGCCGCTGCCCGTATTGGGCGTGCCCGGCTGGTGGCCGGACCAGAATGAAGCGTTTTATCTCGACCACACCGTGTTCCGGCCCAGGCGGCCGGCCAGTCATACCGAAGGAGGACACCATGACCGATAAGGTACGTTGGGGCATCCTTGGCACGGGCAAGATTGCCAAGGCATTCGCCACCGCACTCAAGGACACGCCGGACGGCCAACTGGCCGGCGTCGGCTCGCGCAACCTCGCGAGTGCCGAACACTTCACGCGCGAATTCGGCGGGACGGCGTACGGCTCGTACGCGGACCTCGTGCAGGCCGCCGACGTGGACCTCGTCTACGTCGCCACGCCGCTTCCCGTGCATTACGAGAACGTGCGCCTGGCGCTCGAGGCGGGCAAGGGCGTGCTGTGCGAAAAAGCGTTTACCGTCAACCGCCGCCAGGCAGAAGAACTGGTGACGCTCGCGCGCGCAAACAACCTGTTCCTGATGGAGGCGATGTGGACGCGCTTCCTGCCCGCGCTGGCCGAGGTGCGCCGCATCGTCGACTCGGGCGAGATCGGCACCGTGCGTCAGTTGCACGCGGACCTCGGCTTCAAGGCCGACGTGGGGCCGGAGCACCGCCTTCTGAATCCCGAGCTGGGCGGCGGCGCGCTGCTCGACATGGGCGTCTATGTGCTGTCGATCGCCATGGCGCTGCTGGGCCCCGTCGATTCCGTGCTGGCCCAGGCCGACTTCGGCCCGACGGGCGTCGACGAACAGACGGGCATCCTGCTGCGCCACCGCGGCGGCGGCATGTCCGTCTGCAGCTGCTCGTTGCGCGCGCGCCTGTCGAGCGAGTTGACGATCGCAGGCGAGCGGGGCCACGTACGCATGAACACGATGTTCTACCGCACCCAGACGGTGACGGTCGTCCGCGCCGACGGCATCTCCCGCACCGTGCCCACGCCTTACCTCGGCAACGGCTATGTGCACGAGGCGGTCGAGGCGCAGCGCTGCTGGCGCGCGGGCCTCGTGGAAAGCCCGCGCATGACCCATGCCGACACGCTGGCGCTGATGGGCCTGATGGACGAGATCCGGCGCCAGATCGGGCTGACGTACGCGGCCGACCAATCGATGACAACCAAGGAGAACCCATGAAACGTGATCCCCGTTCGACCAGCCGCATGCGGCGCCTGAATGCCCGCCAGCGCAAGAAGCTGCGCGTCGGCGAATTCCAGGAGCACTGCTTCGACGTCGAACTCGTGTTCCACAGCCCGATGCGTGGCGAGCCGTATCACGACTTCATCCACGATTTCTTCGGCGCGCTGGAAGAGCGGGGCCTGCTCGGCGGCGGCTTCGGCGGCCTCGAGCCGTTCAGCGAGACGGAGGGCGTGGTCGCCCGCATCGAGCGCGGCTCGCCCAGCGAGGCAGACCGCGAGGCCGTGATCGCGTGGCTGCGCGCGCGGCCGGAAGTGGTCGATGCGCGCGCGCTGGACTTCAAGGACGCGTGGCACGGCTACTCGTTCTGACCTGCGCTAAAACGGCTGAGTTGTAAGCATCTGTCAGCAGAGTAAGCGATTGTAAAGCCCGTCAACAGCCGGGTTTGCGGCCGCGTTTCAGGATCAAGTGCAACGCAAAACGACGTGCACCAACCCCAAACACTCTGAGGACCCTTCATCATGAAAAAGACCATCGCTACCCTGATCGCCGGCCTGTTCGCAACCGCTGCCTTCGCCCAGGCGCCCGCACCTGCCGCTAAGCCGGCTAACACCGCGGCCGCGGCCAAGGTCGAAGCCAAGCAGGAAAAACAGGCTGCCAAGGCGGAAGTGAAGGAAACGAAAGCCGCCGCCAAGGCCGACGTCAAGGAAGCCAAGCAGACCGCGAAAGCCGACGTGAAGGAAGCCAAGGTTGACGCCAAGGCGGACGTCAAGGAAGCCAAGGCCGACGCGAAAGAAACCAAGAAGGAAGCCAAGGCAGAGGTGAAGGAAGCGAAGGCGGATGCCAAGCATGCCAAGGCCGAGAAGAAGGCCGAGCACAAGGCAACGACCGTTGCCGCAGCGACCCCGGCACCGACCAAGTGATCTGCTCAAGTGTCACCGAAAGCCCGCGCGATGCGGGCTTTTTTCTTTGGTAGCTATCGTTCCCGATCACCAAGACTGTTGCAGTTCCTGTAAGCAACCGTCAGCGGCGTAACCGTTTGTAAAGTGCGTCAACAAACGGACAGGCGCAGCCGTTGAAGGCATAAGTGACACACAAATGATGTGCACAATGACCGATCAACTTCGAGGACCCTTCATCATGAAAAAAACCATCGCTACCCTGATCGCCGGCCTGTTCGCCACCGCAGCTTTCGCCCAGACGCCCGCCCCGGCCACGAAGCCCGCAGCGCCTGCCTCGAAGCAAGCCGTGCTGGTCAACAATGCCGACGTGAAGGCATCGAAGACCACGACCACGACCAAGGCAATGCCTGCCGACACGAAAGCGGTATCCGCCGACATGAAGGCCGCGCAAGCCGATGCGACGGCAGCCAAGACCGATGCCAAGGCAGCGAAGGCCAGCGCCAAGCACGCGAAGCACGCGACGCACAAGGTCAAGCATGCGGCCAAGACCGACACCATGAAGGACACCAGCGACACCTCCGCGGCCACGCCGGCACCGACCGAGAAGCCGGCACCGGCACCTGAAGCGACGCCGACCCCGGCGCCTGCTGCTGACGCCACGCCGGCGCCCGCACCGGCAACGACCCCTGCACCGGAAGCAGCTCCGGCGCCGGCACCTGCCGCTCCGGTCACCCAGTAACTAAGCCCGCGCGGCCGGTTGTAAGCGTTTGTAAAGCCCGTCAACAAGCCTGCAGCCGTCCGCGTTTTCAGGATCAAGTGACACGCAAACGACGTGCACCAGCCCCAACAAACTCTGAGGACTCATCATCATGAAAAAGACCATCGCCACCCTGATCGCCGGCCTGTTCGCCACCGCAGCTTTCGCCCAGACGCCGGCACCTGCCGCCACGACGACGACTGTCGCGACGCCCTCCGCCGCGAAGACCGAAGCCAACGCCGACGTGAAGGCAGCGAAAGCCGACGCGCAGGCCGCCAAGGCCGATGCGAAGGAAGCCAAGGCCAGCGCCAAGCACGCGATGCACCACAAGCACAAGGCCAAGCACCACGCCGTGAAGAAGGAAGCCGCGAAGGACACGACCGTCGCCGCCGACACGACGGCACCGGTTGCCAAGTAATCCCGCAGCCCCTCCGAAAAGCCCGCGCCATGCGGGCTTTTTTATTGCGCCTGCGGCCCCTCGCGGTGCATCGCGCGGAACAGGCCTGGGCTCATACCGAAACGGCGCGCGAAGGCTTTCGACAACTGGGCCGGCGTCGCGTAACCCGACTGCGCGGCGACCGTCTTCAGCGCCACCGTCGTCTGCAACAGGCGGCGCGCGTGGTCGAGGCGCAGCGTGTCGACGAAGCGCGCCGGCGTCTCGCCCAGCGCGTCCGTGAAGCGGCGGTGGAACGTGCGCGGCGACATCCCCGCGCGGGCCGCCAGGCTGGCCACGTCCAGCGCGTCGTCCAGGTGCGTGCGGATCCAGTCGACGAGGCCGGCGAACGGCGCGTCCGCCTTTTCCTGCGCCGCCAGCACGGTGCTGAACTGTGATTGATAGCCGGGCCGCCGCGCGTACAGCACGAGGCGCCGCGCGATCGCGTTGGCCACCGCGTCGCCCAGGTCGCGCGCGACGAGCGCCAGGCACATGTCGATGCCGGTGGTGACGCCGGCCGACGTCCACGCGCGGCCATCTTCGACGTACAGCGCGTTGGCGTCGACCTCGACGTCGGGATAGGTGCGGCCGAGGATATCGGTCGCTTCCCAATGCGTGGCGACGCGCTTGCCGTCCAGCAGGCCGCATGCCGCCAGCGCGAACGCGCCCGTGCACACGGACCCGTAGCGCCGCGCACGCGCGCACGCGCGCCGCAGCCATTCCTGCGTAGCCGCGTCCTGCGCCAACGCCTGCAGGCCGCGCTTGCTGCCGCCCGCGACGAGCACCGTGTCCAGCGCGCCCGGCCGCACGTTGGCCACCGGCGCCGTCACGAGCGCGAGGCCGCAGTTGCTCGTCACGTGACCGCCCTGCGGCGACAGGATGTGGAGGCGGTAGAACGGGCGGCCGGTGAGGTGGACGGCAGCATCGTTGGCGGCGCCGAAGACGGCGGCCGGTCCCGTGACGTCGAGCACCTGCACGCCCTCGAAGGCGAGCAGGGCGACCAGGCGGAGTCTGGATGGCATTGGCAGGATTCGACAAAAGATTGACATTGCTGCCAATGCTAGCCGCTTCCTAGAATGGCGTCATCTTTCATCGACGGAGCCTGCCATGCCCACTGCCTTGCACATCGGATTCCTGCTGTTCCCGCACGTGACCCAGCTCGACCTCACCGGTCCCGCCCAGATCCTGAGCCGCGTCCCCGGCGCGCAGATGCACCTCGTGTGGAAGACCCGCGACCCGGTGCCGACGGACGTCGGCTTCACGATCAATCCGACGACGACGTTCGCCGACTGCCCGCCGCTGGATGTGCTGTGCGTGCCGGGCGGCTTCGGCATCGAGCAGCTGTTCGGCGACGCCGAGACGCAGGCGTTCCTGCGCCGCCAGGGCGGGCAGGCACGCTACGTCACGTCCGTGTGCAACGGGTCGCTCGTGCTGGGCGCCGCCGGGCTGCTCGACGGCTACCGGTCCGCGTGCCACTGGATGTGGCTCCCGTTCCTCGCGCGCTTCGGCGCCGTGCCGGTGGCCGAGCGCATCGTGCGCGACCGCAATCGCATCTCCGGCGGCGGCGTGACGGCAGGCATCGACTTCGGCCTTGCGCTGGCGGCCGAGCTGGCCGGCGAGGATGTCGCGCGCACGATCCAGCTGGCGCTCGAATACAACCCGCAACCGCCGTTCGCGGCCGGATCGCCCGAGGGTGCGGGACCCGAGCTGGTGGCACGCTACCGCGCGATGGTGGCGCCGCGGCTGGCGCGCGTGGAGGCGGTGCTGGCGAATACGGTCGAGCTGTAAGCGTTTGTCAGGCTGGTAAGCATTTGTAAATCGCGTCAACAGTCCGGCAGGGCGGGCCGTTTTCAGGTACAAGTGACACGCGAACGTGGTCACGCAAACCCAAAACTACGAGGACCCTTCATCATGAAAAACACCATCGCCGCCCTGATCGCCGGTCTGTTCGCCACCGCCGCTTTTGCCCAGACCCCCGCCCCGGCACCGGCACCGAAGGCTGCCGCCCCGGCCGCGGTGAAGGCCGAGGCAAAGCAGGACAAGACGGCTGCGAAAGTCGAAGCGAAAGCGGATGCCAAGGAAGCGAAGGCCGAAGCGAAGGTCGATGCGAAGGACGCCAAGGACGCCAAGGTCGCCGCCAAGCATGCGAAGGCCAAGACGAAGCACGCCGCGAAATCCGCGGCCGCCAAGACCGAAGCCGCCAAGGACACCACTGTCGCCGCCGTGACCCCGGCGCCGGCCAAGTAATTCCGACCCATATCACGCAGGAGCCAACATCATGAAACGCATCATCGTCACCCTGATCGCCGGCCTGTTCGCCACCGCCGCATTCGCCCAGACTCCGGCCCCGGCGGCGCCGACCGCGCCCGATTCGGCCACGCCGCCGGCCGTCGCGAAGGCCGAAGCCGCGCACGACAAGCAGGATCCGAAAGCAGGCAAGAAGCACGTGGGCGTCGTCAAGCGCCACAAGAAGGCCGTTGCCACGACGGAGCAGAAGGATGCGAAGAAGGATGCGGCGGCCGACACGACGGCGCCGGCACCGACCAAGTAAGCCGCGTACCGGCACCATGAAAAATGGCCTGTTCTCGGGCCATTTTTTTTCAGACCCTACGAGCTCCAATGCGCTGTGCGTTTGTACGCGTCAAACCTTGAGGAATTCCTCACGTCCACCCAGCCACCGCTGCAGGTGCGCATCGACAATCGCCTCGGCTTCGGGCCGGTCGGAGTCCAGCAGCCACGCCGCCACGTCGCGCGCCTGCTCGACGATCCACTGGTCTGTCTCCAGGTTCGCGAAGCGCAGCATGGCCTGGCCCGATTGGCGCGCGCCGAGGAATTCGCCGGGACCGCGGATCTCCAGGTCGCGCCGCGCGATCTCGAAGCCGTCCGTCGTTTCGCGCATCGTCATCAGGCGTTGCTTGGCGACGGGGCCCAGCGGGCTCTGATACAGCAGCAGGCACACGCTGGCGGCGGAGCCCCGGCCCACGCGGCCGCGCAGCTGGTGCAGCTGCGACAGGCCGAAGCGCTCCGCGTGCTCGATCACCATCAGCGATGCATTCGGCACGTCCACGCCCACCTCGATCACGGTCGTCGCCACGAGCACGTGCACGTCGCCCGCGGAAAACGCGTCCATGATCACCTGCTTCTCCGCCGGCTTCATGCGGCCGTGCACGAGGCCCACGACGAGGTCGGGCAGGGCGGCGGCCAAGGTCTCGTACGTCTCGGTGGCCGTCTGCAGCTGCAGCGCTTCCGATTCCTCGATCAGCGGGCAGACCCAGTACGCCTGCCGGCCTTCCTGCGCGGCCGCGTGCACGCGCTCGATCACTTCGTCGCGCCGGTTCTGGTCGATGGCGCGCGTGACGATGGGCGTGCGGCCCGGCGGCAGCTCGTCGATGACGGACACTTCCAGGTCGGCGTAATACGTCATCGCCAGCGTGCGCGGGATCGGCGTCGCCGACATCATCAGCTGGTGCGGCACCAACCCATCGCTGCCCTTGTTGCGCAAGGTGAGGCGCTGGCCGACGCCGAAGCGGTGCTGTTCGTCGACGAGCACGAGGCCCAGCTTCGCGAACTGCACGGAGTCCTGGATGAGGGCGTGCGTGCCGATCACGAGCTGCGCTTCGCCCGATTCCGCCATCTCGCTGGCCGCCGTTTTTTCCTTCTTTTTCAGGCTGCCCGTCAGCCACGCGACCTTCACGCCCAGCGGTTCCATCCACGCGGCGATCTTGCGGAAGTGCTGCTCGGCCAGGATCTCCGTCGGCGCCATCAGCGCGGCCTGGTAGCCGCTGTCGATGGCCTGGGCGGCCGCGAGCGCGGCGACGACCGTCTTGCCGCTGCCGACGTCGCCCTGCAGCAGGCGCTGCATCGGATAGTCCTCGCGCAGGTCGCGGCGGATTTCTTCGACGACGCGCTGCTGCGCGTTGGTCAGCTTGAACGGCAAGGCTTCCAAAAACGACGACGACAATGTGCCGACCGCACCCAGCACCGGCGCCCCTTTTTCGCGGCGCGCCTGCTGCGCGCGCTTCAGCGACAACTGCTGCGCGAGCAGTTCGTCGAACTTCACACGCGTCCACGCGGGGTGGCTGCGTTCCGTCAGCGCATGCTCGTCGACGTCCGGCGGCGGGTAGTGCAGCAGCCGGACGGCCGGCTGGAACTCGGCCAGGTTCAGCTTCTCGCGCACGGCGCGCGGCACGGTGTCGGTCCAGTCCACGCGCTTCATCGCGTCCGCGATCGCGCGCCGCAGCACGGTCTGCGACAAGCCTTCGCCGGATGGATACACGGGCGTGAGCGAGTTGGGCAGCGGCGCCCCCTCGTTGACGATCTTGTAGACCGGGTGGACCATCTCGGCGCCGAAGAAGCCGTGCCGTACCTCGCTGCGCGCACGCACGCGCGTGCCCTCGGCCAGTTGCTTGACCTGGCTGCCGTAGAAATTCATGAAGCGCAGCTGGATATCGGACGTCTCGTCGGCGATGGTCACCAGCAGCTGGCGTCGCGGCTTGTAGGCGATCTCGTTCTTCGTGACGACGCCTTCGACCTGCGACACGTGGCCGCCGCGCAGGCAGGCTTCGCGGATGGGCACGATCTGCGTCTCGTCCTCGTAGCGCATCGGCAGGTGCAGCACGAGATCCATGTCCGTGCGCAGGCCCAGCTTGGCGAGCTTGCTCTCGATGCTTTTCGGTGCTGGCTTGGCGGCGGCGTTGGCCGCCGGTTTGGCATTCGTGGCTGGCATGACGGTTCGTTGGGGCGTGTTGTCGGCTTATCAGTATTTGCGCATAACGGGTATGGCCTGCGCCCGCCGGCTGAAATCCGGGTGTAAAATAATGGGTTCGCCGCACGCTGTAGCCCGTATTGTAAGGCGCCGGCACCAGTTTTTCCCAGCCAAGATGAGCAAAACGTACTCCCTCTCCGACTTCGACTTCGACCTGCCGCCCGAGCGCATCGCCCAGGTGCCGCTGCCCGACCGCAGCGCGTCGCGCCTGCTGCAACTGGACGGCGACCGCATCACCGACCGTCATTTCTCCGACATCGTCGACCGGCTTGCCGCCGGCGACACGCTCGTGATGAACAACACGAGGGTGCTGAAGGCGCGCTTCTTCGGCCAGAAGGATACGGGGGGCCAGGTCGAGGTGCTCGTCGAGCGCGTGCTCGACCCGCGCACGGTGCTCGCGCAGGTGCGCGCGTCGAAGTCGCCGAAGGCCGGCTCGCGCATCCGCCTGGCGGACGCATTCGACGTGGGCGTCGGCGAACGCGCCGGCGAATTCTTCACCTTGCATTTCGACGGCGACGTGTTCGAGCTGATCGAAGCGCACGGCCGCCTGCCGCTGCCGCCGTACATCGAGCACGATGCCGACGACTTCGACGAGCAGCGTTACCAGACCGTCTATTCGAAAGAACCGGGCGCCGTCGCCGCGCCGACCGCGGGCCTGCACTTCGACGAGGCGCTGCTCGCGAAGGTCGCGGCGAAAGGCGTGCGCATCGCGTACGTCACCCTGCACGTGGGCGCCGGCACGTTCCAGCCCGTGCGCGTGGAAAACCTCGCCGAGCACAAGATGCACAGCGAGTGGTACACGATCCCGCAAGAGACCGTCGACGCCGTGCGCGCCGCGCAGCAGGCCGGCCGCGACGTGGTCGCCGTCGGCACGACGTCGCTGCGCGCGCTGGAATCGGCATCGCAGTCGGGCGAACTCGTGGCCGGCAGCGGCGACACGAATCTGTTCATCACGCCGGGCTACGCCTTCAAGACGGTCACGCGCCTGATCACGAACTTCCACCTGCCCAAGTCGACGCTGATGATGCTCGTCTCGGCCTTCGCCGGCTACGACGAGATCCGCAAGGCCTACGCGCACGCGATCGCCAGCGAATACCGCTTCTTCAGCTACGGCGACGCGATGCTGCTGACGACGCACTCACGCGCAACCAAGAATTGAACCCATGCTCGAATTCACCCTCCTCAAGAAAGACACGAGCGGCCTGTCGCACGCGCGGCGCGGCCGTCTGAAACTGAACCACGGCACCATCGAGACGCCCATCTTCATGCCCGTCGGGACCTATGGCTCCGTCAAGGCGATGGCGCCGAACGAGCTGAAGGAAGTCGGTTCGCAGATCATCCTCGGCAACACGTTCCACCTATGGCTGCGCCCGGGCACGAACGTCATGGACAAGTTCGGCGGCCTGCACGGCTTCATGGGCTGGGACAAGCCGATCCTCACGGACTCCGGCGGCTTCCAGGTGTTCTCGCTGGGCGCGATGCGCAAGATCACGGAAGAGGGCGTGAAGTTCGCGTCGCCGATCGACGGCTCCCGGCTGTTCCTGTCGCCGGAGATCTCGATGCAGATCCAGCGCTCGCTGAACTCCGACATCGTCATGCAGTTCGACGAGTGCACGCCGTACGAGATCGACGGCCGTCCCGCGACGGCCGAGGAAGCGGCGAAGTCGATGCGCATGTCGCTGCGCTGGGCCCAGCGCTCGATGAACGAATTTAACAAGGGCGAGAACCCGAACGCGCTGTTCGGCATCGTCCAGGGCGGCATGTACGAGCGCCTGCGCGACGAGTCGCTGGCCGGCCTGGAAGAGATCGACTTCCCGGGCCTGGCCATCGGCGGCCTGTCGGTGGGCGAGCCGAAGGAAGACATGATGCGCGTGCTGCAGCACGTTGGCCCGCGCCTGCCGGAGAACAAGCCGCACTACCTGATGGGCGTGGGCACGCCGGAAGACCTCGTGGAGGGCGTGGCGAACGGTGTCGACATGTTCGATTGCGTGATGCCGACCCGGAACGCGCGCAACGGCTGGCTGTTCACCCGCTTCGGCGACCTCAAGATCAAGAACGCCCGCTACAAGGACGACCAGGCGCCGCTGGACGAGTCGTGCTCGTGCTACTGCTGCAAGAATTTCTCGCGCGCTTATCTGCACCACCTGCACCGGTCGAAGGAAATCCTCGGGGCGCGGCTGAATACCATCCATAACCTGCATTACTACCTGAACCTCATGCAGGAGATCCGCGACGCGATCGATGCGGACCGGTTCAATGAGTTCCGCGTCCAGTTCAATGCGGACCGCGCCCGCGGCGTCTGATCGACCGCTGGTTGGACGCGTGGACGGCAAAGCCGTCCACCCTACGGTAGGGTGGACCGGGGCGCGCAGCCGGGTCTCCCGTCCACGCGTCCAACCGCCGTATGCACACCAAATTAATTTTCCGATAACTCTTGCATTCGTGCATTGCCGTTCCCACATGGCGGGAAACTGGCTGTTGACACTTTGCCGGTGCTAGAATACAGCGCTTGTTTTTTCACTTATACAATCGGAGTCCTTGTGTTCATTTCCAACGCGTACGCGCAAACCGCCGGTGCCGCCGATCCGGGTCTGATGGGCAACCTCACCACGTTCGCCCCGCTGGTCCTGATGTTCGTGGTCATGTATTTCCTCATGATCCGTCCGCAGCAAAAGCGCCAGAAAGAGCTGAAATCGATGATGGATACGCTGGCCAAGGGCGACGAAGTGATCACGGTCGGCGGCATGCTGGGCCGCGTGACCAAGGTCACCGACACCTATGTCAACATCGAAGTGGCTGCCGGTACCGAAGTGGTCGTGCAGAAGAACGCCGTGACCGCGCTGCTGCCGAAGGGCACGCTCAAGTCCTTGTAATGCCGGCCGCGCGGCCCGCGCCGCGCTCCGCCCGATCCTGAACGCTGGAGCATCATGAATCGTTACCCCCTCTGGAAATACATACTGATCCTTGTCGCAGTACTGGTCGGCCTGCTGTACACGGCGCCGAACTATTTCGGCGATTCGCCGGCGTTGCAGGTGACGACGTCCAAGGCGACGGTCAAGGTCACCAGCGACACGGCCGGCAAGGTCGCAGATGCGCTCAAGCGCGAAGGCATCCCCGCCGACGCCGTGAGTCTGGACGGTTCGGGCGACAGCGCGTCCGTGCGTGCGCGCTTCGCGACGCCGGACGCCCAGTTCAAGGCGAAGGCGGCGCTCGAGCGCGACCTGAACCGCGACCCGACGGACCCCGACTACATCGTCACCGTCAACCTGGTCAAGAATACGCCCGCGTGGATGCAGGCGCTGCACGCCAAGCCGTTGAATCTGGGCCTCGACCTGCGCGGCGGCGTGCACTTCCTGCTGCAGGTGGATGCCAAGGCCGTGCAGGAGACCCGCATCAAGAGCGTCCTGTCCAGCGTCCGCAGCGAGCTGCGCGAGAAGAACATTCGCCACGCCGGCATCGACCGCGTCGGCAACAACGTCGTGGTCAATTTCCGCGATGAGGCCACCCGTACGCAGGCGCACAACGTGCTGGCCGGCCAGAATGCCGACCTGGCATTCGCCGATGCCGCCGACGGCAACGACCTGAAGCTGATCGTCACCCTGAAGCCGGCTGCGCTGCAGCGCGTGGTGGAAGAGGGCGTCAAGCAGAACATCGCGGCACTGGGAAAACGTATCAATGAACTGGGCGTCAGCGAGCCCGTGATCCAGCAACAGGGCCGCGACCGCATCGTCGTCCAGCTGCCGGGCGTGCAGGACGTCGCCCACGCGAAGGACATCATCGGCCGTACCGCCACGCTGGAATTCCGCGTGACCGACGATACCGTCACCCCGGGCACCGAGCTGTCCGCCGCGATCCCGCTGAATTCGGAACTGTTCACCGAAGGCCCGGGCGGCGCGGTCGTCGTGTCGAAGGACGTCGTCGCGACCGGCGACTCGGTCATCAACGCCGTCGCCAGCTTCGACCAGAACCAGCGTCCGGCCGTGAGCATCGAGCTGAACAGCGAGGGTGGCCGCAAGATGCGCGCCATGACCCGCGAGCGCGTCGGCAAGCGCATGGCCACGCTGCTGAAGGAAAAAGGCAAGTACTCCGTGCTGCAGGTTGCGACCATCCAGAGCGAATTCGGTTCGAACTTCCAGACGACCGGCATGGCCAGCCCGCAGGCCGCCGCCGAGCTGGCGCTGCTGCTGCGCGCCGGCGCGCTGTCCGCGCCGATGGAATTCGTCGAGGAACGCGTCGTCGGCCCGCAGCTGGGCGCCGAGAACATCGCCAAGGGCCTGCATTCCACGTTGTGGGGCTTCGTGGCGATCGCGATCTTCATGATCATCTACTACCAGCTGTTCGGCTTCTTCAGCGTCATCGCGCTGGCCTGCAACCTGCTGTTCCTGCTGGCCCTGCTGTCGATGCTGGGCGCGACCTTGACCCTGCCGGGTATCGCGGCAATCGCGCTGGCGCTCGGTATGGCGATCGACGCCAACGTGCTGATCAACGAACGGATCCGTGAGGAACTGCGCGCGGGTAACACGCCGCAGGCCGCGATCTCGGCCGGCTTCAGCCATGCCTGGGCCACGATTCTCGACTCGAACGTCACCACGCTCATCGTCGGCCTGGCACTGCTGGTGTTCGGTTCGGGCGCCGTGCGCGGTTTCGCCGTCGTGCACTGCCTCGGCATCCTGACCTCGATGTTCTCGGCCGTGTTCCTGTCGCGCGGCGTCGTGAACCTGTGGTACGGCCGCAAGAAGAAACTGGGCAAGATTGCCATCGGCACCGTGTGGAATGCGGGTGCCGCAGGGGCCGGGACGGCCGTCAAGAAAGGTTAATCGGGGTAGAACATGGAATTTTTCAAGATTAAACGGGACATCCCGTTCATGCGCCACGCGTTGATCTTCAACGTGATCTCGGCGCTGACCTTCGTCGCCGCGGTGTTCTTCCTGGTGACCAAAGGCCTGCATTTCTCGGTCGAATTCACGGGCGGTACGGTGATGGAACTGCGCTACCCGCACGCGGCCGACCAGGAGAAGATCCGCCGCAGCCTGGAAAAGCTGGGCTATGAGCAGCCGGAAGT
This sequence comes from Massilia pinisoli, assembly GCF_024753285.1. Classification (GTDB taxonomy): domain Bacteria; phylum Pseudomonadota; class Gammaproteobacteria; order Burkholderiales; family Burkholderiaceae_D; genus Telluria; species Telluria pinisoli. The sequence continues at coordinate 131,128 of NZ_JANUGW010000012.1, read as the reverse complement.
GGTCCCGTTCGGCACCGCGCAGGACATCATGCTGCGCCTGCCGGTCCGCAAGGACGTCGCCGGTTCCGGGACGTCGGCCACCGTGTTCAACGCACTGTGCGCGGCGGAATCCGGTTCGCCGAAACAGGTTCAGCAGACCACGGACAAGGGCGAGAGCGTCACCCGCACCAGCTGCGTCAACGCGGCCGGGGCGGAAGTCGTGAGCCTGCAGCGCGTCGAATTCGTCGGCCCGCAGGTCGGCGACGAGCTGGCGCAGAACGGCTTGAACGCGCTGATCATGGTCGTCATCGGCGTGATGGTCTACCTGGCCGTGCGCTTCGAATGGAAGTTCGCCGTCGCCGCGATCGTCGCGAACCTGCACGACGTCGTCATCATCCTGGGCTTCTTCGCCTTCTTCCAGTGGGAATTCTCGCTGACCGTGCTGGCCGCCGTGCTTGCGGTGCTGGGCTACTCCGTCAACGAATCGGTCGTGATCTTCGACCGGATCCGCGAGACGTTCCGCAAGGAGCGCAAGCTGTCCGTGACCCAGGTCATCGACCACGCGATCACGAGCACGATCTCGCGTACGATCATCACCCACGGCTGTACCGAGATGATGGTCCTGTCGATGCTGTTCTTCGGCGGCCAGACGCTGCACTACTTCGCCGTCGCGCTGACCATCGGTATCCTGTTCGGTATTTACTCGTCCGTGTTCGTTGCGGCCGCCATCGCCATGTGGCTGGGCGTCAAGCGCGAAGATCTGATCAAGCCGGTCAAGCCGAAGGATGAAACGGACGGCGCCGTCGTGTAAGCCGGCCCGCCCCGACAAAGCCGCCCGGCCTGGCCGCGGCGGCTTTTGTTTTTGTGGCGCCGGTCAAAGGATGATCGCCTTGATATAGAAGATTTTTCTTTGTGTGAAGCAGCGCACAGAGTGCCCGCTCAAGGCTGCCGTACTATGGACTCGTCTCTTTCAGGACATCCCTAGTTTTGGACTTCACCCGCTCCCGCAAGGAGCGGGTTTTTTTATGCCTGTCGGGAAGGCGGTTCCGGCGGTGGCGGCAGCGGAATGCCTTCCGCGCGCGCGAGCCGCTCCAGCGCCGCTTCCAGGATCATGCGGGCTTGGCCGGCCGCGCGGTTGAGGTCCTCGTGCACTTGCGCGTCCGCATTGTTCCGCGACGCGCACTTCGCGCTGTAGCGCTCGAAACTTCCCACCATCATCAGCAGTTCCGCCATATGCCGCGGGCACTCGCACGCAAGCTTGCTGCTCGCTGCCGTGAGGTTGGCGAGCATCTCGTCGTCGAAGCGCGGGCCGGCCGGCACCATGTCTGCCGTGCGCGGCGGCAAGTGTTGTCCTTCCAGCGCTTGCCGGCACAGCGGCACCAGTTCGCCCATCTCGGACGGCACGCGCGCGACGAGCCAGCCTTCTTCCCGCAACGCCCGGATCGTGGCGCTCGAGCTGAAGCGGTACAGCACGACGACGGCCACTGCATGCAAGGCGGCGCTGGCCGCTTCGATCATCGGGATGGCCCGCTCGTCCAGCTCGGCCAGTTCGACGAGCAGGACGTCGGCGCGCAGTTCGGGCCGCGCGCAATCGGCCGGCTCGAAGCGCGAACAGCTCGCCAGGACGTTCAACGGCACGGTATCGCGCGGACTGGCGGCGATCCGGCGCGCGAGGCCCAGGCCGACGACGACGACGTCGATCGGCCTGGCCGGCATGCCGTCGCGCGACACGCCGCCGCCCAAGGTGCGTAACTCGTCCATCGACAAATGGGCCAGTTGCCCGATCGGGTGGCCCCGGTCGACCAACTGCTTCAGCACGCCGAGACGTTGCACCTGGGCCGCCGAATACAGGCGCTGGCCGTGCGCGGAGCGCCGGCTCCCGGACAGGTCGTAGCGGCGCTCCCAGACCCGCAGCGTTTCCACGGACAGGCCCGCCAGGCGTGCCGCGACGCCGCTGCGGTAGGTGATGTCGTCCGGGTGCTCGTCTTGTTTTTCGTCTTGGGCGCTCATGATGAACCGGAATTGAACTGGAATATGTTGATTATATCGGTTCAAATCGTGGACGTCTCGCCAAGCCACATCTACATTGTTAACTGTTGCGGGTCAAATCCATTCCCGCACTGTCATCCCACATATCCGACGGAGGAGTGAGCAATGAAAAAGTTCTGGCTGGTTTCCGCGTTTTTCCTGTCCTGCACCGCCGCCCACGCGGCCGATATCGTCGGCACCGCCCAGGCCGCAGGCAATTTCACGACGCTCGTCAAGGCCGTCGAAGCGGCCGGGCTCGCCGGTACGTTGCAAGGGCCGGGACCGTTCACGGTGTTCGCGCCCACCGATGAGGCGTTCGCGAAAGTGCCGAAGGCGAAACTCGATGCGCTGCTGAAGGACAAGGCCGCGCTGGCCAAGGTGTTGACCTACCACGTGGTACCGGGAAAAGTCATGGCGGCCGACGTCAAGCCGGGCATGGTGAAATCGGTCGAGGGCGCGCCGCTCACCTTCAGCGTAAAAAATGGCAAGGTTCACGTGGATAAAGCCACCGTGATCCAGGCAGACGTTCCTGCAGATAACGGTGTCATCCACGCCATCGATACGGTACTGATGCCGAAGTGATCGGCGCAGCGCGACAGCAGTCTGGTTGGGCGAACTTCATGGTGAGGTAGCCCTTGGCGCCACCTGCGGGTGGCGCTTTTTTTGTTGGTCGGCGCGCGGTGCGATGGCGCATGAATGGGATTGCGTCCTCATCCTTCCGTTGCTCTGCAAGCAACAACCTCGTACACTGGATCTTGTTGGCGCCCGCTGTTGGCCAGGAGCCATTGGTAAAGGAATCCTCCCTTCTCTTTTAGGAACTGGATTGAAAGAAATTCTTCAATACTTAGGCGCCCATATTCGGACGCTTGGCTTCAAGGGGTCAGGGCAGACTTTCCGAAAGGTTGAAGATGATTACGTCTTCGTTATCAACGTTCAGGCAAGTCGCTCAGGTGACGTTTTTTACGTGAACCTTGGCGCGCAGCCAACGTTCATCCCGGCCGAATGCGACGCTGCGTTGTCCACGCTGAAGGAATATGAATGCGTTATGAGAAGACGCGTTGGCGAGGAATGGAACTGGGATCTGAATGACGAGGCGCGTCTTGCATTGATAGGTCAGCTTGAAGCGGAACAGAAGGCATTCTTCGGAACGGTACGCGAACTCCGCACGGCAATGGCTCAAGACTCCGTCGATGAGCTGTTGCGAAAGTACAGCGTTGGCAAGCTGCCTGCGAGAGCAGCGTTACACCTAGCGAGGGCAGCCGCCTTCCTCGGTCATAGCGCCATGAGTCATGCCCTGGTGGAGCGTGGCCTGACGTTGGCGGGACCGCATGCGACTGGGTTAATCCATGATCTTCAAACGGTTGGGCAAGCGCTGCACTCTGACTGATTGTGGGGTAGGTCTCTACGCACGTTTTCGGCCGTCCGTTTTGCGGCGGTTGGGGGCATTCATCAGAGACCGCTAACGGCCCAGGCTGTGTAAAAACGCAGGCCCGACGTGACGTCCGCGGCGCCCGGCCTTCCAAAACGCTCGCTACGGCGTTTTCACGAGGTCGGGAATGGTAAAGAGACCCCTGAAAACATCATGATTTCGCGTTTTTACACAGCCTGGGCCAGAAGCGGAAGGTCAAGAATGTAGAATGCTTCGATTATTCAGGAATTTGAAAATGTCCCGTTGCGATCCTTTCGATGCAATTTCGGCCACAGTGAACCTGGACGATCCGGGACAATGGGGGAATGCACAACGCTTCATGCTCGACGCGCTGGAACGAGTTACTGCATGTCTACCCAGCAGCGCTCAAGCTGCCGTATCGGTAGCCAAAAGCCGCCTTACGGGTAGAGCAACGGTAGGCAGCGTTGCAACCACACGTGTGAAACTCTGGAGTGAAATCGAAGGGCGAGACCAAGCGGATGAGCCCGATGTGCTACGCATCAGAGCCACAATCTGTGAATTGCACGGCATCGACGAACAAACTCCAATCGATAGGCTGGCGTTCTTTCTCATGTTCTGGGAACGTAGTGGCCTCAGTATGGTGGTGCTTGCCGGAGCGATACGCGATGTTTATGACGTAATTTATAGAGTCAACTGATAGCGTCTGAGACTTGTGTACGGCGGCTGGTGACCCCGTGTCGCGACAGTCCATGATTTTTCCGTTTCGACAAGATGCCGGACTTGCAGACAAGGCTCGACCCCGAGGAGATCATACACGCCTGCACCGCCCGCGTTACCGTAACCGCTGTCTAGCCACGCTCATCAAGTCTTTCGAGACACGACCTACATGCCTATCAAAGCGAAACCCTTTGGCTGCCAGGCGCAATTCGACTGGGGCGCAGATATCCACTCCGTTGTCTACGACGGTCGCTTGTCGATACGTGTCCTTCGAAACCGCAACAATGACGATGGGATCGAGATCATATTTTCCCAAGTCGACGGCTTCAGGCTTCTAGACGAAGTCTCGCTGGCCGAGTATTGGATTGCCGAGGACTTCCCTTCGGGCTATCCCGTCCTTGAGGTACTCGATGGTGGCTGGGCAAAGGAAGAAGACAAACGCTTGGGCTATACCCAGCAGCAACGGGAGTGGATCGTTGTGACGACTGGCGCCTGCGTCAGCGTTTTCTCGAAGCACGAACCAGAGATTCGTGGCGCAACGGGCCTGTCACGCCTTTAGTCAAAATATTTAACAAATGTGAATCACCGCACAGAGCCGAAGGTAGCGGAGGACTAAGATGAACTCGTCTCTTTCAGGACATCCCTAGTTTTGGACTTGGCCCGCTCTTCGGAGCGGGCATTTTTTTGCCTACCCGGACGCACGACGAAAAAAAACGTCGTCCCTGCCTGCGCAGGAACGACGTCGGTGCTGCAGACCCGTTGCCGGGTCCGGGGAGGGAGCTTAGAAACCGTATTTCAGGCCCACGGTGTACACGTCGGCCTTGGCGCCGAAGGCCTTGTCCTTGCCGTAGCGCTCGTACTCGGCGTTCACGGCGAGGTTCTCGTTCAGCTTGTACTCGACGCCCACGCCGCCATACAGGCCCGTGTCGTAGTTGTTGACGTGCGTACCGGCGCCGTTGTCGTACTTGCGCTCGTTGTAAGCGACGCCCAGCTTGCCGTAACCGGAGAAGCGCTCGCCCAGCGGGACGTTGTACTTGCCGGCGACATAGGTACCGGAACCCTTCACGTTACCGGCGCCGACGTTTTCCTTGCCGAAGTCCGTGTAACCCGCTTCCACGCCCCAATTCTGGTCGACGTTGTAACCGCCGTAGATCTTGCCGCCGGTCTTGTAGCTGTCGGAGGTCTGGTTGTTGGCCGTGGCAGCGCCGACGCCCACGTAGGCGCGCGGTGCATTGGTCTGGGCTTGGGCGGCGCCGGCGACGGCGGAGGTGGCGATCAGTGCGAGCAGCAGTTTTTTCATGGTTCACTCCTTAGTGTTCTCGGGGCTCGCGATTCGTCGTGAATCGCAATATGGCCAAGATAGCACCATGTTTCCCTAAGAGAAGTTCTCAATCGGTAAGGAATGTAACAAGATGAAAGTAAATGACTAAAAAGTCACATATGTACGGCAGCACACCGACCGCATGGGGCGGTCGATGCCAGGCAGGGGCAGGGGATCAGGCCAGGGCGGCCGTGAGGCTGTGGACTTCGTCCTCGGATTCTTCGAGGATCGAGGAGAGCGTGCCTTCGCCGACGGCGAAGTCAATGGTGGCGCCCACTTGCACGCCGCTCACGCCCGGATCGCGTTCGAGCAGCGGCGAGGCGACGGGCGCCAAGTCGTTGGCCAGCAGCAGCGTGTCGCCCAGCGTTTCCGGAGGCAGGGCGCGCATGCCGTTCCACAGCGCTTCGATGGCGCCCATGACGGGGGCGGGCACGCCCAGCTTGAGGAGGACGCCGCGGCCGATCGCGGTCTCGCCATGTTCGATCCACTCGTCGGCACCGCCGTCCAGCAGGCCCGGGAATTCGACCGCACGCGACAGCAGGTAAAAGCCGCCGACCTCGTGCACGATGCCGGCGAACATCGCCGTTTCCGGATCGACGAACGACACGCGCCGCGCGATCACCTGGGACAGCGCGGCCACGTGGGTCGAGTGCAGCCACAACTGGTCGGCTTTCGCACGCAGCTCGGGGTCGTGGATTTCGCCCGCGAGCTGGCGCACGATGACGGCGGCGGCGAGCGCACCCAGGGTGCGGAAGCCCACGCGCGCGACGGCCGCCTTGACGTTGGTGACGTCGTTGCCGAAGCGGTTATAGGCGGCCGAGTTGGCGATGGCGACGGTGCGTGCGGCCAGCAGGGGTTCCGTCTGGACGAGGCGCGCCGCTTCGTCGATGTGGCAGTCGGGGTCGGCGAGCGCGCGCTGCAGCTTCAGCGTCGCGTCGACGTGGGTCGGAAAATGAAGGTCGCCGCGCCCGGCTTGCGCGGCAATGCTCTTGAGGGCGTCGATTCTGTCCATGGGAAAAAATTATACCCCCGGGCAGGTCGTCAGGGTTCGCTGAAAATGGCGTCGCAGCCGTCCTTCTGCTCTTCCTTGTCCTGCAGCTCGTCGCTGAGGCCCAGGTCGAACAATTCCTCGACGGCATTCATGAAGCTGTTCAGCGTGGCGGCACCGATCACGCGGTAGATGTCGCCGGCGTCGTTGCGCACGCCGATCACCATCGGTTCGTCGCGCACTTCGGCGGGCGGGGCCACGTCGAGCAACAGGTTGCCGATGATGTGTTTGTCGAAATGGGGAGGCTTTTTGCCTTCGATCAGGGCAGTCTTCATGTCATCTTTCGTCGGCGGGGACATGCCCCGCGCGGAGTTCGCCAGGCACCGCGGTCGCCAGGTCCGGCGCGTCGAGCCGGGTGCGCAGGCGGTGCAGCGCGTGGTCCAGTTGTTCGAAATCGCCGTCGCCATAATCGGCGAACAGCAGCTTGCCGTGCGCAACCACGGCCGGAAAGACCGTGTGGAACAGGGTATCGCCGGTCGCCGTCAGACGCACGAGAAACGAGCGCTTGTCGTCGCATTTGCGCACGCGTTCCACCAGGCCCTTCTGTTCGAGGCGGTCGATGACGCCGGTCAGCGTGCCCTTCGTGATCAGGGTGCGCTCGCCCAGTTCCTTGTACGTCATGCCCGGCGTGTTGCCGAGGGTGGCGATGATGTCGAATTGCGGATGCGTCAGCCCGTGCCTGCGCACCGGTTCGGCAACGAAGCGCTCGAATCCTTGCAGGCATTCGGCCAGCAGGCGCACACTCTTCAGATATCGTTCACCCATGAAACGATTATAGCCGCCAGCGCGCGCCGGCCCCAGTCTTCATCGTTGCCGCCGCGTCCGTTACCATAGCAATCTTCCCGAACTCGTGTCACTTTCATGACCCAGCATCTGCGCGGCATCCTCGCCCTCGTCGTCGTCGTCCTCGTATGGGGGACGACGTTTCCTGCGATGAAGGAATTGACCGCTTATTTTTCGCCCGTCTGGATCATCGTGACGCGCTTCGCCATCGCGACCGTCCTGCTCTCGCCCTTCCTCTGGCGCGCGCGCCGGTCGGACCTGATGCTGGGTGCGACGCTCGGCCTGCTGTTGTTCTTCTGCTACCTGTTCCAGGTGGAAGGCCTCGCGCTGACGACGTCGAACCGCAACGCCTTCATCTGCGGCCTGAACGTGCTCGTCGTGCCATTGCTGGGTCTGCTGGGCGGCCGGCTGCCGGAGCGCCGCATCGTCGTCGCGCTGCTGCTCGCGATCGCGGGGCTCGTCGCGCTATGCTGGGATGGCGGTGGCGGCTGGGGCCGCGGCGACACCCTCGCGCTGCTGGCCGCGCTCACGTTCGGCGCGTACATCAAGGTCATGGAAATCTACACGCGCCGCGCCGTGCGGCTGATGAGCGTGACGGCCGCGCAGATCGGCACAGTCGCCCTGTGCGCCGCGCTGTGGCTGGTCGCGCGCGAGGTGCCTCACGGCGTCGAGGAGGCCGCGAATTACTGGGCGCATATCGGCCACGGGCTCGCACATTACGCCCTGAACGTCGCCTACCTGGGCGTGCTGTGCACGGCCGCCATCATCTCGATGCAGACCTGGGGCCAGGCGCGCACGAGCGCCAACGAGGCGGCCGTCATCTATGCGTTCGAGCCCGGCGGCGCCGCGTTCTTCGCGTATTTCTGGCTCGGGGAGGCGATGGGTGCCCGCGGCTGGGTCGGCGCCGCATTGTTGATCTCCGGTATGATTGTCAGCCAATGGAATGCCGAGAGCCGGCCGCCCGCCGTGCTCGCCCCCGAGTGATGACCCCAGTTCGTATCGATGCAGCCGCTTGAACTGTCCCGCCTTGCGCAGGAGGCGCCGCTGCGCGTGTTGCTCGTGCATGCGGGCGAACCGGATGCGCTGACGTGGTCCGGCCTCGTGCAGCCGCTGCGGCTGGCGGCCAAGCTGCTGGGGCCGGAGCGCCTGCACGTGGACGTGCGCACGCCCGACAAGTTCACGGCCGACCAGCGCCTGTGGCACCTCGTGCTGCTCGTCGCGGACGAGGCCGAGGTCGCATTGCGACCCGCCAACCTGCGTACCGTCGTCGCCCGCTGCCGCGCGGCGCCGTGCTGGGGCGGCGTCGGCGCCGGCGTGCTCTGGCTGGCGGAGGCGGGCGCGCTGAACGGTGCGCGCGCGGCGCTGCCGTGGTCGCTGTATCCCGACGTCGACATGCGCGCCGACCAGGCCCTGCTGAGCCCGCACCTGTACGAGATCGACGGCACTCGCGTCACGTGCTGCGGCGGCGCTGCGAGCATCGACTTCGCGCTGACGCTCGTCGACCTGCTGTTCGGCGCGACAGTCCAGGCGCAGGTGAAGGAAATCCTGTGCGTGGACCGCGTGCGCGGCCCGGACGAGCGCCAGCGCGTCGCGTTGCAGGCCCGCTTCGGCGTGCTGCAGCCGAAGCTGACGGAAGCCGTCACGCTGATGGAAGCGAATATCGAGGAACCGCTGTCGACCGACGACATCGCGCAACTGGCCGGGGTATCGCGCCGCCAGCTGGAGCGGTTGTTCAAGCAATACCTGGGCAGCCTGCCGTCGCGCTACTACCTCGAACTGCGCCTGCAACGGGCGCGCCAGCTGCTGCGCGACACCAACCACTCCATCGTGCAGGTGGGGCTGATGTGCGGCTTCTCGTCCGGTTCCCACTTCTCCACGGCCTTCGGCGCCCTGTTCGGCAACACGCCCCGCGAAGAGCGTCAGCGCAAGCTCAGCCAATAACAATTTCATTGTTTTTCAAGCATCTTTAAAAGTTGCTCGTCCAAAAATGAAAATGCCTGTCGCAGTTTGGAAAGAACGGCAAGGTTTGGCTTCTCTATAATGGATCGCTCGGCGCGGCTGCTGGAGTCCGCGCAATCTTTTATTTGGATGAGGAAAACGTCATGAATGCTAAGCTCGAATCGGGTGTCACCACGCGGCCTGTCACACGTCAGACTTTCGACGAGGTGCTCGTCCCGACCTATGCGCCGGCCGCGATGGTTCCGGTGCGCGCTTCGGGCCTGGACGTGTGGGACCAGGAAGGCAAGCATTACCTCGACTTCACCTCCGGCATCGCCGTCTCGAGCCTGGGCCACTGCAACCCGGTGCTGGTCGACGCGATGACCCGCCAGATCAACACGCTGTGGCACCTCGGTAACGGCTACACGAACGAGCCCGTGCTGCGCCTGGGCGCCGCGCTGACGGAAGCGACGTTCGCCGACCGCGCCTTCTTCTGCAACTCCGGCGCGGAAGCCAACGAAGCCGCGCTGAAGCTGGCCCGCAAGTACGCGCACGACAAGTTCGGCCCGCACAAGTCGCGCATCGTGTCGTGCTATTCCTCGTTCCACGGCCGCACGCTGTTCACCGTGTCGGTCGGCGGCCAGTCGAAATACACCGAAGGCTTCGAGCCGCTGCCGCCGGAAATCAACCACATCAACTACAACGACATCGAGTCCGCACGCGCCGCCATCACCGACGACGTGGCCGCCGTGATCGTCGAGCCGATCCAGGGCGAAGGCGGCGTGATCCCGGGCGACGTCGAATTCCTGAAGACGCTGCGCGAACTGTGCGACAAGACGGGCGCGCTGCTCGTGTTCGACGAAGTGCAGTCGGGCGTGGGCCGCACGGGCGCGCTGTACGACTACATGAACGTGGGCGTCACGCCGGACATCCTGACGTCGGCCAAGGCCCTCGGTAACGGCTACCCGATCGGCGCGATGCTGACGACGAACGAAGTCGGCAAGCACTTCACCGTGGGCACGCACGGCACGACGTACGGCGGCAATCCGCTGGCGACGACCGTCGCGCTGAACGTGATCGAACAGATCAACCAGCCCGCGTTCCTGGCGCGCGTGCGCGAGGCGAGCGCGAAGGTGTTCGCGAACCTGGAGAAGCTGGTCGCCGACTACCCGCAACTGTTCGCCAAGCCGCGCGGTAAAGGCCTGCTGATCGGCCTGCCGATGGCCGACGGCTACAAGGGCAAGTCGAAGGACTACACGAAGGTCGCGGAAAAACTGGGCCTGATGCTGCTGATCGCCGGTCCGGACGTCGTCCGCCTGGCACCGGCGCTGATCGTGTCGGACGAGCAGATCGCTGAAGCCGACCGGCTGATGCGCCAGGCCGCCGACGCGTTCCTCGCCGGCTAAGCCGCCATTCCCGGCCGGAAGGGGGCAACCCCAGCCCGGCCGGCTCCGTCCGTTCGATGCCTTTGTCGGGAGAATCCATGTACGTAGTTCGTCCGGTAGAACCAGCGGATGTCGGCGCCCTCGAGACGCTGCTTGCCGCGTCCACGCCGGGAGTGCACACCCTGCCGCGCACGCGCGAAAAGATCGCCGCGTTCGTGGAGCGTTCGGTGGCGTCGTTCGCCGCCCACGTCGACATCCCCAGCGAAGAGTCCTACCTGTTCGTGCTCGAAGACGTCGAGTCCCGCGAGCTGGTCGGCACCGCCGCGATCCACGCGTCGGCCGGCTCCAACGGCACCTATTTCGCGTTCCGTAACGATGTGATCCAGCAGGTCTCGCGCGACCTGAACATCAGCCACAGCGTGCACGCACTGACGTTGTGCTCGGAGCTGACGGCGTATTCGCAGCTGTCCGGCTTTTATATCCGCCACAGCGCCACGGCGGGGCACGAAGCGGCGCTGCTGTCGCGTGCCCGCCTGCTGTATGCCGTGCTGGCGCCGCACCGCTTCGGCGACCGCTTCTTCGTGCCGCTGGCGGGCGTCACCGACGAACACGGCCAGTCGCCGTTCTGGGATGCGCTGGGCCGCAAGTTCTTCAAGATGGATTTCCTCGATGCGGAGCGCACGATCGGCGGCGCCCGCAACCGCACGCTGATCGTCGAGCTGATGCCGCACTATCCCGTGTACGTGCCGCTGCTGCCAGGGCCCGCGCAGGCCGTGATGGGCCAGATCCATCCGAGCGGCGAACTCGCGTTCGACCTGCTGACGGAAGAGGGCTTCGAGGCCGACGAATACATCGACATCTTCGACGGCGGCCCGATCCTGCAGGCGCACAAGCACGCGCTGCATTCGTTCTCGGGCTCGATGGTGAAGAAGGTGGCGAACGCGGAACTGCAGCCGCCCACGCGCGGCGGCAAGGCCGCGATGGTGAATTACGCGGTGGCCAGCAGCGAGCGCAAGTTCCGCGCGATCGTGCTGCCGTGCGACCCGGCCGAGAGCTCGGACGCCATCTGCCTGCCGCCCGCGGCACGCGAGGCGCTGGGCGTCGCGACCGGCGACAGCGTCATCTGCGTACGCATCTGACGTGAAGGACAATCATGAGGAACCCATGCTCGTAATCCGCGCAATCACCCTGAACGACATCGATCCGCTGATCGAGATGGCGCGCCAGGTCGGCAGCGGCATGACCACGCTGAAGCCGGACCGCGCCATGCTGGGCGAGCGCGTCGAGACCGCGGTGGCATCGTTCGCGCAGACGATCCCGCCCGAGGAACGCGACTACATGTTCGTGATGGAAGACACGTCGAATGGCCGCCTGGCCGGCGTGTGCGCCATCAAGGCCGCCGTCGGCCTGACGGAGCCGTTTTATAACTACCGCATCGGCACCCTGGTGCACTCCAGCCGCGAACTGAACGTGTTCACCCGCATGGACACGCTGTACCTGTCGAACGACCTGACCGGATCGACGGAACTGTGTTCGCTGTTCCTGATGCCGGAATACCGCACGGGCTACAACGGCAAGTGGCTGTCGAAGAGCCGCTTCCTGTTCATGGCGCAGTTCCAGCACCTGTTCACGGAAAAGATCATCGCCGAGATGCGCGGCTACCAGGCGGAAGACGGCACGTCGCCGTTCTACGAAGGCCTGGGCCGCCACTTCTTCAAGATGGATTTCAACCACGTCGACGGCCTCACGGCGCTGGGTAAAAAATCGTTCATCGCGGAGCTGATGCCGCGCCAGCCGCTGTACGTCGCGTACCTGCCGGAAGACGCGCAGGCCGTGATCGGCCAGGTGCACCGCTCCACGCTCCCGGCCCGCAAACTGCTGGAGCAGGAAGGCATGCACTACGAGGGCTACGTCGACATCTTCGACGCGGGCCCCGTGCTGCAGGGCCGCGTGGCCGAGCTGCGCGCCGTGCGCGACAGCATCCTGGCGACGGCCGAGGAAGGCCAGCCGGAAGGCGAGTGCGAAGTCACGCTCGTCTCCAACACGAAGCTCGACGATTTTCGCATGGTCCTTACCCAGGCCTGCGACGGCGGCCGCAAGGTCGCGCTATCCGTGCGCGAACTCCAACTGCTGCATTGCCAGCCGGGCGATCCGATCCGCTCGCTGGCGCTCAACGTAAGGAAGAACAATGGCTAACGTCTCCAATTTTATTGACGGCGAATGGCTGGCCGGCTCCGGTCCGCTGCTCGCGACGATCGACCCGTCCACGGGCCGCCAGACCTGGACCAGCAACGAATCGACGGCGGAAGAAGTGGACCGCGCCGTGAAGGCCGCACGCGCCGCGTTCGAAGACTGGGCCCTGACGCCGCTCGAGCAGCGCATCGCCATCTGCCAGCGTTTCCGCGACCTGCTCAAGGAGCACAATGAGGAACTGGCCGCGATCATCGCCGAGGAAGTGGGCAAGCCGCTGTGGGAAGCCCGCACCGAAGTGACGACGATGGCGAACAAGGTCGACATCTCCGTGCAATCGCATGCCGCGCGCACGGGCGAGACCAGTAACAAGGTCGCGGACGGCAACGCCGTGCTGCGCCACCGTCCGCATGGCGTGTTCGGCGTGTTCGGCCCGTACAACTTCCCCGGCCACCTGCCGAACGGCCACATCGTGCCGGCGCTGATCGCGGGGAACACGCTCGTGTTCAAGCCGAGCGAATACGCGCCGCGCACGGCCGTGCGCACGGTGCAGCTGTGGGAACAGGCCGGCCTGCCGAAAGGTGTGCTGAACCTCGTGAACGGCGGCCGCGCGACCGGTGTCGCGCTGGGCCAGGCCGACGTCGACGGCATCCTGTTCACCGGTAGCAGCCAGACGGGCGCCGCGCTGCATAAACAGTTCGGCGGCCAGCCGGGCAAGATGCTGGCGCTGGAAATGGGCGGCAATAACCCAATCGTCGTCTGGGACGTGCAAGAGAATGAGAAAATGCGGGACGCGGCCGTGCACCATGCGGTGATGTCCGCGTTCATCTCGGCGGGCCAGCGTTGCACGTGCGCGCGCCGCATGATCGTGCAGGATACGCCGCAAGGCAAGGCGTTCATCGACCGCCTCGTGGAAGTGGCAAGCAAGCTCGCGGTGGGCCCGTCGAACGCGGACCCGCAGCCGTTCATGGGCCCCGTCGTCTCGGCCGCCGTCGCGCAGCGTCTCGTGCAGGCGCAGGCCATGATGGAAGCGCAGGGCGGCAAGGTGCTGCTGCGCATGCGCCAGCTCGATCCGAACGCGGGCTTCGTCACGGCGGGCATCGTCGACGTGACGGATGCGACAGGCATCCCGGACGAGGAATGGTTCGGCCCCTTGCTGCAGGTGATCCGCGTGGCCGATTTCGACCAGGCCATCGCCGCTGCCAACGCGACGGCATTCGGCCTCGCCGCGGCGCTCCTCTCCCCGTCGGACGACTTGTGGAAGCGCTTCGCCATCAAGGCGCGTGCCGGCGTCGTCAACTGGAACCGTCCGACGACGGGCGCCGCCAGCTCGGCGCCGTTCGGCGGTGTGGGCAAGTCCGGCAACCACCGTCCGAGCGCTTACTATGCGGCCGACTACTGCGCGTATCCCGTCGCCTCGATCGAAACGTCCGAGCTGGACATGCCGGCCAAACTGTCTCCGGGATTGAATTTCTAACATGCGCAACGCACGCGAATTCAACTTCGACGGCCTCGTGGGCCCGTCGCACAACTACGCCGGCCTCTCGTTCGGCAACGTCGCCTCGTTCAGCAATGTGAGGAGCGCGTCGAACCCGCGCCAGGCCGCGCTGCAGGGCCTCGCCAAGATGCGGGATTTGGCCGCGCGCGGCTTCGCGCAAGGCTTGCTGCCGCCGCAGGCGCGTCCGAACTTCCGCCTGCTGCGCCGCCTCGGCTTTTCCGGCACGGACGCCGACGTCCTGGCACAGGCCTACCGCGAATCGCCGGTGATCCTCGCCTGCGCGTACTCGGCGTCGCCGATGTGGACGGCGAACGCCGCCACCGTCAGCCCGTCCGCAGACACCCGCGATGGCCGCGTGCATTTCACGGCGGCGAACCTGAACAACAAGCTGCACCGCGCGGAAGAGCACGAGCAAGCGACGCGCACCCTGCGCGCGCTGTTCGCGAACCCGGACCGCTTCGTCGTGCACGACCCGCTGCCATCGACGCCCGCGTTCGGCGACGAGGGTGCCGCCAACCACACGCGCTTCGCCAGCGCCCACGGCGCGGCCGGCGTCGAGTTTTTCGTTTATGGCCGCGTCGAGTTCGACCCGTCCGCACCCGCACCGACCAAGTACCCGGCACGCCAGACCTTGGAAGCGTCGCAAGCCGTCGCCCGCCTGCACGGCCTGGATGCCGCGCGCACCGTGTTCGCGTCGCAGAATCCGGACGTGATCGACCAGGGCGTGTTCCACAACGACGTGATCGCGGTCGGCAACGGCAACGTGCTCTTCTACCACGAGCAGGCCTTTGCCAACGAAGCGGGCACCTTGGAAGCGCTGCGCCGCGCACTGGGCGTCACCGGCACCGACCTGCGCGCCGTGCGCGTGGACACGGGCGTCGTGCCCGTCGCCGATGCGGTGGCGAGCTACCTGTTCAACAGCCAGCTGCTGTCCAAGCCGGACGGCCGCATGGCGCTCGTCGTGCCGCACGAATGCCGCGAGACGGCGACCGTCGCGCGCTACCTGGAGCAACTGGTGGCGAGCGACGGCGCCATCGACGAGTTGATCGAATTCGACCTGCGCCAGAGCATGCGCAACGGCGGCGGCCCCGCGTGCCTGCGCCTGCGCGTCGTGCTCACGGACGAGGAAGCGGCCGCCATGCACCAGGGCGTGCTGATGACGGAAGACCTGTATGCGCGCCTCGTGCCATGGGTCGAGCGCCACTACCGCGACCGCGTCGAGCCGAAGGACCTGGCCGACCCGCAACTGGCGATCGAATGCGCGGCCGCACTGGAGGACCTCGAACGCATCCTCGGCTTGCCGGGGTTGTATGATTTGGCGTGATTGGTAAAAGATAGTTTCCGGTAATAGGGAAGCACGAATCTGGACGGGACAACCCTGTCCATACAAGCCGGGAACATGTGGCCACAAGCCGTGACGAACCCGGCGCAACTATCAGCTTGGAGAAGCAAATGAACAAAGACATGCCTCACGATCTGCGCACCCAGACCCTTGCGTTGGTCAACGAGAACAAGCCGGCCAACGCCCCCGAACAAGTGGGCGCGCTGATCGGCGCCTGGATCGGCGCCCTGGACGAAGACGACCTGGCCGGCATCGACCCGCGCAATCTCGCCGCCATCCTGTGGGACGCATTCGCCCAGGTGGCGCAGCGCACGACGGACGGCTGCCAGATCGCGCAGATGCGCTCCACGGACGGGCGCAGCGGCATGTCGACCGCCTTGCTGATCCTGAACGAGGACATGCCCTACCTCGTCGACTCGTTCGTGATGGCGCTGCGCCGCCAGCGCGTCGTCGCGTCGGGCGTCATGAATGCCGTGCTGCCCGTGCGCCGCGACGAAGCCGGCCGCGTGGTCGCCGTCGGCGAGACCGGCGCGCCGCTGGAATCGTATGTCCTGTGCCTGCTGGCGGAAGACCTGCCGCAGGATGAACTCTCCGAACTCATCGCCCGCATCCAGATGGTCGCGCGCGACGCCGCCACCGTGCACCGCGACGCCGTCGCGATGGCCGACCGCATGACCGCTGTTGCCGCCGCGGCAGCCGCACAAGGTACGCCGTCCGGCCAGGAAGTCGCCGCGTTCCTCGACTGGGCCAAGAACGAAGGCTTCGAGCCGTTCGGCTACGCCTACTATTTCGTGAAGCCGGGCGTGCGCGAACTCGAACGCGACATCCCGAGCCGCATCGGCGTCCTGCAGGACACGGCGCACCCCGTGTACGGCACCTGCCTGCAGAACATCCCGGGCGATTTCGAAATCTTGTCCAAGCGCGACGACACCCTGTCCATCGTGAAGGCCGACGTGGCCGGCACCCTGCACCGCGACCAGCCGCTGGACTTCATCGGCGTGCGCGACACCGACACGCAGGGCAACACGATCGGCGAGCACTGCTTCGTCGGCCTGTTCACCCGCGCCGCCACGTCGACGCCGCTGGCGCGCCTGCCGTTCGCGCGCGGCCGCGTGGCGAAGGTGCTGTCCATCGCCGGCGTGCGCCAGGAAGGCTTCCGCGCCGAGAAATTCCTCGAGATCCTGGAATCGCTGCCGCGCACGGAAGCGCTGGAAGCCGATCCGGAATGGCTCGCCCAGGTGTGCAGCTCCGTCGTCTCGCTGTACAAGCAGCCGCGCGCGAAAGTGTTCGCCCGCCGCGACGTGTATCAACGCCACCTGAACGTCCTCGTCTACCTGCCGCGCGAGCGCTACAGCGCCGCCGTCGTGGCCGCGCTGGCGCAGGCGCTGAAGGACAGCTCGGGCGCCGTCGACGTCCGCACGCAGACCCTCGTCGCCGACGGCCCGCTGGCCCGCGTCTACCTGATCGCCCAAGCCGCGCGCTATCCGCTCGACCTCGAAACGGACATCCAGAAACCGCTGCTGTCCGTGCTGGACGGCTGGCACGACCGCTACACGGCGCTGACCGACACCGTGGAAGACGTCCCGACCCGCAACGCGCTGCGCAAGCTCCTGCCCACGCTGCCGGTGAACTACGTCGCGGCGACGGCGCCGGAAATCGCCTTCCGCGACGTGACGGCGCTCATCGCGAACGGCCAGCAGGGCCACGTGTCCGTGCGCATCGAAACGGATGAAGCCGGGGTCACGTCGCTGCGCCTGTACTCGGCGAACACGATGCCGTCGCTGTCGCGCATCCTGCCCGCGCTGCAGAACGCCGGCGTCGCCATCGACCGCGAACAGAGCTTCTGGATCGATACGGCCGACGGCACCCGCCGCTACATCACGAGCCTGATCGTCGACGCCGATTCCGCCGCCAAGCTGGCCAAGCCCGGTGTCGTGGACGTCGCGGACGAGCTGTTTGCCGCGCTGTTCAACGGCGAAGCGGAAGACGGCCGCCTGAACGGCCTCACGATCGAAGGCGGCCTGTCGATGCGCGAAGTGCAGCTCGTGCGCGCCTACATCAGCTACTGGCGCCAGGCCGGCAGCAAGTTCTCGACCCGCTACATGGCGGAGACGCTGCGCCCGCGCGCGGCCCTCGTCAAGGAACTCGTCGAAGGCTTCACCTTGCGCTTCGATCCGAAGCTGTCGGATGAGGAACGCGCGGCGGGCGATGCCAAGCTGGCCATGCTGAAGGCCGGCCTCGCCAGCGTCAACCATGCCGACACCGAGGAAATCATGGCCGCGCTGGTCGACCTCGTGATGGCGACCGTGCGCACCAACTACTACCAGAACGACGGCGAAAAGATCATCTTCAAGCTGGACACGAGCCACCTGGCGCTGGTGCCGGAACCGCGTCCGTTCCGCGAGATCTACGTGTTCTCGCGCCGCTTCGAAGGCGTGCACCTGCGCGGCGGCCCTGTCGCGCGCGGCGGCCTGCGCTGGTCCGACCGCATGGAAGACTACCGCACGGAAGTGCTGGGCCTCGTGAAGGCGCAGATGGTCAAGAACGCCGTCATCGTGCCGGCCGGTTCGAAGGGCGGCTTCGTCTGCAAGCAGATGCCGAAGGATGCGGCGCGTGACGTCGTGGCGGCCGAAGGCGAAGCCGTCTACCGCCTGTTCATCGCGAGCCTGCTGGAAATGACGGACAACCGCGTGCGCGGCGAGATCGTGCCGCCGACGGACACCGTCCGCTATGACCAGGACGACCCGTACCTCGTCGTCGCCGCCGACAAGGGCACCGCGACGTTCTCCGACATCGCCAACAGCATCGCCGTCTCGCGCGGCTTCTGGCTGGGCGACGCGTTCGCATCGGGCGGCTCGAACGGCTACGACCACAAGAAGATGGGCATCACGGCGAAGGGCGCGTTCGAAGCCGTGAAGCGCCACTTCTACGAGATGGGCCACGACATGAACTCGACCCCGGTGACGATGGTCGGCGTGGGCGACATGTCGGGCGACGTGTTCGGCAACGGCGTGCTGCTGTCGCGCCAGCTGAAAGTGCTGGCCGCATTCGACCACCGCCACATCTTCCTCGACCCGAATCCGGACGTCGCCGTGTCGTTCGAAGAACGCAAGCGCATGTTCGCGCTGCCGCGTTCCTCATGGGAGGACTACAACAAGGAGCTGATCTCGGAAGGCGGCGGCGTGTTCCCGCGCACGGCGCGTCACATCGAGCTGTCGCCGCAGGTGCGCGCAGCGCTGGACATCGAAGAGACGTCGCTGACGCCTGAGGAACTGATGCACCGAATCCTGCTGGCACCGGTCGACCTGTTCTACAACGGCGGCATCGGCACCTACATCAAGGCGTCGAGCGAATCGCACGCACAGGTGAAAGACCGTGCCAACGACAACATCCGCGTCAACGGCAACGAGCTGCGTGTAAAAGTCGTGGCGGAAGGCGGCAACCTGGGTGCGACGCAGGCCGGCCGCATCGAATTCGCGCTGGCCGGCGGCCGCATCTTCACGGACGCCATCGACAACTCGGCCGGCGTGGACTGCTCCGACCACGAAGTCAACGTCAAGATCTGGCTCGACACGGAAGTCAACGCGGGCCAGCTGGACGAGGGCGAGCGCAACCGCCTGCTGACGGAAATGACGGGCGAGATCGAGAAGCTGGTCCTGCGCGACAACACGCTGCAAACGCACCTGCTGGTGCGCGAAGCGCAGGCGCAATCGAACAGCGCCGTCGTCGACGGCTACGCCGCGCTGATCGCCAGCCTGGAGCTTGAGGGCGCCGTGTCGCGCGAGCTGGAACAGCTGCCGAGCGAGACGGAACTGCAGCGCCGCAAGGCACTGGGGCTGGGCCTCACGACGCCGGAGCTGGCGGTCGTCGTCGCCAACGTCAAGAACCGCTTCAAGCGCCTGCTGGCCGCGCTGCCGCTCACGCAGCAGCCTTGGGCCGAGACCATCCTGCGCCCGTACTTCCCGGCGCAGCTGGTCGCCACGCGCGATCCGCTGGCGCACCCGCTGGCGAACGCGATCCTCGCGACCGTGCTCGCGAACGAATCCGTCAACCGCTGCGGCCCGCTGATGCTGCGCGACCTGGCGCTGGAACACCGCATCGACGACGTCGAGGTCGTGAAAGCGTGGGGCCAGGCCTGGGCCGCGCTGCACCTGGCGCCCGTGTTCGAGGCGCTCGACCATGATGCGCTGGCCGTGCCGCGCGACGTGTCGCAGACGGTCGACGCGCGCACCCGCGTGATGCTGCGCACCGTGATCGAAGGCGTGCTGTCGCTGCCGGCGGAGCAGGCCGGCGCCGGCGGCATGGAAGAGCTGTCGAATCTGTTCGCCCAGCCGGAACAACTGCGCCAGCTGATGCCGGCGAAGTCGGATGCCGATGCGCAGGCCGGCCTGTCGTCGTCGTTCGTGCAGGCGTGGAAAGCGGTCGACACGGTCGAATCGCTCGCGGCCTTCCTGTTCGCGGCCGTCTCCGTCCAGCGTCCGCAAGGCATGTCGCTGGCCGAGTTCCTGCAGGTGGGCATGCTGTTGCGCGCGCAGGCGGGTATCGACATGCTGGAGCGCGGCCTCAAGCTGCCTGCCATCAGCAAGTCGCAGGAACAGCTGCGCAACTACGCGCTGCAAGCGCTGCGCCGCACGCAGCAACGCCTGCTGCTCGAAGTGCTGGAAGCAAGCCGCGCCACCGGCGACATGCAGGCCGCGGTGCGCGAGCTGACGGCCGCGATGGGCTTGGCGGGTGGCTACACCCAGCCGACGGACCTGGAGCAGGCGATGCTCGCGGTGTGGTCGCTGTCGGAAGGGGCGAGCCCGGACCGCCTCGCGGCGGGCAATGCCGCGGCCTCGGTCGCGACCTTGGCGTAAGCGATGACGGCCACCTTGCCGAAGGAAATCCGGGCGCTGGCCGAAGGCGACTTCGGCGAGGTGGCCGCCCGGTTCGCGGAGGCCGGCTTCACGGTCGGCCAGCCTGCGAAGGGTGTGTTGACGGTGAAGGCGGCAACGCCGGCGCCGGATCGTCCCGCCGTGCTGCTGTCCGTCGGCGTGCACGGCGACGAGACGGGGCCGATCGAGATGGTGGCGTATGCCATCGACGCGTTGTCGCGTACGCCGCATGAACTGGCGGTGGACTTGATGCTGTGCGTGGGGAACATCGACGCCATCGCGGCCGGCAAGCGCTTCATCGATGCGGACCTGAACCGCATGTTCCGCGACCAGCGGGGCGACCTGGCCGGCACGTTCGAAGCCGGCCGTGCGGACACGCTCATCGCGGCCACCGCCGCGTTCTTCGACGGCAGCGGCCCGCGCCGCTGGCACCTGGACCTGCACACGGCGATCCGCGCGTCGCGCTATCCGCGCTTTGCCATCGTGCCGGAGCTGATCGCCGACGCGCCCCGTCGCGAGCTGATCGCATGGCTGGGGATGGGCGGCATCGACGCCGTCATCATGAATCCGGCATCTGCGGGCACGTACAGTTATTGGACGGCCGAGCGGTACGGCACCGCGGGCACCACCGTGGAGCTGGGGCGCATCGGGACGCTGGGGCAGAACGACCTGTCGCAGTTCGCGGCGATGGCCGATGCGCTGGCTGGTCTGCTGCGCGGGCATGTGCAGGCGGGCGGTACGGCGCCCATCGTGTTCAATACGGCCCAGTCGATCACCAAGCTGTCCGATGCGTTCACCATGAGCTTCGGGCGCGATACGGAGAACTTCACGCCATTGAAAAAGGGCGAGGTGATCGCGCGCGATGGCGAAACCGTTTATACCGTTCAGCATGACGAGGAGTGTGTCGTGTTTCCCAACCCCGACGTCCGGGTGGGCTTGCGGGCGGGGATCATGGTGGTGCGCGCGGATTGATCGTTCGTTCAACGTACGTTTGCCGTCTCGAAAAGCACGTTTCCCCCAGGCGCGCTAGACTGTTCCTTTGACCATAGGAAGCCGTCGCCCATGAGCAAGCTGTTTTCACCGATCGAGCTCGGCCCGCTCGCGCTGGCCAACCGCATCGCCATCGCGCCGATGTGTCAATACTCCGCCGAGCAGGGCCTCGCGACCGACTGGCATATGATCCACCTGGGTCACCTCGCGCTGTCCGGCGCCGGTCTCCTCATCATCGAGGCGACCGCCGTGACGGAGGAGGGCCGCATCACCTACGCCGACCTGGGCCTGTGGTCCGACGAGCACGCGGCCGCGCTGGAACCCGTCGTCAACGCGATGCGGAAGCATTCTCCGATCAAGATCGCCATCCAGCTCGCGCACGCGGGCCGCAAGGCGTCCAGCGAGGTGCCGTGGCTGGGTGGGGCGAGCATTCCGCCCGATCATGTGCATGGCTGGCAGACCGTGGCCCCGTCCGCGCTCCCGCATGCGGACGGCGATGCGGTGCCGCAGGCGCTCGATGCCGCCGGCCTCGCGCGCGTGAAGGACGGTTTCGTTGCCGCCGCCCGCCGCGCCGATGCGCTGGGCCTGGACGCCATCGAGCTCCACGGTGCCCACGGCTATCTGCTGCACCAGTTCCTGTCGCCGCTGTCGAACCGGCGCGACGATGCCTATGGCGGCTCGCTGGAGAACCGCATGCGCTTTCCGCTGGAAGTGTTCGCCGCAGTGCGCGCGGCCGTGTCGCCGGAGATGGTGGTGGGTATGCGCATCTCCGCCAGCGACTGGGTCGACGGCGGCTGGGACCTGGCGCAAAGCATCGTGCTGGCGCGCGAGCTCGGGAAGCTCGGCTGCCAGTTCATCCACGTGTCGAGCGGCGGGGTGTCGCCGCTGCAGAAGATTCCCGTCGGGCCGGGTTACCAGATCGAGTTCGCCGCGCGCATCAAGGCGGAAACGGCCATGCCGACGATCGGCGTGGGCCTGATCACGGAGGCGAAGCAGGCCGAGACCATCGTGCAGACGGGCCAGGCCGACATGGTGGCGCTGGCGCGCGCCATGCTGTACGACCCCCGCTGGCCGTGGCATGCGGCGGTCGAGTTGGGAGCATCGGTCAGCGCGCCGCCCCAGTACTGGCGCTCGCAGCCGCATGAGTTCAAGCACCTGTTTGGGGATACGCGGCTGGGGCAGCGTTGACGCCTAAGCCCGCGCGATAACTCGAGTTGTAGTTGAACGCGTGGACGGCAAGCCGTCCACCCTACAACAGTCGCACGAACGTAGGGTGGACAGCTCGGCTGTCCACGCGTTCAACGATCGTTCGATCAGAGCAGGTGATCGAGCAGCTCCGGCCCGAACACCTCGCGGTGCAGGCGGCCCGCCGGTACGCCCGCATTCAGCAGGCCGAGCCACTGCGCCTGCATGAACTTGTGCGGACCGCACAGATACACCTCCGCTTCCTCGCGCGGCCAGGCCGGCAGCTTGGCGACATCCATGCGGCCTTCGATGACGTCCGCGGCGCCCTGGGCATCTTCGTGGAATGCGACGACCGAGAGGTTCGGCATGGTCGCCTTCAAACCGTCGACTTCCGCGCGCAGCGCGTGGTGCCCCGCATCGCGGGCGGCGTGCGCGAAGATCACGCGGCGCTGCGGGTTCACCTGCGCCACGCGCTTCAGGCTCGCGACCATCGGCGTGACGCCGACGCCGGCCGACAGCAGCACGAGCGGCTTGTCGCCTTCGGTCTCCGGCGTGAATTCGCCGAACGGATGCGACACCTGCAAGGTGGCGCCGACCTTCACGTTGGCGTGCAGCCAGTTCGACACTTCGCCGGCCGGCGCGTCGTCGACGCTGTCTTCGCGCTTGACGGAGATGCGCAGGCTGTCGCCGTTCGGCGCATCCGACAGGCTGTACTGGCGCAACTGGTGGCGGCCGCCCGGCAGGTCGACGGCGACGCTCACGTACTGGCCCGGCTTGAACGCGGGGACCGGCTTGCCGTCTTCCGGCACGAAGCGGATCGACAGCACGTTCACGCTCTCCGTTTTCACCTCGGTCACGCGCATCGGACGGGTCTCGCCCGGCTCGACACCGGCCGTGTTGTACATCTTCGCTTCCGCCGCAATCAGCAGCTTGGCGAGCGAGTTGTACGCTTCCTTCCAGGCGTCCAGCAGTGGCGGCGTGGCGGCATCGCCCAAGGTGGCGGCGATCGATTCCAGCAGGTGCTTGCCGACGATGGGGTAGTGCTCGGCGCGGATGCCGACGGACACGTGCTTGTGCACGATGCGTTCGACGACTGGGCCCAGCGCGCCCGGATTGCCGATGTTGGCCGCGTAGGCGAACACGGCCGACGCCAGCGATTGCTGTTGCGCCCCGCTGGCCTGGTTCCCCATATTGAAGATCCGGGTCAGTTCAGGATGCGCGCCCAGCATGTTCGTGTAGAACAGCTTGGTGATCGTCAGGCCATGCTGGCGCAGGACGGGGACACTGGCATCGATGTAGGGACGGGAAGCTTCCGAAATCATGGTGGTTCCTTTAATTATGCATTTAAAATGCAGATTTAAGATTCAAAAAAATGCCCGCTCGGCGGGCGTTGCCATCAATACTAAGTTAATCCTCACTCACCGGCTCAGGCGCCGGCAGACTGCTTTTCGCGGCCCCGCCATCCCAGAACATGCGGTGCATGCGCATGACCTGTTCGCCGGTATTGCCGGCCGTGGCATGGGCCAGCGTGTAGCCGTCCATCGCGTCGTAGAACGCTCGCATGCCGGTGCGCAGCATGCCGCGCAGCTGGCAATCGAGCTTCAGCGCGCAGTCGGTGCCTTCGCAATCGACCAGTTCATTGTCCTCGCCTTCCAGCTTGCGCAACACCTGGCCGATCGTCAAGGTCGCCGGATCGGCCGCGAGGCGCAGGCCACCGTTGCGTCCACGCGTCGCCTGCACCCACCCCAGCTTGGCCAGTTGCCCGACCACTTTCACGAGGTGGTTCAGGGGAATGTCGAACTGTTTGCCGATCTCCGCCACCGTCACCGGATGCGGACGTTCTCCCGCACGCTCCAGGTAGATCAGGACGCGCAGGCCAATATCGGAGAATCGGGTAAGTCGCATTGGGTAAGCTCGGTGGGTACAAGTGTATTCTACCCGCTTGAACGTATTCTACATAAATCTGCATTAAAAATGCATATTTAAGCGAAGTATTTTTTTCCCGCATTGATAGCAGCACGGAAAGTGGACCTATAATCGCGGACTTTGGATAGATAAGAGCGCGCTACCCGCGCGCCAAGAGGAAGACGCCGTGAACCAGACCCTGGGCCAAAAGCTCATCCGCACCAAGACGTCCGAGCACAAACTCGAAGACGGCCATGCCCACGCCCTGGGCCGCTCGCTGGGCTTATTTCCCCTGACCATGATCGGCGTCGGCGCCACGATCGGCACCGGCATCTTCTTCACGATGGTGGAAGCCGTGCCGAAGGCAGGGCCAGCCGTCGTGCTGTCGTTCCTGATGGCCGCCCTCACGGCGGGCCTCACCGCGCTGTGCTACGCCGAGCTGGCCGACCGCGTGCCCGCGTCCGGTTCCTCGTATTCGTTCGCCTACGCCACCGTCGGCGAGTTCGGCGCCTTCGTCGTCGCCGCGTGCCTGTTGCTGGAATACGGCCTCGCGGCCAGCGCGACGGCCATCGGCTGGTCGGACTACCTGAACAACTTCCTGCAGAACGCGCTCGGCTGGCAGATCCCGGACGCGCTGCGCTCGCCCATGGTCGTCGCGGGCAAGACGGGCGGCGTCGAATTCCACGCCGGCCATATCAACCTGCCGCCGATCCTGCTCGTCGTGCTGTGCTGCGTGCTGCTCATCCGCGGCACCAAGGAATCGGCGACGACGAACGCCGTCATGGTGGTGATCAAGCTCGTGATCCTGTTGTTCTTTTCCGCGATCGCGCTGTCCGGCTTCGACATCCGCAACTTCCACCCGTTCGTCTGGCCGGCCAACGGGCACGGCATCGGCGGGCTGGCCGGCGTGACGGCGGCCGCGGGCACCGTGTTCTTCTCGTTCATCGGCATCGACACCATCGCGACGGCTGGCGAAGAGGTCAAGAATCCCACGCGCGACGTCCCGATCGGCATCCTGGCCGCCCTCGGCATCGTCACGGTGTTCTACATGCTGGTGGCCATCGCCGCCCTCGGCGCCCAGCCGGCGACACAGTTCGCGGGCCAGGAAGCGGGTCTCGCCGTGATCCTGCAGAACGTGACGGGCAAGGCGTGGCCGGCGCTCGTGCTGTCGGCCGGCGCCGTCATCTCCGTGTTTTCCGTGACTCTCGTGACGATCTACGGCCAGACGCGCATCCTGTACGCCATCGCCAAGGACGGCCTCGTGCCGCAGGCCTTCCGCACCGTCAATCCGCGCACGCAGTCGCCGGTGACGAACACGCTGATCGTCAGCATCGCCGTCGGCACCGTCGCGGGCCTCGTCGACTCGACCTTCCTGTGGGACATGGTGAGCATGGGCACGCTGGTCGCGTTCATCGTCGTGTCGATCGCCGTGCCCGTCATCCGCCGCAAGCAGGGCGACACGGGCCGCAAAGGGTTCCGCGTGCCGTTCGGGCCTTACCTGGTGCCGGGCCTGTCGATCGTCGCCTGCCTGTACCTCGTGTTCGGGCTGTCCAGCACGACCTACACCGTTTTCACCATCTGGATGACCGTGGCCGTGCTGACCTATTTCGGCTACGGTATCCGCAACAGCCGCCTCAACAAGGTCGAGGCGGTGCGGGCGGAGTTGACGCACTGAGTCATCATTGGGCCAACGGGCGCACGTAGGTCAACAGGCTGACGAGCGTCTTGCCCGGCTCTTCCCACGGCACCATGTGCGCCGAACGCTCGAACCACACGGCCTGCTTGGACGGCGCCTGCACCTGCGCGAGCCAGGCCTCGGTCGGTGCCGTCGGCGTCGTGTAGTCGTGCCGGCCCATGAACATGACGACCGGGATCGGGAAGCGCTTCACGTTCGAGAAATCCACTTGTACGAATTCCGGCAGGATGCGGCCCAGCGTGAACAGGTTGCCCTGGTCGATGTCGTGCGCCTGCTTCGCATCGTAGTCCGGCGACAGGCGCGGGCCGTCGAAGTAATAGGCCGATTCGCTGCGCCACGCACTCAGGCCGCCGTAGTACTGCGGCCACTTGCGCGCCACGATGATGCGCTCGCGCGTGATCGGCTGGTTGCCGGGGTAGGGCGCGATCGATTCCAGGTCGTGCAGCGCTTCCTCGTTCTTGTGCAGCTTCGCCTGCTCCAGCGCGTACTCGAAGCTGATACGCTCGTTCTCGCGCGTGCTGATCACCTGCCCGATGCCCACGTAGGCATAGAATAAATCGGGCCGCTTCAGCGCCGCCTTCATCGACACGATGGTGCCCCAGCTGTGGCCCATCAGGATCAGCTTCTTCTTGCCGTAGCGCTGGCGCAGGTGCTCGGCCACGTCGATCGCGTCGTCGACGTAGCGGTCGATGTGGATCGTGTCCGCGATCTTGTCCGGCGCCGTCTCGCCGTACGTCCTGCCCGCGCCGCGCTGGTCCCAGTTCGCGATGGTGAAGTATTCCTCGAGCGGACGCTCGAACTGCCACAAGGTGGGCGTGACGGGCGCCGCGGGGCCGCCGTGCACGAAGAGGATCATCGGATTGTCGCGCTCCTGGCCGCGCACGGTGAGCCACTGGTCGATGCCGCCGATGCGCGTCTTGTACGACTCCTGCACGCCGTGCGGCGCGACGATTTTATCCAGGTCCGCGACGATGGCGCGGGCCTTGTTCCAGGCGTCGTCCTGCGCGCGCACGTCCGCGCACGCGATGCCGAGCAGGGCCCAGCACCAGATCCAGATTCGTTTCATTGCAGCCTCCTTGTTCTTGATGTGCCGGCAGTGTAAAGGGATGCCCGCGGGACGCGCAGGCGCGATGGCATGGATTGCACATTGCGCGGGATGAGCTGCAGATGGCGCGGATGGAATACTTGGTACACTTGTCCGACTGCCAACACATCGACGAGACCCCATGCATACACAGCCCCAGCCGACCCGCCACGACATCCTGCCGCCGCAGGTGGAACATCTCACCAACATCCTGCCGGACGACCCCCTGCTCATGATGGGCGCCGGCCCCGTGCCGATCCCCAGCGCGGTCGCGCGCGCGAATTCGGTCGTCATCAACCACCTCGGCGAGACGATGGCGAAGATCATCGGCCAGGTGAAGGACATGGCCCGGTACGTGTTCCAGACCCGCTCCAACTGGGTGCTGGGCGTGGCCGGTCCAGGCTCGGCCGCGATGGAAATGGCGATCTGCAATCTGGTCTGGCCGGGCACGCGCGTGCTCTCGATCTGCAATGGATTCTTCAGCGGCAGGATGGCGGAAATGAGCCGCCGCGCCGGCGCGGACGTCGTCGAGATGAACGAGATCTTCCCGCACTCGCTGTCGCTGGAACGGCTGGAACAGCTGCTCGACCAGCACCGGCCGCACTGCCTGACGCTCGTGCAGGGCGAAACATCCAACACGACGTTCAACGCCGACGTGAAGAACATCGCGCGGCTGGCGCAAGCGCGCGGGTGTCTCGTCATCGTCGATGCCGTGTGCACGCTCAGCACGACGCCGTTCGAGATGGACGACTGGCAGGTCGATGCCGTGATCACCGGTGGCCAAAAAGGGCTGTCGTCGATACCCGGCGTCTCGCTGCTCGCGTTCTCCGACGCCGCATGGAGCCGCATCCGCGAACGGCCGACGCCCAATACGCACTGGTGCCTGGACGCGCTGCTGGCCGAGAATTTCTGGCACAAGGCGTCGTACCACTACACGGCGCCCGTGTCGGGCGTGCTGGCGCTGCACGAAGCATTGCGCCTCGTGTGCGAGGAAACGCTGCCGGTCCGCTTCGCGCGCCACCTGCGCTGCTCGACGGCACTGCAGGACAGCATCGAGGCGATGGGCCTGTCGCTGTTCGCGCCGGCGGCATCGCGGCTCAATTCCGTCGTCGGCATCAATCTGCCGGATGGCATCACGAACCAGGCCGTGTGCTCCACGATCTCCAGCCGCTACCAGGTCGAGATCTCCGGCTCGTTCGGCCTGCCCATCGTCAGGATCGGGCAGATGGGCGAACAGTGCCGCGCGCACCACCTGTTCCGCACGGTGCACGCGCTGGGCAGCACGATGCGCGACCTCGGTACGACCGTCGACCTGCCGGCCGGTATGGCCGAACTGGAGAACTCGCTGCAGCGCTCCAAAGTCGAAACCGCCTGATCACAACACGCCCATCTCCTTCAGAAGGTTGTCCGCATGGTCGACCTTCTCCATATTCCACAGGATGTAGCGGATGTCGACCTGGATGTCGCGCGTGGCGCGCGGGTCGAAATCCCAATCCGAGATGATGGAATCGAGCGTGCCGTCGAACGCGAGGCCCACCAGTTCGCCACGCGCGTTCAGTGCGGCCGAGCCGGAGTTACCGCCCGTGATGTCCAAGGTGGCGAGGAAGTCGACGGGGACGGTCTTCAGCTTCGGATCGGCCCAGCGGCCGAAGTCCTTCGCGCGGATGGCGGCCAGCTGGCGCTCGGGCGCATTGAACTCGCCTTCGCCCGTGTGCTTCGCGACGACGCCTTTCACGGTCGTGAACGCGGTCCATGAGCCCGTGCCGTCCGCGCCGTAGTCGCGGCCCTTCACGTTGCCGAAGGTGACGCGCAGCGTGCTGTTCGCATCCGGGTACACGGCGCGGCCGCGGCTGTGCAGGTACGCGATCTTGGCTTTCATGTAGCCGGCGTAGGCATTCTGGATGTTCCCCGCGAGTTCGTCGTCTTCGGCCTCGCGTTTCATGTCGGCGTCGTACATCGCGACGGCGGCCTTGATGAAGCTGTCGTTGCTGGCCTTGAAGTCCTGCGGGGTCTTCGTCAGCCACGCGGTGCGCTGATCCTTGTTCTGCAGCTGCGAACCCGCGTAGATGCGGTCGAGAGCCGCTTTCAGCTCGGCCTCGCTCATGCCGGGCCGGATGCCGAGGGCGGCATCGAACGCCGCGTCGTGCTGGTCGGCGGGCTGCGCGTTGTACTGCTTCAGGAAGTTCAGCACGAGGGCCTTGTCGACCTTCTCGTCGTACGTGCGGTCCTGGCCGCCGATGACGGACGCCAGCCGGGGCGCGTCGCGCTCCTGGTAGCCGGACTTGCGTTCGATGTCCGGCTTCGTGCGCTCGTTCGCGAGGCGGTACAAGGTGCGCGCCGAGTTCAGGAAGCGCGGCATCGAATAGCCGAGGAAGAAGTCGCGCCGTAATTCCGCATCGCGCCGGGCGATCAGTTGTTCGGCCGCCGCGATGTCGCCACCGAACGCCGCGCGGCGCTGCGGGTCCGCATTGACCCACGCCTTCAGCGCCTCGTGCTCGGCCGTCTTGCGCGCGAGGATGTCGCTGCCTGCGTAACTGGCGAGCATGCCCTTGCGGTTCTTGTAGTAGTTGTTGACGCTCGCGATCTGGCCCGCGTACTTCAGGTGCGTGGCCGGATCGTTCTTCGTCTCGCGCTCGATGATGGCGAGCGTCTCGCCCGATGCCTTCACGAAGGCGGGGTAGTTCCAGTCGAACGTGAACGCCACTTCCGAGGGCAGGCGGTGCCGGTTCGTGCGGCCGGGGTAGCCGAGGGCCATGACGAAATCGCCTTCCTTCACGCCGTCTTTCGCGATTTTCAGCCACAGCTTCGGGCGGTACGGGACGTTGTCCTTCGCGTAGTCCGCGGCCTTGCCGTCCTTGCCGACGTAGGCGCGATAGAAGCCGTAGTCGCCCGTGTGGCGCGGCCACATCCAGTTATCGGTGTCGCCGCCGAACTTGCCGATGCCGACGGGCGGCGCGTGCACGAGGCGCACGTCGCGGATCTCGAGCTGCCTGATGCGGTAGAACTCGAGGCCGCCGTAGAAGCTCGCGACGGTGCAGCGGTAGCCGGGGTCCTTCTCGCATTCCGCGACGAGGATTTTCTGGTTCTTCTCCATCGCGTCCTGGCGCGCCCTGCCCGTCAGCTTGGCGACTTCCGGCGTGATCACGCGGGTGCTGACGTTCGCGACGTCTTCCGTGACGAACACGCGGCTGCCCGGTGCTGCCGGCAATTCGTCCGCCATCGTCTTCGCGAAGAAGCCATCGGCGAGCAGGTCGCGCTGCGGCGTGGAATTCACGGCCACGCTGTTGTACACGCAGTGGTGGTTCGTGATCACGAGGCCTTGCGGCGACACGAACGACGCCGAGCAGCCGCCGAGGCTCACGATCGCGCCCATCGGGAAATCGGTCAGTCGCGTGAGGCTCGCGGGATCGAGCTTGAGGCCGTCGGCCTTGAGCTGCTTCGCGACTTGCGGCAGCTGCTGCGGCATCCACATGCCTTCGTCGGCATGTGCGGCGACACTGGCGAGGATGGCGAGCGAGAGAAGGGTGGATTTCATCGCATGTCCTTTGCGATCAAAGCTGCGCGCCGATCAGGTCCGCCAGCATGCCGCCGATCTTTTCCTTGAGCGGCCGGTTCTGCCAGGCCTGCAAGGTGACGGGGCGCGCGTGCTTCCAGTCGTCCTCGAACACGGCCTCCTGCTGCCTGGCGAAGCCGGGGTCGAGCACGTTCAGGTTCGCCTCGTCGTTGAGGATGAACGAGCGGTTGTCGAAGTTGGTGGACCCGACGGACACGAGCAGCGAATCGACGATGAGTGCCTTCACGTGGTACATCGTCGGCTGGTACTCGGCCATCTTGATGCCGGCCGCGAGCAGCTGGCCCCAGCGCTCGCGCGACGCGGCGCGCACGACGTCGGAATCGATGACCGGGCCGGGCGTGATGATGCGCACGTCCACGCCCCGTTTCGCCGCCGCGATGAGGGCCTTGATGGCCAGTTCGTCCGGCACGAAATACGAGTTCGACAGGTGGATCGTACGGCGCGCGGCCGTGATGGCGAGCAGGTACATCAGGTGCATGCTCTCGCCGCCGCCCGTGGGCGAGCTGGAGAACATCTGCGCGGGCATGTCGCCTTTCGCCGTGAGCGCGGGGAAGTAGTCGGGGCCGTCGAGCACGGCGCCCGTCGCCTTCGTCCAGTTGTCGTTGAAGACGGCCTGCATCTGGCCGACGACGGGGCCTTCCACGCGAAAATGCGAGTCGCGCCAGTGGTCGGGGTCCTGCGCGTGGCCGCGCCATTTGTCAGCGATGCCGACGCCGCCCGTGAAGCCGACCTTGCCGTCGACGATCAACAGCTTGCGGTGCGTGCGGTTGTTCAGGCGCGCGAGCTTCCACCAGACGGGCTTGTGATAGCGGTGCACCTCGACGCCGGCGCGGCGCATCGCGTCGAGCGACGCTTCGCCGATCTTCATGCTGCCGATCCAGTCGAGCAGCACGTGCACCTTGACGCCGGCGCGCGCCCGTTCCGACAGCGCTTCCGTGAATTCGCGCCCGATCGTGCCTTCCCAGTAGATATAGGTTTCGAAGCTGACGGACTTCTGCGCGGAGCGGATCGCGGCCAGCATGGCGGGGAAGATCTGGTCGCCGTTGAGCAACGCGTCGGCCTTGTTGCCCTCGACGATCGGGGGACCCAGCAGCACGCCCAGCGAGCGGCGGAACTGCGGGTCGCCCGTGTCGTATTGCCGGGTGAGCTGCGTATCGATCTTTTTTTCGCCGGGCGAGAAGTTCAGCACGAGCAAGCCCGCCACGAGGGTGGCGATACAGGTGATGAGGATGATCATGGGACGTTTGATACGCATGAGCTCGGGTTCCAGACGTAAAAAAACCAACGCCAGCCGACGTTGGTTTTCAAAGCGGGGCTTGCACCTGCTTAGCGGACGCGGCCGCGACGCAGCAGATTCACGATGGCGAGCAGGATGACGGCGCCCAGGAACGACACCAGCAGTGACGAGACACTGAAGTCATCCGAATTGATGGTGCCACTGCCGAACAGCGGGGACAGCAGCCAGCCACCCAGGAAGGCTCCGATGATGCCGACCACGACATTCAGAATCATGCCTTGCTCAGCATCCGTTTTCATGACCATGCTGGCGAGCCAGCCGAGCACACCACCAACGACGATCCAGATAATGAATAACATGTTGAGTCCTCCTCAAGTTGGAAAAAACATACTCCAGGCCAATTGAATGCCGAGGCCATGTGCAAAGTCTAGTGATGCACACGGTACGGGGTCGGTGCGCTGCCGAACGTTAGACGCGCAATCCGGCGCCGTGTTCTCTTGTGGTGCGGAATGTCCCCACCTGAGTGCGTCATCGAACAGAAGGTCGCTGTTGGGCAGGCATATCGTGTAAATCACCTTGCATCACCCGACCCCGGCATCCCGGACCACATCGATTTACCGAAAGGATCCATCATGGCTACTTACGACACGACAACGACTACGACAACGACCAAGGACAATCGCATGATCACCGGCCTGTTCCCGGACCGTGACAGCGCCGAGCGCGCCTACAACGCGATCTCGACCCGCGGCTACACGAAGGACGACGTCAACCTGATGATGTCGGACTCCACCCGCAAGACTTTCGCCGACTCCGAGACTGAGCTGGGCAGCAAGGCCGCCGAGGGCGCCGCTGCCGGCGCCGGCATCGGCGGCACGATCGGTGCCGTGCTGGCCGGCGTGGCCGCTATCGGTACCTCGCTCGTGATCCCGGGCGCCGGCCTCGTCGTCGCCGGCCCGCTCGCGGCCGCGCTTGCCGGTGCGGGCGCCGGCGGCATCACCGGCGGGCTGATCGGCGCACTGATCGGCGCCGGCATTCCGGAAGAGCGCGTGAAGCACTACGAAGAAGGCATCAAGAACGGCGGCATCGTGATGGGCGTGACGCCGCGTTCGGACGAAGACGTTGCCTACCTGAACCAGACCTTCGTCGATAACGGCGGCTCGCACGTGATCGGCACCGGCATCGGCGCAGCAGCAGGTGCAGCGACCGGCGCCGCCCTCGGCGCGGTCGGCGGTCCGATCGGCATGGCGGCAGGCGCCGCGATCGGCGGCATCGCCGGCGGCATGGCCGGCAAGGGCGTGGGCGAAGTCGTCAATCCGAAGGCGGGCGACGACCTGGGCGAACACTATCTGGCCAAAGGCACGGGCGCAGGTGCTGGTGCCGCGATGGGTGCGGCGGCCGGTTCCGTGGCCGGTCCCGTGGGTGCGCTGGCCGGTGCCGCGATCGGCGGCCTGGCCGGCGGCGCAGCGGGCCGCGGTGCGGGCGAAGTGGCGAATCCGCACTCGGAAGACCGCCTGCATGAGCACAACCTGGCCCAGGGTACCGGTGCCGGCGCGGGTGCGCTGACCGGTGCGGCCGTCGGCAGCGCCGCCGGGCCGATCGGCACCGTCGCGGGCGCTGCCATCGGCGGCATCGCGGGCGGCATGGCCGGTAAGGGCGCGGGCGAAGTCGTGAACCCGAAACCGGGCGACCAGCTGCATGAGCACAACCTGGCCGGCGGCGTCGGCGCGGGCGGTGGCGCAGCGGCAGGTGCCGCGCTGGGCGCCGTGGGCGGTCCGGTGGGCATGGCGGCCGGTGCCGCAATCGGCGGCATCGCCGGCGGCATGGTCGGCAAGGGGGCGGGCCACCTCGTCAATCCGACGGCGGAAGATGCGTACTGGCGCACGAACTACCAAACCCAGCCGTACTACCAGCAGGGCTACACGTACGACGATTATTCGCCGGCCTATGCGCTGGGCTACAACAACGCCCGCCGCTTCCCGAACTACGACCTGGCCGAGCCGCACATGGCGGACGAATGGGACCGCGTGAAGGGCCAGTCGCGCCTGTCGTGGGAGCAGGCCAAGTCGGCCAGCCGCGCCGCGTGGGACCGCGTGGAGCGTGCGATGCCGGGGGACCTGGATCGCGACGGCCGTTGATTCATCTGCGTAAATAAAAAAGCCCCGCGGCCGTTGCTGGCCGCGGGGCTTTGTTTTTGCGAAGGCCGATTACTGCTTGACGGCTTCGACCTGGATGGCCAGCTTGACTTCCGGCTTGAAGCCCATCTTGACGCCGTAGTCCACGCCGAAATCGGCACGGTTGAACGTGGCCGACGCGTCGGCGCCGCACACTTCGCGCTTCAGCATCGGATGCGGCATGCACTTGAACTGGTTGATGTGCAGGGTGACCGGCTTGGTCACGCCGTGCAAGGTCAGTTCGCCGTCGACCGAGGTCGGCACGTCGCCCTTGAACACGAGCTTGCCCTTGTAGTTCGCGGTCGGGTACTTGGCGACGTCGAACATGTCCGGGCCCTTGGCGTGCTCGTTCAGCTTGCTGTGACCGAAGTCCAGGCTGGTCGCGTCGATGTTGATGTCCACGGTGCCCGTCTTGTTCGCGCGATCCAGGACGATGGTGCCGTCGGTCTTGTCGAACTTGCCGCGCCAGTTCGACAGGCCGCCGAAGTGGTCGGCCTCGAAGCTCGGGAAGGTGTGACCGGAGTCGACCTTGTAGACGTCGGCGAAGGCGGCGCTGGAAGCGAAGACGGCGGCGAGCAGGGCGAGATGCTTGAGTTTCATGTAAAACGATCCTTTAACGGTGGGTGTTGGATTACTGTCCCGCGGCGACGCGGAACTTGATGACGACGTCGTCGGCGACCATGCTCGTGTCCGTCCACTCGCCTTCGCCGATATTGAACGCCAGCCGCTTGATGGGCAGCTGGCCTTCGAAAACCTGTTTGCCGCCTTCCGGCTTGATGGTGACGGGGAACGTCACGTCCTGGGCATGGCCCTTGATCGTGAGCTTGCCCGACACGGAGAGCTTGCCCGCGCCGGCCGGCTTGATGGCGGACGACACGAACGTGGCCTTCGGAAACTTGGCCGAGTTGAACCAGTCCTTGCCGGCCACTTCCTTGTTGTACTCGGCCTCGCCGATGTCGAAGCTCGCGGTGTCGATGTCGACGCGCGCGCTCGCCTTGTCCGGATGCGCGGCGTCGTAGTCGATCTGCGCGTTGAAGCTCTTGAACTTCGATTCGACGGGCACGTTCATCTGCTTGAACACGGCCGAGACGCTGCTGTGCGCCACGTCCGTTTTCAGCGGCACGGCGTTGGCGATCAGGGTGACGCCTGCGAGGATGGCAGCAACGGTGCCGCGGGTAAATGTCATGGATATCTCCTTCAAAGGGAACGGCCCGGCAGCATGCGTCCCAGCGTGCCGTCGCGGTCGATGAACTGGTGCTTCAGGGCGGCCACCACGTGCAGGCCGACGAGGCCGGCCATGACCATGTTCAGCCAGTAGTGGATGGGCTTCAGCGCCTCGGCCAGCGCCGGGTTCTTGGCGATCAGCACCGGCAGCTGGAACAGCCCGAAATAGACGACCGGGAAGCCGGCCGCCAGCGTGTAGAAATAGCCGGACAGCGGCACGGCGAAGATCAGCACGTACAGCAGGTGGTGCAGGCCGTGGGCGGCGCCGCGCTGCCACGCGGGCATCGAGTCGGGCAGGGCCGGCGGACGGTTCTTCAGGCGCCACAGGATGCGCAACGTGGCCAGCAGCAGCACCGTGACGCCGGCCCATTTATGCCACGAAAAATACTTCAGCTTCGTGGGCGAGATGCCGGGCATGTCCGTCATCACGAGCCCCAGCGTGAACGCGCCGATGATCAGCACGGCGATCAGCCAATGAAGCACGATGGCGGTCGTGGTGTAGCGCTGCATGGGGGCTCCGATCAATTAGTACGCGTTAGAACTAAATCTTACCAAATCGGCTGGCTTAAGCAGCCTGCATTTCCTTGGACACACTAGCATGACTTGCATGCGAGCGTGATTTTGCAATACGGACACTTTACCCGTTCCAAATTGGGTGAGGAAGCCACCTTCGCGGATAACTTTGTTCAGCCAGCGGCACAATCCGTGGTGCGTTTGCCAGTCTCTACCGTGCGTACAAGAAAAACCGTCCAGCGTGAAGGTAAAATGTTGAGAAAATGGATTTATAAAACATAATGGTTGGGAAATGATCATTTCCTTCGATAAGCGATGAACGCGACGGGCCGTCCCTTTCCCTGGACCTTGCTGCTGGCCGGCCTGGCGCTCGCGCAGCCGGCATGCGCCGACGACGCGGTGCGGCGGCCCGGCGGGGAATTCGTCGACCTGTCGATCGAGGAGCTGGCGAACATCGACGTCACGTCCGTGTCGCGCCGGCCCGAGCGCCTGCAGGACGCGCCGGCGTCGGTGTACGTGATCACGGCGGAAGACATCCGCCGCGCGGGCGTCCGCAACCTCGCGGAGGCGCTGAACCTCGCGCCCAATGTGCAGGTCGCGCGTGGCAGCAACACCGACTATTTCATTTCCGCGCGCGGCATGAACGGCACGAGCAACAGCCCGGCCAACAAGCTGCTCGTGATGATCGATGGGCGCTCCGTGTATTCGCCGCTGTTTTCCGGCATGTTCTGGGACGAGTCGGACGTGATGCTGGAAGACGTCGAACGGATCGAGGTGATCAGCGGCCCGGGCGGCACCTTGTGGGGCGTGAATGCCGTGAACGGCGTCATCAGCATCACGACGCGCCACGCGCGCGACACGCAGGGCGACCTGCTCGTGCTGCGTGCGGACAGCGACGGCGGCGCGGCCGCGTTCCGCCACGGCGGCGCCATGGCCGGCGGCGCGTGGCGCGCGTACGCGAAGGTGTTCGGGCTCGCCCGCAGCGAACTGGCGTCCGGCCAGCCCATCGACGACGACTGGACGCAGGGCCAGGCCGGATTGCGCGGCGACTGGGCGCGGGGCGCCGAGCGCTTCAGCGTGAACGCCAACACGTGGCGCGGGCGCCAGGGCCAGCCGGCGCCGGGCGTCATCGGGGCGCCGGGTGCGGACAAGGGCCTGGGCGACATCACGACGCATGGCGCCAACGTGACGGGGCGCTGGGAACACCTGCTCGACGGCGGCGGCAGCGTGACGGCGCAGGCGTATTACGACTACCGTTACCGCCGCGTGCCGCCGACGTTCCGCGACGCAGTCGACATCGCCGACCTGCAGCTGCAGCACGCGCTGGCGCCATTGGGCCGTCACAGCATCGTGTGGGGCGGCGAATACCGCTACAGCTGGGACCATGTCGAGAACAGCCGCTTCGTCGCGTTCCTGCCGGCCAGCGACAAGCAGGCGTGGGCCAGCCTGTTCGCCCAGGACGAGGTGGCGCTGCGCGACGACCTGCGCCTGACGGCCGGCGTGCGCTGGGAGCGCAATCCGTACACGGGCGCGGAATTCCTGCCGAACGTGCGCCTGTCCTGGCGCGCCACACCCGCGCACGCGTTCTGGGCGGCCGTGTCGCGCACCGTGCGCGCGCCGTCGCGGCTGGACGTGGATGCCTATGTGCCGGGCGCGCCGCCGTACCTGCTGGCCGGCGGCCGCGGCGTGCGCGCCGAGACCGCGCGCGTGTTCGAGCTGGGCTACCGCGGCCAGGCGGGGCAGATCGTGTCGTATTCCGTGACCGCGTTCCGCAACCTGTACGACCACCTGCGCACGCAGGACGTCACGCCCGACGGCAGGGCGATCGTGTTCGGCAACCTGATGGAAGGCCGGTCGCGCGGCCTCGAGGCCTGGGGCAATGTGCAGATGACGGACGCCTGGCGCCTGGCGGCGGGCGCCACGCTGCTGCACGAGGAATTCACGCTGAAGCCGGGCAGCGGCGACGAGGGCAGCGTCATGACGACGGGCCGCGACCCCGCGTACACGGCGCAGCTGCGCTCCAGCCACGTGCTCGACGAGGCGCGCGAACTGGAGGTGGCCGTGCGCCGCAACGGCGCGCTGGGCTACCCGGACGTGCCTGCCTACTGGGCCATCGACGCCCGCTTCGGCTGGCGCTGCGCGCCGGGGATGGAGTTGTCGGTGATCGGCACGAACCTGAACGGCGGCCATGCGGAATACGGCGTCGCGTCCGTGCGCGGCGAGGTGCCGCGGACGGTGGGTGTCAAATTGACGTGGCAGCGGTGAGGGCACACGCCGGTTGAACGCGTGGACGGCCGAGCCGTCCACCCTACCGGTGTTGCCAACGTCGTTGAACAACCGGGGGCATCAAACACGTGCCCACGCGTTCAACCAGCGTTCGCATGATCGCGCGGCCAAAAAAAACCGGGGACGCGCCCCGGTTTTCGATCAGATGGCCTTCGCCAGCTGCGCCGCCAGACCCGTGTAATTCGCCGGCGTCATCGCCAGCAGCAGGTCCTTGGCGTCCTGCGGAATCGCCAGCTTGCCGATGAATTCCTGCAGCGCTTCACGGGTGATGCCCTTGCCGCGCGTGAGTTCCTTCAGCTGCTCGTACGGGTTCTCGATGCCGTAGCGGCGCATCACGGTCTGCACCGGCTCGGCCAGCACTTCCCAGTTCGCGTCCAGGTCCTGCGCGAGGCGCGCCGGGTTCACTTCCAGCTTGTTCAGGCCGCGCAGGCAGCTGTCGTACGCGAGCAGCGCGTAGCCGAAGCCCACGCCGATATTGCGCAGCACGGTGGAGTCGGTCAGGTCGCGCTGCATGCGCGAGACCGGCAGCTTATCCGCCATGTGGCGCAGCATGGCGTTGGCGAGGCCCAGATTGCCTTCCGAGTTCTCGAAGTCGATCGGATTGACTTTATGGGGCATCGTCGACGAGCCGATCTCGCCGGCCTTCAGCTTCTGCTTGAAGTAACCCAGCGAGACGTACGTCCAGATGTCGCGGTTCAGGTCGAGCAGGATCGTGTTCGTGCGCGAGATCGCGTCGAACAGCTCGGCCATGTAGTCGTGCGGCTCGATCTGGATCGTGTACGGGTTGAACGTCAGGCCCAGGCGCTGTTCGATGACGTTCTTCGAGAACGCCGGCCAGTCGAAGCCGGGGTACGCGGACAGGTGCGCGTTGTAGTTGCCGACGGCGCCGTTCATCTTGCCGAGGATTTCCACGTCGGCGATGCGCTTCACGGCGCGCTGCAGGCGGGCGACGACGTTGGCGAATTCCTTGCCGAGCGTGGTCGGGCTCGCGGTCTGGCCGTGCGTGCGCGACAGCATCGGCAGGTCGGCGTTGACGTGGGCGATCTCGGTCAGCTTGGCGATGACGGCGGCAAGCGACGGCAGCAGCACGCCGTCGCGCGCGGCCTTCAGCATCATGCCGTGCGACGTGTTGTTGATGTCTTCCGACGTGCACGCGAAGTGGATGAATTCGGACGCCGCGACCAGTTCCGGCACGTCCTTCACTTTCTCCTTCAGCCAGTACTCGACGGCCTTGACGTCGTGGTTGGTGACGGCCTCGATTTCCTTGATGCGGGCGGCGTCGCTGTCCGAGAAGTCGGCAGCCAGCTTGTCCAGCAGGGCGCCGGCCTGCGCGGAGAACGGCTTCAGCTCGGCGAAACCGGCCTGCGACAGCGCCTGCAGCCAGGCGATCTCCACTTTCACGCGGTGGTGCATGAAGCCGGCTTCCGACAGGATCGGGCGCAGTTTGTCGGTCTTGGCGGCGTAGCGGCCGTCCAGCGGGGACAGGGCCAACAGGGTCGAGGAGGAGGCGGTAGAGGTCATGGGAGGACGGAAGCGGTGAGTGCAAAAACGAGATTCTACCATCGGCAGCCTGGCGCCGGCCGCTTTGTCAAGTCTCATTTGGCCACCGTTGCACGCGGTTCCCCGGCGTTCGGCGGACGATAGGCCGATGCTATACTGTCTGCCAATCTCCATTACTGAGCATTTATGAAACTCATCGGTTCCTTCACCAGTGCCTATGTGCGCAAGGCGCGCGTCGTGCTGGCAGAAAAAAAGCTCGACTATCAGTTCGAGCTGGAAAACGTCTGGTCGGCGGAAACGAAGATCGCGTCGTCGAACCCGCTCGGCAAGGTGCCCTGCCTCGTGATGGAAGACGGCAGCACGATGTACGATTCGCGCGTCATCGCCGAATACCTCGATACGCTGACCCCCGTGTGCAAGCTGCTGCCCCCGAACAGCCGCGACCGCGCCAACGTCAAGGTGTGGGAAGCGCTGGCCGACGGCGTGCTGGACGCGGCCGTGCTGGCCTACCTGGAGCGCACGTGGCGCCCGGCCGGGCAACAGAGCCAGGCCTGGTTCGACCGCCAGATGGGCAAGGTGCACGGTGGTCTCGCCGTCATGGCCGAGAACCTGGGCGAGCAGCCGTTCTGCATGGGGATCCACTACACGCTGGCCGACGTCGCCGTCGGCTGCACGCTGGGCTGGCTGGCGTTCCGCTTCCCGGACATCGCCTGGCGCGACACCCACCCGAACCTGGCGCGCCTGTTCGACAAGCTGTCCGAACGGCAGTCGTTCAAGGACACGGTCCCGCACTGACGCTCGGCCAATGACGACGCCATCCCGGCGGTTGCAGATGGCCGATATCGCACGCCTCGCGGGCGTGTCGACGTCGACCGTGTCGCGCGCGCTCAGCCACAGCCCCCTCGTCAACCAGGAGACGCGCGACCGCATCCTCGACCTCGCGCGCTCGCTGAACTACACGATCAACATCGGCGCGCAGAACCTGCGCCTGCAGCAGAACCGCACGGTGGCCGTCGTCATCCCGATCGACCAGTCGTCGCGCCAGCAGCTGTCCGACCCGTTCTTCCTGTCGATGCTGGGCAGCCTCGCGGATGCGCTGAGCGAGCAGGGGTTCGACACGCTCGTCTCGCGCGTCGACGCCGACCAGGTCGACGCGGCCGCCGCGCCGTTCGACGGCGGGCGCGCCATCGGCGTGATCCTGATCGGCCAGGGCCGCCACCACGACCAGCTGAACAAGATGGCCGCGCGTGGCGTGCCATTCGTCGTCTGGGGCGCGCAACTGCCGCAGCAGCTGTACACGACGGTCGGCGGCGACAACGTGACGGGCGGCCGCCTCGCGACGGAACGCCTGCTGGCGCAGGGCCGGCGCCGCATCGCCTTCCTCGGCGACACAACGTTGCCCGAGGTCGACCTGCGCTACCGCGGCCACGTGCAGGCGCTGGCCGCGCACGGCCTCGCGCCCGACCCGCAACTGCAAGTGGCCGTCTCGTTCCTGCCCGAGAGCGGCGGCCAGGCCGTGGCAGAACTGGCGCGCCGCGGCGTCGACTACGACGCCATGTTCGCCAGCAGCGACCTGCTCGCGATGAAAGCCATCCACGCCATGCGCGCACAGGGCCGCGACGTGCCGGCCGACGTGGCCGTCGTCGGCTACGACGACATCGAGCTGGCCGGCTACTTCCACCCGCCGCTGACTACCATCGGCCAGCCGCGCGACGTGGCCGCGCGCGCGCTCGTCGACGCGCTGCTCGTCCTCGTCGACGGCCGCACCGTGCCGTCCGTCCAGCTTCCCACCGAACTGATCGCCCGCGCCAGCGCCTGACCCGGCGCCGCTGCGACGCCGGCGTTGCACGTGTTTTTGCAAACGTTTGCAATCTGATGATGCAGAGAAGGCGGCAGTGCTGCAAATGCACAGACTTGCACCGGTGCGGCGTTTTTGCAACGTTATTGCAATCGTTTGCAATTTTCGAAAATTCGGGAAATAATGGCCGCGTGCCTGACAAGGTGCCAACAAATCGAGCGCCGCACGGCGGCCAACACAACGGAGGAGACATGGAAGTTCGCATGAAGCACACGGCGCGTGCCGTGGCGCTGGCTTTGCTGCACCTGGGCGCGGCATCCGCACAAGACGCCGGCCAGCAGCCGGCCCCGCAATCGACCGACGGCCTGAAGATGGAGCGCGTCGTGGTCACCGGCACACCGATCGGTTCCAGCAAGATGAAGTCGAGCGTCTCGGTCAGCACCCTGGAAGCGGACGCGATCCAGAACCTGGCGCCGACGAGCGCCGCCGAAGTGCTGCGCGCGATCCCCGGCGTGCGCTCGGAATCGTCCGGCGGCGAAGGCAACGCCAACATCACCGTGCGCGGCGTGCCCATTTCCGCGGGCGGCGCGCGCTACGTGCAGATCCAGGAAGACGGCCTGCCGGTGCTGCAGTTCGGCGACTTCAACTTCATCACCCCGGACAGCTACGTCAAGATCGACGGTTCCCTCGACCACGTGGAAGTCGTGCGCGGCGGCTCGGCATCCACCTTGGCCACCAACTCGCCCGGCGGCATCATCAACTTCATCAGCAAGGACGGCAAGGAAAAGGGCGGCAGCATCGGCCTGACGCGCGGCGTCGATTACGACAGCACGCGCGTCGACTTCGACTACGGCACGCCCGTGTCGGACCGTGACCACGTCTTCGTCGGCGGCTTCTACCGTCGCGGCGAAGGCATCCGCAACGCGGCCGGCAAGGACGAACGCGGCGGCCAGCTGCGCGCGAACTTCACGCACGATTTCGACGGCGGCTTTGTGCGCGTGTCACTCAAGCACCTCGACGACCAGAGCCCGACGGCGCTGCCGGTGCCCGTCCTCGTCAACAACGGCCACATCTCGGAAATCCCCGGCATCGACCCGCGCTACGCATCGTTCTATTCGCCGTACTGGGTCCAGGACGTCTCGCTCACGAAGGGCAACGGCCACGTATCGAGCGACGTCAACGACGGCCTGTCCGTGAAGAGCAATGCGATCGGCCTGGAAGGCTCGTACGACCTCGGTAACGGCTGGACCGTGACGGACAAATTCCGCAAGGCGTCCAACAGCGGCCGCTTCATCGGGGTCTTCCCGGCCGACAGCGGCACCGTCGGGAGCTACACAGTCGCGACCGGCCCGTCCGCCGGCCAGGCGTACAACGGCCGCGCCATCAATGCCGTCGTCTTCAACACGTCGATCGACGACGCGGGCAATACGCTGAACGATGCACGCGTCACGAAGACGTTCAAGCTCGATGGCGCAAAGCTCAACCTGACCGCGGGCTGGTACTCGTCGCTCCAGAAGCTGGGCTTGACGTGGAACTTCAACCAGTACCTGCTGCAGGGGACGGGCGACGACCCCGCGCTGCTGAAGACGGCGAGCAGCACGCCGGGCTTCGTCGGTCCCGCGTTCGGCGCCTGCTGCTCGCGCGCCGTCGACGTCGAATACCGCACCAACTCGCCGTACGCGAACATCGGCTGGGAGCAGGGCCCCGTCAACCTGGACGCCAGCGTGCGCCGCGACCGCCAGCATGCCGGCGGCAGCGCCAACATCGCGACGAACGCGGCGAGCTACGATCCCGCCACCGTGCAGCACGTCGACTACGACATC
Source organism: Massilia pinisoli (assembly GCF_024753285.1). Classification (GTDB taxonomy): domain Bacteria; phylum Pseudomonadota; class Gammaproteobacteria; order Burkholderiales; family Burkholderiaceae_D; genus Telluria; species Telluria pinisoli. Next base: position 87,646 of record NZ_JANUGW010000012.1, on the reverse strand, counting down.
GGCCACACGTCGTATTCCGTCGGCGGGAACTGGCGCGTGACGCCGGCGCTGGCGCTGTTCGCCCGCACCAGCGAAGGCGTGGCGTTCAACGCCGACCGCATCCTGTTCGGCACCCCGCTGGACGGCAGCGCGCCGATCAGCATCAACACCGTCAAGCAGTTGGAAGGCGGCGTGAAATGGCGCAGCGGCGGCCTGTCCACATTCCTCACGCTGTTCCGTGCCCGCACCAAGGAAAGCAACTACGAGGCGACCACGCAGCTGTCGACCGCGAACAGCTACGACGCGAAAGGCGCCGAACTGGAAGCCGCGTATCGCCTCGGCGACTTCCACGTGACGGGCGGCCTCACGCTCACGAACGCGAAGATCACGGCGACGGCGCCGGGCGGCGAAGCCACCGTCGGCCACACGCCGCGCCGCCAGGCGCACGCCGTGTACCAGCTGGCGCCGAGTTACGACCTGGGCCCGGCCAGCTTCGGCCTGACCGTGGTCGGCACGGGCAAGAGCTGGGGCGACGACGCCAACACGCTCGTCCTGCCGGGCTACACCGTCGTGCACGCGTTCCTGAACTACCAGGTGACGCCGAAGGTGCAGCTGTCGCTGAACGCCAACAACCTGTTCAACCGCATCGGCTACACGGAAATCGAAGGCGACGGCCACGCCGCCCGCTCGATCACCGGTCGCGCCGTGAAGGCCAGCGTCAAGTACGCGTTCTGACGCGTCCCCTCCTGGGCCGGCGCCTCGTCGCCGGCCCATCATCCTGATTCTTGAGATCCATGACGACGATGTCACTTCCCCTGCGTCGCCTGCTCGACGCATTGCCCGCCGGCCGCCAGGGCGACGCGCGCCGGCGCGCCGCGCGCCATGAGGCCGTGCTGGCCGACCGCCTGCACCGGCTGTACGGCCACCTGCCGGGCCACGCCGCCTGGCTGGAAAGCCTGATGACCGACGTGGGCCGCCTGATGGCTGCGCGGCCCGCGGCCCTGCAAGCCGTCGACGCCGCGCGCGAGGACGACCCGGCCTGGTTCTGCGCGCCGACGATGCTGGGCTATAGCGCGTACGTCGACCGGTTCGGCGGCAATCTGCGCGGCGTGAAGGCGCGCATTCCGCATCTGCGCGACCTCGGCGTCACGTACCTGCACCTGCTGCCGTTCCTGCGCCCGCGCGCGGGCGAGAACGATGGCGGCTTCGCCGTCGCCAGCTTCGACGACGTCGACCCGCGCCTCGGCACGGTCGCCGACCTGGAAGACCTGACGGCGTCGCTGCGCGAAGCGGGGATCAGCCTGTGCTCCGACCTGATCCTGAACCACGTCGCCGATGATCACCCGTGGGCGCAAGGCGCCGCGGCCGGCAATACGCACCTGCGCGGCTTCTTCCACGTGCTGGACCGCGAGGAGGCGGACGCGTACGAAGCCACGCTGGGCCAGGTGTTCCCGCAGGCCGCCCCCGGCAACTTCACCCACGTCGACGCGATGGGGGGCTGGGTGTGGACGACGTTCTACCCGTTCCAGTGGGACCTGAACTACGCCAATCCCGCCGTCTTCGCGGCTGTCGCGGCCGCGCTGCTGCGCCTCGCGAACCGCGGCATCGACGTGTTCCGCCTCGATTCCACGGCGTTCCTGTGGAAGCGCCTCGGCACCGATTGCATGAACCAGCCGGAAGCGCACTGGCTGCTGCAGGCGCTGCGCGCCATCGTCGACATCGCCGCGCCGGGCGTGCTGCTGAAGGCCGAGGCGATCGTCCCGACGCGCGAACTGCCCGCGTATGTCGGCGGCGCCGACGCGCCCGAATGCCACCTGGCTTACCACAGCACCTTGATGACGGCCGGCTGGGCGGCGCTCGCGGAAGAAGACGCGAGCCTCGTGCGCGCAGTGGCCGCCGCGACGCCCGCATTGCCGGCCGGGGCCAGCTGGCTGACCTATGTGCGCTGCCACGACGACATCGGCTGGAAGCATTTGCTGGCCGAGGCGGGCGCCATCGAGCGCCTCGCCGCCGTCGCGCACTTCTACAACGACGGCGCAAGCTACGCGGCCGGCACCGGCTTCCAGGGTGGCCTCGCGACCAACGGCACGGCGGCCGCGCTGTGCGGATACGCGGCCGACGCGTCCGATGCGGCGTTGCGCCGGCTGCTGCTCGTGCATGGCCTGGCGCTGTGCTTCGGCGGCCTGCCCGTGCTGTACATGGGTGACGAACTGGCGATGGCCAACGACGACAGTTATCGCAACGACCCCGCGCGCGCGCACGACAGCCGCTGGATCCAGCGCGCGCCATTCGACATCGTCCGTTACGCGGAGCGCACCGATCCGACGACGCCGGCCGGGCGCGCGTACGCGGCCCTGCGCCGCCTGATCTGCCTGCGCCGCGAATTGCCCGAGCTGGCGGCCGGCGTGGCGTGCACGATGCTGCCGTCCGACGATCCCGCGCTTCTGGTGCTCGCCCGCGGCGACGGTTTCCGGGCGCTGCTCAATTTTTCCGGCCGCCCGCTCGCGCTCGACCTGGGCGCCTACGGCGGCACAGGCACGCTGGCGCTGGCCCCGTGGGACCAGGTCTGGCTGCACCGCGGCCGGCCGTTGGCGTGATCCATGACGAGGAACGACATGACACAGAGTGGACAACAGACCGTCGCCGTGTTCGGCGAAGCACTGGTCGACGACTTCGGCGACCGCCAGGTGATCGGCGGCGCGCCGTTCAACGTGGCGCGCCACCTGGCCGCGTTCGGGCAGGATGCCTTGATGCTGACGCGCGTGGGCCTCGACGGGAACGGCGCCCGCATGCGCGCCGAGTTCGAACGCTTCGGCCTCACGATGGCCGGGCTGCAGGTCGACGCGACGTTGCCGACGGGCGCCGTGCGCGTCGACCGTCTGCCCGACGGCGGCCACCGCTTCACGATCCTGCCGCATCAGGCTTATGATGCGATCGACGGCAATGCCGCCGTCGCGGCGCTGGATGCTGCGCGGCCGGCGACGCTGTATTTCGGCACGCTGGCCCAGCGCGAGCCGCTGTCGCGCGACGCGCTGACGCGCCTGCTGGGCGCCACGGACGCCTGCCGCTACCTGGACCTGAACGTGCGGGCGGGGCAGGTGACGGAGCGGTGCGTGTACGCGTCGCTGCACGCGGCCGACATCGTGAAGGTCAACGAAGAGGAGTTGCAGGACTTGTTCGGCTGGTACACCCATATGCGCCTCCCGACCGACGACATGGCGGACGCCGACGTGCGCCACGCGTGCGCGACCTTGCTGCGCGTGTTCAACCTCGCGGGCCTGATCGTCACGCTGGGCCCGCGCGGTGCCGTGTACTTCGGCGCCGACGGCGCGCGCCACGCCACGCCGGCGCTCGCCGCGCCCGTGCAGCTGGCCGACACCGTGGGCGCGGGCGACGCGTTCTCCGCCGTGTTCCTGCTCGGCCGCGCACGCGGCTGGCCGCTGGACGTCCTGCTCACCCGCGCCAACGAATTCGCCGGCGCCGTGTGCGGCATCGTCGGCGCCGTCCCGGACGACCATGCGTTCTACCGTCCATTCATCGAACGCTGGGAGACACCATGTCCAAACCACGCATGACGTTCTGGCAGATCGTCAACATGAACATCGGATTCTTCGGCATCCAGTTCAGCTTCGGTCTGCAGCAGAGCAGCATGAGCCCCATCTACAAATACCTCGGCGCGGACGAGGCGAGCCTGCCGTACCTGTGGCTTGCTGGACCGATGACGGGCCTGCTTGTGCAGCCGCTGGTCGGCGCGCTGAGCGACCGCACGACGAGCCGCTGGGGACGACGCACGCCGTACTTCCTCATCGGCGCCATCCTGTGCAGCATCGGCCTGCTGCTGATGCCGTACAGTCCCACCTTGTGGATGGCCGCGAGCCTGTTGTGGATCCTCGACGCCGCCAACAACGTGACGATGGAGCCGTACCGCGCGTTCGTCAGCGACAAGCTGCCCGCGAGCCAGCACACGCTCGGCTTCCTCACGCAGAGCGCGTTCACGGGCCTGGGCCAGACGCTGGCATATCTCGCGCCGTCGCTGCTCGTCTGGACCGGCATGGACAAGGACGCCGTCAACGGCAGCCACATTCCGCAGGTGGTCGTGGCCGCGTTCCTGATCGGCGCCGTGTGCTCGCTCGTCTCCGTGCTGTGGTCCGTGAAGACGACGCCCGAAGACCCGCTGCCGGCCGAGAAACTCGCCGCCATGCGCGCGGCGCCGGGCGGCTGGCGCCATACGCTGGTGGAGATCGCCGAGGCCGTGCGCGACATGCCTCCGACGATGAAGCAGCTGGCGCTCGTAAAACTGTTCCAGTGGTACGCGATGTTCTGCTACTGGCAATTCATCACGCTGTCGCTGGCGCGCACGCTGTTCGGCACGAGCGACGCGGCGTCGCCCGGCTTTCGCGACGCGGGCCTGCTGAACGGCCAGATCGGCGCGTTCTACAACTTCGTCGCGTTCCTCGCCGCGTTCGCCCTCGTGCCGTTCGCGCGCCGCATCGGACCGCACGTCGTGCACGCCGTGTGCCTGCTGCTGGCCGGTGCCGGCATGCTCGCGATCCCGCACATCCACGCCCCGGTGCTGCTGCTCGTGCCGATGGTCGGCATCGGCCTGGCATGGGCAAGCATCATGGGCAATCCGTACGTGATCCTCGCCTCCAGCCTGCCGCCGGAACGCACGGGCGTCTACATGGGGATCTTCAACATGTTCATCGTGATCCCGATGATCATCCAGATCTTCACGCTGCCGCTGATCTACCGCGGCTGGCTGGGCGGGAATCCGGAAAACGTGATCCGCCTCGCGGGTGCGCTGCTGATCTGCGCCGCCGGCGCGATGCGACTGGTGCGCTACAATGCCCCGGGTGCGATCGAACGGACGGAGACGGCGTATGGTGAAATGGAACGGGATGGCGGTGGTGTTCGGCGAGGTGCTCGTTGAGGAAGGCCCAAGCGCCCCGGTCGTGGGCGGCGCACCGTTCAACGTGGCGCGCCACCTGGCCGCCTTCATGGCGCCACCCCTCCTGATCACGCGTATCGGCGACGACCGCAACGGCGCCGCGGTGCGCGCGGAGCTGGAGCGCTTCGTCATCCCCGACGCCGGCCTGCAGGTCGACCCGATGGAAGAGACGGGCCGCGCCGTCGCCGAGCGCCACGGCGGGGCCCCGCGCCTGGCGCTGCTGCCGCGCCAGGCCTACGACTTCATCGACCCGCAAGCGGCCGCCGCGGCCGTCGCCGACGGCGGCCACCACGACACCGTGTATTTCGGCACGCTGGTCCAGCGCGAGGAACGTTCGCGGCTGGCGCTGACGGCCGTGCTGGACGCGACGGCCGCACTGCGCTTCCTCGACCTCAACCTGCGGCCCGGCCAGGCCACGGAAGCCATCGTGACGAAGTCGCTGACGATGGCCGACGTCCTCAAGGTCAACGAAGAGGAATTGCAGGCGCTGTTCCAGTGGTATTTCCAGATCGGCCCCAACGATGCGGCGCTGTCGCAGGACGAAGTGCACGCGGCCTGCCGCGCGCTGATGGACCGGTTCTCGCTGCAGGCGTTGATCGTCACGCTGGGCCATCGCGGGTCCGTGTACTTCGGCGCGGACGGCAGCTACGTCGCCACGCGCGACAATCCGGTGCCGCCGTTCGTGATCGACACGGCGGGCGCCGGCGACGCGTTCTCCGCCGTCTTCATGCTGGGCCGCGCGCGCGGCTGGCCGCTGGAAACCACCTTGGCCCGAGCCAACGAATTCGCCGGCGCGATCTGTGCCGTCAGCGGCGCGGTGCCCGGCGATATGGGCTTCTACGACAAGTGGGTCGCGCGCTGGCGCGAGACTGCGGCCTGACCTTGGCGGCGATGGCGGCCACTCCGCCGTCTCGTTCGGCATTACCTTCCGTCGCGAGTAAAAAGTGAGAAACAAGCACGCATAAGTAACTTGCTGGTTGGCACTTTTATATGTACTATTGGAAATTGTATTATGGAAATATTGCCAATAGTATAGGATCGACATGAAGTTGCTCAACCGCGTGTCCGTTTTGTGGAAAGTCCTGTTCGCCCCGGCCATCGCCATCGTGTGCATGGTTGCCTATCTTGGCTTCACGGCCTTCGTCTCCAAGCAGAACAATCGCAGCCTGACCGACGTGCGGGACGTGCAATACCCCGTGCTGGACGCGATGACGGAAAACACGGGTTCGCTCGACAAGATCATCGACATTCTGAACAGCGCGGCCACGGCCGGCGAACCGGAGCAACTGCCGAACGCCGACGCGCTGGCCGCCAAGGTCCGCGACAACTATGCCCGCCTGCGCCGCATCGACGGCGCGCACGCCCAGGACCTGCAGCGCCTGGCCGGTGAATTCGACGTCTACTACAAGGAAGCGCGCGACGTCGCGGATGCGATGGCCCAGCATACCGGACTCCCCGCCAAGGACAAGCTGCAGGCCATGGCGGCCAACCTGGCCACCTACCGCAAGGACGCTAGCGCGTTCCGCACCGCGTCGCGCGAGCATTTCATCGCCACCATCGACGCCGCCACCGGCGCGGCCAACCGGGCCGTGCTGAGTGGCGCGGCCATCGGCACGCTGGGCGTGGCGCTGACCATCGGCATCGCGCTGCTGGTGGCGCGCATCCTCGTGCGTCAGTTGCAGCAAGCCGTGCGCGTGGCCGAGACGGTGGCCGCGGGCGACTTGACGAGCACCATCGAAGTCACGTCCAGCGACGAGACGGGCAAGCTGTTGCTGGCCCTGCAGCACATGAACGCGAGCCTGGTGCGCATCGTCAGCCAGGCGCGCCTCGCCACGGACACGATCGCCACCACGTCCGAACGCATCGCGGACGGCAACGGCGACCTGTCCGCACGCACCGAGCAGCAAGCCGCCGCGCTCGTGGAAACGACGTCGTCGATCGGCGGCCTGACGGGCACCGCCAAGCAGAACGCCGTGAGCGCGGCCCAGGCCAACGCCCTGGTCGGTTCCGCGGCGGATGCGGCGAAGCGCGGCGGCGAGGTGGTGGGGCAGGTGATCGACACGATGGGTGCGATCCATGCGTCCTCGCGCCAGATCGCGGACATCGTCAGCGTCATCGAGGGCATCGCGTTCCAGACCAACCTGCTCGCGCTGAACGCGGCCGTGGAAGCGGCGCGCGCCGGCGAGCAAGGGCGCGGGTTCGCCGTCGTCGCCGGCGAGGTGCGCAGCCTGGCGCAGCGCTCGGCCACCGCGGCCAAGGAAATCACGGCGCTGATCGGGCGCTCCGTCGAGCAGGTCGAACTGGGCACGAAGCTCGCCGACCAGACGGGCAGCACGATGGGCGAGATCGTCGCCGGCGTGCAGCGCGTGACGTCGATCATGGCCGCCATCGCGGCGGCCAGCACCGAGCAGACGGATGGCATCGAGCACGTCAACGCCGCCGTCGCCCAGATGGAGCAGGACACCCAGCACAACGCCCGCCTGGTCGAGGAAACCGCGAGCTCCGCCGCCGAGCTGCGCGAACAGGCCGCGAGCCTGGCCCAGGTCGTGAGCGTGTTCACGCTCGCGCGTACGGACGCTCCGCCGGCACGGGCGCCGGACGCGCGCTTGCCCGCGCCGCAGTTGCGCCGCGCCTGAGCGCATTGCCGTTTTACCCCTTTCGTCAACGTCACTGTCCAACATGAAGAAACCAATCATGGCAGGACCGGCAGCCCTCGCGGGCGCGGTCCTCGCCACACTGCTGGCCGCGCCCGCGGCGCGTGCCGAAATCGGCGTCATCGTCTCGTCCCACGCGGCCAATCCGCCGCCGCTGGCGCAGGTCTGCCAGGCGTACCTCGGCAAGGTCAAGGCGCCGACCTCGATCAACTTCAACGAAAAGAGCCCGCTGCGCGACGAGTTCTATGCCAAGGCCTGCAAGAAGACGCCGGCCCAGGTGCTGGCCACGTGGAGCAAATTGATCCTGACCGGCACGGGCACACCGCCGGCCGAAGTCGACAGCGCCGCCGCGATGAAGAAGGCCGTGGCGGCCGATCCGAACGCAGTCGGCTACATCGACAAGAAGGATGTTGATCCATCCGTGACGATCATCGCCACGGTCAACTGACCACCGCCTCGCACCACCGTCTACCGAATCCAAGCACACGCATGAAAACATTATTGATCGCCGCCCTGCTGGCCAGCGCGGGCGCGGCCCATGCCGATGACCTGAGCGTCACCGGTTTCGCCACCCTTACCGCCGGCAAGGCCTACAGCGGCTATGACGGCCAGTTCCTGGACGCCCAGTGCCCCTGCTTCATCGGCAATTACGAGCACGGCGCCGTGTACGACAAGAACGAATGGAGCGCCACGCGCGAATCGCTTGCCGGCCTGCAGCTCAAATACAAGCTCACGGACAAGCTCTCCGCCACGGCGCAGGCGGTGTGGCGCGCGTCGCGGCCAAGCAAGCTCGATGTCGACTGGGCCTATCTCTCTTACGACGTCGCCCCCGACACCACCGTGCAGGTCGGCCGGCGCCGCCTGCCGATCTACGCGTATTCGGACAGCGTCTACATCGGCTATTCGCTGCCCTGGGTGCGCGTTCCGCAGGACATCTACGGCTGGGAAGTGGGGGCCTATAACGGCGTCAACGTACGCCATACGCGCAGCTTCGGCGACTGGGCCGTGACGGGCACGCTGTTCGCCGGCCAGGAAGTCACCAAGGACAATATCGAGCAGCGCAAGATCTATTACGGCTACAAGGTGGACGACGCCTGGAAGCACATCCTGGGCGGTTACCTGGACGTGTCGGACGACGTGTTCGGCGCGCGCCTGATCTACATGCAGAACTCGATCGACCTGACGTTCCACCCGCCGGGCGAGGACGTCTCGTCGTCCAACGGCACGCGCCAGCGCATCATCGGCCTGTCCGGCACCATCGACTACGGCAACTGGCTCGTGCGCGCGGAAGCCAACCGCTTCATGCGTCCCTCGCTCGACTACAAGTCGTCCAGCTGGACGACGACGGTCGGCTACCGCGTCGGCCAGTTCACGCCGCTGGTCGGCTATTCGTCATACAAGGAAAAACTGACGCCGACCTATACGTCGACGCAGAACGACACGACGCGCTTTGCCGCCGTGCGCTGGGACTTCAGGAAGAACATGGACCTCAAGGTGCAGTGGGACTCCGTCAAGGATTCCAGCAACTACGACTTCACGCATGACGCCAAGCTGTTCAGCGTGACGCTGGACCTCGTGTTCTGACGGACGCCGCCCGGGGTAGCGGGGCGGCGCGCATTGCCGCCCCTTATTCGCCCATCTGGGACTGCAGGTAGTTCTGGATGCCGACCTTGACGATGAGGTCGAGCTGCGTCTCCAGCCACTCGATGTGCTCCTCGGTGTCCTCGAGGATGTCGAGCAGGAGGTCGCGCGACACGTAGTCGTGCGCGATTTCGGCGGCGGCGATGCCTTCCTTCACGGTGACCTGGGCCGCGCGTTCCAGCTTGAGGTCGCATTCCAGCATCTCCTGCGCCGACTCGCCGATCAACAGCTTGTGCAGCGCCTGCAGGTTCGGCAGGCCGTCCAGCATCAGGATGCGGTCGATCAGCCGGTCGGCATGCTTCATCTCGCCGATCGACTCGTCGTATTCCTTCTTGCCCAGCTTGTCGAAGCCCCAGTGCTTGTACATGCGCGCATGCAGGAAGTACTGGTTGACGGCGGTGAGCTCGTTGGTCAGCTGCGCGTTGAGCAGCCGGATGATGTTGGGATCGCCCTTCATGGATGGCCTTTGCGGTTGTCGTCATAGCATCATAGCAAACCCCGGCCCGGCCGGCGACGCCGATCAGATCGCCGCCAGCGCCAGCCCGCCTGCCGCCAGCAGCGACACGGCACCGATCACGATACCCACCGTGCGGCGCCGGTTGGTGAGCGCCCACAGCACGACGCCCGACAGCGACAGCAGGATGATGGAGCCGGCCAGCGTGTCCACTAGCAGGATCCATCCCACGCTCATCCCGACACCCTTGTGCAGGTTGACGAGCGTGCCGAAGACGTTGTTCTCGGCGCGCTTGACGGTGACATAGCTGTTGCCGACCCAATACTCGGCCTGGACACTGCCCGACGGCGACGTGAAGTTGGCGCTCCAGCGCGCCGGTTGCACGATCGACTTGTCGCCCCACGCGACCGGACGTGCGGCCTCGGCCTTCACGCGACTCGGTTCTGGCTCCAGCCGCAGCGAGCGCTTGAGCCACGCGGCGAGCGCCTGCGGATTGCCGGGCGCCGGTTGCGGCAGGGGAATCTGCACGGTGGATTCCTGCGCCTGGGCGGCGGGAATCTTCAGCACGGCGCGGTGGTTGAGGAGGATGCCGGTGCCGCCGAACAGCAGCCCCAGCACGGCACCCCAGAGGCCGATCCAGCCGTGGGTCTTGCGCAGCCATTTCACGATGAGTGCACGGCGCGACGGCTGCGGGGGAGGCTGGACCGTAAAGGGCGCTTTTGGCGGACGGAACGGAATGACGGGCATAGGAGTGAAATCTGGGCGCATCGGAAGTCACATATTACCAAGACCGGCGGGGGCATGGTCGGGTGCGCGCGCATTGTGCGTAGCAATATCCGTCGCCACCGCCGCGGTGGGAAAAGACGACCGGCGTCGCTGGCGCCGCTGGCGCGGCGACGGCCGGCAGGAAGGGAACAGGGATCGCGCGCGTCAGGCGGCCAGGCCGTCGTGCGGCGTACGACGCAGTTCGGTAACGACCGTCTTGCTCTCCAGGTGCTCATGCATGACTTCGCGCGCATAGCTGACGCATTTGCCGCAGCAGGTGCCGACGCCCAGTTCCTTGTACAGGTCGGCCATCGACGTCAGGCCCAGGTCGACGGCCTGGCGGATTTCGCGGTCGGAGATGTTATTGCAGACACAGACGATCATGAAAGGTTCCGAAGATGTGACGAACTGCCGGTTGTTTGATATATAATGCGAATCATTCTCATTACCCTTCGTATTCTGCTGAAGTCGGATCGCGAATGCAAGTGTTTTTGTTGCGTTGTTGTGTAAAAAGCGGCCGAGTGAGCTGAAGTAGTCAAAGCGCAAATAGAAATAATTCGCATTTAGGTTTATGATGTACCCAACCGTTAAGCATCGCCATTCTCCGGAAGCGACACCATGACTCTTGCACCCACCCTGACCACGCTCGACAGCCTCAAGGCCGGCCAGAGCGCCACCGTGATCCACCTCGCGCCGAACGCGGTCGGCAGTCGCGATGGCGGCATCGACGTGTCGCGCCGCCTGATGGAACTGGGCTTCGTGCCGGGCGAGCGCATTCGCATGCTCAAGCGCGGGCTGCCCGGCGGTCCGCTGGCGGTGAAGGTCGGCCAGTCGACGTTCGCCTTGCGCCGTTTCGAGGCGGCCCTCGTCTCGATCCAGCCGGAGTAATGGAACGAACATGGGAGCAGTAGATCAGCAGGTCCAGGCGGCCGCAAAAACGCCGCTCGTCGCCCTGCTGGGTAATCCGAACTGCGGCAAGACCGCGCTGTTCAACCGTCTTACCGGCGCGCGTCAGAAGGTCGCGAACTACGCCGGCGTCACCATCGAGCGCAAGGAAGGCAGTTTCACCTTGCCGGGCGGCCGTCCGCTGCGCGTGCTCGACCTGCCGGGCGCCTACAGCCTCGCCGCCCACACCCCCGACGAAGCGATCACGCGCGACGTGGTCGCCGGCCTGCGCGCCGGCGAGCAGACGCCGGACGCCGTCGTCTGCGTCGTCAACGCGACCAACCTCCGCCTGAACCTGCGCCTCGTCCTCGAGATCAAGCGCCTCGGCCAGCCGATGGTGCTGGCACTGAACATGGTCGACGTCGCGAAGAAGCGCGGCATCGAGATCGACACGGCGCGCCTGTCGAAAGAGCTGGGCATGCCCGTCATCGAGACCGTGGCCGTGCAGGCCGGCGGCGAGAAGGGCTTGCTCGCGGCACTGGAAGCGATGCCGTTCGACCTGCGCGTCACGCCGAACCCGCTTTCCGCCATCGATGCCGTGCCCGTCGAGGAGACGCAGCGCGAAGTGCGCCGCATCATCGACGCGACGGTCAGCTACGACAACGACAAGGGCAATTTGAGCGAGCAGATCGACCAGGTCGTGCTGCACCCCGTGATCGGCCCCATCATCCTCGCCGCCACGATGTTCCTGATTTTCCAGGCCGTGTTCAGCTGGGCCAACGCGCCGATGGACCTGATCAAGAGCAGCGTCGACGCGCTGGGCCACTGGGTCGGCAACGCGCTGCCGGACGGCCCGCTGCGCGGCCTGATCGTCGACGGCGTGTTCGGCGGCGCGGGCAGCGTCCTCGTGTACCTGCCGCAGATCCTGATCCTGTTCTTCTTCATCCTCGTGCTGGAGGATTGCGGCTACCTGCCGCGCGCCGCGTTCCTGCTCGACCGCATGATGGGCGGCGTGGGCCTCTCGGGCCGCGCGTTCATCCCGCTGCTGTCGTCGTTCGCCTGCGCGATCCCCGGCGTGATGGCCGCGCGCACGATCCAGAACCCGCGCGACCGCCTCGTGACGATCATGATCGCGCCGCTGATGACGTGTTCCGCGCGCCTGCCCGTGTACGCGCTCGTGATCGCCGCGTTCATCCCGCACCGCGAACTGGGCGGCGGCATCAACCTGCAGGGGCTCGTGCTGTTCCTGCTGTACGCGGCGGGCATCGTCAGCGCGATGGGCGTCGCCTACTTCTTCAAGCGCACGGTCGGTGCCAAGGGCCACCAGCCGCTGATGCTGGAACTGCCCGCGTACCACTGGCCGCATTTGCACAACCTGGCGCTGGGCCTGTGGGAACGCGCGCGCATCTTCATCACGCGCGTCGGCACCGTGATCCTCACGTTGATGATCCTCGTGTGGTTCCTGTCCAGCTTCCCGGGCGCACCGGAAGGCGCGACGCAGCCGCCGATCTACTACAGCATCGCCGGCATGCTGGGCCGGGCGCTGGCCGTCGTGTTCGGGCCGATCGGCTTCGGCTGGCAGATCTGCATCGCGCTCGTGCCGGGCATGGCCGCACGCGAAGTGGCGGTCGGCGCGCTGGGCACCGTGTACGCGCTGTCGACGACGGGCGACGATGTCGCGAGCTCGCTCACCCCGATCATCGCGGCGTCGTGGACCTTGCCGACGGCGCTGTCGCTGCTCGCGTGGTACGTGTTCGCGCCGCAGTGCCTGTCCACGTTGTCCGTCGTACGGCGCGAGACCGGGAGCGTGCGCTACGCGTTCCTGATGGCGGGCTATATGTTCGCGCTTGCGTACACCGCGTCGTTCCTGACCTTCCACATCGCACGGGCCGTGCTGGGGAGCTGATCGTGATCCAATACCTGATCGTCGCCGTCGTCGTCGCCTTCGCCGCGCTGTATGCGGCGGTCAAGTATCTGCCGAAGGCGTGGCGCGAGCGGCTCGTCTACAAGCTGTCGGGCGGCACAGGCCGTGGGCGCATCGTGAAGTGGCTCGGGACGGATTCGAGTTGCGGCAGCGGGTGCGATACGTGCGGGACGTGCGAGACCGAACCGATGCCGGAAAAGGACGCGCAGGGCCGCAAGATCATCCAGGTGCACGTTCGTCAATGACGTAGGGTGGACGGCTTTGCCGTCCACGCGTCCAACCAGCGTGCGAACGGACGATACGGTTATTCATAAGCCAGTTGAACGCGTGGACGGACGAGCCGTCCACCCTACCATTTCCATCAGGCGCTTCGCATCGAACGGCGCTCGCACCTTGATGTCGTTGTCGAAGTAGCAGTACACATCCCCATCCTTCGCCCACGCGCGGATGCGCGCGGCCCAGCGCGCCAGCGACTCGTCGTCATATCCGCTCGCATACAGCTCATGCTCGCCGTGCAGCCGCACGTACACGAAGTCCGCCGTCACGGCGTCGATGTCCGGCCATTTGCCGGCCGTGTCGGCGACCACCAGCGCCACCCCGTACTTGCGCAGCAGCGCGAGGAACGCCAGTTTCTCGTCGTGGCCGCGCGCGATGGCGAGCGCATGGCCCGTGTCGTGCGGCAGCAGGGACAGGAAGCGTTCGACCCTGTCCGCGTCGAAGCGCAGCTGCGGCGGGAATTGCCAGAGGATCGGGCCGAGCTTCTCGCGCAGCGCGAACATGCCCGACGCGAGCACGTTGGCGAGCGGCGTCTCGATGCCGCGCAGTTTGAGCATGTGGGTGAGGAAGCGGTTGCCCTTCACGGCGAACACGAAGCCGGGCGGCGTCGCGTCGTACCACGCCGCGTAGCTGGACGGGCGTTGCAGCGAATAGAAGGAACCGTTGATCTCGATGGTGGGCAGGGCGCGCGACCCGGTGCGAGCTCGCGCGCCTGCGCGAGGCCGGACGGATAGAACACGCCGCGCCACGGCGGATAACGCCAGCCGGAGATGCCGATGAGGATTGCGCCCATGCCGGCAGTCTAGGCCGGCGTGCGGGCGCAATCCGTGCGTTGGCGAACCGTGGATTACTTCGCCTGCACCACCGGCAGTTCGATCGCGCTTTCCAGCCCCGGCGCGTGGTAGACGCGCTGCGTCGCCTTGCGATAGTCGCCCGGCTTCGCGTAGAAGATGTTCGGCACGAAGGTCTGCGGGTTGCGGTCGTACAGCGGGAACCAGCTGGACTGGATCTGCACCATGATGCGGTGGCCCGGCAGGAACACGTGGTCGACGTTCGGTAGCGCGAAGCGGAAGCGCTCGGCCTTGTTCGCGGGGATCGCGGCCGGCTTGTCCAGGCCCTGGTAGTAGCGGCCACGGAAGATGTCCATCGCGATCGGCAGCTCGTAGCCGCCCAGTTCCGGCTGCGCCGCCACCTCGTCCGGGTACACGTCGATCAGCTTGACGACCCAGTCGCTGTCCGTGCCCGACGTCGATGCGTACAGGTCGACCATCGGCTGGCCGGCCAGCTGCAGCGGCGCGGTGAGCGGGGCGGTCGTGTAGGTCAGCACGTCGGGACGGTCGGAATAGCTGCGCTGGTCCGTCACGAGCCACGGCTTCCACACGTTCGTGTCGCCCATGTGCACGGGGCGCGGCACGAACGGCACCGGCTTGGCCGGATCGGATACGTATTCGTCGAACGCGGCCGTCTTGTCAGCCTTGCCCTGGGCCTTGTCGAAGCCGAGGCCGAAGCCCGGCTTCAGGTACAGCGGCGTGGCGGCCGGCACGAGCGGCCACTGCTCGAGGCGGCGCCAGTGGTTCACGCCCGTCTGGTACGACCACACGGGCGGCGTGTCGAACGCGGGCGCGCCATCCTTCAGGTACTGGTTGAAGAACGGGAGCATGACCTCGCGGCGGAATTCGCGCGCCGTGTCGCCCGTGAACTTCAGCGCGCCGAGCGTCGAGCCTTCGTAATTGACGCCGCTGTGGCGCCACGGGCCGACGACGAGCGAATTCATCTTGTTGGTCTTGTCCTGCGGCTCGACGGCGGCATACGTGGCGTAGGCGCCGTAGATGTCTTCCTGGTCCCAGCGGCCGACGACGGTCATCGTGGGCACGGTCAGCGGGCGCTTGGCGAGGATCTTGTCCAGCGCCTGTTCCTGCCAGTAGCTGTCGTACGCGGGATGCTCGAACAGCTTCTTCGTGAAGTTCAGCTGGTCGAGGCCGTAGAGGTGAGCGAAGTCGGACGTCGAGCCGGCGCGCAGCCACGCTTCGTAATCGTCGTTGATGCCGGTGACGATCTGCTCGCCCTCGCCGCGCGCCGCGTTCTGGCCCGCGATGTACGCCAGGTTCGGGTTGCGGAAGGCGCCGTTGTGGAACCAGTCGTCGCCGCGCCAGCCGTCGACCATGGGGCTCATCGGCACCGCGGCCTTCAGCGCCGGGTGCGGTTCGACGAGGGCCATCAGCACCGTGAAGCCTTCATACGACGAGCCGACCATGCCCACCTTGCCGTTCGACTGCGGGACGTTCTTGACGAGCCAGTCGATCGTGTCGTACGCGTCGGTGCTGTGGTCGACCTTCGTGTCGTTCAGCGGGCCGCGCACGGGCCGCGTCATCACGTAGTCGCCTTCCGAGCCGTACTTGCCGCGCACGTCCTGGAACACGCGGATGTAGCCGTTCTCGATGAACGCATCGTCGCCGTCGCCCAGCATCGAGGCCATGTGCGGGCTCTTCATGCGTTCCGCGCGGTGCGTCGCGTTATACGGCGTGCGCGTCAGCATGATCGGCGCCTTGCCCGTCATGACGCTCTTCGGAATGACGATCACCGTGTGCAGCTTGACGCCGTCGCGCATGGGGATCATCACGTCCTGCTTCACGTAGTCGGCGTTCGGGACCGTCGTGGTGAACTTGCCGGCCGGGATGTCCGGCGCCATCGGCGAAGTCTGAGCCTGCGCCGCGGTGGCGAAGCAGGCGGCGAGCACGAGGGAAAGGGCGGACAGGGAAGGCAGGCGGTGACACGACATTGGATGGTTCTCCACGGGACGGTTGAATGAGCAACTTGGGTAAAGTTGCAACAAAACATAGTACCGAACCGTGGGAAAGTCTGCAAACGTGCCACTAAACAGAGGCGCAAATTCGGGGTCAGAGCACGCAAAGCACGTGCTCCGACCCCGAATTGAGGGAGATCACGCGGCCAGGCGCTTGCGCCCCGCCGGCGCAGCGAGGGCCGAGGCCGACGCCGCCAGCTTGAACGTGCCGACGACGGCATCCAGCTCGCGCGCCTGTTCCTGCAGCGCGGCCGCGGCGGCGGCGGCTTCCTCGACGAGGGCCGCGTTCTGCTGCGTCGCGTCGTCCATCTGCGCGATCGCCTGGTTGACCTGGGCGATGCCCGTGCTCTGTTCCTGGCTCGACGCGGCGATGTCGCGCATCAGGACTTCCGCGCGCCGCACCGACGCGACGATCGCTTCCATCGCCTGGCCCGCGCCGTCGGCCAGGGCGCTCCCCGCGTCGACCTTCGCGACCGAGTCCAGGATCAGCTGGCGGATCTCCTTCGATGCCGCGGCCGAGCGCTGCGCCAACGTGCGCACCTCGCCCGCGACGACGGCGAAGCCGCGGCCTTGCTCACCCGCGCGCGCCGCTTCCACGGCCGCGTTGAGGGCAAGGATATTGGTCTGGAACGCGATGCCGTCGATGACGCCGATGATCTCGGAAATCTTGCGCGAGCTTTCCGTGATGGCGCCCATCGTGCGCACGACCTCGGCCACGACGGTGCCGCCTTTCTCGGCCGACTGTGCCGTCTCGGACACGAGGCGGTTCGCCTCGATCGCGTGCTCGGCGTTGTTGCGCACGGTCGACGTCAGTTCTTCCATCGCGGCGGCCGTCTCTTCAATGCTCGACGCTTGCGCTTCCGTGCGCGCGGACAGGTCCATATTGCCGCGTGCGATTTCTTCGGACGCGCCCGCGATCACATGGCTGCTGTCGCGCACCTTGCCGATCGTGCCGCTGAGCGAGCCGACGAAGCGGTTGAACGCCTGGGCCAGCTTGCCGACCTCGTCGTCGCTGTCCGATTGCAGACGGCGGCTGAGGTCGCCTTCACCGTCGGCAATCTCGCCCAGCATGCCGGCGGCGCCCATCACGGGCGCCGAGATGGCGCCGGCGACGAACCAGATCGCCGCGAGGCCGATCGCGCCGCCGACGACGGCCGCGATGATCGCGGACACGGCGGCCGTGCGGCCGATATTGCCCAGCACCTCGGCTTCCGGCACTTCGGCGATGACGTACAACTTCAGCTCCGGCACGTACGACGACGCGACGAACTGGCGGCCCGCCGGCGCGTCGTAGCGGCTCGATGCGAACGCCTGCTTGCCCAGCAGCTGGCGCGCCAGTTCGGGCGTGAAGCCGGGCTGCTTGTCGAGCGTGTGGTGGCCGTCGAGCAGGTTGCGGTCGCGGTGGATGATGAGCACGCCGTCGCTGTTCACGAGGTAGACGTAGCCCGACTTGCCCAGGCGGTAGTTGCGGATGCTGTTCGCCAGCGCTTCGGCGGAGAGGCCCAGGCCGGTGACGGCCAGCTTGCCGCCCGGCGTCTGCACGCGCGAGTCGATGAACAGCATGTAGACGCCCGTGGTGCCATCCTTGTCCAGATTGAGCGTGTAGGGCGCACCACTGTCGAGGAATTTCTTGAACCACGCATCCTTGTCGGACTTCTTGTCGATCATGCGATCGAGGCCCTTTTCGACGAAGTATTTCGACGTGGTGTCCGACACCCAGAACACGGTGGCCGCATGGTTGGCGTCCTGCAGGCGCTTGGCCTGCGCCGTCCACGCGGCGAGGCCGTCGTCCGGGTCGCCGGCGTCTTCCCACGCCTGCAGGAACGTGTTGTTCGCGAGCGTCTGCGAGATCGCGGCCGGTTCCGCGATCTGGCGCTGGATGTCGTTGCGGATGGCGCTGATCTGCGCGGGCAATTCGTTGTCGACGACGCGTTCGCGCATCTGCGAACTCGTCATCGTGATCGACAGGGTGGAGGAGATGGCGATGAATGCGAGCAGGCAGACGCCCATGCTGAGCATGAGCTTTGCGCGAATGGCGAGATGACGGAGCTTCATGGTAGCCACATTGATTTGAGGAAAGGTAAATTGAGTTTAATCACGGACAGATGGGATGACGTTCGTCATGCTCGATTTCGGCAAAAAATCACGCGCCGGCGAGGCATCCCTACAACGTTCTTTTATAGTCTTGCAAATGTTCGAATATCGAATGGCAACAGGGATATATCGGGTATCCGCCAAGGCATATGGCTTGTTCGCAAACGGTGCCGTTGTCAGTCTGCTTCTGGCCGGCGCGCAACAATGCTAAGCTACCGCCTTTATCACGCCCGCCAACATCGATGATCGTCGTCCACCACCTGAACAACTCGCGCTCCCAGCGCATCCTGTGGCTGCTGGAAGAACTGGGCCTGGAATACGAGATCAAGAAGTACCAGCGCGATCCGAAGACGATGCTGGCGCCGCCCGAGCTGCGCGCCGTGCACCCGCTCGGCAAATCGCCCGTGATCCAGGACGGCGACACCATCGTGGCGGAATCGGGCGCGATCATCGAGTACCTCGCGGACCGCTACGGCGCGGCGCTGGCGCCCGCAGCGGGCACGCCGGAGCGGCTGCGCTACACGTATTTCCTGCACTATGCGGAAGGCTCGGCGATGCCGCCGCTGCTGCTGAAGCTCGTGTTCGACCGCGTGGAGAGCAGTCCGGCACCGTTCTTCGTGCGCCCGATCGCGCGCGCGATCGCGAACAAGGTCAAGGACACGTTCGTGCTGCCGCAGATCCGCCAGCACCTGGCCTACCTGGAGGGAGAACTGGGCAAGCGCACGTGGTTCGCGGGCGACGCGTTTTCCGCCGCCGACATCCAGATGAGTTTTCCGCTGGAGGCGGCCGCCGCGCGGGGCGGATTGGACGCACAATATCCGAACCTCGTCGCCTTCCTCGACAAGATCCACGCACGGCCGGCCTACCGGCGCGCGCTCGAGCGGGGCGGGCAATACGACTTCGTGAAGTAAGCAAGACATGGCAAAGCTGCTGGCCATCGACGGCCTGAACATCGTGCGCCGCGTGTACGAGGCGAGTCCCGAGCCGGACTCCGACCTCAAGGCGAGCATCGCGCTGCGTCACGCGTTCTCGTCGTTCCGCAACCTGCTCGAGGCGCACGCGCCCACGCACGTGCTGGCCGCGTTCGACTACGGCGGGCCCACGTGGCGGCACGCGCTGTATCCGCGCTATCGCGAAGGCCGCGCGCCGATGCCGGGCGTGTTGCGCGAGGCGCTGCCGGAATTCCACGAGCGCCTGACGAAGGCCGGCCTGCACGTGCTGATGCTACCCGAGGTCGAGGCCGACGACGTGATCGGCACGGGCGTGCTGCGCTGGCTGTCCGAGGGACGCGGCGACGCCATCGTCGCCACGACCGACAAGGACTTGCACGCGCTGATCGCGCACGGCGCGCTCGTGTGGGATCATTTCAAGGGCGAGTGGCACGACGACGCGTGGGTGCGCAACAAGTTCGGCGTCGCGCCGGAACGCCTGCACGACCTGCTGGCCTTGATGGGCGATCCGACGGACGGCGTGCCGGGCGTGTCGAAGGTCGGCATGAAGACGGCCGCGCGCCTGCTGAACGCGTACGGCGACCTGGATGCCGTGATGGCCGGCGCCGGCATCCTCAAGACACCGCTGGGCGAGCGCCTGCGCGCGGAACGGGAGATCCTGGACGTGTCGCGCAAGCTCGTGCAATTGAAGACGGACGTGCGCCTGGGCGTCACGTGGAATATGTTGACCTATGAGGCCCATTGAAGTGGAAAAGAAACCGATGCTCAAGGCGATCATCGTCGACGGCAGCGCCGTGGCGCGCGGTCTGCTCAACACCGTGCTCACGGACGGCGGCTACGACGTCGCCGGCCAGGCCCACACCGCGGCGGCCGGGTTCGCGCTCGCGCTGAAGCACCAGCCACACATCTTCTGCATCGCGCGCGAGCAGTTCGAGGACGGCCGGGACGTCATCGACCAGTTGCGTGCGCAACTGCCGAAGACGCTGATCTTCATGGTGTCCGGCACGCTCGACGCGCCCGCGATCCAGGCGGCGCTGGCGGGCGGCGTGCACGGCTTCATCGTCAAGCCGTTCAAGGCCGATACGGTGCTGAAGACGATCCGCAATACCGTGCTGGCGATCGTCAAGAAGCACCGGGGGGCTTGAATCAGGCGGCGTTCTTCGCCGCCGCCAGCAACCCCATCTCCTCGGACCCGAGCAGCTTGTCGATATCGAGCAGGATCAGCATGCGCTCGCCAACGGTGCCCAGGCCGCGCAGGTAATCGCCCGACACGGTGGCGCCCAGGTCCGGGGCCGGCTTGATCTGGTCCGGGGTGAGCGTCACGACGTCCGACACGCTGTCGACGACCATGCCGATCGTGTGGCTGTTGATGTTCAGGACGATCACGACGGTGAACGCGTCGTACGTCGCCGTGCCGACATTGAACTTGAGGCGCATGTCGACGACCGGCACGATGATGCCGCGCAGGTTGACGACGCCCTTCAGGTAGTCGGGCGCGTTGGCGATGCGCGTGACGGCGTCGTAGCCGCGGATTTCCTGGACCTTCAGGATGCTGATCGCATATTCCTCGCCGCCCAGGCGGAACGACAGCACTTCGGTCGCATTGTTGACGATGTCTTCAGTCATGGTATCCCCCGGATTAAATTTCCATGTGGAAATATACCTGAAGACTAAGACATTTTTATGTCCGATGCGATGGATGAATGGCAACCGCGAACAAAAAAGCCGCGGCTGCGGGGAGAACGCAACAGCGGGCAGGCGCGGCCGGGCGGCCGCGCCAGGGTCAGACGGCGCTGGCCGTGTCGATGATGCCGCCGCCCAGGCACACGTCGCCGTCGTACAGCACGGCCGACTGGCCCGGCGTCACGGCCCATTGCGGGTCGGTGAACGCGAGCGAGAAGCGGTCCAAGCCTTCCGGCGCCACCGTGCACGGGACGTCGGCCTGGCGGTAGCGCGTCTTGGCCGACAGCGCGCGCGGCTCGGGAGGTTCGCCCGCGATCCATGACGCCTGGCCGGCGCCGAGCTGCGCCGACAGCAGCCACGGATGGTCGTGGCCCTGCACGATGTACAGCGTGTTGGTGGCAATGTCCTTGCGCGCCACGAACCACGGCTCGCTCGTGCCGTCCGCATTCTTGTGCGACTTCAGGCCGCCGATGCCGATGCCCTTGCGCTGGCCCAGCGTGTAGAACGACAGGCCGACGTGCTCGCCGACGGTCTGACCGTTATCGAGCTTGATCGGGCCCGGCTTGTGTTGCAGATAGCGGCCGAGGAATTCGCGGAACGGGCGCTCGCCGATGAAGCAGATGCCCGTCGAGTCCTTCTTCGCCGCGTTGGGCAGGTTCAGCTTTTCCGCGATCTTGCGCACTTCCGTCTTCGCGATCTCGCCCAGCGGGAACAGCGATTTCGACAACTGCGCCTGGTTCAGGCGATGCAGGAAATAGCTCTGGTCCTTCGTCGCATCCAGCGCTTTCAACAACTCGAAACGGGCGCCGTTCTGGCGCACGCGCGCGTAGTGGCCGGTCGCGATCAGGTCGGCGCCCAGCTTCATCGCGTGGTCGAGGAAGGCCTTGAACTTGATCTCGGCGTTGCACAGCACGTCGGGGTTCGGCGTGCGGCCGGCCTGGTATTCGCGCAGGAATTCCGCGAACACGCGGTCCTTGTATTCGGCGGCGAAGTTCACGGCCTCGATGTCCACACCGACGACGTCGGCCACGCTGGCCGCGTCGATCCAGTCCTGGCGCGAGGAACAGTATTCGGAGTCGTCGTCGTCTTCCCAGTTCTTCATGAACAGGCCGACGACGTCATAGCCTTGTTCCTTCAACATCCAGGCCGCGACCGAGGAGTCGACGCCGCCCGACATCCCGATCACGACTTTCTTTTTGTGCATAGCTTCAGGTTACGTCCGGTTTGATGGTTAGCCCGCTGTTAAACACCGAGTGGTCCGTGTACAGCAGGTCCAGCGGGGTGCGCTTGCCCGCCAGGTAATCGTCCACGCAACGCAGCACGATGGGGCTGCGGTGGCGTTCATGGCACGCGGCCAGTTCGTCGCGCGTGAGCCACAAGGTGCGCAGGATGCCGTGGTCGAGCGCCTGGTCGTACTGCCTACCCGGCTTGCCGCAGAACGTGAAGCGCAGATACGTCACGTCGTGCCCGCGCGATTTCGAGTGGTAGCGCGACAAATACATGCCCACCAGGGCTTCCGGGATGAACTCGTGCGCCGTCTCTTCCATCGCCTCGCGGATCACCGCCTGTTCGAGCGATTCATGCGGGTCGAGGTGGCCGGCCGGTTGGTTCAGGCGGATGCCGTCGCTGGTTTCTTCTTCGATCAGCAGAAAGCGGCCATCGCGCTCGATGATGGCGGCGACGGTGACTGACGGTCTGAAGGTATGGGTCATGCGCGTCCTTGTAGTGAGCCGACATTCTACCTTGATGGAACGTGCGTTGCTCGGGCGCACGCTGCGGTGCAATAGTTCCTGACAAGTTTGAATATTGATTTGAAACAAAAAGACTATGGATACGTCGAGTCCCCCGCACGCGGTGCCGTGAAAATTGCCGATCTGTTGACGAAAAACCACTCATCTGTATTGATCGCGAGCATTACATGCTAGATTGTGGACAGTTTATCAATTATACGGAGGCATCATGAGAATTGGTGTGCCGGCCGAAACGAGGCCGGGCGAGACGCGTGTCGCTGCAACTCCCGAGACCGTCAAAAAGCTGGCAGCCCAGCACGAAGTTCTCGTGCAAGCGGGCGCCGGCGTCCATGCATCCGCGATCGACGACGCCTATGTCGCCGCCGGCGCGCGCATCGTCACGGCGGCGGAAGCGCTCGGCGCGGACCTCGTCCTGAAAGTGCGCAGCCCGGACGCGGACGAACGCGCGCTGATGAAGCCGGGCGCCGCCCTCGTCGGGATGCTGAATCCGTTCGATACCGACAATCTCGCCGCCCTGGCGCAGCGGCAGATCACCGCGTTCGCGCTGGAAGCGGCGCCCCGCATCACGCGCGCGCAGTCGATGGACGTGCTGTCGTCGCAGGCCAACATCGCCGGCTACAAGGCCGTGATCATGGCCGCCAACGCGTACCAGCGCTTCATGCCGATGCTGATGACGGCCGCCGGTACCGTGAAGGCGGCGCGCGTCCTGATCATGGGCGTCGGCGTCGCGGGTCTGCAGGCCATCGCGACTGCCAAGCGGCTGGGTGCCGTCATCGAGGCGTCCGACGTGCGTCCGCCCGTGAAGGAGCAGGTGGAATCGCTGGGCGCCAAGTTCATCGACGTCCCGTTCCTGACGGACGAGGAGCGCGAGATCGCGAAAGGCGTGGGCGGTTACGCGCGCCCGATGCCCGCGGACTGGATGCGGCGCCAGGCGGAGCTCGTGCACGAGCGCGCCAAGCTGGCCGACATTGTCATCACGACGGCGCTGATCCCCGGCCGCAAGGCCCCGGTGCTGATTGCGGAAGAGACGGTGCGCGCGATGAAGCCGGGTTCCGTGATCGTCGACATGGCCATCGAACAGGGCGGCAACTGCCCGCTCACGGAGCTGGGCAAGACGGTGATCAAGCATGGCGTGACGATCATCGGCGAGCCGAATCTGCCGGCGCTCGTGGCGGCCGACGCGTCCGCGCTGTACGCGCGCAACGTGCTGGACTTTTTGAAGCTCGTGATCGACAAGGACGGCAAGCTCGTGATCGATCGCGAGGATGAGATCGTGCGCGCGGTGCTCGTCGCCATCGACGGCGACGTGCTGCGCAAGGCGGCATAAACAAAGAGGGAATGTCATGGAAATCAGCCATACCATCATCAACCTGATCATCTTCGTGCTGGCGATCTACGTCGGCTACCACGTCGTGTGGACCGTCACGCCCGCGCTGCACACGCCGCTGATGGCGGTGACGAACGCCGTCTCCGCGATCATCATCGTCGGCGCCATGCTGGCGGCCGGCCTGACGGAAGGCCTGACGGGCCGGGTCGCCGGCACCATCGCCGTCGCGCTGGCGGCCGTCAACGTGTTCGGCGGCTTCCTCGTCACCCAGCGCATGCTGGAGATGTTCAAGAAGAAGGAACCGAAGGCGAAGGCGGCGCCCGCCGTCAAGGATGCCGCCGGCGCCGTCCATGCCAAGGAGGCCGCATGAACATGATCAGCATGAACGTCGTGACGCTCTTGTACCTCGTGGCGTCCGTCTGCTTCATCCAGGCCTTGAAGGGCTTGTCGTCGCCCGCGTCCGCGCGCATGGGCAACGCGTTCGGCATGACGGGCATGGGCATCGCCGTCATCACGACCATCGCCCTCATGTTCAAGCTGAAGGAGCAGATGCAGACGGGTGGCATGGGCTTCGGCCTCGTGCTGCTGGGCGTCGTCGTCGGTGGCGCGATCGGTGCCGTCGCCGCGAAACGCGTGGAGATGACCAAGATGCCGGAACTGGTCGCCGCCATGCACTCGCTGATCGGCCTCGCGGCTGTCTGCATCGCCATCGCGGCCGTGTCGGAGCCGTGGGCCTTCAACATCGCCGCGCGCGGCGAAGGGCTCCCGTTCGGCAATCGCCTGGAACTGTTCATCGGCACGTTCGTCGGCGCCGTCACGTTCTCCGGTTCCGTGATCGCGTTCGGCAAGCTGGCCGGCAAGTACAAATTCCGCCTGTTCCAGGGCGCGCCGGTGCGCTATCCGGGCCAGCACCTGATCAACCTGCTGGTGGCCCTCGCCATCGTCGGTCTCGGCCTCGTGTTCTGCTTCTCGAGTGGCGCGGCACCGGCGTGGACGCCGTACATCGTGATGGCCGTGCTGTCGTTCGTGCTGGGCGTGTTGATCATCATCCCGATCGGCGGCGCCGACATGCCCGTCGTCGTGTCGATGCTGAACTCGTACTCGGGCTGGGCGGCGGCCGGCATCGGCTTCTCGCTGAACAACTCGATGCTGATCATCGCGGGCTCGCTCGTCGGCTCCTCCGGCGCGATCCTCTCGTACATCATGTGCAAGGCGATGAACCGCTCGTTCTTCAACGTGATCCTGGGCGGCTTCGGCGGCGAGGCGGCAGCGGCAGATACGGGCGGCGCGAAGGAACAGCGCCCGGTGAAATCCGGCTCGCCGGAAGACGCGGCGTTCATCCTGCAGAACGCGGAATCCGTCATCATCGTGCCCGGCTACGGCCTCGCCGTGGCGCGCGCGCAGCACACGGTGAAGGAACTGGTCGACAAGCTGACGGAACACGGCGTGCAGGTGCGCTACGCGATCCACCCGGTGGCCGGGCGCATGCCGGGCCACATGAACGTGCTGCTGGCGGAAGCGGAAGTGCCTTACGACCAGGTGGCGGAGATGGAAGACATCAACGGCGAATTCGGCCAGACGGACGTCGTGCTCGTGCTGGGCGCGAACGACGTCGTGAACCCGGCCGCGAAGGATCCGAAGTCGCCGATCGCGGGCATGCCGATCCTCGAGGCCTATAAGGCCAAGAGCATCATCGTCAACAAGCGGTCGATGGCGTCGGGGTATGCGGGGCTCGACAACGATCTCTTCTACCAGCCGAACACGATGATGGTGTTTGGCGATGCGAAGAAGGTCATCGAATCGATGGTGAAGGCGGTCGAATAATCAGTGCCGGTTGAACGCGTGGACGGCTATGCCGTCCACGCGTTCAACGCCGCCCGAACATCATCAACTCGGCAAGGAGCATCCGCGCCGGCTTGACGGTGTCCAGCGTCGCCAGCGCGAGCCCGAACAGGGCCTGCAGCGGCCCCGTATTCGCGAACACGCGCGCCATCGCATCCGTCGTGCGGATGATGGCGCCGCGGTCGCGTGCGCGTTCCTCGGCGAAGCGCGCCAGGGCGTCCGCAATGCCGTGGTCGCCGTCGATGCCGCGCGCGAGCAGCCGCGCCAGCACCGCCGCATCGCGCAGCCCGAGGTTCAGGCCCTGTCCCGCGACGGGATGCAGCGTTTGCGCCGCATTCCCGATGGCGACCGTGCGCGCGCTGAAACGTGGGTCGGCATTCAGCCCGAGGGGAAACGCCGCGCGCTCGGCCGCGCACGTAAAGGTGCCGAGGCGCTCGCCGAATGCGTCGCCCAGCTGGCGGAGGAAGTCGTCCTCGCCCAGGTCCAGCAACTGCTGCGCGCGTTCCGGCCGCACGCACCACACGAGCGCGTACTGGTGGCCATCGGGACCGTCCTGCGGCAGCAGGGCGAGCGGGCCTTCGTCCGTAAAACGTTCGAAGGCGCGATGCGCGATGGGGGCGCTCGTCGAGACGCGCGCGATGACGGCCGTCTGCACGTAGTCGCGCCGCTGCGTCCGTTCCGCCTGTTCGCCGAACACGCCGCCTTCGGCCTGCACGGCCACCTTCGCCCGGAGCGTGCGGCCATCGTCCAGGTCCAGCACGACGCCGTCGCGCTCTTCATGCAGCGCGGCCACGCGCGCGGGGCGGAGCACGCGCACGCCGGCGCGCGTGCAGGCGCGGGACAACGCGTCGACGACGTCGCCGTAGCGCGCCACATAGCCCAGCGCATCGAGCTTGTGTTCCGCGCGGTCCAGCATGCTGCGGCCCAGGTGGCCGCGGCGCGACACGTGGATCTGGTGGATCGGCGTCGCGTGCGGCTGCACGTTGGCCCATGCGCCCACGTCGACGAGCAGCATGCGGCTGCCCCATGACAGCGCGATCGAGCGGGGATCGGAAATGGCCTGGCCCAGCGCCTTCGCGTCGATGAGGACGATGCGCTCGCCCGCGACGCCGCGGTGCGCCATCAGTGCCGCCAGCGCGAGGCCGACGGGTCCGGCGCCGCAGATGGCGACGTCCGCTTGCAGGTCTTGTTCAGCCATGCGCCGTCCCCACGATCGCTTCGATCTCCGCCACCGTCTTCGGCGCGGACGCCGTCAGCAGGCGGTAGCCGTCGCTCGTCACGACGACGTCGTCCTCGATGCGGATGCCGATGTGCCAGAAGCGCTCCGGCACGCCGGCGGCGGGGCGCACGTAGATGCCCGGTTCCACCGTCACCACCATGCCCGGCACCAGCGGCCGCGAGGGTTTGTCGGGATGCGTGACGTCGCGGTAGGCGCCCACGTCGTGCACGTCCATGCCGAGCCAGTGGCCCGTGCCGTGCATGTAGAACGGGACGTGGGCCTTGTCGGCGATGGCGTCGTCCACGCTCGCGTATTTCGATGCATCGACGAGGCCCAGGTCGAGCATGCCCCGCACGAGCATGCGCAACGCCGCTTCGTGGAAGGCGCTGTACGGGCGGCCCGGCGCGATGGCGGCAAACGCCGCGTCCTGCGCGGCCAGCACCAGTTCGTACAAGGTGCGCTGCGCCTCGGTGAAGCGGCCGTTCACGGGGAACGTGCGCGTGATGTCGGATGCGTAGCCATCCAGCTCGCAGCCCGCGTCGATCAGCACGAGGTCGCCGTCCTGCATCTGCCTGTCGTTGACGTTGTAGTGCAGGACGCACGCGTTCGGGCCCGACGCCACGATCGGCGTGTAGGCGGGGAACTGGGCGCCGTTCTTGCGAAACGCGTACAGCAGTTCCGCTTCCAGCTCGTACTCGAACATGCCGGGGCGCGCCGCGCGCATCGCGCGCGCGTGCGCGCCGCCCGAGATGTCGCCGGCGCGCAGCATCACCGCTTGTTCGTCGGCGTCCTTCACGAGGCGCATCTCGTCCAGCAGCGGCAGCACGTTCACGAACGTGTCGGGCGCCGTCGTGCCCGTGCGGCCCTGCGCGCGCACGGCCTTGATCCAACCCGTCACCCGCGCGTCGAGCGCGGCGTTCGAGGCCAGCGCGTAGTACAGCGCGGGCGCGTTGGCGAGGATGCGCGCCATGTGCGTATCGAGCTCGCCGATCGGATAGGCGTCGTCGAATCCGAACGCTGTGCGCGCCGCTTCCGGGCCGTGGCGGTAGCCGTCCCAGATCTCGCGCTCCACGTTCTTCTCGCGGCAGAACAGGATGGCGCGCGCGGGCTTGTCGCCTTGCGGGGCGACGAGTACGAGCACGCTTTCCGGTTCCGTGAAACCGGTCAGGTAATAAAAATGGCTGTCGTGCCGGTACGGATAGTCGCTGTCGGCGTTGCGCGGAACTTCCGGCGCCGTGAACAGCACGGCGACGCTGCCTTCCTGCATCTGCGCGGCCAGGCGCGCGCGGCGTGCCGCGTAATCCATCAGGCGCCCGCTTTCGGCAGGGAACCGGGCGGCGCGTTCAGTTCTTCCAGCTGGCGCACGGTGCCCACGTTGACCCATTGGCCGTCGTAGATCTCGCCGCCGATGCGGCCCAGGTCAATGAACTTGCGCATCAGGGGGCCCAGCCGCGAAACTTCGCCGGGCTTGATCCCGTCGAACATCTCGGGACGATAGACGCCGATGTTCGAGAAATTCCATTTCGGGTTCCCGTCGTTCGACAGCGTGTACATCGTCAGGCCGAAGTCGCCGTCCGGGTTGTGCCACGGGTTCGGCGTCAGGTACAGCCAGGCGATGTCGCGCTTCTCGGGCGGAATGGGCTGGCCGACGGCGTCCGTGTCCTTCAGCACGTCCTTGACCTGGGAAAAGTCGAAGTAGGGCGCGTAGATGTCGCCGGAGACGGCCAGGAACGGCTCGTCACCGAGCAGGTGCAGCGCGTTGGCGATGCCGCCGGCCGTTTCGAGCGGCGTCGGCTCGTGCGAGTAGACGATGCGCGCGCCGTAGCGGCTGCCGTCGCCCAGCTCTTCCTCGATCATGTGGCCGAGGTGGGAGTGGTTGATGACGATGTCCGGCATGCCGGCGCGCACGAGGTTCAGCACGTGCCACGTGATGAGGGGACGGCCGCGCACCTTGAGCAGGGGCTTCGGGCAGGTGTCGGTCAGCGGACGCATCCGCTCGCCGCGGCCCGCGGCGAAGATCATGGCTTTCATCGGATCGACTTTTAAAAGGTGTAGCCGACCTGCGGCGCCTTGTCCTCGAAGGCGTCGAGCAGGCGCACGAGCGGGCGCAGTTCGGTGTAGCGGTGGGCGGTCTTGCGCACGTAGTCCATCACCGTGGGCAGGTCTCCCATGTAGGTGGACTTGCCGTCGCGGTAGTTCAGGCGGCAGAAGATGCCCAGGATTTTCAGGTGGCGCTGCAAGCCCATGTATTCGAAGTCGCGGTAGAACGTGTCGATGTCCGGATTGACGGGCAGCCCGACCTGCTTCGCGCTCTGCCAGTAACGCACGACCCAGTCCAGCACGAATTCCTCGTCCCACTGGATGTAGGCGTCGCGCAGCAGCGAGGCAAGGTCATAGGTGACAGGGCCGTAGACGGCATCCTGGAAGTCCAGCACGCCCGGATTGCCCTGGTCGAGGAACATCAGGTTGCGGGAATGGAAATCGCGGTGCATGTAGACTTGCTGTTGCGCCAACACGTTGGCCGTGATCGCCTCGAACACCTTGTCGAGCTGCGCGCGTTGCGCGTCGTCCAGCTGCACGCCCAGGTGGCGGCCGATGAACCACTCGGGGAAGATGTTCAGTTCGCGCAGCACGAAGGCACGGTCGAATTCGGGGAGCACGCCGGGCTGGCTCGCGAGCTGGAACTTGATCAGCGCGTCGACGGCGTCCGAGTACATGAACGACGCGTTGTCGACGTTCAGGCGCTGCAGGTAAGTGGTCGTGCCGAGGTCGGACAGCAGCAGGAAGCCGGCTTCCACGTTGCGAGCCACGATGGCGGGCACGGTGACGCCGGCATCGCGCAGCAGGTCGGCCACGTTGATGAAGGCAGGCACGTTTTCGCGCTCCGGCGGGGCGTCCATCGCGACGAGGGTGGCGCCCAGCTTGTCGCGTAGCGCCGGCACAACATCGAGGCGGAAATAGCGGCGGAAACTCGCATCCGTCGACGCGGGGCGGACGCTGGCGACGTCGACGAGGTCGAGCGAACCGAGCCATTCTGTCAACAGGGCGAGGCGGGCATCCTTGTCGTGGGAGGTGGGAGCGTGTTGAGACTGAGAAGACATGAAGCGTCCCGGTGAAACGGGTTGGTGATAGGAATTCCCATATAATACGAGATTCAATCCAAAAAATCGCCCTCTATGGTGCAACGCGATCTTTCATGAGCTGGATGACGGCCCTACCATTCCCGCCGCGGCGAACCGCCGCCCTGTCCGCCCTCGTGGCCGTGGCCACGGGGCCGTTGTATGCACAGACGGCGGCACCGACGGCGCCCGCGCCGGGACAGCCCGCGTCTTCCCGTACTGACGAGCAGGATCTTCCGATCACGATGCGTGCGGAGGAGTTCAGCGGCCGTCCCGATCGCGTCCTGAACATGGTGCGCAACGTCGAGATCACGCGCGGCGCCACCGGCGTCACGGCCGACACCGCGTGCTACCGCCGCGTCGAGGACGAGGTCACGGCCGAAGGCAACATCACGATGTGGCGCTTCGGCGACCGCTACAAGGGCGACGCCCTGCAACTGAATCTGGAAACGGGCAAGGGCTGGGTGCTGCATCCCGCGTACCGCCTGCACGTGAACAATGCGCAGGGCAGGGCCGACCGCATCAACTTCCTCGGCGAGGGCGAGGCCGTCGTCGTCGATGGCACGTACAGCACGTGCGAAGGCCCGAATCCCGACTGGTACCTGAAGTCCAGCACCCTGCGCCTGGACCAGGGCCGCGACATCGGCACTGCCGGCAAGACCATCATCTATTTCAAGGACGTGCCCATCATCGGCACGCCGGCGATGTCGTTCTCGCTGTCCGGCGCGCGCCGGTCCGGCTGGCTGCCGCCCACGATCGGCCTCGGTTCCAAGGGGTCGGCCGAGCTGATGGTGCCGTACTACGTCAACATCGCGCCGAACCGCGACCTGACGCTGTTCCCGCGCTACATCTTCGCGCGCGGCCTGCAGCTGGGCGCGACGGGGCGCTACATCGGCGAGACCGGGAGAGGCGCGTACAGCGGCGAGAGCCACGTGGAGTTCCTCGCCAACGACGGCCTGGCGCACCGCGACCGCTGGTGGGTCGACACCTTGCACAACCAGGTGCTGGCGCCCAGCTGGACGTTCGGCTGGAACGCGCATGCGGCGTCCGACAACGAATACCCGTCCGACTTCTCGCGCACCGTCGCCGCGAGCGCCGTGCGCCAGCTCGTGCGCGAACTGCACACGGAGTACTACGGCCAGTACTGGAACCTGACGGCCCGCGTGCAGAACTTCCAGATCCTGCAGGACCCGGGCGCCGTGCTGAATCCGGCGCTGACGGTGGCGACGCCGTACAACCGCCTGCCGCAGGTTAACTTCCACGCCGGCCGCTACGACGTGCTGGGTGGCTTCGACTGGGCGGTAGACGCCGAGGCCGTGCGCTTCGGCCATCCGGACGAGAAGCAGGTCCAGGGCAACCGCGCCAACTTCGTCGGCCAGGTCAGCTATCCGTGGGTGCATCCGGGCTGGTTCATCACGCCCAAGGTCATGCTGCACGCGACGCAGTACGACCTGACGAGCAACGTCAACAACGACAACCACCTCTCGCGCGTGCTGCCCACGTTCTCGCTGGATGGCGGGTTGACGTTCGAGCGCAAGTCGTCGCTGTTCGGTCCGGACGGCACGCAGACGCTGGAGCCGCGCCTGTTCTATGTGCGCACGCCGTACAAGAAGCAGGACGACATCCCCAATTTCGACACGGGCGTGGCGGGCTTCAACTACGCCCAGCTGTTCACGGAAAACCGCTTCGTCGGCGCCGACAAGGTGTCGGACGCGAACCAGCTGACGGCGGCGATCGTGTCGCGCTTCATCGAGTCCGACGGCGCCGAGCGCCTGCGCCTGGCCGTCGGCAGCCGTTATTATTTCTCCGACCCCAGCGTGCGCCTGAATTCGAGCGAGCCAAAGAACCAGACGCGTTCGGACGCGCTGCTGGCGGCGTCGGGCCGCATCTCGGAGTCGTGGACCGTCGACAGCGGCGTACAATACGATGCACAGGCGCGCAGCCTGTACAGCTCGAATCTCGGGGTGCAATGGCAGCCGGCCCCGATGAAGGTGTTGAACCTGGAATACCGCTTCCAGCGCGACACCTTCGGCATCGCCAACGGCTTCCGCAACGTCGACGTCTCGGGCCAGTGGCCGCTGACGCAGCGCTGGTATGGCGTGAGCCGGGTCAGCTACTCGACGCGCGACCGCAAGCTGCTCGAGAGCCTCGTGGGGCTCGAGTACAAGGCGGATTGCTGGGTCTTCCGCATGGGCGCACAGCGTTTCGTGACCGCCGCGCAGACCCTCTCCACGTCGAGCTTCTTCCAGCTCGAGCTGAACGGCCTGTCGCACCTGGGCGTCGGCAACGCGCTGGATACCTTCAACAAGAGCATCCCCGGCTACACCCGGCTGAATAACGTCGGCCGCCCCTGACCGGGCCATGGACAACCAGATACCTGAAATGAGTTCTTTGAATATGCGTACTACCCGTCTGTCCTCGCGCCGTCCGCACCAGCTCAAGCTGGCGGCGGTGCTGCTATGCGCCTTTGCCGCCGGCGACGTCCTGGCCCAGGCCGCCCCGGCCGCTCCTGCCGCTGCCCCCGCCGCCAAGCCGGCCGCCGGAGCGCCGGCCGCCGGAGCGCCGGCCGCCGGAGCGCCGGCCGCCGCTCCTTCGACGAAGCCGGGCACCGGCTTCCTGCCGCCGGCGTCCAGCAACGCCCACGTGATCGATTCCGTGTACGTGATCGTCAACGACGAAGTCATCACGAAGCGCGACGTCGAGCAGCGCGTGGCCGAAATCACGCAACGCCTGAAGGCCCAGGGCGCGCAGATGCCGGCCGAGGAAGACCTGCGCCGCCAGGTCGTCGAGGCCATGATCACCGAACGCGCCCAGCTCCAGATGGCCAAGGAGATGGGCGTGCGCGTCGACGACACGACGCTCGACCGCGCCATCGGCCGCATCGCCGAGAACCAGAAGATGAGCGTGCAGGACATGCGCAACGCGATGGAAAAGGAGGGCCTGCCGTTCTCCCAGTTCCGCGAGCAGATCCGCAACGAGATCATGATGCAGCGCCTGATCGAGCACGAAGTCGACAGCAAGATCCAGGTCACGGACGCCGAGATCGACACGTATATGGCGGCCGAGAAGGCCGCCGCGGCCGACAAGGTCGAGATGGACATCGCACAGATCCTCGTGCGCATCCCGGAAAACGCGTCGCCCGAGCAGATCGCCGCGCGCAAGGCACGCGCCGACGAAGTCGCGCGCCAGCTGCGCACGGGCGCCGACTTCGCCAAGATGGCCGCCACGTATTCCGATTCGCCGGACGCACTGAAGGGCGGCGCCGTCGGCTGGCGCGACCCGGACCGCCTGCCCCCGATCTTCGCGAGCGAACTGCACAAGCTGAAGCCGGGCCAGGTCACGCCCGTGATCCGCACCAACGTCGGCTTCCACATCATCAAGCTGGCGGGTGAACGCAAGCTGGAAAGCGCGCAGAAGGCCGACCAGGCCGTCGTGCAGCAGACGCACGCGCGCCACATCCTGCTGAAGATCACGCCGACGCAGAGTGAGGACGAAGCGCGCAAGAAGCTCGAGGACATCCGCCAGAAGATCGTGAGCAAGCAGGCCACGTTCGAAGACATGGCGCGCCAGTACTCGCAGGACGGTTCGGCGTCGAAAGGCGGCGACCTGGGCTGGCTGTTCCCGGGCGACGCGATGCCGGAATTCGAAAATCCGATGAACGCGCTGAAGCCGGGTGACGTGTCCGAGGTCATCAAGACCCCGCTGGGCCTGCACATCGTGCAAGTCGTCGAGCGCAAGTCGGAAGACGTGTCGAAGGAGAAGGAACGCTCGGCCGCGCGCCAGGTCCTCACCGACCGCAAGCGCCAGGAAGCGCTGGAAGACTGGAGCCGCCAGGTCCGCGACCGCGCCTACGTCGAGTTCCGCGAGGACAAATAAGCGATGTCCCCGGCAGGCACACGCCCCACGCTCGCCGTCACGGTCGGTGAGCCGGCCGGCATCGGTCCGGAGATCTCGATCCGCGCGGCGTGGGCGCTGCGCGGCACGGCCCGGTGCGTCCTCGTGGGCGATGCCGCCTTTTTATCCCTCACGGCGAGCCTGATCGACCCGGCGATCCGCCTGTCCGCGATTTCCACGCTGGCGCTGCGCCACAGCGGCCTGCCGCACTTCGGTCCCGACGTCATCCCCGTCGTCGACGTGCCGCTCGACGCGCACGTCGTGCCCGGCAAGCTGGATGCCGCGAACGGCCGCGCCGTGCTCGCGACGCTCGACCTCGCGATCGAAGGCACGCAGGCCGGCTGGTGGGACGCGATCGTCACGGCGCCGCTGCAGAAGAGCACCATCAACGATGCCGGCGTCGCGTTTTCCGGCCACACGGAATACCTCGCCGAGAAGACGCGTACATCCAAGGTCGTCATGATGCTCGCCGGTTCGCCCGGTGACGATCAACCCTATCTGCGCGTGGCGCTCGCGACGACGCATCTGCCGTTGAAAGACGTGCCGGCGGCGATCACGCGGGACAGTGTCACGCAGGTGCTGGATATCCTGCACGCGGACCTCGTGCGCAAGTTCGGCATCGCATCGCCGCGCATCCTCGTGACGGGCCTGAACCCGCACGCGGGCGAGAACGGCTACCTGGGCCGCGAAGAGATCGACGTGATCGAACCCGTGCTGGCGGAGGCGCGCACGCGCGGCATCGACGCGCGCGGCCCGTATCCGGCCGACACGCTGTTCCAGCCGAAGTATCTGCGCGATGCCGACGCCGTGCTCGCGATGTACCACGACCAGGGCCTGCCCGTGCTCAAGTACGCGACGTTCGGCCGCGGCGTCAACATCACGCTGGGCCTGCCTTTGATCCGCACGTCCGTCGACCACGGCACGGCGCTCGACCTGGCGGCGCAAGGCCTGGGGCAGGCCGATTGCGGCAGCATGGAAGAGGCGATCCGCGTCGCCGTTTCGATGGTGCGCGCACAACAGCAACAACCCGCATAAGACAATGAAACATGTAGCCCGCAAGCGCTTCGGCCAGAACTTCCTGACCGACGACCACGTCCTCCACGACATCATCGAAGGCATCGGCCCCCGCCGCGGCGACACCATGGTCGAAATCGGCCCCGGCCTGGCCGCGATGACGGCGCTGCTGCTCAAGGAGCTGGACCACATGCACGTGGTCGAGCTGGACCGCGACCTCGTCGCGCGCCTGGAAAAATCATATCCGCGCGAACGCCTGACGATCCACTCGGGCGACGCGCTGAAATTCGATTTCGGCAGCATTCCCGTCCCGGAAGGGAGGAAGCTGCGCGTGGTGGGCAACCTGCCGTACAACATCTCCAGCCCGCTGCTGTTCCACCTGGCCGACTTCGCCCACCTCATCGAGGACCAGCACTTCATGCTGCAGAAGGAAGTCGTGGAGCGCATGGTGGCGGAACCGGGCACGAAGGCCTATGGCCGCCTGTCCGTGATGCTGCAGTGGCGCTACGACATGGCGCTGCTGTTTGTCGTGCCGCCGACGGCGTTCGATCCGCCGCCGCAAGTCGATTCCGCCATCGTGCGCATGGTGCCCACGCGCCGCCAGCTGTCCGCCGACGCGGGCGCGCTGGAAGCCGTCGTGCAGAAGGCGTTCTCGCAGCGCCGCAAGGTGATCCGCAACTGCGTGGCCGGCATGTTCACCGAGCAGCAGCTCGTCGACGCCGGCATCGACCCGGGCGCGCGCCCGGAAACCGTGGGGCTGGAACAGTACGTGGCGCTCGCCAACGTATTGAAGCCGCTGGCCTGATCGCCTCAGCGGCCGGCCCGCCAGCCGCGGGCGCGCGCCGCCTCTTCTCCCGCCGCGTCGAGCGGCTTGCCCGCGATGCGTTCGTCGACGGCGTCCAGCACGGCCGTCGGCAACGCGCTGCCTGCCTGGCGATAGCCGCCGGCGGCTTCGGGTGCCGTTTCCGACAGCACGGGAATCTTCCATTGCCCGCCCGTGCGGCACGCGAGGCCGGCCGACGTGCCCATGACGAAGGTGCGGCAATAATCGCCGTCGCGTGCGGCGAAGCTGACGCCGACCTTCACCTTCCCGCCGCCCTGGCCGCCGACCTCGCGGTCGAGCGCCGACGCGAGTTCGCCCTGCGCCACCACCTGTCCGCCGTTGCCGGCGATGGCAGGCGCGCCGCCGGGGAGCGCCTTGCCGGCCAGGACGCCGACGACGAGCATCGCCGCCAGCGCGCCCCATTCCGGCCACGACCACGTGCGGCGCGCCTTCGCGGCCGCGCGCTCGGCCCGCGCCGCGTCGAGCGACAGCACCGGTGCGGGCGCCGGCGGCGGCTGCAGGCGCGCGGGCACGGGCTCGTCGAGGATGCCGGCAAATGCGGCGGCGACGTCGGCGCGCAGCGCAAGGTGGCTGGCCACGGCATTGGCGACGGCCGGGTCGTCGCGCATCGCCTGTTCGATGGCGGCGCGCTCCTGCGGATCGAGCTCGCCGTCGGCATAGGCCATCAGGGTTTCATCGGAAAATCTCATCGTGTCCTCGGTGTCTGATCGGCGAGCAGCTGCTGCAGGGCGTCGCGGGCGCGGGCCAGGCGGCTGGTCAGGGTCCCGATGGGGATCTCCAGCACCTCGGCGGCTTCCTTGTACGGCAAGCCGTCCACCAGCACGAGACCGACGACGAGCCGGTGCTCCTCGGACAGCAGGCTGATCGCCTTCTGGACCGCGAGCCGCTGCTGGTGCGCCTGCGCCGTGTCGTCGCCCACATGTTCACCTTCCTCCTCCGGCGCGAACAGCTCGGCGCGCCGGGTGCGGCTGCGTACTTCATCGATCCATGCGTTCTTGATGATCCGGAAGAGCCAGCTGTCGAGCCGCGTCCCCGGTTCCCACTGTTCGCTGCGGCCGAGCGCGCGCTCCATTGCGATCTGCACCACGTCGTCCGCATCTTCGCGGTGAAAGGTCAGGGCCCGCGCAAAACGGCGCATGCGGGGCAGCAGGGCGGCAATCTCGTCGGCAAGCATGAACGGTGTCTGTGTCAGGTAAACGATCCGAACGGGGATTTTCTTCCCACTCCCGTTCGTTTATACGATATCGCCCAATCATATATGATCTCCTCATGAAATTCCCTTACGTAAAGATGCGTGCCGCGGCGGCCGCCGTCCTGCTGGGCGCGGCGGCATCCGCGCACGCGCAGCTGGGGCTGCCGTCGCTGCCGCTGCCGGGGCGCATCGGGCCGGTGGGGCTGGACGGCTTGCGGCGTCCCGTCGACCGCCTGCTCGACCGGGCGCCGTTGCCGGACCTCGGCAGCCTGCGCCTGGACACCGTCAAACAACTGCTGCGCAATCACCCCGACCAGCTCGAGGCCGACCCGCGCGGCGAACCGGCGCTGCGGGGCGAGGTGCTTGCGTGGTCGCCGTCCGAGGCGGCGCTGCAGGCCGCGCGCGACGCGGGCGCGACGGTCGTGAGCGACGACGTGCTGCCGGGGCTGGGCGACCGCATGGTCGTGCTGCGCCTGCCGGCCGGTGCGTCGACGGCTGCGATGGTGGAGCAGCTGCGCGCCATCGATCCCGATGGCAGCTACGATTTCAATCACGTCTATACCGGCAGCGGCGCGGCGGGCGGCGTGAGGGCCGGCGACGGACCGGCTGTGCGCGTCGGCCTCGTGGACAGCGGCGTCGACGGCGATCATCCCGTCTTCGAGGACGCCGCCATCACGCGCTGGGGCTGCAACGGCCAGGCCGTCCCCGCGCCGCACGGCACGGCGGTGGCCGCGCTGATGGTCGGGCGCTCCGAGCACCTGCACGGCGCTGCGCCCGGTGCCTCCTTGTACGCGGCAGACGTCTATTGCGGCAGCCCGGTGGGCGGCGCCGCGGACCGGATCGCCGCCGCCCTCGGCTGGCTCGACCAGCAGGCGGTGGGCGTCGTGAACATCAGCCTCGTCGGGCCGTCGAATGCGCTGCTCGCGCGCGCCGTCGCCGCGATGCAGGCGCACGGACACCTGCTCGTGGCGGCCGTCGGCAACGACGGGCCCGCGGCGCCGCCGCTGTACCCGGCCAGCTATCCGGGCGTCGTCGGTGTGACCGGTGTCGACCGGCGCGGCAAGCCGTTGCCGGAAGCGGCGCGGGGCCCGCAAGTGAAATTCGCGGCGCCGGGCAGCCAGATGGTCAGTGCCGCGCCGGGCACGCCGCCGTACCGCCAGGTGCGCGGCACGTCGTTCGCGGCGCCCATCGTCGCCGCGTTGCTGGCACAGCGCCTGCCCAGGCCCGATCGCGCCGCCGCCGCGCGCGCCGTGGACGCGCTCGCGCGCGAGGCGGGCCATGGCCAGGCCGTCGCGAACGACGAGGTCGGGTACGGCATCGTCGGCGCCGCCGTGCGCACGGACCCGGCCGACCTGCGCTGAAAAAAAATTTAAAAATTTTTTGGAAGGGATGGAAGAAAACGGCGAGCTGATCCGTTTTCCTGGTATCGGCGGCGCACTTTGCCGCTCACTGACAAGGAGAACAGACATGAAAGCCAAACAGATTGCCCACCACATCGCCCTCATCCTCGCCATCGGCATGACCCACCAGGCGCACGCGCAGCTGCTCGGCGGCCGCATGGGCGGCTCGCTGGGTGGTTCCATCGGCGGCATGATCGGCGGTGGCGGCATGGGCGGCATGGGCCGCATGGATTCGATGGGCGGCCTGCGTGGCGAAGGCCGCATCGTCCGCGATGCGACGGACGATATGCGTGGCGGTGCAAGCCGCGGCGCCGATGCGGCCGGTCACGCGAACCGCGGCGCAAGCGACACCGCCGGCGCGGTGCACGGCACGGCGGACGGCGCACGCGGCAATGGCGTCCTCGGTGCGGACGTGGCCGGCCGCGCCACCCGCGGCGCGGGCGACATCACCGGTGCGGCACACGGTGCGGGCGACGGCGCGGCCGGCAATGCGTCCGGCAGCGGTGCCCTCGACGGTGCGCTGAGCGCGTCGCGCCAACAGGCCCCGGCCACCGCTGCAAGCCAGCCCGCGACCCAGTCTACGACCCAGCCTGCAACCCAGCCCGCCGCACCGGCTCAGCGTTCGGGCCTGCTGTCGGGCATGGGCGGTCTCGGCGGGAACGCGTCCGGTACGGCGGGCGCGGAGCGCTCGGCGTCCGTCGATGCGGGCAATGGCAAGGCATCGGGCCGCGCCGACGGCTCCGGTTCGGCCAGCGTGGATGGCAGCGGTTCGCTCGGCAGTGCCGCCGGCGCGGCGGGCCAGGCACGGGACCGGTTGGTAACGACGGGCAGCGAAGCGGCCGGCACGGTCGGCCAAGCGCGCGACCGTGCGACGGCCACCGGCAGCGAAGCCGTCGGAACGGCGCGCCATGCCGCTGTCGCGGCACGGGACCGCGCGACGACGGCCGGCAGCCAGGCCGCGGGTACGGCCCGCAACGCGGCAGGCGCGGCACGCGACCGTGTGGCGACCACGGGCAGCGCAGCGGCGGGCGCGGCACGCGGTGCGGCCGGCCAGGCACGTGACCGTGTCGCGAACGCGGGCGGCGAGGCAGCCGGTACGGCGCGAGGCGCCGCCCACGCGGTACGCGACGGGGCATCGGGCTTGAACGGCAGCGTGGCCCTGGACGGCAGCGCGAGCGGTTCGGCGTCGGGCAGCGCGGGCGGTTCGTCGACGGGCGCCAGCCAGGCGTCGAGCGGCGCCTCGCACAAATAAGCCGGCGCCAAGCGGCGAGGCGGCTACAGCTTCCCCTGCCAATACCTGCGCGCCTTGTCGAACACGCGCGCACCCACCTTTCTTCCGAACGCCTGCGCATCGTCGCGGGCGTTCGTCATTCCGGCCCCTGCCGCCTGCGTGAACGTGGTCCAGCGCGCGCCCGCGCCCAGGCGGTCGCTGCCCGTGAAGCGGCGCAGGACCTCGGCGGCGCAGCCGGCCGATACGGACGGATCGTAGGGCGCCGTGCGCGCGGCGTCGGCCAGGCCGTGGGCCAATACGAAGAACAGCAGCACGTCGCGGTCGTCGTCGTACCCGTCGCGCAGCGCTACGTGACGGGCCAGGCGGCACCAGTGCTGCAGCGTCGGGATGGCGGCAGCAGGTTGTGGCGCGGCCGTGCGGAGTGCGCCGGCCTCGGGCGGCAGCGGTGCGAACGGCGGCCCTCGCGGGCGTCGAGCGCAGCCGCCGCCTCGGCCAGGCCGATGCCCGCCGGACTGAACTGGGCGGCGGCCGCGGCCGGATCGAGGCCCAGGCTCGCCATGCGCGCGTCCGCGTCCGGCCGCGCGTGCGGATGCAGGCCGACGAGCACGCCGTGCGCCGCGTGGCTCAGCGCGGCCGCCTTGCTGGCGGCGTCGCGCTCGGCGCGCGGCAGGCGGACGGCCACGCCATGCACGGTCTGGCGCGCGGCGCCGTCGTAGGCGGCCCACGCGTTGTACATGGCGCCGTGCAGCAGCGCGAGCGCGTGTGCGCCGTGCGGCCGTGCGCCGGTCGCCCGCAGCGCGAGCGTGTTCCAGCCGCGCACGGTGCGGGCCGTCCGCGCCGCGCCGTCCGCATCGAGTTCCGGGATGTTCCAACGTTCCATGTCGCCTCCGCGTGTGCCGCAGAGGAGTATCGCCAGCGTAGCCGGCCTGGCTGTTGAGCGTACGCATGTGCGGGCGCGCCGTGTCGCAACGCACCATCGCGTTTTTAAGCCTTTTATCCCGCATTTTGTGCAGTTCGTCGCACCCCGGTGGAAGGGCAGGGCGCGCGCGCCTACAGTGACATCATCCGAAGCCGATCACGGCACCGACCCAACCGACGAACCTTCAAGGAGAAGCAAAATGAACGTCCTCAAGAACATGGAAGCCATCTTCCTCGCCGCTGCCGTCCTCGTCGGTGTCACGAGCGCCGCACAAGCCGCCAGCGTCGCCAAGCACGCCCGCTACGACGCCCAGGTGACGATCGAAGGCCAGCAGATGGCCGTCGTCAAAGTCACGGCGAAACGCCTCCCGGCCGCCCCCAAAGCCGCCATCTGATCCACGCACATACACAACGAAGGAGCCCGGTCATGAACATCCTGAAAAACATGGAAGCCATCTTCCTCGCCGCTGCCGTCCTCGTCGGTGTCACCAGCGCCGCGCACGCCGCCAGCGTCGCCAAGCACGCCCGCTACGATGCCCAGGTGACGATCGAAGGCCAGCAGATGGCCGTCGTCAAAGTGACGGCGAAGCGCCTCGCCGCCGGCTGAAGCGCGGCCGCAGCACCGCATCACGCAACACCGCAGCAAGCCACTGCCGCCCGGCAGTGAACGATGAAGAAACGGCCCGGCTGCCACGCAGTCCACGGCGCCGCGACAGCAAGCCTTACCGACCATGCCGGCCTCGCGCCGGCACCCCGAGACCCCGACCGCGCGCGCCGCCTCGCCGCCGCCGATCGCGCTCGTCCGGTCGACGCGCCGGCATACGGGCAAACATGCGGGCGAAAAAAAAGCCCGCTGTTGAGGCGGGCTTAAATCCAATTCTTTTCTGAGGAGAGTTGGAGGAGACAGGTGCAATTATGCTGCGCTACAGCATATCAGTCCAATTTTTGTTTCGTATATTCGATATACGAATTCTCCATATCTCATCCATTCGAGGCGAACGGCCGCTCAGCTCGATTTGACGCAGGTGACGACCAGATTCGTGACGCCGCCGGCTTTTTCCGCCGCGTCGTCCATCGTGCCGCCGCCCGTGCCGTTGGCGCCGCCTGTGACCGTACACGTCTGGTCCTTCGGCTGGGTCAGCACGGTCACGCCATACGTCGCACCATAGGGAACCGAGTTCATCGCGAGCGGCACTGCGGCGCCGGTCGGGGCACCGGCACTGTCCAGCGCCGGGCTGACGGACACCGGGAGGTAGGTGCTGCCATTGGCAAGGGTGAGGCCGGTTCCGGTCAGGCCATTGACGGTGCCGGTGAGCGGGTACGTATTGACGGCGCACACGTAGCGGATGTCGATCTTGGCCAGCTGGCCGGCCGTGCCCGTTTTCGGGAACAGCGACGACGAACAGGTCTGGTGGGCCGGCTGGGCGCCCAGCGCCGTGAGGGTACCGTTGGTGACGACCTGGCCTTTCGGGATCACATCATACGTCTGGCCGTACTCGATCTGGTTCGGGAAGACGAACGTGACGTCCTGCCCGGCCGTGGCGGGCGGCTCGACCTTGTATTCCATGCCGTTCGTGGTCAGGATGAGGCCCGAGTACTGGACGTTGCTGACCGTGACGTTGATCGGGAACGTGGCCTTGCCGCCGCCGCCGCAGGCAGCCAGCGTTGCCAGGATTGCGAGGGCGAGGGCCGGACGCGCGAGGGAAAACTTCATGTGGTGCTCTCCAGTATTCCAGTATTTAAGCGCAGGTGACGGTGACGGTCGTGTTCTCGTCCGAACCCATGGTGCCCGAGCCGTTGCCGCTGCTGCCGCCGGTGACGGTGCACGTATGGCCGGTCGGCTGGGTCAGCACGGTGATACCGTAGGGGCCGTCTTCGTTCACCGGCGACATCGATACCGACGTCGTGCCGGCCGGCGCATCTTTCTTGTCCGCACCGTTGACGATCGTGATGCCGACGCCGGTCGGGTTGTTGACCGTCACGGTCAGCGCATGTTGCTTGATCGTGCAAGCCACGCTGACCTGGTAGATCGAGTAATAGTTGGCGCGCGCCTTGCCGTTGTTGACATGGCATTCGCTGGCGTTCGACGGAATGCTCTTGACCGTGATGTTGAACTGGTCATCGGTCGACACACGGTTGGTGAACTGGAACGACGTATAGGGGTACACGACGTTCGTATCGTTGCCGCCATTATTTTGCAGGACGAGGCCGTCCTTGGTCACGTTCTGGACGGCGCCGCCCAGGGTCAGGTCACCGCTCCCACCGCCGCAGGCGGACAGGACCAGCGCGCATGCCAGCGAGACGGCGCCGGCACGCAGGATCGAGCTCTTCATAAAATCTCCACAGTGGAATGGTGGCGCGCACGCGGCGCCGGTACGGCTGAATGGAAAAATACCCATCATTTTAGTGCATTTGCCAAGCCCGGATGCCATTTGCCTTTGTATCACGGTGTAACCGGGGCCTGGCGCCGCAGCGGCATTGCATTTCCGCGCCGCCCTCGTTATGCTTGGACGGCTCTT
This sequence comes from Massilia pinisoli, assembly GCF_024753285.1. GTDB lineage: Bacteria > Pseudomonadota > Gammaproteobacteria > Burkholderiales > Burkholderiaceae_D > Telluria > Telluria pinisoli. Next base: position 44,320 of record NZ_JANUGW010000012.1, on the reverse strand, counting down.
TCCACTCTCCAAGCTTCGTTTCCGAAGCCGCAATCGATGAACACGCGCCGTGCCTGGCCGAAGGCCATCCTGTTCGACCTCGACGACACGCTGTGGCCGATCGCGCCCGCGATCCTGCAAGCCGAGGAAGCGCTGTTCGCGTGGTTGCGCGAGCACGCGCCGCGCGTGGCCGAGCGCTTCACCGTCGACTCCTTGCGCCAGGCGCGGCTGGAACTGCTGGCGCGCAAGCCCGAGTTCCACCTCGACCTCGGCAAGCTGCGCCACGCGGGCCTCGTCGCCGCGTTCGAGGAGGCGGGCGAGGACGCGGCCAAGGTCGAGCACGCGATGACGCAATTCTTCGCCGCGCGCAATGCCGTCGTGCCGTACGACGACGTGCTGCCCGGCCTGCTGCGCCTGAAGAACCGGGTGCTGATCGGCTCCATTTCGAACGGCAACGCCGACCTGCGCACGATCGGCCTGTCGCACCACTTCAAGGTGTCGGTGGCGGCGTCGCAGTTCGGCGTGGCCAAGCCGGATGCGGCCATCTTCCTGGCCGCCTGCAAGGAACTGGAGGTGGCGCCCGAGGACGCGGTCTACGTCGGCGACGACGTGCTGCTCGACGTGCAGGGTGCCCAGCGCGCCGGGCTGCGCGCCGTGTGGATGAATCGCACGGGCTCGACGCAGCACCTGGAACACGACGTGGTGCCGGATGCGGTCGTGCGCGACTTCGACGAACTGCTCGACTGGCTCAAGCGCGAGCACGGATGAAGCACATGCGGGCGTCGAACGTGCATAATGACAGAAATGAAACGATGACAACCGGACGGCGCACCCGTTCACACTCAGGCTATGCAACTCGATAATCGTGCCCAAACCCTGCTGAAAGCCCTGGTCGAGCGCTACATCGCCGATGGCCAGCCGGTCGGTTCGCGCGCGCTGTCGAAGATTTCCGGCCTCGACCTGTCGCCCGCCACGATCCGCAACATCATGGCCGACCTGGAGGAAATGGGCTACGTCGCCAGTCCGCACACGTCGGCCGGGCGCATCCCCACGCCGCGCGGCTACCGCCTGTTCGTCGACACCTTGCTCACCGTGCAGCAGATCGACGAGAACGCCGTCGAAGCCGGCATGCGCCTGCCCGCGCACCAGCCGCAGAAGGTCATCGCCAACGCGGCCCAGATGCTGTCGTCGCTGTCGCAGTTCGCCGGCGTCGTGCAGAGCCCGCGGCGCGAATCGGCGTTCCAGCAGATCGAATTCCTGCGCCTGTCGGAAAAGCGCATCCTGCTCGTCATCGTCGATCCGCGCGGCGACGTGCAGAACCGCCTGCTGCTGACCGACGTCGACTACACGCCGGCCCAGCTGATCCAGTCGGCGAACTACCTGAACCAGCATTTCGCCGGCCTGTCGTTCGACCAGGTGCGCGGCCGCCTGACGGGCGAATTGCGCCAGCTGCGCGACGACATGGGGCGCCTGATGCAGGCGGCGGTGGAGGCGGGCAGCGAGGCGCTGGCCGAGACGGACGACATGGTGATCGCGGGCGAACGCAACCTGCTGTCCGTGGCCGACCTGTCGTCCAACATGACTTCGCTACGCCAGCTGTTCGAGATGTTCGAGCAAAAGACGGGCCTGATGCAGCTGCTCGACGTGTCCAGCAAGGCCGGCGGCGTGCAGATCTTCATCGGCGGGGAATCGAAGCTCGTGCCGATGGACGAGATGAGCGTCGTCACGGCGCCGTACGAGGTGAACGGCAAGATCGTCGGCACCCTCGGCGTCATCGGGCCCACGCGCATGGCCTACGAGCGCGTGATCCCGATCGTCGACATCACGGCCAAGCTGCTGTCGAACGCGCTGAGTCATTCCTGAGGGAGTCGCCCGGCCGGGGCAGGTTCTTAATGCCGGTGCGGGCAGTCGGTCTTCTGGCAGTGGCCGTAGATGGCCAGCGCGTGCTCGGCGATTTTAAAACCCCGTTCGCTGGCGATCTTCTGCTGGCGGCTTTCGATCTCGTCGTCGTAGAACTCTTCCACGTGGCCGCAATCGAGGCAGACGAGGTGGTCGTGGTGCGATCCGGCGTTCAGCTCGTAGATCGCCTTGCCGGTTTCAAAGTGATTCCGATTCAACAGACCCGCCTGCTCGAACTGGGTCAGCACGCGGTACACCGTCGCCAGGCCCACGTCCATATTGTCGTTCAACAGGGTCTTGTAGACGTCTTCCGCCGTCAGGTGCCGTACCGTGCTGTTCTGGAAGATTTCCAGGATTTTTAACCGCGGCAAGGTCGCTTTCAGGCCGCTGGCCTTCAGGTCGGTTGGATTGTTGCTCATGTTTTGTTACTCGGATATGGGCGGAGTGCTTTATGATATAGCGTTTTCAGAGCCTCCGCCTCATCGATTTTTAAGGTCAGATATGCGCAATAAAGCCGTTTTCCATCGTTCCCACGCGCGCGCAGCGCTCGTGGCCGGCCTCGCCTGCATGACGCTGGCGCTGTCCGGCTGCGCCGCCTGGCGCAACCAGACCAAGCCGGCGGAAGCGGCGAACATCGCCCCCGCCGCAGTCGCCGCCGACGCAAGCAAGTCCGCGGCCATCGCGAATTCGGGCGCGCAGACGACGACCGTCACCAAGCTGCAGAAATTCCTCTGGGTCTTCTCGCCGTACCGTCCGGACATCCAGCAGGGTAACTTCGTCTCGCAGGAAATGCTGAACCAGCTGAAGGTCGGCCAGACCCGCGACCAAGTGAAGTTCATCCTCGGCAGCCCGCTGCTGCAGGACGCCTTCCATGAAAACCGTTGGGACTACCCGTTCTACCTGGCGCGCGGCAATGGCGAGCTGACGACGAGCCGCGTCACCGTCTACTTCAAGGACGACAAGGTCGACCACTTCGACGGCGGCAACCTGCCGACGGAACGCGAGTACATCAATCGCCTGATCGGTATTTCGAAATACGAGGAAAAGTCCGAGCAGGAATCGCTGGACGAGTTGAAGCGCAAGCGCGACGAAGCCGCAAAGGGCGGCGGTGGCGGTGGAGGACAATAACATGACGCAACTGAAAATCGCCGTCGCCGGCGCCAGCGGCCGCATGGGCCGCATGCTGATCGAAACCATCGCCGCCGCGCCGGACGCCGTGCTCGCGGGTGCCCTCGATCGCGAAGGCAATCCGTTCATCGGTTCCGACGCGGGCGCGTTTTCCGGCCAGCTGACGGGTGTCGTGATCCAGTCGGCCCTCGACAAGGGCCTGGCGGACGCCGACTTCCTCATCGACTTCACGCGCCCGGAAGGCACGCTGCACCACCTGGAATACTGCGCCGCCCACGGCATCAAGATGATCATCGGCACCACCGGTTTCGACGACGCCGGCAAGGCCGCCATCCGCGCCGCCGCCGAGAAGACGGCGATCCTGTTCGCACCGAACATGAGCATCGGCGTGAACGTGACGATGAAGCTGCTGGAAATGGCTGCGAAGAATTTCTCCGAGGGCTATGACATCGAGATCATCGAAGCCCACCACCGCCACAAGGTCGACGCCCCGTCCGGCACGGCGCTCAAGATGGGCGAGGTGATCGCCGACGCCCTCGGCCGCGACTTGAAGGAATGCGCCGTCTACGGGCGCGAAGGCGTGACGGGCGAGCGCGATCCGTCGACGATCGGCTTCGCCACCGTGCGCGGCGGCGACATCGTGGGCGACCACACCGTGCTGTTCGCCGGCATCGGCGAGCGCATCGAGATCAGCCACAAGTCCAGCAGCCGCGTCAGCTACGCGCAGGGCTCGCTGCGCGCCGCCCGCTTCCTCGCCGACAAGCCCACGGGCCTGTACGACATGCAGGACGTCCTGGGCCTGAAGGGCTGAGCGCGCGCGCCTGCTGAACTGGACGGCCATGCCGGCAATCTGCTGGCATACTGGCCGCGAGGTGTTTTTTAGGAGAGTTACATGGCCACCGTCGAGCTCAACGGCGCCGTAATCACGGACGCGGAAAGCTTCCACGTCGAGAGCCAGCGTGCGTTCGGCTTTCCCGATTCGTACGTGCGCACGATGGATTCGTGGGTCGATTGCCTGAGCTACCTGCGCGACGAGGACGGCATGAGCAGCGTCCGCCTGAAGAAGGACGAGGTGCTGCACATCGTCGTGACGCATTCGGAAGCCCTGCGCGAGCGGGCGCCGGACGTGCTGGAAGAGATGGCGTTCTGCATCATCGGCATCAACGAGCGCTACGAGGACTACGGCGAGAAGGCGGCGCTCGAACTCGAACTCCGGTAATGCCGGAACGAAGCGCGTAGGGTGGACGGCTCTGCCGTCCACGCGTTCAATGCACGGTTGAATTTTCCCGAATCTGGAACGCTGGTTGGACGCGTGGACGGCGAGCCGTCCACCCTACGGTTGTCGGTTCGCCGCCGTGGACGAATGACACGATATAATGTTCTGCTCACCTCCTTCAGTCCGCAGAACATCATGCAAGAAAAATATAGTCCAGCCGAAGTCGAACAGGCCGCGCAGGCCTACTGGAAGTCGATCGACGCGTACAAAGCCGTCGAGAACGACCCGCGTTTCCCGAAAGGCAAGTATTACGCCTGCTCGATGCTGCCTTACCCGTCGGGCAAGCTGCACATGGGTCACGTGCGCAACTATACGATCAACGACGTGATGTACCGCTACCTGCGGATGAACGGCTACAACGTGCTGATGCCGATGGGCTGGGACGCCTTCGGCATGCCGGCCGAGAACGCGGCGATGGCGAACAACGTGCCGCCCGCGCAGTGGACCTATTCGAACATCGCCCACATGCGCGGCCAGATGGAATCGATGGGCCTCGCCATCGACTGGTCGCGCGAGATGACCGCCTGCAAGCCCGAGTACTACAAGTGGAACCAGTGGATGTTCCTGAAGATGCTCGAGAAGGGCATCATCTACCAGAAGACGGGCACCGTGAACTGGGACCCCGTCGACCAGACCGTGCTCGCGAACGAGCAGGTCATCGACGGCAAGGGCTGGCGCTCGGGCGCGGTCGTCGAGAAGCGCGAGATCCCGATGTACTACGTGCGCATCACCGACTACGCCGACGAACTGCTGGACCACGTCGAGAACAAGCTGCCGGGCTGGCCGGAGCGCGTGCGCATCATGCAGGCGAACTGGATCGGCAAGTCGACCGGCGTGCGCTTCGCGTTCCCGCACGTGATCATGGACGAGCAGGGTGAGCTCATCAACGACGGCAAGATGTACGTCTTCACGACGCGCGCCGACACGATCATGGGCGTCACGTTCTGCGCCGTCGCGCCGGAACACGCGCTCGCGCAGCACGCCGCGAAGGACAACCCGGAACTGCAGGCGTTCATCGCCGAGTGCAAACAGGGCTCCGTCATCGAAGCCGACATGGCGACGATGGAAAAGAAGGGCATGCCCACGGGCCTGTTCGTCACGCATCCGATCTCCGGCGAGCAGGTGCCGGTCTGGGTCGGCAACTACGTCCTGATCACGTACGGCGACGGCGCCGTGATGGGCGTGCCGGGCCACGACGAGCGCGACTTCGCGTTCGCGCAAAAATACGACCTGCCGATCAAGCAGGTGGTGGCGGTGGAAGGCGAGACGTTCTCGCTGGACGGCTGGCAGGAGTGGTACGGCGACAAGGAACGCGGCGTCGTCGTCAACTCGGGCAAGTACGACGGCCTCGATTACACGTCGGCCGTCAACGCCGTCGCGGGCGACCTCGCGAACCTGGAGCTGGGCGACAAGAAGGTCACGTTCCGCCTGCGCGACTGGGGCATCTCGCGCCAGCGCTACTGGGGCACGCCGATCCCGATGATCCACTGCGAGAAGTGCGGCACGGTGCCGGTCCCCGAGAAGGACCTGCCGGTCGTGCTGCCGGAAGACTGCGTCCCGGACGGTTCCGGCAACCCGCTGAAGAAACACGAAGCGTTCCTGAAGGTCGACTGCCCGTGCTGCGGCGCGCCCGCACGGCGCGAGACGGACACGATGGACACGTTCATCGACTCGTCCTGGTACTACATGCGCTATACGTCGCCGGGCTCGAACGACTCGATGGTCGACCCGGCCCGCAACGATTACTGGATGCCGATGGACCAGTACATCGGCGGCATCGAGCACGCCGTGCTGCACCTGCTGTACGCGCGCTTCTGGACGAAGGTCATGCGCGACTTCGGCCTCGTCAAATTCGACGAGCCGTTCGTGAACCTGCTCACGCAGGGCATGGTGCTGAACGAGACCTACTACCGCGACGACGCCAGCGGCAAGAAGACGTGGTACAACCCGGCCGACGTGACCCTGACGTTCGATGAGCGCGGCCGCCCGCAATCGGCGGTGCTGAAGGAAGACGGCCAGCCGGTCGTCATCGGCGGCACCGAGAAGATGTCGAAGTCGAAGAACAACGGCATCGACCCCCAGGCGCAGATCGAGCAGTACGGTGCCGACACGGCGCGCCTGTTCACGATGTTCGCGGCACCGCCGGAGCAGACGCTGGAATGGTCCGAGTCGGGCGTGGAAGGCGCGAGCCGCTTCCTGCGCCGCGTGTGGGCGTTCGCCTACGCCCAGCGCGCGCGCATCGCCGCCGCGCTGGCCGGCCAGCAGGCGGGCACGCTGGACGAAGCGCAGAAGACGCTGCGCCGCGAAGTGCACAAGGTGCTGCAGCAGGCCGACTACGACTTCAAGCGCATCCAGTACAACACGGTCGTCTCCGCGTGCATGAAGATGCTCAATACGCTGGAATCAAGCAAGCTGGCGGAAGGTACGGCGGGCGACGCGGTCATCACGGAAGGCCTGTCGATCTTCCTGCGCATGCTGAACCCCGTCGCGCCGCACATCACGCACGCGCTGTGGCAGGAACTCGGCTATGCGGGCAAGTACGGCGACATCCTGAACGTGGCCTGGCCGGAAGTGGACCCGACCGCGCTGGAACAAGCGGAAGTCGAACTGATGATCCAGGTGAACGGCAAGCTGCGCGGTTCGGTGAAAGTGCCGAAGGAAGCCGACAAGGCCGCCATCGAGGCCGCCGCGCTGGCATCGGAAGCGGCGCAGAAGTTCGTCGAAGGCACGCCGAAGAAGGTCATCGTCGTTCCCGGCAAACTGATCAACATCGTGGTGTAAGGCATGCGCGCCCTTTCCAGGAAGTGGGTAGTGCGCGCCGTCGCGGCCCTGCTGGTGGCAACTGGCACGGCAGGCTGCGGCTTCCAGCTGCGCGGTTCGAACGGCAGCTACACGATGCCGTTCCACAGCATTTATCTCGGCTTCCCGGACACGTCCGCGCTGGGCACGGAACTCAAGCGTAACCTGCGCGCGACGGGCCAGGTCGACATCGCCGACAAAGCGTCCGATGCGGAGGCGCAGTTCGTGCTGCTGGGCGAATCGCGCAATAAATCGATCCTGTCGCTGAACAGCCTGGGGCGCGTGCGCGAATACCTGCTGACGTACACCTTGTCGTTCGTCGTGCGCGACGCCAAGGGTGTCGAGCTGGTGCCGCCCACGCAGATCTCGCTGCGCCGGAACATGGCGTTCGACGAGACGCAGGTGCTGGCCAAGGAATCGGAGGAAGCGCTGCTGTACCGCGACATGCAGGCGGACATCGTGCAGCAGATCATCCGCCGCCTGGCCGCCATGAAGCCGGCCACTTGACGGCCATTTAACGATAAAGGACCACCATGCAGTTGCGGCCCGAGGCACTCGACGGCCACCTCGCCAAGGGGCTCGCGCCCCTGTACGTGATCACCAGCGACGAGCACCTGCTCGCGCTGGAGGCGGCGGACAAGATCCGGAGCCGCGCGCGTGCGCAAGGCTATTCCGAGCGCGACGTGCTCACGGTCGAGCGCAGCTTCAAGTGGGGCGAGCTGCTCGCCGCGAACCAGGCCATGTCGCTGTTCGGCGACAAGAAGCTGATCGAGCTGCGCATCCCCGGCGGCAAGCCGGGCAAGGACGGCAGCGCGGCGCTGCAGAGCTACGCGAAGGACCTGAACCCGGACAACCTCACGCTGATCACGTTGCCGAAGCTGGACTGGCAGACGGCGAAGGCCTCGTGGGTGGCGGCGCTGCAGCAGGCCGCGGTCTATGTCGAGATCCCGAACGTGGAACGCGCGCAGCTGCCGGGCTGGATCGGCACGCGCCTGGCCGCGCAGAACCAGAGCGCGGACCGCCAGAGCCTGGACTTCATCGCCGACCGCGTCGAGGGCAACCTGCTGGCGGCGCATCAGGAAATCCAGAAGCTCGCGCTGCTGTACGAACCGGGCAAGCTGACGGTCGAGCAGGTGATGGACGCCGTGCTGAACGTGGCGCGCTACGACGTGTTCAAGCTGTCGGAAGCGATGCTGGCGGGCGACCCGGCGCGCCTCGTGCGCATGCTGGAAGGCTTGAAAGGCGAGGGCGAGGCGCTGCCGCTGGTGTTGTGGGCCGTCTCCGAAGAAATCCGCACGCTGCTAAAATTGAAGGCAGGGATGGCGCAGGGACGCCCGCTGGGCGCCTTGTTGAAGGAATACCGCATCTGGGGCCCGCGCGAGCGCATGATGGAACCGGCGCTGCGCCGGATATCCCTGCCGACTTTGGAAGCGGCGCTGCAGCAGGCGGCGCAGGTCGACAAGATGATCAAGGGCCTGCGCGCGAAGCAGTTCGCGGGCGATGCGTGGGATGCGATGCTGCAGTTGGCGTTGCGGGTCGCCTCGTAAAAATTAACGCCGGTTGGACGCGTGGACGGGTCTCCCGTCCACGCGTTCAACGAACACCTGCATATCGAGGCATTTAAACATTGACGCGGGCAACCGCAACGGACGAAGCACGATGGACATCACCGAGTACATGCACACAATCGGCCGCCAGGCCCGCGCGGCCTCGCGCGGCATGGCGCGCGCGGACAGCGCCACCCGCAACCAGGCCTTGCTGCTGATCGCCGCCGCCATCGAGCGCGACGCGGACAGCCTGCGCGCCGCCAACGCGCGCGACATGGAAGCGGCGGCCGCCGCCGGCCTGGAACCGGCGCTGCTCGACCGCCTCGCGCTGTCCGACAAGGCGATCGCCACGATGGTCGACGGCCTGCGCCAGATCGTCGCGCTGCCCGATCCGATCGGCGAAATCACGGACCTGAAATTCCGCCCGACGGGCATCCAGGTAGGCCGCATGCGCGTGCCGCTGGGCGTCATCGGCATCATCTACGAAGCGCGTCCGAACGTGACGGTCGACGCGGCCGGCCTGTGCATCAAGAGCGGCAACGCCGCCATCCTGCGCGGCGGTTCGGAAGCCATCCACTGCAACCGTGCGCTGGCCGCATTGGTCGCCGAGGGTTTGCGTGGCGCCGGCCTGCCGGAGCACGGCGTGCAGGTCGTCGAGACGACGGACCGCGCCGCCGTCGGCGCCCTCATCACGATGCCTGAATTCGTCGACGTGATCGTCCCGCGCGGCGGCAAGGGCCTGATCGCGCGCCTGATGAAGGAATCCACGGTCCCGATGATCAAGCACCTGGACGGCATCTGCCACGTCTACATCGACACGAAGGCCGACATCGCGAAGGCCCTGCCGATCGCCATGAACGCCAAGACGCACCGCTACGGCACGTGCAACACGATGGAGACGCTGCTCGTCGCGCGCGCCATCGCGCCGACCGTGCTGCCGCAACTGGCGGAGCTGTACGCAACGAAGGAAGTCGAGCTGCGCGCCGATCCGGAAGCGCTGGCGATCCTGCAGGGCTATCCGCACCTCGTGCCCGCGACGGAAGAGGACTGGAGCACGGAATACCTGGCGCCGATCCTCGCCGTGAAGATCGTGGACGGCATCGACGCCGCGATCGAGCATATCAACACGTATTCGTCCAAGCACACGGACGCCATCGTCACCGAGGATTACACGGACGCGATGCGCTTCCTGCGCGAAGTCGATTCGGCCTCCGTGATGATCAACGCGTCGACGCGCTTCGCCGACGGCTTCGAATACGGCCTCGGTGCGGAGATCGGCATCTCGAACGACAAGCTGCATGCGCGCGGGCCCGTTGGGCTGGAGGGCCTCACGTCGCTGAAGTACGTGGTGTTCGGCCATGGCGAAGTACGAAATTAATTCTGGGGATACACGTGTTAACTCGGTTAAAAGTTAAAGGCTTCAAAAGTTTAGAAGATATTGAGGTTCGCTTTGGTCCGTTCACATGTGTCGCCGGGGTTAATGGTGTCGGCAAGTCGAATCTTTTTGATGCCATTATGTTTCTTAGAGACTTGGCAGATACGTCGATAATTGATGCCGCAACTCGAATTCGCAATAGTGATCGCAGGAGGATTAATCTTTCGGCGCTTTTTACTAGAACTGCGAATGGACAATGTAATTTAATGGAATTCGAAGTCGATTTCCTTGTTGGAAATAAGGTTGTGGACGATTTTGGGCGAGAGGCACGTCCAAAGGTGACTTATCTGCAATATAAATTGGCTTTGAGGTACGTTGCGGCTTCCGATGGGCATCCAGAGGGAATCGAGTTGGCTTATGAGGCTCTTGATTTCGTGCAAAAGGGCGATGCCAAGCGACGATTAGGTTTCCCTGTTTCTCAAGAGTTTTTTGAATCTATCTACCAAGGTTCTAGTCGAAGCGATTTTATATATATCGATAAAGATAACTCTTCAATTGCAAAAGTTCGGCAGGATGGTGGGTCTTCGGGGCAGCCGATTAGTATTCCTATTGACAAGGCAGAGCGAACGATCTTAAGTAACATCAATACGATCGATCGCCCCACTGCGTTGGCTGCTCGACGGGAAATGCAGTCTTGGATTAATCTACAGCTCGAATCGAGTTCGCTTAGAAAGCCAGATGATTTTTCCGCTCCAAGTCGAGTTTCTCCAACCGGTGAACATCTGCCAGCCACGTTACATCGGCTAAAAAGATTTGATGAAGTTGCTGCTCAATTGGCGAATTTGCTCCCCGATATTAAGAGCCTTGGGGTAGATATTGATGAGCGACGTGAGCTGAAAACGCTTCACTTAGAAACAGTTAGTGGTATTCGGCACGAAGCAAGAGCGCTTTCTGATGGAACACTAAGGTTTTTAGCGTTAGCGATTATTGGTTCAGATCCGGATGCCGGAGGAGTAATTTGTCTTGAGGAACCAGAAAATGGCATCCATCCCGCTCGTATCCCTGCGATAGTTGAGCTTTTGGGAGACATGGCTGTAGATCCTCAATATGCGATCGGCCCTGATAACCCGCTGAGACAAATCATTATTAATACTCATTCCCCTCTGGTCATACAGAGACTGCAGACTGAAAGTATTATTGTGTCTCAGGCATACAAAAGCGACGGAGCATCTTTGTCTCTGTTTTGTCCTATTTTGGGTACTTGGCGAACAAAATCTGGAATTGCCGCCGAGGACGCTGCTGTGACTTTTGGTGCTCTGCTTGACTATCTCGATGCGGGTGAGGATGAGGAGGCGGAGCCCGGAAAAGAAAATGTCGCCCAACTTTATCACCAATTAGAGATTGATTGCCGGTAGCATGAAAGAGATATTTCGGTATACACTTTTGGCTGACGGCACATCTGATGAAGTACTAATGCCAGTCATTGACTGGCTGATACGACAGCACTTGCCCGATGTGCGCTCTGTTGCGTCGTTTGCACGAGACTTTGGTAAGGTCGGAAATGATCTGCGTTCGCGAATACGTGCTGCTCTCAAAAATTTTCCATGTGATCTTCTCTTCGTGCATCGTGACGCTGAGAATATGACTCGCGAAAATCGCATAGAGGAAATCGTAAATGCTATGGATGAGCTGGGCACCCCGCACGTTCCAATTATTCCAATTCGTATGACTGAGGCGTGGCTGTTGTCTGATGAGGAGGCTATACGTTTTGCAGCCGGAAATGCGAGTGGTCGGCACGTTTTAAATATTCCGAGACGTGATCGATGGGAGGCCTTGCCAGATCCAAAAAATACACTGCTTGAGATTTTAAAGTCGGCCAGTGGTAAAAATGGCCGAGCTCTCGATAAATTTAATCCATTAAAAGCGCGCCATCTAATCACTCCACGTAGCGCATCGTTCGAAGCTTTGAGGGGTGTGCCTTCTTTTGATCGATTTGAAAATGATTTAATTGAACAGTTAGCCGAATTTGCCAATGTTGTGGATTAAAGCCTTTCATATAGTTTTTGTGGCCTCATGGTTTGCAGGCTTATTTTATTTGCCTCGCATTTTTGTTAATCTGGCACAGGAGAAAAACTCGGTTGCTGTCGAGCGATTGCTAGGCATGGCACGCCGGTTATACCGCTTTACCTCTCTGCTAGCCGTGCCTGCAGTACTACTAGGCTTATGGTTGTGGTTGTTTTATGGTTTTAGCGGCGGCTGGCTGCATGCAAAACTGGCGCTCGTGCTGCTCGTGATCGGCTACCATCATGCGTGTGGATCGCTGCTGAAAAAATTCGAACGTGGTGTCAATACGCGCAGCCATAAATGGTTCCGCGTGTTCAACGAAGTGCCGGTGCTGCTGCTGCTGGCCATCGTGATTCTGGTCGTCGTAAAACCGTTCTGACCTGACAGATTGACTTGCTTGATTGGCGGCCGGGCCTGATCCCGGCCGTTTCGTTTTTAACTACGGATAAAGGGTACCCCTATGGCTTCCTACTTTTGCCCCTGCCCGCGCGGCATGGAACAGGCGCTGGCCGACGAGCTGGCCGAGATCGCACACACCACCGGCAGCGCCACGCTGAAGGTGCACAACCAGGTGCCGGGCGGTGTGCACTGCTCGGGCGCCGACGCGGACGCGTACCGCATCAACCTGCATTCGCGCATCGCGTCGCGCGTGCTGCTGCGCATCGCGAACCGCAACTACGCCAACGAAAACGACATCTACGACCTCGTGCTGGAACAGCCGTGGGAAGACTGGTTCAGCGTCGACCACACGATCCGCGTCGACATCACCGCCATCAAGTCGCCGCTGACGAGCCTCGAGTTCACCACGTTGAAGATCAAGGACGCCGTCTGTGACCGCTTCCGCGACCAGTTCGGCCGCCGCCCGTCCGTCAACACGCGCGAGCCGGACATGCGCATCATGGGCTTCCTCGACCAGCGCAACTTCACGATCTACCTCGACACGTCCGGCGAAGCGCTGTTCAAGCGCGGCTGGCGCGAAGAGACCGGCGACGCGCCGCTGCGCGAGAACCTGGCCGCCGGCCTGCTGCGCGTATCCGGCTGGAAGCCTGGTGTGCCGCTGTTCGATCCGATGTGCGGCTCGGGCACGATCCTCATCGAAGCCGCGCAGATGGTGCAGGGCATCCCGCCCGGCGCGCGCCGCCGCTTCGCGTTCGAGAAATTCGGGAACTTCAATGCGAAGGCCTGGCAAGAGATGAAGACGGCGATCAAGCCGCATCCGCTGCCGGCAGAGCCCACGATCTTCGGTTCCGACATCTCCGGCGACATGGTCGCGATGACGCGCCATAACCTGCGCTCGGCCGGCATCCTGTTCGACGTGCCGCTGAAGCAGATCGAGGCGCAGCAGGTGCAGCCGCCCACCAGCCAGCCCGGCATCCTGCTGACGAACCCGCCGTACGGCGAGCGGATCGGCGTGCGCGGCGATTCCACGATCCCGCAGGACGAGATGGCCGTCGGCTTCTACCAGCAGCTGTCCGCCACGTTGAAGCAGCGCTTCGCCGGCTGGACCGTGTACCTGTTCACGGCCGACCTGGGCCTGCCCAAGATGCTGCGCCTGAAGGAATCGCGCAAGACTCCGTTCTTCAACGGCGCCCTCGAATGCCGCCTGTTCCGCTTCGACATGGTCGCGGGGTTCAACCGGCGCGATGCCGCAAAACCTAAAGACGACCAGTAACATGCTGCCCGAACCCGAACCGGACAATCTGCCGAAAGACCCCGTCATCCCCGTCCCGCTGCCGGCGCCGCGCAAGATCGCGATGCTGTCCGCGGGCGGCCTCGCCACCTTGCTGGCCGCGATGTCGATGCTCGGCCCGTTCTCCGTCGACGCCTACCTGCCCGCGTTCCCCGCGATCCAGGCGTCCTTGAACGCGACGGGGCTCGAAGTACAGCAGACGCTGACGGCGTACATGCTGGCGTTCGCCGTGATGGCGCTGTGGCACGGCGCGCTGTCGGACGCGTTCGGGCGGCGTAACGTGGTCCTCGTCGGGTTGATCGTGTTCGCGGTGGGCACACTCGGCTGCGCGTCCGCGCATTCCGTGCACTACCTGTGGGTCTTCCGCATCATGCAGGGCGTCTCGGCCGGTGCGGGCGTCGTCGTGGGCCGGGCAATCATCCGCGACCTGTATTCGGACGCACCGGCCGCGCGCCTGCTGTCGATGGTGACGATGATCTTTTCCATCGCCCCGGCCATCGCGCCCGTGCTGGGCGGCTGGGTCGTGTCCGCGTTCGACTGGCGTTCGATCTTCCTCGGCCTGCTCGCGTTTTCCATCGGGCTGTGGTGGGTGTGCTGGCAGCGCCTGCCGGAGACGATGCCGCTGGAGCGCCGCCAGCCGTTCAACCCGCGCTTCCTCGCGCGCAGCTACTGGGACATCTTCAGCTCCGTGCTGTTCCAGATGAAGTCCGGGATCGTCGCGTTCAACTTCGGCGGCATGTTCCTGTTCATCGCGGGCGCCCCCGTGCTGCTGCCCGTGCACCTGCATCTCGGGCCGTCGCAGTTCGCGTGGCTGTTCGTGCCGGCCGTGAGCGGCATCTTCCTGGGCGCGCTCGCCGCCAACCGGCTGGCGGGACGCATGACGTTCTCGCGCCAGATCGGCATCGGTTACGCGTTCATGCTTGCCGCCGTCACGGGCAGCGTCACGTACCACGCCGTGCTGCCGCCTGCGCTGCCATGGACCGTGTTGCCCATGTTCTTCTACAACTTCGGCAGTTCCATCATCAACCCGAGCGCCACGTTGCTCGCACTCGACCTGTTCCCGCACATCCGCGGCACGGTCGCGTCGTGCCAGTCGTTCGTGACCACGTTGATGGGTGCGCTGGTGGCCGGCATCATCGCGCCGGCGCTCACGCATTCCGTGCTGGCGATGGCGCTCGGCCAGGCCGCGTTCGCGCTGGCGTCACTGGCCTGCTGGATGACGTCGCGCCACTATCGCCGGTACAAGGCGTTGGCGTGACGCGTGGCATCGTAACAACGCCTGTCATAATTAAATGCTAAATTTCTGCGTCTGAATTGTGCATTGTCAATACGCCTGAGTCGAATTGTGACTCTAAAACACATCAATTTTGTTGGGAAATATTGTTCCCGGCCAGAAATGTATATATGCTAAGATAAGTTTTTCATGCCTGGAATAACGATGTAATAACTTTCCTGTTCCAGGGACCGCGAAAACGAACGCTGTGGCAGCCCCCGCAGGGGAGGCGGCCATCACCCAGAAAACAAGTTGGCGGCCGTGCTTGAATCCATACATCAACCAGACCAGGACATCCGCAATCGCCTGCTGATCGCGCGACTGCCGGCCATGCCGCAGATCCTCATCAAGCTGCTCGCGCATCTGCAGGCGGACGATCTGGGTATGCCGGAACTGGCCGCGCTGGTGGCGAAGGACGCGGGCATGACGGGGAAGATCCTCACGGTCGCCACGAGCTCCGCGTACCATCGCAACAGCCGCCAGCCGAACCTCGAGCAGGCGATGGTGGCGCTGGGCACGGACATGATCAAGACGCTGGTCATCAGCGACTCCGTCTTCCAGACCTTCAACAGCTTCCCGAATTCCGGCGCCACCGACCTGCGTGCGTTCTGGAAGAATTCGCTGATGGCTGCCGTGCTGGCGCGCGAAGTGGCGCGCCGCATCGACTATGCGCAGCCGGAAGAAGCGTACCTGGCGGGCCTGCTGCACAACGTCGGCCGCCTCGCGCTGCTGGCGACTGCGCCGAAGGAATACGCGTTCAACTTCACGGCGCGCGACGACGAGGACCTGTGCGCCGTCGAGCAGCGCACCCTGCAGATCACGCACGCGGAAGCGGGCGCCTGGCTGATCGAGCGCTGGCAGCTCGATTCCTTCCTCGCCGATTCCGTCCTGTACCACCATGAGCCGAGCGAGCGCCTGGAAGCGGCGCATCCGCTGATCCGCATCGTGCGCGTCGCGCACGTGCTGTCCAGCCATGCGAACGACGAGGCGCTCGTCGACGAGGCGCGCGTGCTGTGCGGCCTCGATCCGGACGCACCAAGCGAATTGCTGGGTCTCGCCGCGCGCCAGGTCGAGAAGGCCGCGATCCATCTCGGCATCGACCTCGCGGGCGCCGACGATCTGCCGGTGCCGGCCGCGTTCGCGCCGCCGCCGCCCGTCGACCCCGTGCAGCAGCGCCTGTCGGAAGAAGTGCGCAACCTGGTGCTCGTGTCGGAAGTCGGGCAGACGTTCGCGCGCCAGCAAGGCGAGTCCGGCCTGCTGGACGCGATGACGCGGTCGGCGCGCATCCTGTTCGATTTCGAGAACGCCGTCGTGCTGCTGGAGAATCCGACCGGGCAAGCCCTCGTCGGCGCGCCGACGGTGAACCAGCAGCGCATCGCGGAGTTTACGATCCCGCTGGCGAAGGGGGGCGCCGTCGCGCAGGCCGCGCTGGATAGGAAGCTGGGCTTCATCCGCCGCGACGGCCGTCCACTCGGCCTCGCGGAAGAACAGCTGCTGCGCATGCTCGGCACGGAATCGCTCGTGTGCCTGCCGCTCGTCGCGGGCGCGCGCTGCCTCGGCGTCCTGGTGGGCGGCGTCGCAGGCTGGCAGCTGCCGTCGTGCCAGAAGCGCGAGCGCTTCCTGCACGCGTTCGGCGCGCAGGCCGCGGGCGCGCTGGAGACGGCGCTGTCGGAACGGGGCCACGCGCGCCGCCAGCTTGCCCACGTCGCGGAGGAATACCGCGAGGCGTCGCGCCGCGTCGTGCACGAAGTGAACAACCCCCTGTCGATCATCAAGAACTACCTGTCGGTCCTGGACAGCAAGCTGGAACGCCAGGAACCGGTCAGCGCCGAGCTGTCGATCCTGAACGAGGAGATCGATCGCGTGGGCCAGCTGGTGGGCAGCCTGACGCAGATCCAGCCGGGCGTCGCTACGTCCAATATCGAAGGCGGCGTGCCGGCGGCGGACGTGGCGAAAGTCGTGGACGACGTGCTGCGCCTGTTCCGCACGACGAATTTCGTCCCGGCCAACGTGGAGATCGTCGTCAGCATGCCCGACGACGCGGGGCGCGTCGAGGGCGACCCGGACATCCTCAAGCAGATTCTCGTGAACCTCGTGAAGAACGCGATCGAGGCCCTGTCCGCCGGCGGCGGCCGCATCGAGATCGCCAACCGCGGCCACGTGAACCGCGAACGGAGGCTGTACCTGGAACTGGTCGTCTCCGACACCGGCCCGGGCCTGTCGCGCGACGTGTTGGCGAACCTGTTCTCGGCCGTGAAGAGCACCAAGGAAGGGCCGCACCACGGCCTCGGCTTGTCGATCGTGCACAGCCTGGTCAAGAAGCTGAACGGGCATATCGCCTGCCGCAGCGGCACGACCGGCACCAGTTTTGAAATCCTGCTGCCGGCGCATGCCGGCGCCGGCGCACCGGCCAACCCGCCGGTGCGCGCGCTTGGATCCGTATAAGGCAACAATGAATCCATTCTCCGCCAGCGCCCCGTCGTCCAGCCCCCACGACGTCCAAACGTCGCTCGGCAACGACCAGCCCCGACTCCTGCTCGTCGACGACGAACCCCGCCTGCTCGCCTCCCTGTACGAACTGCTGCAGGGCCGCGGCTACCAGCTCGTCACGGCGTCCACCGGCAGCGAAGCGCTCGCGCACCTGTCGCGCCTGCGCTTCGACCTCGTGCTGCTCGACCTGCGCCTGCCCGACATCGGCGGCCACGAGATCATGGATTTCATCAATCAGAAGGGCATCGAATCGGACGTCATCGTGATGAGCGGCGAGGTCGGCATCGATGCCGCGATCGGCGCGCTGAAACGGGGCGCGTACGACTACCTGCGCAAGCCGTACAGCCGCGAGGAGCTGCTGAAGACCGTCGCGAACGCGCTGAAGCAGCGCCGCCTGGAAGAAGCCAACGCGCGCATCGCGAACCAGCTGGAAAACTCGGAGAAGATGTACCGCTACCTGGTGGACAGCTCGCCCGACATCATCTACACGCTGAACCACGAAGGCAAGTTCACCTTCATCAACGACCGCGCGTACCAGCTGCTCGGCTACAAGCGCGAAGAACTCATCGGCCAGCATTACTCGATCCTCGTGCACGACGAAGACCTGGAGCGCGCGCGCTACGTGTTCAACGAGCGCCGCGTCGACGAACGCGCGTCGCGCAACGTCGAGCTGCGCCTGAAGTGCCACGCGGGCGCCAACCAGGAACGCACGTTCAACAATACGCTGATGACGATCTCGCTGAACGCCATCGGCATGCACGTCCCGGACCAGGAAGTGCGCAAGCTCGAGTTCTACGGTACCTACGGCGTCGCGCGCGACATCACGGACCGCAAGCGCGCGGAAGAAGTGATCTCGTACCAGGCATACCACGACATCCTGACCGACCTGCCGAACCGCATCCTGTTCAAGGACCGCCTGGGGCTCGCCGTCATCCAGGCCAAGCGCAAGCAGACCGAGCTCGCCGTGATGTTCATCGACCTTGACCGCTTCAAGCTCGTGAACGACACGCTGGGCCACGTGAAGGGCGACGAGCTGCTGCAGCAAGCCGCGGGCCGCCTGAAGGAATGCCTGCGTAAGGGCGACACACTCGCGCGCCAGGGCGGCGACGAATTCACGATCGTGCTGCCGGAACTGCGCGACCGCGACGACGCGCGCATGGTGGCCGACAAATTCCTCGAGGTGCTGCAGGCGCCATTCGACCTGGACGGCCACGCCGTGCACATCTCGGCATCGATCGGCATCGCGGTGTATCCGGTGCACGGCGAATCGATCGACGAGCTGCTGCGCCATGCCGACATCGCCATGTACCAGATCAAGGGCCAGGGCAAGAACGGCCATGCGTTCTACGACCCGTCGATGCAGGACGTGTCGCACCAGAAGATCGCGCTGGAGCAGAGCCTGCGGCGCGCGCTCGAGAACGAGGAACTGGAGATGTATTACCAGCCGCAGATCGACGCGATCAGCGGCCGCATCGTCGGCGCCGAGGCGCTGATGCGCTGGAACCATCCGACGCGCGGCATCGTCTCGCCGGGCGAGTTCCTGCCGTTCGCCGAAGAGAATGGCCTGATGCTGCCGATCTCCGACTGGATGATCGGTGCGCTGTGCCGCGATATGCTGCAGTGGAAGAACATCGGCGGCAACCAGGTGCGGCTGTCGCTGAACCTGTCGCCGCAATATCTCGACCGCGGCGACTTCTTCGAAAAGATGCGCGGCGCGCTGGTGCGCTACGGGATCGCGCCGAGCCAGATCGAAGTCGAGATCACGGAGAACATCTGCATCCGCAACCCGCAGCACGCGATCGAGCAGCTGAACAAACTCGGCCAGCTGGGCGTGTCCGTCGCGATCGACGACTTCGGCACCGGCTATTCGTCGCTGGCCTACCTGCACCGCTTCCCCGTCCACACGATCAAGATCGACCAGTCGTTCGTCAAGGAGATCCACGACGAGCACGGGCATTATCCGGTCGTCCTCGCCATCATCTCGATCGCGCGCGGCCTGGGCCTGAACCTGATCGCGGAAGGCGTCGAGACGGATTCGCAGGCGCGCTACCTGCGCTCGAACGGCTGCCTGACGATGCAGGGCTATCTGTACCACCGCCCGATGCCCCTGAGCCGCTTCATCGACGTGCTGTGCACGCAGGGACTGCCGGCGGGCGCGTCGAACATCCTCGCCTTCCAGGCCTGATGCGCCATGCCCGACCAGGCCGCACGCCGCGAGCTTGAGGCCCGCCACACGGCGGAGTTCCTGCGCGTAAAAGCGCTGGCCGAGCGCGGCGTCGCCACGGCTCAGCACAGCCTGGGCTTCATGTACGTGAACGGGCAGGGCGTGCCGCGCAACTACGAACTGGCCGTCGCGTGGTATCGCATGGCCGCGAGCAGCGGCCTCGAACAGGCCCAGTACAACCTAGGCGTGATGTACCAGAAGGGCCAGGGCGTCGCGCAGGACCTGAGCCAGGCCTTGTACTGGTATCGCCAGGCGGCCGAACAGGGTTATGTGCAGGCTCAGTACAACCTGGGGTGGCTGTACGCGAAGGGACAGGGCACTCCGGTCGACGTGCACGAGGCGCTGCACTGGTTCGGCAAGGCGGCCGCGCAGGGCGACCCGGGCGCGCAGCACAATCTCGGCATGATGTACGAGGGCGGCAAGGGCGTCGCCCAGGACGTCGCGCAAGCCGTCGACTGGTATCGCAAGGCGGCCGAGCAGAATTACGCGCGCTCGCAGTTCAATCTGGCGCTGCGCTATGACAGCGGCCAGGGCATCGCGCGCGACGTGCAGCAGGCCATCCACTGGTTCCGCAAGGCCGCGGAGCAGGGCTATGCCCCCGCGCAGTTCAATCTGGGCCTCCGTTACGACAAGGGCCAGGACCTGCCGCAGGACAGCGAGAAGGCGATTTTGTGGTACGGCCGCGCGGGTGAGCAGGGCCACGCGAGCTCGCAGTTCAACCTCGCGCTGATCTACGATGCGGGCCATGGCGTCGCGCGCGATCCGCAACTGGCGCTCGCATGGTTCCGGCGCGCGGCCGAGCAGGGCCACGCCGCCGCGCAGGACAACCTCGGCCTGCGCTACGAACACGGCCAGGGCGTCGAGCAGGATCACGCGCAGGCCGCGCACTGGTACCGCCAGGCGGCCGAGCAGGGCTTCGCCGGTGCGCAGTATCACCTCGGCCAGTTGCACGATGCGGGGCACGGCGTCGCGCAGGATCCTGCCGCCGCGCTGGATTGGTATCGCAAGGCCGCCGAGCAGGGCCATCTGCGTGCGCAGTTCGACCTCGCGCTGCGTTTTGAAAGCGGCAATGGCGTGCAGCAGGACGAGCGCGAAGCGGCGTACTGGTACCGCAAGGCGGCCGACCAGGATTACGCGCCCGCGCAGTACGCGCTGGGGCAACTGCTGGACCGCGACGACACGGGCACCGTCGATCCGCGCCAGGCGACGCTGTGGTACCGCAAGGCGGCCGAGCAGGGCCACGCGCTCGCGCAGTTCGCGCTGGGCCTGCGCCACGACAGCGGCCACGGCGCGGAGCGCGATTACGAAGCGGCGCACTTCTGGTACCTGTGCGCCGCGCGTCAGGGGCACGCGCGCGCGCAGTTCAACCTCGGCGTGATGTATGCGGCGGGGCAGGGCGTGCCGAGCGATCTCGTGGAAGCGTACGCGTGGCTGCACCGCGCGGGCGCCGCCGGCATCGCGCCGGCCGCCAACTACCTCCGGCGCGTGAGTGCGCGCATGGAGCCTGCGCTGCTCGCTCAGGCCAACGGTTATATCGGCGCCGCGTAACGCAACGTCTGCGCGAGGAACGACTCGATCGCATCCGAACTCGCCGTCGGCGCGCTCAGGTGCGGACAATGCCCCACGTTGTCGATCACGCGCAAGGTGCTGTGCGCCAGGTGGCGATGCAGCCAGTCGCCCACTTCGCGCGGCACGATCAGGTCGTCGCTGCATTGCAGGATCAGCGCGGGCACGGTGGACTTCACCACGTCGGCCCGCACGTCCGTGTTGAACGTCACGCGCGCGAAATGCTTGGCGATGGCGGGGTCGTTGCGGCAAAAGCTGCGCGCCAGTTCCTCGCCGAGCGCCGGCTGGTTCGGCGCGCCCATGATCGCGGGCGCCATCTTGCGCGACCAGTCGATGAAGTTGGTCTCCATCGCATCGAGCAGGCCGTCGATGTCTTCGCGATTGAAGCCGCCGACGTAGTCGCCGTCGTTGAGGTAGCACGGCGACGGCCCCACCAGCACCTGCGCGACGAAGCGCTCTGGCGCCGCGACCGTCGCCAGCAGCCCGATCGACGCGCCCGCTGAGTGGCCGACGACGATGCAGGGGCCGGCCGCGCAGGCGTCGAGGATTTCGAACAGATCCGTCACGTGACCCTGCAGGCTGCCGTGCTTCGTGCGGTCGTAGGCGGAGAGGTCGGAGCGGCCGCTGCCCGTCAGGTCGTACAGCACGACACGGAAGCGGTCGGCGAAGGTCGGCGCGAGGTGGCGCCACATGGTCTGGTCGCAGCCGAAGCCGTGGATGAACACCATCGTCGTCGTTCCCGCACCGGTGACGTGGACGTTGTTGCGGAACTGTACAGACATGGTGAATCCTGACCGGCATGGGGGCGATCCGTCGATATTAACATCGTGAAATAGCCGCCGTCGGATAAACATGGCGCCGCAACCGTGCGTTCGCGCACGGCGCGGCCGCCGCGATTTGCGATATACTGTACATATATACAGTATTGGCGGCGCAATGGAACTTAAAGACAAGCTCGAGATCCTGGCCGACGCGGCCAAGTATGACGCCTCGTGCGCGAGCAGCGGCGCGCCCAAGCGCGACTCGGTCGACAAGGACGGGCTGGGCGCCACGAACGGCATGGGCATCTGCCACAGCTATACGCCGGACGGGCGCTGCGTCTCGCTGCTCAAGATCCTGCTGACGAATTTCTGCGTCTACGACTGCCAGTACTGCGTGAATCGGCGCACGTCGAACGTGCCGCGGGCGCGCTTTTCCGTCGACGAAGTCGTCAAGCTCACGCACGATTTTTACCTGCGCAACTACATCGACGGCCTGTTCCTCAGCTCCGGCATCATCCAGTCGAGCGACTACACGATGGAGCAGCTGGTCGAGGTCGCGCGCCGCCTGCGCGAGGACCACCTGTTCCGCGGCTACATCCACCTCAAGACGATCCCCGATGCCGACCCGCGCCTCATCGAACTGGCGGGCCGCTATGCCGACCGTCTGTCCGTGAACATCGAGCTGCCCACGCAGGACAGCGTGACGAAGCTCGCGCCCGAAAAGAACGTCCAGACGATCAAGCTCGCGATGGGTTCGATCCGCACGAAGCTGGACGAAAAGGACGACCACCCGAAGGCGCCCGTGTTCGCGCCCGCGGGGCAGAGCACGCAGATGATCGTCGGCGCGGACGCGAGCGACGACCGGACGATCCTGCATACGGCGCAGACGCTGTACGGCAGCTACAAGCTCAAGCGCGTGTACTACTCGGCGTTCAGCCCGATCCCGCAAAGCCCGTCCAGCGTGCCGTCCGCACCGCCGCCGCTGCTGCGCGAGCACCGGCTGTACCAGGCCGATTTTCTCCTGCGCGGCTACGGTTTTACGGCGAAGGAGTTGATGCCCGCGGCCGGCAACCTGGCGCTCGACATCGATCCGAAGCTGGGCTGGGCGCTCGCGAACCGCGACCATTTCCCGCTCGACCTGAACCGCGCGGACGAGACAATGATCGCGCGCGTGCCGGGCATCGGGCTGCGCACGGCGAAGCGCCTGATCGACTTGCGGCGGCTGCGGCGCATCCGCTGGGAAGACCTGTCGCGCCTGCGCTGCAGCCTGAAGAAACTGGCCCCGTTCGTCATCACGGCGGACTACAAGCCGGCGCAAGGCACCGCGTCGTCCGACCTGCTGCGGCGTAACCTGGCCGACGCCCCGCAGCAGATGAACCTGTGGCCGGAGCTGCAGGCCGCATGATGGATGCGCACGCCGCCCTCCAACCCGCGGATGCGCTGGTCCGGGCCGGGCGGCCGCTCGTCGTCGAGACGTTCGCCGCATGGCGCGAGGCCGCGCGCGAACTGCTCGTCCACGGCATCCCGCCGAAGCAGGTGACGTGGGGCGCGCCGCACATGGACGACCTGCTGGCGGGCACCGATCCGGTCTCGGGTGCGCCGTCGACGGCCGAGGCCCCGCATAATCCTTCCTCACCGCCGACCGAGCCCCAGCGGCCCGCGCCGCATATCCCGCGTTCGCTGATGGAGATGCTGCAATCGGCCGCGTGCTGCCGCGTGCCGGACCGCTGGGCGTTCCTGTACCGCGTGATCTGGCGCTGGCAGCAGGGCGAGTACGACGTGCAGTCGCCCGCCGACGAGGACGGCGCGCGCCTGCATGCGATGGTGAAGGCGGTGCACCGCGAGGAACACGACATGCATGCCTATATCCGCTTCCGCGAGCGCCCCGAAGAAGCCGGACCGCCCCGTTTCGTCGCCTGGTACGAGCCGCGCCACGATGTGCTGCCCCAGGTGGCCGAGCATTTCGTCGCGCGCATGGGCAAGATCAGCTGGATGATCGCCACGCCCGACGCGAGCGTCCTGTGGGACGGCCACACGCTGCACAATACGGGCCCCCTGGTGCGCGACGCCGCCGACCTGGAGGACACGGGCGAAGCCCTGTGGCTGACGTACTACCGCAGCGTGTTCAACCCGGCGCGCCTGAACACGGACGTCATGCACCAGCATATTCAATCGGATCGGTGGAAAAACCTGCCTGAGGCGAAGATCGTCCCGCAAATGGTGAGCGCGGCCGCGCTGGGCGCGCGCAAGGTGGGCCAGTACGAGGCCGTCGGCCAGCGCAAGGGCACGACGATCCCTATCGCCCCCGAGGACGCCCAGCCCGACCGCCAGCAGCCGTCCACGCTGGACGAATGCCGGCGCTGCGAGCTGTGGGAGTTCGCCACGCAGGCCGTCGGCGGCGAAGGCCCGAAACGGGCGAAGATCATGTTCGTCGGCGAGCAGCCGGGCGACCAGGAAGACCTCGCGGGACAGCCGTTCGTCGGTCCGGCCGGGAAGCTGCTCGACCGCGTGTGCGATGCGGCCGGCGTCGACCGCGACACGATCTACGTCACCAACGCCGTCAAGCATTTCAAGTGGGAGCCGCGCGGCAAGCGTCGGCTGCACAAGACGCCCGCGCAGCGCGAGATCGAGGCCTGCCACTACTGGCTCGACAAGGAGCTGGCGGGCGTGAAGCCCACCGTCATCGTCGCGCTCGGCGCCACCGCGCTGAAATCCGTGCTGCGCACGGCGAACGTCACGCTGAAGACTTCCCTCGGCAAGCCGCTGCGCCACGAGGGTCGCTGGGTCGTCACCACGTACCACCCGTCGTACGTGCTGCGCGTGCCCGGCGAGGACGCGAAGCGCGATGCGTTCAACACGATGGTCGAGGGCATCAAGCTCGCGCACGACCTCTTGCACCGTCCTGTCGACGTACCCGATGCGTGAGCGTTGCCGTCGCGACATATGCATGTCAAAAATGTAACAGTTCGTTGCCCCGATAGGCGGGGCCCATCCCTGGCGCTAATCTATTGCGCACACAACAACAAAGGGATGCACGATGAGCAAACACACGACATGCGCGTTGTACCTGAGTTTCCTGGCCTTGCCCGCGCTGGCGCAGACGGCGGCCGCGCCTGAGGCGCCTGCCGCGGCCGTGCAGCCGGCGGCCGCCGAGGAGCCCGCCCCGGCCACCGTCGTCGTCGAGGGGCGCCGGCCCGGGCCCGGCGTCTGGAAGGTGTCGAAAGGCGACCACGTGATGTGGGTGTTCGGCCTGTACTCGCCGCTGCCGCAGAAGATGGAATGGGATGCATCGCATGTCGAGCGCCTCGTCGCCAAGTCGCAGGAAGTGCTGCAGCCGCCGGGCTTCACCGTCGGCATGAGTTGGTGGCGCGGATTGACCATGCTGCCGACGATGATCGGCCTGCAAAACAATCCGGATGGCGCCAAGCTGCAGGACGTGTTGCCGCCGGACGTGTACGCGCACTGGCAGGTCATGAAAGACAAGTACATCGGCAACGACGATGGCGTGGAGCGCGACCGCCCGATCTTCGCAGCGGAGAAGCTGTTGCATGCGGGCTTGAAGAAGAACGGTCTCGTCCAGAACATGGACGTGTCGGGCCGGATCGAAAAGATCGCCAAGCAGAACAAGGTCAAGCTGACGTGGACCATGCTCGGCATCGAACTCGACGATCCGCGCACCACCCTGAAGGCGTTCAAGCAGGCGCAGATGGAAGACCTGGCATGCTTCACGCGGACCGTCGAGAACCTGGACAAGGACATCGGTACGATGCGCGCCGGCGCCAATGCCTGGGCCGACGGCAATATCGCCGCCATCGCGCGCCTGGACCTGGCGGAGCGGGACGAGGTCTGTGCGGACGCGGTGCTGAACAGTTCCCTCGCCAAAACGACCTCGGCCTTCCAGAACGTGCGCGAGCGCATCCGCGCCAACTGGATGAAAGCGGCCGAGAAATCACTGGCCGACAACACGTCGACGTTTGCCCTGCTGCAGATGAAGGACATCGTCGGTCCGCACGGCTACTTGGCCGACCTGCAGGCGAAAGGCTATGCGGTCGAGAGCCCGAAGTGAGGCGTACGGCGCGAGGTTGTTACATATGCATGTCAGAGTTGTAACACTTCGTTGCATTTGCCTGTAGTCGCGGCTGCATCCTGAACGTTAAGCTTGCAGTACACAACAATAAGGATGCCACCCGATGAGAAAGAGAACCCTGCGCCACGCCTGGGCGCTGTGGCTGGGCTTGCTGGCGTTGCCGGCGCTGGCCCAGAACAAGGACGAGGCCGGGCAGCCGACCGCGACGCCGGCCGCCCAGCCGGTCGTCGCCGACGCAACTGCCGCCCAGCCCGCCATGCCTGCGTCCGATCCCGCCATTGCCGCCGATGCCGTGCCGGCCACGGTGGTCGTCGAAGGCCGCCGTCCCGGCCCTGGCGTGTGGAAAGTGTCGAAGGGAACGCATGTGATGTGGGTGTTCGGGACGTATGCGCCGCTGCCGCACAAGATGCAGTGGGATGCGTCGCGCGTGGAGCGGCTCGTGGCCAAGTCGGACGAAGTCTTGATGCCGCCCGTCGCGAAAGCCCATATCGGCTTTTTTCGCGGGCTGACCGCACTGCCCAGCCTCATCGGCATCAAGCGCAATCCGGACGACGCCGTGCTGCACGACGTCGTCCCCGCCGATGTGTATGCGCACTGGACGACGTTGAAGGCGAAATACATCGGCGACGACGACGGCGTCGAGCACTACCGGCCCGTGTTCGCCGGCGAGGAATTGCTGCTCGCAGGCCTCAAGCAGAGCGGCCTGAGCTACGGCAGCGAAGTGCTCGGCACGATCGAGGACATCGCGAAAAAGAACAAGGTCAGGATGAGCGATTCCGGCTACGACGTGATGCTCGACGACCCGCGCAAGCTCGTGCGCGACTTCAAGAATTCGCAGGTCGACGACCTCGTCTGCTTCACGAAGACCCTGGACAGCCTGGACGTCGACCTCGAGACGATGCGCGTGCGCGCGAATGCCTGGGCCAACGGCGACATCGGCCAGATCCGCGGCCTGAATTTCGCCGAGCGCCGCGATGCCTGCCTCGATGCGATCCTGAACAGTTCGATCGCGAAGGATGCCGCCGCGCTGCGCCAGATGCGCGAACGCCTGCGCCTGTCGTGGTTGCGCGCGGCGGAGAAGGCGCTGGCCGGCAATGCGTCCACGTTTGCCGTGCTGGAAATCCAGGACATCGTCGGCCCGACGAGCTACCTGGCCGCGTTGCAGGCCAAGGGCTACGCGGTCGAGAGCCCTCGGTAAGCGGACAGGTGAGCGGACAGGTGAGCGGACCGGTCGGCGTACGTCACGCCGGCTCGCCGGGCAGCCCCGGACAGTCCTCGCGCGACGCGGCCTGGGCCACGTGCGCGCCCGGCGGCACGTCGTGCGTGAGCCAGACGTTGCCGCCGATGACGGCGCCCTTGCCGACGGTGATGCGGCCCAGCAGCGTGGCGCCCGCATAGATCACGACGTCGTCCTCGACGACGGGATGGCGCGGCAAACCCTTTTGCAAAGTGCCGTCCGCATTTTCGGGGAAGCGCTTGGCCCCCAGTGTGACGGTCTGGTACAGGCGCACGCGCTGCCCGATGACGGCCGTCTCGCCGATCACGACGCCCGTGCCGTGGTCGATGAAGAAGCCGGCACCGATCGTCGCTCCCGGATGGATGTCGATGCCCGTTTCCCCGTGCGCCAGCTCGGCGACGATGCGCGCCAGCAGTGGCAGACCGAGCCCGTACAGGTGATGCGCGAGGCGGTGATGGATCATCGCGAGGATGCCCGGATAGCACAGCAGCACTTCGTCGACGCTGCGCGCGGCGGGGTCGCCCTGGTACGCGGCGATCACGTCGCTGTCGAGCAGGATGCGGATGCCGGGCAGGGCAGCGCCGAATGCGCGCGTGGCGTCCAGCGCCTGCTGCTCGATGTCGGTATCGGTGAGGTGGCGCAGCGCGGCGCTGTAGCGCAGCTCGATGCGCACCTGGCGCAGCAGCGCGTGCAGGGCGGTGTCGAGCGCGTGCGCGACGTGGAAGTCCTCGCTTTCCTCGCGCAGGTCGGGCGGCCCCAGGCGCAGCGGAAACAGCACGCCCTTCAGCTGCGCCACGATGCCCGCCAGCGCGTCGCGCGACGGGAACTCGATGCCGCGCACTTCGCCTGAGGGGCGATGGGCCTGGCGCCACTGGCGCCGCGCGGCGTGCAGGTCGCGCACGATCGCGTTGATGTCGAAGTCGGCCATCAGTCGTGCTCCTGGCAGCGATTGCCGCCCAGGTACGGCCGTAATGTGGACAATGATTCGGCGAGCGCCACGGTGCCTCCGCTGTATTGATGGACCAGTTGGCAATATACGAGCTCGTCCATGGCTGGCCCAACGTTTTTTTCGGCACTAGCTCATGCTGAAAACGTCTAAGGCGTGTGACCGGCGGCCTGAGCGCGGTCAATACGGCGGCTGCCGGCCCCCGTCGTTGTCAATCGAGGGCAATCCCGCGTAGAATGCAGGCAACGCGGGTGTAGCTCAATGGTAGAGCAGAAGCTTCCCAAGCTTACGACGAGGGTTCGATTCCCTTCACCCGCTCCAATGAAAAAGACGCCGAAGCGCCTTGATCATTGCTCCACAAAATGCATGGCGCCCCACGAAAACCTGTTCGTTCTGACTCAGAACAATCCACGGCAATGCGTTAGCCCAGCCGCAGGCCTCGTTCCACACACAGTCTTCTATCGTCCGTCATCCGCGGCACGCCACATGCTTATCCGGGCGCGCCGCAGTTGTTCAGATGTCGATGAATCAGCGCGCCTTGCGACGGCGGCCGGTGGCAACGCCGACGAGGCCCAGGCCCAGCAGCGCGATGCTGGCCGGTTCCGGCACGGCCGAGGCGTCGACCGCATCGCCGGCGTATTGCATGCCGGTGTAGAAGAACGCGTCGTAGGCGGAACCGCCGCCGTCGAGCACCTGGCGGACCGAGGTGAGGGGGCCGTTGTAGTCCGAGATGGTCCAGGAGACCGATCCCGCACAGTTATTGAAGCAGACCAGCCCGGTACCGAACGAGCCGAAGGAAGTACCCCAGCTGGTTCCGCTGCCCTGGGTCATGTCGGTTGAGGTGAAATGCCAGCCGGAATCGAGCGCCACGCCATACCAGTTCTGGTTGGCAGCGGTGTCGAGCGTGGCGGCCACGGTGCCGTTCTGGTTCAGCGACAGCGTCAGGCTCGCGATCGGATCGATCGTGCTGAGCGAGCCACTCCAGTCGTATTTCGTGGTGAAGTCGACTTTGACGACGTCGGCGTGAGCGGCCTGGGCGAACAGGGCGATGGTCAGCGAGGCGAGCAGTTTGTTCATGGCAGTTCCCTTGGAAAATGTTTGTTGTCTATAAGCATTAATCGTGCCAACTGAGAAATATCAATTGTTTTCAGGAACTTATCGGAAATGCATAAGACAGACTGCACGCAAGTGTAAAAAATGCCGACAGCTGAGTGGTCGGTTGTCCGAGGGAATGATATGCTGACAAGATTGTAAAAAGACCCGTGTACATGTCGCGGTTTCGGTTGTCATTTCCGCCGCGCAGCCGTGCGCGCCTGTGACATGCCCCTTATGGCACACTGATCTTGTTGCCCCTACCAGTATCAATCATGCAAGAAGACGGACGATGGTCTGACCAAGCTGCCCTGCACCCGGACCTGCCTGACAGCGCCGGCCCCCTGATGTTCCTGAGCGCCGGCGGCGATATGGGGGCCATGATGCGTGCGCACGACTGGTCCGCGTCGCCGCTGGGGCATCCGCGCGCGTGGCCGCAGGCGCTGCGCACGGTCGTCGGCCTGCTGCTGAATTCGAAGTTCCCGATGTTCGTCGCCTGGGGCCCGGAGCTGGGCTTCCTGTACAACGATTCGTACCGCGAGATCCTCGGCGACAAGCACCCGGCCGCGCTCGGCGGGCGCTTCCACGACATCTGGTCCGAGATCTGGCCCGACATCTCCCCGCTGATCGAGCGCGCCCTGCGCGGCGAGGCGACGTATGCCGACCGCCTGTACCTCGTCATGAACCGCCACGGCTACGACGAGCCCACGTGGTTCACGTTCTCGTATTCACCCGTGCGCGACGAGACCGGGGCTATCCCCGGCATGTACTGCGCCGTGGTCGAAGTGACCGACCAGGTGCTGGCCGAGCAGTACCGCGACGAGGAGAACGAGCGGTTGCGCGGCCTGTTCGCGCAGGCGCCCGGCATCATGGCCGTGCTGCGCGGTCCCGAGCACGTGTTCGAGCTGACGAACCAGTCATACATGCAGCTCATCGGCCACCGCGCCATCGTCGGCAAGCGCGCGCGTGACGCGCTGCCGGAAATCGTCGGCCAGGGCTTCCTCGAACTGCTCGACCGCGTGTACACGACGGGCGAGCCGTTCGTCGGCCACGCGCTGCCCGTGCGCCTCCAGCGCGAGCCGGACGGCCCGCTGGACGAGCGCTACGTCGATTTCGTCTACCAGCCGATCCGCGATGCCAATGGCCAGGTGAACGGCATCTTCGTCGAAGGCAGCGACGTCACGGACCGCAAGCTCGTGGAGGACGAGCTGCGCGCCGCGAACCGCCAGAAGGACCAGTTCCTCGCGATGCTGGCGCACGAGCTGCGCAATCCGCTGGCGCCGATCATGACGGCGGCCCAGCTGCTGAAGCTCGGCCGGCTCGACGTGAAGAGCACGGCCAACGCCAGCGAGATCATCGTGCGGCAGGCCGAGCACATGACGGACCTCGTCAACGACCTGCTGGACGTCTCGCGCGTCACGCGCGGCCTCGTCACGCTGGAGAAGGAAGAGCTGGACCTGAACGCGATCGTCGCCGCGGCCGTCGAGCAGGTGCGGCCGCTGATCGACACGCGCCGCCACGCGCTGACACTGCAGCCGTCGGACCGGCCGGTGCACGTGACGGGCGACCGCACGCGCCTCGTGCAAGTGATCTCGAACATCCTCAACAACGCCGCCAAGTACACGGCGCCCGGCGGCCGCATCGCGCTGGCCGTGACCGTGGACGACGGGCAGGCCACCGTCGCCGTGCGCGACAACGGCATGGGCATCGCGCCGGAAGTCCTGCCCTACATCTTCGACCTGTTCACGCAGGCCGAGCGCACGCCGGACAGGTCGCAGGGCGGGCTGGGGATCGGCCTGGCGCTCGTCAAGAGCCTCGTCGGCCTGCACGGCGGCACCGTGCAGGCACGCAGCGACGGCCTGGGGCAGGGCAGCGAATTTTCGATTTCCCTGCCGTGCTGCGCGGCACGCCCGCCCGCACAGGCGCGCGATGTCGGCGGGGACGCCGCCACGGTGCCGGACAACGGCCGCCTGCGCGTGCTCGTCGTCGACGACAATGCCGACGCCGCCCAGATGCTGGCCGCGCTGCTCGAAGCGCACGGCCATGTCGTCAGCGTCGAGTACGACGGACGCGGAGCCCTCGCGCGCGCGCGGGCCGAGCATCCGGACGTGCTGCTGCTCGACATCGGCTTGCCCGACATGGACGGTTACGAACTGGCGCGCCGCCTGCGCGCCCAGCCGGAGAACACTGCCGCCACGCTCGTCGCCCTCACGGGCTACGGCCAGAACCAGGACCGCGAGGACGCCCAGCAGGCCGGGTTCGACCACTATCTCGTCAAGCCTGCCGACTTGAATGAGGTCAACGAAGTGCTCGCGTTGGCGGAGGCGCGACGCTGATCCGCAGATTCAATCGTGCGCGTATTGCCGCCCGGAACCAGTAGGGATATTCTTGGTGCATGTGTCGCGCGGATGCATCCTGCATGCGTGGGCTGCGCGCCCGCGGCGCATATTTTCGTACCATTGGCATGTCATGCCGCGGCGCGGCCGGATACGGGAACGAGCGTATGGACGAACTCATCGACGTAATCGAAGGGACGCAGGACGATACCGCGTGGGCCGAACTGGTCCATCCGGACACTACGGACGTGGCGCCCGCGCCGGCCAAGAGGCCCGTCGAGCGCCATGGCGGACGGCCTGCGGCGCCCGCGTCCCCGCAGGCCGGCCATGCCCCTCGCGCGACCGCTGGGCCGGGCATCCGGCGCGTGCTCGTCGTCGACGACAATGCCGATGCGGCACAGACGGTGGCGATGTTGCTGGAGGTGCTGGGCCACGAGGCTGCCGTCGAATACGATCCGCTGCAGGCGCTCGTCTGCGCGCGCGAAGGCGCGTTCGACGCCTTCGTCCTCGACATCGGCCTGCCTGGCATGGACGGCCACGAGCTGGCGCGCCAGATCCGCACGCTGCCGCAGGCCGCGGGCGCGCTGTTCATCGCCCTGACGGGTTATGGCCAGCAGCAGGACCGCGACGCGTCGGCCGCCGCGGGCTTCCATTACCATTTCGTGAAGCCGGCCGACGTCGATGCGCTGGCGCGTGCACTGGCCGGCGGCGTACCGGAATGACGTTGCAAAGCCGTCATATTGCCGTGCCGACTTGTCATCAACCTGTCACTTTCATTTCTTACACTGCGCGTTGCTGAACAGTAACTGAGCGTGTGCCGCCGGCGCGCGCCTTCTGACGGAAACCGCATGTCCAAGCCCAGTGCGCACACCGCCCCGCGCACCCATCGATTCCTCGCGCTGCTGTGGCCCGCGCTGGCGCTGCTCGCCTGCGCGGCCCTCTGGACCGCAACCATCCTGCACGCGGGCGCCGAACGCCGCCGTGCCGAAGAGCAGGCGTTCAAGGAAGCCGACGCGTATGCCGAGGCCTACGAGCAATACGTCACGCGCTCGGTCGCGCAGGTCGACCAGATCACGATGCAGCTCAAGCACAGCTGGGAGCATGCGCGTGACCGCAACCTCATCGAGAACATGCGCCGCGACGGCATGTTCACGGATGCCGCGTTCGTCAACGTGAGCGTCGTGGGGCCGGACGGCACGATCCGCTCGTCCAGCCGCATCCACGGACGCACGCTGAATCTCGCGCACGCGGCGTTCTTCGTCCAGCACCGCGACAACATCTCGACGGCGCTGCGCATCGGCGTGCCGCCGCCGGAGCTGGACGAGGCGCACGGCACGATCCTGTTCACGCGCCGCCTCGACACGGCCGACGACGAATTCGACGGCGTGCTGCTGATGGCCGTCGACGCCGCGTATTTCACGTCGTTCGTCAGCTCCCCCACCTTGGGCCCGGGCAGCCTGCTGGCCCTCGTCGGCACCGAAAACAACCTGCGCGTCGAGCAGGATGCGCGCGGCGTCGTGCGCACCCAGGGCGCCGCGGCGCTGCTGCCCGCGAACGCCGACCGCTGGCCCGTCGCGCGCGGCGTGCAGCTCGTCACGGGGCCGGGCGGGTTCGCCGACGGCGAGGCGCGCGTGCTGGGCTGGCGCCGTTCCAGCGCGTATCCGCTCGTGACCCTGGTCGCGCTGTCGCACACCGCGGTGCTGGAAGCGGCCGACGCCTACTGGACCGACAGCCGCAACCACATGCTGCTCGCCACGGCCGCGCTGGTGCTGGTGGCACTGGGCGCGAGCCTGCTGTCGCTGCGCGCAGGCGCGCGGGCGGGCGAGCGGGCCGAGATCCAGCGCGCCTACCGCACCGCGACGGAGAGCGGCAACGACGGCTTCTACATGGTCGCGCCGGTGCGCGACCGCAAGGGCCAGACGGTCGACTTCCGCATCGTCGATTGCAACGAACGGGGCGCGTCGTTCTACGGCACGACGCGCGCGGAGCTGGTCGGCAGCCTGATCTCGGAACTGCACCAGGGCGTCTCGTTCGACGACCTGGCCACGAACTACCGGACGGCGCTGGCCGTCGGCTTCCACCAGGAAGACCGGCGCATGCCCGACACCAACCGCCTGAACATCCGCTGGGGCCACCGCCGCATCGTGCGCGTGGGCGACGTCCTCGCCGTGACCTTGCAGGACATCAGCGAACGCAAGGAACACGAATCGCAGCTGGCGCGCCTCGCCAACGAGGACAGCCTCACGGGCCTGCCGAACCGCCACTGGTTCCTGAACTTCGTCCCGGCCGCGCTGGCGCGCGCGGAGGACGGCGGCCACGGGGCGGCGCTGCTGTTCATCGACCTCGACGAATTCAAGCAGGTCAACGACACGCACGGCCACGCCATCGGCGACCGCCTGCTGCAGCTCGCGGCCGAGCGCCTGCTGTCGCAGCTGCGTCCGGGCGACAGCGTGGCGCGCTTCGGCGGCGACGAATTCGTCGTGCTGCTCAGCCCCTTCGACAGCGACCAGCAGGTGGCCGTCGTGGCCACGCGCATCGTCGACGCGTTCAGCAAGCCGTTCGCCATCGCCGACGACCAGCACATGATCGGCGCCTCCGTCGGCATCGCCGTGTACCCGCGCGACGGCCTCGACGCGGCTACCTTGATCCGCCACGGCGACATCGCGATGTATGCCGGGAAGGCCGAAGGCAAGGGCCAGTACCGCTTCTTCGACCATGCGCAGTCGAACATCCTCAAGACGCGCACCCAGCTGCGCCAGCGCCTGCTGGAAGCGATCGACAAGCGCCAGTTCGTGCTGCATTACCAGCCGCGCGTCGACACCCGCACGGGTGAGCTCTTGAGCATGGAGGCGCTGCTGCGCTGGGAGCATCCGCAGCTGGGCATGATCCGTCCGGACGAATTCATCCCGCTGGCCGAGTCGAGCGGCTTGATCGTGCCGATCGGCGCCATCGTGATCGACGCCGCCTGCGCGCAACTGGCCGCCTGGCGCGCGCAGGGCGCCGTGCCGGTGCCCGTGTCGATCAACGTCTCGCCGAAGCAGTTCCTGCGCGGCGGCGTGCAGCGCGAGCTGGCCGACGCGCTGGCCCGCTACCACGTGCCGGCCGGCCTGCTCGAGGTCGAGATCACGGAGTCCGCGATGATGGGCGACCAGGCCGAGATCCTCGCGGAACTCGCGGCGATCCGCGCGCTGGGCGTCAAGCTGCACGTGGACGATTTCGGCACCGGGTACTCGTCGCTGTCGCAACTGCAGCGCATGAAGATGGACGTGCTGAAGGTCGACCGCTCGTTCACGGCCGAACTGGGACGCTCGAAGGAAGGCACCGTGTTCTTCCAGGCGATCGTGTCGATGGCGCACGCGCTCGGGATGGAGGTCGTCGCGGAAGGCGTCGAGAACGAGGCGCAGTTGACGATCCTGCGCGCGCTGAACTGCAACGAGGTGCAGGGCTACCTCGTCGCGCGCCCGCTGCCGGCGGCGTCGATCGCGCCGCTGCTGGCGCAGCGCTACCTGTTCGACGACGCGCTGGCCGCGTGACGCCTGCCGCTACGCACCCAGCAGGCTCCCGCTGCGCCACGCCGTCGCGCTGGCGACCTTACAGACGTGCATCCCGCGCAGCAGGTGACGGTGCGCCGTGCTGGCGAACAGCACGCCCGATTGCGTCGGGCGCAACGTGGTCGTCCTGCCGCTGACCGGGTCGACGATGTCGGCGACGGCATCGCCCGCCTGCACCTTGTCGCCCAGCTTCTTCAGGAACACGAGCACGCCCGCATGCGGCGCGTGCAGCGGCTCGACGCCTTCCAGCGGCGTGGGCTCGCACAGCGGAGACGGCAGCGGTTCGACCGGAACGTCGACGACGCCTTCGCGCGCCAGGTATTGCAGCAGGCCGTGCGCATCCCGTTCGGCGAGGTCGTAGCGCACGTCGTTCTCGCCGCGCAGCTCGACCGTCACGCCCACGCAGCCGAGCGGGATCGGAAAGCGGTCGCCGAAGTGTTTTCCGAGTTCCCACCACACGCGGCTGCACGCCTCGTCGAACGGTTCGCCGCCCGATTCCGTCGCCAGCAGCACGGCGTGCGCTCCCATCAGCGCTGCCAGCGGTTTCACCCTGTCGGCCAGCGGCGTACCCGTGTACATGTGGAGGACGGCCTCGTTGTCGCAATGGAGGTCGAGCATGATGTCGGCGTCGATCGCCATGCCCAGCAGCGTCTTCTTGAGTTCTTCCGTCGCGTTCTTCGGCAGCCACGCCGCCACCTCGCGCCGCGCGTGCCCGCGCACGAGGGCGGCGTTGGCGGCCGGGTCGGCACCGAGCTTGTCCTGCAGGGACGCCTTCAGCGCGTCGGCCACGTGCCGGTACGAGCGGTTGAAATTGGTGCCCGTCGCCAGGTCGAAGCGGCCGAACGGCGCGCCGTGGATCACTTGCGACAGCCCGATCGGATTCGCCGCGGGCACGAGGATGATCTCGCCCGTAACCTTGCCCTCCGCATCCAGCCGGTCGAGTTCGCGGCGCAGCACGTGCGCGACGAGCATCGCGGGCACCTCGTCCGCATGCAGCGACGCCTGGACGTAGACCTTCTTGCCGCGGCCCGGCGTGCCGTAATGGAAGGACGTCAGGCGGTACGCGGCGAC
Source organism: Massilia pinisoli (assembly GCF_024753285.1). Classification (GTDB taxonomy): domain Bacteria; phylum Pseudomonadota; class Gammaproteobacteria; order Burkholderiales; family Burkholderiaceae_D; genus Telluria; species Telluria pinisoli. The sequence goes on along the minus strand of NZ_JANUGW010000012.1, from coordinate 7,929 downwards.
GTTGTCTTCGGTGGCGATGGGGTGGGTCTGCTGGCGCATGGTGGCTCCTCGTTGCAACAGACGCATTATGTCCGAGATCGGTGCGCACAAGCGCCGGGTTATAATGGCGCCCGCTTTTTCATCACTCTTCATCGATCTCCCATGTCCGCCGATACGCCTACCAACGAGCAGGGCCGCCCCATGCTCTACGACCCGACCGAACGCCGCATCCGCAGTTTCGTCACCCGCGCCGGCCGCCTGTCGACCGGCCAGGCACGTGCGCTGGAAGCCTACGGCCCGCGCTACCTGATCGAATACCGCAAGGCGCCGTGCGACTTCCACGCCGCGTTCGGCCGCACGGCGCCGCTGATCCTGGAGATCGGCTTCGGCATGGGCGACACGACGGCGCACATCGCGAAGGCGATGCCGGACCAGGATTTCATCGGCGTCGAGGTGCACACGCCCGGCGTCGGCAGCCTGTTGAAACTGGCCGGCGAACAGGACATTCCCAACCTGCGCCTCATCCAGCACGATGCCGTCGAGGTGCTGAACAATATGGTGGCCGACGGTTCGCTGGCCGGCGTGCACATCTTCTTCCCCGACCCGTGGCACAAGGCGCGCCACAACAAGCGCCGGCTGATCCAGCCGCCGTTCGTGAAGCTGCTGTGCGAGAAACTGGCGTCGGGCGGCTACATCCACTGCGCCACCGATTGGGAAGATTACGCGGTGCAGATGCTGGACGTGCTGGGCAACGAGCCGGCGCTGCAGAACACGGCCGAGGGGTATGCGGAGAAGCCGTCGTATCGGCCGTTGACCAAGTTCGAGAACCGGGGCCTGAAACTGGGCCACGGCGTGTGGGACCTCGTGTTCACCAAGCGATAATTCGGTAGGCGTAGGGTGGACGGGTTTCCCGTCCACGCGTTCAATTCCCGCATGCGTTGCAGCGACATTTCGGATCGTTGGACGCGTGGACGGCTGAGCCGTCCACCCTACCGCTCCTGGTTACACCATCTCGCTGATGATGCCGACGATCTCGTCGCCGTACGAGGTCAGCTTCTTCTCGCCGACACCCGACACGCCGCGCAACTGGTCCAGCGACACAGGCTTGACCTTGGCGATCTCGCGCAAGGTGGCGTCCTGGAACACGACGTACGCGGGCACGCCGTGTGCGCGCGCCGTCTCCACGCGCCACCAGCGCAGCTTGTCGAAGATCGCCTGTTCGGACTTCGACAATTCCATCTCTTCGTAGCTCGCGCGCGGCGCCGACGTGCGCTTCGGCTTCACGGGTTTCTGGTACTGGCGCAGCTGCACCGGCTGCTGGCCCTTCAGCACGGGGCGCGCAGCCTCCGTCAGCTTCAAGGAGCTGAACGCGTCGTGGTCGACGGTGAGGAGGCCCAGCGCGATCGTCTGGCGCACGATGGCGCGCCATTCCTGCTCGCTGCGTTCCGCGCCGACGCCGAACACGGACAGCTTGTCGTGGTGCCACTGGACGATGCGTTCGGACGACACGCCGCGCAGCACGTCGATCACGTGGCCCGCGGCGAAGCGCTGGTCGACGCGGTAGATCGCGGACAGCAGCTTTTGCACGGGCACCGTCGCATCGAACGACGTCGGCGGAATGAGGCACGTATCGCAATTGCCGCACGGGCCCGAGCGCTCGCCGAAGTATTCGAGCAGGCGCATCCGGCGGCAGCTCAGCGTCTCGCACAGGCCCAGCATCGCGTCGAGCTTCGACGACAGCACGCGCTTGAAATTCTCGTCGGCCTCCGATTCGTCGATCATCCGTCGCTGCAGTACGACGTCCTGCAGGCCGTAGGCCATCCAGGCGTTCGACGGCAGCCCGTCGCGGCCCGCGCGGCCCGTTTCCTGGTAATAGCCTTCCAGCGATTTCGGCAGGTCGAGGTGGCAGACGAAGCGGACGTCCGGCTTGTCGATGCCCATGCCGAACGCGATCGTCGCGACCATCACGATGCTGTCCTCGCGCAGGAAGCGCGCCTGGTTGTGGGCACGCAGCGGGTGCTCCATACCGGCGTGATAGGGCAGGGCGCGGATGCCGTTCTCGTTCAGGAATTCCGCCGTCTCCTCGACCTTTTTTCTCGACAGGCAGTACACGATGCCGGAGTCGCCCGGGTGTTCCGTCGAGATGAAGTCGAGCAGCTGCTTGCGGGCGTTCGTCTTTTCGACGATGGCGTAGCGGATGTTCGGCCGGTCGAACGACGACACGAACTGGCGCGCCTCTTCCAGCTGCAGGCGCTGGGCGATTTCCGCGCGCGTGAGCTGGTCGGCCGTTGCCGTCAGCGCGATGCGCGGCACGTGCGGGAAGCGCTCGTGCAGGATCGACAGGCGGATGTATTCGGGCCGGAAGTCGTGGCCCCATTGCGACACGCAGTGCGCCTCGTCGATGGCGAACAGCGAGATGTGCGCCGACTCGAACAGCTCGAGGCAGCGCGGCGTCATCAGGCGCTCGGGGGCCACGTACACGAGGTCGAGCTCGCCGGTACGCACCATGCGCTCGATGCGCAGGGTTTCCTCGAACGTCTGCGTGGAATTCAGGAACGCGGCGCGCACGCCCACCTCCGCCAGCGCGTCGACCTGATCCTGCATGAGGGCGATCAGCGGCGAGACGACGACGCCGACGCCGTCGCGCAGCAGCGCGGGAATCTGGTAGCACAGCGACTTGCCGCCGCCGGTGGGCATCAGGACGAGCGCGTCGCCGCCGGACGCCACCTGCTCGACGATGTCGGCCTGCTGTCCGCGGAAGGCGGGGTAGCCGAATACCGTCTGCAGGATCTGCAGCGCGCGTTGCTGGATGTCGCTCGTCATGATGGTGCTTGCTGCCTGAGATTCAATCGGCCCAGACGACCCAGCCGAAATGGGCGGTGATCAGGACGACCACACCGAACACGATACGGTACCAGGCGAATCCCGTGAAGGTGTGCGTGCTGATGAAGCGCAAGAGCCAGCGCACGCACAGGAAGGCGGAAATGAATGCCGTCACGCCGCCGACGAGGAACAGCGGGAGGTCGGTCGCGTGCAGCGCGTGGCGGGCCTTGAAGACGGAATACACGGTCGCGCCCAGCAGCGTGGGAATCGCGAGGAAGAACGAGAATTCGGTGGCCGCCGTGCGCGACAGGCCGAACAGCATGCCGCCGATGATCGTGGCGCCGGAACGGCTCGTACCCGGGATCAGGCCGAAGCATTGCGCGCAGCCGACCTTGAATGCGTCGAGCACGGTCATGTCGTCGACGGTCTCGACACGGTGTGCGCCCGGCAGTACCTTGTGGCGGTGTTCCGCCCACAGGATCACGAACGCGCCGACGATGAACGCGGTGGCCACGGGCACCGGCGCGAACAGATGCGCCTTGATCGCCTTGATGAACAGCACGCCCAGCACGGCCGCCGGCAGGAAGCCGACGATCACGTTGAGGACGAGTTTCTGCTGGCGTGGATCGGACGCGACGCCACCCACAGCGGCACCGATGCGCGCGCGGTATTCCCACATCACGGCGAAGATGGCGCCGGCCTGGATCGCGATCTCGAACACTTTGGCCACTTCGCCCGTGAAATTGATCAGGCTACCGGCCAGGATCAGGTGACCTGTGGACGAGATCGGCAGGAATTCGGTGAAGCCCTCGACGAGGCCCATGATGATCGCTTTCAGAGCGAGAATGATATCCATTTGGTGTATGCGTTCGGTAGGGTTGGGGTCATGCGCGGATGGTGTTGCGCGGGCCGCAAGCTTACCATGAGGAAGGGGCTCGCCGTCGAGTTACCGTGTCTACATGGAGGCCGTCAAGCGCTCCAGTTCGGACAGAAACAGCATCGCGTGCTCGCGCGTGTCGCCGCACATCTCGCGCGAGGGCGGCAGGCTGCCGCAGACGCGGGGCCGGTCCGGCTGCCCGAAAATCTTGCAGCCGTTGTGCTCGTCCAATTGCACGCAACGCACGCCGGCGGGCTTCCCGTCCGGCATGCCGGGGATGGGCGACGAAATCGACGGGGCGATGCAGCAGGCGCCGCAGCCAGGGCGGCAGGAAACGGGGGGAGACGGGATAGGCATGTAAAGACCGGCGGCAGGCAAGCAGCCAGTATACTACCGACAGCGCTCTATCCTCAGGGTTCTTGACTGGCCCTATCCCCAGGTCTATATTTGCTGACTCAACAGTTAGTTGTCGGACAGAAGCATGCCATGCCCTTTTGACACCAAGCCGCGCTGGGAGCGCCGTAAGGACGCGCGGCCCCAGGAGTTGCTCGAGGCGGCCATCGACCTGTTCGTCGAGCGTGGCTATGCCACCACACGCCTGGAAGACGTCGCGCGCCGCGCCGGCGTGTCGAAGGGCACCTTGTATTTGTATTACGAAAACAAGGAAGAGCTGTTCAAGGCCGTCGTGCGCAGCAATATCGTGCCCGTGATCGGCGAGGCGGAAGCGTCCGTCGCCGAATTCGACGGCCACAGCGCCGACCTGCTGCGCCACCTGATCCACTCGTGGTGGCAGCGGCTGGGCGCGACGAAGGCGTCCGGCATCATCAAGCTGGTCATGGCGGAAGCCGACAATTTCCCCGAGCTGGCCCGCTTCTACCAGGAAGAAGTCATCAACCGCGGCACCCGGGCGATGTCGTCGATGCTGGAGCGCGGCATCGCGCGCGGCGAATTCCGGCGCATCGACGTAAACACGATGACCCAGGTGCTCGTCGCCCCGATGCTCACCCTGATCATCTGGAAGCATTCCGTGGGCCCATGCCCCCGTGGCGAACTGGAACCGCAGGCCTTTCTCGACACGTTCCTCGACATGGCGCTGCATGGCCTGTTACCGGCCGCATCGGCCGCGTGATCTATTTTCCTACGTCAAGACACGGTTTTCAGGGTTTCATGCCCCTTAAACTGCAGACTGTCGCAATTTCCCCTGGCGTCCGGCAGCATGTCGTTAAGATATGTTTGCTGAAGCCGTTCAACGATAAAATATCGGATTATTTATTTTTCCACCGAGTCTACAGATGAATATCGAACAAGCCCGCTTCAACATGATCGAACAGCAGATCCGTCCGTGGAACGTGCTGGACCAGGATGTGCTCGACCTGCTGCACGTCGTCAAGCGCGAACAGTTCGTGCCGGCGGCGTACCGGAACCTGGCGTTCGCCGACGTCGAGATCCCGCTGCCGGGCGGCGACGCCATGCTGGCGCCGAAGTTCGAAGCGCGCATCCTGCAGGAAGTGGGCGTCCGGAAGCACGAGACCGTGCTGGAAATCGGCACCGGTTCGGGCTATATGGCCGCCCTGCTGGCGCACCGCGCCGCCAAGGTGACGACCGTGGAAATCAATCCGGAAACGGCGGAACTGGCCAAGAAGAACCTGGCCAACGCGGGCATCCACAACGTGACGGTCGAGACCGGCAACGGCGCGGAAGGCTGGGCGAAAGGCGCGCCGTACGACGTGATCGTGATCTCGGGCGCGCTGGAAGTGCTGCCGGAAGCGTTCCTGAAGCAGGTGAAGGTGGGTGGCCGCATCGCCGCCATCATCGGCCAGGCACCGGTGATGGAAGCGTCGATTATCACGCGCACTGGCGAAAACACCTACGGCACGATCAAGGTGTTCGAGACCAACGTGCGCTACCTGACGGGCGCTCCGGTGCCGTCGCACTTCCAGTTCTGAGCGGAGACGCAAGATGCAGCACATTACCGCACCCGAGTTGGCCGCCTGGCTGGCCGACCCGTCGCGTCCGAAGCCGCTGCTGCTCGACGTGCGGGAAAACTGGGAATTCGAGACCTGCCACATCGAGGGCTCGACCCAGATCCCGATGAACCTGATTCCGATCCGCGTGAGCGAACTGGACGACGGCCAGGACATCGTCTGCGTGTGCCACCACGGCGCGCGCAGCATGCAGGTGGCCGCCTTCCTCGAGCGCAACGGGTTCAGCAACATCACCAACCTCACAGGCGGAATACACGCCTGGGCCGTGCAGGTCGATCCATCGATGCCGAAGTATTGACGACCTGCGTCCTTAACAATTGATGACTCCGACGGAGAAAGTAATGCAGAAGCCCCTCATCGCCGTACTGTTGGCCAGCGCGTTTTCGCTCAATGCCCAGGCGGCCGATCTGATCCAGGTGTACCAGCAGGCATTGGCGAACGACGCCACCTATGCCAGCGCCCGCGCGGCCGCCGCCGCCGGTCGGGAACGTATCACCCAGGGGCGTGCCGGCTTGCTGCCGACCGTCGGCGTCACCGGTGACGTCACGAAGAACAACTCCGACTTCACCGCATGGAACAACAGTCCGCTGCTGGGCGGCGGTTCCAACCTGCGCACGAACGAGGTCCAGGTCACGCTGCAGCAGCCGCTGTTCCGCTGGGACCGCTGGGAAACCTATCAGCAGAGCAAGCTGCAGCAAGCGATCTCGGAAGCCCAGTTCGCGCAGGCCCAGCAGGACCTGATCACGCGCGTGGCGCAGGCCTATTTCGACGTGCTGGCCGCGCAGGACACGCTGGAATCGACGCGCGCGCAGAAAGTCGCCGTGACGGAACAGCTGGCATCCGCCAAGCGCAACTTCGAAGTCGGCACGCAGACCATCACCGACACGCATGAAGCCCAGGCCGCGTACGACCTCGTCGTGTCGCAGGAAATCGCCGCCGTCAACGACCTGGAGACGAAGAAGACGGCGCTGCAAGCCATCATCGGCACGGCGCCGGCGACCCTGGCCACCTTGCGCACGGGCGTGAACCTGACGGCGCCGCAGCCGATCAACGTCGACCAGTGGGTGTCCGCCGCCGAGAACCAGAACTATGCCGTTACCGTGGCGCAGCTGCAGCTGGAATCGGCCAAGCGCGACATCTCGAAGAACCGCGCCGGCCACTACCCGACCGTGGACCTCGTCGCCTCGTCGCTGCACCGCGACGTGAACGGCCAGCTCGCCCAGTCGGGCAAGAGCAACAGCAACTCCATCGGCATCCAGTACAGCATCCCGATCTTCAGCGGCTTTGCCGTGACGAGCCGCGTGCGCGAATCGATCGCGCTGGAAGACAAGGCCCGCAACGACCTCGAAGCGAACCGCCGGAATGCCGCGCTGGTGGCACGCCAATCGTTCCTCGGCGTGAACAGCGGCCTCGCGCAGGTGAAGGCGCTGGAAGCCGCCGAGGTGTCGAGCAATTCCGCGCTGGAATCGAACAAGCTCGGTTACCAGGTCGGCGTGCGCATCAACATCGACGTGCTGAATGCCCAGCGCCAGCTGTATCAGACCCGCACCGACCTGGCGCGCGCCCGCTACAACACGATCCTGGCCGGCCTGAAGCTGAAGGCCGCGGCGGGCTCGCTGCGCGAGGAAGACCTGCAGCCGATCAATGCGTTGCTGCAGCAGCCGTAAGGCTTGCTCACGATGTTAAAAACGGCGCCGCGGCGCCGTTTTTTTATGACCCGCCCGTGACGACGTGATCAGCTGCTCAGGCCCGCGCCGCCGGCATGGTCGGGGCGCTCGATCAGTTCGACCTTGTAGCCGTCCGGATCGGTGATGAAGGCGATCACGGTCGTGCCGCCCTTGACGGGGCCAGGCTCGCGCGTGATGTTGCCGCCGGCGGCGCGGACCTGGTCGCAGGTCTTGTAGATGTCGTCGGCCGAGATCGCGATGTGGCCGTAGGCCGAGCCCATCTCGTACTTGTCGACACCCCAGTTATAGGTCAGTTCGAGTTCCGCGTGGTCCGGGTTGCTGCCGTAGCCGAGGAAGGCCAGCGTGTACTTGTATTCCGCGTTCTCGCTCGTGCGCAGCAGCTTCATGCCGAGCACTTTCGTATAAAAGTCGATGGAGCGCTGCAGGTCGCCGACGCGTAGCATGGTGTGCAGGATGCGCATTGTTGTCCTTGTGGGTTCGTGGGGAAAGCGAGGATTTTATGCGCTCGTGTGGATTCGTGCAGACCATCGTGGGCACGGGGTGCCCATCGTGCACGGCAACCGTAGGGTGGGCTCCC
>NZ_JANUGW010000011.1 GCF_024753285.1 Massilia pinisoli | reverse complement strand
CAAGGTGAAAGCGCTGATCGTCGACACGAAGCTGTTCAAGGTCGACGGCGCGTTTGCGCTTGGGTCGGCCGTCATCTGCGTCGTGCTCGCCACGATCTACGGCATGTGGTGGTAAGCAAACGCTTGGTGGGGCAGTTCAGGCCGGGGGCCTGAACTGCCCCACCAGACGCGCGCGTCAAACGAAACTTGAAGGCAGCCTGCGGGCTGCCTTTATGTTTTTCACCAGGCTATATGAACTTCGTATATACGCTGGTAAAAAACATAATGGTTGTACTCCTTGCAAGGCGACAGAATGCCGGTCAGTCGCCTGATTGGTTCGCTCGACGCACCAACGGTGACGCATACCGATAAGTCAAAACGACAAAGCAAGGAGATTACATGCAGCAGACAACCCTGAGCGTACTCGTACGCTCGCTCATCCCATTGTTGGTCCTCCCCGCCATTCCCGCCGTCGCCCAGGTGACCGTGCCCGCCGCGCCGTCGGAACCCGCCGCGGGCGGCGACACGGCCGTCCAGCAGGTCGTCGTCTCGGGCATCCGCGCATCCGTACGCAGCGCCCTGTCCGTCAAGGAGAACTCCAACAGCATGGTCGAAGTCGTGGCGTCCGAAGACATCGGCAAGCTGCCCGACACGACGATCGCGGAATCCCTCGCGCGCCTGCCGGGCCTCGCCGCCGGCCTCGATCGCGGCAACGCGAGCCAGATCGTCGCGCGCGGCATGGGCGAACGCTTCATCGGCGCCACGCTGAACGGCCGCGAACTGGCATCGTCGGAACCCAATCGCGCCGTGCGCTTCGAGCAGTTCCCGTCCGAGTCGCTGTCCGGCGCCATCGTTTACAAGACGCAGAACGCCGACCTCGTCGAAGGCGGCATCACGACGACGATCGACCTGCAGACCGTGCAACCGCTGAAGTACAAGGGCCGCCAGGCATCGCTGAAGGCCGACGCGCTGTACTATCCGCTCGCGAAGGACGTCGACGCGCAATCCGTGCGCCCGCGCCTGGGCGGCATCTGGATCGACCAGTTCGCGGACAAGACGATCGGTACTGCCGTCGCGTTCAGCTACCAGAAGCAGCCGTCGATCGAGAAGCGCAAGAACCACTGGGGCTTCAACGAGGATCACTCCGTCGACATGAACGGCGACGGCAAGGTCGACAAGACGCCGTGGGGCTTCGAGGATGAACTCAAGCGCGGCACCAATGAACGCAGCAGCGTGCTGGGCAAGGTGGAATGGAAGGCGAGCCCGGACGCGCTGATCACGGCCGACCTGTACTTCGCCCGCGACAAGATCCGCGAGCCGAGCGTCCAGCACTGGACGGGCGACGTCGGCAACTGGGACGGCTGGCAGACGGGGAATTATTCGAACCTCGACATCCGCAACGGCTACGTCGTGGGCGCGACCGTGAAGGACGTGAGCCTGTCCACGCACAGCACGCGCTGGATCCAGAACATGGACAACGCGGCCGGTGGCCTGAACGGCAAATTCAACGTGGGCGACTGGAAGGTCGAAGCGGACGTCGCGACGTCGCGCGCGAGCCGCGCCAGCCAGTGGGCCGACGTGCGCAACACGACGGCGAACAACGGCACGCTGTCGTGGTCCTTCACCGGCAACGAGCGGCAGTCGTACTCGTTCAGCGAAGACACGGGCAACCTCGCCAACTTCGGCGCGCCGCAGCTCTACATCGACAACGACGGCCATGTGCACGACCGTCTCGACTCCGCCCACGTCAGCGGCGCGCTGCCGCTGGAACTGGGCCCGGTCAGCCGCATCAAGATCGGCGCCCGCTTCGCCGACCGCGAGAAGTCGTACCATCAGACCACGTGGAACATCTCGCCCGCGAACGCATCGATTGCGCCGTCCGCCTACCAGACGCTCAACGTGCCCGGCTACTTTCCCGCACTGAGCCTGCGCGATTTCGAAGGCACCGTGTCGTCCGTGTTCGGCGGCAGCGCCCTCGACGCGAGCGGCCGGCCGCAGACGGCGAACGACCTGCTCGCGGGTTGGAAGGTCAAGGAACGCACGAGCGCCCTGTACGTACAGGCGGACCTGGACGGTGAACTGTTCGGCCTGAAATACCGCGGCAACGCGGGCGTGCGCGTCGTGCACACGCACCAGACGGGCGAAGGCATGGAGTCCGTCAACGGCGCCGCGCCGACGCCGGTCGAAGGCGGCGCGTCGTACACGAAGGCGCTGCCCAGCATGAACCTGATCTTCGGGCTCGATGCGGAGCAGGCGCACCAGATCCGGTTCTCGCTCGCACGCGCCATGTCGCGCGCGCCGCTGGACGAGATGCGCGCGTCGCGCCAGATCTCGATGGACACGACCCCGGGCTCGCAGGCGCCGCTGACGGGCAGCGCGGGCAATCCGGGCCTGCTGCCGATGATGGCGAACCAGGCCGACCTCGCGTACCAGTGGTACTTCGACAAGGGCTCGCTGTTCTCGGCCGCGCTGTTCTACAAGCAGATCGGCAGCTACATCGGCATCACGACGGACACGACCACCCTCGACGGCCGCCAGGCGATCGTCACGCGGTCCATCAACGGCGAAGGCGGCTATGTGCGCGGCCTGGAGCTCGTCTACCAGCACGCGTTCACGCATCTGCCGGCCCCGTTCGACGGCCTGGGTGTCGCCGCGAACTGGTCGTACAACGAGAGCGACATCCACGAGTACACGAACCACTACCCGATGGAAGGCCTGATGCGCAACAACGGCGGCGTCACGCTCTGGTACGAAAAGAACGGCTTCGAGGCGCGCGTATCGGCCAACTACCACAGCCCGTTCGTGCGGATGCCCCGCTGGACCGCAGGCTATATGGCGGAAAACGGCGAGGAGACGTACGTCACGGCGAACGTCTCGTACTACCTGACGCCGCAACTGCAACTGCGCGTGGGCCTGGACAACATCACGAACCAGAAGGTCGTCTACACGCAGAACGCCAACGCGTACATGCAGAACGTGATGGAATACGGACGCCGCTACAACGTGGGCGTCTCGTACAAGTTCTGATGAAGACGATCACGCAACCCACGCTGCTCCGCACCGCCGTGCTGCTGGCCCTCGCCGGCCCCGCCACGGCGGGCGCGGAACAACTCCTCACCGTCGACGCCAGCGCACCGGCGCCCGACCCGCGCACCGGCACGATCAAGCTGGGCACGGCGAAGGCGCCGGGCGGGCACGCGCTCGGCATCAACAACCAATACCTCACGCGCGACGGCCAGCCCTGGCTGCCGGTGATGGGCGAGTTCCACTATTCGCGCAGCCCGGCCGCCAGCTGGGATGCTGAACTGGCGAAGATGAAGTCGGCCGGCATCGACGTCGTGGCCACCTACCTCATCTGGAACCACCACGAAGCGAACGAAGGCAAGTTCGACTGGTCCGGCAACCGCGACCTGCGCCGTTTCGTCCGGCTGGCGCACAAGCACGGCCTGGATGTCGTCGTACGGATCGGGCCGTGGTCGCATGCGGAGGTGCGCTACGGCGGCTTCCCCGACTGGGTGGTCGACGCGATGCCGACGCGCGGCAACGACCCGACGTACCTGCACTACGTCGAGCGTTTCTACCGCGAGATCGGGCGCCAGCTGGACGGCCTGCTGTACAAGCAAGGCGGCCCCGTGATCGGCGCGCAGATCGAGAACGAGTACAACCTCGCGGGCCCGGGCCACGGCGCGGAACACATCCGCACGCTGAAAGGCCTCGCCGTGAAGGCCGGTATCGACGTCCCGTATTACACGGTCACGGGCTGGGACCAGACCTTGTATCCGTCAGGCGAAGTGACGCCCGTATTCGGCGGCTACCCCGACGAGCCGTGGGCGACGAGTACGAAGGAACTGCCGCCGAAGGAGACGTACGCGTTCCGCTTCGGCACGCGCGTGAGCGGCGACCTGGGCGCGCAGACGCGCGCGAGCCAGCAAGGCACGGCGGAGACGGACGTCGACAGCACGCCGTTCCTCGGCGCGGAATACGGCGCGGGCCTGCCCGCCATGTACCGCCGGCGCACGCTCGTTTCAAGCGACGACATCGCGTCCATGCTGCCCGTGCAACTGGGCTCCGGCGTCAACCTGATGGGGTACTACATGTTCCACGGCGGGCGCAATCCCGTCGCCGGCACGACCTTGGAGGAGAGCACGAAGAGCGGCGGCTACAACGACGTCCCCGCGATCAATTACGACTTCAACGCGCCGCTGGGCCCCGACGGCCAGCAGCGTCCCGTGCTGGCGGCACTGCGCCCGTTCCACTGGTTCCTGCACGACTTCGGCGCGCGCCTGGCGCCGATGACCGTGCGCAGGCCGGACGTCGTGCCGACGGATCCGGCCGATCTGGATACGCTGCGGTGGTCCGTGCGCAGCCGCGGCGACGCCGCCTTCCTGTTCTACAACGGCCACGTGCGCCAGTACCCGACACCCGCGCGCGCACAGGTCCGCTTCGCCATCAAGCTGCCCGGCGGGACGGTGACCTTGCCGCGCAAGCCCATCGACCTGCCGGCCGAAGCGTACTTCGCCTGGCCCGTCAATTTCAACATGGACGGCCTAAAGCTGACGTATGCGACGGCGCAGCCGCTGGCACGGCTGGACGACGGCACGTGGGTGTTCGCGGCGCAGGACGGTGTTCCGGTCGAATTCGCGTTCGGCGACAAGGCCCGCGGCTGCGTGCACGCGGCCCGCGCTCACGTCGACGACACGTCCGACGCGGTCGTCGTGGACGCCATCGAACCCGGGCTGGACACTGCGTTCACCCTGCGCTGCGACGGCAAGGCGCCACAGTCCGTGCTCGTGCTGCCGCAGGCCCAGGCCCGGCAAACAGTCCTGGGCACCTTCCAGGGCCGGCGCCGCCTCGTGCTGAGCGACGCGCAGGCGTATTTCGATGGCGGCCGTCTCGTGCTGCGCAGCGCAGGCGAGCCGCATGTCCGCGCGGCCGTCTATCCGGCGTTGGCGACGACCCCGAAAGCCAGCACCGTCATGAAAACGGATGGGCGCGACGGGCTGTTCCAGGTGCTCGAGGCGACACTGCCGGCGCACGACGTGGTCGTCACCGTCAAACCGCTGCGCGCGGCGCAGGCGGCGCGGCCCATCCGCATCGGCGGCAACGCCAACGCGGCTGTGCAACCGGACCCGGAGGCATTCGGCGCCTCGGCCGCGTGGCAGCTCGACGTGGCGGCGGCCAAGGGGACGCGCGACGTGGACAGCTTGCTGCTCGACATCGACTTCACGGGCGACGTGGCCCGGCTGTTCGACGGCACGCGCATGATCGACGACTGGTACTACAACGGCCAGCGCTGGCAATTCGATCTGGGTAACCTGCCCGCGAAACGCCAAGGTCCGCTCACGCTGACCGTCCTGCCGCTGCGCGCGGACGCGCCGATCTACCTGCCGCGCGAACACCGGCCCGACTTCGACGGCAAGCCGCAGCTGGCCGAGCTGAACGCGGTGAAGGTGGTGCCCGTGTACCGTGTGGAGATCGGCCGCTAGCCAGGATGCCCCCATCGGTGGGGCATGACGATCCATGGCGCGCCTGTCAACATGCGCGCCATGGATACGCCAACCACCGGAATCTCCCCTCGCCGCACCGCAGCGCTCGATACCGTCGAGCGCTGTGTCATGCGCGCCGTCCAGTACGCGGTCGAGCAGCACCTGGGCTTCGTGCCCGCGTGGACCGTTCTGGGGCACTACCTCGACGGCGCATGCCGCCGGGCCGGCCGGGTCGGCGTCCGTCTCATCGCAACCCTGGCCTGTGCCGCAACCCACCGAGGACAACCATGATCTTCCACGCATCCATCCCCGCCCGTGAACCCGAGCGCGTCGCCGCCGTCATCGCCGAAATCTGGGGCGGCCAGTCGTTCCGCTTTCCGCCGTGGCCAGGCGCGTGGGTCGCGATGGCGGGCGACGCGCGCGGCTCGATGGTCGAGGTCTATCCGCACACGATGCCGATGGCGCCGGGGAACGGCGCCGAGATGGCACGCCCGCACCCGGACGCGGCACCCCGTCCCTATGCGTGCTTCCACCTGGCGATCGCCACCGAGCTGTCGGTCGACGACATCCTCGCGATCGGCGCGCGCGAAGGCTGGCGCGCCGTCCCGTGCTCGCGCGGCGGCGTGTTCGACGTCGTCGAGCTGTGGCTCGAAAACGGCCTGATGTTCGAGGTACTCACGCCGGAGATGCAGGACGACTACCGCACCGGCGTCACCGTCGACATGTGGCGCTTCACCCGTCACGCGGCGCCCGTGCCGGCCTGATGTCGGCCTGATCTCCTCGCGGCAGGGTAATTTTCTTCAATACCGGCCGGGCGGCCGCCGCTATCGTCTGCGCATCCCTCGACATGAAAGGAAACGCAGATGAGCATCATCGCTTCGATGGCAGCATTCGCCCTCGCCACCTCGATCACGCCCGGCCCCGTCAACGTCGTCGCCCTCGGCAGCGGCGCCCGCCACGGGTTCGCCGGGACCCTCGCGCACGTCACGGGCGCGACGGCCGGCTTCTGCCTGCTGCTCGTGCTGGCCGGCCTCGGACTCCATGAAATCGTCGATGCGTGGCCGCAGGTGACGGCCGTCGTGCGCTGGGCCGGCGTCGTCTTCCTGCTGACCATCGCCTGGAAGCTGGCCGCCGATGCGGGCGAGCTTGGCGCCGGACCGTCACCGGCGCGGCCGTCGTTGCTGCAGGGCGCCGCGATGCAATGGCTGAGTCCCAAGGCCTGGCTTGCCGCGCTGGCCGGCATGGGCACGTACGCGGCCGCCGGCGATGCGACCGCCGTCTGGCTGTTCGCCGCCATCTACTTCGTCGTGTGCTGGGTGTCCGTCGCCGCCTGGGCGTGGGCCGGCAGCCGCCTGCAGGCGCACCTGCGCGCGCCGCGCCGCGTCCGCGTCTTCAACCGCGCGATGGCGGGCATGCTCGTGATGAGCGTTATCTACCTGGCGGCCGCGTAGCGGTCAGTCGCGGTATTGGCCGGGTGTGGCCGCGGTCATGCGCTTGAACACGCGCTGGAAATGGGCCTGGTCGGCAAAGCCGACGTCCAGTGCGACCTCGGCGAGCGACGCCCCGTCGCGCAGCCGCGCCTTAGCGTACTGGATACGGCGGTTCGTCTGGTATTCGTGCGGTGCGACGCCGTAGCGCTTCTTGAACGCGCGGATCAGGTAGGAGCCGGACAGTTGCGCCGCATCGCACAGGTCTTGCAGCGGCAGCGGCTGAGCGAAATGCGCGTCGATGTAGTCGGCGACCCGTTCGACCTTTTCTGCACCTGCGCGCTGCTGTCCCGGTGCGAGGGCACCGTCCAGCAATGCGACGAAATCGACGACGGCAGCCTCGCGTTCGGCCACGCTGCGCTGCGCATCGGCGAGCAGCGCGAACAGCTGCACGCCCGCATCGACCACGTGCGGCGCACGCAGCGCGGGCACGTCGTACGGTCGGAACGCGGCATCGGCCGTGCCGCGCAGGCTTGCCTGCACTCGTCCCAGCCAGGTCGGATCGATATAAAACATCACATACGACCAGGGCGCGTCGGGTACCGGATTGCAGCCGTGGACGTCGCCGGGATTGATGACGACGACCGCTCCGGCTTCGACGATTTCCGCGTGCTCCCCGTTGACGTAGGTACTGCGGCCGCCCGTGATGACGCCGATGGAGTGCGTCTCGTGCCAGTGCCGCCCGTAGTGCAGCCCGCGCCCCTCCGGGACGTGGCGCGCTTCGATGAACGGCAAGGCGGGGTCGCGCCAGAAGGTCTGTTGCGCGGACTGTTGGACGGTTCGGGGCATGGACGCATTCTATGCGAAAAAAAAGCGCCCCGCAGGGCGCAAAGTGCCGAAACGGCCAATCCGGTTCACGCGCGCCACGCGTGCGCGAACGCCCGCGCACGCGCCGCGAGATCGTCGAGCGCCACGCCGGGCGCGAACAACTGACTACCGATCCCGGCCCCCGTGGCCCCCGCCGCCTTCCACGCGGGAAGCTGCTCGGGCGTCACGCCGCCCACGGGCCACAGCGGGGTCCCGGCGGGCAGCACGGATTTCATGGCCTTGAGGCCCGCGGGGCCGATGGACTCGGCCGGGAACAGCTTCAATGCGTGCGCGCCCGCGTCCAGCGCGGCGAAGGCTTCCGTGGGCGTGGCGACGCCGGGCGCGCACAGCATGCCCGCCGCGCGCGCGTGCGCGATCGCCTGCGGGTTGCAGTTGGGCGCGACGAACAGCCGGCCGCCCGCCTGCGCGACGGCATCGACGTCCGCCACGCTCAGCATCGTGCCGCCGCCGATGATGGCGTCCGCAGGGGCCATGTCGACGAGGATGCGGATGGCGTCGAGCGCGCCCGGCCGGTTCAGCGGCACTTCGAGGAGGCGCCAGCCCGCATCGAACAGCACACGGCCGACGGCCGCGGCGTCGTTCGGATCGAGGCCGCGCAGGATGGCGACGAGAGGCAGGTCGGGCAAGGCGATGGTCATGATGGGATGCGATCGAGGAAGCGCGCCAGCGCGGCGCAATAGACGCGGTCGGGGTCAAGCGAATCGAGGGTCATGCCGAAGTGTTCGGCCGCGCGCACGTAGCGGTCGCGCAGCGCGGGCGAGCCGATGCTGGTGAGCGGCGCGCCGTCGACGCGGCCGCAGGCGACGAATTCCGTCCCGATGAGCAGGCCGCTGACAAAGGAACGCGCTTGCGCAGCCGGCATGGCGCCCGTCACGACGCGGGCGCGCACACCGAACAGCGTATTCGACAGCGGTGCGCCGCGGCGCGCGTCGTCGAGGCCCGCGACGAACGCGGCATCGTCGTCGACGTCGTCGGCCATCAACGGCGCCAGCGTGCCTTGCCTGGACAGCGTCGCGAACAACTCGCCCGTCATGAATGTGGCGATGCGGCGGATGACGCCCTCCTCCACGCGCACCCACTTGCTGTGCGTGCCCGGCAGGATGAACCAGCCGTCGCGCCGGCCCAGCGCCACGGCGCCAAGCAACTGCGTCTCTTCGCCGCGCATCACGTCGACGTCGGCGCCGCGCTGGGCATAGCCGGGCACAAGCCAGCACGGGCGGCCCGCACGCGGGTCGTCGACGCGCACGAGCCGGTCCGGCAGCGCATCGAGCGGCACGGCGATGTCGAGGTAAGGCACTTCGCGCCAGCCCTGGGCGCTGCCGATCATGCCGGAGGCGACGGCCGGAACGTCCGCACCGACGTGCAACGCGTCCGCCAGCGTCGCGAACGAGCCCGCGAAATCGGGACGCGCGGCCAGCATGCCCTGGTCGTCCGCGCGCGTGGCCAGGCAGGTGCCGGTCGCATCGACGAGGTAGGCGCGGCGGTTGCTCGTGCCCCAGTCGATGCCGAGCAGGCGGTTCAACGTGGCGGGTGCGGACGTGTTCATGACGTCATGCTACCCGCTCGGCGCCGCGGCCGCCCATCGCGTGTGCGCGTGCTGCTATCCCGATTTGATATACGTGACGCGCGCCGTCGGCTTCGGGCGCGTGGCCGTCTCGCGCAGTGCGCCCAGCATCGCTTCCGCGGCCGGCGACAACTGGTGATGCCGGCGCGTGATGATGCCGTAGACGTCCATGCGCAGGTTCAGCTCGTACGGCAGCACGGCCAGCAGGCCGCTGTCGAGATAAGGCTTGACGAGTTCCACGGACATCGGCGCGACCATGTCGCTGGCGAGCAGCAGCGATGTCTGGACGGGCAACTCGGCCGTCGACACCATCTCGGCCGGTTGCTCCAGGCCTTGCGTGAGGAACAGCGACGCGATCCGGTCGCGCACCATGCTGCCCGCGGGCGGCACGATCCACGCCTGGCGCGCCAGGTCGGCCAGGTCCAGGCCGCGCGCGCCCAGCAGCGGGTGGCCCGCGCGCACGATCAGGCAGTGCGGTTCGTCGGTGATGGGCTCGAAGTGGAATTCGTCGGCGATGGACCCATCGACGACGCGGCCGATGACGATGTCCAGGTCGCCCGCGCGCAGGTGCTCGACGAGCTGCTTGCTGCTGTTGACTTCGATGGACACGTTCAGGCGCGCGTGCCGCGTCTTGAGCAAGGTGACGGCCGCGGGCACGAGCGTCGTCGACGGCGTGAGGATCGCGCCGACGGCCACGCGCCCGCGCAGGCCGGACATCAGTTCCATCACTTCCTGGTAGGCGGCGTCCATCTCCGCCAGCGACGCGCCGGCGCGGCGGATCAGCACCTTGCCGTACCACGTGGGCTCGACGCCGCGCGGCAGGCGCTCGAACAGCGTGACGCCCAGCGCGTGTTCCAGTTCACCGAGCAGCTTGGAGGCGGCCGGCTGCGTCAGGTTCGCGGCCTGCGCGGCCTGCATGATCGATCCGTGCCGGCCCAGTTCCACGAGCAGCACGAGGTGGCGCGTCTTCAGATAGGCGCGGACGAAACGGTCGGAGCGTGGATCGGACATGGCGGTGCGGCGTGGGCCTTAAAAGTTTCCACAATGATAGTTGCCCATTCGGCCAGGGTCAAACGCCGGGTGGTTGTGTCGTATCCGGAATAACACTTAGTGTCTCTGACAACAGCGTTCCCGGATGATACTTTCCGTTATTGAGCGGAAACCGAAGGGCAAATTCGAATCGTTACGCTGCGTCAGCCGCAAGCGCCGAGCCGGCAATCACCCGAACATACGCCGGTCGTACTGCCATTTCTTCAGCTTGACGACGCCGATCTGCGACGCATCCGGGTGCGCCGGGTTGACCAGCACGTTGAAATCGTCGGGCACGATCACCGAAGGAACGATCATCAGCGCGCTGGCGTTCTCCCTCAGCCAGTTGTCGCCTTCATCCAGGCTGACCATCCCCTCCGGGACCGCGTCCCATCCCACTGGCGGGTTCCTGCAGTCGCGCGCATCCTGCCACACGGCGTCGGGGACGTCGAACCGCACGAGGTACCGATTCAGAGGCAAACCTCCGATTTTGATGTGAACGAATGTCTCCAGGACCGCCAGCGAAATGTTCGTCGCGGTGTACAACATCGCGTTGCCCTGGCGGTTCCATCGTCCTCCAGTTGCCTTGGCGCCAGCGCCCGTGACGTCGTCGGCGGTGTAATTTCGGGTATCGCTTGCGATCCGCCACAGATGGATCACGCGTATGCCCCCGACTGCATCATCGCAAGAATCCGCGACACCATCTCTTGTCCTTCGATGGTGTCCATGTAATCCGCGGGCCGCGCGCCGCCCAGCGCCGGAAGCGGACGCTCCATCCACTCCGTCAACCATTTTCCGGCGTCGAAATCAGCAATCGCCTCGGGGTCGCCCGATTCCGCCAGCATCGTCTCCACTTGGCCGATCAGCTTAGCCATCCCCACCACCTTCGCACTTTCCTCGGGCGTAAGCGCCTGATGCCGAGCGGCCTTGCGGTTGACGGTCGCAGTCGGAATCCTGAGCATGCCGTAAACGCGTTCCTTCGGCACACTCAGCCCGGCGGCGAAATGTTTGAAGTCGTCGGCAGGCACGCCATTACGGATGAGGTCAATGCGTGCGGCCGGTGCCGATCGAAAGACCTCGCGAAAATCCTGCCATTGAAGCGTGGGTGCGCTTGTCGCCGGACCACCCTTGCGCGTCGGGCCGGTGTCGACCGTCACCATTCCAGCCGTGCCAGCTGGCTTTCCGGCGAGCCCCGACAACGGATCACGCGCTTTCGCGACGGTGCGTCCTTTGGCTTTGCTTACGGCTCGTGTCATGGTTTACGCTCCTATGAGCGTCCAGTATAGCTCATTTGATCGGGCCAGACCCTCTCGCCCGGCTCGGGGGTTGTCGGGATTTGAACGACGACTTCGGTCCTTCCCGCTCGGTCATTGGTCTCCCCACACAGGCGAGCTCGGCCCATCGAAAGGCGACAGGTTGAGGCAGTATTTAACAGTCAATCCATGCGCCGTCGGATACACGAGATGCTTGATCGAGTGGACCGTGTAACGCCGAGGGCGCTCCGGCGACGCGATGACGCCGACGCCGTCCAGGCGGTTCCAGCCGATGTCGTCGAAACGCTCGCCGACGGCGACCGGGTGAAAAGGCGAGTCGGATTCGAATGAAGCGATCGGCTTGTGTGCGCCGGAGGTATCGCACAGGTCAAGGACGTATCGGGTTGGCATATCCATCCACTATTTCAGAGCGATAAGGATGTCATCCTGCCATCGAAGAGTTTCCCGAGCAATAGCGTAATGACTGGTCGGCCGGAAGAGTTGGATGTCTTACCGAATGTAGTCCACCGCCTGCCCTGGCTCCGCATAGCCGAAAACGCGATAGCCGGATGGCGTCGTCTCCCCGGGAACGTGGATGCGAATGAGTTCTGCAACGACGGCGACTCGCTGCTCATCGGTATCGACGGCGATCTCTGCCCAGTGTATGGGTGCATAGTCGCCGCTGCGGAAGTGGTAGAACCACTCTCCGTCCCAGTCGGACAGGTGGCTGTTTTCGACATCGAGCGTGCGCCAACGGGGCTTAAGTGCTTGCAGGCCATGCATGGCGCAGCGCAGCTCGTCCCATTTGGTATCGTTCATCAAAGGGTGCTTATCAATCCCCATGATCGGCTCCCAATCGCTCAACACGGTGGCTCACTGTGAAATCCAAGGTAGAGCGCTTTTAATGGATCGGGCATTCGTGTCCAATACAGCCGTGCACGCGTCGGCGACACCTGCCAGAACAGGTTTTCCACGAACGAGACGTCGATGCAATTGCGGACTTCGTCACTACCCGTCATGAACCGGTCGCGCATGTAATCGAAGATCGAGCCGGCAATATCCAGGCGCGTGCCCTTTCGCATATTCTCGTTGAGCATGTCGGCAAGCGAGTGAAACCACATATACGCGTCCTCGTCTGCCACGTCCCAAGTCTGCCGATGTACCTTGTCTGTCTGCGCGAGTATGCTCGGGAAGCGCTCTCGTGTCTCGCGGTAAAACTGCACGATTGGGTCCATTGTCAGGGTACATACACCATGTAGACGGTCACGAGATATCCGGAACCGGCTTCCGATACGTGAACCTCCAGCACGAGGTCGCTCCGCCCTTCCTCCTCGGTCCAGAGATCGATGAGGGCATCCCAGTGATCGCCCATCCAGATGCATACGGACGTATCCCACGAAGTTGGTGGTAATTCGACGAGCTTGGCGCCATAGTCCTGAATGTACTCGCGCACCTGCTCCGCAGTTTCCTCGGATATCGGAGCAACGCCGGATATCCCCTCTTTGAGGAGGTAGTCTTCCCTCGCGAATGCATCGGCGATGCTTTTCAGGATCGGTCGCCACGCAGACGGTATCGGCCCCTCTTTGTCGGGGTCTTTGGTTACCGGGACTGGATTTTCACGCACGGCACGCCCCATCAGGAAAAATTAAAATCCGCCGCATAGCCGCGGAAAAGCCGCCACGCCCGGTCTTCGTCGACCGAATACGACAAGCACTCCCCGGGGAAGCGGTCCTGCGCCTGCCGCACGAACGCATCGGCGTCGAACAGCGGATCGATATAAATGTAGTAGGTCCGCTTTCCGGCGAACGTCTCGATCAACGCGATCACGCCATTCACTTCGTCGCAGAACGGCGACGTGAGGCTCTCGTCGAACGATTCGAGGGAGGCGTTGTAATCGCTCCGGGGCAGACCGTTTTCTTTGACATGCTTCAGCACGTGGGTGACGGTTAATAATCGGGGATACCTGGACTGGAGCGTCGCAAACTCCGCAACCTTGACGTCCGGGCGCCGGAAATAGATCGGGAAGCCTTCGTACTCGGCGTTGGCGGTCAACCAGAGCCGGTTCAGCGTCATTCGTCGTCCTCGTCCGCATCGAGCGGCTTCTCCCAACGCTCCCAATCCTCGCCGATGGCTGGACGACACGCGCTCCACCCGCGCGGGAGATCTGCGATATCCGACAACGTGGCATCCCGCTCGTAGACACAACCGAGGCACACCAGTACGGGCTCGCCCGGGTCGTGGGTCGTGGCGTCCAAGAACTGCCAATCGCCGTCGTGGTCATGCGAGACCCGGAGGACGGGAAAATGCTCGTATGCGACCTTGCCCGTGCAGTATGAGACAGTGTCCGCACCGTCCGGGAAAGGCCAGGTATCGAAATGATGGGTGTGTTCGGCCATGTGCGCGCAAGAAGTGGCGGGTTAAACGGCGTCGACACCAAGTGTAGGCGCAGAGTTGCACAAAAGCAAGTTGCCGCGCGCCCGCAGCTTGTCAATCGTGATACACCTGGCTCCGCCCGCCATCCACCAGCAGATCCGTCGCATTCACGAACCTCGCCTCGTCGCTAGCCAGGAACAGGGCCGCATTGGCGACGTCGACGGGTTCGCCGATCCAGCCGCACGGCAGCAGCGCAGCCTGGCGGCGACGTTCCGCATCCGGATCGGGGAAGCCGGCCAGCCATGCCTCGATGCGTTCCGTCAGGATCAGGCCGGGCGAGATCGAATTCACGCGGATGCCTCGCGCCGCATATTCCACGCCCAGCGATCGCGTGAGGCCGATCAGCCCGTGCTTCGCGACGGGATACGGAAAACAACCTTTGATGACCTTGTGGCCATGCACGGATGCGATGTTGACGATGCTGCCGGCACCGCGCGCCAGCATCGCGGGCAGCACCGCGCGGCATGCGTTCCACGCGCCTTCGAGGTCGAGCGACAGGCAGCGCCGCCAGCCCTCGGTATCCAGCTCGAGCGGGTCGGCGAACACGTTGACGCCGGCATTGTTGACGAGGATGTCGATCCGGCCGAAGCGCTCCAAGGTCAGCGCGGCCAGCCGCTCCATCGCCGCGCCGTCCGTGATGTCGGCCTGTACGAACAGGCTGTTCGCGCCGCCGAGCGCCTCGCGCAGCGCCTGTGCGGACGCGTCGTCGACGTGGCTGTTGATCACCACACGCGCGCCCTCGGCCGCGAAGCGGCGCGCCACGGCCGCGCCAATGCCCATGGTGGAACCGGTGACGATCGCCACCTTCCCTTCGAGTCTTCCGTTCATCGCTTCCTGTCGTCCCCGGCTTTGTATATTTTATATACCGTGCATCGTACACCAGGGCCCGACAGGTCTACCACTCCGCGATGCTGCCGTCCGCGTGGCGCCAGACGGGATTGCGCCAGTCCGGCGCCGCGCGACTTGCCTCGATCACGCGTTCCTCGTCGATCTCGACGCCGAGGCCCGGCTTGGTCAGCGGGCGGATCCAGCCGCCGCTCAGGCGGAAGTCATCCTTGTTCTTCACATAGTCCAGCAGGTCGGCACCCTGGTTGTAGTGGATGCCCATGCTCTGCTCCTGCAGCACGGCGTTGTGAGCGACGAAATCGACGTGCAGGCACGACGCCAGCGCCACCGGCCCAAGCGGGCAATGAGGCGCGAGCGCGACGTCGTGCGCCTCGGCCATCGCGGCGATCTTGACGCACTCCGTGATGCCGCCCGCGTGCGACAAGTCGGGCTGCACGATGGCCAGCCCGCCGCGATTGAACACGCGCTTGAAGTCGAAGCGCGAGTACATGCGCTCGCCGGCCGCGAGCGGGATCGACGTCGCGTCGGACAGCGTCCGGTAGTACTCGTCCTGCTCCGCCAGCACGGGCTCTTCGACGAACAGGGGACGATACGGCTCCAGCTCGCGCAACAGCACCTTCGCCATCGGCGCGGACACGCGGCCGTGGAAGTCGACGCCGAACTCGATCTCGTAGCCGAACTTCGCGCGCACCTCGGCCACGCGCGCGACGGCCTGGTCGACCTTGCGCGCGTTGTCGACGATGCCCAGTTCCTCGGTGCCGTTCATCTTGAACGTGTCGAACCCTGCCTCGCGCAGCGCGGCGATGCCGGCGATGAGTTCCGCGGGACGGTCGCCGCCCACCCAGCTGTACGTCTTCATGCGGTCGCGCACGAGGCCGCCCAGCAGCTCGTACACGGGCTGGCCCAGCACCTTGCCCTTGATGTCCCACAGCGCCTGGTCGATACCGGCGATGGCACTCATCAGGATCGGCCCGCCCCGATAGAAGCCGGCGCGGTACATCGTCTGCCACAGGTCGTTGATCCGCGCCGGGTCGCGGCCGACGAGGTAGTCGGACAGCTCGTGGACGGCCGCTTCGACGGTGCGCGCGCGCCCCTCGATGACGGGTTCGCCCCAGCCGGTGACGCCCTCGTCGGTCTCGATCTTCAGCAGCATCCAGCGCGGCGGGACGCGGTAGGTGGTGAGTCGCGTGATTTTCATGGGGGCCAGTGTAGCCCCGGTCGGCGCGATTCAAGCATTCGCAATCGTGGGCGATCTATACGGTTACGATATAGACACCCCAAGCCGACGCCATGTTACGACTTGCTCAAGGCTGTACGTGATACCACGCAAGCGTAGGCGTGCCCTGAGAGCTGCAACCCGTCAAATGGATCGACACGCTCTTTCCGCTCATGGCGGCGGCTAGCAGTGTCGAGTCGGTCCGGCGCCCGGTCACCGTGTTGCCGTCGTCGAACCTGAATTGATTCGTCGGCGCGCCGGGGCAGCCGAGGGACGCACCGAAAGCGGCGCCGTCCAATGCGACGAAGCAGGTGCCGCCAACGTGGTGGCAGCCGATATCGACGATCTTTCTCCACCCTGTCTCCTCGTCCGCGTGGGCGCTGAAACTGCTCAACAGCGCGAACGTCGCGACCGCGCAGGTGATAAGGCGTTTGATGGTGTTCACTGTGGGCTCCGATCTATCGAGTTGAATGGAGGCAACAATGTTCAATTGTAAAACTGTCATTTCATTTCGTCATCACGTGGAATGTGAAATCCAACATGACTGGAAGTCAACATTGCGCTAACATGCCGGCTGATTGAAACTTAAACTGTCCGCATGCCCGAAGACACTTTTACCGTCCGACATCCACCCGACCCGGATCGCGCCGCCGGAACCCCCTGCTGGTCCGGGCATCGCCGCCCATGAATCGTGCTCGAGAAGCCAGGCCAGACGCACAGGCGCACGGGCGGCAACTGCCTTTGGTCGTCGATTTGAATCACACGTTGATTCGCACGCATTTGTTATGGGAAGCGCTGGCGCTCTTTATTCGCGCCCGTTTCCTGGAGCTATGGCGTATTCCAATCTGGCTGTTGGCGGGCAGGTCAGCATTCCAACGGCACTTGGCGCATGCGGCCATGCCTGCAGCGGCCACGCTCCCTTACGACCACGAACTGCTGGCTTTTCTTCACGACGAGCGCCGCGCGGGCCGCAGGGTCGTGCTGCTGACGGACATTCAAAGCAGCTTTGCCGCCAGCATTGCCGCGCACGTGGGGCTGTTCGACCGAATTGTCGCGCCGGATCGCGGAGACATCTCGGGAACCCATGCCAAGGCAAAACTCATGCTCGATGCGTACGGGGACCGAGGGTTCGACTATATCGGCTATCACAAGCGCGACCATGTGCTCTGGCGGCACAGCCGTCTGGCCTACTCGGTCGCCCGGCAACCCATCCACATCGGCAACGGGCGCTTCACCACGCCCATCGGCGCAGTGCGCGGCGGCAGGATCGCTGCATTGTTCAAGACCTTGCGCCCGCGCCAGTGGTTGAAGAACCTGCTGGTTTGCATGCCAATGCTTGCGGGCCACCAGATATCGGCCGTCACCGCACTGCAGTCGCTGTTGGCCTTTGCCGCATTCTCGCTCTGTGCATCGAGTGCTTATTTGCTCAACGATACGCTCGACGTCGCCGACGATCGGATGCACCCGACCAAGCGGCACCGGCCGATCGCCGCCGGGACGCTGCCGATCGCCGTCGCACTCGGCTGCAGCCTGTTGCTGGCCGTGGCGTCGCTGCTGCTGTGCGCAGCGGTCAGTCGGACGTTGCTGGCCGTGCTCACCGTCTATTTCGTCGCGACCGTGCTCTATTCGCTGTACCTGAAGCGCATGCTCGCAGTCGACGTCGTGACGCTGGCCATCTTGTACAGCATGCGCATCCTTGCCGGCGGTGCAGTCACCGGCATCGCACCTTCGTTTTGGCTGCTGGCGTTTTCCTTCTTTATTTTCCTCAGCCTGGCGCTGCTCAAGCGTCATAGCGAGCTGGAAAACCTCGAGCGATCAGGTGCCGACAAGACGGCCGGCCGCGGCTACACGGTCGCCGACAAGGGACCGATCGGCATCATGGGCATCAACAGCGCATTCCTGTCCGTCCTCGTCTTCATCCTGTACGTCGAATCGCAGAACGCCCTGATCCAATACAAGTCACCGATATGGCTGGCAGGCATCGTGCCGCTGCTCGTCTTCTGGCTGAGCCGTCTCTGGATCCTGTCCTACCGCGGCCGGGTCGACGACGACCCGGTCCTGTACGTCAGTCGCGATCGCGTCAGCCTCGCCCTGTTTGCGCTCTGCTTCGTACTGACGGTCGCCGCCACCTGATCACACCGAGTGCGATGGCGTGCGGCGGGGCAACCCGGTGCAGACCGCGAACGGCACCAGGAAAGGAAAGAGTCCCCAGATCAGCCGGCCCTCCACACGTACGCTGAGCGCGGCATAACACTGGGGGAGCGCCATGAGCAAAAGCAGGGTCGTCAGTGGCCGCAGCCGGGGCGGCGCGGCGCGCCATCCAACGATCGCGAGCGGCACCACGACGCAGGCTGTGGCGGCAAGGGACGCAAGCGAGCGGACGTCGCGTACGGCGGCATGGACCCTGTCCCAGCTGGGCACCCAGGTATAGCTGGGAAGCCCGGCAATCAGCCACCAGCGCACGGCGACCAGCCAGCCGCCGGCAGCGGCCACGAAAGCCAGTCCCGGCAGCACGGCGATCCGGCGCGTCGCGACGAGCCAAACGAGGAGGAGGATGTTCTCCTCGCGTACCGCCGTCCCGGCCAATCCCGCCACGGCGGCCAGCCATGGCTGCCCCGACAGCACGGCGAGAACGAATGCGGCCCGCGCGCACACCGAACCTGGATCGACGAGCAGATAGGGCGCGTACCAAAAGGTCGGAAAGGAAACGATCATCAGCAGGCCCGCCGCCACCGCGCGCCGCCGGCTCAGGCCCGCCCGCGACACCGCGGCAGCCATGAAGCAGGCCCCCGCGACGACCAGCAACCAGTTGAGCGTCGCAAAGCCGTTCCGCAAGTCGCCAGGGAGCGCCGCCGCCACGGCGGGCACCAGCAAGCGATATGGGAACGGCGCACGCAGCTGTTCCAACGGAATCTCGCCGCGAAGATACCGCGCCGTATCGAAATACGCTTGCGAATCCTCGATCGTGCCGCCCCACCGCAACCACATTACCGCCAGCGCGAGAACGGCGAAGCCGACAACGAGTACAAGCCAATAGGTGCGGCCCTCCTCCCGGGAGGACAGTGGTGTCGCGACGTTATGCATGCGAAGGAATGTTAAATCGCGAATAATACCGCCACTACAAAAAGGTGTCCATGCGCCACGCCGACAGGCCGTGGCGGCGGCGTCATGCATGGATTCGCAATCGTGACTTGGCTATTCCGATAAGATATGGCAAGGCGAAGATTGTCGTAATATGGGCCGGGCAATCCGCTCGCAAGGAGACAGGATGGACGCTTCCTGCACCACCGAAATCCAAACCCTCGAACGACAATGGATGCAGGCCTGGGTCGACAACGACCTCGCCACCTGCGCGGCCATCCTTGCGGACGACTTCCTGCTCGCGAGCGCACGCGGTGTCCTCATGCCCAAGGACGCCTGGCTTGCCAACGAAGGCAGCGTGTTCAAATGCACATCATTCGAGTGGATTGAGCTCGTCGTGCGGCCGTTCGGCGATGTCGCGGTCGTCCACGGGCGGTCGCGGCAGCAAGCGAGCGTCGCCGAGCAGGACTGGAGCGGCGTGTTCCTGACGACGGACGTCTGGGTCCGCCGCGGCAATGGCTGGCGGGTGGTGGCCCGTCACGGTACGGGCCCGCTACCGGGCTGAGCGCCGCCGTCAGATCTTGAACTCGTCCAGCGACCTGCCGCTCGCAAGCGCCTCCGCGATCCAGCGCGGCTGGCGGCCCCGCCCCGTCCACGTCTGGCCGCTGTCGGCCGGATTGCGATAGCGCGGTACTGCCTTCGCGATCAGGGCGTCCAGCGGGATGCCCGCGTCGGCCGCCAGCGCGTGGATGCGGGCACGGGCGTGTTCGCGTTCGTCGCGCGCGCGTCGCTTGATTTCCTGCTCGATTTCGAATTGCAAGCCTTTTAATTCGGCGAGGTCATAACCGGTGAGATCGAAGCGCGCCATGGGTCGATGTCCTTTTGGCAGGAAGGGAACGGAGCGCCCATTCTACTATGACAAGGCCGCATGGATATGTGAACTGCAACGTAGTCGGCGCGCCACAATCTGTCACACAGTTCGACTTTCTGTAGAGAATTCCGTGTACGATGCCCACTGGACGCCGGCCCCGATTCCCGGCAGCGTCCCTCCTGCGGCCCTTGCCTCGCCGCCGTTCACCCGCCGGGAACGGCCTTGCTGATGACCTCGACGATTTCCGAAACCAAACGCCTCGCGGCCCTGGCCGCACTGGACTTGCTCGATACCCTGCCGGAGCCCCGCTTCGACCGTTACACGCGCCTGGCCGCGATGACGTTCGGCGTGCCGATCGCCCTGATCACGCTCGTGGACGAACAGCGCCAGTGGTTCAAGTCGCGCTGCGGCCTGGACGCCGACGAGACGCCCCGCGCCATCGCCTTTTGCAGCCAGGCCATCGCGCAGCGCGACATGCTCGTCGTCGAGGATGCCGCCGCTGATCCGCGCTTCGCCGACAACCCGCTCGTCAAGGGCGACCCGCACATCCGCTTCTACGCCGGACAACCCGTGTTTTGCGACGGCCACGCCGTGGGCACGCTGTGCATCGTCGACCGCAATCCGCGCAGCTTCGATGCCCGGCAACGGCAAAGCCTGCGCGACCTCGCCGACCTCGTCGAGGCGGAACTGAACCAGGCGCGCGTGGCGACGGCGCGCGTGATGGCCGAGCAGGCCCTCAAATCGCTCAACGCGGAACTCGAACAGCGCGTGGCGCAGCGCACGGCCGAGCTGGAAGCCCGTCTCGCCCAGCTGTCCGCGGAAGCCGCGCAGCGCAAGGCCGCCGAGCTGTCGCTGCGCGACGCCGAGGCGTGGAACCGCACGATCGTCGCGACGTCGTACAGCGCGTTCGTCGGCGCCGACGCGGATGGCCGCATCATGGAATGGAACGCGGCCGCGGAGCGGATATTCGGCTGGAACCGCGCCGAAGCGCTCGGCCGGCCGCTGGCGGAGCTGATCGTACCGGAAGAACTGCGCGCCGCGCACACTGCCGGCATGGCCCGCTACCTGGCGACGGGCGCGAGCAACGTCGTCGATCGCCAGGTCGAACTGCCCGCGCTGACCGCGAGCGGGCGCCGCATCACCGTCGAGATGAAGGTCGGCGCCTACGAATGGCAGGGCCGGCGCTGCGTGGGCGCGTTCCTCGACGACGTGTCCGAGCGCAACTGCACGCGCCAGCAGCTCGAGGAAAAGCAGGAACTGCTGGACGCCGTGCTGGAATCGATCGACGTGGCCGTCGTCGCCTGCGACGCGGACGGCAACCTCAGCTTGTTCAACAAGAAGGCGCGCATGCTGCATGGCCTGGACCGTGAGTGCGTCAAGTCGCCCGACTGGTCCAGGCATTACTCGCTGTACGAGGCGGACGGCCACACGCCGCTGTCACCCGCCGACGTGCCGCTGGCACGCGTGCTGCGCGGTGAAGTCGTGCGCGAGCAGGCGATGAGCGTCGCGCCGGCGGGCCGCGCACCCGTCACCTTGCTGGCGAGCGGCCGTCCGCTGAAGAGCAGCAGCGGCCGCGCACTCGGCGCCGTCGTCGCGATGCACGACATCACGGAACGGAACGCCGCGCGCGAACAGCTCGAAGCGAGCGAGCGCCGCCTGCGCGCCGTCACGGAAAACCTGCCGGCCCTGATCGGCAAGGTGAACGCGGCCGGCAAGTTCGTGTTCCTGAACGGGCGCGCCATCCAGTTCTACGGCAAGGAGCCCGAGGCCCTGATCGGCCACGACGTGCGCGACGCCTATTCCGAGCAGGAGTACGCGAAGCTGGAACCGCACCTGCGCCGCGTCCACGGCGGCGAGCGCAGCACGTTCGAGGACGTCGTCGACGTCGGCGGCCGCCGGCTGTACTACCAGTGCGTGTTCGTGCCGCAGCGCGCGCCGGACGGCACGCCGGACGGTTATTACGCGATGGCGTTCGACATGACGGCCCGCAAGCTGAGCGAACTGCGCCAGGCCGAGAGCGAAGAACGCCTGCGCACCATCACCGACAACGTGCCCGTGCTGATCGCCTACCTCGACGCGGACCGCCGCTACGCGTTCGCCAATGCCGTGCACGCGTCGTGGCTGGGCGTACGCCCGGACCACATGCTGGGCCTCACCGTCGAGGAAGCGTTCGGCCCCGCGTTCCACGCACCGCAGGCGAAGGCGCTCGAGCAGGCCTGGCTCGGCAATGCGTCGCAGTGCGAACACGAGGTCGTCCGCAAGAGCCACACGCGCATCGTCCACTCCACGTTCCTGCCGCAGCTGCGCGACGGCCGCGTGGTGGGCGTGTACATCCTGACGACCGACGCGACGGCGTCGCGCCTGCACGAGCGCAGCCTGCACGCGCTGGCGCACACCGACCCGCTCACGCAGCTGCCGAATCGCCGCCGCTTCGAGCAGGCGCTGGAGGGGGCGACGAGCCGCTCGCGCCAGGGCGACCGCGATTGCGCGCTGCTGTACCTGGACATCGACTTCTTCAAGCAGATCAACGACCGCTACGGCCACGCGACGGGTGACGACGTGCTCGTCGAGTTCGCGCGCCGCCTGCGCATGTCCGTACGCTCGACGGACCTCGTCGCCCGCCTCGCCGGCGACGAATTCACGGTACTGCTGCACGACGTGCGCAGCGAGGCCGACGCCGAACGCGTGGCCCGCAAGATCCTGGAAGCCGTCGCGGAACCGTTCGTGCTCGCCACCCACACGCTGAAAGTCGGCACGACGATCGGCGTGGGCCTGGCGTCCGCCGGAGCCCTGGACCCGCGCACCTTGATGGAGACGGCCGACCGCGCGCTGTACGCGGCCAAGAAAGCGGGACGCCACACGTACGCGATCCTGCACACGGGCGAATACGCCTGAGCGCAACCGCCCTCCCCGCTACATGTCGAGCCGGGTGTCGCGCCGCAGCATGTCCTGCAGCCCGTCCTGCGCGAGCGCGGCGCTGAAATAATACCCTTGCATCTGGTCGCAGTCGTGGTCGCGCAGGAACGTCAGCTGCTCGCGTGTCTCGACGCCCTCCGCGATCACCTGCAGCTGGAGGTTGTGGCCGAGCGCGATGATGGCGCGCGTGATCACGGCATGGCCGTTGTGCAGGTCGCCGCTGCCGCCGAGGAAGGAGCGGTCGATCTTGATGCAGTCCACCGGGAAGCGCTGCAGGTGGCTGAGGCTCGAATAGCCGGTGCCGAAATCGTCGATCGACAGGCGCACGCCCAGCAGCTTGAGTTGGGCCAGCGCCTCGCGCGCCTCTTCCGGGTGGTCCATCAGTTGGCTTTCCGTCACTTCCAGTTCCAGCCGCCCAGGGGCCACGTCATGCCGGGCCAGCGTCTCCGCGAGGCGGTTCACGAAGCGGCGCTGGCGCAGCTGGCGCGCGGACAGGTTCACGGCGATCACGAAATCGTCGATGCCCAGCGCGCCGAGCGCCCGCAGCGTGGCGCACGCTTCGTCGATCACCCAGTCGCCCAGCGGTACGATCAGGCCCGTCTGCTCGGCCACGGGGATGAACACGTCGGGCGGAATGATGCCGTCGACGGGGTGCTGCCAGCGCACGAGGGCTTCCGCGCCCACGACCTTGCCCGTGCGCAGGTCGACCTTCGGCTGGTAGCCGAGCACGAGTTCGCGGTTGCGGATCGCCCGGCTCAGGCTCGCTTCCAGCAGCAGGTGCTGGTGCACGACCTGGTTCAGCTCGTCCGAATAGAACTGCACGTTGTTACGTCCGAGGGTCTTCGCGTGGTACATGGCGGCATCGGCGGCGCGCATGATCTGGTCGACGTTGCGGCCGTCCTGCGGGAACAGGCCGACGCCGATGCTCGTGCCCGGCTGGATTTCCTTGCCGCCCACGACGATCGGTGCCGACACGCTCTGGCGGATCCGCTCGACGAGCATGCCCAGCTGGGCCAGGTCGGGCTGCTCGGCGATCACGAGCACGAATTCGTCGCCGCCAAGGCGCGCCACCGTGTCCTCCTCGCGCATGCTGGCGCGCAGGCGCAGGGCGATCTCGCGCAGCACGGCGTCGCCGGCCTCGTGGCCGAACGTGTCGTTGATGTGCTTGAAATTGTCGAGGTCGAGAAAGGCGAGCGCACCCTGCTTGCGGTGCGCGGTGGCGGCGTCGATGGCGGCCTTCAAGCGTTCCTGCAGCAGCGTGCGGTTGGCGAGGCCCGTGAGCGCGTCGTGATGCGCGAGGTGCTGCAGCCGGCGCTCGTAATGCTTGGCCTCGGTGACGTCGCTGATCACGCCGACGAAGTGCGTCACCTTGCC
Organism: Massilia pinisoli; assembly: GCF_024753285.1. Taxonomy (GTDB): domain Bacteria; phylum Pseudomonadota; class Gammaproteobacteria; order Burkholderiales; family Burkholderiaceae_D; genus Telluria; species Telluria pinisoli. The sequence continues at coordinate 158,754 of NZ_JANUGW010000011.1, read as the reverse complement.
CTCCATGCTGGCGACCGGGTCGATGCGCAGGTCGTTCCAGAAGATCTCGCCGTTCTTGCGGCGGTTGCGCAGCACGGCGCGGACGCTTTGGTGCCGCGCCAGTGCGTCGTGGATCCGCTGCCGCTCGTCCACGTCGCAATCGTCGACGCGCATGAAGCGCGGGTTCTTGCCCTTGACCTCGGCCAGCGTATAGCCCGTGATCTGTTCGAACGCCGGGTTCACGTACTCGATCACGTTGTCCGCATCCTCGCAGCACGTGATGACGATGGCGTTGACGCTCGAGTACATCGCCCGCTCGCGCACGCGCAAGCCGTGTTCCGCTTCCTTGCGCGCAGTGATGTCCAGCCCGGTGCCGAACACGACGGGCAGGTTGCCGAGGTTCGTGCGCGCGCAATGGAACAGGAACGGCGTGCGTTTGCCGTGCCGCCCGATGAGGTCGGCCTCGTGCGACGACGTCCCCTCTTCGAACGCTTCCAGGATCTTTTGCACGATCTTCGCCTGCGCGGCCTCGTCGAAGAAATTCTTGACGTCATAGGTCGGCAATTCGTCGCTCGTCATCTCGAGCGCCTCTTCCAGCTGTTGATTCCACAGCAACAGGTGCCCGCTCTGGTCGATCACGTAGAACACGCACGGCAATTCCTCGATGATGTCGGCGATGGGCAGGTCCTGGATGAGCGCATAGCGCGTGGGCGCGAGGCCGGAGCGCGGCACGACGATCACGCTATATGTGCCGGGCTGGTCGGGATCGAGCGATTGCGGGGCCACCGTCACGCGAACGGGTACGCGGCGCCCGTCTGCACAGATCAGTTCGCCCGTCGAGTCGGCGTTGACCCGGTCCGCGACCCGGTTCACGGTGGCAGCGTCGTCGAACGCGATGATCGTGTCGAGCCCGCGATTGCGGATATCCGTCGCGCCATAGCCCGCCAGCTTCTCGCACGCACGGTTCCAGCTCGTGATGGACCCTGTCGCGTCGACGACGAATACGGCGAGGGGCAAAGGTGAAAGGTTCACGGGCTCCTCCTGAGAACCGGCCGGGCTTGCTTTGTATGGCGTCCGGCAGGAAAACATCATAGCGCAGTCATGAAAGCCGGGGCGCCGTATTTATCGTGCATGGCGCGGCGGCCGCCCTCTCCCTGGTGGCGCCTTTTGGGGGTGGTATGTTGCACATGTCGGTTAGTTGCAAATTATCCGGACAACAATGTGCCGCCGTGAACGGCACCGGGCGTGCATGCCGCGCCCGGCGCCCGTCCCGCTTCAGCGCGATGCCTGCGGCGCCAGCACCTCCGCACCCCCACACGCGTCGGCCTGCCCGCGCGCGGCGTTCGCCTGGTCGGCCGCGTCGTCAGGCACGGCATCCCGGCGCCGTAGCGCGTAGCGGTTCAGCCCCGCCATGTGGATGCGGCACAAATACTCTTCCCAGTCGATCAGCCGGGCGTCGACCGGGTACAGCCGGCGCGTCTCTTCCCCGCAACGCGCGGCCAGCGCCAGCAGGTTCGCGTTGTGGAAGCGGTAGCGCGGGTGCGCGTAGAAAGCGAACGTGACCGCCAAGGTGCGCGTCGTGCGCAGCTTTTCCATGGCGCGCGTCGACCCTGGCGCGCCGACGAGGCGCCGCAGGCCGTTCCACGCCGCCGCGCCGAGGCCCAACGCCCCCATCACGAAGCGGAACGTGCGCTCGCCCACGGTGCGGAAATCGTGCTTCGGCTCCGCGTGGAACAGGCGGTCGTACTTCTGCCAGTTGCGCTTCGATTCCGCCAGCAACAGGCGGATCAGTTCACCGAGCGCCAGCGGATTCGTCGACCCGCTGCAGCACTGGTAGATGCGCCGCCCCGGTCCAGAGGACAGCGCTTCCGCGCCCGCCAGGACGATGGCGTTGGCGACGAGGTCGACGGGGACGATGTCGATGATGCCGTCGCGGCCCGCGGGGAAGAAGCTCGTCTTGCCGCGCGCGTAGGCGAGGATGACGGCGTCCGCCACCTTGACGCCCTCGATCCAGCCGGGCGCCGGTTCGCGCAAGGTGCTTTCGATGATCGCGGGCCGCACGATCGTCAGCGTGCGCCCGTGCATGGCGCGCAGCGCGACCTGCTCTCCCAGCCATTTCGTGAACGTGTACGTGTCGTTCCAGCCGTAGCGCTGGGCCTGGGCGATGCCGAGGTCCGTCAGGCGGCGGCGCAGGCGTTCGGGATCGTCGTGGCGCGCCCGGACGCGCGCGATCTTGCGCTGCAGCGATTCGATCAGCGCGTCGACGTCGTACCAGCCGTCGCCGTGGCGCGGGATCGCGTCCTTCGCCGCGCCGGCCGGCGCCACGATCTCCTCGCGCATCTCGCCGCGGTTGTAGCCGTTCACGTAGCAGGTCGAGACGTGCACGAGCGGCGCGTCAGCCACGCGCGCGAACGCCGTCACGTGGCGCAGGCTGAGCGTGTTGATGGCCAAAGCTTCGTCGAGCGGCTCGCGGAAATCGACGCTGGCGGCCGCGTTCACGACGATGTCCACGCTCTCCGCCAGCGCCGCGAAGCGCGCAGCCGGGAGGCCGAACGCGGGCGCCGTGATCTCGCCCGTCACGCATTCCACGCGCTCGGCGAAGACGCGCTCCAGCCAGGCCGGCCGCACGGCGCGCAGGTGGTCGAATACGGACGATGCCGCGATCTCGCGCTCGAAGCGCGCGCGGGCGTCGCCGTGTTCGCCCGGACGGACGAGCAGCAGGATGCGCCCGAGGTCCGGCACGGTCCGCACGAGCTTTTCCAGCACGACCTTGGCGACGAAGCCCGTCGCGCCGGTGAGCAGAATGCGCTTGCCCGCGAAGGCGTCGCGCGCGTCCGGTACGGCCGCGGCCTCTGGGAAAGTTCCGGTCATTGAATGCGTCATGGTGTCTCCATTGTTGTGGGCCGGGATGCCTCGCGTCGGGCGAGGCGCCGGCGTGGTGGCGCGCTCGGGCAGCGGCAAAGCGCCGTCCCGGCATGCCCCGGCGGTTCGGTCATCGTTCGATGCTTGCGGTCGGACCCGTTGGCGTGCGCTGCGGCGCGCCGTCTCAGGCCGGGTCGCGGCCCGGGACCGCCCTGGCACCGGCGTCCGGCGGCTCGTGGCGCGCCGATGCGCCGGCCAGGCGGCCGGAGGTGAAAAAGCCGGCAGCCCCGTGTGGGTGACGGGAGCCGTCGACGCAGGCGGCGCGCCGTGGTGGGCGCTGCCCGGCGGGACGGCGGCGGGTGGATGCGGCGCCGCGCGGCGCGCCGGCCCCGTCGCGGGCCGGCCCGGCGGGCCTGTGGTGGTCTCTCATCGTTGCCCCTTCGGTCTTTCCGACCTTTGTTCTTGTACTGCGCGTCTCCTCGCGCCCGATCGTTGCAGGAACGTCAAGCAGTATTAGAGTAATGGAAAGCCTGGCGTTCCACGGGCCGGCGCCCTGTCCTTGCGAGCCAAAACACTGGCTTTGCGGGTCACACGCGTCAATACGGGCCCGCTCAACGCGCTGATTAAATGCGGGAGGCAGCCGCCCGTTCATTGACACTTGCGCCACCCGGAATCGATACTCGGCGGGCACGCTGTTCCCGATCCACGATCCCGCACTCACGGACGCACGATGACCTTACCCGCCCGCCTCCACCTGTCGCTCTGCGCATGCGCAGTGACGTTCGCCACCGGCGCCGCCGCCGCCGACCGCATGACCATCACCGTCACCCACGATCTCGCCATCGCGCGCCCGGCCGAGACGATCGCCGTGCCGTGGAAAAGTGTCAACGACGCGCTGCCGCATGCCGGCGTCCAGCACATCGTCGTGAAGGATGCCGCCGGCCGCGTGCTGCCGCACCAGGTGACGAACGTGGCGCCGGAAGCGAAAGACCCGCAGCGCAACGGTGTCGCGTACGGCGAACTGCTGTTCCAGCACGATTTCGCGCCCGGCGAAAAGACGGCCACGTTCACCGTCGAACCCAGCGACGCGGTCGTGGGCCCGTTCCCGACGAAAGTCTTCGCGCGCATCGTGCCGGAACGGCTCGACGACTTCGCGTGGGAAAACGACAAGGTGGCGCACCGCACGTACGGCCCCGCCCTCGCCGCGCCGGCGCCGACCGGTTCCGACAAGGAGGTCCTGAAGACGAGCGGCCTCGATATCTGGTTCAAGCGCGTGCCGTACCCGATCGTCGACCGCTGGTACAACGTCGGCCACGACCACTACCACCACGACGAGGGCGAAGGCCTCGACATGTACAACGTCGGCACGACGATGGGCGCCGGCGGCACGGGCATCTGGGCCGGCGGCAAGCTCTACTCGGGCATCAATTTCACGCACTGGAAGGTGCTGGCGAACGGCCCCGTGCGCGCCATCTTCGAGCTCACGTACGACGGCTGGAACGCGGCCGGCACGCAGGTGTCCGAGGTCAAGCGGTTCACGGTCGATGCCGGCCACTACTTCGACCGTATCGACAGCACGTTCACGTTCGCGGGCGGCCATCCGGTGCAGGCTGCCGTCGGCTTGAACAAGGACCCGGCAGACAAGGGCGAAGATGCGAAGGTCACGTTCACGCAGGACGCGGCCGCGAAGGCCCTCGTGCAATGGGTCGCGCAAAAGAAGAGCGGCGACTTCGGCGTCGCAGTGATCGTGCCGGAGGCGGGCAACCCCGCGTTCGGCGCCGACACCCGCAACGCGTTCATGCTGGCGCCGGCCGCGTCCGGCCGGCCGCTGCGCTACTACGTGGGCGCCGCGTGGACGCGCGGGGGCGACATCGCCTCCGAGCAGCAGTGGAAGCGCTACGTGGCCGACGAGGCGGCCCGCGTGGCCGCGCCAGTGCGCGTGACGTCGTCCGCGCACTGACATGGTGGACACAGGCCGCGCCACACGGGGCTTCACCCGCCGCGACTTCTTCCGGGCCACGACTTTGGCCGCCGCGCTGCCGCTGGGGCGCGCCACGACGGCCGCCCCGGTCGCGGATCCCGCCGAGGGCGCGAAGGTCGCGTGGCTGGAAGGCCGCCCCGCCGGCATCGTCGGCACGACCTTCGGCGTGCCCTGGCCGCGCGGCGTGTTCCGCAAAGGCCAGGCGTTCGTCGTCGACGGCGCTTCCGGCCCCGTGCCCGCGCAAAGCTGGCCGCTCGCGTACTGGCCCGACGGCTCGCTGAAGTGGACGGCGCACGCGCTCGGCGCGACGGACGATACGGGCGCCGCCCTGCGCGTGCGCCCGGGCACGTCGCGCGCGCCCGCGGGCCCGGGCGTGACCGTGCGCCGCGACGCCGACGCCCATGTCGTCGGCACGGGTGTCATCGACTGCATCGTGCCGTCCCGCGGCCCCGTGCTCGTGCGCGCCATCCGCCGCGGGGGCCGCGACGTCCTGCGCAACGCGCGCCTCGTCGCGCTCTGCGACGACACGCCGGAAGGCAGCACGCGCCGCACGGCATTCGAGAGCGCCGTCGAGACGGTGACACTCGAGCAGGAAGGCCCCGTGCGCAGCGTGCTCCGTCTGGAAGGCAAGCATCGCGCCGCGGGGCGCGACTGGTTGCCGTTCACCGTCCGGCTGTATTTCTACGCGGGCGCGGCGTCCGTCCGCATCATGCACACGTTCGTGTTCGATGGCGACGAGCAACGCGACTTCATCCGCGGCATTGGCCTGACGGTCGACGTGCCCATGCACGACGAGCTGCACGACCGCCACGTGCGGTTCGCCGGCGCCGACGGCGGCCTGTGGGCCGAGGGCGTGCGCAACCTGACGGGTTTGCGCCGCGACCCCGGCGCCGCCGTGCGCCGCGCGCAGCTGGCGGGCGAGCGCTGTCCGCCCGTGGCCGACGAAGTGCGTCCGCTGCTGCACCTCGTCCCCGCCTGGGGCGACGTGTCGCTGTCCCAGCTGTCGGCCGACAGCTTCCGCATCCGCAAGCGCACGACCGCCGGCTGCGGCTGGGTCGACGCCGCGTGGGGCGGCCGCGCGGCCGGCTGCGGCTACGTGGGCGGCGCCTCGGGCGGTGTCGCATTCGGCCTGCGCGACTTCTGGCAGCGCCACCCGACGCAGCTCGACATCCGCGACGCACACACGGACACGGCGCGCGCCACCGTCTGGATGTGGTCCCCGGACGCGCCGGCGATGGACCTGCGCTTCTACCACGACGGCATGGGCATGGAAACGCATGCGGAAGAGCTGCAGGGCCTGCAGATCACCTACGAGGATTACGAGCGGGGCTACGGCACGCCGGTGGGCGTCGCGCGCAGCAGCGAGATCACGCTGTGGGCGTGCGACGCGACGCCGTCACGCGAGCGCTTCGTGCAGTTCGCGCGGGAGGTGCAGACGCCCCCGCAGCTGACGCCCGCGCCCGCGCACCTGCTCGCGACGGAAGTCTTCGGCACGCTATGGTCGCTGCCCGACCGCAGCACGCCGGCCCGCGCCGCCATCGAGGACGAGCTCGATGGTCGCTTCGACTTCTACCGCAACGAAGTCGAGCAGCGCCACTGGTACGGCTTCTGGGACTACGGCGACATCCGCCACACGTACGACGCCGACCGCCACGACTGGCGCTACGACGTGGGCGGCTTCGCCTGGGACAATTCGGAACTGTCGCCCGACCTGTGGCTGTGGTACACCTTCCTGCGCACGGGACGCGCCGACGTGTTCCGCATGGGCGAAGCGATGGTGCGCCACACGAGCGAAGTCGACACGTACCACCTGGGCCGCTTCGCGGGCCTGGGTTCGCGCCACAACGTGCAGCACTGGGGCTGCAGCGCCAAGCAGGTGCGCATCAGCACCGCGGTCTACCGGCGCTACTATTACTACCTGACGGGCGACGAGCGCATCGGCGACATCATGCGCGAGGTGCTCGACGCGGACCGCAAGCTGGACGCCGTCGACCCGGTCCGCAAGCTGCCGAACCAGCCGCCCAAGGGCCCGTATCCGGCGCGGATCAGCTTCGGCACGGACTGGGCGTCGCTTGTCGCCAACTGGCTCGCGGAGTGGGAGCGCACCGGAAGCACCCATTGGCGCGACAAGATCCTGACCGGGATGCGCGACATCGCCGCCATGCCGCACGGCTTCTTCAACGGCGACCGCATGGGCTACGAGCCCGACACGGGCCACATGCACGACATGATCGGCACGAACGTGAAAGCGCTGCACCTGAACGCCGTGTTCGGCGCCGTCGAGATCTTCGACGAACTGATACGGCTGACCGGTGACGCCGCGTTCGAGCGCGCTTGGCTCGACTACTGCGAATTGTTCAACGCGCCCGTCGAGGAGCAGCGCCGCCGGCTGGGCGCCCCGCACGGCGCCACGCATGCGCTGTACGTAGGCCACTCGCGCCTGACCGCATACGCCGCATGGAAGCGGCGCGACCCCGCGCTCGCGCGGCGCGCGTGGCGCGAGTTCGCCGGCGACGGCAAGCCCCGGCCTTTCCGCACCGTGCACGTGGCGGGCCCGCACGTGCTGAACCCCGTCGACGAAGTCCCTTGGGTCAGCACCAACGAGACGGCGCAGTGGGGCCTGGCCGCCATCCAGAACCTCGCGCTGATCGGCGACGCGCTGCCGCGCACCTAGGAGACCAACGATGCATCGCACTCTCATCCTCACCGCGGCCTTGGTCGCGGCGCCCGCAACCGCCGCGACGTACTACGTGGCCCCGACGGGCAACGACACGGCCTCCGGCACCGAAGCCGCGCCATGGCAATCGTTCGCCCATGCGCAAGCGATGGCGCGCCCCGGCGACACCGTGCTGTTCCGCGGTGGCCGCTACGCCTACACGCATGCGACGACGAGTTGCGCATCGCGCCGGGCCACCGTCGCCGGCATCGTGATCGACAAAAGCGGCACCGAGGGCCAGCCGATCCGCTACGAAGCGTTTCAAGGCGAGACGCCCGTCTTCGACTTTTCCGGCATGAAGGACGATTGCCGCGTCAAGGGCATCGAGGTCGTCGCGGACTGGATCGTTTTGCGGGGTCTGGAAATCACGGGCGCGCCGCAGCAACCGGACAATCACCTGAACCACGAATCGTGGGGCGTTTGGATCAACGGGAACCACAACGTCTTCGAACGTCTCGACCTGCACCACAATATGGGGCCCGGCCTGTTCATCAAGGACGGCGGCTGGAATCTCGTGCTGAACAGCGATTCGCACCACAACTACGATCCGTACACGTCGAACGGCGCGGGCCAGAGCGCGGACGGCTTCGGCGCGCACGTCAGCGCGGGCCATCCCGGCAACGTGTTCCGCGGCTGCCGCGCGTGGGCGAACACGGACGACGGCTTCGACCTGATCAACGCCTTCTCTCCCGTCACCATCGAGTATTCGTGGGCCTGGCAGCACGGCTACCTGCCGGGCACGCACACGCCGCTTCCGGCGGGCAACGGCAACGGCATCAAGGCGGGCGGCTACAGCGGCAAGTACGTGGCCAACGGCGTGAAGCACATCGTGCGCTTCTCCGTGGCCTTCGACAACAAGGTGTCCGGCTTCTACGCGAACCACCACCCGCTGGCCCTCGACTTCTTCAACAACACGGCGTTCGGCAACGCGACCGACTTCAACATGCTGGGCATCGCGCCCGACGGTGGCCCCGTCTACCTCGGCACCTTGCGCAACAACGTCGCCTATCCGGCGGGCACGCGGCTGAAGGTGGCGGGCGCGGACAGCGCGTCCAATTCGTGGGACCGGGGCCTGACGTTGTCGCCGGCCGACTTCGACAGCGTCGCGACGACCGGCTGGGACGCGCCGCGCAAGCCGGACGGCAGCCTGCCCGACGTGCCCATGTTCCATCCGCGCGCCGGCAGCCCGGTGGTGGACCGCGGCATCGACGTGGGCCTGCCGTACCGTGGCCGCGCGCCCGACCTTGGCGCCTTCGAACGCTGACTCTTTGCACCGACGGAGACACATGAACACCATCCTTCGCGCCGTCTTCTGCGCGGCCTGCGCCACCAGCGCCCACGCTGCGGACACCCGGCAATTCGCGTTCGGCCCCGGCAAGCCGCCTGCCGGCTACACAGCCGTGACGACCGACACGGTCTACACGTCCACGCGGGGCTACGGCCTCGAGCCGGGCACGGCGCCCGATGGCGCGCACCCCTGGTATTTTTCCGTCGACCTGCCGGAGGGGAATTACACGGTGACGCTCGCGCTGGGCGACGACGCCGCGCCGGCCAGGACGACCGTAAAAGCGGAGCTGCGCCGCCTGATGCTGGAAAACGTCGACACGGCGAAGGGCCAGACGGTGACGAAGACGTTCACCGTCAACGTGCGCACGCCGCAGATCCCGACCGGTGGCGAAGTGAAACTGAAAGCACCGCGTGAAACGGTCGACGAGGCGTGGAACTGGGACCGGCGCCTGACACTGGAAATCAACGGCACACACCCGGCCGTGCGCACCATCGCGATCGCACCGGCCACCGTGCCCACGTTGTACCTGCTGGGCGACTCCACAGTCTGCGACCAGCCGGCGGAACCGTACGCCAGCTGGGGCCAGATGCTGCCGCGCTTCTTCAAGCCCGGCATCGCCGTCGCCAACCACGGCGAGTCGGGTGAGACCTACCGCGATTCGATCGCACGCCGGCGCCTGGACAAGGTCGTCTCCGCGCTGCGGCCGGGCGACGTCGTCCTCATGCAGTTCGGCCACAACGACCAGAAGCAGATCAAGGAGGGCAAGGGCGGCCCGTTCACGACGTACAAGGCGGAGATCAAGCTGCACGTGGATGCCATCCGCGCGCATGGCGGCCTGCCGGTGATCGTGTCGTCGATGGAGCGGCGCGGCTTCGATGCGGACGGCCACGTGATCCCGTCGCTGCAGGATTATGCCGAGGCGGCGCGCCAGTCCGCGCGGGAATTGCGCGTGCCGTTCATCGACCTGAACGCGATGAGCAAGACGTTGTACGAGGCGCTGGGACCGGAAGGCTCGAAGGCCGCGTTCGCGGAACCGGCGCCGGGCCGCCTGGACAACACACACCACGACGACTATGGCAGCTACGAGCTGGCGAAGGCCGTCGTGCTGGGCATGCGCGACGCGAAGGTGCCGGCGGCCGCGTTCATCGTCGACGACTTCGCGTTCGACCCCGCCCACCCGGATCCGGTCACCGCGGTCGCCGTGTCCCCGAGTCCGCACCGCACGGCACAGCGCCCGCTGGGCGACGAGGCGCACCGATGAAGCGGCGCGCGGCATTGGCCGCCATCGCCGCGGCCGCGCTGGCCGGGTGCGCGAGCGTCGCGCCGGCCGGCGACGCCTACGTATTCGCCTACTTCGTCGACAACGGCCAGGACGGCCTGCATCTCGCGGGCAGCCGCGACGGCTATCGGTGGGACGCGCTGGGCGGCGGCGCCAGCTTCCTCGCGCCGCAGGTCGGCAAGGCGAAGCTGATGCGCGATCCGTGCATCGTGCGCGGCCCGGACGGCATCTACCACATGGTGTGGACGAGCGGCTGGAACGAGACGGGCATCGGCTACGCGTCGTCGCCGGACCTCGTGCACTGGTCGGCGCAGCGCGAACTGCCCGTGATGGCGCACGAGCCGACGACGCTGAACGCGTGGGCGCCGGAGATCGCGTGGGACGAGCAGCGCCGTGAATACCTGATCTTCTGGTCGTCCACGATTCCCGGCCGCTTCCCCCAATCCGAAGCGGCCGGCGACGATGCGGGCGCCGCGAAGTACAACCACCGCATCTACGCGACGACGACGCGCGACTTCGTCACGTTCACCCCGACGCGGCTGTTCTACGATCCGGGCTTTTCCGTCATCGACGCGACGTTCGTCCGCACGAGCCTGGGCGACTGGCTGCTCGTGAAGGACGAGACGAGGCACCCGCCGCGCAAATACCTGCAAGTCGCGCGCGCCGCCAGCCTGCAGGGGCCGTTCGACCCGCTGAGCGCGCCCATTTCGCCCGCGGGCCTGTGGACGGAAGGCCCGACGGCGCTGCAGGTGGGCGACGCCGTCATCGTCTACTACGACGCGTACACGGCGAAACACTACGGCGCGCTGCGCTCGCGCGATCTCGTGCATTGGGAAGACGTGACGGCGCAGATGCGGTTCCCCGACGAAGGCACGGCGAAGCGCATGCGCCACGGCACGGCGCTGCGCGTGCCGCCGGCATTGCTGGACACATTGCGCGCGCGCTGAACGACCCGCCGCCGCGCGCTGCCGCTTGTTGATGGGCAATGGTGCGCGGAACCGCAGCCGGATGGAGTAACCTCGGCCTCTCCAACGTCGTGAACCCGGAGGCGGACCGTGTCCCTTGACCCAGCGAAACCCGAAGAGGAACAGCAGGAACCGCAGGAACTCCTGAGGGTTCCCGTCGTGCGGGAGGAAGCGTGGGTCGAGAAACGGATCGTCGACACGGGACGCGGCGTGCGTATCCATAAGACCGTCGCCGAGCACCCTTGCCAGATCGACGAGAGCCTGGCGCGCGACGATGTGCAGGTCAGCCACGTCCCTGTGGACCGCATCGTCCCGCTCGACCAGGCACCCGCGACGCGCTACGAAGGGGACACGCTCGTCGTCCCGATCCTCGAAGAAGTGCTGGTCGTCGAACGGCGCCTGCGCATCAAGGAAGAGCTCCACATCACCCGCACCCGCCGCGAAGAGCGCCACGTCGACACCGTCGTGCTCAGGTCCGAGCAGGTCAGCGTGGAGCGTTTCGACGAGCACGGCGACACATCATCCAATTGAAACCAACGACACACCGGAGGACACATCATGCAACATACCCTAGTCGCGGTTTTCGACAACCGCAGCGATGCCCAGAGCGCGATGGACGAATTGCTGGCATCGGGCTTCACACGCGATAACGTCAACCTCTCCACTGCCGACCTGGCCGCCGGCTCGTCCGCCACGACGGCGGCGACCACCACCACCACGACCCAGGACGAAGGCATCGGCGCGTCGATCAAGCACTTCTTCGAAAGCCTGTTCGGCACCGACCACGACGAGCACGCGATCCGCTACTCGAACGCCGTCACGTCCGGCCAGCACGTGCTCACGTTGACGACGATGTCGGAACCGGACGTGGAACGCGCGGCCGACGTCATCGAACGCTTCGGTCCCATCGACATCGACGAGCGCCACGATCTGGCCGGTAACGCCGCGACGCTGGGCGCCAGCGCCTACCAGGGCGCCACGTCGGCATCGCTGCAATCCGGCTCGCAATCGGGCAACCTGGCCGGCAGCCGCGCCGAATCCGCCGACGTGCGCACCGACTCGCAGCAGCGCGACGCGACCGCCATGCAGACCGGGAAGGCCGCAATCCCCGTCGTGCAGGAAGAAGTCCGCGTCGGCAAGCGCCTCGTCGAGCGGGGCGGCGTGCGCGTGTTCTCGCGCGTCGTCGAGACACCCGTGAACGAAACGGTGGCGCTGCGCGAAGAGCACGTGAGCGTGGAGCGCCGGCCCGTCGACCGGCCCGTCAACCCGGGCGACGCCGCCATGTTCAAGGACAAGACGATCGAGTTGCGGGAATCGGCCGAGGAAGCCGTCGTGCAGAAGTCGGCCCGCGTCGTGGAGGAAGTCGTCGTCGGCAAGGAAGTCACCCAGCGCGAGCAGAACATTCGCGACACGGTGCGCCGCACGGAAGTCGACGTGCAGCCGCTGCAGGGCGCGGCCCGCGACGACGACACGTATTACCGCAACGACTGGCAGCAGAACTACGCGAGCCTCGGCGGCACGTACGACGACTACGCGCCGGCCTACCGCTACGGCTACGACATGCGGCGCGACGCCCGTTACCAGGGCCGCAACTGGGACGACGTCGAATCCAGCCTGCGCAGCGACTGGGATGCACGCTACGGCAGCGCCGGCGCATCGACGTGGGAACGGATGAAAGCGGCCGTGCGGTCCGGGTGGGATCGCATGACGTCCTGAGCACGCCCGGGCGGTGCGGCGCGCGGTAGAATGCCGCATGTCCACGCCGCCCTCCCCCTTTGACGTCATCGTGGCCGGCACCGGCCCCGGTGGCGCCAGCGTCGCGCGCGAGCTCGCACGGGCCGGCGCGCGCGTGCTCATGCTGGAAGCGGGCGGCGACGCGCCGCTGGCCGGCACCCTCGCGCAGATGGCCGGCATGGCCGCCGTGCCCGGCAAGGGCGCCTTCCTGCACCGCGATCTTTCCCTGCTCGTGCGGGCGCTGACGACGGGCGGCACGTCGACGATCAACTTCGCCACCGCCGCGCCGCCACCGGCCGCCATGTTCGCCGCGCACGGCATCGACCTGGCGCCCGCCCTCGCCGCCTGGCGCGCCGAATTGCCGATGGCGCCGCTGCCGGACAGCCTCGTCGGCCCGATGGCCGCGCGCATCATGGATGCCGCGCAGGCCGCCGGCTTCCCGTGGCGCAAGCTGGACAAGATGATCCGCCCCGCCGCGTGCCGCACGGGTTGCTGGCGCTGCGTCTACGGCTGCCCGTTCGGCGCCAAATGGTCCGCCCGCGAACTCGTCGACGACGCGCGCGCGCATGGCGCGCAACTGCGGACGGGCGCGCGCGTGACGCGCGTGCTGGTGGACGGTGGACGCGCCGTCGGCGTGGAAGCCGTCGTGGACGGGCGTACCGAAACGTTCCGGGCGGGACGCGTCGTGCTGGCGGCCGGCGGCATCGGCAGCCCGCGGATCCTGCGCGCGTCGAACCTGCTGGCCGGCCCCGTGCCGTTCTTCAGCGATCCGGTCGTCGCCGTGATGGGCACCATCGACAACATCGAGGGCGGCGGCGCCGAAGTGCCGATGGCGGCCGGCGCGATGCTTCCCGACGCGGGCATCAGCCTCGCCGACCTCACGTTACCCCGCCCGATGTACCAGGCGTTCGCCGCGCAGGCGGGCCGCGTCGACCGGCTGTTGGCGCACGCGCGGACACTCACCATCATGGTCAAGATCCGCGACGAGATCCGCGGCGACGTCGGCCCGCGCTGGGTCGACAAGACCCTGCATCCGCGCGACCGCGACCGCTTGGACGAAGGCATCGGGATCGCGCGCGACATCCTCGCGCGGGCCGGCGCCCGCCATGTGTTCGCGAGCCACCACTTCGCCGCGCATCCCGGCGGCACGGCCCCCATCGGCCGCACGGTCGACGCCGACCTGCGGACGGCCACGCGCGGCCTGTACGTGTGCGACGCCTCCGTCATTCCGGAGCCGTGGGGCTTGCCGCCCACGTTGACCTTGCTGTGCCTGGGCTGGCGGCTGGGCCGCATGCTGGCCCGGGCACCCGGCGCCGTCAGCGCGGACGCACAGGCAGCGTCGCCGTCAGCCTGATGTCGGCGGACGATTCCCCGACCATCAACTTCACGGGCACCGTCTCCACGTCGAAGCGGCCTGCGTCCGTGTTCCAGTACGCGAGGCGCTGCGCCGCCAGCGGAATACGCACGGTGCGCTTCTCGCCCGGCGCCAGGTGCACGCGCGCGAAGCCCACGAGCGCCTCGCGCGGACGCTCAACTTTCGACTTCGGCCACGCCGCATACAGCTCGACGACGGCATCCCCGGCCACCTTGCCCGTATTGCTCACGTCCACGTCGACGTCCACCTTCCCGTCCGGCGCCAGCGCGGGCGCGCTCGTGCGCAGCCGGTCGTAGCGGAACGTCGTGTAGCTGAGGCCATGTCCGAAGGGGAACAGCGGCTCACCCTTGAAGTACATATACGTGCGGCCGTGGCGGATGTCGTAGTCCATCATAGTCGGCAGTTGCGTTTCCGCGGCGGGCCACGTCGTCACTAGCTTGCCGCCCGGGTTGTAAGCGCCGAACAGCACTTGCGCGAGCGCCGTGCCCTGGTCCTGCGACGCATGCGCCATCTGCACGATCGCGGGCACGTGCGCCTTGGACCAGTTGATCGTGAACGGGAAACTGGAGACGAGCACCATCACCGTCCGCGGGTTCGCCGCGAGCACCTGCTTGACGAGGCCTTCCTGCGCCAGCGCCAGCGATTCGCGGTCGCGGCCCTCGCGGCCGTCGCCCGGGTCGGCGCAGCGCTTCGTGCCCGCGTCCGTCCACTCGTGCGCCATGTTCGGGCCGCACGTGGGGTCGTTGCCGACGACGACGATCGCCACGTCCGCGTCGCGCGCCGCCTTCACCGCGGCGCCGTCCTTGTCGTCGGGCGCATACGTCACCGTAACGCCAGGTCCGGCAGCGGCCTTGACGCCTTGCAGCGCCGTCACCGTGTACGGCGCGATGCCGCCATACCAGTCCCAGTGCACCTTGTCCGCGTGCGGACCGATCACGGCGATGCGCTTGATGTGGTCCTTCGCGAGCGGCAGCGCGTGGCCGTCGTTCTTCATCAAGACGATCGATTCCAGCGCCATCCGCAGCGACACGGCCTTGTGCGCCGCGCTGTCCCATGGGGCCGCGCCATCCTTGATGGCGGCATACGGGTTGCCGGCCGGCGGATCGATGAGGCCCAGCTTGATCGTCGTGCGGAGCTTGCGCGCGAGTGCGTCATCGAGGTCCGCGACCGTGATCGTGCCGTCCTTCAGCGCGGGGCGCAGCTCGTCCTGGTATTTGTCGAGGTACTGGTTGACGCCTGCCTTGAGCGCCGCGACCGCGGCCGCCTTCTGGTCCGGATACCGTTTATACAGTTTCACGAGGGTGGAAATCGCGCCGCCGTCGCTCGAGATCACGTCCGCACCCCATTGCTTGATGACGAGGCTGCGCAGCACGGGATGCACGTCCATCGGCGTCCCGTTCCATGCATTGTATGCGGCCATCAGCGCGCGGGCACCGCCGTCCTGGAACGCCATGCGGAACGGCGCCGCATAGTATTCGTGGAACAGGCGCTCGTCGAAATTCGACGACGAATTGCCGCGCCCATCCTCGTTGCTGTTGGCGAGGAAGTGCTTCAAGAGCGCCGCGCCGCGCCAGTAGGTCGGATCGTCACCCTGGATGCCGCGCGTGTACGCGGTCGCCATCGTCCCCACGAGGAACGGGTCTTCGCCATACACCTCTTCGCTGCGGCCCCAGCGCGGGTCGCGCGCGAGGTCGGACTGCGGGCCCCATTGCATCAGCATCGGGTGCTTGTACTTGCTGCTTTGCGTGATGTAGCGCGCTTCCGTCGACTGCACGGCGCCGGCCTGGCGCACGAGGTCGGGGTCCCATGTGGCGCCCATGCCGGGCGGCTGCGGGAACTGCGTCGTCGTGATGACCTCGCGCTGGCGCGTGCTCTCGCCCCGCTGCACGAGGCCGTGGATGCCTTCCGTCGCGCCGAAGCTGGGGATGCCGAGACGCGGGACGCCCGAATCAGGCGACAGCGCGGCGATCTTTTCGTCCGGCGTCATCAACGACAGGATGTTGGCGATGCGCTGCTGCGGCGGCAGTGTCGGATCCTGGAACGGATAAGCGGCCGCGTGCGCGCCAACGCCCGCGCCGAGCGCGGCGGCCAGCACCGCCACGCGGGCCACGGCCGCCGGAATGTTCGTCTGCATGGATGTCTCCCTCGGGTTGATTTTGTTAGCGCAAACAGCCTTATGATACCCCAGCAAAGAAACCGTTTTCACAACAGCCGTGCAAAACCTGTTGTCCGGCGCTAAAAGTTCCTTGCGCCCCGTAAAGACGGCGGTACAATCGCATGCATACGAAGAGCGGCCGGGCCCACTCGGCCGCCATGGGACAGAATGGAGACAGCATGAGTTACGAACGTATCGTGGTCCTCGGCGGCGGCACGGCCGGCTGGATGACGGCGGTTGCCCTGGCCACGGGCCTGCAGGGCACGACGGTGGAATTGGTGGAATCGGAAGACATCGGCACGGTCGGCGTCGGCGAGGCCACCTTCCCCTCGATCCGCAATTACCACCAGATCGTCGGCATCCAGGAAGCCGACTTCCTGCGCGCCACGCAAGGCACGTACAAGCTGGGCATCCGCTTCTGCGACTGGCGCGTGCGCGGCGAGGACTACTACCATACGTTCGGCGACTTCGGTGAACTGGACGGCCCGCACTCCCTGTGGGGCCAGTATCGCCGCCACGTCAACGCGGGCTTGCCGAAGTTCGGCGAGCAATGCCTGCCGACCGTGATGGCGATGCAGGACCGCTTCTGCGCGCCGGGCCAGGGCGCGGCCAGCTTCAATTACGCGTACCACTTCGACGCCAACCTGTACGCACGCTTCCTGCGCGACATTGCCATCAAGCGCGGCGTGCGCCGGACGGAGGGCAAGGTCGTCGACGTGACGCGCCGGGCCGACGGCGGCGTGGCGTCGCTGCGCCTGGACGACGGCCGCGTCGTCGCGGGCGATCTGTTCATCGACTGCTCCGGCTTCGTGTCGCTGCTGCTGGGCCGCACGCTCGAGGAACCGTTCCTCGACTACAGCCGCTGGCTCCCCGTCGACCGCGCCTGGGCCGTCCCCTGCGCGCGCACCGGCACGGCACTGACGCCGTACACGCGCGCGACGGCGCTGGAATCGGGCTGGGCGTGGCGCATCCCGCTGCAGGACCGCACCGGCAACGGCCATGTGTTTTCGTCCCGCTTCATCGACGAGGACAAGGCGCGCGAACAGTTGCTGCAACAGCTGGACGGCGAAGCGCTGGCGGAACCCCGGCTGCTGCGCTTCACGACGGGCCGGCGCGAACGCTTCTGGGTGCACAATGTCGTCGGCATCGGCCTCGCCACGGGCTTCCTCGAGCCGCTCGAATCGACGAGCATCTACCTCATCCAGGCGGGCCTGGGCAACCTGATGCCGCTGCTCGTGCCGCGCACCCGCGTGGCGCCGGAAGCCATCGAGGCGTACAACCACGGGCTCACGCGCCAGTTCGAACGCATCCGCGACTTCATCCTGCTGCACTACTGCCTGACGGCGCGGCGCGACACGCCGTTCTGGAACGCGATGGCGCACGTCGAGCTGCCGGAGACGCTCGCGTACAAGCTGCACGCATGGCGCCAGACGGGCGTACTGCACCAGTACGACGTCGAAGGCTTCGACGGCCACAGCTGGCTCGCGATCTACGCGGGCATGCACTGCTGGCCCGAGCGCGCCGACCCTCGCCTGTCCGACCTGCCGCTCGCGACGTCGCTCGACTGGGTACGCACGCGCGCAAGCCAGCTCGCCGAAGCCGTCGCCCCGCTGGCCTCGCACGACGCCTACCTCGCGCGCATCCTCGGGCACTGATCCCGCGCGGCCCCGTCAGCGGGCCGCCAGCGCGTCCAGCCACGCGCACGCCATGTCGTTCGGCGGAGACGTCGAGCCGTCCGTGCGCCTCGCGTGACCTCATGCCAAAACGACACTATCCATAAACGCAATACCACTTTTCGTATAGTCTCTATGCGCTGCTCCGATATGTCGCCGGTGAGCTTCGGGCCTAAGCTTCACCACTCATAACGACGAGACACCCCGTCGACACGCCCCTGCGGCGCGATCGGCGGGTCAATAACACAGAGGAGCAGCCGCTATGTCCCAGCCTCAAGTCCAGCGCGTGGAACGCGTGGAGACTTTCACGTCCCCATCCATCCCCATCGGCAAGATCGACCACTACTTCCAGATCACGGCACGCGGCAGCACGCCGCGGCGCGAGGTCATTGCCGGCATCACGACGTTCCTGGCGATGGTGTATTCCGTCTTCGTCGTTCCCGGCATGCTGGGCCAGGCCGGCTTCGACGTCAGCGCTGTCTTCGTCGCCGTGTGCCTGACGGCCGCATTCGGCTCGCTGCTGATGGGCCTCTGGGCCCGGCTGCCGATCGCCGTCGGCTGCGCGATCTCGCTCACGGCATTCACCGCGTTCGGCCTCGTGCTGGGCAAGGGCCTCACGCCCGCCATCGCGCTGGGCGCCGTCTTCCTGATGGGGCTCCTGTTCACGGCGATTTCCGTGACGGGCGTCCGCTCGTGGATCCTGCAGAACCTGCCGGCCGGCGTCGCGCACGGCACCGGTGTGGGCATCGGCCTGTTCCTGTTGATGATCGCGTCGAGCGACGTCGGTCTCGTCGTCAAGAATGCCGGTGCCGGCCTCCCGGTCGCGCTGGGCCACGTCACGGCGTTCCCCGTCGTGATGAGCATCCTGGGCCTCGCCGCGATCTTCGGCCTCGAACAGCGCAAGGTCCCGGGCGGCATCCTGCTCGTCGTGATCGCCGTATCCGCGCTGGGCCTCGCGTTCGATCCGAACGTGCACTTCAAGGGCATCTTCTCGTGGCCGCAACTGAGCGCACCGGGCCACGCATCGCTGATCGGCGCGATGGACGTCAAGGGCGCGCTGAGCATGGCCGTGCTGCCGAGCGTCCTCGCCCTCGTGATGACGGCGGTGTTCGACGCGACGGGCACCATCCGCGCCGTCGCGGGCCAGGCCGGCCAGGTCGATGCGCGCGGCTACATCCACAACGGCGGCCGCGCGCTGACGGCCGATTCCCTGAGCTCGATCTTTTCCAGCCTCGTGGGCGGCGCACCCGCTGCGGCCTATATCGAATCGGGCGTCGGCACCGCGGCCGGTGCCCGCACGGGCTTGACGGCCGTCGTCGTGGGCCTCGGCTTCCTCGGCCTGATCTTCTTCTCGCCGCTGGCCGGCCTCGTGCCGTCGTACGCCACCGCGCCCGCCCTGATGTACGTGGGCCTGCTGATGCTGAGCAGCGTCGCGCACATGAACATGGACGACAAGCTCGATGCGCTGTCCGGCCTCGTGTGCGCCGTGTTCATCCTCCTGACCTGCAATATCGTCACCGGGATCATGCTGGGTTTCTGCACCTTGGTCGTCGGCCGCGTGCTGGCGGGCGAATGGCGCAAGCTGAACGTCGGCACCGTCAGCATCGCCCTGGCCCTGGCCGCGTTCTACGGGGGCGGTTGGGCCATCTGATCCGTCAGAACATCCCGTCCCTGTTCGCCATCGGGACGGGCGCCGGCTGGGCAATGTCCCACATCTCGGCGATGCGGTCGCCCTCGAAGCGCAGGATGTGGACGATCGCCAGTTCCGTTCCACCCTCTTCCATCACGGCGCGCGAATGCACGGCCACCAGCGGGCCCTCGGCAATCGCGCGCTGCACCTCGAACACCATGCGCGGGAACCGCCCCGCGTTCTCCTTCATTGCCGCCTGCAAGGTCGCCATGTCCGCCGCGAAATGTGGGTTGTGGTGGCGAAACCCCGGCGCCACGTAACGTGAAAATGCCTCGTCGACTTGTCCGCGCGCCGTCAACCGCAGGAAGTCGGTTGCCGTTTCCTTTAATGTGATCGTGCCGCTCATGCCGGTCTCCTTGTGTCGAATCGCATCCGGCATCGTGCCACCACAACGGCGGCAAAACAAGCGTCGCCACGATCCGCGGACCGGCCCAGCCGTATCGTACGCCGCGTCTTGACGGAATTGTGTAATCTAAGTGACAACTTCTTACAGGAGAAACCATGAAAGCCACCACCATTTCAAGCATCATGCTCGCCGTCGCCGTTCTCGTGACCGGTTGCCATAAAGCGCAGGACAAGGACGGCATGGGCCCGGCCCAGGCCACGGGCAAGGCCATCGACGACGCGGGCGCGAAGGCCGCCGCCGAGTCGAAGGAAGCTGCCGCCAACGCCAATGCGGCCGCCCAGCAGGCCGGCCAGAATGCGAAGGAAGCGGCCGAGCAGGCCAACGCCAACGTCAAGGCCGCGGCCGACCGCGCCGGCGACCAGATGCAGAAGGCAGGTGCCGAAGTCCGCCAGGAATCGCACGAAGCCGCGCAGAACGTGAAGGAAGGCGCGAAGGATGCGACGGCCGCCACGGGCCGCAGCCTCGAACGCACCGGCGAGAAGATGCAGAACGCGGCCGGCAAGTAAGCCGGGCTCCGCGCCCGGATGCGCGCGGCGGGGTGGCGCCGGAAGGCGGTATACTCCGGCGATGCGCATCCAGCTCTTCTCCGACCTCCACCTCGAACGCGACCCCGGGTTCCAGCCGACCATCTTCCCCGACACGGACGTCGTCGTCCTCGCCGGCGACATCGGCTCGTACCAGGCCCGGTCGCGCCTGACGTCCGACGACTTCGGCCTCGCGCGCTTCGCGCCGGCCACCACGGGCGCCGGCGCGCGCGTGCTGTACGTACCGGGCAACCACGAATTCGACGGCCTCGATTTCACCGCGACGCAGGCCCGCCTGCGCGCGACGTGCGCCGCGTTCGGGATCACGTGGCTCGACGGCGAAATCGTCACGCTCGGCGACGTCCGCTTCATCGGCACGACCTTGTGGGCCGATTTCGACGCGCTCGCGTCCAGCGAGACGGACATCACGCGCCAGCTGAAGCAGCGCGACAAGGCGTTCCGCGCCGCGAACTACTACCTGAGTGGGAACACGACGCTCGTCGACGGCGCGCCACTGCTGGCCGAGGGCCAGCGCGAATTGTCGTTCGCGTGCCAGGCCTGGCTGCGTGATGCGCTGGCCACGCCGTTCGACGGCACCACCATCGCCGTCACGCATTACGCGCCCACGTTGCGCAGCGCCGACCCGCGCTACGGCATCACGCCCGGCACTGCGGGCTTCTGCAATGCGCTGGACGATCTGCTGCCGTTCGCGGACGTGTGGATGCACGGGCACCTGCACTGCGCGAACGACTACGTCGTCGAAGGCACCGGCTGGCGCTGCCGCGTCGTCGCGAACCCGCTCGGCTATGCGAACAAGGGCGAGCAGGCGGCGTTCCGCGAGGAGCTCGTGATCGTCGTGTAGAGGCGCTCGACTCAGTCGCGCACGCCCTGATACATCAGCGCGCTGTCGTTCAGGCCGAACTTGAACTTGCGGTTCATGGCGATGATCTCCGCACCCGCCAGCAACGTGGGGCCATAGCCGTGCGCGGCCTTCACGCTCGTCGGCCGGTACGCGTAGAACGCGGGGTCGAACGCCATGCCGGTGCCCACGCAGATGCCGTCGATCCGGCCGTTCGACCCGACCTTGCTCGCGACGGCATTCCACGCGAGGTTCGCCATCGGGCCGTACGCCTGCGCATCGACATAGCCGCGATTGACGGCGCGCGCGATCGCGTACGCGTAGATCGCCGTGGCCGACGTCTCCTCGTACGTGTCGGGGCGGTCGATCAGCTGATGCCAGAAACCGTCCTTCGTCTGGTAGCTCGCGAGACCCTTGACGTGGGCACGCAGCTGCTCGAGGACGGCGCCGTAATCCTTGTGGTCCTTCGGCAGCACCTCGAGCACTTCGACCATCGCCATCACGGCCCAGCCGTTCGCACGCGCCCAGTGCAGTTCCGGATGGTCGCGCAAGCCTTCAACATAGCCGTGCATGTAAATGCCGAGGCGCGGATTGAACATGCGTTTCGAGAACTGCAGCACCTGGCGCGCCGCGTCGTCGTAATAGCGCGCGTCGCCCGTCACTTTGCCCAGGTACGCGATCGTGGGCACGCCCATGAACAGATCGTCCAGCCACAGCGTGTCCGGCAGCGGGCGCATTTTGACGCCGCCGTGGCCGTCCGGGCCGCCGCGCGCGAGCGTCCCGTCCTTCAGCCGGTATTCCTTCTTCGTGACGAAGTCGGCGCAGATCGGAATCATCTGACCATAGTCGACGGACGAACCGGCAAGCTTCGCCTTCAGGAAGCTGTGGCACAGCGCGCCGGCATCGTCCAGCGCGTGCGGATTCAGGAAGCTCTTGATGGGCGCGGCCGCATGCTCGCGGTCCGCCTGGACGAGCGGTAGATAGGTCTTCGTCAGCCGGGACAGCAACTGGTGACGCTGGATGGCATAGTCCGTGTAGTGGCGGTCGCCCGTCGCCGCGCCTGCGGCCAGCATGCCCGTGTACGTCACGCCCCATTCATAGCTCGTCAGGCGGAAGTCGCCGGGCTTGAGCACGGCGTTCGGATCGGGTTTCGACAAGTCCGCGATCGGGGCGCCCGTGCGCTGGTCGATCACCTCGGCGGGCGTCACCTGGTCGAGGTAGCCGAACACGCGGTCCAGCACGGCCTTGACCTCGGCCGCATCCATCGCACCATACGGCGTCGGGTAATGCACTTGCTGCGCGTGCAGCAGCGCGTCCGCGGCCACCGGGCCACGCTCCTGCGGTGCCGGCGCCTGCTGGGCGGATGCGGACAAGGCGCAGGCGGCCAGCGCCAGTGCCATCGATCGAGTCTTCACACTGTCTCCTGTCATTCCAGTCGTTGTATCGTCAGGTCGTCCACCGTCTGGCGCGACCATGTCGTGCGCAGCCCCAGGTAGCCGCTCGCGAGCGGATGCGGGTCGCGGTAGGTGAACCAGTTGGTGCCATCCACGCGCACGCGCGTGCAGCCGTCGTACACGGCGATCTCGATGCGATAGTCGCGGTTCGGGGCCAACAGATGGGCGGCGTCCTTGTACTCGCCCACGAGCTCCCGGCGGCCGTCGCCGTAGCGGCGCAGCCGCGTCGTCGTGTTGCGGTTGCCGCCGATGCCAACGTAATACATCGCGAGATCGTCGTAGTCCTCGAACTTGCCGCCGCGCGTGAACAGATTGTCCCGCTCCGGGTCGCGCGCCATCCAGAACACGTTCAGGTCGGACAGCCGGTCGTTCCGCCCGCCCTCGACGACGACCTTGCGCGTGAAGCGGATCAACACGTTCCCGGCTAGCCGTCGGTCCAGCCACACGGTGGCGCCGCTGTCCACGTCGATCAGCAGGCGGCCGTCGCGCGTCTCGACCACGCTACCCGGCTTGCGCGCGTACTCGGCCACGTACGCGCTGGACGGCGCGCTGAAATCGTCGGCGAACAGCACGGCGCCCGGCCGGCCCCAGTACGTGCACGCGGCGGGTTCCGCAGCCCCGGCCGCGCCCGACGCCAGCACCAGCGCGGCGAACGCCATCCTCATCGGCCGGCCACCGTCTTGTCGGCAAAGTATGGCCCCAGCGGATTGCCCGGCAGCGCCTTCAGGCCCGCGACGACGCGCTGCGCGGTGAAGGCGGCGCCGTCTTCGTTCGTGTGCGTACGCGCGTCGGCGAAGAAGGTGTTTACGCGCTCCGCGCCGATCTGTTTGTAGCCGTCCGCCACGAGCAAGGTCAGGTCCATGAACAGCGCGCCGTTCGCGTCGGCCACCTGGCGGTCCCAGTCGGCAAAGGTCGCGAAGTCGCGGCCGTCCTGCCAGCGGTCGCGGTGCGGCACGGGCGACACGAGGATCACCGTCGCGCCCTTCCCCTTCGCATCCGCCACGTAGCGCGCCATATACCAGCCGAACGTGTGCACGGCTTCCTTGCTGCCGTCCGGGCGCGTGTCCTCGACGGTTTCCGAACCTGTGCCGGGCGCCGATGCGCGGTTCTTCATCGCCGGGTCGCCGATGCGGCCGCCGTCGTTGTGGCCGAACTGGACGAGCACGATATCGCCCTTCTTGAGCTGGTCGCGCACTTTGTCCCAGCGGCCTTCCGTGAAGTAGGTGCGGCTGCTGCGGCCGCCGATGGCCGCGTTGACGACATTGATCTTGCGCGGATCGAACCACGGCGCGATGCGCTCGCCCCAGCCGATGGCGCCGTGCACGCCGCCGCTCTTCACGGTCGAATCGCCGACGAGAAAGAGTGTCGGCAGCGCCGGATCGCGCGGTGCCTCGTCGCGCACGCTCGCCGCATCGACGACGGGCCGGTCGTCCTCGCGCGCGGGCGGCTGCAGATTCACAGGCGGCTGCGGTTTCATCCATGCGGCGATGCGCGGATCGCCCAGCGCCTTCAGGCCGGCGGCCACGACCTGCGCATTCAGCACGGCGCCCGCCCAGTTGGTATGCGTGTGCTCGTCCGGCATCGTCTGCGGGAACAGCTGCGTGACGGCGTCGCGACCCAGCGCATCGTAGCGGCGTGCCACCTCGTCGTTCAAGTCGATGAAGCCGACGCCCTGCTCGCGCGCGACCGCGGCGGCCCAGCCCCCATGCGTGTCGCGGTCGCGCTTCGCATGGCCTTGCGCGTCCCACTGCTTGTGCGGGATCGGCGAGCAGATCACCGGTGTCGCGCCCTTCGCGCGGATGTCCGCGACGTATTTGCGCAGGTACCAGCCGTAGGTGTGCACCACTTCGTGCTGCTGCGTGAGCAGGTTGTCGATCTCCTCCGTCTCTTCGCCCGCGCCGCGCAAGGTGCCGCGCGCACGGCTCGCGTCGTTCACCGCGCTCGCGTCATTGTGGCCGAACTGCATGAGGACGATGTCGCCCCGCTTGACGAAGGCCAGCGTGCGCTCCCAGTGCCCGCTCGTCATGTACGTGCGGCTCGACAGGCCGCCCACGGCGCGGTTGACGACATTGACCTTCGCCGGGTCGAACCAGGCGGCGATCGGATTGCCCCATCCCCACTGGCCCGCCGCGCCCTTGCCCTGGCCGTCGTCGCGGCCGTTGCGCACGGTGGAGTCGCCGATCAGGATCAGCGACGGCAGCGCCGGGTTCGCGGGCACCGGCAACGTCACCTGCGCGCGCGCAGGGTCCGTATTGACGGCGGCGGGCAGCGGTTGCGCGTGGGCGGTGGCGACCATCAGCAGGAGAAGCGCGGCGACGGCGCGCAGCAGGTGGGGCAGCAGCATGGCGGTGTTCCTGTCTCGTTGTTCTGTTCTGCGGTCCATTCTATGCGAGCGACGCGCACGGCCAGAACGCAAGCGGCCAAAGAATCAGGAACATGAGCGGATAGGCGCGCCCGCCGCTGCAACAATGAGCGGATCCCAACCACAAGGAGACGGGCATGCGCCCATTCGCCATATTGACACTTTGCGCTCTGCTCGGCGCGGCCACCGATGCCTCCGCCGCCATCGGCCGGCGCTTTCCGTCCGAGCGCCGCGAAGTCGTCGACCCCGTCACGGGGACCCATCTGACCTTCCTCACGAGCCAGCCGCACGGCGATTCGAAGATCTACCAGACGCACCCGCAGTGGACGGCGGACGGCCAGTGGCTGATCTTCCGCTCGCACCTTGCCGGCAACGAGGCGATGGCCGTCAACGAAACGACGGGCGCCATCGTGCAGGTCACGGAAGGCGGTTACGAAGGCATGCTGAACGTGGCGCGCAAGTCGATGAAGCTGTATTTCCTGCGCCGCGCGGGCGACGACAAACAGGTGATCGAGGTGGACCTCGCGCGCGTGCTGGCCGACAGCGCGGCCGGCCATATGGAGGACGCATCCCGCTACCAGCGCGTGGCCGCCACCTTGCCCGCGGCTCTTGAAGCGTTCGGCGACACGGCGCTCGACGCGGACGAGGAATGGCTGTACGTACGCGTCGGCCCGCACGAGGCGGCGCGCCACCTGGCACCGGGCACGAAGCTGGAGCCCGCGTTCGGCCCGCGCCACATGGGCGCCGGCCCCGCGGGCATCGCGCGCGTGAACATGCGCACGGGCGAGGTCCGTCACGTCGTGTCGGTACCGTTCCAGGTCGGCCACATCCAGGCGAACTTGTGGAATCCAGGCGAGATCGTCTTCTGCTGGGAAACGGGCGGCAAGTCGCCGCAGCGCACGTGGACCGTGCGTGCGGACGGCAGCGGCCTGCGTCCCTTGTACCCGGAAGCGCCGTACGAATGGGTCACGCACGAAGCCGTGATCGGCAAGGACGAAGTGGCGCTCGCCATCATGGGCCACCGCCCGATTCCCGGCGCGGCGTCGGCCATCGACGCGCCTGCGACGGACGTGGGCGCTGCGAATCCCGGCCAGGATGACGGCTGGGGCGCCACCGGTACGCGCGAGAAGCCGAGCGGCCTCGCGATCGTCAACCTGCGCACGCGCCAGATGCAGATCGTGGGGCAGACGCCGTCCGGCAGCGGCTTCTGGCACGTGCACGGCTCCAGCGACGGCCGCTTCGCCGTCGGCGACGATTTCAGCCGCAGCCTGTACCTGATCGACCGGGCCAGCCACGAGATGATCCTGCTGACGACCGGCCACAAGACGACGGCCGCCGACCACCCGCATCCGACGTTCAGCCCGGACGGCACGCGCATCGAGATCCAGTCCGCGATGCTGTCCGCCGACGGCCGCACGCTGAACATCTGCATCGTGCCCGTGCCGGACGCCTGGCTCAAGCGCGGCACGCGCTGATGCAAAGACTCCTACAGGCGCTCGACGCGCAGGTTGCGCAGCTCGTACGGCGTGCCTTCGAGCTGGAACCCGATGCGCCCCGTTGCCGGCTGCGCGAGCGTGACGGCGTTCTGCGCGACGCCATTGATCGTCACGTCGATGCAGCCGCCGCGCACGAGCACGTCCATCGTGTTCCATTCGCCGGGCGCCAGCTCGCTGTCGGGCGCTGTGCGCGCCTTGATCGGCGGGTACGCGCCGGGCGCCGTCGTCAACGGTTCATGGAAGGTGGCGCCGGCCATCGGCAGCAGGTCGCCCACGCTGCCGTGCTTCGTCTGCACCTGGATGCTGTACGGCCAGACGCCGTCCTTCGGCCCAGACGCCACGTGCAGCAGCACGCCGCCGTTGCCCGGCTTCCCGGTCCAGCGCCATTCCACGTGCAGGCGGTAGTCCGTGTAGACGTCGCGCGTGACGATGAATCCGGACGGCTTGCCCGCCACGCCGATGACGCCGTCGGGTCGCGCTTGCCACACGGTGTCCAGCGCCGCGGCCGGCGCCGTGACGATGTCCAGCGCGCCGAGGCCGCCATCCGCACGGGGCTGCGGCGTCGCGCAACCGAACAGACCCGCGCACAACAGCGCGCCGCCCAACCATCCAAGCTTTACCATGTCAGGACCCCACGATGAATCGTTCGAATGAATACAGGAGACATTACATGAAACTCGTCGCCGGCGCCCTCTTCGCCGGTGCGGCCGGTGCGGCCGGTGCGGCCGGTGCCGCCTTCGCCGCGCCAACGGCCGTCATCCCGCTGTGGCCGGAAGGCGTGCCGGATGCGAAGCCCGGCCTGGGCGCGGAGCGGGTCGACGACGGCCGCGTAGCGAACGTCAGCGAACCGACGTTGACCGTGTACGGCCCCGCCGTCGACCGGCCGAACGGCACCGCCGTCATCGTCTCTCCAGGCGGCGGCTACGTGCGGCTGTCCATGCAGCGCGAAGGCGAACAGTACGCGGCGTGGCTGGGCACCCTCGGCATCACCGCGTTCGTGCTGAAGTATCGCATGCAGGAATTCGGCCACCCGGCGCCGCTGCGCGACGTGCTGCGCGCCGTGCGCCTCGTGCGCGCCAACGCCGCGACGTACCGGATCCGGGCCGACCGTATCGGCGTGATGGGCAGCTCGGCCGGCGGCCACCTCGCGGCCAGCGCAGGCACCCTGTTCGACCATCCGCTGGGCCGCACCGGCGCGGAGCTGGACAAGGTCAGCGCCCGGCCGGA
This sequence comes from Massilia pinisoli, assembly GCF_024753285.1. Classification (GTDB taxonomy): domain Bacteria; phylum Pseudomonadota; class Gammaproteobacteria; order Burkholderiales; family Burkholderiaceae_D; genus Telluria; species Telluria pinisoli. The sequence continues at coordinate 130,729 of NZ_JANUGW010000011.1, read as the reverse complement.
CTTCCTCATGCTGCTGTACCCCGTGATCACGATGGACGGCCCGGCCACACATGCGGGTTCGCGCAAGGCGCTGTTGGGCAGCAATCCGACGGCGGATACGGTGCGCCTGATGTCGGTGGAAACGCAGGTCACGTCCGCCACGCCGCCCACCCTGCTGATCCACACGCAGGAAGACGGCACCGTCCCCGTCGAGAACAGCATCCTGTTCTACCAGGCGCTCACGCGCGCGAAGGTGCCGGCGGAGATGTATTTGTTCGAGCACGGCGGGCATGGCATGGGGATGCGCGCCGGTCTCGGCACGTCGTCCGACTGGCCACGGCGCGCTGAAGAATGGCTGAAGGCGCGGGGCCTGCTGGACCCGGCGCCCGCTCACGGCAGGTGAAACACGCGGCGCAGCGTCCATTCGCGGGGCCGGTTGTCCGGCTCCACGTCCATCAGCGGCGCCATGTGGTCCCACCAGCGCCGCATCACCGGGTGGTCCGGCAGCGCGGCGATCGTATGGCCGGGCCGCAGCTTCAGCACGGCGAACAGCTGCAACGTGTCCTCGTCGAGGAAGATCGAGTAATCGTGGATGCCGGACGTGCCCAGCAAGTCCGCGAGCTCGGGCCAGATGGCATCGTGGCGCCGCTCGTACTCCGCCACGTTGCCCGGTTTCAGGCGCATCACGAATGCGCGGGTTTCGACCTGTTCGCTCATCGCGCGCCTCCCTGTGCCATGCGCTTCAGTTCCGCCGCGGCCAACATGACGCCGCCGACGCCGTAGTCGTAGCTCGACGTGGGCCGGTAATACGCGGGCTCCGCGCCCGTCTGCTGGATATTGCCGACGCGCCCGTCCGCATACACGCTCTTCACGATGCCGGCCCAGGCCTTCGCGATCACGGGACGGAAGCGCGCGCCGTCCAGCAGGCCGTGGTTCACGCCGTACGCCATGCCGTACACGAACAACGCGGAACCGGAAGTCTCAGGGAGCGGATACGACGCCGGGTCCAGCAAGCCCGCATGCCACAGACCGTCCGGGCCCTGCAGCGACGCCAGCCTGTCGGCCATCTCGCGCAGCTGCGTCACGTAAAAGCCGCGTTGCGGATCGTCGGCCGGCACGTAGTCCAGCACGCGTGCGAGGCCGCCCATCACCCAGCCTTCGCCGCGCGACCAGAACACCTTCTTGCCGTTCGGTTCGCGCTTGGTCTTGTAGCCCGCGTCGCGCGCGTACAGGTGCTCGTCCTTGTCGTACAGCTGGTCGTACGTGCGCTTCCAGTTCACGTGCATGTAGTCGAGGTATTTGCGCTCGCCCGTCGCACGGAACATCTTGGCCCACACGGGCGGCGCCATGAACAGCGCGTCGCACCACCACCACGGGATGCGCGCATCGTTCGGTTTCAACGTGGCCAGCGGCAGCAGGTCGTCCATCTCGGCCTTCGTCAGCCGCAGCATGCCCGGGCTCTTCTCCTGGAAGTACAGGTCGAGGTAGGTCTGCGCGATCGACAGGTCGTCCGCGTTCGGCAGGCGGTCGCGTTCCTGGAAATCGAAGTGGCGCGCCATCGCGAGCATGGCGTCGCGGTAGCGCGGGTCGCCGGTCGCGTCGGACGCGGCCATGAAGCCCGTGTACATCACGCTTTCCGTCCAGATGCGCGAAAAGTAAGGCTGGGCGCGTGCCAGCTGCCAGTCGGCCACCTTGCGTAAGACCCTGTCGATGGCTGCAGGCGTCAGCTCGGGCGATAAATCCGTCGCGAGCGGCCCCGCATCGACGGGCGCGTCGCCGAAATGACGCGCCACATCCTTGTCGATGACGGCCTGCATCGCGGGCGTCGGCAGCGGGTAGGCCGGCGCGGTCTGCGCGAGCACCGGCAATGCCAGCGCGGTACCGGCCGCCAGCAGCGAGAGTCGTAACGTCGTTTTCAAGATCCTGTCCTGTTCTGCGATATGGTCAGCGCGCGACCGCTCCGAAGAGCTTAACGGGGCCCAGCAGGCCGGAAGGCTGCGGCGCGATCAAAGCGGTATCCTGGGGCACGAAGCGCTGGCCATAGCGGGCGGACAGCAGCCGGTAGTCCGGCAGCGCGCGGCCCGCGAGCACGTTCAGTGCCGAATTGCCCACGCGGACTTCGATGCGGTTCCGGCCCGGCTGCAGCAGGCCCGTCACGTCGACGGCATACGGCGGATGCCACACGGCGCCGGCGTGGCGGCCGTTCACCCAGACTTGCGCCGCTTCGTGCACGGGGCTTTCATACATCGCCCTCATGCCCGCAGGGACTTTCGGCGTCGTCTCCAACGGCGTGCCGGGACCGAAGTCCAGCATAAGGCGGGCCGATGCCAGCTGGGCCGCCGTCAAGTCGACCTCCTTGTCGTACGCGGCGACACCCGAGAAAAAGCGCGTCGCGTCGACGTCCGTCCACGAACGCAGCGTGTCGAGCCGCTGCGCCTCGTCCTGGCCCGGGAAGCGCAGCGTCCAGCCGCGGCCCAGGTCCGCGATTTCCATCGTCGCGGCGACGGGCGCCGGCGCGGCCGGCAACACGTCGGCCAGCACGAGCACGCGCGATTCGTAAGGTGCCAGGTCGAGCCGCGCGGGCAAGGTGGCCACCGTCATGCGGCCGCTGTCCGGGTCGATCCATGCGGCTGCCTTCCGCCGGGCGGCGAAAGTCGCCTCGGCATGCACGGGATGGTTGCTCGTGTTGGCAATGAAGTAGATATCCGCGTCGCGCAGCTTGCGGCGCACGAAGCCGACATCGGCCACCTGCGCCGACAACCGCATGTCCGGCGCGAGCACGGCCTGGACCGCGGCGCCGACGGCATCCTCATCCGCGACGACGCGCACGTTCGGATGCGCGAACAAGACCTTCGCCTTCGCTGCGACCGTGGCGGACACGCGCGCCGCGTCCAGCCAGCCGGGCGCCAGCGATGGCGGACCGCCCACGGCGACGATCCTGCCGCCGCCACGTACGTACTCGGCCAGCTTGTCGAGGACCGCGGGCGCGAGCCGCGTCACGTGCGGCATCACGAGCACGGGATGGCGCACGCCCAGCGCGAGGATCGCGTCCGCGTCGATGTAGTCGAGGTTCTGGCCCGCGTCGAGGATCTGACCCGTGAGCGCCGGCGTCACGTAGTTGTGCATCTCGGCCGACAGCGACACCTTGCCCGGCACGAGCGACGCGTAGACGTCGTCGTTCGGCAGCAGCACGGCGACCTGGTTTGCCGGCTCGCCCTGGCGCATCAACCAGCTCATGCGCGTCAGATAGCCCGTCACGTCGGGCATCACGTTCCACCACGGGTTGTGGTCGTTGAACACCGCGGCCGCATAGAACGCATAGCCGGGTTCCGGCGTGCCGGGCGGCGTGTATGGCCAGCCGTGCCCGACAAACTGGTTCACGCCCTGCAGCAGCATACGGTCCGCCTCGGCCTTCATGTCCAGGGGCGTCGCGGCGAATGCGGGCGAATGAAGCCACGTCCACGTCTCGGCCGAGATCACGGGGCGGCCGTACAGATGACCGCTTGATGTCGCGAGGCGCGTGAACGAGAATTCGCGGAATTGCGGCCCCTCGCCTTCCGGCAGCGCGACGAGGCGGTTGCTGGACAGCGAGACGGCCGGCTCGCCATACGTCTGCGAGCGGAAGCGGGTGCCGTGCGCCCGCGCCCAGTCGTCGATCGGCGTGAGATAGCGCTCGTTCGCGAGCTCCGTCTGCGTCAGCGCCCAGTCGTGGCGGACGGCCGCGGCGTCCGGTCCCTGTCCCGTGAAGACGGCCGGCAGGTGCGGCACGATGTCATAGCCGCGGCGTTTCTTGAATTCTGCGGCGAAGTCATCGGTCCAGTCGGTGTTGTACACCTCGAGACTGTCCGAGAACACGGCATACGGCGGCGTGTCGCCGAATGCCTTCAGCAACGGTTCGGCGACCGTCGCCAGATGGTGGTCGACCGCGTTGCGGCTCAGGTGGTCGAGCACGAAGCCTTCCGCACCCAGCGCCGCGCGCTTGACCTGCTGGCCCGTGCGGCTCGCGATGTAGACGACGAGCTTGCGCGGCTCGTGCGCGGGCGCGATCGGCGCGCGGCCATCAACGCCGGCCCGCACCGTCAGCGGCCTCAATGCGGAGGGATCGACGGCGGTGCCGACGAAGGCGGCGATCAGCTTCTCGCCGTTCGCCACGGCCGGCAGCGCGACGCTCTTCGCACCGGCCGGCACATCGACGACGGCCTGGCGCAGCCGCGCCGCCGCATCGGCCACCGCGACGTGCGGGCCGCCATATGGCCAGCCGCTCGCGAGGGTCATGTCGACGCGCATGCCGTTGGCGCGGCCCGTCTTGTTGGCGAATGCCACGGCATCGAGGAAGTCGGCCGACATATACGGCACGTTGCGGATGCCGCGCGCGGCGTCGTCCAGTTCCATCGGATAGACGGGCTGGATCTCGAAGCCGCCGATACCGCCGGCCTTCATCGCGAGGATCTCGCGTTCCAGCTCAGGTTTCTGGACGGCTGGGCCGAACCACCACCAGCGCATCATCGGGCGGGCGTCCGGCGGCGGCGCCTGGAGATGGGCTGCGACGTCAGCAAAGGTGGTCGACGGCGCGGCGGCGTGCGCGGCGAACGCGCACGACAGCACCGCGCCCAGCAAGGGCTTGCGCATGCAACGGACCCCGCTCACACGATCCCGCTGCTGCTCGCCCCCGCCTTGGCCGGCCGGCTCGCGGCCACCTTGTCGCGATAGCCGCTCGTCCGGTAGCACGCCACCGGATCGGCCGCACCTCCCGCGCGCACGCGCGCCATCGCGAGGATGGGCGACACGTCCGTGCGGAACGCCGTCTTCAACGCCTGCGCCGACAGCAGCACGTCGTTCGCCTCCTGCAGCTCGGCGAGGCGTGCACGGTCGACCAGCGCGGCCTGTACGTACGCGCGCTGCACTTCGACCGCGCTGTTCATCAGGCTTTCGATGGGGTCCGTCACGTTGTGCGACTGGTCCAGCATGTATGCCGGATTGAAACCGGCGCCGTCGCGCTGTGCCGCATCGGCCAGCTCGTTAAAGACCAGGAACAGCTGGAACGGGTTGATGGAGCCGGAATCGAGGTCGTCGTCGCCGTATTTACTGTCGTTGAAGTGGAAGCCGCCCAGCTTGCCGAACTGCGCAAGCCGCGCGACGATCATCTCGATGTTCGTGTTCGGCGCGTGGTGGCCCAGGTCGACGAGGCATTTCGCCTTAGGGCCCAGCGCCGTCGCGCATGCGAAGCTCGTGCCCCAGTCCGCGATCGTCGTCGCGTAGAACGCCGGCTCGAACAGCTTGTGCTCGATGAAGACGTTCCAGTCGTCCGGCAGCGCGGCGTAGATGGCGCGCATGCTGTCCAGATAGCGTTCCAGCGCCCCACGCAGATTGCTCTGGCCGGGGAAGTTGGCGCCGTCGCCGACCCAGACCGTCAGCGCCTTCGAACCCAGCGCGCGTCCCAGCTCGATGCAATCGATGTTGTGCGCGACGGCCTGCGCGCGCGTGGCCGCGCTGCCCGCCGTCAGGCTGCCGTATTTATACGTGTGTTCCTGCCCCTGCTGGTCCTGGAACGTGTTCGAATTGACGGCGTCGAATGCGAGCCCGAGATCGTCCGCCTTCTGGCGCAGCTCGTTCGCATCCGTCGGCTTATCCCACGGGAAGTGCGGCGACACGGTTGGCGTCGCGCGCGTCAACTGGTTGATGACGGCGCAGTCGTGGATCTTCTCGAACACGTTGCGCGGCTCGCCGCGGCCGGGAAAGCGCGCGAAGCGCGTACCGCCTGTGCCCACGCCCCAGCTCGGGACGGCGACGGCGAAGCGCTGCGCGAGGGCCGTCAATACCTCGATGTCCTGTCCGCGCCGCGCCAGCATGCCGCCCAGCGCGTCGTAGTCGGCCTGCAGCTGCGCCGCGAGCTTGTCGTTGTGGTCCGCCACCAGCGCGGCGTCGATGAGGGTCGTCATGTTGTCTCCTAGTCGTCGGCGGCACCGCCTCTCGCGGCGCCGCTCATCTTATTGGTACTGTCCGGCTATCTCGATTATCGCGTGAAAGCGGCCGCGTTGCCCGCATCGACGTTCAGCACATTGCCCGTGCTCTTGCCGGACTTGTCGCTCGCGAAGAAGTACACGGCTTCCGCGATATCTTCCGGGAAGACGCTCTTCTTCAGCATGCTGCGCTTGCGATAGAACTCCTCGACGTCGTCCGCGCCGATCTTGTTCGACGCGGCGCGCTCTTCCTTCCACTTGCCGTCCCAGATGCGCGAGCCGCGGATCACGGCGTCCGGATTGACGACGTTGACGCGGATGCCGTGTTCCGCCCCTTCCAGCGCGATGCAGCGCGCCAGGTGGATCTCGGCCGCCTTCGCCGTGCAGTACGCGGACGCGCCGGCCGACGCGACGAGACCGTTCTTGCTGCCCACGAAGACGATGCTGCCGCCCAGCTGTTGCTGCTTCATGATCTGGAACGTATTGCGGCTCACAAGGAAGTACCCGGTGACGAGGATGTCCTGGTTGCGCTTCCACACTTCCAGCGACGTCTCGTCCAGCGGCGCAGCCGACGCGATGCCTGCGTTCGACACGAGCAGGTCGACGCCGCCGAAGCGCAACGCCGTCGCGGACAGGATGCCGGCCACGTCGTCCTCGCTCGTGATGTTCGCCTGCACGGTCGCCACGCCATCCTTGCCCGCCACCTTGACGAGATTCTGGCGCGCCTCTTCGAGCGCCTCGCCGTCGATATCGGTCAGCATCACGCACGCGCCTTCCTGCAGCAGCTGGCGCGCCACGGCCTGGCCGATGCCGCCCGCGCCGCCCGTCACGAGGGCGATGCGCCCCGCGAGGCTCTTCGGTTTCGGCATGCGCTGCAGCTTCGCCTCTTCCAGCAGCCAGTACTCGATGTCGAACGCTTCCTGTTCCGGCAGCCCGACGTAGGAGTCTACGCCGTTCGCGCCGCGCATCACGTTGATCGCATTGACGTAGAACTCGCCGGCGATGCGCGCCGTGGCCTTGTCCTTCGCGAACGACAGCATGCCCACGCCGGGGATCAGGTAGATGATCGGATTCGCGTCGCGGATCTTCGGCGAGTTGGCGCGCTTGCAGCGCTCGTAATACGCCGTGTAGTCGGCGCGGTAATCGCTCAACGCCTGATCGAGGCCGCCCACGAGGCGATCGAAATCCGGTGCAGCCGGATCGAAGTCGAGCACCAGCGGGCGGATCTTCGTGCGCAGGAAGTGGTCGGGACACGACGTGCCCAGCGCGGCCAGCGGCGCGAGGTCGGCGCTGCAGACGAATTCCAGCACGGCGTCGGCATCGTCGAAGTGACCGAGCTTGTATTCCTGCTGGCTGATCTTCCCGCGCAGCAGGGGCATCAGCCGGGCCGCGAGCGCCGCCCGTTCTGCCGCCGGCAGCGGCTGCGCGACCCGGCCGCCGAATACGGGCTGCTTCACGTTCGCGCTGAGCCACTCGTCGGCACGCTTGATCATCGCGAGCGTCGTCTCGTAGCACGACTTCGCGGTATCGCCCCACGTGAACAGTCCGTGGCCTTCGAGGATGATGCCCTTCAGCTGCGGCTGTTCCTGCGACAGCTTTTCCAGTTTCAGCCCGAGATCGTAGCCGGGGCGCTGCCACGGCAGCCATCCCAGTTCGCCCTCGAAGATCTTCTCCGTCAGCGCGCGGCTGTTCTTGCAGGCGGCGATGGCGATGACGGCGTCCGGGTGCATGTGGTCGACGTGTTTGCGGTCGATGTACGCATGCAGCGGCGTGTCGATCGACGCGGCGCGCGGGTTCAGATCGAACGTGCAGTGCGGCAGGTAGCCGACCATCTCGTCCTCGTGTTCCAGGCCGCGGTAGCGCCCTTTCAGCGCGTGCAGCTTGTCCATGTACAGCGTCGAGAAGCCATCCAGCTTGATCGAACCCAGGTCCCCGCCCGAGCCTTTCACCCACAGCACGTCGACCTGATCGCCCGTGAGCGGATCCGTCATCGCGATCTTGGCCGACGTATTGCCGCCGCCGAAGTTCGTGATGCGCAGGTCGGAACCGAGCAGGTTGGAACGGTACAGCAGCAGTTCCGGCTCGCTCAGCGCGGCCGCGTGCTGGTCGTCCCAGCGTGACGTGATCGGTTCCTTGTGCTTCGTGTCGCTCGGTGCACCCATTCAAAATTCTCCAATATGCGTTGTGTGTCGTCGCCGGACGGCGATCCCGTCTCCTTCGCCCGTGCCGTGGCGGACCACGGTCGCGGCATCCGGCACAGTAGAATTCAGCGGCCCGAGGGGTGTCAACGCGGAACCGATCAACATCGTGACCAAGAACGATTTAATCATCAGGTTGATCGAAACGCGCATTTCGCGGCGCTGCGGCGGCCAAATAATCAATCGTTTGATCATTTAACGATTGACGCACTGTTAACTCCTCATTACTCTTTTTCCCACACAACGCGACCATCGGTACGACGTTGTCAGGCCGCTTCACAAAAACAGACGGCATCAGGAGGAGACAATGGTGAATCACAAACGCCGCAAGCGTTTGCTGAAACTGCTCGCCGAGCATCAGACGGCGACGGTCCAGCAACTCGTCGAATGGCTCAACGCATCGCCGGCCACGGTCCGGCGCGACATCAGCTGGCTCGCAGCCCGCAACCTGCTCACCCGCACCCGCGGCGGCGCCGAGAACCTGCTTCCGAAGAAGCGCCAGTTCCCGCTGTCGAGCGAAACGTTCCAGAACAACATCCAGTGCTATGCGGCGCGGAAGCGGGCCATTGCGCGCCACGCGGCCGGCATGTGCGCGGACGGCGAAACGATCATCATCAACGGCGGCACGACGACGTTCATGATGGCCGAATTCCTGGCCGACAAGCACCTCAAGATCCTCACCAATTCGTTCCTGATGGCGGAGCGCCTGCTCGTCTCGAGCGAGAACGAGATCATCGTCCCCGGCGGGAAGGTCTACCGCGAGCAGAACGTGATCCTGTCGCCGTTCGATAACGACATCACCCAGCACCACTACGCGGGCAAGATGTTCATGAGCGTCTACGGCCTGTCTTTACTGGGGCTGATGGAAGCGGACCCGCTGCTGATCCAGGCCGAGAAGCGCCTGATCAGCCAGGCCGAAGAACTCGTCGTGCTGGCGGACAGCTCCAAGTTCGCGCGCAAGGCGGGCCTGATCCTGTGTGGCCTCGATCGCGTGTCGACCGTCATTACGGACACCGGCGCGTCCGACAAGGCCGTACAGACGCTCGAGCAATACGGCGTCAAGGTTGTCACCGTCGAACCGGACGACGTGGCGCCGGACGTCGGTGCACCTTTTTTTAATCCGCAGTACGACCTGCAGTCCGCGGCGCTGTTCCACCTGGACGCGCAGCTCGACCCGCGGCTCGACACCCAACTGGAGCCCGCACATTGAAGCTGAAAACCACCCTGCTCGCGCTGGCGGCCGTCGGCATCCTGGCCGGCCTTGCGGCCTGCGGCCAGAAGAAGCCTGAAAAGACCCGCATCGCGATGGTCGTGAAAAGCCTCGGCAACGGCTTCTTCGACGCCGCCCACACCGGTGCCGACGAAGCGGCGAAACAGCTCGGCAACGTGGAAGTGATCTACACGGGGCCGACGACACCGAGCGCCGAAGGCCAGATCGAGATCATCAACTCCCTGATCAGCCAGAAGGTCGACGCCATCGTCATCTCCGCGAACGATCCGAACGCGCTCGTCCCCATCGCGAAGAAGGCCATGCAGCGCGGGATCAAGGTCATTTCGTTCGACAGCGGCATCGCGCCCGAGGGCCGGCAAATGCAGCTCAATCCGTCGAACGCGCAGCTGATCGGCGAGAAGCAGATCCAGATGGCGTCCGACGAAATCGGGGGCGCGGGCGAGATCGCGATCCTGTCCGCGTCGGCGCAAGCGACGAACCAGAACATCTGGATCGGTGTGATGAAGAACGTCCTGCAGAAGCCGGAGTACGCGAAGCTGAAACTGGTGGCCACCGTGTACGGCGACGACCAGTCGGACAAGAGCTACCGCGAGGCGATCGGCCTGCTGCGCAGCCATCCGCAGCTGAAGGCGATCATCGCGCCGACGACCGTGGGCATCGTCGCCGCGAGCAAGGCCGTCGCGGACGAGCACCTGGTCGGCAAGGTCTACGTGACGGGCCTCGGCCTGCCGTCCGAGATGGCGGGCCACGTGAAGAGCGGCGCCGTGAAGGAATTCGCGATCTGGAATCCGATCGACCTGGGTTATGCCGCGACATACGCCGCCGACCAGTTCGTGAAGGGCAAGGCCGAGGCGAAGCCGGGTGCCACCGTGTCCGTCGGCCGCCTTGGCAACGTGACGCTCGATGCCGAAGGCGAGGCCGCGCTCGGACCGCCGTTCACGTACAACGCCGACAACGTCGACAAGTTCGCCAAGCTGTTCTGAGCAGTACCTTGCGCAGTACTTTGCGCAGTACTTTGCGCAGTACTTTGATGTATCGCGCCGTTCCGCCCCGCGCGGAACGGCGGCGTTTTCAATCACACCGCACCACTATGCCAGCCACCGACACCACAAGTCCGCGAACGGACGCGCCCCCGGTCCTGCAACTGACCGGCATCAGCAAGCGCTTCAACGGCATCCACGCGCTGAACGGCGTCAACATCACGATCCGCGCCGGCGAATGCATGGCCCTCGTCGGCGAGAACGGCGCGGGCAAGTCCACGCTCGTGAAGACGCTGACGGGCATCTACCGGCCGGACGCCGGCACGCTTGCCCTCGACGGGAAGCCCGTGACGTTCGCGAGCCCGCAGGAAGCGATGGCCGCCGGGATCACCGCCGTACACCAGGAAACCGTGATGTTCGACGAGCTCACGGTCGCCGAGAATATCTACGTGGGCCGCCAGCCCGTGCGCGCCGGCCGCATCGACTGGGCGCGCATCGAGCGCGAAGCGGAGGCGCTGTTCGCCCGCCTGGAAGTCGCGCTCCCCGTAAAAGCGCGCATCAAGGACCTGTCCGTCGCGCAGCGCCATTTCGTCGAGATCGCGCGCGCCCTCGCGCAGGAAGCGCGCGTCGTCATCCTGGACGAGCCGACGGCCGCCCTGTCGCAGCGCGAGATCCGCGAACTGTACCGCATCATCGACCAGCTGAAGGCCGCCGGCACCGCGGTCATCTTCATCTCGCACAAATTCGACGAGATCTTCGCCGTGGCCGACCGCTACACGGTGCTGCGCGACGGCCAGTTCGTCGCCGACGGGCGCCTGGCCGACATCACGGAAGGGGAACTGGTCGCATTGATGGTCGGGCGCGCCGTGCACCAGGCCTATCCCAAGGCGGAGGCCACGATCGGCGCGCCGCTGCTCGTCGTGCAGAACCTGTCGCATCCAACCGAATTCGACGACGTCAGCTTCACTCTGCGCCGCGGCGAGATCCTCGGCTTCTACGGCCTCGTTGGCGCCGGCCGCTCGGAAGTGATGCAGGCGCTGTTCGGCCTGACACCCGGGGTTTCCGGCTGCGTCACATTGGACGGCAAGCCCGTGGCTGCGCGCTCGCCCGGCGAAGCGATCGCGCTCGGCATCGCCTACGTGCCGGAAGACCGCCAGCACCACGGCGCGCACCTCACGATGACGATCCAGCAGAACATCACGTTGCCCATCCTGTCGCGCATCGGCTTCTTCCTGCGCGGGCGCCGCGCGCAGGAGACCGCGATCGCGCGCCATTTCGCCGAGCAGCTGGAACTGAAGGCGAGCCACCTCACGCAGCACGTCGCTGAACTCTCGGGCGGCAACCAGCAGAAGGTCGTCCTCGGCAAGTGGCTCGCGACAAACCCGAAAGTGATCATCCTCGACGAGCCGACGAAGGGCATCGACATCGGCTCGAAGGCCGCCGTGCACCGCTTCATCAGCGAACTCGTGACGCGCGGGCTGTCCGTCATCCTCGTGTCGTCGGAGCTGCCGGAGGTGCTGGGCATGGCGGACCGCGTCGTCGTCATGCACCACGGCCGCGTGCAGCGCGAATTCACGCGCGACGAGGCGACGCCGGAAGCCGTCGTCGCGGCCGCATCGGGTCTGGCCCTCGACCCCATCACCGCGCCGGAGGCTGCATGACCTTCCTGAAACAACGCGAGCCGCTGCTGGCCGCGATGATCGTGCTGCTCGTCCTGGCCGTCGGCCTGCGCGCGCCCGCATTTCTGTCCAGCGGCTCGCTCGCGAACGTCGTCACGGACAGTACCCTGCTCGTCATGCTCGCCCTGACGCAGATGCTCGTCATTGTCACGCGCGGCGTCGACCTGTCCGTCGCGTCGAACCTGGCGCTGTCCGGCATGGTCGCCGCGATGCTGGCTGCGCACGTGCCCGGCCTGCCGCTGCCCCTGATCATGCTGGCGGCCGTCGCCGTCGGCCTCGCGCTCGGCCTCGTCAACGGCTGGCTGATCGGTTACCTCGAACTGCCGCCGATCGTCGTCACACTGGGCACCATGAGCGTGTACCGCGGCGCCGTGTTCGTGCTGTCGGGCGGCGCGTGGGTGTCCGCGCATCAGATGCCCGCGCACTTCATCGCCTTTCCGCTGGACCGCCTTCTCGGCCTGCCGCACCTCGTATGGATCGCGGCCGCCACCGTGGGCGTCTTCGCGTGGGTCGCGCGCGGCACGCGCTTCGGCCGCGACCTGTACGCGATCGGCAACGCGCCGCAATGCGCAGGCTATATCGGCATCCCCAGCCACAAGCGCTTGCTGTGGACGTATGCGCTGTCCGGTGCGGTGGCCGGCCTGTGCGGCTACCTGTGGGTCGCGCGCTATGCCGTCGCCTACACGGAAATCGCGTACGGCTTCGAGTTCACCGTGATCGCCGCGTGCGTGATCGGCGGCGTCTCCATCGGCGGCGGCGTGGGCACCGTGCTCGGCGCGATGCTGGGCGCATTGTTCCTCACCGTGATCGGCAACGCGCTGCCCGTGCTGCAGGTATCGCCATTCTGGCAGAGTGCCCTCACGGGCCTCGTGATCCTCGTCGCCGTCCTGATCAACGCCCGCGGCGCGGGCCGCCGCAGCCGCCAGATCCTGCCGCTGCACGGCACCGCCGCCCAACCCGAACGGAGTGCCGCGTGAACCCGACCACGACCATGCCAACCGAATCCAAGTCGTCCTCGCGCTACACGATCCTCGACCGCGAAGCGCCCCGCCTCGCCACCTTCCTCGGACGCTGGGAAACCCTGCTGGCGCTGCTGTTCATCGCCGTCTTCGCCGTCGACAGCGTCGCGCTGCCGCAATTCCTCGACTTGTACAACCTGCTGGACGGCACGCAGAACTTCAGCGAGAAGGCCTTGATCGCGCTGCCGATGGCGTTGCTGATCATCTGCCGCGAGATCGACATCTCCGTCGCGGGCACGCTCGCGCTGTCGTCCGTCGCGATGGGTCTGGCGCAACGGGCCGGCTTCCCGCCAGCCGCGCTGCCGTTTGTCGCGCTGGCGACCGGCACCGCGTGCGGCTGCCTGAACGGCGTGCTCGTCACCCGGTTCGCGCTGCCGTCGATCGTCGTCACCATCGGCACCGTCTCGCTGTACCGCGGCCTCGCGAGCGTCGTCCTCGGCGACAAGGCGTTCACCGGCTATCCGCAACTGCTCGCGGACTGGGGACAGGGCTACTTCTTCGGCATCGTGCCGCGCGAATTCGTCGTGCTGCTCGTGTGCGCCGCGCTGTTCGCGGTCCTCTTGCACACGACGGCATGGGGCCGCCGCATCTACGCCATCGGCAACAACCCGGACGCCGCGCGCTTTTCCGGCATCGCCGTCGACCGCTACCGCCTCGCGCTGTTCATGCTGACGGGTGCGATGGCGGGCCTCGCCGCCTTCCTGCTCACGGGCCGCATCGGCAGCACGCGCCCGAACATCGCCACCGGTTGGGAACTGGAAGTGATCACGATGGTGATCCTGGGCGGCGTCAGCATCGCCGGCGGCGCCGGCACGATCGCCGGCGTGATGCTGGCCGTGCTCACGATGGGCACCGTCACGTACGGGTTGTCTCTCGCGAACATCCCCGGCATTTACATGACGATCGTCGTCGGCGTGCTGCTGCTGGTGACGATCGCCGTACCGCGGCTCCTGCGCAGGCGGCGCGCGCGATGAGCGCCCCGCACGACGCGCTGATCGTCCTCGACATCGGCAAGACGAACGCCAAGCTGGCGCTGATCGATGCGGGCGGCACGGTACTGGCGGAACGGCGCCGCCCGAATGCCGTGCGCACCGATGGCCCCTACCCATACCACGACACGGACGGCCTGTGGGACTGGCTGCTGGCAACGTGCCGCGAGTTGGCCCGGCTCGCGCACGTGTCGGCCATCGTGCCCGTCACGCATGGCGCGACTGCCGCGCTGGTCGACGACGCGGGCCTCGTGCTGCCCGTGCTCGACTACGAAGCCGATCTGCCCGGCCTCGACTACGACGCCCCTCCGTATGACGAAACGCTGTCGCCGCGCCTGCCGGCAGGCCTGAACCTGGGCCGTCAGCTCGCGTGGCTGCAGGCGCGCTTCCCGGACGCCTTCGGCCGCGCCCATCACATTCTCATGTATCCGCAGTACTGGGCGTGGCGGCTGTGCGGCCGGGCCGCATCGGAAGCGACGTCTCTCGGCTGCCACACGGACTTGTGGGACCCGCGCCGACAAGCCTATTCGAGCCTCGTCGCGCGCGCGGGCTGGACGGCGCTGGTGCCGCCGCTGGCGCCGGCGCACGCAGTGCTGGGCACCCTGCTGCCAGCCGTCGCCGCCGCGACAGGCCTGCCGCCGGATTGCGAGGTGCTGTGCGGTATCCACGACAGCAATGCGTCGCTGCTGCGCTACCTCGGCAAGGGCGAAGGCACCGTGCTGTCGACGGGCACGTGGGTCATCGCCGCCGCATTCGGCGCGTCGCTGGACGCCCTGCGCGAACGAGCCGACATGTTGGCCAACACGAACGCGCTGGGCCGGCCCGTCGCGTGCATGCGCTTCATGGGCGGCCGCGAATTCGGCGAGCTGGCGGGCGCCGCGCCCGTACCGTGCGGATTCGACGGCCTCGAACGCCTCGTCGCGCACGGCACGCTGGCCCTGCCCTGCTTCGCCGCGACGGGCGGTCCGTTCGCGGGCCGCGCGGGCACCATCCTTGGTCGTCACCCGACCGACGCGCGCGAACGCTATGCGCTGGCCACGCTGTACTGCGTGCTGGTGACGGACTACTGTCTCGACGCGCTGGGCGCCACGGGGCCGCTCGCGGTCGAAGGCAGTTTTACGGCGAACCCGTGGTTCGGCCCCCTGCTGGCGGCGCTGCGGCCCGCGCAGGCCGTATCGTATTCGGACGATGCGAGCGGCACGACATGCGGCGGCTGGATGCTGCGCTACCGCGACGCGCCGCCGCCGGGCGGCAGCACGGTCGTTGCGGCGCGCGCGCCCGACGGCTTCGCCGGGTACAAGGCTCGCTGGCGCTCGGCATTGGCTTGAGGCCGATGGTAGACTCGATGGATCATCTGCACGGGAACCCACCATGAGCCTCGATTCCGTCACCGCCTTCTTTGCCACGCACGCACCCGACATCGCCGTCGAACGCTACGCCAACAGCACGGCGACCGTCGCCCTGGCCGCGGAGGCGCTCGGTGTCGAACCGGGACAGATCGCGAAGACGCTGTCGCTGCGCCAGGGCGACGAGGTCGTGCTCATCGTCGCGCGCGGCGATGCGCGGCTGGACAACCGCAAGTACAAGAACCGTTTCGGCCAGAAGGCCCGCATGCTTGGGCTGGAAGACGTCGAACTGGAGACGGGCCATCCCGTCGGCGGCGTATGCCCGTTCGGGCTGGCGCGGCCGCTGCGCGTGTTCTGCGACGTGTCGCTGCGGGATTTCGACGTCGTGTATCCGGCCGCGGGTGCGCCGGATGCGGCCGTGCGCATGACGCCGGACCGCCTCGCCGCGCTCACGCAAGCGGAGTGGGTCGACGTCGTATAACGCGGGTGTTGCGGCCGCGCGGACGCTGGCAAACCCGCGCAACCGGCAGGCATCACACGCCCCGGTCCAGGCGGGCGATCAGGTCGGGCAGCGGCAACGGCCGGCAATACAGATAGCCCTGCATGCACGGCCTCCCGTTATCGGCGAGGAAGCGCGCCTGCGCTTCGGTCTCGATGCCTTCGGCGACGACGCGCAGGCCCAGGTGGTCCGCCATCGCGAGGATCGTCTGCACGATCGCCGTACCGTTGGCGTCGTGCGGCGTGTCGCGCATGAAGCTCTTGTCGATCTTCAGTTCGTACAGCGGCATCTTCTTCAGGTAGCCCAGGCTCGAATAGCCGGTGCCGAAATCGTCGATCGAGAAGCGGATGCCCAGTGCGGCCAGCTCGCGCATCTTCGCCGTGATCATGTCGAAGTCCTCGACGAGCAAGCCCTCCGTCACCTCGAACACGAACGCGTGCGGCGCCACGCCCGATTCGTCGAACGCGGCGCGCACCTGTGCGACGAATTCCGGCTGGCGGAACTGGCGCGGACTCACGTTGATCGACAGCTGCAGCGGATGGCCGGCCGCTTCCAGCGCCAGGCGTGCCAGGCAGGCCTGGCGCAGCACCCACTGGCCCAGCGGCACGATCATGCCCGTCGTTTCCGCGATGGGAATGAAGACGTCGGGCGGGACGAACGTGCCGTCGCCGCGGCGCCAGCGCATCAGCATCTCGGCGCCGACCGGCGTACCGGCGTGATCGACCTGCAGCTGCAGGTGCATCGACAGCTCGCCGTTGTCCAGTGCCGCCGACAAGTCGCGGCCCAGGGTCAGCTGGCGTTCGGCCGCGTCCAGCATCGACGTCTCGAACATGGCCACGCCGTTGCGGCCCGCCGCCTTGGCGTGGTACATGGCCAGGTCGGCGTCGCGCAGCAGGTCGGCGACGGACTGGCCGGGACGCGTGGGCAGCGCCACGCCGATGCTGGCCGTCGAGCTGTAGTCCTGGTCGTCGATCGTCACGTCCTCCGCGAGCGCGGCGCGGATCTTGTCCGACACGACCAGCGCGGCACCGGTGGCGCCCGCGACGTCGGTGCCGAGGCCGTCGAGCAGCACGACGAATTCGTCGCCGCCCAGGCGCGCCACCGTATCGCCCTTGCGCACGACATTGGCGAGGCTCTTCGCCGTGTGCTTGAGCAGCGCATCGCCGGTCGCATGGCCGCGCCCGTCGTTCACGTGCTTGAAGTTGTCCAGGTCGATGTACAGCACGGCGCCGAGCCCGCGGCCCGCGTTCGCGGCCGCCACCATCGCGTCCAGGCGCTCCGTCATCAGGCGCCGATTCGGCAGCCCCGTCAACACGTCATAGTATGCGAGGCGGTGGATCGCGTCGGCCGAGTGGCGGCGCTCCGTGATGTCGCGGCCCACAACGACCCAGTGGCTGATGTGGCCCGCGTCGTCCGTGAACGGCATCAGTTCCATCTCGACCCAGTACGGATCGCCGGACTTCGTGTAGTTGACCAGTTCCGCCGTCGCCGGCCTGCCCTGGTGCATGGACTCGATGATCCGTTTCACCACGGCCGGATCCGTGCCCGGGCCATGCAGCACGCGCATGCTGCGGCCGACGATGTCGGCATCGGTATAGCCGGTGCGGCGCTGGAACGCTTCGTTGGAAAAGATGATGGGTTGGTCGCGATCGGGCGTATCGACGGCGCGCGCAATCAGCACCATGTCGTTCAGGCGCGCCAGCGCGGCCGACGTCAGGCGCAGTTCCGCGTTCACGGCGTGCAGCGCGTCCTGCCCGCTCTCCAGCGACTTCGCGAAACCGCGCACATCGTCCAGCGACCGCGACAACCCCTTCAGCAAGGCGCCGCACGACAGCGTGAGCAGCGCGCCCACGCAGGAAAAGTTCAGCGTGACGAGGAGCGCCGTCACGAGCGGCTCATGACCCACGCCCACCAGCGTGGACGGGAACTGGGTGATCCCGAAGACGAGGATCACGGCGCTGGCCGCGAGCGCCAGCAGGCCGGGTACGGTGCCGAGCAGGATCGCCGCCATCACGGGCGGCGCCATCAGGTAGTTCTGACTGACCGGCCCGACCTTCAGCATCAGGCAGATCGCGACCATGTAGATAATCGCAAGGAAGTTCAGCACGCGGAACGTGTACGGCACGCGCTCCAGGCGCCACAAGGCGAACAGCCACGCCAGCGCGGCGCCGTCCATCACGGCCACGGTCCAGACGCCATGGCGGACGACGACAAACACGCTGGGGATGGCGGCGATCGTGCCCAGGACGAGCACTACCGACAACAGGCGCGAGAAAATCCGCGCGCGCCATTGTGCGATATCGTCAAACCCTAGCATCCACTGTATCCTCGCGGCGCGCCCGGATGCGGATCCGGCGCGACCAATGTTCTCGTGAGGCAACATTGTAAGTGGCGGACCCCGGCCTGTCACCATGTTTACCGCGAGGTGTTGTGGCGGAGTGACTGATAGTTCAATAACTCAGGCCAACCGGCGCGCTTCCCACATCGTCGGCCACGCCGCCGCGGACCGCGCGCAACACGACGAGCCGCACGGGCTCCAACGCGTTCCCCGGCTGGCCATCCGTCGTCACGGCAAGCGCGATCGTGTTGTCGCCGTGCGGATCGAGGATGCCGGGCGGGATCACGAACACGCGCTGCGGTCCCACGTGGGCGATGAACTGCCCCATGTTCCAGCCGTTCACGAAGATCAGCGCGCGGTTCTCGCGGTCGGAGCGCGGCGTGTCCGTGGCCCCGAACGCGAGGCCCAGCTGCACGTCATGGCCGCGCGGCAGGTCCAGCGGTACATGGGTGCGCAGCCAATACGTCCCCGGTGCGGGCGGCGCGTCGCCCGGATGCGCGGGCATCCAGCCTTGCGCGGACGCGCCGGGCAGGTGCCAGCCGGCACGCTCGCCGTACAAGCCGCCGTCGTTCAGTGGGCCGCGTACGGGGTCCGCGCCGCCCTCGCCGCCGCGATTGCCCTGGATGCGCCAGTCGATCGGAACCGCGAAGCGCCGCCCGCCCTTGGGCGCCAGCGACGCCGCAATCAGGCCGCGCGCCTCGCGATGGGCGTCATCCGCCATCAGGTCCCAGTTGTGCGCACCGTTGCGCACCATGACGGCAACGAGGTGCGGACCCGGCGCCAGGGTGCCGAGGTCGAAGCGCGCCGTGTCCGTCGTCTCGGGGAACGCGCGTCCGGTGTCCAGTTCGTGCTGGCCCAGGAAGCGCCCGTCGATCCACGCCTGCAGCATGCCCGCGCCGCCACCGCCGTAAAACAGTTCCAGTCGCCGTGCTGCCGGGTCGCTCGTGTCGAAGCGGCCGCGGTACCACACGTCGCCATGGTGGAAGCCGTAGTCGCTCATCGCCAATGTGGGCTGCCCCCGCTCCGGCAAGGTCCACGTCTGCGCGGCCGACGCGCGGCCGTCCGCGTGGGCCCAGCCACTGTCGTCGAAGCCCGGCTGCGCTTCCGGGCTGTCCATGCGGCGCGTCCATGCAAGCTTACCGAGGTCCGGCACCGTCACGTGCGCCGGTCCCGCGAGGGGCTCTGCGACGCGCGAGCTGCCGTCCGGCTGCCGCGCCAACCGCAGCGGCACGCCGTTGAACGTGGCCGCCGTCACGTTCGCGCCCCAGATTTCCAGCGGACTGTCGGCCTCCGTGTCGCCGGTGAGATGCAGCGCTCCCGCGTCGATGCGGGCCGAGCGGACGAGCGCCGGCGTCAGTTCGAGGAGGCGGCCGGTGCCCATGTCCTGTGTCCAGAAGCGCTGCGACGTGGCCTCGTCCGCGATGAGCAGCAGCAGCGGCGCCCGCCCGCCGCCCGTCACGCGCACGCGCGCGAGGCCCGCGTGCGTGTACGCGAGCCGCAGGTCGCCTCGCGTCGCGTCGAACGCGTGGCGCACGTCGCCCGCCAGCACCTCCACATGCGGCGCGGACGCGTAGCGCAGCACCGTCTCGCCCGTTTCGCCGGTGCGGCCGTGCATCAGGACGACGTCGCGTTCGCCGTCGCGCAGCTGCGCCTGCAGCTCGGACGTCGAATACACGAGGTGCTGGCGCTCCAGCGCATAGTCGGCCAGGAGCATCTTCGCGTCCTGGCCGTCGACCCGTGCCGCGATCGTGTACGCGCCGTCGCGCGTGGCCAGGTCGACCGCGAACGCATCGTCCGTCAACAGGTCGGAGGGCGCGTGCACGGCGAACAACACGTGCGTGCCGAGTTCCGCATTCACGTTGTGGTAGACCCGCACCCGGGGATTCGTCGTCCGGATCTCGGGGCCCTTGTCCATGTGCGCCAGCACGTGCCCTGCCGCCTGCACGAACATGCCCTGCTGCTTCAGCGCCAGCGCCTTCGGACGCAGGCCGCGGTCTTCCGCGATCGGCGCGCCATAGTCGTACGAGGCGTAGACGATGGGCCCCGGCAGCCAGCCCCACGACGTGCCGCCGAACGCCATGTAGAGGTTGTGGATCGTGATGCGGTTGATGAGGTTCGTGCCGTAGAACACACGCTCGTAGCCCTTGCCCTGGCGCGCCGCGGTGCAAGCGTACGTGCCGTTCGAGCCCCAGTAGTCGAACCAGCCGGCGCCCACTTCGGCCGCGAAGCCGGGGGTACCTGGGGAGCTCTGCGCGCCCGCCTTCGGCCCCGGCGCCGCGTAGATGCCCCAGTCGGGCGCCTTGTTCGGACCTGCGGGGCTCGCGTGCACGTCGCAGCTGCCGCCCGGGTAGCCGTCGAACGCATACAGATCCGTCGGTCCAGGGTTCGCCCAGGGCGCGCTGGAGTTCCGCGGTGTCCAGTCGGGCAGGCGTCCTGCCGCGTTGTGGAAGAACGGCACCGTGATGCCGTCCGCACGCGCCTTCGCGGCAAGGTGCGCCATCTGGCGCGCGTGTTTCGGTTCCACCTTGCCCAGTTCGTTCTCGAGCTGGTAGGCGACGACGGTGCCGCCGCCCGTCGTCACCTGGTGGCGCGCGACGATGGCATCGATCTGCGTCATCCATTCGTCAACGGCCGCCAGGTAGGCCGGATCGTCCGTGCGCGCCTCCGCCCGGTTGCGGAACATCCAGCCGGGGAAGCCGCCGCCGGACAGCTCGGCATTGATGTACGGCCCCGTGCGCGCGATCACGTACATGCCCTCCTGTTCCGCGATCTCGAGGGCCCGCTCCACGTTGCGCACGCCCGAGAAATCGTACACGCCGGGCGCCGGCGAGTGATACGCCCAGTCGAAGTAGAACGACACGCCGTTGAAGCCGAGCGCCTTCATCTTCTCGATCACGTCGCGCCAGCGCGCGGGATCGGGCAGCCGGAACGGGTGGATCTCGCCCGACCACACGACGACCCGCTTGCCGCCGACGATCAGCGAATAAGCGTCCCACGCGACGGTCGTCGGTACGCCGGGCGGCCTTGCGGCCGCGGCGACGTCGCGCGCAGGTTCGGCCAGCACGTCCGGCGCGGCCACGCGCGCAGCCACGCCGGCGAGCGGGCGCTTGGCCGTCCACGTCGTCATGCCGTCGCGGCTCTCCGCCTGCCATGCATGGCCCGCCGCGTCCGTGAACACGGCGCGCCAGCCGCCGTCGGGGCCAAGCGCGAGGCCGACGCCGGCGGCCGTCCGTCCCAACGCATCCAGGGAACGCTCGACCGTCCACGGCCCCGCCACGTCGCGTGCGTGCGCCAGCGCGAGGATGCCGTCGGCGCGCCGGCGCGCGAGCGCCACATAGCCGTCGCCGTCCTGGACGATGGACGCATCCTCGAAGGCGTCCTGCAGGCCCGCCAGCGGGCGCGGCGCGGAGGCGGCGTCGGGCGACAGCACTGCCGGCCCGCGCGGCATGGCCACGACGAGCTGCATGGCGCCGTCGCGCGCGCGCACCCAGCGCGGCGCGCTCACGGGGCCCGGCAGCGGCACCGTGCGCTCGAACGTCCAGTGTTTCAGGTCGGACGAGCGCGCGAGGCCGATTTC
This sequence comes from Massilia pinisoli, assembly GCF_024753285.1. Lineage (GTDB taxonomy): Bacteria > Pseudomonadota > Gammaproteobacteria > Burkholderiales > Burkholderiaceae_D > Telluria > Telluria pinisoli. The sequence goes on along the minus strand of NZ_JANUGW010000011.1, from coordinate 108,934 downwards.
GTTGCCGGCGCCGGCCACGTACGCGACGCGGTACCCGCCGCCCGAGCGCACGATGGCCGGGTCGCGCAGCACGCCATGCGGCGGCGTGTAGGCCTCCGACGCCTGCGTGACGAACGTCGTGCCGTCTTCCGAGCGATGGATGCTCAGGCGGTCCGGCAGGCCCGGCGCCGCGGCAGCCATCAGCCACGTCGTATCGGACGCCTGCGCGGCCGCACAAGCGAGCATGAGTACGGCACCGAATGCCACGAACAACCGGCCGGCGTTCATGCCGGGACGTCCGCGCGGTTGTCGAAGCCGGCCACGTGTTCCGTGACGACGGGCGTGCCCCGCACCTTGCGCACCGCGACGTCGCGCAGGTGCACGTCGCACACGGGGAGTTCCGCCTCGCCCTTCACGAGGCAGACGAAACCTGCGTCGTCGACCCGGACGCCGGACACGAACAACCCTTCGATGGGCGTCAACCGCCGCTCGAGCGTGGGCATGAGCGTCTTCCACTGGTACAGCACGTCCGTCTCCACGGCCAGCACGCCGCCCTTGATGCGCGTGGCGCTCACGTTCGTCATGTGGATGTTGCGGACATAGCCGCCGCGGCGCTCGTTCGTCTTCACGTACAATAAGTTGTTGATGGTGCTGGGCACCGACGAATCCGCATGATCGAAGTGACAGTCTTCGACGAACACGTTTTCCACGCCGCCCGACAGCTCACTGCCGATGGCCATCAGCTGGTGGCCGTTCTTGATGCGGCAGCGACGCATGACGATGTTGCGGGACGGGACGCCGATACGCCAGGCGTCGCGGTCGCGTCCCGATTTCACGGACACGGCATCGTCGCCCTGGTCGAACGTGCACCCGTCGATCAGCACGTTCTGGCTCATTTCCGGATCGACGCCGTCGTTGTTGTGCCCGTGCGCGGCGATGTCGACGCGGCGGATCACGACGTCGCGGCACAGATAGGGATGCAGCACCCAGAACGGGCTGTCGACGATGTGGACGTCCTCGACGAGCACGTGGCGGCAGCGGTTGAACTGGATGAAGTGCGGCCGCAGGTTCGCCTGGCTAGTGGTCATGTCGCGCCGCTCGACGGGCACGCCGTCGCGGCAGGCCATCTCGTACAACGCGACCAGCGCATCCATGTGCGCCTTCGGCCGCGCATACCACGACCGCCACACGTCGAGCCGCGCGCGCAACGTGCCGCGGCCCGTCAACGCCACGTTCTCGCACTCATGCGCGTAGACGAGTGGCGAGTAATTCATGCACTCCAGTCCTTCCCAGCTCGTCGGGACGGGCGGCAGGTAGTCGCGCGGGTCCGGCGAGAACAGCAACGTCGCCCCCTCTTCCACGTGCAGCCCCACGTGACTCTTCAAATGAATGGGGCCCGTCGGCCACGTGCCCGGCGGGACGACGACGACGCCGCCACCGGCTGCATGCGCGGCGGCGATCGCGCGCGCCAGCGCGGCGCTCGTCGCGGCCTGGCCGCCCTGGGCGGCGCCGAACGCGGTAATGGCAAATCGCGGGCAGGCCGAGAAATCGGGCACGGCGATCGCGGGCATCGCAAACGGCGCGGTCACGCTTACGTCCGTCCGCGGCGGCGTGCCGGCCGTCTTCGGCATGAGGGACTGGCAGCCGGCCAGCATGGGCACGGCGAGACCGGCGCGCAGCAGCGCGCGCCGTGAGAGAAAGCTTGGCACTGAACGTCTCCTTTGATTGCGCACCGCGCACGGACAGCACGTATTGTGCCCTTTGCGTGAGCGCCGTTGTCGCCGCGACCCGCAAGCGCTCAACAACGTGATTTTTACGGCGTTCGCGCCGGAACGGCCGCTCGCGGCGCGATGCTTGGCGCTACCATCGCCGTCAATATGACCTTGCCAGTCATCGATAACTACATGGAGACTACAACGATGCGCCACATCGCAATCCCAAGGAACGTTCATCCACGCACGCGCCGCAGCCGCATCAGCATCGGCGTGCTGGCCATGCTCGCATCGCTGCACGCGCACGGGCAGGAAACTGCCGCCGCGGCCGACGCCAAGTCGCAGGACAGCGTCGTCGTCGTGACGGGCTTTCGCGCGAGCCTGAACAGCGCGCTGAACACGAAGAAGAACAGCGACGGTATCGTCGATGTGATCAAGGCCGAGGACATCGCCAAATTCCCCGACGCGAACCTGGCGGAATCGCTGCAGCGCGTGCCGGGTGTCGCGCTGGCGCGCGGCGACGGCGGCGAAGGCAAGCAGATCACCGTGCGCGGCCTCAACGCCGGCTTCACGCGCGTGCGCATCAACGGCATCGAAGGCGTCGCGGCGACGGGCGCCTCCGACATCAACGGCAGCACGAACCGCGGCCGCGGCTTCGACTTTTCCGTGTTCGCATCGGAGCTGTTCAACAGCCTCGAAGTGCGCAAGACGTCGGAAGCGGACATCGAGGAAGGATCGCTGGGCGCCACCGTCGACCTGCGCACGGCGCGTCCGTTCGACTTCAAGGGCCGCACGTTCAGCATCGGCGGCCAGGAAATGCACAACTCGCTGTCGCGCAAGACACAGCCGCGCGTGACGGCGCTGCTGTCCGACCGCTGGGACACGGGCTACGGCAAGGTCGGCGCCCTGCTGTCCGCCGCGTATTCGAAGCGACGCGCGACGGAAGAAGGCTACGAGGCCGTCGAACTGCTCAGCGCCAGCAACGACGGCGGCTTCTGCTCCCCGGTCGGCGTGACGCCGCAGAACCCGGCCAACGACGCGATCAAGGGCATCACGGCGACGACGTGCGGTACCGGCATGCCGCGCGCGGCGGATCCCACAGCGTACAACGACGTCATGGGCCGCAAGGACAATTACGGCGGCACCGTCGCCAACCCGGCCGCAGGCTCGGGTGCGTTCGCGCCGCGCATCCCCCGCTACCGCCGCTCGCAGACGGATTACGAGCGCACCGGTATCACGAACTCGTACCAATGGCGCAACGCGGACAGCGAGCTGAATCTGGACCTCATGTACGGGAAGTTCGCCAATAAACGCTACGACAACTACATCGAGGCGGTCTCGTTCGGCCGCAACCTCGGTTCCAACGGCAAGCCGCAGACGTCGATCCTGGACGCGCACTTCGACCCGAACGGCAGCTGGGACTACGGCAAGTTCAACGGCGTGGACGTGCGCACGGAAGGCCTGCTGGACGTCTACACGACCAAGTTCCGCCAGCACGTACTGTCCGGCAGCCACCGCTTCAGCGACACCGTGAAGGCGGACTTCATGGCCGGTAACTCGAACTCGAACCTGAACGAGCCGATGCGCGCGACCGTGCAGTTCGACGCGCCGAACGTGAACGGCTTCTCGTGGGACTTCCGCAACAACCGCAACGTACCCACCCTGAACTTCGGCATCGACGTCGCCAACCCCGCCAACTTCCAGTTCGCCCCGCAGGACGCCGCCGGCAATGTGCGCGGCATGTTCGTCGGCCGCTACCTCGACACGACGAACAAGCTGCAGACGCAGGCCGCCAACCTGCACTGGGAAATCAACGACCACCTCACGAGCCACGTCGGCATCTCCAGCCGCAAGAACATCTGGACCAATTACGAGATCGGCGACAGCGCCAACGCGGTGAGTCTGCCGGCCGGCGTGACGATGGGCGACATCACGCGCCAGATCGGCGGCTTCGGCTCGGGCCTCGGCGGCACGGGCGTGCCGTCGTCGTGGACGGCCGTCGACCTGAACAAATTCCTCGGTGTCGTCAACACGGAATGCCATTGCGACGCGGTGCCGGGCTCGCAATACAACTACCTGAACCAGACCAACCGGCGCGTGGAAGAAAAGATCGACGCGTTGTACGGCATGGTCGACTTCAACTACGACCTGTTCGGCCTCACGTGGCGCGGCAACGCCGGCGTGCGCGGCGCCGAGACGACCGCGACGTCGACGGCGATGATCAACGTGCAGGGCCAGCTGCAGCCGAACACGGGGACGAAAAAATACCGCGACTGGCTGCCCGCGTTGAACCTCACGGCCCAGCTGCCGAAGGACGTGTTCCTGCGCTTCTCGGCCGGCAAGACCTTGTCGCGCCCTGAGTACACGGACCTCGCGCCGAATGCCACCGTGTCGCCGATCGCGCAATCCGTCTCGATCGGGAATCCGAACCTGGACCCGATCCGCGCCAACACGTACGACCTGCAGGCCGAGTGGTATTACGCGAAGAACGCGATGATCTCGCTCGGGCACTTCCGCAAGGACATCAAGAGCTTCATCCAGAGCGTGAACGAGCGCGTGCCGTACAACACGCTGGGCCTGCCGAACGAACTGCTGATCCTGAACGGCTGCTCGCTGACGGGCGCGCCGATCTGCCAGACCTTGCCCACGACGGAAGTCAACGTGAGCCGCAAGGTCAACACGGCGGGCGGCCCTTTGAAAGGCTGGGAATTCAACCTGCAGGCGCCGTTCAGCTTCCTGCCGGGCTTCTGGAGCAATTTCGGCCTGCTCGCGAACGCGACGCGCGTGAAGTCGCGCATCACCTACATCACCCGTGTCGACAACCCGGCCACGCCGCAGAACGAGCAGCTGACGCAGGTCGCCGACTTCACAGGCCTGTCGCCGCGCACGCACAACCTCACCCTGTACTACGAGGATGCGAAGTTCAGCGCACGGGTGTCGGCGGCGCACCGGTCCAGCTATCTGTACGCGGTGCTGGGCGACGTGGCGGGCCATGACTACACGACGGTCGACGGCTCCACCAATATCGACATGAGCGTCTCGTACAACATCACGCCGCAACTGCGCCTGTCGCTGGAGGGCCAGAACCTGAACGACACGCCGCTGCGCTACGGCCGCGACACGCAACGCAACGACACGCTGCTGTACGTGCACTCGGGCCGCACCTTCGTGCTGGGGCTGAATTACAAGTATTGACGGCGCACCCGCAGCACGCGCCGATCTGGTATGCTTTCCGGTTCGACCACGATCCCGCCCGGCGGCGGGATCGCGGCGACAGAATCGAGCAAGGAGGCACCATGTACACCCTGTCCCGCGTCACCCCCATCCTGCGCATCTTCGACGAGGCGAAGGCACGTGAATTCTACGTCGACTTCCTCGGCTTCAAGGTCGACTGGGAGCACCGCTACGAAGGCGGCGACTTCCCCGTCTACATGCAGGTATCGCTGGGCGACTGCGTGCTGCACCTGTCCGAGCACTACGGCGACGGCAGCCCGGGCGCGTCGATCCGGATCGCCGTGCACGACATCGACGCCTACCACGCCACCTTGCTGGCCAAGGAATTCAAGTATGCGCGGCCCGGCATCCAGACGATGCCGTGGGGGACGCGCGAGATGACGATCCGCGATCCTTCGTCGAACCGCCTGTCGTTCGAGGAACCGATTCCGCCGCGGGCTTAACGCGGCGGTCGGTGCCCGCCGTCCAGCGCGGCGAGCACGTCGTCCACGCCGATCCGCGTGACCCAGTCATCCATCTCCGGCACCATGAGCACGGTGCTGCGCTCGCGGTCGATCGGCGCCCACTCCGGATGATTGCGGCGCATGAGCGCGATGACGGGCACGCCGACGGCGTTTGCCAGATGCATGACGGCCGTCTCCACCGAGATCACCTGGCGGCATAGCGCCATCACGGCCGGCAGCTGGAAGAAATGCTCTTCCGCGCTGAACAGGCGCACGTGCGCCAGCGCCGGGTCGGCGCGGCGCGTCAGCATCCGGCGCGCGTCGTCCAGCGCTTCCGGCACGACGTTGACGACGACGCCGGCATCCCGCCATTCGGCCCGCTCGCGCAGCCCACGCGCGAGCGCGGCCACGCGCTCGAGAGGCCACGTGCGGTCCGGCGATTTCGAATACGCGTTCACGAACACGACGGCCTGCCCCGGCGCGAAGCCCCAGGCCGCGAACTGCGCCTGCGCCGCCTGCGCCCACCGCTCCGGCGCGTCCAGCTGCGCCATACGGGCGGCGGGCGGGACGTGTACGCCGAAGCAGCGGGCGAACCAGCCCGCGTAGATGTCGCTGATGTGCTGGTGCGCGCAATCCTCCGGGCGGTACACGGCCAGCGCGGCATCGAGCTTGCGGTAGCCCGACCAGCGCGACACCACGTGCAGCAGCCGCTCGGCCGGCTTCTTGAGGCCCACGACGAAGCCATCGGGGCTGATGCGGCGCGCCAGGTGCGCGTAGCGGTGGCAGTCGACGACGGCCAGCGACGCGACGACAGGGTAGCGCGCCGCGCGCGCCTCGTCGATCGACTGCGCCAGCGCGGCCGGGCTGTACGTGCTGTCGTACACCTTGTCGATCCACGGGCAGGCTGCGAGCCAGTCGTACAGCGCGTACTTGCGCAAATGAGGCCACGCCTCGGGATCGGCCGTGCGCCGCCGCTCGTCGACCCACAGGTGGATGCGCGCGTGCGGGTGGGCGCGGGCGAACGCGCGCAGGCAGGCCTGCAGGTAGGTGAAGTCGCCGATGGCGAGGTGCGTGACGAGCAGGATGCGGTCGGCCCGCGCCAGCAAGGCCGGCGGCACGAGGGGCACGCCCTGCGGCATGGCGGCGGGTGCCTGTCTGGCGGAGCGCACCGGCATCGTTGCGGCGCGTGCGCGCGCTGTGTTTTCCATCGTCCTTTTCCGTCTGAGTGATCGATTACGTAACGGGATTATGCACAGCAAGTCGCGCGCAGTGGCCAATATGTACACTTTTTAATACTTCTTAACACTTCCTTACCTATACACCGCGCGGCAAAGGGCCGATACAGTGCCGGTCGCATTTCGCCGACTGTGCCTGTCCGCGCGCGCGGCCCGCGCCTAGACTCGCCTCATCACCACAACGCGAGACCCCACATGGCACGCCTTCCTTTCAAGACCGTCGACGTATTCACCGCCGTCCCGTTCATGGGCAATCCGCTCGCCGTCGTCCTCGACGCCGACGACCTCTCGACCGCGCAGATGCAGCGCATCGCCAACTGGACGAATCTGTCGGAAACGACGTTCGTGCTGCGCGCCACGCAGGCCGGCGCGGACTACCGCGTGCGCATCTTCACGCCCGGCGCCGAACTGCCGTTCGCCGGCCACCCGACGATCGGAACCGCGCACGCGCTGCTGGAAGCGGGCAGGATCGCGCCCCGTGACGGTGCCCTCGTGCAGGAATGCGCGGCGGGACTGGTGGCGCTGGCCGTGTGCCACGCGGACGACGGCGCGCGCTGGCTGTCGTTCGAGCTGCCCGCCCCCGCGATCACGCCGCTGGATGCAGCGGATGCCGACGACGTCGCGCAGATCCTCGGTACGCCGCTGGCCCAGGGCACGCAGCCGTGCCTCGTCGACGTGGGCGCGCGCTGGGTCGTCGCGCAACTGCCGGACGCCGCGGCCGTGTCGACCGTTACGCCCGACCTGCAGCGCATGAAGGCGCGCGACCTGCGCGATGGCCGCACTGGTGTGCTCGTGTTCGGACCGCATGCCGGCGGACACGAGGCGCGCATCGAGGTGCGCGCTTTCGCACCCGCGCACGGCATCGCCGAGGACCCCGTATGCGGCGGCGGCAACGGCGCCGTCGCGGCGTACTTGCGCCACACGGGCCAGCTCGACACCTTCGGCCGCGACTACGTGGCGAGCCAGGGCGCCGCGTTGGGGCGCGCCGGCTTCCTGAAGCTGTCCATCGACGCGACCGGGATCAAGGTCGGCGGCAACGCCGTCACCTGCGTCGACGGACACCTGTCGTTCTGAGGACTTGCCCGCGCGCGGCGTTCCCGCTACGCTGGCGCCTTCGATCACGGCACGCAAAGGACGGACATGGCAACGGAACGCAGCTTCATCGACTACGTCGCGGAGGTCGTGGGATTGGGTGCGCGGCTGACACACCGGAAGATGTTCGGCGAATACGCGCTGTACGTGGATGACAAGGTGGTCGCCTTCGCCTGCGACGGCAGCCTGTTCGTGAAGCCGTCGGAGGCCGCCGCGCGACTCGCGCCCGACCTGCCGCAAGGCCCGCCGTATCCCGGCGCGAAGGATTATCCGGTCGCCGACGAATTGCTCGACGAACCGGACGCGTTGCGCCGGCTGCTGCTCGAGACGGCGGCGCTGATGCCGCCGCCGAAACCGAAGAAGCCGGCCGCCCCGCGCGCGAAGCGGCCGGCCGGCTGATCCAAGGCCGCCTTAAGCGGCCGTCTTGCCCGACAGGCGCTTCAGGCGCTCCAATGCGCTCTCGCCGGCCGTCTCCGGCTGGCTCACGGACTTGCGGATCGCGTCGAGTTCGGCCTGCTGGTCCAGCGGCTTCTGGCCGATGTCGGCGACGATGCGCAGGCCGGACGCTTCGTTCGTCACGGATTGCGCTCGGCGCGTCAGCGCGGACAGCGCCGTCGAGCTGCCGTGCATGCTGGACAGGCCCGCCAGCTGTTCCTGGCGCTCGATGCGCAGTTCCTGCAAATCCTTCTGCGCCTTCGCGGCGGCCAGCGACTGCATTGCTTTCTTCGCCTGCGCGTCGAATTCGGCCAGCTGCTTGCTCAGGGCGTCGACGATCTTCTGCAGTTCGTCCATGTAGGCCTTCGCATCCGCCTCTTCCTGGATTTCCTGCGGCAGGCGCGCCTTGTTCGCTTCCAGCTCGTCGCAGAACATGGTGACGGTCGCTTCCGAGATCGAGCCGGCGGCCAGGCGCTCGGCCAGCTTCTCGGCCGCGCGCTCGTCGTTGGCAATCAGGGTCTGCAGATTGACGACGTCGCCGTGTTCCTTGTCGAACGACGCGCGCGACGTGGCCAGCAGCTGCGCCGTCTCGCGCAAGGTGCCGACGAGACGGTCGCGATCGGCCTCGGTCGCGGTCTCGGGGTCGAAGTTGGCGATGGTTTCTGCGATGCGGTTGCCCAGTGCGCCGAAATGCTTCGTGACCAGCCGTGCGGTCAGGCCCCATCCACTAGCGTTGCTCATTGTTGTTCCTTTCTTTCGTCGGTGAAGAAAACGCTTACGGTTACTGTTACTGAATGACGATGCGTTCCTGCTCCAGCGGGATGCCGATCACGAAATCGACATGGATCCCGCGCTTGCTCGCATCGCCGTCCACGCTCTCCACGATCTCCGTCGTGATGAGGAGGTATTCGCGGCCGCCGTCCGCCAGCTTGCGCACGTACGGCATGAAATACATTTCCTGGCGCAGGCCGTGCACACCTTCCGCATCGTCGATGCGTGTCTCGCGGCCGCGGAATGGCGTCACGAACTGCGCGTCGGGCGCGCCAGCGTCGCGCGTGTAGTCGAGGCGGTCGGCCGTGCCGAACACGGTCACGAGGCCCGCCTCGTCCAGCATATCGGCCAGCTGTTCGCGCCACAACGTATAGCCCGCGTCGCCCAGGCCGTAGCCGGCGGCGCCCGTGTACGCGTCCTGGTCATCGGCCGTCTCGGGGACGATGCGCGCCAGCTGGGTGCAATACAACACTTCCGCCACCTTGCCGTCGTCGCCGCAGAACACTTGCAGGAATTTTTCCTTCGCGTCCGCGTCTCCCTTGTCGAGATAGAGGCGGTACAGTTCCGTGTCCGGCTCGAGCTTCACCTGCGACACGGCGAGGATGCGCGTGTCGCCCGCCTCCGGCATCGCGATCAGCGAACCGTTCGCCTGCGCGCGGATCACCGGGGAGCACTGCATCTGCACGACGCTGCCGATGCGCGCGCCCATCGGCAGCGCGTCGTCCGCGTGCGCGTCGCGCTGCGTCACGCCCTTGTCGGCGGCCACCGCCCGCACATAGCTGAAGACATCCTTCCAGGCCATTCTCGTCAATTCCTTTCGAACGAATAATTTGGCTTCTTTGCGGCGCGGGCACGCTGCACGCGGCGCCACATGAAGTACACGCCCCAGGCGATGGCCACCAGCACGCACAAGGTGAAGAACAGACCGATGAACGACGTGCCGCCGCCGCGCGCAGGCGCCGTCACGCCACCGCCACCGTTGGACGGGTAGGCGCCCGGATAACCGTTGTTGCTCGCATGCGCGCCGCGCGCCGCGTTCGCGATCATCGCGCCCGCGAGCACGTGACCGAGACCGCTGTCCTGGCGCACGATGACGGGTGCCTGTTGCTGCGGCGGCGCGTACGTGGGCGCCGGCTGGCCGGACGGCCCCTGCTCGTAGCCGGGCACGGGCCGCGTATCGCGCGCCGCGTCGGCTTGCGCCTGGCGGCGCGCGTCCAGGGTGCGCAGCGCATTCGCCTCGGACGCGTTCTTGTTCAGCTTTTGCGACAGCGCGGAGTCCGATTTCTGCGGCGCCGCCTGGCCGCCGCCGAACGAGCCGAAGCCGCCGGATGGCTTGGTGGGCGCCGCAGCATCGGGCGGTGCCGCGCGCTTGCCGAACGAGCCGAAGCCGCCGCTGTGGCTGGGCGCCGGCGAACTGCGCGACGTCGACGACGTATGCTGCGACGAAAATCCGCTCTTGAAACCGCTCGACGAGGACGGCTTGGCGTCGACGGCCTGGGCCAGCGGCATCAGCAGCGACAGCACGAGGGCGACTTGATAAGTCTTCAACATGGTCAGGTGTGCGATCAAAAGTTAAAATCAGGATAACGACCGGCATGTTGACACGCACCGGTAAAATTAGCAAAGGATTACCATGACCCGACGTTACCTCGACATGAACCAGCACGATGCCCTGTACTCGGTCGCGCGCAAATACCCGGGCGGCATCGATGCCCTGGCGCGCGAGCTGGGCATGTCGGCCAACGTGCTGCGCAACAAGCTGTCGCCCACGATCGCATCGCACTATCCGTCGTTCGAGGAGGTGTCGCTGATCGTCGAGTGCTGCCACAAGGCGGGCGTCGCGGATGCGCACCTGCCGCTGCACGCGCTGCTCGTCCGGCACGGGATGGCGGCGTTCGTCGTGCCGCAGCCGGAGGCGGCGCGCCAGGACGACCTGTCGCAGACCGTGTGCCGCGTGATGAGCGACGTGGGAGACGTCGCGGAGGCCGTGGCGGCCGCCCTGCTCGACGGCGTCGTCACCTCGGTCGAGGCGGACCTGATCGAGAAAAAATTCCATGCCGCGCTGTCCGCCCTCGGCGCCTGGCGCGCGCGTCTGCGCCAGGACGGCGAGGCCGGGATCCGCTGATCAGGAACGCAGGCGGCGCGCGGCCGCCTCTTCGTCGCGCGCGGCGCTGCGCAGCGAACGCAGGAACAGGCCGAGGCCGCCGAACGCCAGCGCGAGGATGCAGATGAGCTCAAACCCCGACATCGTGCGCAGCGACAGGTTCACGGACGCGATCACCCCGAACACGAGCGCCGCGAACGCGCAGATGGACAGCAGCCAGCCGATGGCGCTCTTCGCGTCGTAGAAGATGATGGCGACGCCGATCACGAGGGGAATCAGCACGATGCCACCCGTGATGCCGTAGCCGCCCACGCCGAACAGCCGTGTGCCGAGGCCGAAGCCGGAACTCACGACGACACTCTCCAGCAGCAGGTAGAACCCGCCGCACATCATGACGAGGCCCAGGAAAAACTGGCCGATGCCTCCGCTGGTACCGCCCGCACCGTTCATGGCGCCCTCCATCGATATCGTTATGACGGCGACAACAATACCAGACTTGCCTGCGGCCCCGCTACTGGCGCAGGCGGTGAAGCAACGGGCGTTTTACCGCGGCAGGTCCGGCACGGGCTCGCCGAAATCGGGCATGCCGTCCGCGCGCCAGTGGATGACCTGGGCGCGCGTGTGGCGGTTCGGGTCGTGCAGCGAATCGCCCGGGATCTCGCGATAGTTGCGCGCATGGTAGACGAGGATGTCGGTCTTGCCGTCCGGCGTGGTCGTGAACGCATTGTGGCCCGGGCCCCACTGGCCGTTCTTCGCGCTGCTGCGGAATACGGGCTGCGGCAGCTTGGTCCACGATGTCGGATCGAGCAGGTTGGCATCCGCCGGCGCGCTGACCATGCCGAGGCAGTAATTCTCGTCCGTCGCGCTCGCGGAGAACGTGACGAACACGCGGCCGTGGCTCACCAGCACCGCGGGGCCCTCGTCCACGTCGAACTTCACCTTTTCCCATGCATATTCCGGCTTCGACAGCAGCACGGCCGGCCCTGTGACCGACACGGGCGTATCCATCTTCGCCAGGTAGATGTTGGTGCCTTTGCTGCCATCGGGCGCCGTCTGCGTCCACACGAGGTAGCGCTGGCCGCGGTGTTCGAACGTCGTGGCGTCGAGCGAGAACGATTCCCAGCCCGTCTTGATCTGGCCGCGCTCGACCCACTCGCCCTGGAACGGATCGGCGGACGCGTTCTCCAGCGCGTACAGGCGGATTTCCCACGGATGCTCGGCGCTGCCCGCCGTGAAATAGATATACCACTTGCCGCCGATGCGGTGCATCTCCGGCGCCCAGATATGCGCGCCCATCACGCCCGTCGCGTGCTTGCGCCACACGGTTTTCGCCGGCGCCGCGCCCAGGTCGTCGAGCGAACGGGCGCGGCGGATCTCGATGCGGTCGTATTCGGGCACGGTCGCCGTGAAGTAATACCAGCCGTCGGGCTGCAGGCTCACCTGCGGGTCGGCGCGCTGCTGCACGAGCGGATTGTGAAACACGGGGTCGGCGGCGCGCGCGGGCGCGCACGCGGCTGCGAGGCACAAAGCCAGCGCCGGCAAGGCGCGTAAGGTCATGCGGTACATCGGGACTCCTTTGGTTTAGCCTGGCGGATCGAGCCGGATGCGCACGGGCGCGTCGCGGTCCGTATGGATGATACCGCCCTCTTCGATCAATTCGGTCACCTGGATCAGACTGCGGCGCTGTTCGACGCCGTCCGCCTTCGCATCCGGCCCGCGCCTGCCGGGGTGCACGAAATAAAAGAGATAGGCGCGATCGCCGCTGACGACGACGTCCGCGTGGCCGCCCATCACGCCGTCGTCGAGGCCGTGGCCCGGCTGTTCGAGCAAGGTCGCGTCCTGCTTGCGCCACGTGCGCGCATCGTCGGAGCGGAATACGCCGAGGCCGTGCCAAAGGTCGACGATCATCCACCACGCACCATGCCAGCGGAACACCTTCGGGCCCTCGCCGCGCTCGGCAACGGCGATCCCGCGATCCGTCCAGTGCTCGAGGTCGGGGCTGTCCGCGTAATAGATCGTCTTGTTATCGCGCTCGTTGTTGTACCACATGCGCCAGGTGCCGTCCGGCAGGCGGGCCAGCGACGGGTCGATGACCTTGTCGTTCGCCAGCGGCACGACGGCGGGATGGCGCCACGTGCGCAGGTCGGTGCTCGTCAGGTGGACGATCCCGCGCGGGTGCCCCCAGTCCTCGAACACGCCCGGCACGACGGTGACGAACATGTGGAACGTGCCGTCGTCCGCGCGCACGACGTCCGGCGCCCAGTGCGTCGTCCGGGCGCCGCCGAGATCGGGCGGCAGTTCGATGTCCGCGGTGCCGACATAGGTCCAGTGCGCGCCGCCGTCGGGCGATTCCGCGATACCGATGCGTGTGCCGTGCACCCACGTCACGCCGGGCAGGCCGTTCGCCGTCGCGCGGCGGTTCGTGTAGAACATCCACCAGCGTCCGCGCGCCGGGTTCCACACGAGCGTGGGATCGGCTGCGCCGTCATACACGGGATCGCGGAACAGGGGCTTCGCGGCGATGGCGCCGGCGGGCGATGTCGCGGGCACGCCTGCGCAGCCGGCGAGCGCCAGCAGCACCGCGGACAGGGCCGCATACGACCTGAATGTGGACAGCAATTCGTCTCCTCTTCCCGGCGGCTCGGGTCCGCTCGAATCGCCGCGATGATAGTCCGGCGCGCGAGCGCCGACCAATGACATTTTTCGCGCGACCGATACGATTATTGCATGGGCTTGCGGCGGCGCCGCGGTCGGTCGTCCATGCCCGCCTCGTCGATGTCGGCTGACGTGGAGCGCGAGCGCTTGTATTCCAGCTCGCCTGCCTCGTCCGGCAACGCGGGGCCCACATATATCACGGCGACGTCGGCCAGCGCGCTCGCGCGGTCGTCGCCGAATCCGGACAATGGCGTCAGGCGCAGCGACCGCGCCGTCACGGTACTGCCGAATCGCACCGTCTGCGGATCGAACGTGGAGCCCAGCACGGGCCGCGCCACGTCGCGCCAATGCTCGCCGTCGTCGCTCGCCTCGATGCGCCATTCGTGCACGTCGCCTTCGTGGTCGCGGTGGTTCTGACGGGGCATCAGCACGAGGCCGTCGTACGGCACGGCGTGCGCGAGCGTGATCGTCAACGGCGGCTGCGGCCGTGGCGCATCGCCTTTCACCGCCACGAGCGCGTACGTGTTCGGATCGCCGTCGACGACGTTCGCCGCGCCCGGCCAGCCGCTGGCCACGGCGCCAAGCTTCTTCATCACGCGCGTGTCGAACAGGCTGGCGCGCAGCGCGGCCGGGTCGACGTCCGTCACGGGTCGGAAGCGCGCGCCTGCCATATAGTCCAGCAGCGAGCGGCGCAACTGGCGCGCGACCGGCCGCTCATCCAGGCGGCTCTCCAGATCGAACGTCGACACGACGAGTCGTCCGCGTCCCACGTTCGCCTCGAACACGGCACCCAGCCGGTAGTTGCGGTTCCAGTCGTCGATGGGCTGGACGATGGGCTTCAACCCGGCCGGCAGGCGCTCGAGGTTGAACGCGCGGGCGCCCACCACCAGTTCGCTCCACTGCCAGTCCATGTGGTCGGCCGTGGGGAAGCCCGCCAGCGCAGGGTGCGCGCGGTCGACCCATAGGCCCAGCATGCGGCTCCAGGCCGGGTTCATCAAGCGGTTCCAGAACACGGGCACGTCGGCGAGCGGCGGCGACGTCCAGTCCAGGTCCGCCTTCCGTGGCAGGTACAACACCTTGCCGCCGTCCGCGAGGCGGCGCTCCGCCTCGGCCCACGCATGCGTGACGAGCACGCCGTCCGGGACGCTCTCGTCCACGGCCGCCGGATACACCCAGAAATTCCAGTCGTTCACGACCGCGGTGCCGTCCAGGCCCACGACGAGCTTGTAGTGCGAGGGCGCGGGCAGCCCGGCGAGGTCCGCCGTCACCCGGCCCAACGGGATGTTCTTGCCGATCGGGATATCGATGGCGGCGAAACGCCCGTCGGCGACCGCGCGCCCGACGTCATCTTCGATGCGCCACCACGGCCGCGCGCCGGCCAGCGGCTTCTCGCCATAGTGCGCGATCTCGACGGGGACATCGAACGTGTCGCGCGTCGTAAGCACGGTGCGCGTGAGGCGGGCCAGCGGCACCGTCTCGCCGTTGAAACGGCGGAACACGTCCGGCGTCGCATAGCCCTTGGTTTCCCAGAACGTGTCGAGCAGGCCGACCAGCGCCGTGCCTTGGCCCAGGTAGTCGTGCAGGTCCAGCAGTTGATAGCCGCTCATGCCGCGCGTGCGCAGCGCGGCCTCGATCTCTTCCTTGTAGCACGCCAGCTGCCAGCGGCCCGACGCCAGCGCGAAGTCGTGGTCGCGATCGAGGACGCCGTGCCGGCGCGCGGATTCGCGGAAGATCTCGTAATTCCCCGGTTGCAGATAACCCTTGAACTTGTCGATGACGCCGAAATCCGGGTAGGCGACCCACTGCCCCATCTCGTGCGCGATCACGGGCACGTGGATGCCCTCGAGCGACGCCGCGTAGTCGCGGCCAAACCAGCCCGTCTTGTTACGCAGCGGCTTCGGGCCGATGCGCTGCACGGCCAGGTAGTCCGTGTCCTGGTCGAGGTCCGGTACGACGGGTTCCGTGTGGCCCGTGCCGTTCGTGTACAGCCGGCGTGGATCCTCCGCGCGGAAGCGCGCGCGCCACTGCGCGAACACCTCCTTCCATCGGCCCGACGGCTCATTGCTGGGACTGAGCAGCAGGAACGACGGATGGTTGCCATAGGCGCGGATCAGGCGCTCTGTCTCGTCGTTCAGCATCGCGGCGATCGGCGAGCCGGGCTCGAACCGGTTCCACATGCCCGGTTCCGGCTGCAAATAGATCCCCACTTCGTCCGCGGCCTGGAATGCCGCTTCCGGCGGCGTGAACGAGTGGAAGCGCACGTGGTTGATGCCCCATGCCTTGTTGATGGCGAAGATCTTCTTCCAGTACGCGACGTCCGTCGGCGGATAGCCGGTCAGCGGGAAGTCGCCGCCATGATGCGTCCCGCGCAGGAACACGGGACGGCCGTTGACGAGGATGTCGGTGCCGCGTGCCGCCACCTGCACGAAGCCGAACGACACGTCGCGCGCATCGTCGGCGCCAGGGCCGGCCAGGCGCAGCTTCAGCGACTGCAGCACAGGGTGCCACTCGTCCCACGTCTTCGCGTCCTTCGGGTACGCGACGCGGATCTCGGCACTGCCGCCTCGCGCGCCCCAGCGCACGGGAAAGCGCCGGCCGTTCGCAGCGATCGTTCCCTGCCCCGCGTTGCCGCCGCCGTTGCCGATGCTGACTTTCACGACGACGCTGCGGTCCGCCACGTCCGGAAACACCTGCGCATCGTCGATGTACACGGGCGACGTCGCGCGCAGTTCGACGGCGCCGACGATGCCGTTCCAGCTCATGCCGAGCGAGTCGGAGATGCTGTGCGAATCGGGCCTATAGGCCATCAGCACGCGCGAATCGACGCGCACCGTCACCTTGTGCCGGCCCGGCGCGAGCACGCCCAGGTCGTAGTCGTGCGGCGCGACGAGGCTCAGGTTCGAGCCCAGCACGCGGCCGTCGATCCACGCGGACGAGCCCCAGCGCGGCCGCTCCAGGTGCAGCACGACGCGGCGCCCCGCCCAGTCGCGGGGCACGTCCACGTCGCGCTGATACCACGCGGGGCCGAGATAGTGGCGCGGCGGCTGGCTCAGGAACGGCACCTTCACGTGGCCCGGCGTCGTGAATGCCTTGTACTCGTCGCGCAGGTTCCAGTGCTTGTCGTACAGCGACAGCACCCACGGCGTCTGCGCCGTGATCTCGTCGCCATAACCCTGCGCGTTGAGGATGCCGGGGACGCGGATGCGGTCCGGCAGCGTGCGGCCTTCCCAATGCGCGGCCACGCCGGCGTCGTCGCGGTCGAGGGCGAAGCGCCAGTCGCCGCCAAGCGGCATTGTCGTGGCGGCGCCGGCCGGCAAGCCGCAGGCCAGCGCCAGGACGGCGCCGGCGCAGCGGACCAAGAACGGTCGCGCCATCGTCAACCGCCGAAGCGGAAGTCCGCGCCCACCATGATGCGGCGGCCGGCGTAGCTGTAGTCCAGGATGCTCGGCGCGCCGCTGGAGAACGGCACGTACTCGCCCTGGCTGGAGCTCGTCGCCTTGTTGCCCAGGTTGCGGCCTTCGATGAACACGTCGATTTCCGGCGTGATGTGGTACTGGATCTTCGCGTCCACGAAGCGGGTCGCGTCGCGGAAGTTCGGCGAGCCCGGGTTGTACGCCGGCGGACGCGTGTTGCCGCTTGCGTTCGGGTAGTTGTTCGGCGCCGTGCCGCTGGAACCCGCGAGATTGTTGAAGTAGCTCGACACGCCCTGCACCGCGACGCGCGCCAGCAGGCGGCCGTCGTCGTACCAGAAGGCCCAGTTGTACTGGAACTTCGATTCGCGCAGCGGCGGCAGCGGATTGCCCGTCAACAGGTCGACGATGTTCTGCGTCGACGTGACCGACGCCAGCTTCGTGTAGTTGCCGTCGAAGCCGAGGTAGCGCAGGCGCCACGGCAGGAACGTGAATGCCGTCTTCGTGTTGAACTCCCAGCCTTTGCGGGTGGTCGGCACGCCATTCTCCCAGGTCGGATACGAGAACGGCAGGTCGGCGAGATTCTTGCCCGTCGTCGGGTCAATCAGGGCCAGTCCCAGCGTGCCCGTCACGCTGCGCACGATCGACGGGCCGACGATGCCGCGCTGGTTGAAGTACGACAGCGAGAACATCGTGTCCTTGCTGGGGTAGTACTCCGCGCTCCAGTTCTGGTTCAGGTTCTTCTGCGCCAGCAGCGCCGGGTTGCCGACGGTCTTCGTGCAGGTCTGCGTGCCTTCCGCATCGACGCGCTCGTCGTAGCGGCACTGGCCCGACGGCAGCAGGTTGCCGACCGGCGGACGGGCGACCGTGCGGGCGCGGTTGTAGCGCAGCACCAACTGGTCCGGCACGAGCCACATGGCCAGGTTATAGCTGGGCAGGAAGTCGTGCGTCGTCGCGTCGACGGCCGTGTTGGTAGCAACGATGACGTCGTTGATGCCGGCCGGAGCGTTCGGGTTCGCGGGGTCGAAGCTCGCGGTGCGCGTGATCGACTCGAACTGCATCAAGCCGACGCCGTGTACCTTCGTGCGGACGTAGCGGTACCCCATATTGCCTTCGAGGTCCCAGCCGAACGGCAGCGTGCGGCTCGTGAACGGGATGTGGTCGAGGTTGAAGTCGCCCATCACGTACAGCGCCTCCGTGCGCTCGCTCATCTTGGTCAGCGGCTGCTGGTACGTCTTGCCGTCCGTACCCGTGCAGCTGTACACGCAGTCCAGGTTGGCGTTCGTGATGCCGGCTAGCTGCAGCACCTTCGCCGGATTGATGTTGGGCCAGTTGGTCACGGCGCCGCCGAACTGGCCGCTGGCGCCGTTGAAGAACTGCGTCTTCGTCATGTTGCCGTCGATCGCCTGGCCGATGAGGTCCTGGAACTGCTGCGGCGTCAGCGTCACGGTGCCTGAGCTCTGGCTGTCGTAGCGGATGCTCGGGACATAGCCGTACTGGCACTTGTTGCCGCCCGCGCCCAGCGAACCCGGAGTGTCCTGGCAACCCGTGAGCGTGCTCCGGACGATCGCCGTGTTCGCCCACACATTCGGGACCGTGCTGACCTGGTAGCCGCCGTTGCCGTGCGTATCGTAGCGGGTGTCGCGGAAATTGAAGCCCGTCTTGAAGCGCGTGAAGAACGGCACGGCTTCCGGCGTACGGAACGTGAAGTCGGCCTTCGCGGTGCGCTCCTCCGTGTCCGTGATGACGGGCGTGTACGTCAGCTGCGGTTGCGAATAGGTCAGCAGCGGCTGCTGGGCGGCCGTGTACGCGGGAACGGCCCGGATGTTCGTGCTGCCCGCCGCCGCTGCCGCCGAAGCCGCCGGCTGCACGAGGCGCGCATAATTGGCCGGGTTGTACAGGTCGTAGCTCGAGCCCTGCGGGAAGTTGTACGTCCAGAGGCCATTCGGCGTGACCGACAGCTGCGCCGCACCGTAGTACGAGCTGAACGTCGTGCGGAACTGCTCGCTCACATAATTCGACTTGGCATCGCCGACCATCCACTCGGCCGTCATGCCGTCGCGCTTCCACTCGCCACCGGTCTGGAAATACTTCGTCGTGACCTTCGCCTTCTGGTAGATCTGGTCGACGCTCGCGCCGCCGTCGCTGATGCCGAAACTCGTCACGTGGTGGCTGGCGTCCACGGTGACGGTCGAAGGATCGATGTTGGTGACGGCCCCCTTCACCGCAGGCTGGCCGCTCAGGAAGCTGACGGTGGTCGGGTACAGGTAGTAGCCTGCGCCGTTCGCCCCGGGCGCGACGGCGCGCACGCCGTTCGTGTCGACGAAGGACTTGGCCGGGTTGACGTTCATGCCGCCCAGGTTCAGGAACGACGTGTTGTTCTCGGTGCGCCGCGTCGAATAACTGCCCTTCGCGTACACCGTCATCTCACGGTTGACCCGGAAGTCGGCGCGCAGGTCGAGGTCCTGGCGGCGGTCGATCTCGGTCTGGATCTTGTTGCGGACCAGCGAAGGCGTGTAGTCGTTCCACTGGTTCAGGCAGCTGATCAACTCGTTCTGGCGCTCGTTCACCGCATTCGTGCGGTTCGTCGAACTCAGGTTCTTCAGCGTCGCGTCCGTCGTCGCGATCTGCGGGAACGCCGTGTAGCAGTCGGCCTTCGTCTGCGCGGCCGCCGACTTCGTGAGGATGTCGTACGGCGAAGCGGTATTGTAGTTGCCGGTTCCGTTCGTGTACGGATAGATGCCCGTGGATCCTGCTGCCGGTCCCGCCGGCGTCGTCGAGGCAGGATCCGCCATGTTCAACGTGGCCGGGTTGTACGTGAAGGTTTTCTGCGGCGAGTTGTCGAAGTCGATCGCGCGCAGATAGCCCTGGTTGGCGCTCGTCGCCACCTGCATCTGGTGCTGCTCGTTGGCGGTCGTCGACTTCGACGCGTTCAGGATGACGCCGAGCCGGTTGTCGAGGAATTTGCGCGACAGGATGACGTTGGTGTCGGGCTCCCACTTCTTGTTCAAGTTGTTCGTCGTGCCGGCCACGCGCACCGAGACGAGCGGCTCCTTGAAGTCCAGCGCGGAGCGCGTCTTGATGACGATGCCGCCGCCCAGCGACCCTTCGACCATATCGGCCGTCGAGCCCTTGACGATGTCGACGCTCTTGATCAGGTCCGCCGACAGCTGGCGGAATTCGTTGCCGCGGCCACTGCTGCCTGGGCCGACGCTGTTCGCCGACTGCACGGCCTGGCCGTCGATTTCGACGCGGGTCAGGTCCGGGCCGTTGCCGCGCACGGCGACGCTGACGCCTTCGCCGAAGTCGCCGCGGTCGAGCGCGATGCCGGCCATGCGCGAGATCGCCTCGCCGATGTTCCGGTCGGGCAGCGAGCCGACGTCCTCCGCGACGATGGAATCGATCGCTGTCGCCGCGTTCTTCTTGCGGGCGATCGACGACTGCTGCGATTTGCGGGTCGACACGACAACCGTCGCGATACCGCTCGCGATCTCCTGGTTGCCCTGCGCGGCGGCGGTACCGGTGGCAGGTTGCGTGCCGGCGGCCGGCGCCTGCGCGGTCGTCGCGTCCTGCGGTGGAGGATTGTCCTGCGCCAGCGCGGCGTGGCTGGCCACCAGTGAAGCCAGTGCCAGCGAAACGGCAGAGGCGACGCGTGTGGGACGGATGACCTTGCGGATGTCGTGCATTTTTCTGTCTCCTAGTGGACCGTGGTGAGCGGTCTGTCTTTTTTGGTGGTGGTGCCGCGGGTCTGTGCCGCGATCACCGACGCTTCGACTTGGGAACAGTGTAGGGTCGCTCGTGCCGGCAGTGATATATCAGCGGGAAATACTCATCCGCTTGATCGAAGCGTGTGCACAGACGCCGCCTGGATCGCTCAATTCCGCGATTGCGATGCCTTTTTCGCGCGCGATGTGACATTTGCGGCGCCTGCGGTTATCGCAGGGCCGTTCGGCGCACCGGCGCGCGGCCGGAACGATCAATTCCGTGATCGAATCGCGCGACGGCGTGCCGACCGCGCGCCGTGCGCTATCCTTGCGGCCACCACCGCACTGCGCCCACGAGGACACCGATGAAGCCATCCACACGCCGCACCGTTCCCGCCCTGCTCTCCGTGCTGCTGTGCGCCGCCCACGCGCAGACGGCCGCGCCACCGCCCGGCACCGTCGTCGTGAACGGTGCACGTGGACGCGCCGGCGATCCGCACGCGATCGACGCCGCGAAAGACCGCATCCTCAACGGCAAGTCCGCGTCGTCATGCGCGTTCATGGACCCGTACCGCCGCGCCAACGACCCCGTCACGCTGGCGTACCGGAACGACTTCGGCCTCGACGTCCCGCTGTCGGACGACGTGGTGCGCCTGTCCGACCTCGCGCCCGACGGCGACGTGTCGAACATTGTCGATTCGTCCGGCATCGACAAGAACGGCGGCATGCCCGCGCCGCTCGCCGGGCCGAAGACGCGCGGCTGCACCGTGGCCGACATCCGCTTCGCGGCGGGCCGCAGCCACATCGCCAGGAACGACAAGACGCTCGCCCTCGGCTTCGAAGCGTACGACAACGGGAACTACGCGCGGGCGCTGCAGCTGTTCGAGACGGCATGGAACAAGATCGGCTACGACGAGGCCGCGCTGATGCTCGCGCGCCAGCACCTGTACGGCCTGGGCACGCCGAAGGATGGCGCCGCGGCCGTCGCGTGGCTCGAAAAAGTGGACAACAAGCCGTACGCACCGGCCGAGCGTCTGCGCTTCGATCCGGCCGAACCCGACGCGATGACGCCGCGCATCGAGGCGGCGTTCATGATGGCGCGGATGTACGAGCGCGGCATCGGCGTCGCGCGCGATCCGGCGCGGGCGCGCACGTGGTACGACAAGGCGGCGGGCTACGGCTTCGTGCCCGCCCTCGACATCCTGGGCGAACACGCGCTGGCCGGCACGGACGGGCCGCGCGATCCCGTGCGCGGCATCTCGCAGCTGAAGGAGGCGGCGGACGCTGGCTATCCGGCCGCGCAATTCCACCTCGCCCGCGCCTATTACGACGGTGACGCGGTGCCCCGCGACCTCGCCACGGCGCGCGCGTATTTCGAGGCGGCCGCCCGTGCCGGCGTGCCCGCGGCGATGTTCGCGGCCGGCCGCATGCTGGACCTGGGGGAAGGCGTCAAGGCCGATCCCGCACGGGCGATCGTCTACTACAAGGACGCCGCGCTGAAGGGCGACCGCGACGCCCGCTTCGCGCTGGGCACCTATTTCTACAGCGGCGAAGTGGTCGGCAAGAACCTCGCGACGGCACGCCAGTGGTTCGGCGCGGCCGCGCGCCAGGGCCAGCCGGACGCGCTGTTCAACCTCGGTGTCATGACGGCGGCCGGCGAAGG
The DNA here is from genome assembly GCF_024753285.1 of Massilia pinisoli. GTDB lineage: Bacteria > Pseudomonadota > Gammaproteobacteria > Burkholderiales > Burkholderiaceae_D > Telluria > Telluria pinisoli. Next base: position 86,497 of record NZ_JANUGW010000011.1, on the reverse strand, counting down.
CGGCGCAAAAGACCCCGCGATGGCCTGCGTCCTGTTCACGCTGGCGCAACAGGCCGGCCATGACGGCGCCGCGGCGGCATTGAAAGCGCTCGCGCCGACATTGACGCCGGACGAGCGCAAGCGCGCGGACGCCGTGCTGCACCCGCGCGTCGCATCGGCCAAGTGACAGCCTACGGCCGTTCGTAGAATTCCGCCTCGACGATGGACAGCGCGGCGGCCGGCACGCCCGCCGTGCCCGTCGCCGTATTCGCCTGGTTCGCGACTTCCGTGAGGCGCATGCCGCCGCCCTCTTCCGCGCGGCCGGCCAGGACGATGCGCACGGTGCGGCCCTGCACGGGCGCCAGCGGCAAGGTCACGTAGCCCAGGCTCGTCGGCGTGAGGCCGCTCCACGCTTCCCGGCCATCCACGTAAATCTTCAGCGGATAGCTGCGCTCGCGCCAGCCCGTCAGCTTCAGCACCACTTCCGACAGGCGCGCGGGCCGCGCCAGCGTGTACGTGATCTCGGACGCGGCGCCGGGCCGGCTCGTCCACGCGGTCGTCTCGTCGTCGTCGAAGGACAGGTTACCGTCCGGCGCATCGACGGCCGCCACCGGCACGGCAACACGCGATACCGTGAACGACGGCGTGGGCGGCGTCGGCCCGCGGTCCAGGCGCGCCGGCGGCGTGGGCGGCAGCGGGGCCAGGCCGTCGCGCACCGCGACCGGCGCCGAGTCCAGCGCCAGCTCGGCGGGCGCGAGGCCTTGCGCGCGGGCGCGCACGACGATGCGGCCCGCCTGCTGCGTCGTGCGCAGCAGCACGCGGTTGACACCCGCCTCCACCGGCAGCGCACGGGCGAGGATGTGGTTGTCCGGCCCCTGCGCGATCCCGCCGCGCCATTCGGCCGGGCCCTCCACGTCGAAGTCGACGGTGTCGCCCGCGAGCGGCTGGCGCCGGCCGGCCGCGTCGACCACTTCCACCTGCACGAGGGCCATGTCGGCACCGTCCGCGCGCAGGCCCTGCGGCGACACGATGGGCGTGAGGCGCAGCGCGGCCGGCGCGCCCGCCGTCGCGAGGACGTCCGCGCACACCTCGTTGCCATGCGCGTCGTAGCCCACGGCCTTCAATTCGCCCGGCGCCCATGCCACGCCGTCGAACGTGAACAGGAAGCGTGCGCGCTGGCGTGCCGCCCCGACGTCCTTCCCGTTCAGGAACAGCCGGACGCTGTCGGCGCTGGACACGACGATCACGGGCTTCACGGTGCCGGCCGGGTAGTTCCAGTGCCCGACGATGTGGGCGCGCGGATGCTCGACGTCGACCCAGCCGTCCCACATCACCTGGTGCGCGTACCAGGCGTCCTTGGGGATGCGCATCGCGTCCACCTCGCCGCTGCGGCGGTAGTTTTCCGCGCCGCGGTGGTGCGTGTTCGAATCGGAGAACACGATGTTCACGCCGCCGCCGGACACGCGCGTGCCCGTGCCGGGCCGCTCGCGCCAGTAGTCGTACCAGCGCAGCACGTCCTCGACGGCGAAGCTGTCCTGGTTGCGGTTGTAGGCGCTCGCGTCCTGGCCCTTGTGCGGCGGCCCGTCGCCGTCCTTGTGGAACGGCGGACTCAGTTCGTCCCAGTACTTGCGCAGCGCCTCGTCGCGCGCATATTCCATCGCCCACACGGGCATGCCCGCGCTCTTGTTTATGTACAGCATTTCGCCGCCGTATTCGGCCACCTGCCGCAGGTCGCGGCTCAGCATCTCGCGGCTGCCGGCCGCGCGTCCGCCGTGCGGATCGTACGTGTCGCGCAGCGCCTTCATCGCCCGCATATGGTCCGCGCTGACACCCTTGTTGCCGCTTTCGTAGAACACGATGCTGGGGTTGTTGCGGTTGTAGACGATGGCGTCGCGCATGGCTTCCAGGCGCTGGTCCCAGCGGCGGTCCTTGACGTCGCCCTCCGAATCCCCGGCCGGCATCGCTTCCATCAGCCCGAGCCGGTCGAGCGATTCGACGTCCTGCTTCCAAGGCGTCACGTGCATCCAGCGGATCAGGTTCGCGTTGCTCTCGAGCGCGAGGCCGTTGCCGTAGTCGGACAGCCACGCGGGCACCGCGCTGCCGACGGCGGGCCATTCGTTCGTCGTGCGCTGCGCGTAGCCATGCACCTGGAACACGCGGTCGTTCAGCGCGATCATGCCGTTGCCGAACGTGGTCTTGCGAAAACCCGTGCGGGTCGTCACCGTGTCGAGCGGGCGGCCATCCACCTTCAGCGTGGTCACCACATCGTACAGATAGCCGTAGCCCCAGCTCCAGAAGTGCAGCCCGGCGACGGGAGCGCCGGCGCGCAGCGTGACGGTGGTGCCTGGCGCGACGGCCCGCGCCGGCGCGCCGAAGTGCGCGACGCGGCGGCCGTCGCGGTCGCGCAGCTCGACGTCGTACGCGACCCGGTAGGACCTCGCCGAGTCGTTGCGCACTTGCGATTCGGCCGTGATCGTGGCCCGGCCGTGCGGGATGTCGAAGTCGCGCGCGTACACGTACACGCCCGTCGTGCCGAGGCTCGCGTACAGGGGCAAGGTCTGGTACACGGGCCCCGTCACGTGCAGCCGGACGTTCTTCGGCAAGCCGCCGTAGTTCGCGTAGAAATTCCGGTCGTTCCACTGGAAGCGCTGGCCCGTCGCGCGCTCGCGGTAGTCCCAGCGGTTGTCCGTGCGGACGGCCACGACATTGTCGCCGGCGACGAGGGCGCCCGCGATCTCGACGCCGAACGCATTGATGCCGTTCTCGTGCAACGCCACCGCGCGGCCGTTCACGAACACCTCCGCCGCCTGGCGCGCGCCCTCGAATTCGAGGAACACCTTCTGCCCGGACCGCAGCGCGGGCAGGCGGAAATGCTTGCGATACCAGGCGACGCCCGTCGACAGGTCGCCGATGTCCTTGCGGAACGCGTCGTCCTCGTTCCAGGCGTTCGGCAGGCTGACGGCGCGCCAGGGGCCGTCGTCGAAGCCGGGACGCTCCGCGCCGGCCGGGTCGCCGACGGCCAGTTTCCAGCCGGGGTTGAAGTCGTACACGGCGCGGGCGGCGTGGGCGGGGACGGCGGCGGCGAGTGCCGCCGCGAGGACAAGACATGGACGCATGGGCATGGCATTCGATGGCATCGGGTGCCTGCGATGGTAGCAGCGCCGCTTCCTGGCTTACGGCCGACGGACCAATTACTCACGCGGCTGAGCGGTCCCCGCGCGCGCGGACGCACTGGTCAACGGCACGGGAAGGCTGTTAGCATTGGGCTTCCTTTCCGTATCAACGCAAACCGATGACGAAACCATTCAAACGCATCCTGTTCACCGGCGCCGCCGGTAACCTGGGCCGGCGCCTGCGCGCGCGCCTGCACGAATTCGCCGACATCGTGCGCCTGTCCGACGTGGCCGACTTCGGCCCGGCAGCGCCGCACGAAGAAATCCACTTGTGCGACCTGGGCGACCGCGACGCCGTCCTGCGCATGTGCGAAGGCGTCGACGCCATCCTGCACTTCGGCGGCATCTCGACCGAAGAGGAATGGGCGCCCATCATGCAGGCGAACATCCTCGGCGTGGTCAACCTGTACGAGGCCGTGCACAAGCTAGGCATCCGCCGTGTCGTCTTCGCCAGCACGAACCACACGATGGGCATGTACAAGACGACGGACCTCGTCGACGCGTCGATGCCGCCGCGCGCCGACGGCTATTACGGCGTGTCGAAAGTGTTCGGCGAGACGCTGTCGCGCTATTACTGGGACCGGTTCGGCGTGGAGACCGTGTGCATCCGCATCGGCTACTGCTGGCCGGAGGCGACGAACTACCGACAGATGACGACGTGGCTCTCGCTCGACGACCTGATGCGATTGCTGCACCGTGCACTCGTCACGCCGCGCGTGGGCCACACGATCGCGTTCGGCATCTCCAACAACGACGGCCGCTGGTGGGACGACCGCCATGCCGCGTTCCTCGGCTACCAGCCGCAAGACAGCTCGCGCCAGTTCGCGGACAAGTTGCCGAAAGAGGTCGCGTACCCGGCCGCCGACGACATCACGACGTTCTACCAGGGCGGCGTGTTCCTGCACAACGGGCCGAAGTACAAGCCGTAACGATGACGGATGGCAGGCATGCGCACGCTCAGTGTCGTCTGACGTCCGATCTCAGGCTGGCAGCCATTTTTTTGCAAACTTGTCAGACAAGTGAGTCCGCACAGCTATAATCGTGGCCTGGACCCACTGTTTACCACGCCCGCATGAACTCGCCGACCACGCTGCTGCCCGCCCGCAAAAAATACCGCAACCTCGCCCAGGGTGTCGTGGAAGAGCTGAGCAGCCGCATCCGCCGCTCCGAGTTCACCCCGGGCGACAAGCTGCCGCCGGAATCGGCCATCATGGAAACCTACGGCGTGTCGCGTACGGTGGTGCGCGAGGCGATCTCGCAGCTGCAGGCGGCGGGCCTCGTGCAGACGCGCCACGGCATCGGCACGTTCGTGCTGGAGCCGCCGGCCACGGGGCTCGGTATCGGCGCCGACAGCGTCGTGACGGTGCGTGACGTGCTCGCGATCCTCGAGCTGCGCATCAGCATGGAGACGGAAGCCGCGTGGCTCGCGGCGTCGCGCCGCACCGACGAGCAGGTGGCGCGGATGGGCGAGGCGCTGGGCGAGATGCAGCGCGCGCTCGAAAACGGCCGCACGTCGGTCGAAGCCGACGTGCGCTTCCACCAGCTGATCGCGGAAGCGACGGACAACCGCTATTTCGTCGAGCTGCTCGGGCAGCTGGGCAGCGCGATCATCCCGCGCGCGCGCCTGAACACGCCGGGCCTCGGCGAGGACAAGCCCACCGACTACCTGGAGCGCGTGAACCGCGAGCACGAGGACATCTACAAGGCGATCCTGCGGCGCGACCCGGAAGCGGCGCGCGCCGCCATGCGTACCCACCTGTCCAACAGCCGCGAGCGGCTGCGCGAGGCGCAGCAGCGCCTGCAGGACCGGCCCACGGCCTGACCCCGCGGCACGTCAGCCGGATCGGGGTTACGCGGACCGCACGAGCTTCAATGCGGGCCGGCCTGCCACAAGCGCGGGGCGCGCAGGCACACGGGGCGTCTCGCCCTGCTCCAAAGTGAAGATGCCGACGGCCTGCAGCAGCGCCTGCGCCTGTTCCTTCAGGCTCTCGGCCGCCGCCGCGGCCTGCTCCACGAGGGCCGCGTTCTGCTGCGTGATGCCATCCATCTGGTGCACGGCCGTGCTGACTTCCGCAATGCCGTTGCCCTGCTCCGCGCTGGCGCGGGCGATGTCGCCAAGGATGCCGGACACCTGCCGGATGGCGCCCATGATCTCGTCCATCGTGTCGCCCGCCGTGTCGACGAGGCGGCTGCCCGTCTCGACGCTCTGCACGGAGTCGTTGATCAGGACCTTGATCTCGCGCGCCGCCGCCGCGCTGCGCTGGGCCAGGCCCCGCACTTCCTGCGCCACGACGGCGAAGCCGCGTCCCTGCTCGCCCGCGCGGGCCGCTTCCACCGCCGCATTCAGCGCGAGGATATTCGTCTGGAACGCGATGCTGTCGATCACACCGATGATGTCGCTGATGCGCGCCGAGCCGTCCTTGATCTGGCCCATCGTCGACACGACCTGCGCCATCACGTCGCCGCCCTTGCCGGCCACGGTCGACGCGCGCGCCGCCAGTTCGTTGGCGTTCTGCGCGTTGGCGGCGTTGCGCTTCACGGTGTCCGTCAGCGCTTCCATGGCGCTCGCGCTTTCCTCGAGCGAGCCGGCCTGCGCCTCCGTGCGTGCCGACAGGTCGGCATTGCCCGTCGCGATTTCGTCGGTGGCCGTCGTCATGCTTTCCGTGCTCAGGCGGATCTTCGCCAGCATGTCGTTCAGGTTGCCGTTGATGGTGGCGATGGCGCCCATCAGCCGCCCGACCTCGTCGTCGAATTCGACGGTCACCGCACCCGACAAGTCGCCTTCCGCGATGCGCCCGGCCGCCTCGACGGCCTTGTTCAGGTTGCGCATGATGTAGCGGTACACCATGTACAGCGCCGTCGTCGTCAGCACGAGCGACACGATCATCAGCGCGATGGCGGCCGTCATCGCCGTCGCCGTGGCCTGGTGGGATGCCTCCACGGCCGTGCCGGTGCGCTCGTCCAGCAGGCGCAGGAAGTCGTTCAGCGGCACCATGATGCGCGCCTTGTTCTTATGGTACGCGGCGTCGTGCATGATCGTGCGGGCGAATTCCGGATTCGGATCGGCCTTCTTCGTGAAGCCGCCGTGACCGTCGTCGAACAGGCCCTTCACGGCATTCATGGCGATGACCTCCGTCTTGACGAGGGCGTCGGACACGTTCTGCGCCTCCTTCAGCTTCGCGAACTCCTGGTCGGAGAAGCCCGCCTGGCGCATCAGCTGCTGCAGGGGGACCGCCCCGCCACTCGACGGCGGCACCGGCACACCGCCGGCCACGAGGTCCCAGTAGATGCGTTCGTAGTGGTCCGGCCGCGGTTTGCTGCCGTTGCGGATGGCGAGGATGTCCAGGTACTGCTGCTCGTAGCGCGCGTCGCCCGTGACGACGTAGGTGCGGGCGAGCCGCGTGAGGTCGTCGGAACTCTGGCGCAGCTCGTCCGCCAGCAGATAGGAACGGTAGCGCGCGTTGCTCGCGTCCGTCGCGCGGCCTTGCGCGGACGAGACGCGCAGCAGCGCGACCAGCATGAGGCCGGCCATGACGAGGGTCAGGGCCAGCAGGGTGATGAACGTCTGTTTGATCGTAAGATGCCGCATGGTTGTCTCCTCCTCGACAACTACAATCTATCCAAATCTATCCGAGGAAAACCGCCGGACCGCATAAAAACAGACGTTATGTTTTTTATGCGCAACATTCATTATCGATTTGGAATCGAGGAGGAGACTCTTCCTTGTCAGAAGCGCATGCGCACCCCCGCCCGGTAAGTACGGCCAATCACGTCATAGATCGCCGGGTTGACGCCGATGCTCAGGTTCGTCTGCGGGACGAGCGCCGGGCCGTGGTCAGCGAGGTTGTCGATCTTGAAGTACAACGTCGACTCCTTCGCGAACTGGTACGTCGCGCCCACGTCGACGTAGGTCGCGCCCGGCAAGTGGTTGTCGTAGATCGTCGGACGCGCGGCCGTCGGCAGCGGGCAGTTCGTCTGGCACTCGATGAACTCGTTGCTGAACACGCCCGCGCTGACCCAGCGCTCCGTCAGGCTGAGACTCAACTTGCCGTTGTCCCATGTCTCCGTCACGAGCGCCTTCCACTTCGGCGTGCTGCCCGCCATATTGCCCGCGCCCTCGCTGGGCGTCGTGCCGGGCAGGCCCGGATCGGACAGGGCGTGGATCGTGCGGCTGGCCATGCCGCGCAACGTGAACGCGCCCGGCAGCCCGAAGTCGTGCAAGTTCGTGCGGTACGCGGTCTCGATGTCGACGCCCTTCGTGTGCAGCGACGCGAAGTTGAAGCTCTGCGCCAGCACATAGTTCGTGCCGGCCGGCCCGTTGATCGACACGGCCGAGCACACGTTCTGGTAGCCGGCGTAGCACAGGTCCACTTCCTGCTGGGGGCCCAGCGAGTTGATGACGTTCTTGACCTTGATGTCGTAGTAATCGACGGCCAGATTGAACCCGCGCGCCCACGACGGCTGGCTCAGCACGATACCGAACGAGTTGTTGCGCGCGACTTCCGGCTTCAGGTCGGGGTTGCCGACGTTGCGCTGCTGGACCTGCACCGACGAGCCCTGCGCATTGTTCACGGCCTGGTTCGTGACCGTCATCGCGGCGAACAGCTCGGACAGGTTCGGCGCGCGCACGTCCTTGGAGCTCACGGCGCGCAGGCGCAGGCCGTCGATCGGCGTCTTCCACGTGGCGCCGATCTTCCACGCGCTGGCATGGCCCGCCGTGCTGTATTTTTCCTGGCGGTCGGCGACGTTCAGGTTCGCCTCACCCCACGTGGCGGACTTCAGGAAAGGCACGTTGAATTCGACATAGGCCTCCTTCACGTTGAACGCGCCGCGGCCGTTGTGGTAATTCCCCGCGAACCAGTTGTCGCCGCCCGTCGACAACGTGGTGTCGAGCGGGTAGCTGGGGCCGTAGCGCGACTGCAGGCTGACGCCGGCGCCGTACGGATCGCCGTACACCGAGTAATCCTCGCGCCGCCATTCGGCACCGGCCGCCATCGAGACGGGGCCGGCCCAGCCTTCGAACACGTCGCCGTGGATGTTCCCGCTGACGACGTTCTGGCTCGAGTCCGTGTGCTGCGTCGGACCGTTCTGCGGCGCGATGTACGACCAGCCGGCCATATTGATCGGCACGGCGCCGAGGATGTCGATGGGCTGGCAGCCGTTCGCGCGCGCGTCCGCATCGCGGCAGACGATGTTGCCGCTCGCGTCGCGCACGGCGTCGATCGCGTAGTTGTAGCGGCGGTTCAAGGTGATGTCCTGCACGTGGATGACGGTCGTGTTCTCGCCATGTTCCGCGTAGGCGTCGTACGACCAGTCCTTGCCGAACAGGGCGAAGCGGCCGTCCGCGCCCACGACGAAGCGGCGCTGCGTGCGCGTCGGGTGCACGGTGATATTGGCGGGGAATTCCGCGTTCGCCGTGCCGACCTGCATGACGCCGCTCGGATAGCCGGACGCACAATCGGCCGCGACGGATGCAGGCAGATAGGCGTTGTCGCAGCGGATGTTGAGGTTCGCCTGCTTGGCCGCGCCGGGGTTCGGCGAGAACACGGATTTCACCTGCGCCCAGTTGCCGGTCACGTAGATCTCGTTGTCGGCGTCGAGGTCCCACGACACGCGCGTGTACGCGACCTGGCGCTTGAAGTTCATCGCGAGATTGGTGCCGGCGCCCACGCTGCCCGACAGGTCGCCGCCGACGCAGAAGTTGCCGACGCAATCGGTCCCGTACTGGAACGGGAACGGCGTGCCGCCCGCGCCGAACGCCGTGCCTTTCAGCGGCCCGTTCGTGATGAGGCCATATTTCGCGTACTGCACGTGCTGTGCATGCAGGATGCTCTTGTAGCGGGGCGAGCCCGCGGCCTGCATCGCCTTCGTCGACTCCTGCAGCGCCGGGTTCATGTACCACGTGCGGCCGTTCGCGCCCACTTCGCCGAAGCCCGGCGAATCGATGCCGTTTTCCTTCGTGAATTCGCCGCTCACCTCGACGTGCATCCGGTCGTTCATGAAACCGCGGCCCCAGGCGGCCTGCAACGTGCCGTTCTTGTCGTCGTGGTACGTCGTCATGCCGCCTTCGGCATTGAACTTGAAGCCGTCGAACTTCTTGTCCGTGATGAAGTTGACGACGCCGCCCACCGCGTCCGACCCGTACGATGCGGACGCGCCGCCCGTCACGACGTCCACCCGCTTGACGAGCAGTTGCGGGAATTGGCTCACGTCCGTGACACCGGTGACGTTGGCGCCGACGACGCGCTGGCCATCGAGCAGCGTCAAGGTGCGGATCGTGCCGAGGCCGCGCAGCGACAGCGACGACAGGCCCTGCACGCCGCTCGACGTGCTGTACGTGAACGTCGTGCGACCCGTGCTGCCCTGCAGTGCCGGCAGTTCCGTGAGGGTCTCGAACAGGTTCGGCTTGGCGGCCTTCGCCAGGTCGTCCGCCGTCAATGTCGTCGTCGGCGTCGGCTGGCTGAAGCCGCGCGCGGCGATGCGCGAGCCGGATACGACGACGGTATTCACGCCGTCGTTGGCGGCCTGCGCGGGTGCGGGCGCGGCCGGCGCGGCGCCGGGCACGGGGTCCGGTTGCGTGTCCTGCGCGTGCCCCGGCAGCGCGAGCGCGCCACAGGCGCCGGCGACGGCGAGATGGATCAGGGTCTTGCGAAACTGCGTTGGCATATCGTCTCCGTTCTTGTGATGGTGTTGGGTCCGCGTGGCGGACCGCGATGCCGGGACCGGCGGTTGTCGCCCCGCCTCGTCCCGGATCGCTGCCTCTGCTGCTGTGCCGTGTTGCCTGGCGTCCATAGCGATGGTAACGCTACCTGTTACCGCTATCATCGCAGAGTAGCGCATTTCCTACGAATTGGTAAATACCCTGTCCAATCATTTTTTTCGCGCCGTCGATATCCGATTCGGCATCAGTGGCGCGGGCGCGGCCGGGGTAAGATTTTCTTCTTGCGGTTTTCCCGGGCCACTTGTACGATGACTGACAATTGTAGACGAACCATCTTTTTGCATCTTTCCTGGAGCGCGAATGAATCCGCAAGAACTCAAACAGGTCATGTCCTCGGGCCTGCTGTCCTTCCCCATCACCGACTTCGACGCCGAAGGTAACTTCCGTCCCGGCACGTATGTCGAGCGCCTCGAATGGCTCGCCCCGTACGGCGCGACCGCCCTGTTCGCGGCCGGCGGCACCGGCGAGTTCTTCTCGCTCACGCACGACGAGTATTCGCAAGTGATCAAGACGGCGGTCGACACGTGCGCCGGCAAGGTGCCGATCCTCGCCGGCGCCGGCGGCCCCACGCGCAGCGCCATCGCGTTCGCGCAGGAAGCGGAGCGCCTCGGCGCCAAGGGCGTGCTGCTGCTGCCGCATTATCTCACCGAAGCGAGCCAGGACGGCCTCGTCGCGCACGTCGAGCAAGTCTGCAAATCGGTGAACATCGGCGTCGTCGTGTACAACCGCGCGCAATGCCGCCTGACGCCGGAGTCGCTGGAAAAGCTGGCCGACCGCTGCCCCAACCTGATCGGCTTCAAGGACGGCATCGGCGACATCGAGCTGATGGTCTCGATCTGGCGCCGCATGGGCGACCGCTTCAGCTATCTGGGCGGCCTGCCGACAGCGGAAGTGTATGCCGCCGCGTACAAGGCGCTGGGCGTGCCGGTGTATTCGTCCGCCGTCTTCAACTTCATGCCGAAGCTCGCGATGGACTTCTATCGCGCGATCGCGAAGGACGATTACGCGACGACGAACCGCCTGCTGGACGAATTCTTCCTCCCGTACCTGGCGATCCGCAACCGCAAGGCCGGTTATGCCGTGTCGATCGTGAAGGCGGGCGCCCGCCTCGTCGGCCACGATGGCGGCCCCGTGCGAGCACCGCTGACGGACCTGACGGACGAAGAATGCGACATGCTGCACAAGCTGATCGTGGCCCAAGGCCCGCAATGACATCGAAGGAGAACGAACAAATGACGATCCAAGGCGAGATGATCATCGGCCGCCGCGTCGTGCGCGGCAGCGCCGGCACCACGCGTGCCTTCAACCCGGCCACCCGCGCGGAGATGGAGCCGGCATTCGGCCTCGCGACGGCAGACGACGTCGCGAGCGCATGCGCGCTGGCGGAAGACGCGTTCGACACGTACCGTAACCTGCCGCTGGAGCAGCGCGCGCGCTTTTTGGAAACCATCGCCGACCGCATCATGGACATCGGTCCGGCCCTGATCGAACGCGCCTCGGCCGAATCGGGCCTCCCGCTTGCGCGCCTCGAGGGCGAACGCGCGCGCACGTGCAACCAGCTGCGTCTGTTCGCGAAGGTCGTGCGCGACGGGCACTTCCTCGATGCCACGCTGGACTCCGCCCTGCCCCAGCGCACGCCGCCCCGTGCCGACCTGCGCATGCGCAAGATCCCGCTGGGCCCCGTCGCCGTGTTCGGCGCGTCGAACTTCCCGCTCGCGTTCTCCGTCGCCGGCGGCGACACGGCATCGGCGCTGGCCGCCGGCTGTCCCGTCGTCGTGAAGGCGCACAGTGCCCACCTCGGCACGTCCGAACTGGTCGGCAAGGCGGTGCGCCAGGCCGCCGAGGACTGTGGCATGCCGGACGGCGTGTTCTCGCTGCTGATCGGCGAAGGCCGCGTGGCCGGCCAGGCGCTGGTCGCCCACCCCGCCATCCAGGCCGTCGGCTTCACGGGCTCGCGCCAGGGCGGCCTCGCCCTCGTGCACACGGCGAGCGCGCGCAAGCAGCCGATTCCCGTCTACGCGGAGATGAGCAGCATTAACCCCGTGTTCCTGCTGCCGGGCGCCCTCGCCGCCGGCGGCGCCAAGCTGGCGCAGGGCTTCGTCGATTCGCTCACCCTGGGCGTGGGCCAGTTCTGCACGAACCCGGGCCTCGTGATCGGCCTGGCCGGCCCCGACCTCGACGCGTTCCGCGCCGCGGCCGCCGAAGCAATGGGCGCGAAAGGCGCGGGCACGATGCTCACGGCCGGCATCCACAAGGCCTATGTCGACGCCGTCGGCCGCCGCACCGGCATCGACGGTGTCGCGCTCGTCGCGCAAGGCGGCAGCGAGGGCGCGGGCTGCGCCGCGCAGGCCGCGCTGTACGCCTGCGACGCCGCCACGTATCTCGCGAGCCCCGCGCTCGATGAGGAAATCTTCGGCCCGGCATCGCTGCTCGTTGCGTGCCGCGACGAGGCCGAGATGCTCGCGGTGGCGCACCACCTGGAAGGCCAGTTGACGGCCACCGTGCACGCCACCGGCGCCGATCGCGAACTGGCGGCCGGCTTGCTGCCCACGTTGGAACGCAAGGCCGGCCGCGTGCTGTTCAACGGTTTCCCGACCGGCGTCGAAGTGAGCCACGCGATGGTGCACGGCGGTCCGTTCCCGGCCACGTCGGACAGCCGCACGACGTCCGTCGGCGCCACCGCCATCGACCGCTTCCTGCGCCCCGTGTGCTACCAGGACGTGCCGGCCGACCTGCTGCCGGACGCGCTGCGCGACGACAACCCGCTCCACCTCGCGCGTCTGGTGGACGGCGAACTGCGCGTCGCGAAATAATCACGATGTAGACGCATCGCGGTATCGGGTGGCTGGTACGATGTGCCCGCCACCCGCAACGGCCGAGGGAGACATCGGCCGCACACGTCAGCATAATCAAACCAAGGCCTGACCATGACACGCAACCGCACGGGCGACACCTCCGTCGCCAGCCCCGCCATCCGTCCCGCCGGCGGCAACTACCGGTGGACCATCTGCGCCCTGCTGTTCTTCGCCACGACCGTCAACTACCTCGACCGCCAGGTCCTGAGCCTGCTGGCGCCGTCGCTGTCGAAGGAATTCGGCTGGTCGAACACGGACTACGCGAACATCGCCGCCGCGTTCCAGTTCGTGTACGCGATCGCCCTGCTGTTCGCCGGCCGCATCGTCGACCGCCTGGGCACCAAGACGGCGTACCTGCTTGCCATCGTCGTGTGGTCGGGCGGCGCCGTCGCTCACGCCTATTCGATCGAACTGGGCGCCGGCGTGAAGGCGCTGCTGGGCCTTGCGGTGCCGGCGTCCGTCGTCGGCTTCATCGTCGCCCGCACGATCCTCGCGATCGGCGAAGCGGGCAACTTCCCGGCCGCGATCCGCGCGACGGCCGAGTATTTTCCGAAATCGGAGCGCTCGTTCGCGACCGGCATCTTCAATTCCGGTGCCAACATCGGCGCGATCCTGGCACCGCTGACGGTGCCGATCCTTGCGGCGATCTGGGGCTGGCAGGCCGCGTTCATCTGGATCGGCGCCATCGGCTTCCTGTGGGTCGTGTTCTGGGCCTTCCTGTTCGACGAGCCGGCCCGGCAGCGCCGGCTGTCGTCCGCCGAACTGGCGTACATCCGCAGCGACGATGCAGGTGCCGCGCCCGTCGCCGCGACCGGTCCGGCGCCCGGCTGGCGCACCTTGCTGGGCCTGCGCCAGACGTGGGCCTTCGTCGTCGGTAAATTCCTGACGGACGGCGTCTGGTGGTTCTTCCTGTTCTGGCTGCCGAAATACCTGACCGACAAATACGGCATGGCGACGTCCGATCTGGTGCTGCCGCTGGCCGTCCTGTACAGCATGACGATGGTGGGCAGCATCGGCGGCGGTGCGCTGCCGTCGCGCTTCATGCGCGCGGGCAGCGCGCCGTACGACAGCCGCATGAAGGCCATGCTGCTGATCGCATTCTTCCCGCTCGTCGTGCTGCTCGCGCAGCCGCTGGGCCACCTCGGCTTCTGGGTGCCCGTGATCCTGATCGGCATCGGCGCCTCCGCGCACCAGGCGTGGTCGTGCAACCTGCTGACGATCACGTCCGACCTGTTCCCGCGCCACTGCGTCGCCTCCGTCGTCGGCATCGGCGGCCTCGCGGGCGGCATCGGCGGCGTGCTCGTCACGAAAATCGGCGGCCGGCTGTTCGACTACTACGGCGCCCAAGGCCAGATCCAGACGGGCTACATGATCATGTTCGCGTTCTGCGCCCTCGCCTACCTGCTCGCCTGGGGCATCATGAAGGCGCTCGTCCCCACGCAGGCGACGGCCCATCTGCCGGAGGAGCTGGCGCATGCTTGAGGCCAGCGTGGAACGGGTGCCCGGTGTCGCCTGCGCCGTGGGCGAAAGCCCCGTGTGGCACGCGGGCGAACTGGCGTGGTACTGGGTCGACATCCCCGCGCGGCGCATCTGGCGCCTCGACCACGCGACGGGCGCCGCGCGGCACTGGACGGCGGAAGAGATGGTCGCGTGCATCGCGCCGCGCGCGGACGGCGGGCTGATCGCCGGCATGGAGACGGGCATCTTCGCCGTCGACCTGGGCGCCGACGGGAGCGTACGCGCCGAACGCCTGGCCGCGCCGGCCGAGCTGGCGCCGGGCATGCGCTTCAACGACGGCCGCACGGACCGCCAGGGCCGCTTCTGGAGCGGCACGATGTGGATGGACATGGCCGCCGCGCTGCCGGTTGGATGCCTGTACTGCTACGACGCGCAGGGTCTGTCGGCGCCGGTCGTCACCGGTCTCGTCACGCAGAACGGCCTCGCGTGGTCGCCCGATGGGCGCACGATGTACCTGTCCGATTCGCACCCGACGCGCCGCCGCGTCTGGGCGTTCGACTACGACGTCGACACGGGCGTGCCGCGCGACCGCCGCCTGTTCGTCGACATGGCCGTGTACGCGGGCCGCCCGGACGGCGCGACGATGGACAGCGACGGCTGCTACTGGGTCGCGGGCAACGACGGATCCAGCCTGCTGCGCTTCACGCCGGCCGGGAAGCTGGACCGCGAACTCGCGCTGCCGGTCGCCAAACCGTCGATGCCCTGCTTCGGCGGGCCCGATCTGGATACCCTGCTCGTCACCTCGATCGTGCAGCCGGGCCGGGAAGACGATGCGCTCGCGGGGGCCGTGCTGCTCGTGCGCCCGGGCGTGCGCGGCGTGCAGGAAGTCCCGTTCGGCGGCTGAGCGGGCCGGCCACGGCCTGCGCGCAAGCGCGCCCGGCAGATTATTTGGCTGTGTTCGCGTTAATTCGGTGACTCGGCCGTTTAGCCGAGCTGAACAGCAGCACGAAGCAGATGCGCCGGTGTGGTTAGCCGTCGCGCATCGAGCATCCGCTGCCAGCCCGAATAATTGATCAGGTAGCGACTGGCGACGCCACGAAACCGCACCACCCAGCTCTTGAAGCGGCTATGCCAGGCGTTCACGTTTTGAATGTGGATTGCACCGCGTGCCCGAATGCCTTTCTTCGTGTTCACCTTCTCGTGCAAGATGCCCGCTTGCTGCGCGAAATGACGGTAAGACAGCGCCGAATCGCTGATCAACAGGACGTCGTCCGGCAGCACGGGCTTTAGGCATTTTTGCAGTTGCGCCACCGTCACCTGTCCTCGGCCAGTATGAAAATCAAGCGTTTGCCCGTTACGGTCACGCGCGACGAGCAGGCAGTCGAGTTCATTACTGATGCCGCGCTTTTTCGCTACGCCGCCGCGCTTCCTCGGCTTGCGCGTCATGTTGCGCGAACCCTTCTGCGATTCCAGGCGATACGTCTCATCGGCCTCAACAATGGCCGACAACCTTGCCGGCCGATCGCGCATGGCGCCCGGCACGAAGCGATGGCGCCAGCGAAAACTGGTCGTGCGGTGCACGCCGACGACGCGAGCCGCCTCGCGCACGGTGCGCGACTCGAGCACGCATTGCAAATATGCGAGCCAATGTTCTTTCTTCCGTAGTCTTGCGAGCGGCGTGCCCGTCAGCGCGTTGTAACTCCGTCCGCAGCCGAGGCAACGAAAGCGCTGCAAACCGCTCGCCTGACCGCAGCGGTGGGCGCGGGGATAACCGCAGCGCGGACACGGCCGTCCTCGCGCGGCCTGCTCGATCAGCGCGATGCACTCGGCCGGATGGGCGATGCCCGCGATCCATTCTCGCAATCGGGCCAAGTCACCGGCAGAGAACTGGACCGTCGTCAACAGGGCGAACACGTCATCGAACGGCACCGCGCGCATCGTCACTCCTCATGAGTTAACTCGACGATGCGTATGACCGCTGCAACGCGGTTCGGTTCACATAATTACCGCGAACACAGCCGATTATTTCGAAGCCGGACCGGACCAGTTGTTCCGGATGTTCAGGCCTACGTGATATTCCCAATATCTGGCTTAGTAGGCAACAACGGCCGCGATCACGTATGATCGCGTATCGCCGTGTACACGGCGCCCCCGTCCGCGCCCGCGCCAGGAGCGCGCGCACAGCCCCGGCCACCACGCCGCGCGGGCAACGGAGGCGCTCCACCACCGCCGCCGACTCGAGCGCGGCGAGTGTCCCGGCACGCGTCCCCGCACGGTCCCTGCCGCGCGCCGGACGCCGCACAGAATTCACAACATCGTCCGCGCAAAGCGGCAAGGAGAAACCATGAGTACTGAGAGCAGCCTGAACGAGGCCAAAGACACCCAGTTGCGCGCCGACGCGCTGGAATACCACCGCAGCCCCGTGCGCGGCAAGATCGAGGTCGTCGCCACGAAACCCCTGTCGAACCAGCGCGACCTGTCGCTGGCCTATTCGCCGGGCGTCGCGTACGCCTGCGAGGAAATCGCCGCCGATCCCGCCACCGCGGCCGACTACACGTCGCGCGGCAACCTGGTCGCCGTCATCTCGAACGGCACCGCCGTCCTTGGCCTGGGCAATATCGGCCCGCTGGCCTCCAAGCCCGTCATGGAAGGCAAGGGCTGCCTGTTCAAGAAGTTCGCCGGCGTCGACGTGTTCGACCTGGAACTGGCCGAAAACGACCCGGATAAACTGATCGATGCGATCGCGATGCTCGAGCCGACCGTCGGCGGCATCAACCTCGAGGACATCAAGGCGCCGGAATGCTTCTACATCGAGAAGAAGCTGTCCGAGCGGATGAACATCCCCGTCTTCCACGACGACCAGCACGGCACCGCCATCATCTCGAGCGCCGCGCTGCTGAACGCACTGAAAGTCGTCGGCAAGGACATCGGCACCGTCAAGCTGGTGGCGTCCGGCGCCGGCGCCGCGGCCATCGCCTGCCTCGACATGATGGTGAGCCTGGGCGTGAAGCGCGAGAACGTGTTCGTCACCGACTCGAAAGGCGTGATCTGGCAGGGCCGCGAAGCGAACATGGAAGCGAACAAGGCCCGCTATGCACAAGCCACGGACGCGCGCACGCTGGCAGACATCGTCGCCGGTGCGGACGTGTTCCTCGGCTGCTCGACGGCGGGCGTCCTGACGGGCGATATGGTGAAGACGATGGCCGACCGCCCCGTCATCCTTGCGCTTGCGAATCCGGAACCGGAGATCCGTCCGGAAGTGGCGAAGGCGGCCCGCCCGGACTGCATCATCGCGACCGGCCGCTCGGACTATCCGAACCAGGTCAACAACGTGCTGTGCTTCCCGTACATCTTCCGCGGCGCCCTCGATTGCGGCGCCACCCGGATCACGACGGAGATGAAGCTCGCCTGCGTGAGCGCGATCGCCGACCTGGCCGAGGCGGAAGCCAACGACGCCGTCGCCGCCGCCTACGCCGGCCAGGACTTGAATTTCGGCCCCGACTACATCATCCCGAAACCGTTCGACCCGCGCCTGATCGCCGCCATCGCGCCGGCCGTCGCCAAGGCCGCGGAAGCGTCGGGCGTCGCCACGCGCCCCATCGCCGACATGGACGCCTACCGCGACAAGCTGGGCGAGATGATCTACCACACCGGCTTCTTCATGAAGCCCGTGTTCGCGAAGGCCAAGGCCGCACCGAAGCGCGTCGCCTACGCGGACGGCAGCGAACCGCGCGTGCTGCGCGCCGTGCAGACCGTCGTCGACGAGGGCATCGCGAAACCCGTGCTGATCGGCCGCGCGGCGGACGTCGAGCAGGCGATCAAGCAATCGGGCCTGCGCCTGAAACGCGACGTCGACTACACGCTCGTGGAAGCGGAAGGCGACACCACGTTGCAGGGCGCGCGCCTGCTGAACGCGGGCGAGGTCGACTCGCTGATCTGCGGCATGCAGGGCCGCTACGACACGCACCTGGCCCACGTGAAGAACGAGATCGGCCTCGCGCCAGGCGCCGACGTACTGGCCGCGATGAACGCGCTCGTGCTCGACAAGATGACCTTGTTCATCACGGACACCTACGTCAACGACAACCCGTCCGCGCAGGAACTGGCCGCGATCACGAAGCTCGCGGCGACGGAGATGCGCCACTTCGGCCTGGAGCCGAAGGCGGCGCTCGTGTCGCACTCGATCTTCGGCTCGTCCGAGCGCCCGTCCGCGCAGCGCATGCGCGACGCGCGCGCCCTGCTCGCGCAATCGGCACCGGAACTGCCGGTGCTGGGCGAAGTCCACGGCGACGCCGCGCTGTCGGAAGACATCCGCCGCATTTATCAGCCGAAGGACGATTTCGGCGGCAGCGCCAACCTGCTCGTGATGCCGTCGCTGGATGCCGCCAACATCCTGTTCAACGTGCTGAAGGTCACGTCGGGCAAGGGCGTGACGGTGGGCCCGATCCTGCTGGGCGCGGCGAAATCCGTGCACATCCTGAGCCCCAGCGCGACGGTGCGCCGGATCGTCAACATGACGGCGTTGGCGGTGGCCGAAGCACGCTAAGCCTCCGAGTGCGCGCCGCCCCCCCCGGCGCGCACCGCCCATCGAAGGATCACGATGATTCCCGATTCCACCCTGCGCGCCGCCCTTGCCCCGACGGTCGTGCTGCGCGCCGCGATCAACCTCGGCAACCCGATCCTCGCGCGTGCGACGGCCGATGGCGCGGCGGGCGTCTCCGTCGACCTCGCGCGCGAGCTGGCGCGCCGGCTCGGCGTGGACCTGTCGCTCGTCGTCGTGGACACGGCCGCCAAGTCCGTGGACGCCGTCGTGGCCGACGCGGCGGACGTCGGCTTCTTCGCCATCGACCCGGCGCGCGGCGCCGACATCGCGTTCACGGCGCCGTATGTGCTGATCGAAGGCAGCTATCTCGTGCGCGACGGCTCGCCCATCCGCACCAACGACGATGTCGACCGGGACGGCCACCGTGTCGTCGTCGGCAAGGGCAGCGCCTACGACCTGTACCTGACCCGCAACCTGCGGCACGCGGAGATCGTACGGGCGCCCTCGTCGCCCGCCGTCGTGCCCACGTTCCTCGACGGGGACGCGGACGTGGCGGCCGGCGTGCGCCAGCAACTGGAAGCGGATGCGCGCACGCGCCCCGGCCTGCGCCTGCTGGACGGCCGCTTCATGGTCATCCGCCAGGCGATGGGCGTGCCCAAGCGCCGCGGCGAGGCGGCCGCCGCCTTCCTGGCGGACTTCGTCGAGGCGATGAAGGCGGACGGCTTTGTGGCCGCCGCGCTGGCGCGCCATGGCATCGAAGGCGCATCGGTCGCCCCGGCCGGCTGATTCTTTGCTAAGCTGTTGGTCTGAAACCGATTTCAAACCAACCGACAGCCCATGTCCACACCACGCAAGACTGCCCTCGCGCTGGCCCTGCCCTGCGCCCTCATGGCCGCCGCCCACGCGGCGGCCGACTTCCCCGTCCACACCCTCGACAACGGCAGCGTGCGCGCGACCGTCACGGACGCCATCGGCGGCCGGCTGCTGTCGTTCGGGCTGGCCGGCCACGCCAACTTCCTGAAGGTGGACACGGCGGCGGGCGATCCGTCCGCCCCCGTCGATGCGACGGCCGACAACGTCGGCTGGCTCGGCCACGAGATCTGGGTCGGGCCGCAGAAGGAATGGTGGTCGCACCAGGACGTGAATCCGGCGCGCGCCGGCTTGCCCTGGCCGCCCGATCCTTACTTGAGCCTCGCCCGCTACAAGGTCGAGGACAAGAGCGCCGACGCCGTCACGCTCGCGAGCCCGGCCAGCCCAGTGAACGGCCTGCAGCTCGTCAAGCGTTACAGCCTCGTGCCGGGCAAGCCGCACAGCCTGCGCCTGGACGTGGATGCGGCCAACATCCGCACCGCGCAGGTGGCATGGGACATCTGGTTCAACACGCGCGCCCATGCGGCCACGCGCGTGTACGTGCCCGTCGCGCGCCGCGCGGACGTGCGCCAGCAGGCGATCGAACCGAAGCCGGACATGGTGCCGCTGACGTGGACCCTCGCGGACGGCCTGTTCTCGCTGGACGCCTTCCCGGCCGGCGCGGGCAAGCCGCACCGCAACGGCAAGATATTGCTGCAGCCGTCGGCCGGCTGGATGGCGGGCTTCCACGACCGCCAGGTGCTCGTGATCCAGTTCGCGCACCAGCCGCGCACGGCGATCCACCCGGACCAGGGCCAGGTCGAGCTGTACAACGACTGGCAGCCGGACGCGCCCGAGAAGGGCCTGATGGAGATGGAAGTGCATGCGCCGTACGAAACGCTGGCGCCGGGACGGCACATGCAGGCGTCCGAGCTGTGGACGCTGCTGCCGTACGATGGGCCGGACACGCGCCGCGCGCACGTGGCGTTCCTGCGCGCGCACGCGAAGGAACTGGGCCTGCAAGGGCTCTAACCCGGTAAGCCGACGGGCAGGTCGACGCAGGGTGGGCGGCCTGTTCGCCCACGCGTAACGCGTGCATCATGCCGGCGTCCGCGTGGGTACGTTTCATTTGAGGCCCCCGGCCTCAAATGCCGACCCTACCCGGCTGCAAGGGCTCCGAAAAAAAACGCCCCGCGAACGGGGCGTTCTTCCTTCAACGCGACGATCAGAAGCTGTACCGCATCTGCGCCGTGTAGCGCGGCCCCGACACGAACCACGCGCGGCCCTTGAAGCCGATCCCCTGCTGCATCAGCTGGCGGGTCTTGGCGTCCGTGAGGTTCTGCGCTTCCAGGCCGATCGACAGGTTCTCCGTGATGTTGTAGATCACCGACGCGTCCAGCTGGCCGTAGCCGTCGGACCACACCGGCAGCGCCCACGCCACGTTATGCTGGCCGACCGTCGCGCTGTTCGGGTTGGTGTCGGTGCCGTCGGTGCCCTGCGTGCCGTTGACGTTCACGTTCTGCAGGTTCTTCGAGCGCCAGTTCCACGCCATACGCGCCGACCACGGGCCCTTGTCGTACATGAGGGCGAGGTTGTACGCCTGGCGCGACAGGCCGATCAGCGGCAGGTCGCCGAACGTCTTGCCGTCGATGTCGCAGCCGTTCAGGTTCAGGTTGAAGTTGGTGGCCGAGTTCCCACCCGAGCAGTACACGGAATGCACCGGCTGGTGCAGCGACGTCTTGCTGTCGACGTACGTGAAGTTCGCCTGCACGCCGAAGCCCGACAGCCAGCCCGGCAGCATGTCGAAATACTGCTGGTACGTGATCTCGCCACCGCGCGCATGGCCGTCGGCGCCGTTCACCGGGCCCGTCACCGTGAACGTGTACGGCTTGCCCGTGGTGTCCGCGACGTTATAGCCGTACGACTGCTTGATGATGACGTCCTTCAGCTGCTTGTTGAACAGCGCGAGGGTCACCGAGCCGGACGGCGCGAAATACCACTCGGCCGTCACGTCGAACTGGTGCGAACGGACGGGCCGCAGGTTCGGATTGCCCGTGCCGGTGCCCGTGTAGGTGACCTGGCCCGTCGCGTTGTCGACGTTCTGCGACAGCGTCGTATAGCCTTGCAGGTCGGTGAAGTCCGGACGCGAAATGCCGGTCGACAGGCTGGCACGGAACTGCAGTTTATCGGTCGCCTTCATGCGCAGGTTCAGGCTGGGCAGCACGTTACCGTAGTCGTTGCTGAAGTCCTGCTTCTGCGAGAACGCGGTGAACGTCGGGATGCCCGGCCCGGTCGACGAGCTCGGGTTGAACACCGTGTAGCCGTGCGCCGTCATCTTCGTCTTCACGTAGCGTATGCCCACGTTGCCGTCGACCGGGTATTTCAGGTCGTCGAAGCCGAAGCGCAACTGCGAATACAAGGCGCCCGTACGCTCTTTCTGGTCGTTCAGGCCGGCAGGGTCGGTGCCGAACGTCGCCGGGTTCCACGACGTGCACTTGTTGGTGCCGTCCTTGCACAACATGTTCGGGTACGTGTGCAGCAACGCATAGCTGCCAGGATAGCCCGTCGTCAGGCCGACACCCGGGAAGACGAGCGACGGCACGGACGTGTTGTTGTTGAAGAAGTTGTTAAACGAGTGAATCTGGACCTGGTTGCTGAAGCGCGGATCGCCCAGGTACGCGAGGCCCGTCAGCGTGCCGCCCACCTGCCATGGCTGCGTGATGGCGGCCCAGTTGTAGCTCGGGTTCGAGTTCTCGTTGCGCGAATCGCGGTCGGTCAGGCGCACGCCGAACCGGATGTCGCGCAGAACCGGATGGTCGAAGTCGTACTTCGCGTCCGTGCGCCATGCCCATTCGCCGGCCTTGCTGCGGTCCTGGTGTTCCATCGTGAACGCCCAGTAGTAATTCGCCGGGTCGGCGAGGTACGCGCGGTCCGCCTGCGTGAACGACAAGGTCGGCACGTCGCCGCGCAGGTCGATCGTCTCGCTGGGCATCGTCACGCCGGTGGCGACGGTCGAGTCGAAGCTGCTCGTCGTCGCGCGGATGCGCTGCAGGTCAGTGGTCAGGGTCCAGCGGTCGTTCGGACGCCAGCGTACGTTCCACGCGATGTCCGTCGTGTCGGACTTGCGGTCGGCCGAGCGCGTGTCGCCGCCGAAGTTGATGCCCTTGTCGGCCGGATCGGTCAAGGTGCCGGTCAGCAGCGCGCCTTTCGAATCGAACGTCGCGTCCGGGCTGACCTGGATGTTGTAGGGGCTGGACTGGGCGAAGATCGCCTGCTCGTCCCAGTGCATCTTGTAGCGCGACTTGAAGAACGTGATGTGGGAGCTCAGCGACGCATCCTTCTTCCACTGCAGCGCGGCGTACGCACCCGTGCGCTTGCGGTCGAATTCCAGCGTGCGCCACTGGGAGCCTTTCGGCACCCACACGGTCTTGCCCGGCACGACGTCGGTGCGCGGATAGTACGGCTCGACCTGGAAGGCATCGGTGCGGGTGCCGCTTTCCGAATACGCGAGGTCGACGAGCGCGCCGATCTCGCCGAAGCCCGTCTTCCAGCGGTCCGAGAACATGAAGGAACCGGACGGCGACGTCTTGCCTTTCTTGAGTTCCGAGTACGTGTCCGACACCGACGCGGCCATCTTGCGGCCCTTGAAGTCGAACGGCAGGAACGTGCGCAGGTTCACGAGGCCGCCGACGGCGCCTTCGATCTGTTCCGCCGACGGGTTTTTATAAACGTCGAGGCCGGCCATCAGTTCCGGCGGCACGTCTTCGAAGTTCAGCGCGCGGCCGCCGTTCGCGGAGAACGAGTCGCGGCCATTGAGTTCCGACCGCACGTACGACAGGCCGCGCACGTTCACGCTCGAACCTTCGACCGAGTAGTGCTCCGGGTCGCCCTTCGACATCGTGCGGTCGATCGTGACGCCGACCACGCGCTGCAGCACTTCGGTGACGGAGCGGTCGGGCAGTTTGCCGATGTCGTCCGCGACGATCGAATCGACGATCTCGTCCGAATTTTGCTTGATCTTTTGCGCGGATTGCAGCGCGGCGCGCTGGCCCGTCACGACGACAACGTTAGCACCAGAGGCGTTTTGAGGCGCCTCCTGGGCCAGCGCCGCGCTGCCGGCAAGCAATGCGATCTGACTGGCTGCGACTGCGATCGCGGTTCTCTTGAATCGAATCATTGTAATCTCCTATGCATCTTGCATAATGCGCTCCGCTTCGATGGCGGGGCTGAGTTTCAACTGCAGAAAAAACGACCGCCGCGGGACGGCCGCGGGAACGCTCAGTACCGGTCCTGGGCGTGTAGCGCTGGCAGCGCAACGCCGGAACGGCAATGGGAATCGAATGCGAAAGCGCCGCGAACGGCGGCGATGGGGAATGGCAGAATCAGTACCGGCATACTTGTCTCCACGCTGTATTTATTGCGTTGTCGCTGTAGTCTTTATGGTTATGTAATCGTTTTCATGAGTGTAGTGATCATGCGTGAGGTTTGTCAAACGCGATAACATCTTGTTGTGCGCTAACATCGTAGGTATGTTTTATTTGCAATGAAGTATGCTGAAAATTGATAGCTCAGCAATTCAATGTCAACCTGCGCCGGATCGACGTGCCTCGGCGGCGCCGAAGCATCGTCGGGCGGGCGCCCGATTGGCCCGGACACCGCCTGAGACGCGCGCGGCCAATGGCCGCCGACGGGGGATACGCGGCCCGGACGACACGATTGGCCCCAGAAGGCGACCGTTCGCCTGCGTTCGAGACAACCCATGAACGTCACAATCGGATTGAAATGGTAGCGCTATCGACTGGATAATCGATCATCACCGACATGCACGAGCCGGAATACCGGAAAACTGAATCGACACGCTAATCCGGCAAATCGAATGGTAGCGCAATCAGTTAAATCCGCCGACAAATGGGAACGTTTCCCGCACCGTTCATTAATCTGCAAGAAATTGAACGGACGCTTGCCGCTATCCATGAGAGGACGTAGAGTCCGATCTATTTAATTCGATACGCGGTCCCATTTCGAAAAGGAGATCGTAATAAAGACATGGTAGATTTTCAGAAAATCCAATATCGCAAGCGCCACGCCGCGCGCGGCGCGCGTCACGGAGACGGTGCATGAATATGCCTGCCGAACCGCCGAAGCGGACGCGCCGCTCGAAAGGCGGCCTGACGCTCGTCGACGTGGCGCGTGTCGCCGGGGTGGCGCCGATCACCGTGTCGCGCGTACTGAACTCGCCGGAAAAAGTGTCGCCCGACCTAGTGCAGAAGGTGCGTACGGCGATCGAACGGACGGGGTATGTGCCGAACCTGCTGGCCGGCAGCCTGGCGTCGACGCACAGCCGGATGATCGCGGCGATCCTGCCGACCATCGCCGGCTCCGTCTTCCTCGACACGGTCCAGTCGCTGACGGAGACGCTCGCGGCCGCCGGCTACCAGCTGATCCTCGGCCAGGCGGGCTACGAGAACTCGCGCGAAGACGAACTGCTGGAAGCGATCATCGGGCGGCGCCCGGACGGCATCGTCCTGGCCGGCATCATGCGCTCTGCTTTGGGCCGGCGCCGCCTGCAGGCCAGCGCCATTCCGGTCGTCGAGACGTGGGATTTCACGCCGACGCCGGCCGACATGCTGGTTGGCTTTTCGCACGAAGGCGTGGGCGAGGCGGTCGCGGAATTCCTGTACCAGCGCGGACGCCGGCGCGCCGCCGTGATCAGCGCCTCCGATGAACGGGCGCAGCGCCGCAACCGCGCGTTCGCGCAGGCGGCCGTGCGGCTCGACATGCAGGGTCCGGACGGCGGCATCCCGTTCCATACGACCTCCGCGCCGGGCACGGCGGCGGGCGGACGCACGGGCCTGCGCGCGTTGCTGGCGGCCCATCCGGACATCGACGCCGTGTTCTGCAGCTCCGACATGGTCGCACTGGGCGTGCTGACCGAGGCGCATGCGCTGGGCATCGATGTGCCGGGCCGCCTGGCCGTCGTCGGCCTCGGCGACCAGGCGTTCGCGGCGGACACCTACCCTGCCCTCACGACCGTACACCTGGACGGCCGCGCGATGGGCACCATTGCCGCGAACTTCCTCATCGACCGGATCGCGGGCAAGCACATCCCGGAGGTCGTGCGCGACATCGGCTTCACGATCGTCGAGCGGGACAGCGCGTAGCTAAATTACTGAGGCATTGCCAATCGCCGTCCGGAATCTCGGCTTTACTTCATCGCAATTACGTAGTTTAATTACATCCTTGCCGTATCAACGACAAGGACAACCATGGATGTGCAATTCCGCGCCGACCCCGCCCTGCTGCCCCATGCAGCGGCCGGCGGCGTGCGCTTCACGTTCGACGCCGCGCCGGGCACGCGCAGTGTCGCGCTGGCGGGCACGTTCAACAGCTGGGCAGGCGACGCCTGCGTGCTGGAACGCGTGTCGCCCACGCGCTGGCAGACCGTGCTGCCCGTGCCGGCCGGACGCCATCTGTACAAATTCGTCGTCGACGGCACGGCGTGGATCCTTGACCCCGCGAATCCCTGGATATCGGAAGACGGCCAGAACAATTCCTGCCTGACGGTCGACGAGACGGGCGCCGTACTGATGCGCCACGCCGGCCTCTCCGCCGATACGCCCGGGCCCCTGCATGCGCGTCAGGCGCTGGCGAGCCCCGCCTGGCTGCGCGACGGCGTGATCTACCAGCTGTCGGTACCGGCCTTCGGCGGCGGCTTCGCCGGCGTGTGCGCCAGGCTGCCCTATCTGGGCGAACTGGGCGTGGACGTGCTGTGGATCATGCCCGTCCACCCCGTCGGCGCGTCGGGCGACCCATACGACGTGCGCGATTTCGACGCCATCGAGCCGAGCCTGGGCGATGCGGCCTCCCTGCGCGCGCTCGTGGACGCGGCGCACGCGCGCGGCATGCGCGTGCTCCTCGACTGGACCCTGAACCGCAGCAGCATCGCCCACCCGTTCACGCGCACGCGTCCGCATTGGTACACGCGGCGCGCCGACGGGAGCATCTGCTACGCCGTCCCCAACCGGGAGGCATTCGCCGGCTTCGACTTCGGCGACCGCGCGCTGCGCCGCACGCTCATCGACAGCATGCGCGGCTGGATCGAACGGTTCGGCATCGACGGCCTGCGCTTCGACGACGCCGACATCACGCCCTGCGATTTCCTCGACGAGATCCGCGCGGCGCTGGCGGCGGTGGCGCCCGACATCGCCCTGATCGCGCAGTCATACAACGAATTCCACCACCTGGCGGCGTGCGACCTGACGTACGAAGGCGGCACGCGCGCGATGCTGCGCGGTTGTGCGCGCGGCGAAGCCGACGGCGCCGCGTTCGCGCGCTACTGGAACGAATCGACGTACAGCTTTCCGCGCGGCGCATTGCGCATGCGCTGGCTGGAAGACAAGGAGCAAGGACGCGCGTCGGCCTTCCTGGGCCGCGCCGTCCACCGCCCGGCGGCGGCGGTCGTCATGGCCATGGACGGCGTGCCGCACATCCTGATGGGCCAGGAATTCGACGAGCCGACATGGACCGGCTGGCAAGTGCTGGCCGGCGGCTGGAAGCTCGACTGGAAGGCGGGCGATCCCGATCTGTACGAACACTACCGGACACTGATCGCACTGCGTCGCGGACGCGCCGCGCTGCGCCAAGGCGCGACGGCGTTCCTGGACGCGTTGCCGCCGGGCGCCGTCGGCTTCATGCGCAGCGATGGGCGCGAAGACATCGTCGTGCTGGCCAACCTGTCGGTGACGACACGTGCGTTTGCGGCCGTTCAGGCGGCCGTCGAGCCGCTGTACGCGTCGGGCTGGCAAGCTGCGGACGCGACGCTGGCGCCCTACGGCTGGCTGATCGGCACGATAAAAAAAGGGCGCCACGAGGGCGCCCTGAAATGATATCGAGAGTAAGTAAGTCGAGGCCGTGCTGATGGCCACCACGCCACCGCACGAGCCACCATGTTAATGCCCCGCCGCATGCACAGCCCATCACTTATTCGCCATTTGTTATCAGTTTTTGATATAGCCTGCGCGGGCCCGGCCGGCCCGCGCAGCCCGGTGCCGGCACAGGCGCCGGCGCGGTGTACAATCGCCTGTTCCAGGACACAGGCGCACCCATCCCGCCCGACCGCGGCGTCGCCGCCCGGCCACAAGCCGGCCCGCAACGTCCGCCGCCGCACGCTGGCCGTCCCGACACACGGGTCTGCAGCGGGTTGCTTCCGTCACGCCCTGGCGGACGATCATCTCAACTCCTACGATCCAGAACAATGACCCACTCGACTGAAGCAGACAACGGCCTTCCCCTCGACATGATCATCTTCGGCGGCATGGGCGACCTTGCGATGCGCAAGCTGCTGCCGGCCCTGTACATGGCCTTCCTGCACGGGAACCTGGCGCCGACGACGCGCATCCTGTCCACCGGCCGCCAGGACTTCGACCGCGAGGCCTATCTCGCCCACATCGAGGCGAACTCGCGCTCGTTCATCGCCGCCAGCAACTTCAACGAAAAGACGTGGGACGGCTTCCTCAAGCTGCTCGAGTACGTACGCCTGGACGTGCAGGCCGCGCCCGACTTCTCCGCGCTCGCGCAGGCATCGCGCGCCGGCGCCCAGCGCGTGTTCTACCTGTCGACGGCACCGTCGCTGTTCACGACGATCTGCGACAAGCTCGCGGCCAGCGGCCTCGTCGACGCCAACGCCCGCGTCGTGCTGGAAAAACCGCTCGGCACGGACCTGTCGTCCGCGATCGCCATCAACGAAGACGTCGGCCGCCATTTCGCCGAGTCGCAGATCTACCGCATCGACCACTACCTCGGCAAGGAAACCGTGCAGAACCTGATGGTGCTGCGCTTCGGTAACTCGATCCTGGAACCGCTGTGGCGCGCGCCGAACATCGCGAGCGTGCAGATCACCGTCGCCGAGGAAGTGGGTGTGGGCAGC
Source organism: Massilia pinisoli (assembly GCF_024753285.1). Taxonomy (GTDB): domain Bacteria; phylum Pseudomonadota; class Gammaproteobacteria; order Burkholderiales; family Burkholderiaceae_D; genus Telluria; species Telluria pinisoli. The sequence continues at coordinate 57,993 of NZ_JANUGW010000011.1, read as the reverse complement.
CGCGCCGGCTTCTACGACGGCGCCGGCGCGATGCGCGACATGGTCCAGAACCACCTGCTGCAACTGCTGTGCATCGTCGCGATGGAGCCGCCGACGTCGCTGTCGCCGGACGCCGTGCGCGACGAAAAACTGAAAGTCCTGCGCTCGCTGCGCCGCATGTCGCTCGCCGACATCGCGCGCGACACGATCCGCGGCCAGTACATCCACGGTGTCTCCGGCAACCAGGAAGTGCCCGGCTACCACGAAGAGAAGAACGTCCCGGCCGACAGCAAGACGGAAACGTTCGTCGCGCTGCGCGCCTTCATCGACACGTGGCGCTGGTCCAAGGTCCCGTTCTACCTGCGCACCGGCAAGCGCATGGCGCGCCGCTCGTCGAAGATCGTCGTCGAATTCGCGAACCCGCCGTTCCCCCTGTTCCCGCAGACGGCAGGCGCCGTCGCCAACCGCCTCGTCATCGAGCTGCAGCCGGAAGAAGCGATCAAGCTGCAGATCATGGCCAAGCAGCCCGGCAGCGGCATGGAGATGCAGCAGGTGGCGCTGAACCTCGACCTGCAATCGGCGTTCCAGCAGCGCCGCGCCGAGGCCTACGAGCGCCTGCTGATCGACGTCGTGCGCGGCCGCCTCACCCACTTCATGCGCCGCGACGAGCTGGAAGCGGCATGGGAATGGGCCGACCCGATCATCGAAGGCTGGCAGACGCTCGACGAGAAGCCGCACCCGTACGCGGCCGGCTCGTGGGGCCCTGCCGAAGCGTTCGCGCTGCTCGCACGCGACGGCCACAGCTGGGTCGAGTAAGGCCGCGCGCCCTGGCCTGCCTTAATCGTGCACAATAGCCCGTAGGCATCGTGCACGCGGCGCCTTTAATGCGCCGCAAACGCAGGCCAGGTTCTTCCCGTGCGCCGTTGGACGCGGCAGGCCGTTGGCGTAGAGTGCGGTGTCTTCCACTCACATCGGACGAACGCCATGCAGGCAAGCAACTGGAATGCGATGGGCGCCCTCGGCGCACAGGCCCTGAAACACATGGACCGCAGCCGCAAGGCCCGCGGCGACATGCTGGACCGTGCCGGCTACGGGCCGCAGCAGACGCCCTCGACGGTGCTGCACACGGAACCCGGCCTGGCCCTACGCCGCTACGGCGCGCCGGCCGACATCACCGCGAACGGCGGCCCGGCCGTGCTGATCGTGCCGGCCCCCATCAAGCGCCCGTACATCTGGGACCTCTCGCCCGAGGTGAGCGTCGTGCGGCGCTGGCTCGAGCACGGCTACCGGGTCTACCTGGCCGAATGGCTCGCCCTGCCCGACACGCACGACCACTTCGGCCTGGACGACTACGGCGACCACCTGCTGGCCGCCTGCCGCCGCGCCATCGCGGCCGACGGCGGACCGGATCAGGTCGTCGTGGCCGGCCATTCGCTGGGCGGCATCCTGGCCGCGATCCACGCGTGCCTGTACCCGGACGCCGTCCGCGCGACGATTCTGCTGGAATCCCCGCTACACTTCTCGCCCGCGTCGAACTGCTTCGCGCGCCTCGTCGACGCGACGCCGCACGCGCGCCCCATCGCGGAAACGTTCCGCCAGGTGCCGGGTGTCTTCCTCAACATGATGAGCGCGCTGGCGGAGCCGCAGGCGTTCCAGTGGGAGCGCTGGACGGACCGCTGGCTGTCGCTGACGGACCCGCATGCGCTGGCCACGCACATGCGCGTGGAACGCTGGACGCACGACGAATTCCCGCTGCCGGGCCGGTTGTTCACGGAGATCGTCGAATCGCTGTACCGCAACGATGCGTTCATGCAGGGCAAGCTCGTCGTGGGCGCCCGCACGATCGGCCCGGCCGACTTGCGCTCACCGCTGCTGTCCGTCGTCGACCCGCGCAGCAAGGTGATTCCGCCGGAAGCGCTGGAGCCGTTCCACGACGCCACTGCAAGCCCGCGCAAGCGGGTGCTGCATTACGAGGGCGACGTCGGTGTCAACCTGCAGCACGTGGGCGTGCTCGTGGGCCGCAACGCGCATGCGCGCATCTGGCCGCGGATATTCGACTGGCTCGACGGAAAGGATGTTCACGCCGCGTAGCATCCACTAGACGACCGGTCGGTTTGCGAGTACAGTGCAGCACATGAACACGGAAAACCCGACGCAGTCGTACGACGTACGCTCGCACATCCTCGCGACCGGCCAACGTATCATGTCCGGCAAAGGCTACTCGGCGGTGGGCTTGAACGAGATCCTGACGGCGGCGGGCGTGCCGAAGGGCTCGTTCTATCACTACTTCGGTTCGAAGGACGCCTACGGCGAAGCGATGCTGACGCGGTATTTCGACGATTACCTGTCCGAGCTCGACCATATATTCCAACAGCCCGGCCTGACGGCGGCGCAACGCCTGATGAATTACTGGGCGTCCTGGCAGGTGTCGCAGTCGTTCGACAATTGCCAGGGCAAGTGCCTGGCCGTGAAGCTGGGCGCGGAAGTGGCCGACCTTTCCGAAGCCATGCGGCTCGTCCTGCGCCGCGGCACGGCGCAGATCGTGGGCCGGCTTGCGGAGGCCCTTGCGGCGGGCATCGCGGACCGCTCGCTGACCGTCGATGGCGATCCGGACGGCGTGGCCGAAAGTTTGTACCAATTGTGGGTCGGCGCCAGCATCATGGCCAAGATCGAGCGCACGACCCGCCCCTTCGGGACGGCGCTCGCGGCGACCCGACAGATGCTTCATCTTGCCCGTTGAACCGGGCAGGCAGCGATTGCACTCTCACGGAGAGTGCATTTTTTTGAATCCAGCCTAGACGACTGGTCTACTGGCAACCTCGACAAAGGAAACCCATCATGAACGTCCTCATCGTACTCACTTCGCACGACCAACTCGGCAACACGGGCCGCAAGACTGGCTTCTGGCTCGAAGAGCTGGCCGCCCCCTATTACGCGTTCAAGGATGCCGGCGCCAATATCGTGCTGGCCTCGCCGAAGGGCGTACGTCCGCCGCTGGACCCCAAGAGCAACGAGCCGGATTTCCAGACCGATCTGACCCGCCGCTTCGAAGCCGACGCGGATGCGATGGCGCGGCTTGCGGCCACCGTCCCCCTCGATCAGGTGTCCCAGGCCGACTTCGACACCGTGTTTTATCCCGGCGGCCACGGCCCTCTGTGGGACCTCGCGGAAGACCGCGCCTCGATTGCATTGATCGAAGCGTTCGTGGGCGCCGGCAAACCGGTCGCGCTGGTGTGCCACGCGCCCGGCGTCCTGCGTCACGTCCGTACGGCCGCCGGCCGGCCGCTGGTGAAGGCAAACGAGTCACGGGCTTCACCAACACGGAGGAAGCCGCCGTCGGCCTGACGGACGTGGTCCCCTTCCTCGTCGAGGACGAGTTGAAGGCGAAAGGCGCCGTCTTTTCACGCGGTGCGGACTGGAGTTCCTACGTCGTCCGCGACGGCCTCCTGATCACGGGGCAGAATCCGGGATCGTCCGGCGAGACGGCTGCCGTCGTTCTGGCGCAGTTGCGGCAGCAGGCGACGGCTTGACCACGACACGGCGCATCGCTTTGATTCGATGACGCCACAGACTACAATCGGGCTGCACGCGTCGCTCATCTCACCCGACGAGGAAACGGACATGGACCTGATTCTGTGGCGTCACGCCGAGGCCGAAGACACCGAGCCGGACCTGACACGCAACCTGACCGACAAGGGCCGCCAGCAGGCGCATAACATGGCGCAGTGGTTGCGCGGCTATCTCCCTGCGCAGGTGCGCATCGTGTGCAGCCCGGCCAACCGCACGCGGCAGACGGCGGATGCCCTCGGGCTCTCCTACGACATCCGCAACGACATCGCACCGGGCGCCGCCGCCGACGATCTGCTGAAAGCCACGGGCTGGCCCAGGGGCGATGGCGTCGTCCTGCTCGTTGGACACAATCCCGCGATCAGCGAGTTGGCCACCCGGCTGCTGGCGGGCAAGCCGTTTCCGATGTCGCTGTGCAAAGCCGGCGCGTGGTGGCTGAGCACCGGTACGCGCGACGACGAACGGGGCGTCATCCTCAAGGCCGCGATGGTGCCGGCCATGCTGAAGCAGCGTTGACGATCTGCCCGCGACTATTTCACGCACAAGCCCGGCGTCGGGCCCGACGTGCCCGAGGACATGTACGAAGGCGAGGTCCCCGCGCACAAGGTCGGCTATTACACCGACCTGCGCGCCGACCGCGCCACCGGCTGCATCGGCCAGCAGGACCGGAAGGTGCAGGCCGACCACTACCACGCCGACGGCACGGATTGATGGCCGCGGCGGCCCGGACGGCGGGGGTCACTCCTGGGCCGCGTCGTCCTTGTCGTCCTTGTCGTCGCGGCCCAGCAACTCGCTGGACCACTCCTGCCAGCTGCAGTTGGGGCAACGCCGCCACAGCAGGATCACGAAAAACGTCGCAAAGCCGGCCGCGAGCACGACCGCGTGCAACGACAGATCCGGTTCGAGGCCGTAGAGAAAATCCAGCATGGCACACCTACCTTCCTGGCGGCATCATTGATGGCGACACCGCACGATTCCACTGTAGATCAAGCGGGTAGCAGTGTCCAGCGCACGGCTGCGGTGTGTGTCAGAAAGGCTTCAGGAACAGGCCGACGGTCAGCGCGATGCCGATGCAAACGATGGCCACGCGCAGTGCCCGCTCGTTCACGCGATGCAGCGCCCACGCACCCAGCAGGCCGCCGATGATGGCACCGGACGCGAGCACGCCGCACTGGAGCCAGTGCAGTTGCGGCGACGTGAGGAACAGCACGACTGCCGACGCATTCATCACGCCGGCCAGCACGTTCTTCGTGGCGCCGGCGTTGCGCGCCGACAGGCCGGCCATCGTCAGCGCGGCCAGCATCAGGATGCCGATGCCGCCGCCGAAATAGCCGCCGTAGACGGCGATCAGGAATTGGGCGATCGCCGTCCCGACCTTGCCCAGGTGGACGGTGCCGTCGGCGCGGGGCTTGCGGAAGAAACTTCCCCAGGTGAACACGGCGGTCGCGAACAGGACGAGCCACGGCACGAGGCGCGCGAACACGGCCGGTGACGTGTGCAGCAACAGCAGGCCACCGGCCGCGCCGCCGGCGATGCTCAGCACGAACAGCGCCCAGAACGGCAACCCGCCCGCCCCGCTGACCAGCTTGCGTCCGGCGAATCCGGAGGTGACCTGCGCGGGAAACAGCGCGACGGTCGACGTGATGTTCGCGGCGAGGGGCGACATGCCGGAGACGATCAGCGCGGGCAAGGTGACGAACGATCCACCGCCGGCCAGGGCGTTCTGCACGCCGGCCCACAGGCCGGCCAGGAAGACGAGCAGCAGCATCACGATGCCGCTCCGCGGGGATGAAGACGAAGACGCGATGGGTCGATGGCGGGTCGGTCGAAAGTCGGCATGGCGCGGCCGGCGCGCACGGGCCGGCGATGAACTGGGAAGCTCATCTTACACCGGCGGCGCGCGCTCGGGCCGGCGGCGTGCGCATGCCGCCCGCACACGCAGCCGGATCAGTGGCCGCCCTGCTCGCCGTGCTTGTGGCCGTGATCCGCGGCCTTCTCGCCGCCGTGGGCGGGCGCCGGCTGGGCAGGCGCCGGATGCGTGTGCGGCGGCTCGTGCGGCGGCTGCGCGGCAGGACGCGGCGGCTCGCGCGGCGCGGGAGGGGGTGCATGCGGCGCAGGCTGTGGATGCGGCCCGGACTGGGGCGCGGCATGCGGCGCCTGCATGGCGATGCGCTCGGGCGCAGGCGCACGAGACGCCTCGTGCGGCGCGGGCGGTGACCCGTGCGGCGCAGCCTGCGGATGCGGCACGGGCTCGGACGTCGGACGCGCATGCGCCGCGACGCGCTGCGGTGCAGGTGCGCGGGGCGCTTCGCGCGGACCCGGCGCCGCTGCCGCACGAGGCGGCGGCGGTTCGTGCCGGTCGGCGGCGCGCAGCGGCACGCCATGCGCCGGACCTTGCGTCTCGCGTCCCGGCGGTTGCGCCGCCGATGCATGCAGTGCGTCGGGCCTGCTTGCCGGTGCCAGGGGCGCCAGGCCCCCACGCGCCGCGGCCGCAGCCGCTGCGCGCGCACCGTGCGCGGGCGCGTCGCTCATCGCGCCGGGACGCCCCGCGACCGGCGCGCCGCCCGGATGGCCCGGCCGCACGTCCTGCTGTCCGGCCATCGTTGCGCCCACCGAAGACGCGCCGTACGCGGGTCCGCGCGGACCCGCGGCATACTGTGTGCCGGTCGCGGACTGCGGGCCGTGCGGGCCGTGTACGCCGGCGGGTTCCGGCCCGGCTGCCGGCCGCCCGCCTGATGCGGGCTGCGGTCCGTATGGCGCCGCAGCAGGGACGGGTCCACGGCCCGCTGCCACCGGCATACCGGCCGCCGGCTGTGGTCCATGCGGGCCCGCCGCGACGATCGACCCGGGGCGCACATCAACCGGCACGGGCGCTGCAGGCCGTCCATGCGGCCCCGCTGCGACGACCGGCCCAGGGCGCCCCGCAGCCGGCATCGGGCCGGCAAACTGCTGTCCGTGCGGCCCCGCCACGGGAACGGGTCCGCGGCCGGCAGGCGCCGGCATGCCGACCAGGCCCTGCGGCCCGTGCGCCGCCGTCGGCCCGGCACCGGGCGGCATGCCGGGACGTCCGCCCTGCACGAACTGGTGTCCGGAGGCGTCCACACCCGGCACGGGCCCGCGCGCCGGCTGCTGCACCAAGGGCTTGCCGATGGCCGGCCGCAGTACGCGCAGCGGCGGCACGGGTCCGTGGACAGCCAGTGGCGCACCGTGGCGCGCCGGCGCGGCCGCATGCATCGCGGCGGCACCAGCGAGCGCTGCGCCCGACACGAACGCCGCCCGCGGCAACGCACGCGTCACGGCCACGCGCTGCTGCACGGGCGCGGGCGGCAGCCGCCCGGCCGCCGGCATCCCGAGACGGCTCTGCGGCAGCGGCCGCGCCTGCGGGCCCGCCACCACGGGCGCGGCGCGCGCCACGCCGGGCGGCAGCAGCAGGCCGGCGCGCGCCGTCGGCACGGCCTGGGCGAACTGCCGCGCGGGCATCGCGACGATCGCACCCGGTACCGTGCGGTTCACGTAGCGGATGTTGGTGACGTTGTTGACGATGTTCGTCTGGCGGATGACGGTGTTTGACACGTTGACGTTCGTGATGTACGTCGGGCTGGCGCGGTAAGACGGCCGGTAAGGTTCGTGCGGGGCGAGCGGGAACCAGCCCACGCCCGGGTCCGAACGGCCGCCGACCGCCAGCACGGCACCGACGAACGCCACCAGTGCAGGTGCGTACACGGGCCGCGCCTCGACGGGCGCGGGCACCCAGGCCCACGTGTCGGGCGTGCGCACCCAGCGGCCGTAGTGCGATACGGCATAGCCGTACGGCTGGTCGTCGATCCACGTCCAGCCCCACGGATCGATCCACGCCCAGTGGCCCGCGTGGTACGGTGCCCAGCCTTGCGGCGCGCGGTCGGGCACCCACACGGTGCCGTAGTCGGGCACCTGGCGCCAGCTGCCGTAGTCGTCCAGGTCTTCTGCGCCGACGACGCCCTGCGGCACGTAGCGGCGCGCGACGGCACGCTCGTAGCGCTGGTCGCGGCCCATCGACCAGCGGTCGAAGTCGTCCGGCGGCACGGGCTGCAGCAGCACGTAGTTGTTCAGGTCCTGGCCGCCGAAGCGGTAGCCCTGCCCCGGCGCGAGCGCAAGCGAGGTGCCGTCGCCGTAAGCGTCCCCCGCACCGCGCAGCACCGTGACGGCCGTCGTGCCGCCGTCCGGCGCGACGGCGAGCCGGTAGTCGCCCGGCTGGCGCGCGACGAACGCGAGGTTCGGGGTGTCCACTTCCACCGTCTCGCCCGGCGCGAGGCGGCGCACGTGCAGGTCGACGCGGCCTTGCGATACCTGTAGCTGCGTCGTGCGGTCGTCCGCCGCGAGCACGGTCAGCAACGTGCCCGCGTCCATGCGCGCGATGGCGGGGCCGAACTGCGCTTCGTCGCGCGCGCCGGCGTCCGTCCACAGGCGGTCGCCGGCGACGAGCGGGCGGTTCAGCGGCGCCTGGGCCCAGTCGGCGGCGCCGGCGGGCGAAAAGCTGACAGGGCCGGTGACGTAGGCGATGCGGCCCACGCGCGCGGGCGGGTCCTGCGCGAGCGCGTGCGCGGCGGCAAGCGCGAGGCCGAGCCCCGCCGTCAGGGTGATTTTACGTGCGGTCATGATCGTCGATGAAGCTTGGGATGATGGCCGATCATAGCCCCCGCGCGCGCAGCGCACGGTTCGCTGTCACACGGTGTTACAGAAGTTGCATCCTAGTGCAGCAGCGCCGGATACGTGAAGGCGACGAAGTGGACGGCGTTCAGCGCGAAGTGCGTGAGGATCGCGCCTTCGATACGCCCGCTGCGCAGGTAGGCGGCCGCGTAGCCCAGGCCCGCCAGCCCGGCCAGCACGACGAGGGCCGGGCCGCCGCGCGCGTGCGCGAGGCCGAACAACACCGTCGACACGACGACGGCGACGCCCGTGCCGTAGCGCCGGCGCGCCAGGCCGCGCGCCAGGCCGCCGAGAATGAAACCGCGGAAGAACGCCTCCTCCGTCACGCACGTGAACAGCAGGTTCAGCGCGAGGAACCAGGGCGTCAGCGGCGTCCACTTGACGTCGGGCCGCACGTAGCCGAGCGCCGTGCCGGCGCCGAAGACGACGACAAGCGTCGCAAACAGCACGGGCGCCGTGCAGCGCAGCATCGGCAGCCACGCGCCGCGCTCGCGGATCGGGGCGCAGAACACGCCCATCAGGACGATGCCGGCGACGGCCGTGTCGAAGTTCGCGTGCAAGGTGAACGGCGCGGCACCGGCCGACACGCGCACGGCGTCGGCCAGCACGGGATTGTGGAAACCGGGGAAGCGGTGCAGCGCGAACAGGAAGGCGGCGAGGCCCGTCAGCACCAGCAACGGGATGCGCAGCCACGCGCGGGTGCTCGCGCGCGCTGCGAATGCGAGCGCGGCGTAGCCGGCGGTGGCGACGACGCCGCGCCAGTCCAGCACACCGGACGCGAGACCGGCCGCGCAGGCCACGGCGAGGCCGGCGCACCAGGCCCAGTCGCGGTTCCCGCGCACGGCGGGCGCCGGCACCCACAGCAGCAACACGGCCAGCGCCAGCGCGCCGAACGCCGGCACGAGGTGGGGAGCGAGCAGCATCGTCAACCGTGCCCGCGCTTGTGCATCTGCTTGTGCATGCGGCGCAGTGCCAGCCACACGATGCCGGCCACCACGGGCACCAGCGCGCCCGTCAGCATGTCCGGGTTGACGGGCACGCCGAGGCTCTTCAAACCTTTGCCCGCATAGCCGAGCAACCCGACGACGTAGTACGAGATCGCCGCGACGGACAAGCCCTCGACGGCCTGCTGCAGGCGCAGCTGCTGGGCCGCGCGCCGGTCCATCGACTGCAGGATCTGGCGGTTCTGGTTTTCCTGGACGATCGACACGCGCGTGCGCAGCAGGTCGTTGACGTTGGCGATGCGGCGCGCGAGCGCGTCCTGGCGCGCGGCCGTCGCCTCGCACGTGTTCATCGCGGGCGTCAGGCGGCGGTCCATGAATTCCTCGACGGTCGGCACGCCTTCGATGCGCGCTTCGCGCAGTTCCTCGATGCGCGCCTTCACGAGCCGGTAATACGCCTTCGATGCCGAGAAGCGGTAGCCGTTGTCGAGCGAAAGCTTCTCCAGCTGCGCGGCCAGGCGCGTGATCTGCTGCAGCAGGTCCTGGTCGCCGGCGACGGCCTCGCCCGAGACCATGCGCTCCGCGAGCGTGGCCAGTTCGGCCTCGATGTCGTCCAGCGCGGCGGACACGGCGCGCGCGGCGGGCAGGCCGAGGAGCGCCATCATGCGGTACGTGTCGATCTCCAGCACGCGCTGCGCGAGGCGGCCCGCCTGCTGCGCGCGCATCTCGACGTCGCGCAGCACGAAGCGCGAAAAGCCGTCGGACTGGATCGCGAAATCCGTCCACAGTTCGCCGCCCTGCATGACGCGCGAGCCCACCAGATTGCTGCCCGCGAAGCCGTCCTGCAGCGCAGCCGGGTCGGCGGCGCCGCGCTCCAGCAGCACGTGCGCGGCGGACATCAACCGGCCGTGCAGGCTGATGATCCATGCCTGCGGCAGGTGCGCCAGCGGCATGCGGGCGAACGCCTCGGCCAGGGGCAGCCCGGGTGCGATCTTTTCCGTGAAGGTGTACGTCGCGAACTCCGTGTGGCATTCCCACTTGAGGCGGAAGCGGCCGAAGTCGTGATAGAAGTGGTTCGCCGTCACGTTCGGTGCCGCGACGCCGAAATGGCCGCACAGCGCGGCCAGCAGCGCATGCTGGTTGGGGCCGTGCGTGCTGCGCGACCCGGATTCGCTGGCGCGGTACACGGCCAGGTGGGTGATGGCTTCGGGCGCTTCCAGCCGGAGGAAGGGACGCGAATGGATTTCCGCGGCCAGCGGAATGCGCTGGGCGTGGCTCAGGCTCGGGTAGGCGGTCGTCATGGTTCGGTTCATCGGCTGTCGGGGTCGTGCCGGGCATGTGAGCGACCGGGCAATATTTCCATTGTACATGCGTATGCACGAGACCGGGCAGCGGTCGACATTCCTCGGCCCGACATGCAATTTGGTCCGACCACTTGCAACATCATCCGGGCCAAACTAAGATGCGACCTTGGCAATCGTCTTCACCTTTTCCTGGACTGCACACAATGAGAAAAACGCCCGCGCCACACGATGCGATTGCGACGGAACCGCGACTGTATCGCGTGGTGTCGAGCCGGATCGAAGCGCTGATCCGGGAAGAGGACATCAAGCCGGGCGAACGCCTGCCGGCCGAACGCGACCTCGCGGCGAAGCTGGGCGTGTCGCGCACGTCGTTGCGCGAAGCGCTGATCGCGCTGGAACTCGGTGGCGTCGTCGAAGTGCGCGGCGGGTCCGGCGTGTACGTCAGCGAACAGGCCGCGCAGAAGTCGGCGCGGCCGGCCGCCGGCCCCGGGCCGTTCGAAGTGCTGGCCGCGCGCCGCATGGTCGAAGTCGAGGTGGCTGCCCTCGCGGCGAAGAATGCGACGCCGGCCGCCGTCGACGCGATCCTCGTCGCCGTCGAACAGATGGAACAGAACCAGGACAACCTCGGCGAGAACGAATCGGCCGACCGCGACTTCCACCTCGCGATCGCGCGCGCGGCCGGCAACAGTGCGCTGGTCGGCGTCATCGAATACCTGTGGAACCAGCGCGGCAGCCTGTGGCACAAGCTGACGGAGCACTTCCAGACCGAGGAACTGCGCCAGCAGACCCTCCTCGACCACCGCGCCATCCTCACGGCCATCGCGTCGCAGGACGTGGCCGGCGCGCGCACGGCGATGCGGGCGCACCTCGATCGCGTCACGCGCACGTTCTCGCGCGGCTGAAGGGCGACGCCATGACCATCTGGGTCGATGCCGACGCCTGCCCCGCCGTCGTCAAGGACATCCTGTTCCGCGTGGCCGACCGCGTGCAGATCGACGTCACGCTCGTGGCGAACCAGTTGATCCGCGTGCCCGGCTCGCGCTTCATCCGCGCACTGCAGGTGCCGGCCGGCGCGGACGCGGCCGATGCCGAAATCGTCGCGCGCGTGCAGCCGGGCGATATCGTCGTGACGGCCGACATCCCTCTCGCCGCCCTCGTGCTCGACAAGGGCGGACTCCCGCTGAACCCGCGCGGCGACTGGTTCACGAAAGACACCATCGCCCAGCAGCTGACGATGCGCGCGTTCATGGAAGAGTTGCGCGGCAGCGGCGTCGACACGGGCGGCCCGGCCGCCTTCAGCCAGGCCGACCGCCAGCGGTTCGCCAATGCGCTCGACCGCGAACTGGCCAAGCGCGGCCGGCGCGACCCGTCTTAAGCACTTCCCATCCTGTAAGCCGCCCCGAAGCAAAAATACAACACTTTTGTGTGTGTCGAACTCGTATAGACATTAAATCTGGTTTGTAATTAGTTGTAATTTGACCTTTGTGTCAGGGAATGGTCAGATCGCCATAGTTGTGTGAAGTGAAACACATCACCTATTCTTTTACCAGGAGAGTGCCAGTGATTTCCAAGCCACGCGTCACGCTGATCCGTAGTCCCCTCGTCGTCGCCGTCCAGCTCGCCCTCGCTTCCCTCGCCCTGCCGATCGCGGCCACCGCCCAGGATGCGGCCACGTCCACGACGACCGATACCACCACCAACGCTGCCCCCATGAACCGCGTCGAGATCACCGGCTCGCGCATCCGCCGCACGGACATGGAAACCCCGAGCCCGGTCCAGGTCATCACGGCCAAGGATCTGAAAGAGTCCGGCTACACGTCCGTGTCCGAAGTGCTGCGCAACATCACCGCCAACGGCCAGGGCACCTTGTCGCAGGCGTTCCCCGGCGCGTTTGCCGTCGGCGCCTCGGGCATCTCGCTGCGCGGCCTGACGGTGGGCGCGACCCTCGTCCTGATCGATGGCCAGCGCATGGCCCCGTACGCGCTGTCGGACGACGGCCAGCGCAGCTTCGTCGACATCAGCCAGATCCCGATGGAGGCCGTCGAGCGCATCGACGTGCTGAAGGACGGCGCCTCGTCGATCTACGGCTCCGACGCCGTCGCGGGCGTCGTCAACGTGATCCTCAAGAAGCGCTACAACGGCGCCGAGGCGACGGCCGACGCCGGCGCGAGCGGCCATGGCGACGGCAGGACGGCGCACGTGTCCGGCATCTACGGCTGGGGCGACCTGGACGCGGACGGTCACAACGCCTACCTCGCGCTCGAATACCGGCGCCAGGGCAAGATCCTCGTCTCCAGCCGCCACGGCCTGTTCACGAATACGGACTGGACCGCGTGGGGCGGCAAGAACCTCACGCGCGGCGTCCCGACGGCCGCCAACGGTTTCCAGCCCGCCAGCATCACGGGCTACCTGATCGACCCGGACACGGGCGCCACCACGTTGCTGCCGGGCTGCACGACGGCGCAATTCAACGCCGGCCAGTGCGCCTACCGCGACCGCGACCTCGAGCTGCAGCCGACGACGAAGAACATCAACCTGCTCGGCTCGTTCGTGCAGAAGCTGGGCGGCGACTGGCAGTTGAACCTGAAGGGCTCGTATTTCCGCTCCGAGGCAGAGCAGCTGGCCCGCTACGCGAATACGCTCGGCACGAGCGGCCTGTCCGCACTCGCATACGGCCCCGGCATCCCGCCGCAGGCCACGCCGCCGGGCGCGCCCATCGTGATCACGGTGCCGGCCACCTACCCCGGCAACACGACGGGTACGACGCAGATCCTACAATACAACTTCCCCGAGCTGGGAGGCAGCCGCACGGGCGTCAAGTCCGACACGTTCCGCCTGGGCGCCGACGTTGCCGGCACCATGGGCGCATGGGACCTGACGGCGGCCGTGGGCGCATCGCAGAACACGGTGAAGCAGGAGATCACGAACGGCTTCAACATCCTCAACCTGCAGGCCGCGTTCAACGATCCCGTGCACCCTTACCTCGTCGGCCCGGCGGCCAGCGGCAACACGCAAGCCATGCGCGATGCCATCGTGCCGCTGCAGCATGCGAAGGCGACGGACAAGCTGCAGTTCGTGCGCTTCTCGGCCGGACGCGAGCTGATGCCGCTGGCGGGCGGCTCGCTCGCGCTGAACCTGGGCGCCGAATATACGCACCGTGACCTCGACGCCCAGGCGCCGCCGTCGGTGGCCAATGGCGACCAGGCCGGCAACAACGCATGGGCGATCGGCACGCAAAACATCGCGGCCGTGTATGGCGAGATCGTGGCACCCGTGCTGAAGAACCTGGAACTGGACGCCTCCATCCGCCACGACAAGGTCATGACGATCGGCCAGGCCACGACACCGAAAGCCGGCTTCAAATGGTCGCCCATCAGCCAGTTCACGCTGCGCGGCACGTACACGGAAGGTTTCCGCGCGCCGAACCCCGCGGAAGTCGGCAACACGGGCAACTACTTCTTCGCCAATACGCAGCCCGACCCCGTACTGTGCGCGAATCCGGGCGACGATCCGACGACGGTCCCGGGCAACTACCCGCAGCAGTGCAACGTGTCGATCGCGGGTGTCCAGGCTCCGGGCAAGGGCCTGAAGCCGGAACGGTCGCGCTCCTACACGCTCGGCACGATCATCGAGCCGACGCGCAACCTCAACGTGTCGATCGACTACTACCGCATCCGCATCAACAACCAGATCATCAGCGCGCTGAACGATCCGACCTACGATCCGACGCCCTTCCTCGTGCGCGGCACGCCGACGGCGCAGCCGTTCGTGAATCCCGACGGCTCGCTCTCGACGCAGACGCCGGCCGTCGGCAACGCGCTGTTCGCACCGTATCCGTACGAGAACGCGCAATACACGCAGACGAGCGGCATCGACCTGGACGCGCGCATGACGTGGCCCTTCGCGGGCGGCAAATTCAGCGCCGAGCTGACGGAAACGCACCTGATCACGTACAAGCAGGGCACGGCCGGCGGCACGGCCGTCGAACTGGCAGGCACACACGGCCCGTCCGGCGTGTCGGGCGACACGGGCAACCCGAAAGACCGCGCCCAGCTGAAGCTCGGCTGGGACCAGGGCCCGCTCACCGTCTCGACGACCGTGAACTGGGTCGGCGGCTTCTCCGTCGTCGACCCGTCGTCGTCGTCGGCCGCCACGTGCGCGGACGCGATCTCGTTCGTGTACGCGAACACGCCGCCGGCGCAGTTCTGCCGCGTGCGCTCGTTCACGTCGGTCGACCTGTTCGGCGAGTACCGCTTCTCGAAGCAGCTGAGCCTGCACGCGTCGATCCTGAACCTGTTCGACAAGGAACCGCCGCTGGATTTCCAGACCTATGGCAGCTCCGCGTCGACGTTCTATAACCCCGCGCTGCACCAGGCGGGCGCAGTCGGACGGTTCTTCAACGTGGGGTTGACGTACAAGTTCTGATGCCCCGACCGTGGATGCGGCCCGGGCAGCGTGCCCGCGGCCGCATCCCGTGCGGCGACGCCGCTAGTCGTCGCCGGTACCGGGATTGGTCAGGACCGGACCGGTTCCGGCGAATTCGCTGCGATCATCGCCTGCAATGCGCGCGAGCGGAGGAAAAAACCGGCCGACACGAGGTCGAAGATGGCGAGCGCGCCCAGGACGACGGCGAAGACCGGTCCCGTATCTGCACGCAGCGCGGAGGTCAGCATCAGCAGGCTGCCAAGGAAATACAGCACGCTCAATGCGTAACGAGCCAGCCGCGAACCGTTCAACAGCTGCGCCAGCAATACCGCCAGCACCAGCAGCCGGACGACACCCTGGACCGAAAAGGCGCCCAGCGCCCAGGTCAGCAATTCGAGGATGACGGTGGTGCCGACGATGAGGCCAAGGCGGCTTAGCGTTGAGATTTTCTTCATGAAGCAATAGTAGAGGTGGGGTGATCGCCCGGCCAACGGTTGCCTTGTCGGCCGGCATTCGATCATACGGCGAAAATGCGGATGAAATCTCTCGCATACTCACGCTGACGTCCTGTGATGGCGGGCCGGGTTACCGGTGTTACGGCGGACCAGCGACGTTCTTCATGGACGAATTGTAATGGCCTGGACCGGCCAACTGCGCCGGTCGTGATAGTTCGTGACATTTTCCAGTTCGGTAACCTGTTAAGCTCAGTTGAACGTCCGAGATTGGCCAGTTCGACCACGCAGGTTGGCACAACTGACGTAGAACGCGCACCGATCGATTGACAACCCAACTTCCGGATCCAATGAACCTGTGTCGTTACTTTGTGATGAGCGCCTCGGTGCTCCTGGCGGCATCACACGCCATCGCAGCGGAATACGATGGCTTCAAGATCGACGAGTCCAAGGGTGGCCTGTCGTCTGAAGCGCGAGAGTCACTGTTCAAGCAGCTCGACATCATTGAATCTGCCGCCTTGCCTGCGGCGGTGCTCGACGCAATGAAACAGACCCCGATTGTCGTGGACCCCGACCTGCGGGGCAATCCAGGTATATTCGCAGTTCGCGATGGCCTCGCGTCCGTTTATGTCCAGCCCGTCGAATTTGCTCCGAACAAACCGATACTGCTGCACGAATTTCTCCATGCCTATCACTTCCGCGTGATACACCTGGATCGGCCGGAAATCGAGGAAGAGTTTCAACAAGTTAAGCATTCGAACCTGTTTCCCGCCCGCTTCCGATCGTCGCACTTCCTTGAAAATGCCAAAGAATTCTTCGCAGTGACCGGTACCTTGTATTTGTTCGGGAATATTCAGCAGCCGCCATTCGATTGTACGGCGCTGTCGCGCTTGCGTCCTCAATACCTGAAATTCCTGGACAGCCAGTTCGGTCCACCGCGATGTCCCGGACTCGCGGATGCAGCGGCTGGCGATCATTGATGACCGCATGTCGATACCGATAAGGATGGCTGTGATGCGTGGGCTCATCCGATCGGTCTCGTTCAAGCGGTTTGTTCGTACACACTACACCGTCATAGCAGGAGTACACATGCGAACATTGCTGTTGAGTCTAGCCTTGTCGATTGGCGTTGTACCATTCGCCCACGCGCAGGTGGCCGGTTACGGGTGCTGCTTCCAGGTCTGGCCGCAGCCGGACCTGCGCGTGCCGATACCCAACGAGCACGGGCACGCCAAACCGGCGACCTCCACGCCGCATGTACAAGCCGATGCGCCGCTCAAGGCGCCGGCGCGTTCGGCCGTGGAAAAAAATGCGCGCGAGCTCGCGGCACGCTTCCCGGTCGCACAGCGTCCGCACATGGAGCAAGCTTTCCGGCGCTGTATGGACATCTACGCACAGCTCGAGAAGAAGCTCGGGCTGCCGGAGCGCGACATGGCCGGGAGTCTCGCCGCCTTCCTCGTCGGGAACTATATGGTGCTGAACGACGTCGACGTATCCGACAACGCGTTCCGGACCGTTGCACGACAGTTGCGCGACCAGGCTTCGATGCAAGCCTCGCTGCGGCGCGGCGACGCCGCACAACTGCGCAACCTGTACGAGCAGACTGCGATGATGGGCACCTTCATGGCGCTGGCGCACAAGTCGCAGCAACAGACCCCTCAGTCCCCCGACGCCGCAGCACACATCCGCGATACCGCGCGGGCGAATCTGGAAGAAGTGCTGCGTATGAACCCGGCACGCCTGTCGATCAGCGACACGGGTTTCAGCGTGACCGGTCCCGTACAGCCATAACGAAGGATATCGTCCGTCCAAAGGTGTGCCGCTTTCCCCAGTACCTGCGTCCAAAAACGACAAGACCGGCGCGCTCTCGCCACGTAGCCTTGCGGGACCATGAAGACAATCACGATCATCGATTCCCACACGGGCGGCGAGCCGACCCGCCTCATCGTCGACGGCGGCCCTGACCTGGGCGACGGCCCGCTGTCCATACGCCTCGCGCGCATGCGCGACGCGCACGACCGCGTCCGCACGGGCACCGTGTGCGAGCCGCGCGGCTCCGACGTGCTCGTGGGCGCACTGCTGTGCGAACCGCATGCGCCGGACTGCGTGGCCGGCGTCATCTTCTTCAACAACGTCGGCTACCTCGGCATGTGCGGCCACGGCACGATCGGCCTCGTCGTGTCGCTCGCGCACATGGGGCGCGTCGGGCCGGGCCGGCACCGCATCGACACACCCGTTGGCGTCGTGACGGCCGAACTGCATGCGGACGGCACGGTCGGCGTCGACAACGTGCCCGCCTACCGCGCCCGCAAGGCCGTGACGGTCGACGTCGCGGGCCACGGCACGGTGACGGGCGACGTCGCGTGGGGCGGCAACTGGTTCTTCCTCGTCGAGGACCACGACCTGGACGTCGCTCCGGCCAACATCGCGGCGCTGACGGCGTTCGCGGAGGCCGTCATGGCGGCCTTGCACGCGCAAGGCGTGACGGGCACCGACGGCGCCCCCATCGACCACGTCGAACTGTTCGCGCCATCGCTGACTGCCGACAGCCGGAACTTCGTCCTGTGCCCAGGCAAGGCGTACGACCGCTCGCCGTGCGGCACTGGCACGAGCGCGAAGCTCGCGTGCCTGGCCGCCGACGGCAAACTGGCGGAAGGCGCCGTCTGGCGCCAGGAGAGCATCATCGGCAGCGTGTTCGAAGGCAGCTACCGGCGCGAAGGCGACCGTATCGTGCCGACGATCCGCGGCCGCGCATGGGTCAGCGCCACGTCGACGCTGCTGTTCGACGACGACGACCCGTTCGCATGGGGCATCCCGACGGGCGGCTAGGCGGCGGCCTTGCGCATGTGCAGCCCGTAATCGGTCGGGCTCATGCCGACGTAGGACTTGAACTGGCGGCTGAACGCGCTGTGGTCCGTGTAGCCGCATTCGTACGCGATCTCCGCGATCCGCGCCTGCGGCTTTTGCTCGATGAGCGTGCGCGCGGCGGCCAGCCGGCATTGCACGAGGAACTGGCGCGGCGAATGCTGGAACACCTTCTGGAACAGTCGCTCCACCCGCGACAGCGACAGCCCCGCCTCTTCCGCCAGTGCCTTGAGCGACACGTTTTGCTGGTAGTTCTCGCTGATGTGCTGGGCGATGCGCGCGATCTGGCGGTAGGCGGGGTGCAGCTCGTCGAGCAGGCCCAGGTCCTGCGACGTGCCGATCAGGCCGATGACTGCGCCATCCTTGCCGAACAACGGCACCTTCTTCGTGATGCACCAGCCGCGGCTGCGGCCCGGATAGATGTGCAGTTCCAGCTGCTTGTCGATGGGCGCGCCCTGGGCTATCACCTTGCGGTCCTGCGCCAGATACGTTTCGGCCAGCGCGCGCGGGAACAGCTCCAGCGCCGTCTTCCCCAGCACATCGCGCTTGTGCCGAACTCCGCACCGTCGCACCATCGTCCGGTTGATGCTGAGATAGCGGCCTTCGCGGTCCTTGACGAAAAACGCGATGTCGTCCAGCGCATCGAACACCGCTTCCACGGCTTCCACGCCGATGGTGTCAATGGCCCGCACAGTCGCAGCGTCGATCATGTCTCCTCCTGGCGCCACTATAGGCGCATCGTGCCGTCATGGCAAACGGGGACGCGGCGCTGTGCCGATTTCGGCGTCCAAACATGACACCAAGCGCAAGACCAGACGCCCGTTCCGGCCTACCATGGACGCTTTCAATCGCCCGAACCAAGGAGACAAACAGCATGTGGAAAGGTGTTCTTCCGGCCGTCACGACGAAATTCAACGAGGACGGCTCGCTCGACCATGACGAGATGCGCCGCTGCTTCCAGATCCAGATGGATGCCGGCGTCGACGGCCTCATCGCCTGCGGTTCGCTCGGCGAAGGACCGATGCTGTCGCACGACGAGCGCATCGCCGTCCTGAAGCTGTGCAAGGAAGCCAGCGGCGCGAAGCCCGCTCTGCTGACGGTGGCCGAGGCGGCAACGCGCGACGCGTGTACGCTCGCTCGCAAGGCCAGGGATGCCGGCGCCGACGGCCTGATGGTCGTGCCAAGCACGATCTACCACACGGACCCGCGCGAGACCGTCGCCACGCTGAAGGCGATCGCCGCGGCGGGCGACCTGCCGATCATGATCTACTCGAACCGCCTCGCCTACCGCGTCGACGTGACGGTGGACATCATGGCGGAGCTGGCCGACGACGCGCGCTTCGTCGCCGTCAAGGAATCGTCGGACGACGTCCGCCGCGGCACGGAGATCATCAACCGCTTCGGCGACCGCTTCGACCTGCTGACGGGCGTCGACAACCACGCGTTCGAAGCCCTCACGGCCGGCGCGACGGGCTGGGTGGCCGGCTTGTGCCTCGCCTTCCCGCACGAGACGGTGGCGATCTGGCGCCTCGTGCAAGCGCAGCGCTACGACGAGGCGCTGCGCATCTACCGCTGGTTCCGGCCGCTGCTCGACCTGGACGTGTCGACTTACCTCGTGCAGAACATCAAGCTGGCGGAAGCGATCGCCTTCGGGTCGAACGAGCGCGTGCGCGCACCGCGGCTGCCGCTCGCGGGCGAGCGCCGCGTGCAGGTCGAACGCACGATCCGCACGGCCATCGCCTGCCGGCCGGCGCTCCCGACGCTGCCCGCGCTGCCGTGATGCATCCGGACGTCATCGTCGTCGGCGCCGGCATCGTGGGCGCGGCGTGCGCGGCGGAGCTGCAGGCGTCGGGCCACCGTGTACTCCTCGTGGACGCGCGCCATCCCGGCGCAGGTGTCACGTCGGCCGGCATGGGCCACCTCGTCGCCCTCGACGAGACGGACGACGAACTCGATCTGTGTTTGCTGTCGCTGGCGCGTTGGGACGAATACCTGTCCACGCGGGCCCGCGAGGCGGAACACGTCCGTTGCGGCACGCTGTGGGTGGCGGAGGACGACGCGCAGCTGGCCCACGCGTTGGCGCGCGCCGAGCGCCTGGGCCGGCGCGGCTGGGATGCGGAGGCTCTGTCCGGCGCGCACCTGGCGCGCGTGGAACCCGCGCTGCGCCCCGGCCTCGCGGGCGGCGTGCGCGTGGCGCGCGACGGCGTCGTGTATCCGCCCGCCGTGGCGCGCGACCTGGCCGAGCGCCTCGTCGCGCTGGGCGGCCGCTCGCTGTTCGGCGCGGCCGTCGCGAGCGTCGCGCCGGGGTCCGTCACGCTGGCGACCGGGGAGCGCATCGTCGCCGGCGACGTCGTCGTCGCGACGGGCACCCAGGTACCGCATCTGCTGCCCGGCGTCCCCGTCTTCCCCCGCAAGGGCCACCTCGCCATCACCGCGCGCTATCCGCGCCGGCTGTCGCACCAGGTCGTCAGCATGGGCTACGGCCAGACGGAAGCCGGCAGCGACGCCCTCGCCGTCGCCGCCAACGTCCAGCCGCGCATCACGGGCCAGTGGCTGGTCGGCTCGTGCCGCCAGGATGGCATCGTCGACCACGACGTCGACCCGCGCGTGCTCGCGCACGTGCTGCGCGCCGCCATCGCGCTGCTGCCCTGCCTCGCCGACATGACGATCATCCGCAGCTGGACAGGGCTGCGGCCCGCGACGCGCGACGGCAGGCCCCTGATCGGACGCCATCCTGCGCTGGATCGCGTATGGCTCGCGTGCGGCCACGAAGGCCTCGGCGTGACGACGGCGTTCGGGACGGCGCGACTGCTGGCGGACCTGATGCATGGCCGCACGCCCGCCATCGACGCCGCACCGTATTTCCCCGCGAGGTTCGCGCATGAACACGCGTAACCCATCCAACCGCGTGATCATCGACGGCGCCGCCGTCGACGTACCTGCCGGCGCGAGCGTCGTCGCAGCGCTCGTCATCGCAGGGTCGATGTGCACGCGCCGCGCCGTCACGGGCGGGCCGCGCTTCGCGTTCTGCGGCATCGGCCAGTGCCAGGAATGCCGCGTGACGATCGACGGCCGCGTCCACCGGCTCGCCTGCCGCACCGTGTGCACGCCGGGCATGATCATCGAGACGGGAGGCGACTGGTGACGTCCGAACGGCTGTTGCACATCGTCGGCAGCGGCCCAGCGGGCCTGGCCGCCGCACACGCCGCGCTGGACGCCGGCGCCAGCGTATGCCTCATCGACGACAACCATGCCCCCGGCGGCCAGATCTGGCGCGGCGGCCCTGGCCGGTGGACGGATGCCCGCGCGACGCGCATATGGACCGCGCTGCACGATCACCCGCGCTTCACGCACCGGACGGGCACCCAGGTCATCGGCTGCGCCGACGCGAACACCTTGCTGGTGGAGACGGCGGACGGCGGCGCGGCGATCCCGTTCGAACGCCTCGTGCTCTGCACCGGTGCGCGCGAACTGAGCCTGCCCTTCCCCGGCTGGACGCTGCCCGGCGTCACGGGTGCGGGCGGCCTGCAAGCGCTGATCAAGGGCGGCATGCCTGTGCGTGATCGCACCGTCGTCGTCGCCGGCACGGGCCCGCTGCTCCTCGCGACAGCGGCGACCGCGCTGCGGGCCGGCGCGCGCGTGGCGGCCATCGTCGAGCACCAACCGTGGTCCCGCCTGACGGGATTCGGGCTCGCGCTGCTGGCCCGGCACCGCGGCAAGTTCGTGCAGGCCGCGTCGCTGTTCGCGGCATTGCGGGCCGTGCCGTACGTGACGGGCGCACGCATCGTCGCGGCCACCGATGACGATATACTGCGCGGCGTGACCATCACGACGGGTGGCAAGGAAGTCACGTATTCCTGCGATTTCCTCGGCGCGGGCTTCGGACTCGTGCCCAACACGGACCTCGCGCGCGCGCTGGGCTGCGCGACGGCGGACGGCGCCATCCTCGTCGACGCGACACAAGAGACGAGCCGCGAGGACATCTGGGCCGCCGGCGAATGCACCGGCATCGGCGGCGTCGACAAAGCCGTCGCGGAAGGCCGGCTCGCCGCGCTCGCCGCACTGGCGCTGCATCCGTCCGCGCGCGACATACCGGGGCTGCGCGCATCGCGGGCATTCGCCGCGCTGCTGGCGCGCGCGTTCGCACCGGGCGACGCATTGAAGACGATGTGCCGGCCCGACACGATCGTCTGCCGTTGCGAGGACGTCACGGCAGCGCAACTGCTGCCTCATCGCGATTGGCGCGAAGCGAAGCTCGCGACGCGCGTCGGCATGGGCCCGTGCCAGGGCAAGACGTGCGGCCCGGGGTGCGCCTTCCTGTTCGGGTGGACGCCGCCCGACAGCCGCCTGCCCATCATGCCCGCCAGTGCGCGGGCGCTATCCCGGATCGAATGACACAAGGAGAATCATGACCATCGGCGGAACGGACAAGCAGGCGGCACTCGCCGCGCTGACTGACATGACGGCGGGCGCCGCCCCCATCACGCGGGCCGAATACCGGTCGCGCATCGCGCGCGCGCAAGGCGCGATGGCGGCCACCGGCATCGCGGCGCTGTACCTGAACGCGGGCAGCAACCTCACCTACTTCACGGGCACGAAATGGCATCCCAGCGAACGCATGGTGGGCGCCGTCCTGCCCGCGGCGGGCGACCTCGTGTACATCGCGCCAGCGTTCGAGGAAGCCACGATCCGCAGCTTCATGGGCGTGGAAGGCGACGTCGCCTGCTGGGACGAACACGAGAACCCCGCACTGCGGCTGCGCAACGTGCTCGAAGGGATGGGCATCGCTGCGAACGACGCGGCGGCGCCCGTGCTCGCGATCGACGACAGCACGCCGCTGTTCCTGTTCGATGCCATCCGCGCCGCGACGGAAGGTTATGCGCTGCAGAACGCGCATGCCGTGACGTCGCTGTGCCGCAGCCGCAAGTCCGACGCGGAGATCGCCTTGATCCAGCGCGCGATGGACATGACCCTCGCCGTGCACAAGGCGGCGGCAGCCATCCTCCACGAAGGCATCACGACGACGGATGTGCAGGAATTCATCCACCTCGCGCACCGCCGGGTCGGTGCCAGCGGGTCGTACTTCTGCATCGTGCTGTTCGGCGAGGCGACCGCGTATCCGCATGGCGTGAACTACGTGCAGACGATGAAGCGGGGCGACGTGGTGCTGATCGACACGGGCTGCAAGGTCCACGACTACATCTCGGACATCACCCGCACCTATGTGTTCGGCGAACCGACGGCCCGCCAGCGCTTCGTGTGGAACGCGGAGCGGGCGGCGCAGCAAGCGGCGTTCGATGCGGCCAAGATCGGTGTGCGGTGCGAGGACGTGGACAAGGCCGCACGCCGCTCGCTCGAAGCGAACGGCTTCGGGCCCGGCTACAAGCTGCCCGGGCTGCCGCACCGGACGGGCCACGGCATCGGCCTCGACATCCACGAAGGCCCCTACCTCGTCGGCGGAGAGCGGCGTCCGCTCGAACCCGGCATGTGCTTCTCGAACGAGCCGATGATCTGCGTGCCGGGCGAATTCGGTGTCCGGCTGGAAGACCATTTCTACATGACGGCGGCGGGCCCCCGCTGGTTCACGCAGCCGGCGGCGAGCCTGGACGATCCGTTCGGGGCGGGATGACGTCGCGCAGGAACGCGTCCGTCGCTTCGACCGTCGGCGCGAGCCACGGGTCGAACAACCAGAAGCTGTGCGGCGTGTCCGGCACGAGCACGACGCGATGCGGCACCCCGAGCGCCTGCAGGCGCGCGACCATCGCGTCGCGCCCGAGGCTGAAGCGGCGCTGTGCGCTGCCGATGAACAGCATGGGCGGCGTGCCCTGCCCCACGTGGAATAGCGGCGACGCGTCGCGCCACGACGCCGCCTTCTCCGCATAACGCCCGCCAAACCAAGCGCCGGCCGACGACGGCTGCTTCGCCGGGTCGTCCTCGTATCGGCGCGCTTCTTCCGAGGTGAAGTCCGACAGACCGTCGATGTTGACGATCGCCTGCACGTTGCTGGCTACGGCACCGGGACCGCCGTCCGGATCGAAGCGGCTTTCCCCGTTCGTGACGCCCGTGAGCGCGGCGATCTGGCCGCCAGCCGAGCCGCCCGCGATGGCGATGCGGTCGCCGTCGATGCCGTACGCGCCCGCGTGCGCGCGCACCCAGCGGACGGCCGCCTTGACGTCGTGGATCGCGGCCGGATACGGCGCTTCTCCCGCCAGCCGATAACTGATCGTGGCGGCTGCGTAGCCCCGCTCGGCCATCCGGATCGCCATCGGCGCGAAGTTCGCGCGCACACCCGCGCGCCAGCCGCCGCCGTGCACGAACACGATCGCGGGCCGCGGCGCCGTGACGGGGGCCGCAGGCAGGTACAGGTCAAACTGGAGGTCGTGGCCCGCGCGCCGCACATAAGTGACGTTCGTGATGGCGCGCACGGTCGGCGGCACGGCGCGGCTCGCGATGCGGATGAACGGATACGTGGACGCAAGCTTCGCGTACGTCGTCTCCGCCGTATAGCTTTCCGGCGCCGGAGCCTGCTGCGCCGGCGGCCGTGCAGCGCAGGCGGCCAGTGCCAGGGCTGCACCCAGCGCGCACATCGTTGCCCGTCGCGATCCGTCCATGCCGCTCCCGTCCTGATGCCTTGTGTCGGGACGAGTATGCCATGGAACAACAAGTCGCGGCTAGTCCACCTTGCCAAAGTGGCTAGACCAACCTAGAATGGTCCGACCAGATATAGAACGGCCCGGCCACAGGCACGAGGACCGTCACTCCGAAAAACGATTGGAGACTACGTTGCAACCGCCAACCAGATTGCTTGCCATCCTGGCCGCTTTCGCGTGCCTGGCCGTCCCCGCGCACGCAGACGGCACCTATCGCAACCCCGACAACAAGAACCAGAACGACCCGGCCGAGGGCACGTACCCGGCACCGTACAAGAAGCCCGTCGTGGCCGAGATCGCGGCGGCGCTGCAGCGCATCCGTGGCTACGTCGACAGCCAGACGCCGACGCGCATCGTCCACAAGGGAAGCGGCACGCCCGTCACGGATTTCCGCACACCCGTCGCAGACGCCGTGGTCGAGGAAGGCGATGCCGGCTTCGGCCTGCAGGCGTACGAGATGGGCGTCGTGCACGCGGGCCTCATCCACGCCGCCGCCGTCACGGGCGACAAGCGCTATACGGCGCTGACCGCGCGCCACCTGCAGTTCTTTGCCGACCGCCTGCCCTATTTCCGCGCCCAGGAACAGCGCTTCCACCTCGAGCGCGCGAACAGCTTCGCCCACTTCCTCGACCCGCGCGCCCTCGACGACGCCGGCTCGATGTGCGCCGCGATGATACGCGCGCGCAGCACAGGCATCGGGCCGGACCTCGCAAGCCAGATCCGCGTGTGCGGCAATTGGGTGGCGAAGCGCCAGTTCCGCCTGCCCGACGGCACCCTCGCGCGCCAGCGCCCGCAAGCCATCTCGCTGTGGGCGGACGATATGTACATGGGGATCCCCGCGCTGGCCGAACTGGGACGCATGACGGGCGAGCGTGCCTACTTCGACGACGCCGTGAACAACGTGCTGCAGATGACGGGCTACCTGTTCGATCCGCAGACGAATCTGTACACGCACGGCTGGAACGCAAACAACCCGGACGCGCCGCGCTTCTACTGGGGCCGCGCGAACGGCTGGGCCGTGCTCGCGATGTCCGACGTGCTCGACGTGCTGCCGCACGACCATCCCGGCTATCCGAAGGTGCTGGCGCAGTTGCGTAAAACACTGCGGGGCATCGCCGAACGCCAGTCCGGCGCGGGGCTGTGGCACCAGATGGTCGACCGCGACGATTCCTACCTCGAGACGTCGGCCAGCGCCATGTTCGTCTACGTGCTCGCGCATGCCGTCAACGAAGGGTGGATCAGCCCGACGACGTACGGCTCGATCGCGCAAGCCGGGTGGAATGCGCTGTCCGCCCGCATCGATGCGCAAGGCCGCGTGGAAGGGACGTGCGTACAGACGACGTTCGCGGGCGACCAGGTCTATTACTACAACCGCCCCACCAGCACGGCGGCGATGCACGGCTACGGCCCGATGCTGCTCGCGGGCGCCGAGATGATCCGCCTGCTGAACAATCCGGCCATCGACATCCAGTACCGCGTCCGCACGTACCACTACGTGCCGAAGGACGGCGGACAGACCAGCTACCGCGAACATCCCTGATCCGCCACGACGAAAGCCAGACCATGCAAGCGAACCTCCTGTTCTGCGCGGCAGGCATCCTGCTGGCCGCGCACGCCGCCGCGGCCGACCGATTGACCGTCACCGCCACCCACGACCTCGACGCGGCGCGCCCGTCCGAGACGATCGTCGTGCCGTGGCGCGACGTGAACGCCGCGCTGCCCGGCGCGCTGATCCAGCACCTCGTCGTGAAGGATGGCGCGGGCCACGTGCTGCCCTATCAGGTGACGAACGTGGCGCCCCTGGCGAAAGACCCGCAAGGCGTGGGCGCCGCGTACGGCGAACTGCTGTTCCAGCACGACTTCGCAGCGGGCGAGCGGACGGCAACGTTCGTCGTCGAAAGGAGCGACGCGCTGACACCGCCGTTCGCACCGAAGGCGTTCGCCCGCTACGTGCCGGAACGGCTGGACGACTTCGCGTGGGAGAACGACGTCATCGGCCACCGCACGTACGGCCCCGCGCTCGCCGCGCCCGCGCCGCCCGGCAGCGGCAAGGAAGTGCTGGAGACGAGCGGCCTCGATATCTGGTTCAAGCGCGTGGACTATCCCATCGTCGACCGCTGGTACAACAAGGGCCACGACCACTACCACAAGGACGAGGGCGAAGGCATGGACATGTACAACGTCGGCCGCTCGCGCGGGGCCGGCGGCACGGGCGTGTGGGACGGCGGGCACCTCGCCACGAGCGGCAACTACGCGACGTGGAAGGTGCTCGCGAACGGCCCCGTGCGCGCCGTGTTCGAGCTGACGTACGACGCGTGGGATGCGGCCGGCACGAAGGTCACGGAAGTGAAGCGCTTCACCGTCGATGCGGGCCACCAACTGGACCGGATCGACAGCACGTTCACCTTCGCCGGGCCGGCCGCGCTGACGGTGGCCGTGGGCCTGAACAAGACGCCCGCCGACAAGAAGCAGGCGGCCCGGATCGCGCTCGTACGCGACGACGCGGACCACGCGCTGCTGCAATGGGTCGAGCAGGCCACCAACGGCGCGTTCGGCACGGCCATTCTGCTGCCGGCGTCGGCCGGTTATGCGGAGGATGCGCTGAACGACCTCGTGCTGGCCAAGGTGGAATCGGGCAAGCCGCTGCGCTACTGGGCCGGCGCCGCGTGGGACCGGGCCGGACGCATCACGTCGAAGGCCGCGTGGCAGGCGTACGTGGCAGCGGAGGCACGCCGCATTGCGCATCCCGTGCGGATCACGCTCGCGCCGGCCCCGCACTGAGCCCGGCCGCCGCCCTCACCCTGTCGATTTCCCAACATATTATTTACGCATTGCGGTCCGACCACATTGATATTGTGGTCAAACCACTTTAGAATGGTCCAACCAATCAGGATCCCGCGCTGTTCAAGAGGATCCCTACCTAGCCAGGCACCGTTTAGCAGGAAGCATCCATCGGCGCCGCCCCCCCCCCGGGCGGCTCCGACATGTCATTGAAAACAACAGGAGACAGCTTCATGAACCACCCCCGCAGCACCCAGCCCCGCACCACGTCCCGTCAATTCGTCATGTCGTCGATCGCGCTCGCGGTCCTCGCCCTCGCCCAGCAGGCCCAGGCCCAGCAGGGCGATGCGCCGATCCAGCGCGTGGAAGTCACCGGCTCCAGCATCAAACGCCTGGCCGCCGAGGAAGCCCTGCCCGTCACGACGATCAAGGCCGATGAACTGGTCAAGCAAGGCATGACCACGTTGGCCGACGTGATGATGGCGCTGCCGCAATCGGCGTCGCTGCAGCCGTCGAACGCCGGCTCCGGCACGAACATCAACCTGCGCGGCCTGGGCGTGAACCGTACCCTCGTGCTGCTCAATGGCCGCCGGCTCGCCAACGAGGCCATCGCCGACGGCTACGCCAACCTCGACACGATCCCGATCAGCGCCCTGCAGCGCGTGGAAATCCTGCGCGACGGCGCCTCGTCGATCTACGGCTCGGACGCCATCGGTGGCGTCGTCAACTTCATCACGAAGCGCGAAGTCACGGGCGGCAACTTCACCGTGCAGGTCGTCGAACCGCAGCGCCACGGCGGCGGCGACGAGAAACGACTGCAGGCCACGTTCGGCAAGGGCAGCCTGGAGCGGGACGGCTGGAACGTCTACGGCACCGTCGATTACCACCAGCGCAGCCGCCTGCTGCTGTCGGACCGCGCCGGCTTCGTGCCGGACGCCGCGGCGATGACGGCGATCGGCCTGCCGCCGGGCGCCGCCAGCGGTGGCTATGCGACGCCCGCGAACTTCACCAGCTCCGCCAACAAGAACGCGGCGAACCCGTACTATGCAAGCGGCTGCCTGGCCCCGTACTCGATCCCGGGCGCGAAGAGCACCTGTGTGCTGGACAATGACACGTACGGCACGGCCCTGTACCCGAACAAGCAGCTGTCGATGTACGCGAAGGCGACGAAGAAGATCGACGCCGACAATACCGTCACCCTGGAATACACGCGCGGCGACGAATCGATCTTCGCGTCCAAGAACCCCACGCAGGCACTGGCCGTCGGCAACGCGAAGCCGATCCTGCCGGCGACGAGCAAGTGGTATCCGGGCAAGAGCGGCGGCGTGCCGGCCGTCGCCGGCATCACGAACCAGCCGTTGACCGTCTCCTGGGCCGTCGCCGACTTCGGCCCGGCCGTCACGCGCGACAACCAGATCAACCAGCGCCTGCTGCTGTCGGCCGACGGCCATTTCGGCAACTGGGACTACAAGGCCGGCATGAGCTACGGCCTGTCGCTGCGCAAGGGCTACTACAAATCCGGCTATTTCTCGGGCATCGGCCTGATCAACGGCCTCGCGAACGGTGTGCTCAACCCCTTTGGCCTGCAGGACCAGACGGGCCGCGACTACCTCGAATCGATCGCGGCCGACGGCATGCAGAACCGCAGCTCGAAGAGCGCCTACTACGGTGTCGACGGCACGATCAGCCGCTCGTTGATGGCACTGGCCGGCGGCGACCTCGCGCTCGCGCTGGGCGCCGACCTGCACCGCGACACGAACGAAGACACCAAACTGGCGCAGGCCGCCGACATCACGTACGCGAAGAGCGTGCCCGCCCACGGCGAAAGCGCGCGCAACGTGGCCGGTATCTACACGGAGATCGACGCCCCCGTCACCAAGACGCTGGACCTGAACGCCGCCGCGCGCATCGACAAGTACAGCGACGTGGGCTCGACCGTCACGCCGAAGATCAGCTTCCGCTGGCAGCCGACGAAGACGCTCATGTTCCGCGGCTCCGCCAACACGGGCTTCCGCGCGCCTACGCTGTTCGACCGCTACGGCTACCGCACGACGGTCGCCAACACGACGACGGCCGGCCGCTGGGACGACCCGGTGCTGTGCCCGGGCCCCACGCCCGCGATCCCCGGCTCCGGCACGGCCGTCGCCGGCGCCAGCGCGGCCGACGTGTGCAACGCGAAGCTGAACAAGCTGACGGGCTCCAACAACACGCTGCAGCCGGAACGCTCGAAGGGCGGCACCTTGGGCGTCGTGTTCGAACCGACGCGCGCCTTCACCGCGTCGCTCGACTACTGGCAGGTCAACATGAAGGACATGCTGGCCAACCTGCCGGAAAACGTCTACTTCACGAACTACGCCGACTACAAGAACCTGTTCGTGCGTAACCCGGACAACTCGCTCGCGTACATCAACAACACGACGATGAACCTGGGCGGCCAGATCGCAGCCGGCGTCGACGTGTCGGCGAACTGGGAAATCGCACGCAACCGCTTCGGCACGTTCGGCGCCGCCATCGACGGCACCTACCTGACCCGCTTCGACAACCAGCTGGTTCCGGGCGGCCCGTGGATGTCGAACGTCGGTCAGTTCGGCTGGGCCAGCAACGGCACGACGTCCAGCTTCCCGATCATCACGTTCCGCTGGAAGCACAACCTGCGCCTCACGTGGCAGAGCGGCGATTACTCGGCCCAGCTGACGAACAATTTCAACAGCACATACCGCGACGCCAACACGGCCGTCACGTCGCAGTACTACCGCGACATCCCGTCGTACTCGACGTGGAACCTGACCGGTTCCGTGCGCGTGCAGCAGCAGTTGCGCGTCACGCTCGGCGTCACGAACCTGTTCGACAAGGCCCCGCCGATCACCAACAACACGATCTACAGCAGCGGCTACCTGAGCAGCGTGGCGAATCCGATCGGTCGCACGATGAACCTGCGCATCAGCTACGACTTCGACTGATCGCACGCCCTTCGAAAGGACAACGATGCTACTTCAACGTATCGCACTGGCCGCGCTCGTCCTGGCCGGCCACGCCGGAGCGGCCGAGGCGCCCATCCGCGTGATCCTCGTCGGCGATTCGACGATGGCCACGAAGAGCGGCTACGGCGACGCCCTGTGCGCGAGGTTCGCGCAAGACGTCACCTGCGTGAACCTCGCGCGTGGCGGCCGCAGCTCGGGCAGCTTCCGCGCCGAGGGCCGCTGGGACGAGGTCGAACGGATGCTGAAGGACGGCGCCGGCTTCAAGGCCACGTACGTCCTCGTGCAGTTCGGCCACAACGACCAGCCGGGGAAGCCGGGCCGCTCGACGGACCTCGTCACCCAGTTCCCCGCCAATATGGCGCGCTATGCGCGGGAGACGCGGGCACTGGGCGGCGTACCAGTGCTCGTCACGCCGCTCACGCGGCGCACGTTCAAGGGCGCCTATCTCGCGGACGACCTGGCGCCATGGGCCGCGGCCATGCGCCGCGCCGCGGCGCAGGAACACGCCACGTTGCTGGACCTGAACCGCGACAGCGCCGCCGCCGTCCAGGCGATGGGCCAGGACGAGGCGGATACGCTTGCCGTCGTGCCCCGCCCGCCGGGGTACGGCCTGCCTGCGGATCCGAGCAAGGTCGAACCCGCGGGCGCCGCCAAGTCGGCATTCGACCGCACGCACCTGGGCACCAAGGGCGCGGATTTCTTCGCTCGCATGGTCGAGCGCGAGCTGGTGGCCGCGCGGCCCGAGACGGCCGCGTACTTCAAGGACGGAGGCAAGCCTTGAGGCGTGCCGCCCTGCTCGCGTGCGCGCTCGCGGCCGCGCACGCGCACGCGCAGGACGGGCGCGCCGTGCGCGAACCCGTCCTGCCGCCCGCCTGCGCCGTGTTGACTGGCGCCGCCTCGACGTCCGGCCGCGACGACGCCGCGCGCATCCAGGCCGCCATCGACAAATGCGCGCCCGGCCATGCCGTCGTGCTCGCGGCCAGCAACGACGGCCGCAACTTCGTGTCCGGCCCGTTGCAACTGCGCGACGGCGTCACCCTGCTCGTCGATACGGGCGCCACGCTGTACGCGAGCACCGACCCGCGCCTGTACGACCGCGGCGCGGGCACGTGCGGCACGAACGATGCGTCGGGCCGTGGCTGCCGCCCGTTCATCACGCTCGACGGCGTGCGCGGCGCCAGCATCATGGGCGGCGGCACGATCGACGGCCAGGGCGGGCAGACGATCCTCGGCAAGACGGAGACGTGGTGGCAGATCGCCCGCCGCGCACAAAAGGAGAAGAGCCGGCAGAACGTGCCGCGCCTGATCCAGGCCGACAAGGCACGCGACGTCACCTTGTACCGCATCCGCCTCGTGAATTCCCCGAACTTCCACGTCACGCTGAACAGCGTCGACGGCTTCACGGCGTGGGGCGTCACCATCGACACGCCGCATGACGCGCGCAACACGGACGGCATCGATCCGATCTCGTCGCGCAACGTCACTATCGCGCACAGCATCATCCGCACGGGCGACGACAACGTCGCCATCAAGGCGGGCAGCGCCGGCCCCACGGAAAACGTCTCGATCGTGCACAACCGCTTCTACAGCGGCCACGGCATGTCGATCGGCAGCGAGACGAACGGCGGCGTACACCGCGTGCTCGTCGAGGATCTGACGATGGATGGCACGACGTCGGGCCTGCGCATCAAGAGCAACGACATGCGCGGTGGCCGCGTCGACGGCATTGTCTACCGCGACGTCTGCCTGCGCGACATCCGCTCCCCCATCGAGGTCACGACGCATTACGAACAACCCTCGCAGCCCGGCAACCTCGTTCCGGACTATGCCGGCATCCGCATGGAACGGGTGCGCAGCACGACGCCGGGCCGCATCCTGCTGCAGGGTTACGACGACGTGCATCCGCTCACGCTGGCATTGCAGGACGTCGCCATCGCACCGGCATCCGACGTGAAGGAAGAGCATGCGCGCGTGACGGGCACCTTCGACGTGCGGGATGCGCGCGCGGACTGTGCGGCACGCTTCCTGCCGTTTCCCGCGCCGGCCACTCGCGATCCGCGCCCGCAGCTGACGGCCGCGCAGGCCCGTGGGTTCGACTATCGAGAGGTGCTGAAGTACGTCGGCCCCGTCGGCAACGAAAGGGTCGAGCCGTGGGATCCGCTGGCTGATCCGCTGGCGGCGGCAGGCCCCCTGGAAGCCGACTACACGGTCGACGCGCACGCGGCGGCCGACGGCGCGACCCGTTTCGCCACCGTGCAGGCGGCCGTCGACCGCGCCGTGGCGGCCGGCGGCACGCGGCGCGTCGTCATCCGGATCGCGCCCGGCACGTACGAAGAACTCGTCTACGTGCCGCCCGGCGCACCGCCGATCACGCTGGATGGCGCCGGCGACAACCCGGGCGCCGTACGCATCCGCGCGGCGCTGGACGCGTCCACGACGGGCGCGGCGTACCGCTCCCGCTACGCCGCGCAGTTCGAGCACGCTCCAGCTTCGGTGCGCGCGATGTACGACGCATTGAAAGGCCTGCCCGCACTGCAGACGACGGGTTCCGCGACCGTGTGGGTGCGGGCAGACGGCTTCCAGGCCCGCAACCTGACGATCGAGAACGCGTACAACCGCACCGGCACCACGACGCATCCGGAGTGCAGCGGCGACAACTGCCCCGACACGACGGGCGGAAGCCGCGTGCACCACCAGGCCGTCGCGCTGCGCGTGGATGGCGGGGACAAGGCGCAGTTCGAACGCGTGCGCCTGCTCGGCCTGCAGGACACGCTGTTCCTCAACTCGCAGGACGGCAGCGCGACGGTGCGCAGGTTCTTCCACGACACGCACATCGAGGGCGACGTCGACTTCATCTTCGGCGACACGATCGCCGTCTTCAAGGACTGCGACATCCACGCGATCGGCGGCCGCTCGGCGTCGTACGTCG
The DNA here is from genome assembly GCF_024753285.1 of Massilia pinisoli. GTDB lineage: Bacteria > Pseudomonadota > Gammaproteobacteria > Burkholderiales > Burkholderiaceae_D > Telluria > Telluria pinisoli. The sequence continues at coordinate 24,433 of NZ_JANUGW010000011.1, read as the reverse complement.
CGGCGCCGGACACGAACCGCCGTGCAAAATATGGTTTCGTGTTCGACGGCTGCCGCTTCACGAGCGACCTACCGGGCACCGCAGCCACCCGCTACTATTTCGCGCGCCAGTGGTTTCACAACGAGCGCTGCACGCCATACGGCTTCATTCCCGTCGACGGCTACGCCTGCAAGCTGGGCGACGTGGACGTCTACCAGGCGCCGCGCGGCACGATCCGCAAGCGCACGCTGGAAACGGTCGGCAAGGCCGTGATCCTCCGCTCGCGCATCGGCCCGCATTTCGAAAGAGCGACGCCGTGGTCGGAGTGGAATCGCAACGGCACCCTGGCACACCGCCCGGCGCAGTTCGGCTCGGACGACTATTGGGACAATCTCGCGGGCACGCCGTTCGATCCCGCCACGGCGCTGGGCGATGGCCCGCGTCCGGTCCCGGCCGACATCTATCTCGGCGAATACGACAACACACAGGAATGACGGAGACACCATGAAGCAAGCATTCTCGGCCCGCCGCGGCTTCCTGAAAACGGCGGCCGTCACCGGCCTCGCGCTCTCCGGGCCCGCGCATGCGCTGACGACCGCGCGCAAGGCGGCCGTCGCGGGCGACCCATGGCGCCAGGCGGATGCCATCGCCAAACGGCTCGCCAACCCCGTCAAGTTCCGCAACGCGGACTACGTCGTCACCGACTTCGGCGCCGCGCCGTGCAAGCTCGTGCCCGTGCAGGCATGGGTGTCGTTCGAGGACCAGGCCACGTTGCAGACCCCGGCGCCGGGTGCGCAGGACTGCTACGCGGCCTTCAAGGCCGCCATCGAAAAATGCCACGCCGAGGGCGGCGGGCGCGTAATCATCCCGCGCGGCGACTGGTTCTGCGCCGGTCCGATCGTGCTGGTGTCGAACGTGAACGTGCACCTGGCCGCCGGCGCCCACGTCTACTTCAGCAACGACCCCGCCGATTATGCAAAATACGGCGACGTCGATTGCGGGCCGAACGGCAAGCTCGTCGTGTCGCGCTGGCAGAGCAACGACTGCCTGAACTTCTCGTCCATGATCTATGCGCGCGAGCAGCACAATATCGCGCTGACCGGCGACGACTGGACGGCGATCCTCGACGGCCAGGGCGGCGTGCCGTTCCCCGGCCGCGCCGACTGCTGGTGGACGTGGAAGGGCAAGAACGCGACGATCAACTCGGTCGCGCAGGACAAGTCGCCGAACTACGTGCCCGGCAAGCTGGCACAGAACCAGGTCAACGCGCTGAATCCGACGTCGCTGGCCGATGTCGCGCCGGGCCTGCCGGACGCACAGCGCGTGCTGATCCAGGGCGCGGACGACAAATGGCGTGCGGACGACGCCTACCTGCCGGCGCTGTCGGAAGCGGGCGTGCCGCTCGCGCAGCGGGTCTTCGGCCTCGGCCACTACCTGCGCCCGCCGATGATCCAGCTGATCGGCTGCACGGACGTGCTGCTGCAGGGCTACCAGGTGACGCATACGCCGTTCTGGCAGCACCATCCCGTCGCGTGCCGCAACGTCGCGATCCGCAATGTGCATGCGAACAGCCTCGGGCCGAACAGCGACGGCTTCGATCCGGAAAGCTGCGACACGGTGCTCGTCGAAGGCTGCCAGTTCAACACGGGCGACGACTGCATCGCCATCAAGGCCGGCAAGAACCGCGATACCCAATACGGCCCGTCGCGCAACATCGTCATCCAGAAGTGCACGATGCAGAGCGGCCACGGCGCCGTCACTCTCGGCAGCGAGATGGCGGGCGGCATCGAGAACGTGTACGCGCGCGACCTCGTGTTCGAGAACATGAACTGGGCGACGAACCCGCTGAACACGGCGATCCGCCTGAAGACGAACATGAACCGCGGCGGTTTCCTGCGCAACTTCTACGTCCATAACGTGAGCATTCCGAACGGCGTGCAGACGAGTCCCTCGTTCTACGGGCCGCTGCCCGGGTCGCCGATCGAGCCGAAGACGGTCGCCGCGGCGGCGGGCGCCGTCGTCACGTTCGACTGCGACTACACGCCGCGCGCGGACAACGTGCGCGTCCGTCCGCCCGAGGTACGCAACGTGCACATCTCGAAGGTCACGGTCGGCAACGTCAAGACGAAGAGCGGCGCCACGGCATCGTGCTACCAGGCGTTCGTCATCCTCGGCCCCGTCGCGTCGGACTACAACGGCCCGGCACCGGCGCCCACGGTGCTGCCCGTACGCGACGTGACGATCGCGGACTGCGACTTCGGCACGCCCGCCAACGCGACGCACCCGTGGTACACCTATCACGTTCGCGGCCTGAAACTGGCCAACGTCGTCATCGGCGGCAAGCGCTACGACACGACGCTGTCCGCCTGAGCGCGGCCTCCTCCCCTGCTCCCTGCCGCGGCTGCAATGGCCGCGGCAGTCCGTAACACGGCCGTACCATATGAAAACAAGATATTTTCGGCCGCATTGGGCATAACTCGTTTCCCGCCGTCACGCTAAGCTTCTTGCCTCAGGAAAAGCCCGCACGCCAGGGCAGCCGTGCGCGCCGCCGCCGACGGTAGAATGGCCGCAAACACCGGCACGAGCCTCTGCTTCCACCGGTCCGCGCGCCGCACCGCCTGCGGCATTCCGAGCATCCTATTTCCGAATCGCAGAAGAAGACCATGTTCAATCCATCCGACCATCCGCACCGCCGTTACAACCCCCTCATGGGCGACTGGGTCCTCGTCTCTCCGCACCGTGCCAAGCGGCCATGGCAGGGGCAGCAGGAAGCCATCGACCGCTCGGCCAGGCCGTCGCACGACCCGACCTGCTACCTGTGCCCGGGCAATACCCGTGTCAACGGCGAAAAGAACCCCGACTACACGGGCACCTATGTGTTCGAGAACGACTTCGCCGCCCTGATGCCCGACACGCCGGAAGCGGCGCCTGGCGAAGATCCGCTGTTCCAGACGATGAGCGCGCGCGGCACGAGCCGCGTGATCTGCTTCTCGCCGGACCACGCCAAATCGCTGCCGCAGTTGACGCTGCCTGCCATCGAAGGCGTCATCGACACGTGGTGCGCACAGGCCGCGGAACTCGGCGCGAAGTACCGCTGGGTCCAGGTCTTCGAGAACAAAGGCGCCGTGATGGGCTGCTCGAACCCGCACCCGCACGGCCAGATCTGGGCCACGAGCTATGTGCCGAACCTGCCCGCGGCGGAAGACCGCCAGCAGAAGGCGTATCACGCCGAACAGGGCCGCCGCCTGCTGCTGGACGTGGCCGAGCGCGAGATCGCCGCCTCGGAACGCGTCGTCGTGCAGACGGAGCACTGGGTCGCCATCGTCCCGTACTGGGCCGCCTGGCCGTTCGAGACGCTCGTGCTGCCCCGCTTCGCCGTGCGCCGCCTGGAAGAACTGCAGCCCGCGCAACGCGCCGACCTGGCCGTCCTGCTGAAGCGCCTGACCACGCGCTACGACAACCTGTTCCAGACGTCTTTTCCCTATTCGATGGGCTGGCACGGCGCACCGTACGGCATCGCCGACGCGGACGCCGAAGGCTGGCAGCTGCACGCTCACTTCTACCCGCCGCTGCTCCGTTCCGCATCGGTGCGCAAGTTCATGGTCGGCTTCGAGATGCTGGCCGAGGCCCAGCGCGACCTGACCCCGGAACAGGCGGCCGACCGCCTGCGCGCGCAATCCGAAGTGCACTACCTTGAATCCGACCCATCCGCCAATACCTGACATGACCGACCAACGCCTTTCCCGTACCGCCGCCGCCTTCGAAACCGCCTTCGGCGCCGCACCGACGCTGTTCGTCCAGGCCCCCGGCCGCGTCAACCTGATCGGCGAGCACACCGACTACAACGACGGTCTCGTGCTCCCCTGCGCCATCGACTACCGCACCGCCATCGCCGCGAAACCGCGCAGCGACCGCAAGGTGCGCGTCGTGGCGGCCGACTACGGCGACGCACTCGACGAATACGACCTCGACGCCCCGATCGACCGCGTCGGCCAGCCGATGTGGGCCAACTACGTGCGTGGCGTCGTCGACCAGTTCGTCAAACGCGGCCTGCCCGTGCAGGGCATGGACATGGCCATCGCGGGCGACGTGCCGCAGGGCGCCGGCTTGTCGTCGTCGGCGTCGCTGTCGGTCGCCGTCGGCCGCCTGTTCGCCACCCTGCCCGGCTTCGAAGCGCTGTCGCCGATCGACATCGCCCTGATCGCGCAGGCGTCCGAAAACGACTTCGTCGGCACCAAGTGCGGCAATATGGACCAGATCAGCTCCGCGTGCGGCGTCGCCGGCCACGCGCTGCTGATCGACTGCCGTTCGCTCGACGTGAAACCCGTACCGATGCCGGACAACGCCGCCATCATGATCTTCAACTCGAACGTCACGCGCGGCCTCGTCGACAGCGCGTACAACGTGCGCCGCGAACAGTGCGAGACGGCGGCCCGCCACTTCGGCATCCCCGCCCTGCGCGACCTCGACATGGCGACGCTGCAGGCGCGCGCCGCCGAGCTCGACCCGGTCGTGCTGCGCCGTGCGCGCCACGTCGTGACGGAAGACGACCGCGTGCTGGCCGCGGCCGACGCGCTGGCGGCCGGCGACCTCGAACGCCTGGGCGAGCTGATGGCCGCGTCGCATGCGTCGATGCGCGACGACTTCGAAATCACCGTGCCCGCCATCGACAGCCTCGTCGCCATGGTCAAGAACGTGATCGGGACGCAAGGCGGCGTCCGCATGACGGGCGGCGGCTTCGGCGGCTGCGTGGTTGCCGTGGTGCCGCATGCGCTGGTCGACGCGGCACGCGCGGCCGTCGAGCGCGAGTACCGCTCGCCGGACGGCAAGCCGGCCACGATCTACGTGTGCAAACCGGCGGCGGGCGCCGGCAGCGTCACGCCATGATGTACCAGGCGGCGGCCGACCGCTACGGGAGCATGCCGTATCCGCACTGCGGCCGCAGCGGCTTGCGGCTGTCCGCCGTGTCGCTGGGGTTGTGGCACAACTTCGGCGGCAATGACGATTTCGACCGCCAGCGCTGGATCGTGCGCACCGCGTTCGACCAGGGCATCACGTGCTTCGACCTCGCCAACAACTATGGTCCGCCGCCCGGGTCGGCCGAGGAAAACTTCGGCCGCCTGCTCGCGCGCGACCTGAAGCCCTACCGTGACGAGATGGTCGTGTGCACGAAGGCCGGCTACACGATGTGGCCCGGCCCGTACGGCGACTGGGGCAGCCGCAAATACCTCGTCGCGAGCCTGGACCAGAGCCTGAAACGCATGGGCCTGGACTACGTCGACATCTTCTATCACCACCGTCCCGATCCGGAGACTCCCCTGGAGGAAACGATGGCGGCGCTGGATCACATCGTGCGCAGCGGCCGCGCGCTGTACGCGGGCATTTCGAACTACAACGGCGAACGTACCGCGGCCGCCGCAGCGGAACTGCGCCGCCTGGGCACGCCGTTCGTGATCCACCAGATGCGCTACAACATGCTCGTGCGCCAGCCCGAGACGGACCTGCTGCCGGTGCTGGAACGGGAAGGCATCGGCGGCATCGCCTTTTCGCCGCTGGCGCAGGGCCTGCTCACGGACCGCTATCTCGGCGGCGCGCTGCCGGCCGATTCGCGCGCGGCGGGCTCCGTCGGGTTCCTGAAGCCGGAGCACATCACGCCGGAACGCCTCGCCACGATCGAGGCATTGAACGAGATCGCGCGCACGGGCGGGCGCACGCTCGCGCAGCTGGCGCTCGCGTGGGTGCGGCGCCAGCCGTCGATCGCTTCCGTGCTGATCGGGGCCAGCAAACCGCAGCAGGTGCTCGATGCCGTGCGGGCCGTGCAGATGGCGCCGCTGGCCGGGGACGAGATCGCGGCGGTGGAGGCAATACTGGGCGGGCAGTCGTAACGGCAGCCTGCCGCAACACAAAGCTACTCCGACCTGCGCGCAAACCACGTCGCCAGCGCCGACCCGGACAGGTTGTGCCACACGCTGAACAGCGCGCTCGGCACTGCGGCCAGCGGGCTGAAATGCGCGGCGGCCAGCGCGGCGCCGAGGCCGGAATTCTGCATGCCCGTCTCGAACATCACCGCCTTGCGCTTGGCGAGGTTCATGCCGAACGCGCGGGCGAAGACGTAGCCGAGCGCGAAGCCCAGCAGGTTGTGCAGGATGACGGCGGCGAACATCAGCGCGCCGTTCGTCAGCAGCTTCGGCTGGTTGAGCGCGACGATGATCGCGATGATCAGCACGATGGCCACCGTGGACACGAGCGGCAGCGCCTGCGCGCTGGCCGCGGCCTGCCTGCGGAACAGCGTCTTGACGATGACGCCCAGCGCGATCGGCACGATCACGACCTGCACGATGTCCTTGAACAGCGAGGCCGTGTTAATGGTCATCCACTGTCCCGCCAGCAGCGACACGAGCGCCGGTGTCGCGAACGGCGCGATCAACGTCGACACCGAGCCGATCGAGACCCCGAGCGCCACGTCGCCCCTGGACAGGAACGTCATCACGTTGGACGCCGTCCCGCTCGGGCAGCAGCCGACGAGGATCACGCCGACGGCGATCTCCGGCGGCAGGCGCAGCCCGACGGCCAGCACGTAGGCGATGCCGGGCATGATGAGGTAGTGGCCGACGACGCCGATCGCGACATCTTTCGGCCGCCGGAACACGTCGCGGAAGTCGGCCGCGGACAGGGTCAGGCCCATGCCGAACATGACGATGCCCAGCAACGGCGCGATCCACGTCTTGTAGCCGATGAACAGGGACGGCGCGAAGAACCCGAGGGCGGCGAACAGCAGCACCCATAAGGAAAAGGTCTTGCCGACGAAGGCGCTGGCTTTTTCGACTGCGTTCACGCGGGTGGTCTCCTCGTTCGATAGCTGATCCGTTCCGCATTATATGTCCGCCGCCCTGCCCTCCGACAGGTGCGGCGCGGCGCGGCATGCGCTAGCATCGATGCCATGAATACTACAGTCCCCGTACCCAACCGCCTGCCGATCGGCACCTTCGATGACGTCGAGTTCGACGTCGTCGCCTGGGGTCCGGCGCACGCCGACGTCGACTTCAGCGTCGCCTGCATGTTCGAACACGAACTGGGTGCAGGCATGACGGGTGGACTGCTGGCGCTGGACGAGGCGCTGGGCGGCCAGCTTGCGCGCCTGCGCGCGGCGGGCGCGTTCCGCGCGCAGCCGATGGAGACGCTGCTCGTCACGACACCGCCGCCGGGCGTCGCGGCGCGCGCCGTGCTGGTGATCGGGATGGGCGATCCGGCGACGCTGGACGGCGACGTGTTGCGCCGCGCCTGCCGCGTCGCGCTGCACGAGGCCGTGCGCTTCGGCGCGGTCTCGATGGCGTTCGCCCCCAGCGTGCTGGACGCCGGCCACACCGACAACGCGGCCCTCGCCATGCAGGACGTCATGCTGGACGGAGTGTTTGGCGCCTTGCGGGCCGAACGCATGCTGGCGGACGCCGGGCTGGCCCATGCGCCGGCACTGCGGCACTGCACGTTCGACGTGGGGCCACCGCGCCTGCAAGCAGCCGGGCGCGCGTTCGCGGCGGCGTTTGCGCGGCTGGTGGCCGCGCAGTAACCGCGCGCCGTCAGGCCGCCTGTTGGCCGATCCAGCGGCGGTAGCGCCGCGTCTTGATGGTCGTGTCGAGTTGCTGTTCCAGGAACGCGCGCAGCGGCGTGACGGCCGGATTCGCGCCCCGTCCGCGACTGAGCCTGCGCAGCTGGTGCTTCACCATCGCCATGTGGGCGATCGACGCCAGCACCTTGCTCTTCCACGTGATCGGACGCAGCACGGGCGCGCTGGCCGTCCCCGCTTGCCATTCGCGCGGCAGCGCCGGATTCAACGCGAGCGCCGTGCCGATGCCGACCATGTCGATGCCGCCGTCCAGCACCTGCTCGGCGATCGGCAGCCGGCGGATGCCGCCCGTGACCATGAGCGGCATCGTCGCGACGGACGCGATGTCTTGCGCGAATTCGAGGAAATAAGCTTCGCGCGCCAAGGTGCGTCCGTCGCGCGCCTGTCCCTGCATGGCGGGCGCTTCGTAGCTCCCGCCGGACAGCTCGAGCAGGTCGACGCCCAACGGATTCAGCATGGCCACGACGGCCTTCGCGTCGTCGGCACTGAACCCGCCGCGCTGGAAGTCGGCGGAGTTCAGCTTCACGGACACGCTGAATGCGGCGCCGACACGCGCCCGGACTTCCCGCACGACGTCGAGCAGCAGGCGAGCCCGATTCTCGATCGGACCACCCCAGCGGTCCGTCCGCTTGTTCGTCAGCGGCGACAGGAACTGGCTGATCAGGTAACCGTGCGCGGCATGGACCTGCACACCGTCGAAGCCGAACGTCTGCGCCAGTACGGCGGTCTCCACGAAGCGCCGTTTGACCTCCAGGATCTCGCGCTCCGTCATTTCCTTCGGCGCCGCGAACTGCCTGGAGAAGCGTCCCATGTCGAGCGCCACGGGCGACGGCGCGAACGTGGCTTGGCCCAGCGCGGCGGGCATCTGGCGGCCGGGATGATTTACCTGCATCCAGATCTGCGCGCCGTGGCTTCGCGCCACTTGCGCCCATTGTTCGAAACGCGCGCGGTGCCGCGTCGACTCCAGCACGACGCCGCCCGGCCCCGTCATGGCGCGGCGATCGACCATGACGTTCCCGGTGATCAGCAGCCCGGCACCGCCCTCCGCCCACGTCCGGTACAGACGAATCAACTCGGGCGACGGCGCATGGTCGGCGTCCGCCAGGTTTTCTTCCATCGCGGCCTTGCCGAGGCGGTTCCGCACCTGTGTGCCGTTCGGCAGGATCAACGGGGTGAATGGGCTCATCGGGCACTCCTTCGTATCGATGGATGAGATCCTAAGCTTGAAGTCGACTTGAAGGTCAATAGGGGTCGCGCGGTTTTTTCGCGCCGTTGACATTCAAGTGGACTTTAAGGTTAGAGTGACGGACAACGTCTCCCGTGAACAGCACATGAAAATTGGCGAACTAGCAAAACGCACCGGACTCGCGGCGTCCGCCATCCGGTTTTACGAATCCAAGGGCCTGCTGAAATCGGTCGAACGGCTGTCGAACGGCTACCGCGACTATCCGCCCGAAGCGGCGACGATCCTCGGCATCATCGTCAATGCCCAGCAGACCGGCTTCACGCTCGACGAAATCAAGGGCGTCCTGCCCGCCGATGCTGCCGGCTGGCGCCACGACGAATTGATGGCGACACTTCACCGGAAGCTCGCCGACATCGACGCGATGCAGCAGCGGCTGGCAATGAACAAGGCCCATCTCCTGTCGCTGATCGACCTCATCGAGTCCAAGCCGGACGGCATGGCATGCGGCGACAACGCCGCGCGCGTGATGGATTGCGTGGGGCTGCAAGCGGATGAATGGACCGTGGAGGACCGCTAGCGCCGCAGCGCCAGGTCCGCCACGAGCGCCAGCACCAGCGTGAACGACGTCGCCTTCCAGAACAGCAGCGGGCTGCGCTCGATCAGCGGCGCGCGCCGATGCTCGAGAAAGGCGCCATTCGGATGGTGCAGGTCGTACACGAATTCGGAGACGTCCTCGTAACGCCGGCGCGGATCGATCTGCAACGCGCGGCGCAATGCGGCGTCGACCCAGGCGGGGATGGCCGGATCGTGGTCGCGCGCGGACCGGTACGCGAGCTTGCGCTGCGCCGCGCGCCCGGCCGCGCGCGGGATTTCGACACCGTACGGCAGTTCGCCCGTCAGCATCAGGTAAGTCAGGACCCCGAGCGCGAACACGTCGGAGCGTACCGTTCCGTGCTCGCCCAGGAAGTATTCGGGTGCGGCGTACAGTGCGGCGCCTTGCAGGGTCCAGTCGTCCGCATGCGGTGCCATCTCGACGACGCCGGCCACGCTCACGGAGCCAAAGTCGATGATGCGGGCGTTGCCGTCCGCGTCGATCATGACGTTTTCCGGCCGCACGTCCTGGTGCAGCATGTCGAGACGGTGGAAGGCGCGCAGGCCTTTCGCCACCTGGTCGACGATGCGGCGCACGGCGTCCAGGCCGGGACGCGGCCGGTCGCGCAGCCATTGCGCGAGCGTCACGCCGTCGATGTATTCCGTGGCGACATACACGCAGCTGCGCCGTCGCGCAGGCGCCGGCCGGACGACATGCGGACTGCGCACGCGGCCCATGACCCACTCCTCCATCACGAAGCGTTCCATGTGGGCGCGATCGCCCGCGAGGTCGGTCGACGGAGTCTTGAGGATCACGTGCGCGCCGCTGTCCGGATCGAGCGCCAGGTAGACGTGGCTGCGGCTGCTGCCGTGGACCTCGCGCACGATGCGGTAGCCGTCGAGCTCCGCGCGCGGCTCCAGCTGCGGTGGCAGCGGCAGGCCCGCCATCTGGCGCAGCAGCTCGGACGCTTCGCGCGCCTGCAGCGATTCGATGCGCACGAATTGCACGGTGAGGTTGTCCGGGCTGCCCTTCTCCAGCGCGCGCTCGACGAGCCGGCATGCCGCCGCGTCGAGGTCGGGCGCGCCTTCCAGCGCGGCGTGGACGTCTGCGCCCGTCACGTGCTCGTAGACGCCGTCCGTCGCGAGCATGAACAGGTCGCCGGCTTCGAGGGCGACGGTGCGATAGTCGATGTCGATCCGGTCCTGCACGCCCAGCGCGCGGCTCAGGTAGCTGCGCTCGGGCGACACCCACACGCGGTGGTCCGTCGTCACCTGTTCCAGGCTGGCGCTCTGCGCGCCCACGTGGACCCGGTACAGGCGCGCGTCGCCGACGTGGAACACGTGCGCCGTGTTCGACTTGATGACGAGCGCCGTGAACGTGCAGACGTAACCGCGGTCCTGGTCGTAGCGGTCCTGGCTCTGGCGCGTCTGCGCGTACAGCCAGGCGTTGACGGCGGCGAGCACGCGCTCGGCGGACGTCCTGACCGACCAGGCGTCCGACGTGGCGTAGTAATCCTCGAGGAACGACGCGACCGCGGTGGCGCTGGCGACGTGGCTCACGTCGCTGCTGCCGATGCCGTCCGCCAGCGCGAGCGCCGCGCCCTTCGTCGCACGCAGCGATTCGCGCGGCAGCGCCGCCCCGTGGCAATCCTGGTTCGAGGGCTTGCGGCCCCGGTCCGTGTGCTGGCCGACGGACAGGGTCAGTGGTGTCGACATCAGGCGCCGGTCCGCGCGTTGTGCGCGATCAGTTGAACGAACGCTTCGGCGCCGTCTTCACGTGCGTCGAGTACAAGGTCAGGCCCGTGAACGCGAGGCCGCCGACGAGGTTGCCCAGCACGGTCGGGATCTCGTTCCACAGCAGGTAGTCGACGAACGTGAAGTGCGCGCCCGTCAGGATCCCGAACGGGAACAGGAACATGTTGACGACCGAGTGTTCGAACGCCATCGCGAAGAACAGCATCACGGGCATCCACATGGCGATGACCTTGCCGCCGACGGTGGTCGAGATCATGGCGCCCACGACGCCCGTCGACACCATCCAGTTGCACAGCATGCCGCGGATGAACAGCGTGACCATGCCTGCAAAACCGTATTCCGCATAGCCGAGCGTGCGCTTTTCGCCGATCGTGCCGATCGTCTTCGCCAGCACGCCACCGTCCGTGTGGAAGCCGAACGTGAAGATGTACGCCATCAGCACGGCGACCGTGAGCGCGCCGAGGAAGTTACCCGTGAAGACGATGCCCCAGTGCTTGATCACGCGCGGCAAGGTGACGCCTGGACGCTTGTCGATCAGCGCGAGCGGCGTGAGGACGAACACGCCAGTCAGCAGGTCGAAGCCGAGCAGGTACAGCATGCAGAAGCCCACCGGGAACAGCAGCGCGCCGATCAGCGGCACGCCAGTGGCGACCGAGCAGCTTACGGCGAACACCGCCGACAAGGCGAGGATGGCGCCGGCCATGTAGGCGCGGATCAGCGCGTCGCGCGTGGACATATAGATCTTGGACTCGCCCGCGTCGACCATCTTGGTCACGAATTCTGAAGGCACCAGGTACGCCATGAAACTTCTCCCTCGGGGCCGCTCTGGGCGGCATTGATTGAACGATGATCCGGCGTCGGTTGCGCCGTCATAGGGAGTGACGCAAGAAGCGGGCCTGATGAGAAATGAGGTGGCGGCCCGGCGCAGGCAGACCCGCAGCGCACCGTCGGCGTGCTCCTGCCGCGTGCTGGTGCACGGCTGCACCAGATCGGCAACGACTGTCACCCGTCATGCACGCGAACGGCGCACGCGCGCCGACACGGCGCCTTTCCCGTGCGCGCTGCACGAAAACGGGACGGGCCGGCGTGCGTCTCAGGCGCCGAACCAGGTGTGCATTGCCCCGAGCAGGCCTTGCGCCCCGCCGTCACCGGCCCACGCGACGTACCCGTCGGGCCGGACCAGGACCGCGTCCGGCAACGGGACGGCGCCGATGACGGGAAGCTCGCACGTCCCGGCGAACGTCGCGGCGATCCGCTGGACGCGGTCGCCGGCCACGCCGGCCATCCCGGTGAAGTCGAGCAGCACGGGTCGCGCTTCGCGCAGCAGCGCGTAGACGCGGGTCGGGCCGCCCGCCGTCACGATGTCCAGGTCGGGCATGCGCCTGCCGACGAGCGGATGGTCCGCGCCGGGGGCGTAGGCGATATCGAGGCCCGCGATCATGGCGCCGAAGCGCTTGCGCGGTTCGTCCATCTCGAGCATCTCCGCGACGAATTCGCCCAGCACCGGTGTGCGATCGTCCGGGCGGCGCAGGACGCCCTGCGCGATGGTATTGCGCAGCACGCGCGCCGCGGCGGGATGACGCTCGGACTGGTAAGTATCGAGCAGCGCTACGGGCGAGACGCCCTTGACGACCTGCGCCAGCTTCCAGCCCAGATTGACGGCATCCTGCACGCCGAGGTTCAAGCCCTGCCCGCCCAGCGGCGGGTGGATGTGCGCGGCGTCGCCGGCCAGCAGGACGCGCCCCTTGCGATAAGCGTCCGCCTGGCGCGTCGCGTCGGAGAAGCGCGACAGCCACGTGGGCGCGTGGACCCCGAAATCGGTGCCGTAGATGGACGTCAAGGCCGCCGCGAGTTCGCCCAGGGTCGGCTCGCCGGCCGCGCGCGGATCGCGTCCCGCCAGCACGACGCCGACCGTTTCGCCATCCTCCATCAGCGACATCGCGTGGCGGCCGGATGCGTCCTCGTGGAAGCCGAGCACGGGCTTCTCCGTCATCCTGACCTCCGCGATGATCCAGCTCGTGGACGCATCCCAGCCGGGGAAGCCGATGCCGGCCAGCTTGCGCACGGTGCTGCGGCCACCGTCGCAGCCGACGAGCCAGGCGGCGCGCAACGTGTCGCCCTGCGTCGTCGTGACGTCGACACCGTCCGCGCCGCACGCGATGCCGGCGACTTCGCGGTCGCGATAGATGCGCACGTCCAGTTCGTCGGCCCATGCGACCAGCAGCCGTTCGGTCTTTTCCTGCGCCAGCGCGAGCAGGTAGTTGTGCCGGGTCGGGAAATCGCCGATGTCGAGCGGGACGTGGAAGCTGACGCGGGGATGGGTCTTGCCCGCGGCGAGGAAGCGGTCGACGATGCCGCGCTGGTCAAGCACTTCGAGCGTGCGCGCGTGCAGGCCGCCCGCGCGGCCGCCCACGCGCGCCTGCGCCGGCTTGCGCTCGACGATGGCGGCGTCCACGCCCGCGAGGGCCAGTTCGGCGGCCAGCATCAGGCCCGTGGGGCCGGCGCCGGCAATCAGCACTTCATGTTCCAATGTCCGCATTGACGCCTCCTGTTCGGCCTCGACATCCTGCACACATCCCATCGCATCCCTAGCGCGAGCGGGGCGGCTCGCGCTTGATCGAACACGTCAGCGACAGGCCATACCGATCCTGTTTGAAGACCTTGCCCCCGCTGATGAAGACGGGCGTGCCATGGTCGAGGCGCAGGCGTGCGTTCGCCAGCAGGTTGTCGATCACGGCGTGCTCCAACCGCAGCGGTCCCGACAAATCCTCCTTCATCAGGATGTGGGCCTCGACGTCTTCCTCGTCGGGCTTGCCGTCGCATCCGCCGCCGGACTTTGGCCTGCGATGTTGGAGGATCGTCTTGACTACCCCCGGCACCGTTCCATACGGCGAGAACTGGTCGGCCATCTTACCGCGCCACACGAACAACTGGTCTTTGCCCTTGACGAACATCTCCGCCCGGTAGACGTACATGTCTTCGAGCGCGGCGCCCCGGTCCACGTCGGCGAAGTACGACTGTGCACCGACCTGCAGATATTTTTCGATATGTGCGATGAAATCGGCGCTGGGATTGGCGAGCCGCTGTAACGGCGGCATCTCGAACGCACCGCCCAGCGCAGCCTCGACACACGCGTCGGGCATAGCCGGGTGACGGCGGAAATAGTCTTCGACGACCTTCCGCAAGCGGGTGCAGGCGGGGTCGTTCGGCACGTCGGTGCTGTCGACCTGCCAGCGTCCGGGCCGGGCCGACGCGCCGCCGTGCAGCACGAACATCAGTACACCGATCACGGCGGCATGGCGCTTGCGCATGGCGCGAGTCTCCTTCGGACGGTTTGGTTGGGCGCGTGGCCCGCGACGATCATGCCAGACCGAGCAAGATGTCCGCAAGGGCCGCCGGCGCCAAACGCGGCACGTCGTGCGCGCAGTCGACGAGGTGGGTGCGCCACGCGGGATCGGCGCGCAGGCGCTCGTGTGCCGCAATGAACGGGCTGCCTTCCCAGCCGGTCGCGGCGACGTGGGCCTTCGTGCGCACGGCGCGCCACGCGCCTGTCAGCCGGATCGCCTGCAGGAACGTGCCGACCGGATGCGGGCGGCAGCGCGGGTCGAGGTGGGACGGTGGTGGGCAGGTGAGCCCATCGCCCGCCGCGCCGGCGAGGAACACGTCGCGGTAGCGCTGGTTCGCGAGCGACCATACGGAATCGCCGTCGGCCGGCACGAATGCGTCCACGAACGCGAGCGCGGCCACGCGCGCACGTCGTGGCCCGCCTCCGTCAACGGACGCGCGACCGCATCGAACGCCCAGCCGCCGTGCCAGCCGCCCGGCACCAGGATGTATGTCGCCATCGGTGTACTCCTGCTGTCTGCGTCGGCCGTCAGGATACACCGAAAAAAACGGCGCGCCGCCCGAGGGCAAGCGCGCCGTTGGCAGCGGCAGGACGACACCGCCGTGCCGCCTTGCCCCGTCCGGAAAATCGGAAGTGGATCAGAAGTGGTATTCGGCCTTCACCATCGGCGTGCTGGCCGAGGCGCCCGGCACGTGCTTGCTGTCGTTGCCGAACTTGTTGTGCCAGTACTGGTAAGCGACGCCGGCACGGAAGGTCTTGGCCTTGGCGCCCATCAGCGGGCCCAGGTCGTACATCAGCTGCATGTCGATGTTCGTCTCCGGCGCCGTCTGGTTGCCGAATTCGTCCTTGCCCTTCGATGCGATCCAGTTCGCGAAGCCTTCCCACGACAGGCCCGTCGTCCCGATCGGGAACGCCCACACGGCGCCCAGCATCGGGTGCGTGTCGTAGCGGTAGCGCGGCGTGGAGACGCCCGTGAACTGGTTCGTCGGCGCGTTGCTTTCCCACAGGCCGTACACGCCCACGTTCAACAGGCCCGGCACCTTGAAGGCGAGCGTCGGGCCGACGACCAGCATGCGCTTCTTCGAGTTGTAGCCCGCGTCGTCCTTCGTATTGACGTCGAAGCCGAAGGTCATGCCGACGTCGCTCACGGGGCCGTACGCGAATTCCTTGCCGCTCACCTTGCCCAGCGAGACCGTGTTGCGGTACACGAGGTAGAACTCCTGCGCACCCGAGCTGGCGCCGGGGGCCGACGGGTCGGATTTGTTCGACAGCAGGACGTCCAGGTTGAAGAAGTTCGTGCCGTAGGCATAACCGCTCACGTGGTTGATGTCGATGATGTCTTTATGGATCTCGTCGGTGTTGAACGGCTCGCGGAAGCGGCTGCCGGTGCGGTAGCCGATCGACGTGTCGCTCCATTCCGCGGCCTGGACGGACGTTGCCGCGCACGCGCACAGCGCCATGGTCAGGACGGTTTTTTTCATGCTTTGCTCCCTTGGACGATAGTTGGGTGGTTGCTGGTGGCGCCTGCGTCCCCATGGCTTTCTACCGGGATGTCGCGGGTACCGTTGAAGAAGAGATTCAATGCGACGGCCGCCACGGCGGTCAGCAGGATGCCCGACTCCAGCAACGCATGCAGGCTGTGGGTCATCTGCTGCGCCCAGCGCGGCGCCACCAGCGGGATCAGGCCGAAGCCGATCGACAGGGCGACAATATACAGGTTGTAGCGGTTGTTTCGGAAGTCCACACGCGTCAGGATGCGGATGCCTGCCGCGGCAACCATACCGAACATCACGAGGCCGGCGCCGCCCAGCACGAATTGAGGAATCGCCTCCACGAGCGCCGCCATCTTCGGCAGCATGCCCAGCACGATCATGATGCAGCCCCCGGCCACGCACACCCAGCGGCTCTTCACGCCCGTCACGGCGACGAGGCCGACGTTCTGCGAAAAACTCGTGTGCGGGAAGGTGTTCAACAGGCCGCCAAGCAGCGTGCCCAGGCCGTCCGTGCGCAAGCCCGCCGCGAGCTGCTTGCGGTCGAGGTCCTTGCCCGTCAGCTCGGACAGCGCGAGGAACATGCCGGCCGACTCGATCATCACGACGATCATGACGACGGCGAACGTGACGATCATGACGAGGTCGAACGTGGGCGCGCCGAACGCCAGCGGCGTCACGAGCTGGAACCATGCGGCCTTGCCGACCTTGTCGAAGTTCATTTCACCGAACGCGAACGTGACTACGCAGCCGGCCACGATGCCCAGCAGGACGGAGATGTTCGCGAGGAAGCCGCGACAGAATCGCACGAGGCACAGCACGACGACGAGCACGAACGCGGCGATGCCGAGGTGATCGAGCGCGCCGTAGTTCGGGTTCGGCGTCATCGGCACGGGGCCGGCCAGCTTCAGTGCCGGTGCTGCTGCTCCCGGCGGCAGCGCGGCCGCGGCCTGGGCTGCGCTGGCGCGCGCCGCGTCGACCATCGCGGCCAGCTTGACCGTGTCGACGCTCTGCGCCGTGTTGTCCGGACCGCCCATGGCCCAGCCCACGCCCACGCGCATCAACGTCACGCCGATGATCAGGATGATGGTGCCCGTGACGACGGGCGGAAAATAGCGCAGCAGGCGGCTCATCAAAGGTGCGATCAGCAGCGCGACGGCGCCCGCGCCGATGCCGGCGCCGAAGATCGCGCGTGCTCCGTCCACGCCGGGCACGGCGTTCGCGATGGCGACCATCGGGCCGACGGCCGCGAACGTCACGCCCATCATCACGGGCAGGCGGATGCCGAACCAGGAGGTGAGGCCAAGGGATTGGATCAGTGTCACGATGCCGCAGCAGAACAGGTCGGCCGAGATCAGCATGCTGACCTGTTCAGGGGGCAGTTTGAGGGCGCGTCCCACGATGAGCGGGACGGCGATGGCGCCGGCGTACATGACGAGGACGTGTTGCAGCCCGAGCGCGCCGAGGCGTGCGAGGGGCAACCGTTCGTCCACCGGGTGGCGGGACGGCTGGTTCATGCTGAGTCTCCTGATATGTTTTTATGAACTGCGTGTACTGCGGTACTGCGTTCGAAACAAAAGAAGCATGCCGCCCGCCACATGCCGGCCGCGTGGGCCGGGGCGCGAGCGTGTCCGACGGCCACCGTGCGGGCCGCCGGACAGGGTACAACGGGTCAGTTGGTCGGGGCGCCCTCTTCGTACCAGCGCTTGATGAGGTTGCGCTCGTCGGGCGTGATCTGCGTGGCGTTATTCAGCGGCATCAGCTTGAGCACGACGGCCTGCTGGTACATCTGCTGGGCGTGGCGCTTGATCGACTCGGGCGAATCGAACGAGATGCCCTTGCTCGCCATCGCGGCCGAGTGGCACATCGAGCAGCGCTGGGCCACGACGCCTTTCACCTGGTCGAAGCTGACGTTCTGCGCGGTGGCGCCGGCCGCGGCCGCACTGTTGGCGGGCGCGCTGGCGGGGGCGGGGGCGGCGGACGCGATCGCCGGCGCCTCGATCTCGGGTTTCGGGACGAGGTACACGATGAGACCCATCAGGGCGGCGACGCCGAACCCCGCATATTCCCACGGCACTCGCTTGCCATGCACCATGGCCTTGTGGCGCGCGACGAAGCTCTGGCGGATCAGGGCGCCCGTCAGCATCATGAGGACCAGCACGACCCAGTTATTGTCGCCGGAGTACAGCCAGCCGTAGTGGTTCGACAGCATGGCGAACAGCACGGGCAACGTGAAGTAGGTGTTGTGGACGCTGCGCTGCTTGGCGCGCCAGCCGTAGATCGGGTCGACCGGCTGGCCGGCCTTCAGCTGGGCGACCACCTTGCGCTGGCCCGGGATGATCCAGAAGAACACGTTGGCGCTCATCGACGTCGCGAGCATCGCGCCCACCAGCAGGAAGGCGGCGCGGCCTGCGTACAGCTGGCACGCGAGCCAGGCGGCGAAGACGACGAACACGAAGATGATGCCGCCGACGATGGCGTCACCGTTCTTCTTGCGGCCGAACGTGCGGCAGATGGTGTCGTACACGAGCCAGAACGCGACGAGGAAGCCGAGCGCCGTGCCGACGGCGGCGCCCGGTGTCCAGTCGTGCACCTGCTTGTCGACCATGAAGGTGCCGGCATTGAACAGGTATAGCACGGTGAACAGGCCGAAGCCAGACAGCCACGTGGCGTAGCTCTCCCAATAGAACCAGTGCAGGCCTTCGGGCATGGACTTCGGCGCCACGAGGTATTTTTGCGGGTGGTAGAAGCCGCCGCCGTGGACGGCCCACAGTTCGCCGTCGACGCCCTTCTCCACGAGATCGGGAGACGTGGGCTTGGTCAGCGAATTGTCGAGGAAGACGAAGTAGAACGAAGCGCCGATCCAGGCGATCGCCGTGATGACGTGGGTCCAGCGCAACAGCAGGTTGGCCCAGTCGAGCAGATAGGATTCCATAGAGCCTCTAAGACAAAGGAAGCATGGCGCGAACGGCACTCCATACTGTCCCATCACCACAGCGGGCTCTGTGAGGGGCAAATCATCGCAACCACCAGCGCCGGGTTCGACCCCGATACCGATGTGCTCCGCGGCGACATCTACAACTGTATACGATCTTTCCGAAAATGGGAAAGATTTTTATGACAAGAACAAGAACTGGTGCTTACGAGCCACGGTAGGTCGAATATGCCCACGGGCTGACGAGCAGCGGCACGTGGTAGTGGCCGTTCGCATCGGCAATACCGAACTCGAGCGGCACGTCGTCGAGGAACGCGGGCTCCGGCAAGGTGACGCCCTTCTCGCGGAAGTAGGCGGCCACGGCGAACGTCAAACGATAGCGGCCGGAGGCCATCGTTTCCGCATTCAGCAGCGGGCCGCCGTCGTTGCGGCCGTCGCTATTCAAGGTGAGCGTCTTGATCGTGCGCGCGCCGCCGTTGCCGTCGAGCGCTTCGAGCGTCACGCGCATGCCGGCCGCCGGGCAGCCGTTCATCGTATCGAGCACGTGGGTGCTGAGGTGTCCCATCTGTTTTCCTTTCACGGTTGAGAAATTGCATACACTTTGTGTTTTCTTTTTTTGGAAAAGTGTATACACTCCAAGCACGATGTCAATCACTTATTGTGTGAACGCCCCATGAGCCGAGCCCGTACTCCCCTGCAGATCGTCCCGCTGACCAGCGCTGCCAAGAACCATGATACGCCCGGCGCCGCGCCGGCCGGCAGCGCCACGCAGCGCATCGTCGACGCCATCACGACCGCGATCGCGGAACGCCGCCTGATGCCAGGCACGAAACTGTCCGAGCAGAAGATCGGCGACATCTTCAAGGTGTCGCGCACCGTCGTACGGCAGGCGTTCAACCAGCTGTCGCGCGACCGCCTCGTCGTGCTGGAACCGGCGCGAGGCGCGTTCGTCGCCACGCCCACGGCCGAGGAAGCGAACGACGTGTTCGAAGTGCGGGCGATCCTGGAGACGGCCGTGACGAAACAGTTGTGCGCGACGATCACCGACGCGCAAGTCAGGCAGTTACGCGACCACCTCGA
This sequence comes from Massilia pinisoli, assembly GCF_024753285.1. Classification (GTDB taxonomy): domain Bacteria; phylum Pseudomonadota; class Gammaproteobacteria; order Burkholderiales; family Burkholderiaceae_D; genus Telluria; species Telluria pinisoli. Next base: position 4,447 of record NZ_JANUGW010000011.1, on the reverse strand, counting down.
GCTGGAACGCGCCGCCGTCAACAACGCCGAAGTGCCGGGGCGCACCCGTTTGCTGGGCGACTTCCACCTCGTGCTGGCGCAGATGCTCGGCAATCAGGTACTCGTGCAGATGCTGTCGGAGCTCCTGACGCGCTCCTCGCTGATCGCGCTGATGCGCCAGTCGTCGCAGTCGGCCGAAGAATCGCTGGACGAGCACGTGGCCATCGTCGACGCCTTCGAAAAGCGCGACGTCAAGACAGCCGTGCGCCTCGTCTCGAAACACCTGGCCAACGTGCAGCACAACCTGCACCTCGATCCGCAGCGCGTCGACCTGGCCGACATCCTCCACCCGTGAACAAAGACAAAGCCATCATGACCCAGCACTATCCACGCGATCTCGCCGGCTATGGCCGGGAGCAACCGTACGCCGACTGGCCGGGCCGCGCCCGCGTCGCCGTGCAGTTCGTCCTGAACTATGAAGAAGGCGGCGAGAACAGCGTGCTGCACGGCGACGCCGGCAGCGAGCAATTCCTGTCCGAGATGTTCAGCCCACCCGCTTTCCCGACGCGCCACCTATCGATGGAAAGCATCTACGAATACGGCTCGCGCGTGGGCGTGTGGCGCATCCTGCGCGAATTCGAGAAGCGTGGCCTGCCGCTGACGATCTTCGGCGTCGGCATGGCGCTGGAACGCTCGCCCGACGTGACGGCGGCATTCAAGGAACTGGGCCACGAGATCGCCTGTCACGGCCACCGGTGGATCAGCTACCAGAACGTCGACGAGGCGACCGAGCGCGCCGACATGGCGCGCGGCATGGAAGCGATCGAACGCATGACGGGCGAACGGGCGCTGGGCTGGTACACGGGCCGCGACAGCCCGAACACGCGCCGTCTCGTGGCCGACTACGGCGGCTTCGAATACGACAGCGACTACTACGGCGACGACCTGCCGTTCTGGCTCAAGGTGCGCAAGACGGACGGCACGCAGGCGCCGCAACTGGTCGTGCCGTACACCCTGGACGCGAACGACATGCGGTTCGCCCTGCCGCAGGGCTTCTCGCACGGCGACCCGTTCCTCGCGTACCTGCGCGACGCGTTCGACGTGCACTACCAGGAAGGCGGCGACCGTCCATCGATCATGAGCATCGGCATGCACTGCCGCCTGCTGGGCCGCCCGGGGCGCTTCCGCGCACTGCAGCGCTTCCTGGACTATATCGAACAGCACGACCGCGTGTGGGTCGCGCGCCGCGTCGACATCGCGCGGCACTGGAAGACCGTGCATCCCTACAACCCCGACACCGCATTCGCGTGGGAGTAAACAAGACATGCTGACTTTGGAGACACTCAACGCCGCCGACGAGGCGGGCTTCACCGCCCTTCTGGACGGCGTGTACGAACACTCGCCGTGGATCGCAACCCGTGCGTGGGCCAAGCGCCCGTTCGCCACCTTGGCGCAACTGAAACGCGGCCTCGTGGAAGCCGTGCGCGCCGCATCGCGCGACGAACAACTGGGCCTGATCCTTGCCCACCCGGAGCTCGCGGGCAAGGCGATGGTCGCGAAATCGCTGACGGCGGAATCGACGAATGAACAGAACAAGGCCGGCCTGACGAATTGCACCCCGGACGAATTCGCGACCATCCAGAAGCTGAACGCCGACTACAACGCGACGTTCGGCTTCCCGTTCATCCTCGCCGTGCGCGGCCCGCGCGGCCTGGGCCTGCCGAAGGCGGAGATCATCGCCACGTTCGCGCGCCGCCTCGCGAACGGCCCGGACTTCGAATTCGCGGAAGCCCTGCGCAACATCCACCGCATCGCCGAGATCCGCCTGGACGACAAGTTCGGCCAGGAGCCCGTGCTCGGCAACCTCGTGTGGGATTGGCACGAGCAGCTGGCTGTCCACAGCGAAGGGGCGTACGCCGAGCGCGGCGAACTGTGCGTCACGTACCTGACGGACGCGCACCGCGCGGCGGCCGCGCGGCTCGCACGATGGATGCGCGAGGACTGCGGCTTCGACGACGTCACCATCGACGCCGTCGGCAACGTGGTCGGCATCTATCACGGCGCCGACCCTTCCGCGAAACGCCTGCTGACCGGCTCACACTACGACACCGTGCGCAACGGCGGCAAGTACGACGGCCGCCTGGGCATCCTCGTGCCGATGGCCTGCGTGCGCGAACTGCACCGCCAGGGCAAGCGCCTCGCCTACGGCATCGAAGTCGTCGGCTTCGCGGAAGAGGAAGGCCAGCGCTACAAAGCGGTGTTCCTCGGATCGGGCGCCCTGTGCGGCGGATTCGACACGACCTGGCTCGACCAGAAGGACGCGGACGGCATCACGATGCGCGCCGCGATGGCGAACGCCGGCCTGAACGTGGACGACATCGCGGCGCTGAAGCGCGACCCATCGAAATACCTCGGCTTCGTCGAGACGCACATCGAGCAGGGCCCCGTGCTGAACGACCTCGACCTGCCGCTGGGTGTCGTCACGTCGATCAACGGCAGCGTGCGTTTCGTCGGCGAGATCGTCGGCGTCGCGAGCCACGCAGGTACGACGCCGATGACGATGCGCCGCGACGCCGCGGCAGCGGCCGCGGAACTCGTGCTGTTCGCGGAACGGCGCGGCGGCGCCGTGCCCGACCTCGTCGCCACCGTCGGCATGCTGGAGGTGCCGAACGGTTCCATCAACGTCGTGCCGGGCCGCTGCCGCTTTTCGCTGGACGTCCGTGCCACGGCGAACGAAGTGCGCGACGCGGCGGCCGCCGACATCCAGGCCGAGCTCGCGGCGATCTGCGCGCGCCGCGGCCTTCAGTTCTCGCTCGAAGAGACGATGCGCGCCGCCGCCGCACCCTGCGCGACCGAATGGCGCCAGCGCTGGGAACGCGCCGTGGAAACGCTGGGTCTTCCGGTGTTCCGCATGCCCAGCGGCGCCGGCCACGACGCCATGAAGATCCACGACATCCTGCCGCAGGCGATGCTGTTCCTGCGCGGGCTGAACGCGGGCATCAGCCACAACCCGCTCGAATCCATCACCAATGATGACGCCGACCTGTGCGTCCGCGCTTTCCAGACTCTTCTCGACCAACTCGCCACGGAATCCTGACATGACCACGACCTCTCACAACAATACCGCCGCTCCTTACGAGGCGCTCGACGCCTGGATCGACACCCATTTCGACGAGGAAGTGCGCTTCCTGCAGGAGCTCGTGCGCGTGCCGACCGACACCCCGCCGGGCAACAACGCGCCGCACGCGGAGCGCGCCGCCGACCTGCTGCAGGCATTCGGCTTCGAAGCCGAGAAGCACGCGGTGCCCGCGCCGACCGTGCACGCTGCAGGTCTGGAGACGATCACGAACCTCGTCGTGCGCCGCAAGTACGGCCCGGGCCGCACCGTGGCACTGAACGCCCACGGCGACGTCGTGCCCCCGGGCGAAGGCTGGACGCACGATCCGTACGGCGGCGAGGTCGAAGACGGCAAGTTGTTCGGCCGCGCGGCCGCCGTCAGCAAATGCGACTTCGCCACGTTCACGTTCGCCACGCGCGCGCTGGAAGCGCTGGGCGCCCCGCTGAAGGGCGGCGTCGAACTGTACTTCACGTACGACGAGGAATTCGGCGGCGAGCTCGGTCCGGGCTGGCTGCTGCAGCAAGGCCTCGTCAAGCCGGACCTCTTGATCGCGGCGGGCTTCAGCTACCAGGTCATCACGGCGCACAACGGCTGCCTGCAGATGGAAGTGACGGTCAACGGCAAGATGGGCCACGCGGCCGTGCCGGAGACCGGTGTCGACGCGCTGCAGGCCGCGACCCGCATCCTCGTCGCGCTGTACGACCAGAACACGCAGTACAAGCAGGTCAAGAGCCAGGTGAAGGGCATCAACCACCCGTACCTGAACGTCGGTCTGATCGAAGGTGGCACGAACACGAACGTCGTGCCGGGCAAGGTCGTGCTGAAGCTCGACCGCCGCATGATCCCGGAAGAGAATCCGGCGGAAGTGGAGGCGACGATCCGCAAGGTGATCCAGGACGCCGCCGCCGGCCAGCCAGGCATCACCGTCGAGATCAAGCGCATGCTGCTGGCGAACGCGCTGCAACCGCTGGACGGCAACCGGCCGCTGGTCGATGCGCTGTCTCGTCACGCGACCAGCGTGTTCGGTGAAGAGATCGGCGCGGCCGGCACGCCGCTGTACACGGACGCGCGCCTGTTCGGCGAAGCTGGTGTCCCGGCCGTGCTGTACGGCTGTGGCCCGCGCACGGTCGGCGAAAGCAACGCCAAGCGCGCGGACGAGCACATCGACCTGGAAGACCTGCGCCGCGCGACGAAGGTCGTTGCACGCGCCCTGTTCGATCTGCTCGATTGACCTTTTCATCCGGTCGGTACGCACTATCGTAGGGTGGGCAGTTGAGGCCGGGGGCCTCAAATGAAACGTGCCCACGCGTGACGTCTGCGGTTTGCTGGCGTTCGCGTGGGCACGGGGTG
>NZ_JANUGW010000010.1 GCF_024753285.1 Massilia pinisoli | reverse complement strand
CAATGATAAGGAGCGGAGCACGGAAAAATTTGAGGCTGAGCAAGTTTCTAGCTCACACTGAAGGCAGTCGGGCAGCCGCGCGGGAAAGCAGTCAATGCTAATATCGAGATGAAAATATTCTTCTGCCCGACGCGACGACGCGATCCGTTGCCACTCTTCTGGTTAGACAAATATGCCCATCACGATCACCGCATTCGAACGCTCGCCTGACGGCGGCAAGGGTCTCGCGCGCGACACGCGCGTGCGCTGGGCGCTGGAGGAAGCGGGCCTGCCCTACGATGTCCGCCTCGTGTCGTTCCGCGCGATGAAGGAACCCGCGCACCTTGCCCTGCACCCGTTCGGCCAGATCCCCACGTACGAGGAGGACGGCCTCGTGCTGTTCGAGACGGGTGCGATCGTGCTGTACATCGCGCAGCGCCACGGCGGCCTGCTGCCGGAAGACGCCAACGCGCGGGCGCGCGCCGTCGCGTGGATGTTCGCCGCCGTCAACACGGTCGAGCCACCCATCCTGGAACTGGTCACGGCGCGCATCTTCGAAGGCGACAAGCCGTGGAGCAAGGACCGTCTCCCGCTCGTCGAGGAGCGCGTGCGCGACCGCCTGCGCCAGCTGTCCGCGTATCTGGGCGATGCCGAGTGGCTCGACGGCCCGTTCAGCGCGGGCGATCTCATGATGGTGTCGGTGCTGCTGCGGGTGAGGCCGTCCGGCATCCTCGACGAATTCCCCGTGCTGGCGGCCTACGTCGCGCGCGGCGAGGCGCGCCCCGCGTACCAGCGCGCGTTCGCGGCGCAGCTGGCGGTCAACGCGCCACCCCACCCCTGACGTCAGCCCGTCCTCCGGCTCAGCATCGCGCCGAGCGCAAGCCCCACGCCGAACGCGCCGTAGACGACGGCCAGCGCCGGCCGGGATAAATGCTGTTCGAAGCCGGGTTGGAGGCGCCTGGGTGTCAGCCGGTAGTCGACGAAGCACGCCACGGCCGATGCCGCCGTCGCCACGCCAAGCGTCGTCGCGGGCTCCCTGCGGTCGAGCAGCGGGCCGCACACGCGCTCGAACAGCACCGACCAGAACGTCGCGCTGCCGTGGTGGATCAGGTAGCCGGGCACCGTGTGGCGCATGCTCGGTGCATCCGCGCGCAACGCTTCATCGCCCCAGATCCAGTGGCTGACGGCGTTGGTGGGCGCATACGCGCTGCCGGCCTGCTGCCTGCCGAGCAGCGCGAGCGCCGCCGTCGAGAGCACGCTGGAGGTGGCGCCGCCGACGAGGCCGCGCCTGAATGCCGTGTTCCATGCTTCCATGAAGTCCTCTGGTACGATGAGTGAGAGACGAAAGGAGCGCGCATGCGGATCCTGCTCACGGGAGCCAGCGGATTCATCGGACGACACCTGCTGCACGCGCTGCTGGCGGAAGGCCACGACGTCGTATGCGCGCTGCGCCACCCCGAGCACCGGGGCGCCCTGCCCGACCATCCGCGCCTGTCCGCGATCCATGCCGACTTCGCCCACGATACCGATAAATCCACGTGGCTGGCGCGCCTTTCCGGGGTGGACGCCGTCGTCAACACGGTCGGCATCTTCCGCGAAAGCGGCACGCAAACCTTCGACAACCTGCACGTGCGCACGCCCCGCGCCCTGTTCGCCGCGTGCGCCGAATCGGACGACGTGCACATGGTCGTGCAGCTGTCCGCGCTGGGCGCCGACGCAGGGGCCGACACCGCGTACCACCTGTCCAAGAAGGCGGCCGACGACTATCTCGCCACCTTGCCGCTGCGCGCCGTCATCGTGCAGCCGTCGCTCGTGTACGGCGCGGACGGTACCAGCGCGCGCGTGTTCAAGGCGATGGCGTCGCTGCCGTTCGCCGCGAAGCTGGGGAATGCAGCGCAACGCGTGCAGCCGATCCACGTGGACGACGTCGTGGCCGCCATCGTCACCTTGCTGCGCCAGCGGCTGTACGTGGAGCCGGGCGACGCTTCACCGGGCGACGCGCAGCCGGGCGGCGGCACCGTGCGCCGCGTCGCCCTCGTCGGTGCAGAAGCACTGCCCTTCGTCGATTACCTCGCCGCCCTGCGCCGCGCACTGGGCATGGGGCGGCTGCGCGTGCTGCCGGTGCCGGGCGGCGTCGCGCGCCTGCTCGCCCGCGCGGGCGCGTGGCTGCCGGGCGCCCTGCTCGACCCGGATGCGCTGCGCATGCTCGACCGCGGCAGCACGGCCGACGCCGGCCCCACGCTGCGCCTGCTCGGGCGCCCGCCCCGCCCCATCGCCTCGTTCGTCGTCGCCCCCGATGCCGAGCGCGCGCGCGCCAAGCTCGACTGGCTGCTGCCCGTGCTGCGCCTCGCCATCGCGGCCGTGTGGCTCGCCACCGCCGTCGTCTCCGCCTTCGTCTACCCGGCCGACGCGAGCTACGATCTGCTGGCCCGCTCCGGCATCCCGGAGTCCCTGCGCCCGTTGATGCTGTACGGTGCGGCGCTGTGCGACCTGCTGCTGGGCCTGGGCACGCTGTTCTTGCGCCGGCGCCGCTGGCTGTGGCGCATCCAGCTCGCGCTGATCGGTTTTTATACGATCGTGATCGCGCTGCGGCTGCCCGAATTCCTGGCCCATCCGTACGGGCCGCTGACGAAGAACCTGCCGATCCTGGCCGCGATCTGGCTGCTGTACGAACTCGAGAAAGAAGACACCTGATGGACTACGTCGTCGTGAAATGGCTGCACATCCTGTCGTCGACCTTTTTGTTCGGCACGGGCATCGGCTCGGCGTGGTACATGCTGTTTGCGAACGTGAGCCGCGACGTGCGCGCGATCGCCGTCGTCAGCCGCTATGTCGTGATCGCGGACTGGCTGTTCACGGCGACGACGGCCGTCATCCAACCGGCCACCGGGTTCTACATGGTGCACCTGGCCGGCTATCCGCTGCACAGCCGCTGGCTCATGTGGTCGGTGGTGCTGTACGTGCTGGCGGGCGCGTGCTGGCTGCCCGTCGTCTGGCTGCAGATGCGCCTGCGCGACATCGCGGCCGACGCCGCCCGCGCCGGCACCGACCTGCCGCCGCTTTACTGGCGCTACTTCTTCACCTGGGCCGGACTCGGCGTGCCCGCGTTCATCGCGTTCGTCGTCATCTTCTGGTTGATGGTGGCCAAGCCGATGTAGGCGTGCGCCGCGCATGGGCGCGTTGCGGCGACAATGGCGTCCCGTCCCGCGTGGACGGACGACCAACCGACGGAGGTGCGATGCGGGCTTACCAGATCCTACCCGGCGAGGGTATCGACGGGCTGCAATGCGTGGATTTCCCCGACCGTGAACTTGGCACCGGCGAAGTGCGCGTCCGCGTGCACGCCGTCTCGCTGAACTACCGCGACCTGATGGTCGCCGGCGGCAACTACCTCGTCACCGTCGACGACCCCATCATCCCCTGTTCGGACGGCGCCGGCGAGGTCGTCGCGACGGGCCCCGGCGTCACGCGCGTGCAGCCCGGCGACCGCGTCGTCGCGTCGTTCTTCCCGCATTGGCACGACGGCGCCACGGGTCCGGACAAGACCCGCCACGCGCTCGGCGGCGACATCGACGGCATGCTGGCGGAGGACGTCGTGCTGGACGAGGGCGCGCTCGTGATCATCCCCGCCGGCATGAGCTACGTCGACGCGGCCACCCTGCCCTGCGCCGGCGTCACGGCGTGGAATGCCATCTTCGAATCCGCCAACGCCGTCCGGCCAGGCGATACGGTACTGCTGCTGGGGACGGGCGGTGTGAGCATCCTGGGCCTGCAACTGGCCAAGGCCGCGGGCCTGGACACGATCGTCACGTCGTCCAGCGACGCCAAGCTGCAGCGCGCGAAGGACCTCGGCGCGCGCCACGTCATCAACTACCGCACGACGCCGGAATGGCAGGAGGAAGTGCTGCGCGCGACGGGCGGCATGGGCGCGCACGTCGTGCTGGAAGTGGGCGGCCAGGGGACGGTGAACCGGTCGATCGCGTCCGCCGCGATGGGCGGCACCGTCGCCATCATCGGCAGCGTGAGCGGCGCCGGCGGCGACGTCAACCCGGCCACGTTGATGGCCAGCGCCAAGCGCCTCGTGGGCATCTTCGTCGGCAGCCGCGCGATGCTGGAAAAAGTCGTGCGCTTCGCCGACATCACCGGGCTGCAGCCCGTCGTCGACCGCGTGTTTACGTTCGACCAGGCGCGCGAGGCGTACCGGTACATGGCGTCCGGCTCGCACTTCGGCAAGGTCGTCATTGCCGTGACGTCGTAACGCGTCAACGTTTTTCGATCGGTACGAGCTCGATCTCGAACAGCTTCGGCCACAGCTTCCCCGTCACGTACAGGCGATGCTGCTTCGGTTCGTACGCGATGCCGTTCAACACGGCGTCCGGGTCCGGCGTGCCGCGCTGGCCGGCCGGCAGCAGGCCCGTGAGGTCGATCCAGCCGACGACGTTGCCGCTGTCCGGGTCGATGCGCGCGATGACGTCCGTGCCCCACACGTTGGCGAAGATCTGGCCGTCGACGACCTCCAGCTCGTTGAGCCGGGTGATCGGCTTGCCCTCGGCCGTCACCTTGATGCGGCGCTCCTCGTCGAGCGTCTTGGGGTCGAGCACGCGGATCTCGGCCGAGCCGTCGCTCATGTAGACGTGGTGCGCGTCGCTGGCCAGGCCCCAGCCTTCGCCCTTGTAGTTGAAGCGGCCTTTCAATGTGAACGTCCTGGCGTCGAAGAGGAAGCCGACGTTCGACTGCCACGTCAGGTTGACGATGGTGTCGCCCACGGCCGTCGAACCTTCGCCGAAGTACTCGTCCGCCAAGTCCTTCTTCTGCACGACCTTGCCCGTCTTGAGGTCGACCTTGCGCAGCGACGACGTGCCTTTGCGGCCTGTGGTCTCGTACAACTGGCCATCCTTGAAGAACAGGCCCTGCGTGAAGGCTTGCGGGTCATGCGGGTACGTGTGCTTGACGAAAAAGCCGTACACGGGAATGGCGGCCTGGGCGGCGCCCGCGACTGTGACGGAAGCGGCGGCGAGCGCCACGGAAGCGAAGATGTTCATGTGACTCCACGGATCGATGGCCGGACGACCCCGGCGGTACGAGATGGTAACGCAGCCGGGCCGCCCCGGTTGACTTGTCTCCAGGTTTTGCGCGGCCGGTGGTAAGCTGGCGCCCTCACCCCGCTCGCAACCGATGCCATGCACCGCCAGACCACCGCCTATCTGCACCTGCCGCCCGACGCCGACCTGCCCGACCTCGGCAACCGCCCGCCATTCCTCGCCATCGTGCTCGCCGAGGACGACGTGGCCGAGATGTGGTTGTGGGACGCGGCACGCTGGCTCGTCGCATCCGGCGCCCGCTACGTGCAGGCGTGGGGCAAGGATGCCGAGGCGTGGACCGAGGCCGTCGACGACGCCGCGCTGGAAGCCGTCGACTACGAGGATGCGCCCGACGAGCGCCGCGTGCTGGTCACGTCGCACGCGCCTGACGACGAGGACATCGACGAGGTGTTCTGGTTCGCCAAGCACCGCGCCGCGCATCCCGTGCTGCCGCTCGACGCGGTGCTCATCGTGCACATCGCGGACGCGCCGCGCAAGGAAGCGATCGAGGCGGCCTACGCGGACGCCTGACGAGGCACCCAGCCGTTCTGCGCCAGTTCCTCGCCCAGGAGGCGCACCAGTTCCCCCGCCGGCAGCTCGCGCGCGAGCGGAAAACCCTGGCCGGCCCAGTTCACCGTGAAGTCGCTGTTGCCCGCCTTCGTGGCGGCCGCGTTCAGCGCCTTCACCGCATCATAGGCGATCGGATAGTCGGGCAGCGGCGGATGGCCGGGCGCACCGATCTCGCTGAACAGGCGGTTCACCAGGCCGCGCGCGGGACGGCCCGAGACGACGTCCGTCACGGCCGTGATGACGCCCTCGCCCGCCTGCATCAGCGCGCGGTGGTGCTTCGTCGCCGACGATTCCGGGCACAGGATGAACGCAGTGCCCATCTGTGCAGCGCTGGCGCCCAGGCGCATCGCGGCGGCGATACCGGCCCCGTTCATGACGCCGCCCGCCGCGATCACGGGAATGCGCACGGCGCTCGCGACGAGCTCCGTCAGCGCGAACGTGCCGATGGCCGGGTCGCCGCGCTCCGGATCGAACAGCCCGCGGTGGCCGCCGGCCTCGTAGCCCTGCGCGACGACGGCGTCGATGCCGGCGGCCTCCACTTGTCTCGCTTCCGCCACCGACGTCGCGCTGCCCAGCAGCACGATGCCCGCATCCTTCAGCGCCTCGATGCGGTGCGCGTCCGGCAGGCCGAAGTGGAAGCTGACGACGGCCGGACGGGCTTCCAGGATCACCTCGAGCATGTCGTCGTCGTCGACGAAGCTCTTGTAGATTTCGCGCAGCGCGGCCGGCGGCTGCGCGCCGTTGGCCGCGAAGTGCGGTGCGAGGTAGTCGAGCCAGGCCGCTTCACGCGCGGCGTCGGCCGCGGCGGGACGGTGGCAGAACACGTTGACGTTGAACGGCCGGTCCGTCAGGCGGCGTACGTCGGCGATGGCGGCGCGGCCCTGCGTTGCGTCACCTGCACCGACGGAGATCGAGCCGAGCGCGCCCGCCTCCGACACGGCCGCGGCCAGCGCCGCCGTCGAGACGCCGGCCATCGGGGCCTGGATGATGGGCAGGTCGATGCGCAGCAGGGACAGCAAATCCGGTTTCATGGTGGTCTCCAGGACGGTCGCGATTCCCATGAGTATAGCGCCGCCCGCGCCCGCATGCTGGCGGCGTCCGTCGGAAACGATATAAACCGTTTAGAGATACAGCCGCGTCGTCGTCGCCGGCCGTTTTGCGTTAGCATGCACGCTGCCTGCACGCGTCCGGCGGCGGGCTTGTTTGATTTATCGTTCGGCAACAAAAAGGACATCATGGACAGTATCGACCTCGAAGTGCTGCACGCCTGCGACCAGTGGCTGCGGGCCGGCTGGCGCTGCGAGTACGTGACCGTCGTGCGCACGTGGGGTTCGAGCCCGCGGCCGGAAGGCGCCACGATGGCGATCCGCGCGGACGGCGTCGTCTTCGGCTCGGTGTCGGGCGGCTGCATCGAGGACGACCTGATCGCCGTCGTGCGCGAACAAGGCATCGTACGTACGGCGCCGGAAGTCGTCACGTACGGCATCTCGGCCGACGAGGCGCACCGCTTCGGCCTGCCCTGCGGCGGCACGATCCAGCTCGTCGTCGAGCCGCTCGGCCCGGGGAGCCGCATGGACGAACTGCTCGCGCTGGCGCAGCGCCGCGTGCTCACGCGACGCACGCTCGATCTCGCGAGCGGCGCCGTCGACCTGGAACAAGGCCGGGCCGACGAGCGGCTGCGCATGGACGGCGCGACGCTCGTCACGATCCACGGCCCGCGCCTGCGGCTGCTGATCATCGGCGCCGGCCAGCTGTCGCAATTCCTCGCGCAGATCGCCGTCGGCCTCGAATACCAGGTGACCGTGTGCGACCCGCGCGAGGAATACCGCGCCAGCTGGAACCTGCCCGGCGTGAACGTCGTGCACGCGATGCCGGACGACGTCGTGCTGGAGATGAAACTGGACAGCCGCAGCGCCGTCGTCGCCCTCACCCACGACCCCAAACTGGACGACCTCGCGCTGATGGAAGCGCTGAAGACGGACGCGTTCTACGTCGGCGCCATCGGCTCGCGCGCCAACAATGCGCGGCGGCGCGAGCGCCTGCGCGAATTCGACCTGACGGACGACCAGATCGCGAAGCTGCACGGCCCCATCGGCCTGTACATCGGCAGCAAGACGCCGTATGAGATCGCCATCTCCATCCTCGCCGAACTCACGGCCGTGAAGAACGGCGTCGCGCTGCCCGCGCAGATGTCGGTCGAACAGGGCAAGACACTGGCGGCCTAGCGTTCGGCCAGCAGCAGCGCGGCCAGCACGAGCATCGTCGTGCCCGTGAACGCTTCCACGGCGCGCCACACGGCGGGCCGCGCCAGCACGAACGCGCAGCGGCGCGCGCCCAGCCCCAGCACGGAAAACCACAGCAGCGACGCCGTCATCGCGCCAGCCGCGAACGACGCGCGGTGACCGGCCGCGAGGCTGCTGCCGACGGCACCCAGCAGCACGACCGTGTCCAGGTAGACGTGCGGATTCAGCAGCGACATCGCGAGCACGATGCCCAGCGCGCGCGCCGCGCTCGATGCGGCCTGGCCGGTGGTCGCCTGCGGCACGGACGCGCCGCGCCAGCTGCTCGCCAGGCAGCGCACGCCGTACCACAGCAAAAATGCGGCGCCGCCCCAGCGTGCCGCCTGCAGCAGCGCAGGCGAATGTTCGATCAGCGCGCCGAAGCCGGACATGCCCAGCGCGATCAGGACGACGTCGATGAGGACGCAGCACGCGACCGTCAGCACGACGTGGCGGCCGGCCACGCCCGTGCGGATGACGTGCGCGTTCTGGGCGCCGATCGGCATGATCAGGCTCGCGCCCATGCCGAGGCCTTGCAGGAAGATGGGTTGTGAAAACATGGTTACTCCGTTGTGATTGCGGAGCAGCATGCCCGCCAAGCGCGGCCACATCAATTATATTAATGAATTCTAAAGTTCATTAAGCTGGGCTAATCCCATGAACATCGATCCGCGCCGCAGCGAGGCGTTCGTCGCCGCCGTCGACAGCGGCAGCCTGGAGCAGGCGGCCGCGCGGCTGAACGTGACGCCGTCCGCCATCTCGCAGCGCATCGCCGCGCTGGAACACGACCTCGGCACGCCGCTGCTCGTCCGCTCCCGTCCCTGCCGGCCGACGGCGCCCGGCATGCGGCTGCTGCAATTCCTCCGCCGGCGCGCGCTGCTGGAAGACGAATTCTTCGCCGAGCAGCACAGCGATCCGGGCCCCGTGCGCGTGGCGCTGGCCGTCAATAACGACACCCTGGCCACCTGGTTGCTGCCCGTGCTGGCGCCCGTGCTGATCGCGGAAGGGCTGCTCGTGGAATTCGTCACGGGCGACCAGCGGCACACGTTCGCGCTGCTGGAACAGGGGCTCGCGCTCGCCTGCGTGTCGGGCGAATCGGAGCCGATGCGCGGCTGCACCGTCAGTCCGCTCGGCACGATGCGGTACCGGATGGTGGCGGCGCCCGCCTTCGCCGCGCGCTGGTTCCCCGGCGGGATCACGCGCGAGGCCGCACGGCGCGCGCCCGTGATGGTGTTCGACCGCAACGACCGGCTGCAGACGGCGTTCCTGCTGCAGCACTTCGGCCTGCCGGAGGGCGCGTACCCGTTTCATTACGTCCCGTCCAGCGACCCGTACGTGCAGGCGATCCGCCTGGGCCTCGGCTACGGCCTGCTGCCGCTGGAACAGTGCGCGGACATGCTCGCCAGCGGGGCGCTCGTCGACCTCACGCCGCACCTGCACGTCGATGTGACGCTGTATTGGCACGCGTGGCGCATTCAGCCGCCGCGGCTGGAACGCATGGGCGCCGCGTTGGTAAAAGGCGCCCGCGCCGTGCTGCTGCCGCCGTCGTCCTGAGCGACGGGCAGCCACTGCGCGACGCCCCAGCAGAATTCCGGCACGAGGAACAGCCACAGCAGCGGCGCGCCGCTGGCAGTCAGCGCCCATGCCATCCAGGTCGAGAACAGGAACCGCGCCGTGCCGTCGTAGCGGCCCAGCGCCACGCTGGGGGCGCGCAGGCGCAGCACGGACCACACGAGCACGATGCTCCCCATCAGGCAGGCGAACAGGACGTGGAAAGGGCCGAAGGCGGGCAGCGCGGCGCCGCCGAGGGATGCGTTCACGGCGGACAACTGGGCGTGCGCGACGGCGAACGTCCAGGGCGTGGCGAACGGCGCCGTCAGCAGCAAGTCGTAGGCGGCGCTGGCGCGCACGAGGGTCAGAAAAGTGGAACGGCGCATGGGAACTCCCGACAATGAATGTTCCGGCAATCATGAACCCTGGAGTACACTCCAAGGTCAAGTCCTTCCTTGTTGTCACTATCGCATGCAAATCGGAGAACTCGCCACCGCCACAGGACTCAGCCGGGACACCCTGCGCTTCTACGAGAAGCGCGGTCTGCTGCTGTCGCGCCGGCTCGCCAATGGCTACCGCGACTATCCGCCGGAAGCCGTCCAATGGCTGTGCTACCTGCGCGCGGCGCAGGCGCTCGGCTTTACCCTGGCGGAAATCGAGACGGGTCTGCCGCTGCTGGACGACCCGGCCGCGGCCGCACCGCAACTGCGCACCGCCCTGCTGCGCAAGCTGGACGACATCGACGCGCGCATCGCCGCCCTGTCCGCGCTGCGCTCCAACCTGGCGCGCGAGCTGGACCGGCCAGGATTTGGCTGCCCCGTCCTCACTTCCGTGTAGGATTTTGTTACAGGAAACTGTCAGCCGCGAGGACCGGGCGGCCGTTAACTGCACAGGCGCCGATAAAAGGCGCACGACCATCGATGGAGAAATCATGAAACGCCTGCTTGCCGCCGCCGCCGTGTTGGCAACTTTCACTCACGCCGCCTTTGCCGGCGAACTGACCCTGTTCTCGGACAGCAATTTCCGCGGTCAACGCGTCACGATCGACCGCGACGCGACGAACCTGGGCGACCTCAACTTCAACGACCGCGCGTCGAGCGTCGTCATCCGCTCCGGCACGTGGCTGCTGTGCGAGCACGCGAACTTCGGCGGCCGCTGCGCCGAATTCGGTCCGGGCGAATACCGCGAGCTGCCGGGTTTTAATGACGCCATCTCGTCGGCCCGCCAGGTCGACCGCGGCGAGGGCCGCTGGCGCGACCGCGACCGTGACCACGACCGCGACGAGTGGCGCGACCGTGACCACGATGGCCGGCGCGACGACGACCGCGGCGGCTATCGCGAGGGCGGCGGCGGCTGGGGCAACCGCGGGGGCGCAGACGTGATGATGTTCGCGGGCCCCGGCTTCGAAGGCCCCCAAGTCCAGCTGTCGCAGGACGTGCGCGCGATGAGCGACGTCGGCTTCAACGACCGCGCCAGCTCGATGATCATCCGCGAAGGCCGCTGGGAATTCTGCGAGCACGCCGACTTCCGCGGTGAATGCATCGTCCTGGGCCCGGGCCGCTACGAAGGCCTCCAGCGGATGAGCAACCGCATCTCGTCGATGCGCCGCGTGCGCTGAACCGGCATCAGGTCAGCAGCGCCACGCCCTTGATCTGGGCCCACAGCTGCTGGCCGGGCGCGATGCCCAGTTCGCGGCGCGAGCGGGCCGTGATGCGCGCCAGCACCGGAGACTCTCCGATCCGCAGCTGCACGAGCACGTGACCGGGCGTGTCTGTGGCGGCGACGGCCGTCACCACGGCCGGCAGACGGTTCACGATGCTGCTGCCGTGCGGCCGTTCCAGCGCCAGGCTGACGTCGCGCGCGTGAATGCGGCAGCGCAGATGGGTGCCGACGGCTTCGCGACGCCGGCCCACCAGCAGCGCGCCGCCCGCGAATTCCAGCCGCGACAGGGCGTCTTCTTCGTGGCCGGCCAAGGTCGTCTCCAGCACGACACCGGCGTCGTCGGCGAAGGCGGGCGGCAGGTCGACGCGCGCCAGCGTGTCCGTCAGCGGCCCGCTCGCCACGGCCTTGCCGTCGTCCAGCAGCACGAGGTGGTCGGCCAGGCGCGCCACTTCGTCCGGGGCGTGGCTCACGTAGACGATCGGGATTGCCAGTTCCTCGTGCAGCCGCTCCAGATACGGCAGGATCTCCTGCTTGCGGCGCAGATCCAGCGCGGCCAGCGGTTCGTCCATCAGCAGCAGGCGCGGCGACGCGAGCAGGGCACGCGCGATCGCGACGCGCTGGCGCTCGCCGCCCGACAGGCCGTCCGGGCGCCGGTCCAGCAAGCCTTCGATGCCGAGCAGCGCCGCCACCGGTTCCAGCGCGAAGCGGCGCGCCTGCGCGGGCACGCGCTTGCGCCCGAAGTCCAGGTTGGCGCGCACGGACAGATGCGGGAACAGGCTCGCTTCCTGGAACACGTAGCCGAGCGCGCGCGCATGCACGGGCACGAAGCGCGCATCGTCCTGCCAGACCTCACTACCCAACGCGACGTAGCCGCCGGGCGCGCGTTCCAGGCCGGCGATGGCGCGCAGGATCGTCGTCTTGCCCGAGCCGGAGTGGCCGAACAGCGCGCTGATGCCCCGCTGCGGCAGGTCGAGGTCGACGTCCAATTGAAACGCGCCGCGGTCCAGGCGCAGGCGCACGCGCAATCCGTCCGTCATCGGCGCCGTCCTGTCATCGCCTGCGGATTGAGGGTGTACAGCGCGAGCAGCACGACGAAGCTGAAGACCAGCATGCCGCCCGCGAGCCAGTGCGCCTGCGCGTATTCGAGCGCCTCCACGTGGTCGTAGATCTGCACGGAGACGACGCGCGTCCTGTCCGGGATATTCCCGCCGATCATCAAGACGACGCCGAATTCGCCGACGGTGTGCGCGAACCCGAGCACGGCGCCGGACAGGAAACCGGGTCGCGCGAGGGGCACCGCGACGGACCAGAACGCATCCCACGGGCTCGCACGCAACGTGGCCGCCACTTCCAGCGGGCGCGGACCGATCGCCTCGAACGCGTTCTGCAGCGGTTGCACGACGAACGGCAGCGAATAGCAGACGGACGCCAGCACGAGGCCGCCGAACGAGAACGGCAGCAGGCCGATGCCCAGCGCCTCCGTGAACCGGCCGACAGGGCCATGGGGCCCCAATAGCAGCAGCAAATAAAAACCGATGACGGTGGGCGGCAGCACGAGGGGCAGGGCGACGACGGCCCCGACGGCGTGGCGCAGGCGCGAGCGCGTGCGCGCGAGCCACCACGCGATGGGCGTGCCGACGACCAGCAGCAGCACGGTCACGACAGTGGCCAGTTCCAGCGTCAGCCGGACGGCCGCGAGGTCGGCGGCGTCGAGCGTCACAGCGCGTAGCCGTACGAGCGGATGATGTCCTTCGCCTTGTCCGACTTCAGGTAGTCTTCCAGCGCCTTCGCGGCCGGATTGGCGCTGCCCTTGGCGAGGATCACGGCATCCTGGCGGATCGGCGCGTGCAGGCTGTCGGGCACGATCCAGCCCGAGCCCGACGTGAATTTGCCGTCGCGATAGACCTGCGACAGCGCGACGAAGCCGAGCGGCGCATTGCCCGTGCCGACGAACTGGTAAGCCTGCGCGATGTTCTCGCCCTGCACGAGCCTGCCCTGCACGCGCTCGTACACGTGCAGTTTCTGGAGCGTCTCGACG
This sequence comes from Massilia pinisoli, assembly GCF_024753285.1. GTDB lineage: Bacteria > Pseudomonadota > Gammaproteobacteria > Burkholderiales > Burkholderiaceae_D > Telluria > Telluria pinisoli. The sequence continues at coordinate 195,889 of NZ_JANUGW010000010.1, read as the reverse complement.
GCGGCCGCGCCGTATGGGGCCGTCTTCGGATTCGCGATCGCCAGGTGCGCGAAATCGCCCGTCCGCAACACGTGCCCTTGGGCGTCGACATAGCCGTCCTGCGCGGACCACAGCACGAGCTTGCCCGTCGCGTACGTGAAGCGCGTGCCGGGCACGGTGCGGTGTTCCGCCTCCAGTTTTGCCGGCGTCTCGTCGTCGGCCGCGAGCAGCACCTCGAACGGCGCACCGTTGACGATCTGCGCGTAGAACTTGCCGGTGGCGCCGAATGCAAGGACGGCCTTGTGGCCCGTGTCCCGTTCGAACGCGGCCGCGATCTTCTGCATCGGCGCCGTGAAGTTGGCGGCCACGGCCACCTGCACGTCGTTCGCCTGGGCCGCACCGCATGCGATCAGCGCCAGCAGGCCGGCAAGTTGCTTCATCTTCGACTCCTGTCGTCAGCGTTATGTAGTAGAGTATATAACGAAACGAAACGGGAGAGATCGTGGGCGGTGAAGGCACAAGCTTCGGGCTGCAGGGCTCGGTCTGGATGACGGTTGGCGGCGAGACGTTCGGCGGTCCGGGACGGGTCGACCTGCTGGCGGCGATCGGCGCAACAGGATCGATCAGCCAGGCCGCGAAAGCCCTCGGCGTCAGCTACAAGGGCGCGTGGGACGCCATCGACGCGATGAACAACCTGGCCGGCGAAGCGCTGGTGGAACGCGCCACCGGCGGCAAGGGCGGCGGCGGCACGCGCCTGACGGCACGGGGCGAGCAGCTCGTGAAAAATTTCCGCGCGATCGAGCAACTGCACCGGCAGTTCGTCGCCCAGCTCGACGCGCACGCGGGCGACCTCGCCGCGGACCTCACCCTGATCGGCAGACTGAACATGAAAACGAGCGCACGCAACCAATTCTTCGGCACCGTGTCGCGCGTCCAGCCGGGCGCCGTCAACGACGAGATCGACATCGACATCGCGGGCGGCCACACCATCGTCGCCATCGTCACGCACGAGAGCACGGCGAGCCTCGGCCTCGCTGAAGGCGTGCAGGCGTTCGCGCTCGTCAAGGCCTCGTCGATCATCCTCATGACGGACGGCGACGGCGCGCGCTTCTCGGCCCGCAACCGCCTCGCGGGCACCGTGGCGCGCCTGACGCCGGGCGCCGTCAACACCGAGGTCGTCCTCGACCTGGCGGGCGGCGGCACCATCGCCGCCATCATCACGAACGAGAGCGCACGCGCGCTCGAACTGGCCGAGGGCAAGACGGCGACGGCGATGTTCAAGGCGTCCAGCGTGATCGTGGGCGTGCCGGGTTGAGCGTTTTGGACGCGGGCAGCGCCGATCGCGCATAATCGTCACGTCATGGACAGCATGGACGAGCGATGGACGATTTTCTGCCCAAGGAATGCGATATCGTGATGGAAGGCGGGGTGACCTCCGGCGTGGTCTACCCCGCGTTCGTGGCGCGGCTGGCGCAGCGCTTCACCCTGCGCTCGATCGGCGGCACGAGCGTCGGCGCGGTGGCGGCGATCGCGGCGGCCGCAGCCCAGTTCAAGCGCAACCGCGTGCGCAAGACCGGGCAGGGCACCGACGACGGCTTCGACCTCCTCGCGCGGCTGCCGGGCAGCCTGCAGGAGCCCGTCGGCGCCCACACCCGGCTGTTCTCCCTGTTCCAGCCTTGCCGCGCATTGCGGCCCCACTTCCGCGTGATCGGCGCGGCCCTCAACGAAACGAACAAGGCGAAGGCCACGGGCTATCTGTGGTTGGCCATGCTGTGGAATTTCCCGCTGGGCGCCGTCGTGGGCGCCGGCTTGTGGTTCGCGGGTTTCTTCGTCAGCAGCAGCCTCCTCGGCGGACATTGGCCGCGCCTGCCCGTCGTGGGCGTCGCCAGCGTGCTGTGGTTCGGGCTGTGCATGGCTGTCGGCGCGCTGGGCGGGGCGCTGCTGCAGGCGACGTGGTCCGCGTGGCGTGGCTTGCGCGCCAACCGCTGCGGCATCTGCTCCGGCATGGGCACGGGCGGCACCGGCCACCCCGCGCTGACGGAATGGCTGCATGCGCTCGTGCAGGACATCGCCGGCCTGCCGTCCGACGCACCGCTGACGTTCGGCCACCTGCGCACGGCGGAGCCGCCGATCGAACTGGCGCTGATGACGACGGGCCTGTCCGAACTGCGCGCGCACCGCCTCCCGCATTCGAGCCGCGACCTCGTGTTTCGCGCGTCCGAGATGCGCGCCCTGTTCCCGACCGACGTCGTCGAGTGGATGATGGCCCACGCGCGCCGCGCGGGCCACCGCCCGGCCACGACTGCGCTGATGAAGACGATGAACGCGTCCGGCGAGGATTATTTTTTCATGCCCGACCCGGACGACTTGCCCGTCGTCGTGGCCGCCCGCATGAGCCTGAGTTTTCCCGTGCTGCTGCAGGCCGTGCCGCTGTACCGCCTGCGCGTGCTGCCGACGGATGGGGAGCAGGTCGAGCTGATGCGCGTCTGGTTCTCCGATGGCGGCTTGACGAGCAATTTCCCGATCCACTTCTTCGACGCCATCCTGCCGACTCGCCCGACGTTCGGCGTCACCTTGCAGGACGACCTGGACAAGGCGAAGCTGGACCCGCGGCACCCTCTCGCCGGACGCGTCTCGCTCCCGACGAACAACAACGCCGGCGTGACGGCGGCCTATGTGGCCGTCGAAGAGGCCGACGGCCGGCCGTCGCTGCCGCGCTTCGCCGGCGCCATCCTGCGCACGATCCGCACGTGGCGCGACGAGGCGCTGAAACGCACGCCGGGCTACCGCGACCGCGTCGTGCTGATCCGCCACACGAAGCAGGAAGGCGGCCTGAACCTGAACATGAAGCCGGACGACATCGCGACGATGAGCCAAAGCGGCGACGAGGCGGCGCGCCAGGTGATCGAGCGTTTCCTTCACCCCGACCGCGAGAAGAACGGCTGGCTGAACCACCGCTGGGTGCGCATGCGCAGCACGGCGGCCGTGCTGCAGGAAACGTTCGCGCCGCTCGCCGAAGCGTGGCATGATGCGCGCCTGGCGCCGTCGTACGCGGCGCTGTGGATGGCGCAGGGCACGGACGCGCTGCCGGCCTACCGCCTCAGCAACGCGAACCGCACGGCCGGTTTCGCGCTGTGGCAAAACATCGTGGCGCTGCCGCAGCAGATGGCACCGGCCGAACTGTCGGCCCATGCGCCGCAGCCCCAGCCGGAACTCGCGATCGCACCCCGGCTGGCCTAGGTGTCGCGGCCGTTGAAGTCGTGCACGGGCAGGGCGGCGAGGTCGATGCCCTCGATGCAGCGCAGGTTGATCGCCGCCATCGGATTGCCCTTCGGGTCGACGCCCTCCGCATACGGATGGATGCCGCAGGTCGGGCAGAAGCGGTGCTTGATGATGTGCTTGTTGAACGTGTACGTGGCGGCCGCGTCCTCGGGCGTGCGCAGGCGGAACTGCGCGCGCGGCACGAACCACAATAGCGAGCCCTTGCGCTGGCACATCGAGCAATTGCAGGCGAGGGCGGTGTCGATGGTGCCTTCCACTTCGTACGCCACGTTGCCGCAGTGACAGCTGCCTTGGTAGATCATGGGTCGTCTCCTTCGTTCGATGGGCCGCCCATCGTAGCGCAGCGCGGGCCGAACGGGTGACGCTCTTTGGCGGTCGGCGCCGGATTTTTGCAAGCGCCTGTGTCGACGCGCGCCGTCGACACAATCGGACATCATGCGGCGCGCGCACGCCGCTACAGTGGACGCATCGCCATCGACCGGAGACGCGCCATGACCTCGCACTGGGTGCTTCGACTGCTTCCCCTGATCGCCGCCGCGAGCCTCGCGCCGCTGCCCGTGCACGCGCAGCGCGTGGACGTGTGCGCGCTCGTGTCGTGCAGCGCCAGCGGCCAGCGCGCCGCCGTCATCGCCGAACAGGTGCCGCAGCCGCGGCCCCGGCCGCCCGCGACCTCGGACCGGCCGGCTCCGGCCGAACCGACGCGCGACCCGTGGGCACGCCGCTTCCAGGGCCGCGAGACGGAAGACGACGACGTGTGCCTGCTGAACGTCGGCATCGGCGGGCAGCTGGCCAGGAAGGGCGGTGTCGACAGTCACGTGCTGGGCCGCAAGCAGGTATGGCGACCGGCGCGCTGAAGCTTGCCATCTCAACAATAGCGGGCGTACACTGGATGTTTACCAAAGCCAACATCAATGACCGCATTCCGCCGGAGCCCGCTTGGACAAACCCGATTTCGCCAAATACTCCGAAGCCCAGCTCCGCCAGATCCTCACCCGTATCGATAAAGAACGCTTTCCGGAACGCGTCGAGGAAATCCATGCGCGCCTGGCTCAATTCGAGGCCGAACGCCTGAGCCGCCCGGCCGCCGACGAACCCACTCGATCCGATGGCCCGGCCGGCATCGCCGGCTTCTGGCAGCGTGCGGGTGCGTACATCGTCGACTCCGTGCTGCTCGCCATCGTCGGCTTTGGCCTGGGCCTGGCCTTCGGAGACCGGTTCGAGGCGCTGGGGGCATGGGGCCGCGCGATCGGCTTCGTGATCGCGCTGGCCTATTTCGGCACGATGGAAAGCCGCCTGTTCCAGGGCCGTACCTTCGGCAAGTTCGCGCTGGGCATCAAGGTCGTTGCCACCGACGGCGCACCGCTCGGCCTTGGCCGTGCGCTGCTGCGCGCGTCCGTCTTCCATGTCCCATACTTCTTGAACAATGCCGTCCTGGGCAATGGCGATGCCGGCTCGATCGTGGCGGTCGTGCAAGCCCTTCTCGTATTCGGCCTGGGCGGCGCCATCGCCTACCTGTGCGTGTTCAACCGCCGTACGCGGCAATCGGTGCACGACCTGCTCGTGGGTGCCGTCGTCGTGCGCGCCGGCACGCGGGACGTGCCGACCTTGCTGCCCATCTGGCGCGGCCACGTCGCGATCATGGCGACGTTGCTGGTCGCCGCGCTGGGCGGCGGCGCCTACCTGTATTCGACGTTCGACAACACCGTGATGCAACCTTTGCTGGCGGTGCAACGGCAAGTCAGCCGGATGCCCGGCGTGCGCACGGCCGGTGTCTTCACAGGCGTCGCTGTCGCGACCGGCGCCAACCGCACGAGCTATATGACGATCAACGTGCTCACCCGCACCGGCGACGTCGACGAGCGGGCCCTTGCGGACGGCGCTGCGGCGATCGCATTGGACACCTACCCGCCAGCAAATGAAGTGAATACCTTGTCCGTAGTCGTCACGCATGGCTACGACATCGGCATCGCGTCGCGCTGGCGTTCGAACAGCTTCAATTTCCCGCCGGCCGAATGGCGCGCGAGGACCAGGCGACACGACTGACGGGCATACGTCGCGGTCGACTTTGTTCACTCACCCTGACAGTCGCAGTCCTTCATGACTCGGCGTCGGCGGCAAGCACGCGGTCGTCCTCCGTGAACAAGTCCCGCCCGTCCCAGCGCGGCAACGCGATATCCGATTGCGACGGCACCGCCTTGCCCGCGTAACGGGCCCCCAGCCGGGCGATCGTGCCCGGAAACGCGCGGCAATAACTCGACGCCACGCCGGCCAGCTGCGCCAGCCGTTTATACGTGATCACGCTGGCGGGCGGCAACGCGTCGAGCACTTGCGCGATGCGTTCGCGCCAATCGTCGGACCACGCGGGCAGCGGCGGGCCGATGGCGCGGACGGAGTCGCCCGGACGCATCTCGCCGCCGCTGAGCACGCGCGCCAGCATGCCGCGCCGCGTGCCGATGCGCGTGGACAAGCCGGGCCGCTGCGCCTCCAGGTGCCCGCACGCTTCGCACTGGAACATCAGCCGCAGTCGCACGTCGTGGCCGACCTGCAGGACGGTGCCGGAGGCGAGCCGCGACGTGTCGACGTCCAGCAGCAGGTTCTCGCGCAGCGCGTGCGGCGGCAGCGCGAACGCGGCATACGCATCCGTGCCCGCGAGCAGCAATTGGCGCGGCGACAGCGGGTCGGCATGGACGTCGCCGTCGAGCCCCACGCCCGCGACGGCGCGCAGGCGCTCCACGCGCGCGGGTGGCGCGGCCAGGCTGGCGCGCAGGGCCAGTGCGTCGATCCGTCCGATGTCCATGTGCGTGTCCGTGTCGGTAGCGATGACGCAGTCTGCCACACGCGCGGACCGTGCGGATGGCGCTTCGGCCTGCGCGCGGGAGCGGTCAACGATGCTGCCGGTCGCGGGAACTTTTGTGAATCCACATGTCGCGGAAATTGTCGCCAATAACGGATTAACGAAACAGGCCATCCGTCAAATGAGCAGTCTCAATAGATCACCGGAATAAGGTTGGGTTCGCCATCGTTCCGCCTATACCGATAGCGGGAGGGCGGATTCCATGCCGCGTCGGCACTGGATGATTTCTCGACATACATGATTGAACTCGCTGGAGGTCGCTGCAATGAAAAGCGCACACATGCTCTGCGGACTTTTTGCTTTAGGAACCTTATCCGCCTGCTGTAACCCACCACTCGTATCCACGCTCGACGTCCCGAAACTGCCCCAGCAAGCATCGAACTGGTGCTGGGCCGCAAGCGGCGAAATGACCATGCGTTTCCTCGGTCACGACGTCGCGCAATGCGTCGAAGCGAATAATCGTTTCGGCCTCACGACGTGCTGCGTGAACAATGCCGGCAGCTGCAATAACGGCGGCTGGCCCGAATACGAGAAATACCATTTCGCGGCCGACCAGACGTCGAACACGGCGCTCACGTTCAGTCAGATCAAGACGCAGATTTATTGCAGGAACAAACCCGTCGCGTTCAGCTGGCACTGGCCGGGCGGCGGCGGCCACATGATGGTCGTGAAAGGCTATCTGACCGTGAACGGCGTGCAGTACGTGGACATCAACGATCCGGAGCCCTACACGAACCTGAACACGCTGACGGGCGGCACCGAAAGCATCATCACGTATGCCGACTACGTGAGCGCGCCGGGCGACCACACGCACTGGAACGACTACTACAACATCACGTACAAAGGGGAATGACATGCGCACACTTTCTTCCGCGCTCGTCGTTGCACTGGCCTGTTTCCTGGGCGGATGCCAGACGAGCCAACCCCATCCCAGCACCAGCCAGGCGACCGCCGCGCGGCACGGGCTGGCCACGCTGCGGCAGGTCGTCAACGCGAACAACTACGCAGCGCTCGGGTTCGCCTCGCCCGACGAGGTGCGCCAGGCCACGCTCGGCGAACCGCTGCAGGTGTTCCAGGTCCGGCTCGACGCGTTGCGCGCCTTCACCGACAAGACCGATCCGGAAACGCTGCTCGTCGACACCCGGCGCAACCTCTACCCTGTCAAGGTGGGCGAGCGCGTGGCGACGTCGATCTTCGTGCTGGGGTCGCGCGACGGCTGGCGCGCGGCCGAGCTGGGCAACGCGGCCGTCGCGCAACTCGTCAGCCGCTACCGCCACGGCAGCAGCGACTTCATCGTGCACGTGCCGGCGCTGAAAGCGTATTTCGTCGCCGACCGCGTCGAAGGCAAACTCATGCTGACGCCCGTGATGGACGATCCACGCACGCAGCTGAAGGCCGGCGAGACGCTGCCGGCGGACGTCGTCTTCGCCCGGCTCCGGCAGGCGTCCGAAGGGTACAACGGTCTGCCGCAATAGCGGTCACGGGCGGCCGCGGCCGCCCGTCATGCACGTCGCGTGGACATTGACTTTGCCGGCCCGCCTGCTACAACGGATAGGACGAGGGCGTCGACCGGCGGCGTCGCAGCTTTGTGCGCCGGTGGAAACAAGAACAGCAGCCATGCACTGCGGGATGCCGAGGGAGAGACCATGACCGGGATTGTGCGCATCGACGACGTCGTCATCGACACGGATGACTTCATCCGTACACTCAAGCTGACTGGGCAATTCGAAGGACTCGTCGAGCAGATCGTGCGCGACAAGCTGACGGTGCTGGCCGCGAAGAAGCAGGGCGTCCAGCCGAAGCCGGAAGCCGTGCAGGAACGTGCCGACCAGTTCCGCCGCATCCTCGGCCTGCACCGCGCGGCCGACATGAATCACTATCTCGACGTCATGGGCGTCAGCCTGGACGAGTTCGAGGACTTCATCGTCGACGGCCTCATCCAGGAAACGATGATGGAGCAGGTCTGCAGTCCTCAAGCCGTCGAGCAATATTTCAAGCTCAATTCTCCCAAGTTCGACAGCGTCGAGATCAGCCACATCGTGCTCGATTCCGAAGGCAAGGCGAAGGAAATGATGTCCGCGCTGACCGACGATCCCGACAGCTTCGCGGAAATGGTGAGCGAGCATTCGGTCGGCGCCGCGCGGGAGAACGGCGGCGTCATCGGCAAGGTGTTGCGCGGGTCATTGAAACCCGACATCGAGGCGCGCGTGTTCAACGCGGCTGCCGGCGATCTGCTGGGGCCGTTTCCCTCGCCCGACCGGACGCTGTTCGAAATCTACGCCGTCAACGCCAGGTATCCAGCGACCTTGGACGAGGAAACGGCCGTGGAAATCCGCCGCCTGTTGCGCGAGGAATGGCTGGCGGCGCGGGCGCAGGAGCACATCATCGAAGCCTGCCCCGCACGTTGAGCCGGCGGTGGCCGCGACGTGAAGGACGGGTTCGCGGGACACCGACATGGACTCATTGGCGCAACAACAGCAATCGCCCGCCGCATTCCTCGCTACCGTCGAGGTGCTGTCCGTCTTCACGGCGGAGGAACTGGAACGGCTGGCCGCCGCCATCGAGATCCGCACCTATGCGTTCGGCGACACCATCTGCAATGCCGGTGACGCGGCCGACGGCCTGTTCGTGATCCACGCCGGTTCCGTGCGCGTGTTCAGCGAGGAACACGGCAAGGAAACGAGCCTGGGCGTGCGCAAGACGGGCGAAGTGCTCGCCGAGATCGCCATGCTGCGCGCCGCCCGCCACGAGCTGTCCGCACGCGCGGCGCTGAAGACGGAGCTGTGGTTCATCCCGCGCACCGCGATCGAGCCCGTGATCCGCGGCAACCCCGCCGCCCTCGACTTCATCAACAACTATGTGGCGATCAGCTCGGCCGGCGGGCTCGTCGCGAAACTGTTCGACCTGCGCGGCAAGGTCAGCAAGCCGGAGCTGGACGAGTTCGTGCGCAGCGTGGGTGTCAAGCGCATCGGCGCCGGCAAGGAAATCCTGAAGCAGGGCGCGCGCGACGACCGCCGGCTGTACGTCGTGCGCCAGGGCGAAGTGCGCGTCATCGTGAACGACACCACCGACGAATTCGTGCTGGCCACCCTGGGCCCCGGCGAGATCTTCGGCGAGCGCGCCTGCCTGATGCGCCAGGACCAGCCGGCCACCGTCGTCGCGGCGACGGATACGACCGTGCTCGTCATTCCGGAAAAGGCAGCGCATTTCATCCTCGAGCGCAATGCGAAATTCCGCGACGTCATCGAGGAACGCGTGCGCTTCCTCGAGCGCGAGCTGCATCGCCAGAAGAAACTGGCCGAACGGAGAAAGCGGCCCGTCGTGGTCGACCTGGCATCGCAGCCGAAGTCCGGCGAGAAAGTCATCAAGCGCTTTGCGTGGGTCGAGCAGGCCGAGGAAATGGATTGCGGCGCCGCCTGCCTCGCGATGCTGTGCCGCCATTACGGCATCAACATGACGCTCGGGAAGTTGCGCGAGCTGGCCAACGTGACCGCGCAGGGCGCCACCTTGGACAGCCTCGCGCGCGCGGGCGAGGCGCTCGGGTTCGGCGCGCGCGGCGTGCAGTGCACGTACGACGCGCTGCAGGGGTTCGAGCTGCCGTTCATCGTGCACTGGGAGGGCTACCACTACGTGATCGTGTACGGCGTGTCGCCGCAGCACGTGTGGGTGGCCGACCCGGCCGTCGGCTTCAAGAAGCTGACCGTGGAAGAGTTCGAGCGGGGCTGGAGCGGCACCTGCCTCGTGTTCACGCCGGGCGAGCAGCTCGTGCAGCTGACGGCAGGCCGCTCGCCGTGGCTGCGCTTCGTCGGCTATCTGCGGCCGTATAAAAAAATCCTGCTGCACCTGTTCCTCGCCACGTTCGTGATCCAGATGCTGGGCATCGTGCCGCCGCTGATCATCCAGAACATCCTCGACGGCGTGCTCGTGCACCAGAACCTCGGGTTGCTGCACCTGCTGATCCTGGGCCTCGTCATCTCCACGGCGTTCTCGCAAGTCATGTCGACGTTGCGCGCCTATTTGTCGAACTACATGGTGCGCAATCTCGACTTTTCGATGATGGCGCAGTTCTTCAAGCACACGATGTCGCTGCCTTACTCGTTCTTTGCCAAGCGCAAGACGGGCGACATCCTCGCGCGCTTCTCGGAAAACCAGACGATCCGCGCCTTTCTCACCGAATCCACGGTCACCACGTTGCTCAACCTGCTGATGGTGTTCATCTACTTCACGATCCTGTTCTTCTACAACGTCAAGCTGACGATGCTCCTGATCGGCTTCGTGATCCCCATCGTCGCGCTGACGGTGCTCGCAACGCCGCGCATCAAGGAGTACGCACGCGAGGTGTTCACCGCGTCCACCGATGCGCAATCGTTCCTGATGGAAGCGCTGGGCGGCATCGAGACCATCAAGGGCATGGGCAGCGAGCGTCCCGTGCGCCTGAAATGGGAAAAGAAATACGTGAAGGCGCTGGAGACGCAATACCGCTCGCAATCGTTCAGCATCCTCGTGGGCCTCGCCAGCCAGATCCTGAATTCCGCGACGACGATCGTGATCCTGTGGGCGGGCGCGAGCCTCGTGCTGGCGCGCGAGCTGACCATCGGCCAGCTGATGGCATTCAATGCGCTGATGGGCAGCGTGCTGGGGCCGCTGATGGGCTTGGTCGGCCTGTGGAGCCGCATGGGCGACGCCACCGTCGCGATGGAGCGCCTCGGCGATGTGCTCGACATCGAACCGGAACAGAAACCGGCCGACGTCGCCGCACGCGTCGTGCTGCCCGACCTGCAGGGCGACGTGAAGCTGGAGCATGTGTTCTTCCGCTACGGCGGCGAGGACACGCCGTACGTCCTCGAAGACATCGACATCGACATCCGGCCCGGCCAGCTCGTCGCCATCGTCGGCCGCAGCGGTTCCGGCAAGACCACGCTGGCCAAGCTGCTCGTGGGCTTCTATCCGCCCAGCGAAGGCAAGATCGTCGTGGACGGCTACGACATGGACGCCATCGACCGCGGTTATTTCCGCGCCCAGGTCGGCTATGTCATGCAGAGCAATCTTCTGTTCTCCGGCACGATCGCGGAAAACATTGCCAGCGGCGATGACAGCCCGGACCGCCGCCGCGTCGAGGAAGTGGCGAAGATGGCCGATGCGCACGCCTTCATCAGCAAGCTGCCGCTCGGCTACGAGCAGGTGGTGGGCGAGCGCGGCGTCGGCTTGTCGGGCGGCCAAGTGCAGCGGCTGTGCATCGCGCGCGCGCTGTACCACGACCCTCGGCTGCTTGTGTTCGATGAAGCGACGTCCGCGCTCGACACGCAGTCCGAGAGCAACATCATGGCGAACATGGAGACGATCCTCGCGGGCCGCACGGCCGTCATCATCGCGCACCGCCTCAGCACGATCATGCGGGCCGACAAAATCGTCGTGCTGTACGAAGGAAAGATCGCGGAGCAGGGTCGCCACGACGAATTGCTCGCGCGGCGCGGCATGTACTACGAGCTCGTGCAGAAGCAGCTGGGCGCGGGGATGTCATGAAACTGTTCAATCCGGGCGGCGAGCGCGGGTCGGCGATGTCGTATGCGGCCCTGCTGGAAAAGATCGAGATCATGCGCTCCACGTTGCGCTGGGCGACACGGCTCGAGCGGCCGGACGTGGATAAACTGCTGCGCCAGGCAAACACGTTGCGCGACGAGGTGATGCAGTTGTCGCACAAGGAGCGCTTCGTGCAGGCCGTCAGCGGCGACGTCGAGCGCCGCACGGGAGAAGAACCCGTCGCCGAACCGCCGACGGGCGAGCGCCGGCGCGCGCTGCTCGCACGCAGCTTCGTGTTCGAAGGCACGTTCGGCGACAACCCGAAGCTGCTCGACGCGCTGGAGATCGCGGAAAAGGCGGCGCCCACCGACCTGCCCGTACTCGTCGACGGCGAGAGCGGCACGGGCAAGGAACTCATGGCGAAAGTGATCCACGCGAACGGCGCGCGCGCGGACAAGCCGTATGTGTCCGTCAACTGCGGCGCGATTCCCGACAGCCTGCTCGAATCGGAACTGTTCGGCCACAAGAAGGGCGCGTTCACGGGGGCCGCGAACGACCGCAAGGGCAAGTTCGAAAGCGCGCACAAGGGCACGATCTTCCTCGACGAGATCGGGGAACTCCCGCTGCCCGGCCAGGTCAAACTGTTGCGTGTGCTGCAGTCGCACGAGATCCAGCGCGTCGGGTCGGACGAGATCATCGTCGTCGATGCGCGCATCGTCGCGGCGACCAATAAAAACCTGCGCAAGCTGATCGAGCAGGGCACGTTTCGCGAAGACTTGTTTTATCGACTCAGCGTCATCCACGTCACGTTGCCGCCGCTGCGCGAGCGCAAGGACGAGATCCCGCTGCTGCTGGCCTATTACGGCGACGAGGCGGCGGAAGCGCTAAAACGCCGGCCCGTCGCGCTGACGGCGCGCTTGCGCGACTTCTTGCTGCGCTATGCGTATCCCGGCAATATCCGCGAGCTGCGCAACATCCTGTATCGCATCAGCTGCCTGGCCGGCGAGACGGCGGACCTGGTGCATTTGCCGGAAGACATCCGGCCGGCCACGGCCATCGCGCCCGCCCCGGCAGATGGCGCGAACGTGTCGCTGGCCGAGGCCAAGCGCGTGGCCAGCGACGAGGCGGAGCGGCTGTGCCTGGAGCGGGGCTTGCAGGAAGTGGGCGGCACGGTGGCGGAACTGGCGCGGCGCTGGGACATGAACCGTTCGCATCTGCAGATCCTGTTGCGCAAGCATGGCTTGCATTCGAAGGATTTTCGCAAGACCCATTGAGATCTACGTTCGCAGTTCCGTAGGGTGGACGGCAGAGCCGTCCACCCTACAGTGCGGGGTTCAGCAGGGTCTTGTCGACCGACATATCGACCGCCCGCGCAACAACCACCGTGACATTGTCGCGCCCGCCATTGGCCAGCGCCAGCCCGATGAGGGTCTGCGCCGCCTGCGCGCAATCGCCATCGGCCAGCGTCTCGCGGATTTCCTGCTCCGACACCGGATTGCTGAGACCATCGCTGCACAGCAGGAAGATGTCGCCATCGCGCGCATCCAGGGTCGCCATCTCGACCTCCAGGATGTCGCTCGCGCCCACCGCGCGCGTGATCATGTTGGCGCCGACAGAGGCCGCCGCCGCATCGATGCCGCGCGCCTGCAGTGCCGCGGCCTGGCTGTGGTCGCGCGTGAGCTGCTGCAGGCGGCCCTGGCGGTACAGGTAGATGCGGCTGTCGCCGGCCCACACGCACGCCACGTCCGTCCCGCAGGCCAGCAGCACGACGACCGTGCTGCCCATCACGGGCACGTGGCGCGCGCGCGCCTCCGCGCGCAGCGCGTCGTTGACCTGCTCGAGCGCGACGCGCACGGCATCGACGAAGCGGGAAAGGCTGCTCGCCGCCGGCAAGCGGTCGAGCGCTTCGACGACGGTGCGGCTCGCCAGGTCGCCGAATGCATGACCGCCCATGCCGTCCGCCACGGCCCACAGGCCGCGCTGCGGCTGCGCGAGGCAGGCGTCTTCGTTGCGGCTACGCACCCGCCCCACGTCCGACTGCGCGGCGGACGTCCAGTGGAGGGCGGGATCGCAGCTCATGGCCGGCTCGGGCTTCAGGTCGTCGGGCGTACGGCTTTGTTGAGACTGCTTTCATCCACGCCCACGTTCAGCGAGGCGTTCGCGCCGGTATTGTTGACCGACACCATCTGATACTGGTTGATCATCTGGTCGGCGTAATTATTGATCTGGTAAAAATTGATCACGGGCGTCTGGCGCGGCGCCGCGTCGACGTACGGCAGGATCCAGCCGAACACCCACGGCGCCCCGCCACCGCCGTTGATGACCGACATGGCCTTGCGGTCCAGTGCCATGCTGGCAGGAAGATCGTTGACGGTAATGGTAGCCATATGCCTCTCCAGACGGGAAGAAGGGAGACCGGAGGCCGGTCTCCCCAGTGTAGTCCAAATTTTCTGCTTGTCGCGGTCCGTCGTGTGTTCTTTCAACGGCGCACGATCGTGTTCTTGCCGTTCTGCGCGACGTCGTTGTCGACGTGGACGCCCTCCACGAATGCCGAACCGTTGGCGGTGGCGGTGAGCGAGCTCTGCGCCTGGCCGAGGTTCTGCATCGCATGGATCGACGAGTCGTCGCTGCCGGCATATTTGATGTCGCCGAACATGTAGGACGCGGCGTTGACCTTCCACCCGCCGCGCACGGCAGACATGGTCGGGCGGTCGAGGCGTTCGCTGCGGGCGAGGTCGGTGATGATCACGGTTTTCATGGCGGTCTCCGGTCAGAACACGGCGCGGTTCTCGCCCCACAGCGAGGCGGCCAGGCGCACATCGGGGCCGACGAAGCCCGCACCGACGACGCCATTGTTGTTGAGGACATTGACGCTGATTTGCTGGAACTGGCCGAGTTGCTGGTTGACGTTCACGTTGACGTTGACGTCCTTGCCCACGCCCACGCCGGCGAAGCCGCCGCGGACGGTTGCCATGGCTTGGTTGTCGAGTGCGGCGCTGTGCGCCAGGTCGCGGATTTGAATGGATGACATGATGTTCTCCTGTATGCGTAGTGTTTGTATGGTGGGAGTGCCGCGCGGGAGCGGGATCGGTCCCGCGCGGCAGCAACTCAGCCGATGATCTTGTTCTTGCCGTTCTGGTGCGTCGTGTTGTTCACGGTCACGCCGGCCAGGAAGGCCGAGTCGTTGGCCGTCGCCGTCAGCACGTTCTGCTCCTGGCCCAGGCTCTGCATCGCGTTGATCGACGAGTCCGAAGACGGGGCGTAGGTGAAATCGCCCATCTTGAACGACGGTGCGTAGTATTCGTTGTGGCCGCCGCGCACAGCCGCCATGGCGGTGCGGTCCAGTTGTTCGGCGCGGTCCAGGTCTTTGATGGTCAGGGTTTTCATGGTGTTCTCCTCAGATTGGGTGCGAAAATGGTTTGGATAAGTTGCGTCGATCAATGACGCACGATCACGTTCTTGCCGTCTTGCGACACGTTGTTGTGGACGCTCACGCCGTCGACGAAAGCCGAACCGTTGGCCGTGGCCGTCATCACGTTCTGGATCTGGTTCAGGCTCTGGCTGGCATTGATCGACGAGTCGGACGTCGGGGCGTAGGTGTAATCGCCGAACGTGTACGACGGTGCGATGTATTGGTTATGGCCGCCGCGCACGGTGGTCATGGTGGCGCTGTCCAGGGTCTCGGTGCGGGCCAGGTCGGTGATGATCAGGGTTTTCATGGTCAAAGCTCCTTAAGATTTCGGTTGGTTGGTCGAGGCATTTATCTGCGCTCGATGGACTATTTGCGAAATGCGTGCCAGGTCTTCGCGCCAGCTTGGCGTCGCACGGTAAGTCATTGAAAAACAACGAGAAATCGCCGAAAACTCAGCATTGAGGAAGCCTGCGTCACACAGTCTGGCGCATGGGACCTGACGGGTCGAATCCAACACATTCAAGAGGCTGTTCGGTGCGATCCAACATGAACTGGCCGTGAGCCCGGCACGTTGCCGCAGGCCGCGGCACGGCGCAGCACTGCGAAATTTCATGTCCAGGGTTGGCAGTTTTTGTCATTGCAATCTTGCCTTTCAGCGCATCAAATGCACGACATACATATCAACAACGACCGTGCGCAGGCAATGACCGGCGATTGTTGAAATCGATTTCTCAACAGCCCGGACAGGAGGAGATACCAGGCCGGGCACCTTCACGAAAGGTATAACAAGCAATGAAATCACTGTTATCGAAGGCAATGTTCGGCGTGGCGGTATGCGCCGCGCCGTTTGTACACGCGCAAAGCTGCGGCAGCGGTGGCGGCGCAACCGTCTGCCTCACCGCGACCGGCAACGGCGGCAACGTCCAGTTGAACTGGACCGTCAGCGGCAGCGCCGTCAGCGGTATCCAGGTCTATCGCGACATGGATCCAGATCCCACCGGACGCGCTCGCATTGCCCAACTGGCCAACTCGGCCACCAGCTACACGGACAGCACGGCCACGCCCGGCGTCGCCTACTGGTACTGGGTCAAGTTCACGGCCGGCGGTAACAGCTATAACTCCGGCGTCGCCCGTGGCGTGCGCGTGGGCGTCATGCGCAACATGACGAGCATGCAGATGTCGACGACGATGATGCCCGGCTGGAACCTCGGCAACACGCTGGAAGCGTCCGGCACGTACGTATGGGGCAGCAGCACGTTCGCGGAAGGCAATTGGGCCCCTGCAGCCACGCAGGCGATGTTCAACAGCATCAAGGCGGCCGGTTTCAAGAGCGTGCGCATTCCGGTCTCGTGGAAGCAATACGCGGACGCCAGCGACAACATCAGTCCGCAGTGGATGGACCGTGTGACGACGGTCGTGAACTATGCCCACAACGCGGGCCTGGTGGCGATGATCAACATCCACTACGACGGCGGCTGGATGCAGCCGACCTATGCCCAGCAGAGCACGGCCAATGCGCGCCTGACGAAGTTCTGGACGCAGATCGCCAACAACTTCAAGAACCACGACGACACGCTGCTGTTCGCGGGCACGAACGAAGTGCACGTCGAGGGCAACTACAATGCGCCGACCGCGGAAAACTGCGACGTGCAGAAGGGCTTCAACCAGGCCTTCATCAATGCCGTGCGTGCCACGGGCGGCAACAATGCGACGCGCCACCTCGTCGTCCAGGCGTACAACACGAACATCGACTTTTCGACGTCGTGCAACGTGACGATGCCGGGCGACTGGGTCGCGAACCGCCTGTCGATGGAAGTGCACTTCTACGATCCGTTCGACTTCACGCAGACGTACAACTCGACGTCGTGGAAATGGGGGCAGGCCGCCAATCCGGGCGGCTGGGCCAACGAGCCCTATGTCGACGCCGAGTTCCAGAAGATGAAAACGAATTTCGTCGACAAGGGCGTGCCCGTGATCCTGGGCGAATATGCGGCGGTGTCGCGTGCGCAATACGACCCGGCCGGCACGTATCGCAAGTACTGGGACCAGTACATCACGCATTCCGCGTTCACGCATGGCATGGTGCCGATGTACTGGGATAACGCCGGCACGAACGACCAGCAGTCCGGCCTCTTCAACCGCTCGACCGCTGCGCAGGTCTACCCGGACGTGATCAGCACCATCGTGAACGCAGCCAAGTAACGGTCAGTGTGTCCTGCTTCCCGGCAGGTATTCGGGCGGCCCTGGGCCGCCCTATTGCATGAAACGGAACGGTTCAGCGCGACGACGGCTTGTCGCTGCCCGGCCTTGCGGCCGCGATCCGCACCGGATCGAACAGCCGGATCCTGGGCGAGACGGGCCGTACGAAGCGTCCGCCCGCGCGCAGGCGCGACCCGCCCGCGATCGCGAGCATCGCCTGGCGGTCCAGTTCGGTGTTGTCCGATAAATCCTTGATGACGATGGTAGCCATGATGCCTCCTTGGAATGGCAGGTTAACGGGCTGAGTCCCCCTGCCGGGACAGGCCGGCAAGGGGATGGTGCAAAGGGCGGCGGTCTCAGATCACGACCTTGTTCATGCCCTTCAGTGCGGCGGCCACATCGATATCGGGGCCGACGAACCCGGCGCCGATCACGCCGTTGTTGTTCAGGACGTTCACGTCGATCTGCTGGAACTGCGCCAGTTGCTGATTGACGTTCAGCGTGACGTTGACGTCCTTGCCGAAGGCGCTGCCGCCTTGCACTGCCGACATCGCCTGAGAGTCCAGTTCGTTGCGATGCGACAGGTCGTGGATTGCGATGGATGACATGGGTCTCTCCCGTTCAGCCGACGATGACGTTCTTGCCGTTCTGGTGCGTCGTGTTGGTCACGCTCACACCGGACAGGAAGGCCGAATCGTTGGCCGTTGCCGTCATCACGTTCTGCAACTGGCCCAGGCTCTGGGCCGCGTTGATCGACGAGTCCGACGACGGGGCGTAGGTGACGTCGCCCATCTTGTACGACGGCGCATACACGCTCCAGCCGCCGCGCACGGCCGCCATGGCGGTGCGATCCAGTTGTTCGGCGCGGTCCAGGTCCTTGATGATCAGGGTGTTCATATCGATGCTCCTTGAAAGTATAGTCAATGATGGTGTTGTCAGGTTCAGCGGACGATGACGTTCTTGCCGTTCTGGTTCGTCGTGTTGTTCACGGTCACGCCCTCCAGGAAGGCCGAGTCGTTGGCCGTCGCCGTCAGCACGTTCTGCTGCTGGCCCAGGCTCTGCAGCGCGTTGATCGACGAGTCGGACGACGGGGCGTAGGTGAAATCGCCCATCTTGAACGACGGTGCGTAATATTCGTTGTGGCCGCCGCGCACTGCCGCCATGGCGGTGCGGTCCAGTTGTTCGGCGCGGTCCAGGTCTTTGATGGTCAGGGTTTTCATGGTGTTCTCCTCGGATTGAATTTGAATTGCTTCGATCAGTGACGGACGATCACGTTCTTGCCGTCTTGCGACACGTTGTTGTGGACGCTCACGCCGTCGACGAAAGCCGAACCGTTGGCCGTGGCGGTCATCACGTTCTGGATCTGGTTCAGGCTCTGGCTGGCGTTGATCGACGAGTCGGACGTCGGGGCGTAGGTGTAATCGCCGAACGTGTACGACGGTGCGATGTATTGGTTATGGCCGCCGCGCACGGTGGTCATGGTGGCGCTGTCCAGGGTCTCGGTGCGGGCCAGGTCGGTGATGATCAGGGTTTTCATGGTCAAAGCTCCTTTAAGGTTTCGTTTGGTTGGTCGAGGCATTTATCTGCGCTCGATGGTCTTATTGCGAAAGGCGTGCCAGGTCGTTCCAGCACGCGCCAATCCATACGCAAGCCATTGAAAACAAAGAGATTTTTGTAAATACGGCCGCAAAACTCGGCGGTACGGCTACGGCGCTCGGCATCGGCCTCTGATGGGTCCGATCCAACACTTTTCGAGGACCTGTTCGGCGCGATCCCACACCCTCGCTGGGGGGAGCGGCGTGCGCCCCTTGATCATCCGGCGTTTCATGGTAGTCTCAAGAAACGCCCGGGATACAGACAACACTATGGACAGCCTCGCCCACGCGATCCGGCAATTGCAGACCGGCGCCTTGCCGCGTACGGAGTTCTTTGCCCAGGTCGACCACGTGCTCGAGACCGCTCCCGAGAGCGTGGGCCGACTGCTCGAAGTCTTGAGCGAGGAACATGCGCGCAAGCCGCTGCCGGGCGAGGTCTACACGGAAATCCAGCACCGCATCGAGCGCCTGATCGTGGCGCGCCAGCGCAAGGGCGGCGACGACACGTTCGTCCAGACCCGCCCCGGCGCGAACACCTTGCGCGAGCCGCCCCCGTTGCCGCCACGCAAGGATGAGCTCGAGCGCGATCCCGAACCCGAGCGCATGAAAGGCGTCGGCGACACGCTGAACAACCGCTTCGTGCTGGAAGAATGCATCGGCTTCGGCGGCATGGGCACCGTCTACAAGGCGCTCGACCTGCGCAAGCTGGAAGCGTCCGACCGCAAGCCCTATATCGCCATCAAGGTCTTGAACGTCCAGTTCCGTGGCCATCCGAAATCGCTGATCGCCCTGCAGCGCGAGGCGCGCAAGGCGCAGGCGCTGGCGCATCCGAACATCGTGTCCGTCTACGATTTCGACCGCGACGGCCCGATGGTCTACCTGACGATGGAATACCTGAAGGGCAAGCCCTTGAGCCAGGTGCTGCGCGCGCCGGGCTTTGCCGGCATGCCCTATCCCGACGTGCTGCGGATCGTGACGGGCATGGGCAACGCGCTCGCGTACGCGCACGCGCACGGCTTCGTCCACTGCGACTTCAAGCCCGGCAACGTCGTGCTCACGGATTCGGGCAACGTCAAGGTCATCGATTTCGGCATCGCGCGCGTGTTTCAGAAAACGGAAGAGGACGTCGACGTCACCGTGTTCGACCCGGGCAGCCTGGGCGCGCTCACGCCCGCGTATGCGAGCCCGGAAATGCTGGAACACCTCGACCCCGACCCGCGCGACGACATCTACGCACTCGCCTGCATCGCCTACGAAATGCTGACGGGACGGCATCCGTTCACGGGCGCGTCCGCACTGCAGGCACGCGGCGCCGGCATGAAACCGCAGCGTCCGCCCGGCCTCGGGCGCGGACCGTGGCATGCGCTCAAGTGCGGCCTCGCGCTCGAGCGGAGCGCGCGCACGCCCACGGTCGAGCGCTTCCTGCACGACTTCGGCTCGGGCGCATCGAAGGCGCGCTACGGCATGCTGGCCGGCGCGGCGGCGGGCGTCGCCGTGGCCGCCGCGCTCGGTGCGGCCGGATGGCACTGGATGCACGGCAAGCCGCCGGCGCCGACGACGGTTTCCACGCAACCAGCACCCGACGCCGCGCCGCCCGTCGCCGTTCACGAGCCCGTCCAGGCGGCGGCGCCGCCGGCCGCGACCGTGCCCGCACCTGCACCTGCACCTGCGCCTGCGCCGACACAAGCCGCCATCGCCACCGCGCTGTCACGCATCCCCTGCGCGGCGCTCGTCGGCAACGTCGACGGCCATGCGGTGACGGTACACGGCCTGCTGTCGACGCCACCGGGCCCCGCCGGCCTGAAGGAACAGTTCGCCGCGATGCCCGGCGTCGCGGCCGTGCAGCTCGACGTTGCGCAGGTTGGCCGCGACAAGTGTCCCGTGCTGTCGGCCCTGGGGCCGTACTGGGCCGCGTACCGCCAGGCCGGCGGCGGCGCCGCGATCCGTCTCGCGGGCGCGCACGGCCCGGACGCGCAGCTGACCGAGGGCGATTCCCTGATGGTCGACGTGACGACGCCGGCCGTGGAGTCGTATATCGCGGTCGATTATTACTCGCTCGACGGCAGCGTCACGCACCTGCTGCCGAACGCGCGCGCCCGCGACAACCGGGCACCGCCGAACTACACGGCCACCATCGGCAGCCTCGGCGAGTGGGGCATCGGCAAGCCGTTCGGCGCGGAGCTCGTCGTGCTGGTGACGACTCCGGCGCCGCTGTTCGACGGCGTGCGCCCGATCTCCGAGCCGGCCGCGGGCTACCTGGCCGACGTGGCCGGCCGCCTCGACAAGATGCGCGCGAAGGGCCCGATCGCCGTCGAGTTCCTGCAGATCCACACGCGCCCGCGCTGACGCTGCATCACTTGAGGCTGCGCGCGACGCGGAACCCGTTCTGCGAATGGCGCACGCTCGCGTCGTATTTGAAGCGGGTGGACGCGACCATGTAGGCCGCGCCTTCGCGCCACGACCCGCCGCGGATGACGCGCACGCGGCAATCGGACTCGTCCCACGCGCGGCCGTCGGCGGGCGCGCCCTTGTAGTTGTTGTGCCAGCAGTCGGCGACCCATTCCCACACGCCGCCGCTCGTGTCGTACACACCGTACGGATTGGCGGCGAAGGTGCCGACGTTCGCGGGCGCGTCCTCCGCCCACGGCTTGCCGCATTCCTTGCAGTTGGCCTTGCCCTGCGCCATTTGTTCTCCCCACCAGTAGCGCGTGGCCGTACCGCCGCGTGCCGCGCGTTCCCACTCGGCTTCGGTGGGCAGGCGGTACGGCTTGCCGCTCGAGGTCGCCAGCCATTTCACGTACTGCTGCGCGTCGTCCCAGCTGACGTCGCGCATGGGCGCCGTCGGGCTCGTGTCCGGCCGCTGGGCGATCTTCTGGCATGCACCGGCGGCCGCGCACGCGTTCCACTCCTGCACGGAGACTTCGTAGCGGCCGATCGCGAACGGCCCGACCGTGACCGCATGCGCCGGCTTCTCGCTGGGGTCGCTCGTATTGTTCCCCATCGTGTACGTGCCGCCGGGAATCGAGACGAGTGTCGGACAGGCCGGGCAATCCTTGATGTCGGTGCCGGCCGCGACCGTGTGCGCGGGCGCAGTCGTCGCAGCGGGCGCGGGCGCAGTCGTCTTCGCAGGCGGCGGTGGTTTCGGCGCCGCTTCATGCACGATGGGCGGCGGCGGCTTCGGTGCGGTCGCCTGCGGCTGCGCCGCGCGCAGACGGGCCAGGCGTGCCTGCGCGAGCGCGGCGAAACGGCCTTTCGGATACTGCTTCAGGTAGGCCTCGTAATCACTGGCCTGGTTGCTGTCCTTGATCGATTCCCAGAACGCCAGTTCGAACTGCTCCGCGCTGTTCTTGGGGACGACGCCGACGAGCTCGATGCGCGGCGCGCGGTCCTGCGCGGCTGCCACGCTCACACACGCCGGCCCCGCCAGCACGCCAACCATCAGAAGACGTTGCCACATGATGCTCTCCCGCTCCCATTTGGCTGCATTCGACAGAAGTGCCTTGCGATCTGGCTCCGAGTGTGCCAGATTTAGAAGTATTGACGCGCACCTCAGCTTGCCCTAGCCAGGAGCTATCGATCATGCGCTTTCCTTTGTTATTCCCTGTCCTGCTGACGGCGGCTCTGTGCGCCGGTCCTGCCGCCGCGCAACGGAGCACGGCGCCCGAAAACGCGCAGGTGTATTTCATCTGGCCCCACGACGGCACCGTGATCAATGGCGGGAAGTTCTGGGTGCGGATGGGCCTGCGCAACATGGGCGTCGCGCCGAAAGGCACCGCGGTCCCCAACACGGGCCACCACCACCTGCTGATCGATACCGACCCGCCGCCGATGACGGAACCGATCCCGAACGACCGCAACCACCTGCATTTCGGCGCCGGCGAAACGGAAGCGCGCGTCGAACTCCCGCCCGGCAAGCATACGTTGCAACTGCTGCTGGGCGACAAGGACCACATGCCGCACGACCCGCCCGTCATGTCGAAGAAGATCACCGTCACGGTGAAATAGCCGCCGCGCCGGCCATCCGAGGGAGACCATCATGCGCAACCTGTTGCCCGCCGCCGTCGCCCTGGCGGCCCTCGTCGCCGTCGCACCGGCCGGCTCGACCGATGCCCCGTCCAACGCGTACTGTTATATCGGCTGGCCGTCGGACGGCGCCGTGGTCCCGGCGGGCAAGCCGTTCCGCGTATGGTTCGGCCTGCGCAACATGGGGGTCGCGCCGAAAGGCGTCGCCGCGAAGAACACGGGCCACCATCACCTGCTGATCGATGCGGACGTGCCGCCGGCCGGCCAGGAAATCCCGTCCGACCGCAACCACCTGCACTTCGGCGCGGGCGAGACGGAAACGATGCTCGAGCTGCCGCCCGGGAAACACACGCTGCAGCTCGTGATGGGCGACGACAAGCACATCGTCCACAGCCCGCCCGTGGTGTCGCGGAAGATCACGATCACGGTGAAGTGACGCCCGACCGGGCACGGAAGCGACCCCGCCATGGAACCGAACGCATCATTCGCCCCGACCAGCGGCGGCCCCGTGCGCGCGTACCTGGAATGGATGGGGACGGCATCCAGCAAGCCCGCCGTGTTCCCCCTGCATGACGAGGTCGTGCTCGGCCGCAACGCGCAGGATGCGCTCGCGTCCGACAAATACATGTGCATCCCGGAGCAGACGGTCAGCCGCCGCCACGCGCGGATCCGGCGCCGCGGCGCCAGCTATTTCGTCGAGGACCTTCATTCGAGCAACGGCACGTTCGTGTCCGGCGAGCGGCTTTCGCCCGGCACCTGGCACGAGCTGACCGAAGGCGACGAGCTGCGGCTCGCGTCCGGGCGCCTCGTGTTCCACTCGCTGCTCGTGCCCGAGCGCGGCGCGGCGCAGGCCGTGATCACGCGCTCCGTCGACGCCACGCAGTTCGCCCCCATCGTCGACACGCGCAACGCCGACCGCGACGAGCTCGAGAACACGGTGCACCGGCTGCACGCGATGGCCCAGGTCGGCATCGCGCTGGGCGCTGTCACCGACCAGGACACGCTGATCGAAAAGCTGATGAATTTTATTTTCGACCTGTTTCCTGCCGCCGAGCGCGCGTTCATCATGCTGCGCCCGAGCGAACGCGATCCGCCGCAGCCCGTCGCCGCGCGCCGCCGCGGCGGGGCCGCGGAAGACCCGACGCAGATGCGCATCTCGCGCACCATCGTCGACGAAGTGCTGGGACGCAAGCGCGCGATCCTGTCCGTCGATACATTGGCCGACCGCCACTTCGGCGCGCACGAGTCGATCGTCGCCCAGGCGATCCTCAGCGTCATGTGCGTGCCGCTGATCCTCGGCGACGACGTGCTCGGGCTGATCCAGGTCGACACCTCGTCCGACCGCAACGCGTTCCAGGACGCCGACCTCGAAATCCTCAGCGGCGTGTGCGCGGAGACGGCCGTCGCACTGAAGAATTTCCAGTTGTATTCCGACATCAAGGGCTTGCTGGACGGCTTCGTGTGCGCGTCGGTGCAAGCCATCGAGGAGCGCGACCCCGTCACGGCCGGGCACTCGTTCCGCGTAGCCGGCTATGCCGAGAACCTGGCGCTGGCGCTGGGCCGCACGGACGACCCCGCGCTGCGCCGGCACGCGTTCACACAAGCGCAACTGCGCGAGATCCGCTATGCCGCGCTGCTGCACGACTTCGGCAAGGTCGGCGTGCGCGAACACGTGCTGCGCAAGGAGAAGAAACTCCACCACGCCGACATGCGGCTGCTGGAACAGCGCTTCCGCTACGCCCGCGCCTGCCTCGAGCGGCAAGCGTGGCGCAACCTGACGGAGCGCCAGCTGCGCGGCGAGCTGGACGCGGACGCCCTGCGCCGCGAGCGCGACCGCATCGAGGCGCAGCTGGCCGACGAGGGCGCGCGCCTGGACGATTTTCTCGACACCATCGTGCGCGCCAACGAACCGGCCGTCTCGCACGGACCGCCGCCGGCCGGCCTCGACGCGATCCACGATCACGTGTGCGAAGGCATCGACGACCCGGCGTTCAAGTTGCTCGGCGACGAGGAATACGCGGCGCTCTCGATCGGCAAGGGCTGTCTGACGCCGGACGAGCGGCGCCAGATCGAAGCGCACGTGGCCGATTCGTATTCCTTCCTGATCCTGATTCCCTGGACGCGCGAACTGGCCGGCGTGCCCGCGATCGCGCACGGGCACCACGAAAAGCTGGACGGCTCGGGCTACCCGATGGGCTTGTCCGGCGCGCAGATCAGTGTGCAGACGCGCATCCTCACGATCAGCGACATCTACGACGCGCTGACGGCGCGCGACCGCCCGTACAAGCAGGCGATCCCGGCCGAACGGGCGCTCGACCTGATCGCCGAGGAATGTCGCGCCGGCCACGTGGATGAAAACCTGTTCAACGTCTTCGTCGAATCGAAGGCATGGCAGGCGCGGCCGAGCGCCTGACGACACGTCACGAGGCGAGCCATGGACACACGACTCCGTTGGAACAGCACGCACCCGGCACGGGCGCTGGCGGCGTGCAGCGTCGCCGTGCTGCTGTGCGCGTGCGCCGACGTCAGCATGAAACCGTACCAGACCCCCGACACGCCCGCCAAGACGGGCTGGGCCGGCACGCAGGCACCGCCGACCGCCCCAAGCGTGTTGATCGAGCAGGATTGGTGGAAGGGTTTCCGCGACCCTGAGCTGGACGGCCTCGTCGCGCGCGCCGTGCACGACAACGTCGACCTCAAGATCCTCGCCGCCCGCACGAAGATGGCCGGCGCACAGATCGAGGAGGCACGCGCGGGCGCGCTGCCCACGCTCGACGCGGGCGCGGGTGCCAGCTTCGAAAAGAGCACGGGGCAAAAATTCAGCAAGCAGTTCAATCTCGGTACGCAGGTGAACTGGGACGTCGACGTGTGGGGCAAGGTCGCGAAAGGCGCGGAAGCGCAGACCGCGGAATTCCACGCCACCGAAGCCGACTGGCGCGCCGGCTATCTGACGCTCGCGTCGGACGTGGCGACCACGTACTTCCAGATCCTGCAGTTCGACGAACAGCTCGACCGCCAGCAAAAGACGCTCGACAAGAACAAGCAGATCCTTGCCACGTACGAAGCGATGCAGCAGCAGGGCCTGCTGCCGGAGACGCGCGTGATCCAGCAGCGCGCCGAGATCAACCGCCTGAGCAACGACCTGATCGAACTGGGCCGGCTGCGCGCGCTGTCCGGCAATGCACTGGCGACCTTGCTGGGCGTGCCCGCCGGGAATTTCCAGTTGCCGAAAGGCGCCTTGCAAGACCGCGTGCAACTCCCGGTCGTGCCCGAGGGCCTGCCGTCCGACCTGCTGAAGCGCCGGCCCGACGTCGTGGCGGCCGAATTCCGCGTGCTCGAATCGTACGACCTCGTGGGGCAGGCCAAGCTCGCGCAACTGCCGTCGATCAGCCTGACGGGCCGCGGCGGCACGTCGAGCTTCGCGCTCGGCTCGCTGTTGAAATCGTTCACGTTCGGCCTGCTCCCCAGCATCAACTTCCCGATCTTCGACCCGGGCGTGAAAGCGCACATCAAGACGAGCCAGGCGAACAACGAGGTCGCGGAACAGCAGTACCGCAAGGTCGTGATGGACGCGTTCGCGGAGGTGGAAAACACCCTCGTCAACCTCGACGCGCACCGGCGCCAGCGCGTGGAGCTGCAGGAGCAGGCGCAGCGCCTGGGTGTCGTCGCCGCGGCGGTGGAGGCGCAGCTGAAGGAAGGCGTCGTCTCGCAGCTGGAAGTGTTCGAGGCCGAGCGCTCGCTGCTGGGCGCGCAACTGGCGCTGCTCGCGAACCACCAGCAGATCCTGGCCGACACGGTCACCTTGTACAAGGCACTGGGCGGCGGCTGGCCCCCGGTGGACGTGCGCAATGTGGCGCGCAACTGAAACCCAGCACGCGTGGCCGCCATGGCGTCCGACGTGACGATGGCCGCCGCCCGCCCCGAGACGGAGACCGGCGTGCGGATCGTGCTCGAGCCCGTGTCGCACCCCGAGCTGGCGCCGATCCAGATCCACGACAACCTGTTCGCGATCGGCCGCGCGGAAGCGCCGTTCGATGCCTACCCGCCCGAACTGTCGGCCGAGCTGTCGCGCCGCCACGCACGCATCTTCTGCGAGCACGACGCCGTGTACCTCGCCGACCTCGGCAGCACGAACGGCACGAGCCTGAACGGCGTGGCCGTCAAGACGGCGATCGCGCCGCTGCGCGACGGCGACACGGTCGGCTTCGGCAAGGTGCTGCGCTACCGCGTACACCTGCGGCACGGCGCGGTCCCGCCGCCGCGCGCGCGCCTGGCGAGCCTCACCTTGACGCCGAAGCAGGAAGACTCGGCACTGCAGACGATCGTCATCACGGACTTCCCCTTCCTCGTCAGCAAGAGCGAAGACACGTTCGCGCGCTACCGCAACAGCGAACCGGCGCAGGTGAACTACCTGTCACGCCGCCACGCGCACCTGTTCCTGAAAAGCGGCGAGCCGTATGTGGAAGACCTGGGCAGCACCAACGGCACGTTCGTGGGCGGCACCCGGCTGGAGGCGCAGGCCGTGCCGCTGCACGAGGGCGATACGCTCGCGTTCGGCGGGCGTCATTTCGTCTACCGCGCGAGCATGCAATGGGAAACGCCCGCGTCCGACACGGCGCCCACGCGCATCGGCGTCACGCAGGTCCCGCCCGGCGTCGACGTCGACCGCACGACGTTCGTCGCGGCGGCCGATTCCTTCCTCGACATCTTCTGCGTGGAGCCCGCGCAGGCGGCCGGCAACGAGGCGGAGAACACGCCCGCCGACACGGCACCGGAGGCACCGCGCGATGACACCCTCGTCGCCCGCGCCGCGCGCAGGCTGGGCCTCGAGACCGTGCCGGATGCGCGGCGCCTGGCCCGGTGGGGCGCGGCCGCGCTGGTGCTGATCGCCGCCCTTGGCTGGCTGCTGCTGCGCGGCGGCAGCCCCGAAAGCAGGACGGAAGACTTGCTCGCCCGCAGCGACTATGCGCGCGCCGCCGCGGTGGCCGCCAGCGGGCTCGATGCGGACCCGGGCAACGCCCGCCTGCGCGCGCTCGACACGGAAGCGCAGTTGAAGGCGACGTTGCCGGCGTGGATGGCGGCCGTCGACAAGAAACAGTTCGGCCGCGCGACGGCGCTGGTCGACGCGATGCGCCGCCAGGGCCGCAGCAACCCGGACCTCGTCCCGCTGTTGGCCGAACTCGACTGGGTCGTGCGCGTGCGTGCGTACGCGGCCGCGCGCGGCGGCGCGCAGGCGCCCGTGCGCGACACGGCGGACGCGGCCCGCATCCGCCAGTTCCAGAAGCAGTGGGAAGACCAGGGCGACGCGTTCCAGCGCGCCTTCGGGATCATGTCCGCCCACGTGCCGGCGTACCGCGACGCGTACGCCGCCGCGCTGAGCGATATCCGCAAGCTCGCATTGCAGGAGGCCAGCCATGAAGCTGCCAGCCCTGAAACCGAAACCCATGACGCCGCTGAGCGAAGCCCTCGAGGACCATAGCGCGGAAGGCATCGGCATCCTCACCGCCGTGCCGTGGCGTTTTACGCAAGCGCTCGTGTACGCGATGGTGGCGCTCGTCGTCACGGCCCTCGTGTGGTCGTTCTTCGGCCACGCCGACGTGCTCGTGACGGCCGGCGGCGCGCTCGTGCCCGCGTCCGACGTGCGCCGGTTGTACGCCCCCATCGACGGCGAGCTGAGCAACATCTACATCGCCGAGGGCCAGCCCGTGAACAAGGGCGACGTCGTCGCGCGGCTGTACGCCCGCGGCGCCATCGAGGCGGCGAAGAACGCGCTGGAAGCGCGCCTGAAACTCGAGGATGCGGAACGCGACTGGAAGGAATTCCCGGAGAAGAAGGCGTTGATGGAGCACCGCGTGGCCGCGCTGAAGGAAGCGGTCGAGGTCGAGGAGCGCCAGCACCGCCAGCGCCTCGCGGAAGGGACGAGCCGCCTCGCGCAGGGCCAGTCGGCGCAACAGCAGGAAGCGCGCACGAACCTCGACGAAGCCAAGCGGGCACGAGATGCCGCCAAGGACGAGGCGGACAAGTATGCGCGGCTGTTCGCGACACCAGGCGGCGGCGGCGTGTCGCAACTGCAGGTCGAGACGAAAAAGAACGCGCTGCTGGCGGCCGAGAACGC
The DNA here is from genome assembly GCF_024753285.1 of Massilia pinisoli. GTDB lineage: Bacteria > Pseudomonadota > Gammaproteobacteria > Burkholderiales > Burkholderiaceae_D > Telluria > Telluria pinisoli. The sequence continues at coordinate 166,910 of NZ_JANUGW010000010.1, read as the reverse complement.
CGTGCGCGTGGCACAGTCGCGCATCACCGAACTCGGTGCGCGCCAGAGCGTCGAAGCGACGCAGGCGCGCTCGGAACTGGAGACGAGCGGCCAGGAATTGTCGAAGCTGCGCTTGCAGCTGGAAGCGGCCGAACGCGAGATGGACAATGCGGAAGACAAGATGCGGCTGCAGGTCCAGACGGCGCGCCTCGTCGCGGATGCCGCCGCCCGCATCAAGTTCGAGAACATCGACAAGGAGAACTTCCTCTTGATCGTCGCGCCCGTCGACGGCGTCATCACGGACGTCACGTCGACGCAGCCGGGCGACAAGATCCAGGCCAACACGCCGCTGGGCGGCATCGCGCCGAAGAACGCGAAGCCGATCATGAAGATCGAGATCGCCGAGCACGACCGCGGCTTCCTGCGCGAAGGCCAGCCCGTGCAGCTGAAATTCAACGCCTTTCCGTACCAGCGCTACGGCCTGATCCGCGGCACCCTGCAATTCATCTCGCCCGCGACGAAGGCGTCGCCGCAGAGCCGGCAACCCGTGTACGAAGGGCGCGTGACCCTCGACCAGGATCACTACAAGGTGGGAGAGACGGTCTATCCGCTGCGTTACGGGATGACGGCCGTGGCCGAAATCGTCGTGCGCGAACGCCGCCTCATCGATCTCGCGCTCGATCCGTTCCGCAACGTGGGCGGGTGAGCCGCGCTCTCCATACTTTCTCCATAGTTGGCGAGCAGCATGTGGGACATGCCGCCATGACGCGCGCGGCCTCACCACACACGGGATCTCCACATGCACTTTCCGAAGCTGCGCACCCTCGCGCTCGTGACGTCGATTGCCTTCCACACGGTGACACACGCCGATCCGTTGCCTCATCACCTGGGGCATTGGATGGGCAATCTCGAATCGCCGAACGGACCCAGGCTGAAAATCGGCGTGGATATCTATACCCGCGCGGACGGCATCACCTGGGCGAGCGTCGCGTCCCCTGACCAGGGCGCCTACGACATCCCGGTCAAGGCCATCCACGGCGAGCCCGGCGACGCCGTCGTGCTGGACATCGACAATGCAAGCTTGAAATTGACGTGGGCGGGCGATCATTTTCGGGGCGAATGGAGGCAAGGGAACACACTGCCGCTCGAACTCCACCATGTCCCGGGGTTTCCGATGCCGGCAAGGCCTCAAACACCGCGCCCGCCGTTCCCGTATTCGGAAAAACACGTTGCCATCCGCAGTAGAGACAACGTGGTGCTGGGCGCAACGCTCACGGTTCCATTCGCGCCCAAGCACCCGAACGTGGTCGTGCTGATCGCCGGCAGCGGCCCCCAGACGCGGCATGTCGACATGTTCGGGCATCACATGTTCGATGTGCTCGCCGACTACCTAGCGCGCCATGGCGTGGCCGTGCTCCGCTATGACAAACGGGGTGTCGCGCGTTCGAGTGGCGACTACTACGGGCACACGCTCGCCGACCTCCAGGACGATGCGTACGCCGCCGTGCAAGCGCTGGCGGCGCGCAAGCAATTCGGGCAAATTGGTCTTGTCGGCCATAGCGAAGGTTCCCAGATCGCGGCGGCAGTCGCGGCCCGGCACCCGGAAGCGGTCGACTTCATCGTATCGTTAAGCGGCGTCGGCATGTCGGGACTCGACCTGGACATCTTGCAGGACCGCCAGGCCGCGTACGATCTCGGTGCGACGCCGGCGGAAATCGAGCGGATCGTACGCTACGTGCGCCAGTACAACGAGACAGCGCTGACCACTGCGGACGGCCCTCCGCGGGTTGCTGCGCTCAAGGCCTTGTACGAACGGCTTACGCAGGACGACCAGCAACTGATCCGAAAATATCATATGGACGAAGTGACGCTGGTGCCGGAAATGGCCGCAAAGCCTTTCTTCCCCGTGTCACTCAGAACCGATCCGCGTATCGACTGGCACGACGTCCACTGTCCTGTCCTCGTGCTTGGCGGCAGCCTCGACCATCAAGTGCCGGCCAACGACAACATCGCGGGTATCGTCGACGCGCTGAAGGCTGGAGGGAATGCCCGCGTAAAGGCGGCCGTGCTGCCGTCGTTGAACCATGGTCTTCAGACCGCGCACACCGGTGGAGACGACGAATATGCCCGGATCGAAGAAACCATCGCACCCGGCGCCATGCACGAGATCGCGACATTCTCGCGAGAGCAATAAGCCCGGCAGCCTTTTTAGTCGTGCACGCTGCGCCGCCCCACGATCACGTGAAAGACGAACAGCACGGCGACAAAAAAGCCGACGACCCAGTGCAGCAGCGACCACAGCGGCCGGTCGCTTTCGCCGGCCACGTAGTAGAGGCCGTAGCCGGTCAGGGTCAGGAACGACAACGTGACGATCATCGCCCAGCCCGTCAGGGTGTTCCGGCCCGCGCGCAGCGCGCGGCGCACGTGCATGTGCAGCAGGCTGCCGACGAAGAACAGGGCGGCCATCGCGGCCGCGCCGTGCAGCTTCATCGCCCACGGTTCGAGCGGGTTCACGGATTCCCCGAACTCGGTCACGGGGCGCAGGAAATAGTGCAGCACAAGCCAGGCCGCGCCGGACAGCAGCAGCAGCAGGCCGGTCGCGTAGACGCTGCGGCGATGCCAGCGTTCGAGTTTGAAGGCGATGCGGCCGGTGGTCGGGCCGGGCAGACGGGTCATAAGATCTCAGGTCAGGAAAGCGGTGGCGCCGAACGCCGCCAGCGCCGGATGGCGACAGTCTCCCGTCGCCAGCACGACCTTGGTCAGCGCATCCGCCACGGCGCAGCGGGCAGCACGCACGGACGCGCTGGCGGCGGCAACGAGCGGCCGGCCGTCGCGCGCATCGAGCAGGGCACCGACGACGACGCCTTCATGCACGCGCGCCGAAAAATAGCTGCCCGACGTCGCCAGGGCCTCGTCGCACAGCATTATATGCCGCGCTGCCTGGCCGGGCGCACGCGGCGAGCGCACGGCCACCGGCACGGGCGCCGTCCCGAACGCGCGCAGGTCGCCCCCGGCGTTCACGCAGCCCTCGATCGCGCCCGCTTGCTGCAGGACGGCGACGGCCGCGTCGACGATATAACCCTTGGCGATGCCGCCCACGTCGATCCACCCGGCGTCGCGCTTGACGACGCGGCCATCATCTTCCAGCGCGAACACGGTGGACGACGCGCGCGGCGCCGGATGTACCTCGGCCGGCGCCGGCACGATGTGACGGTCGACGAGCCACGGCGCGCATGCGATGTCGAACGCGCCGCCGGACAGGTCGGCGATGTGCAGCGCCAGCCGCAGCACGTCCCGCGTGGCCGCATCGACGTCGACGACGTCGCCGGGCAGCGCACGGTTGATGCGCGCGATGTCGCTGGCGCGATCGTGAAAACTCATCAGGGCGTGCAGGCGGGCGATCTCGGCGAACGCCTGCGTGACCGCATCCTGGCCCGCGCCATCGTCGACGGTGATCTCGACGAGGGTCCCGAGCCAGGGCTGCGCGCGGCGGATCATCTGGCCAGCGCGACCTGCGCCACGGCGGCGATGCGGCGCACGCCGTCCGTGACGTGCGTGCACGAGAGCGTCGCGCCGCTGATGTTGTTGATGCCGGCGCCGATGCGCAGGTCGCCGCTCCTCGCGCTCTTGCCGACGAATTGCCGGCGCCATGCGGGCAGCCGGATCTCGCTGCCGTGGCTTTCGCGGTAGGCGAGGATCTCGACCTGGCGCACGCTGGCGTCCGGGTTGAGGCCGACGGCGTAGGAGATGAGCTCGAACTTGCCGATCACGTCGTCGAGCACCATGTAGCCGAGCAGCGTGTCGCCCTTGTACGCGCCGACGACGCGCCACTGCGCCGACCGCGTCGGCAGCCCGGATGCCTGCTCGACCTGGCGCATCTGCGCCGTGTCGAGCGCCAGCGGGTGCGGGCGGAAGGCATCCGCCTCCGGGAACATCAGCTTCTCGGCCTGTTCCGGGCTAAGATACTGCGTCGCGAAGGCGGGTGCGGTGACGGCGCAGGCGGCAAGGACGGTCAGGGGAACGTAACGCATGGCACCTCCGGATACCGATCGATCAATAAGCGAAGCCGACGCCCAGGTTCACGCGGTCGAGCGTCTTGTCTTCGCGGAATTTCTGGTAATCAGCCTTCAGGACGACGCCCTGGCCAATCATCAGGTTGGCGCCCACGGTCCCGACGCGCTCGTACGGCGTCGTCGGCACACCGAGGCCCGCCGGCACCTGCGCGTACGTGCGGGCCGTGTTGAAGCTTTCGAAGCGTGCGAACGGGGTCAGAGCATAGTCGGCGTTCTGCCACAGTTTATACGCGGCCTGCAGGTACCACCCTGCGAAGCTGCTCGGAACGGGCGTCGGGTTGCCGACGAACGTCGCGTTCAGCGCTTCCGTGTTCGAGATGCGGCCGTAGGCATACAGCGCGGACAGGTCCCACGCGCCCGGCGTGTAGCGGGTGTGCAGTTCGGTCATCGTCACGCGCGCGTCGTTGCCGGCGAAGTCTTGTGTCTTATGGCCCGCTTCGCCCGTGAACACGGAACCGCCCACGAGCAGGCCCGGCACGCCGCGCCAGTTCAGCGCACCGTGCACGGCCAGGTTGCGCGACTTGGCCAGCTGGCCTTCCTGGTGGATGGCGCCCAGCGGCGATTCGCGGCCTTCGCTCGATGCCGGGTCCCACTTGGTGAGATCGAAACCGGTCGTGAGGCCCGTGTCCCACGTGAAGCCGTCGCCGAATTCGCCGGACAGGCCGATACCCGCTTCGCGCCACGTCGTCGGGATGATCGCCGTCTCGACGAAGTTGCGCTCGACGCCGTAGTAGGCGGTCGGCTCGTGGTTCTGGTTCAACAGGCCCACCGGCATCAGGAACAGGCCGGCCTTGCCGCGCAGGCCGTTGTTGAATTCACGCTCGACGTACATCTGCTCGATGGCCGACTCGCCGCTGTCCGACGCCGACGCGATCGCGTGTTCCCACTCGAATTCGGCGACCACTTTCGTCTTCTCGTCGAAGCGGTGCTGGATGCCGATCACGGCGCGGCGCAAGTCGGTCTGCGCGCCGCTCGCATTGCGCACGGGGTGGTTGTAGTTCACTTCGCCGTAGCCGGAGAACACGGTGTCGGACGCGAGGGCCGAGGCCGGTGCGGCGGTCGCAGCGGCGGCCGGTGCCGTCACGGCAGGCTGCACGGGCTGGGCCGGTTGCACGGGCTGGGCCGGCGCGGCGGCCGCTTGCCCGCGCTGCGCCGCGAGTTCCGCCTTCACTTTTTCCAGTTCGGCCGCGAGCTGCTCGACACGTTTCGCCAGGTCGGTGTCCTGGGCCAGGGCGGCCGCCGGGGCGGAGAAAAATGCGGCGGCCAGGGCCGCGCTGAGGATGCGTTGTTTCATGGATTGTCCTAAAGGTGGAATCAGGGGCGATAGCCGTCGGTGAGCGTGCCGAGGAACTGGACGAGGTCGGCGATCTCCGCCTCGTCCAGCGCGGGCGCCATGCCCGGCTGGCGGTTGTACGGGACTTCCGTCGTGTTCACGTTCTTGCGCATGGCCGGCGGCAGGTCGTTGAACTTGTCCACGGTCCCGTCGGCGTTCAGGGGATACCAGCGCTCCGGGTTCGTGTCGCGCGTCACGTAGAAGCGGACGACGTCCGTCAGGTTCGTGAACGCGCCGTTGTGGAAGAAGACCTTGCGCGTGGCTACGTTGCGCAGGGTCGGCACCTTGAACGCGCCGCACAGGTCCGTGCGCGCCGCGAGATCGGTACGGTCCGGGCCGCACAGGCCCAGGTCGAAGTAGGCCGCATCCAGCGTGGCGGGGATGCGCGCGTTGCGCGGCACGCCAAGGTTGTCGTAGCTGAAGTCGGTGAACAGCGGGGCGCTGCCGTCGGCGCCGCGCGCGCTCGTGTGGCAGGCCGCGCAATTGCCCTTGTTCGGATCGTTGAACAGCGCGAGGCCGCGCAACTCCGCATCCGACAGCTTGGCCTTCCCGGCCAGGAACGCATCGTATTTCGAATCGAACGGGTGGAAGCGCGGGTCTTCGTTCTCGAATTGCTGCAGCGCGAACTGGGCGCGGTTGAACGCCTGGTCGACGTTGTCGAAGATGTTGTCGCCGAACGTGGCGCGGAATTGCGCCGCGTACGCGGCCTGCTTCAGGCGCGCGACGACGTCGGCCTTGGTGGCGTTCGCCATCTCGTGCGGCGCGAGGAACGGACGCTCGGCCTGCTCTTCCAGCGTGCGCGCGCGGCCGTCGCGGTCGAAACCGCCGACGGGCGTGCCGTCCGCCTCGAAGTGGAATGCGGGCGTGCGCTGCATGTAGCGCAAGGTCGGCGACGCGCGGAAGCCCGGCACGTCGCCGTTCGGGCCGCCCAACTGGACGGCGAAATCGTTCGTCGGGCCGTGCGCGTTGTCGGGGCTGTGGCACGTCGCGCACGACTGGCGGCCGGATGCGGACAGCGACACGTCGCCGTAGATCTTCGCGCCCAGCGCGGCGCTGGGGCTGAACGACGTCTCCACCGCATCCGTGGACGTGGCCGGCGCGGGACCGCCGTCGCCGCCGCCGCCGCACGCCGTGACGGCAACCGCGATCAAAAGGCTCAGCAACGAGGCGGCGCGGCGGGAAGATGGGTGGGACATACGCAAATGATAATGGAAATCTAAATGAGAACCATTCTAATTTATGCGTATATGCTTGACAACGGACGGACCGGGTTTACGGCCCGATCCGTCGAGTTCTGTATCCAGTTTGCAACGATCAGTTGCGGGGCAAGGTGACCTTGAACACAGTGCCGCTGCCCACGACGCTCCGTACGTCGATGGTGCCCTGGTGGCTTTGCACGATGCCGTACACGATCGACAGGCCGAGGCCCGTGCCCTTGCCGACGGGCTTCGTGGTGAAGAACGGTTCGAAGATGTGGTCGAGGTGTTCGGGCGCGATGCCGCTGCCGTTGTCCTCGATCTCGACCCAGACCGCGTGCTCGTCGTAGCCCGTGCGCGCGACGATCTTGCCCCGGCCCTCGATCGCATGGGCCGCGTTGATGAGCAGGTTCAGGAAGACCTGGTTGATCTGCGACGGCAGGCACAGCAGATCGGGCACGCCGGCGTATTCCTTGACGACGTCAGCCTTGTACTTGATTTCATTCCACGCCACGTTCAGCGTACTGTCCAGCCCCTGCTCGAGATTGGCCAACTCCTTCGTCGTGCCGCCCGCCCGCGAGAAATCGCGCAGGTTCTGCACGATGTGCTTCACGCGCTGCAGGCCTTCGTGCGATTCGCTGAACAGCGCGTCGAGGTCCTGGCGGATATCGTCCAGCCCGATGTCCTGCTTCATGAACGCGACCGGGGCGCGCGCGTCGCCCGGCAGCAGCGTCTCGACGCCTTCGAACGCGCTCACCAGGCGCAGGATGTCCCGGGCGTCCCGTTCCAGCGCGCCGAAGTTGGCGCTGATGAACGCCAGCGGATTGTTGATCTCGTGCGCGACGCCGGCCGCCAAGAGGCCGATCGACGCCATCTTCTCCGATTGCAGCAGCTGGCCCTGCATGTCGCTCAGCTTGCGGATCAGGACCTGCTGGTGCGCCTTCTCCGCCTCCAGCTTCGCGTTGGCGACTTCCAGCGCCTGGGTACGCTCCAGCAGGCGCGCCTCCATCTGCTTGCGCTGGGTGACGTCGTAGCCGATGCCGACGATGCCGTTCACGGCGCCGTCCACGTCGCGCAGCAGGACCTTCGTCGTCACGGTCCAGCCCAGCTCGCCCGTGTCCTGGTCTTCCACCAGTTCCTCATAGTCGAGCAGCGACTCGCCGGAATCCATCACCTGCTTTTCGTCGGCAAAATACTTGGCCGCCAGCTCGGGCGGGAAGAATGCGTAGTCGGTCTTGCCGATCAATTGCGCAGGCGTGTCGACCCCGGCCAGGCGGGCCATCCGGTTGTTACCGAACAGGAATCGGCTGCCGCGGTCCTTGGCGTAGACGCGGAAGGGGATGTGATCGACGAGCGTGCGCAGCACGTTCTGTTCGAACGCCCATTCCGCGGCCGACGTGTCGTGCTTGTCGCGTGCCTGCCGCAGGTCGGCGCGCAGCTGGGCGTTCGCCAGCGCGGTCGATGCCGACGTGGCGAGGACGTCGAGCAGCGCGGAAGGCACGCCGTCCGGCACCTGCTCCAGCACCACGACGGCGGCCTTGCCGACGGCGAAACAAGCCACGCCGCCGGCGCAGACGGCCTCGCCCGTGCGCCGCACGTGCGCGACGATCTCCCCGAGCGCCGTCGAAGCAACACTGGTGTCGGCGGCGACCCAATCACCGCGACCGGCACTGCACAGCGAGACCGCGACGGCCACGGTGTCATGTTGCACGGCGTCGACGCTGGCGCCGGCGGCAAGGCGGCGTAATCCCTGGGCAAGCGCATCGAGCGCCGGCCCGTCGGATTTACCTTCGGAGAACTTTAATTTCGTCATGGCAAATCGATTCTTGCAGGTTTCGGTCCGTACTTACAACAGAATTCGGAACGATGCGCAAATTTGCCACACCAAGCTGCCAACCGTCGGGCCCAGCGCCCGTTGCGGCTCCGCAACATGCGGTATGCGGGGAAACACGTATTTACCAGAGGCACTATTGTCGATGTACATTGAGCGGTAACAAGAAGTTGGACTCGGCTGGTAAATTTCATTTCCGCTATTAAAAATTATTGTAATTGCCCTCGCGATCGCCCAAGTGTCATCATAAAGCGTCCGAATGTCCGTTATATATAAAAAACCATAACGCGTAGAGTTTGATAAGGAACACGGCTGGGGTTTCCGTGCTGCCTGGACGCCAGGATTGCACACGGGTATCAGCCGTTCCGCAACCAGTCGATAACCACCCCGTTTGAACCGCTCTGACGCAAACGTTCCCGCATGGCGCGGCGGACATTGCAACGTGTTCCGGCACGGCGCAGGCGCAATGAGCAACGAGTTAATACAACAGAAAGGAACACTACCATGAGGAGACAAGCGATGAAATTCCAAGTTTCGGCGATTGCGCTTGGCTGCATCGCGCTGCTGAGCGGTTGCGGTGGCGGCGGCGGCGGCGGTTCGAGCGACGGCGGAGTCACACAGACGATTGCGTTCGACTTCCCGGGCGGACAGCCGGTGGCCGTGCCGCCCGCCGTTGCGACCAAGAAGATGTCGGCGGTAGCGTCGTCCAACCTTCCCATCACTTACTCGTCGGACACGCCGGATATCTGCTCCGTCAGCGGCGATGTCGTGTCGTTCCTGAAAGCGGGCGAGTGCTCGGTCAGAGCCAACCAGGCGGGCGGCAATGGCTATGCCCCGGCTTCGCAACGACAACTGTTCGTCATTCCGAAACAGCCGCAAATGATCATCTTCCGCAATCCGGGCGCGCAGCCGCTGGATTCGACGCCGGTTACGCTGGCCGCAAGCTCGAACATCCCGAATCATCCGATGACGTTCAGCACGACGACGCCGACCGTGTGCACGGTGAGCGGCACCACGATGACCAAGGTTGCCGACGGCATTTGCGCCGTTACTGCCACGCAGGCAGGCGACGACATTTACGCGACAACCACGGTCGTCAAGAACATTCCGATCGGCAATGCAACGTCGCCCGCACTGACGTTCCTGAGCGGCTACAAAGACGCGTCGACTACCACCGAAGGCGGCGCCGTCATCGCCAACAGCGCAGGTTCCGCCGACGCCGGCTGGTGGTGCGAAGGCTCGGATGGTGGGACGGGCTCAACGGGCCATTGTGCGGCGACGGCTGCCGCCGACGGCAGCAGCCTGACGTTCGGTTTCATCCTGACTCGGAAACAACCGAACACCGGCGGCTCGTTCGGTGGTTATTGGAACCTGGACATATTGGCTGGCGGACTGAGCGCGTTGGCCGTGGGTGCCGACACGCCGGCAGGCGTCCGTATCGACGCCCAGGCAGCGATGAAGTTCAATCTGGCGCAAAACCCGGGGTGGTTCGCCACGAGCGACCACAAGATGTTCGCCCAACTGATCCTCGGCCACCACGTGACGCTGCCGGACGGCGTTGATGATAAGGGCAATCCTAAATTCAAGGACTGCAACGTGACGTTGCAGGCACCGTTCACGCCGACCGCCGCGGCGTCCACGGCTTACAGCCTCAATCTGAAGAACGACTTCACGATCAGCGAATCGTGCGGTTTGACGGGACTTGACATGTGGAACGAGTTGCAGGACTACCCGATCTCCAAGATCCATTTCGGCGCATCCACCGTGAACTCCACCGTGCCGGATGCGGGGACGACCGCGACCTACACGACCCAAGGCACGCTCACCGGCCCCATCACCTTCCAATGACGACGTAATGCCACCGCCCGGCGCGGTGGCAACCAAGGCATACACAAGAGGACATCGATAATGACAAGAGTAGAGACGAAGATCGTGAGGAAAACGATCAAAATGAACGCGCTGGCGTTGGCGGCGGCGCAGTTCGCGCTGTTGTGCGGCAATGCACATGCGCAGACGGATACGACGACGTCGGACCAGGTCGCGAAGGACGGCACGACCACCGTCGTGGTGACCGGCCAGCGCCGGCAATTGGAGACGGCGGCTGCCATCAAGCGAAATTCCGACCTGATCGTTGACTCGGTCGTGGCGGACGAAGCCGGCAAGCTGCCGGACAAGTCGATCACCGAAGTGCTGCAACGTGTCGTGGGCGTTACGATGGACCGTAACCGCTCGCGCCAGGGCGCAAGCCTGGCCGCGACCGGCCTGGAATTCAACGTCGAAGGCTCGGGCATCCAGGTGCGCGGCCTGTCCTGGGGTTCCTCCACGCTGAACGGACGTGAAAGCTTCTCGGCCGGCTGGCCTGGCCGTGAACTGAGCTGGGGCGACGTGCCGCCGGAGCTGATGGCGGGCGTCGACGTGTACAAGAACCCGTCGGCCGAGCTGGTCGAAGGCGGTATCAGCGGCCAGGTCGACCTGCGCACGCGCCTGCCGTTCGATTCCAAGGGCCAGTATGGCGCACTGACCGCCACGGGCAATTATGCCGAACTGGGCAAGACCAAATCGCCGGGCTTCTCCGGCTTGTATTCCAATCGCTGGAAAACGTCCATGGGCGAATTCGGCGCGTTGATCGATTTGTCTGTCAACAGAAACAAGAACCGCTTCGACCAGATCGGCCAAACCGTCTATTACCCACGGAGCGATCTCATCGCTGGCAAGACGGCGTGGATCCCAGCGGGCGTCAACTACGGCACGACCACGGGTGACGACAAGCGTACGGGCATCTACGGTGCGTTGCAGTGGAAAAACAGCACCATGGAATCGTCGCTGACGTACTTCGATTCCTCGTTCCATCAAATCAACTCGCAAGCCCAGATCGGCATCACCGCCGGCTCCAATTACGGCGATTCCGAAAGCCCCTACACGCTCCAGCTTAACAACGCCAAGTTCGACAGCAACGGCGTTTTCCAATCGGGCACGATGAGCCACCCGATCGGCGGCCAGGGCGCGAACGAGTTCGTGGACGGCGGCATCGGCACGAACATCACGCGGAACTACAGCGAAATCCATGGCCGCACGCGCGAGCTGGCCTGGAACTTCAAGTGGCGCGTCAGCGAGAGCTGGACGTTCCAGAACGATCTGCAATGGGTTCATTCCACCAACTCCGGCGATTACGGCATGATCAACCTCGGCACCTTCGTGCCGAGCATGACTGTGGACGAGACCGGCTCGCGGCCGTCGTTCACGTTCGACGACAAGGCCCGTGCTTTCCTGGCCGATCCGCGCAACTACTTCTGGAATATTTCTCAGCCTGATATCAACAAGGCCAAGGCAGATCTGTACGCATGGAAACTGGACGGCAAATACACGTTCGATCATCCGGTGCTGCGCGATTTCCGTTTTGGCGTACGCATCACGGAACGTTCTACGCGTAAAGACAAGAATGCCGGCACGGGTTGGAAATCCTACTCCGAAGGGTGGGGCGTGCAGCCCACCAAAGTGGCGGGGCAGTTGCCGCAGGTCTCCGATCTGGGCTGGCAGCGCAGTAACTACGGCTATATGAGCGATCCGCGGTACGCGGCCCTGGGCACCGTCGAACCCTACGCGTTCCCCGACTTCTTCAACGGCAGGATGGTGGCGCCGCCGACGTTCATCGCGCCCACTGACGCGCTGGTCCACGACAAGCCGAACGCATACCGGAATCTGTTGACCGCGCTGAAATATAACTGCATCGATGCCAATGCGATCAAGGGCACGAGCAACGATTGCTCGACGATCGGCAATGACTGGACGCCGGATCACTACGACAACGACCCGCAGCACGTCAGCCGGCACAGCGAAGGAACCCAGGCCCTGCACGGCACCTTACGCTTCGGCTTCGACGACTGGAAGTATCCGGTGGACGGCAACGTGGGCGTACGCGTGGTCCGGACCAGCACGACGGCCCATGGCTACACGGTATTCAAGCCAAGTTATAGCGTGACCACCAATCCGGCCATTCCGCGCTTTGGCGAGGTCAACGACCCGCTCGATCTGAAGGCCAGCCATATCGACGTGATCCCCAGCCTGAACCTCAAGATGAGCCTGACGGACAAGCTGCAGGCGCGCTTTGCGGTGTCCCGCGGCATTTCCCGTCCTGGCTTCGATCAGATGCAGGAGTACATCAACCTGCATCAGAACGTGGTGAACGACCCCAACGATCCGAAGCAGATCAAGACGATCACCTACACCGGCGAAAACGACGGCAACGTGAAGCTGAAGCCGCTCAAGTCGAACAACTTCGACGTGTCGCTGGAATGGTATCCGAACCCTGGTCAATCGCTGACCGGCGCGGTGTTCTACAAGAAGGTCAAGGACATCATCATGAAAGAAACTTATACGCGGACGTATAAGGATCTTGCCGGCAATCCGATGGAGTTCGACATCACCGGACCGGCCAACGTGGCCGAGGCCAACGTCAAAGGCGTCGAACTCGCCGGGATGACGTACCTCGATCACCTGCCTGGCCTGACCGACCTGCCTGCCTGGGTGAAGGGATTCGGCGTGTCGTCGAACTTCACCTACATCGACGGCAAGCAGAAACTGTATCACCCGTTCAAAGGCGATTACTGCCCGTCCGGCAAACTGACGGGTACCTTGCTGCTGTTCGGTTGCGACACCAACGGCATGCCGTACAAGGATCTGCCGGTGCCGTACATGTCGAAGCGCGCATTCAACCTGGCGTTCATGTACGACCAGGGTCCGGTGTCGATGCGCCTGGCTTACAGCTGGCGTGACCGCACGCTGCTGGCGACGGGTATCTATGCCGGCAACAGCACCAACGGCACCAGCTCCGATCCGGCACGCTTGTACGCCCCGGATCCGGCAAAGCCGGACGTCAAGGTCGAGCCGGCTGACGTGGGCTTTGCGCCGCCGATCTGGCAGGAAGCCGTGGGCCAGTGGGATGCGGGTGTCACTTTCCGCTTCAGCGACCACTTCTCGGGCAGCCTCAACGCCTCGAACCTGACGCGTACCGTGACGCGTCAGACGACCCAGCAGGCGCCCGGCAACATGGGCAGCTCCTGGTTCGATCCGGGCCGCAGCTATCGCATGCAGATGACCTACACGTTCTAATGCCACACGCGGCCCCGGACTCCGGGGCCGTTTTTTTTAAAGGATGCAATGAAATCGATGCTCATCATGGCCGCCGCATTGGCGGCCAGTTTCGCCGTCCCCTCGAGCAATGTCTGGGCGCATGACGGGAGTGGCTATTGCTTTTATCAGGACCAGAAATTTTCGGAGGGTGCCGTCTTGAACGGACGCGTGTGTACGCGCAGCAAGGCGACTGGTAAAGCCGGAGAATGGACCTGGGCACCGCAAGAGATCGCCGAACTCTCCGATATGCAACGAGAGCTGGAGCGCACGCGCCTGCAAACCCAGCTTGTCCAGGCCCGCAGCATGCTGGTCGAGATGGAAGCCCACTACAACGAAGCGACAGCTAAATTGTCGGGCAAGCACTGAACGCTTTTTCTCTGCAATGCCGCTACGGATGGCCGGGCGGCTCTCAGCGCCGCGCGACGATGCGGTAGCGCACCTCCAACTCATCCCCCACCGCCAGCAGCCCTGCGCCGACCGAGAACGGCGTGATGCCGAAATCCGTCTGCTTCAAACGTGCCGTACCGTCCGCAACGATCGTTGCCGCGTCGACCTGCACCGCGGCCGGCAGATCCAGGCGGCGCGTGACGCCGTGCAGCGTGACGGCGACGTGCAGCCCGCCGTCGCCCGGCCGTTCCACGTGCAGGTTCACCACCGGATAACGCTGCGCGTCGAGCACAGGGCCGAGCATGTTGCTGCGCGTGCCCGCCACTGCCTCCGGCGACGGTTGCGTCGCGATGCCCGCGTCACGCAACAGGTGCGGCTCGTCGACGGTCAGCTCGTCGAGACGGAACGCCAGGTCGGCGCGCCCCAGGCCGGGCGCGGCATAGCCCGCCAGCGTGTGGCTCGCCACCACGTGCTCATGCCCGAGCCGCGCCACCAGCCCCGCGCGGCGCACCGTGACGGTGATGAGCGAGGCGCCCGGGTCGACCGCGTAGACGGCCGCGCCCGACGCCGCGACCGCGCGATAGGAAGCGAGGCGGGAAGCGAATTCGGTTGCGGGACCGGGCGCCGGCGGCACGGGCGGCTGTCCGCAGGAGGCCAGCAACAACAACAGGGGGACGATGCGCTTCATCGCCCGAGGTTGTCCCACAATTTGTCCAGCACGGGCTTGCGATGGTCGATGGCGCGGAACAGGCGTATCTCGAGGCGCATCGTCCACAAGTCGCCGCCCGCGCGTACGAGCCTGCCTTCCGCCAGTTCGGCCGCGATGCAGCTGTCGGGGAGCCATGCGAGTCCCTGGCCGGCAAGCGCCATCGTTTTCAATAACTCCGCCAGATCGCTTTCCTGGCAAGTCTGCAGGCAGGCCGGCTGGTCGACACGGGACTGGATATTGCGCACCGCCCGGCCGAAGTACGACGTTGCGGTAAAGGCAAGGTAGGGCAGAGGTGCCGTTTTACTGCCCGGCAGGGCAAATGCGGCGGAGCCCGCCCGGTTTGCGATCGACACGGGCATGAGGGTCTCGACGCCCACGACCCGATACTCGAAGCGTTTCGGATCGAGCTCGACCGGCAGCTCCGCATGGTGATAACACAACAGCAGGTCGCAGTTGCCCTCGACCAGGGCAAGCACGGCATCGTGAACGTTCGCGGGCAGGATGCGAGCGCGCAACGGTCCGTACCAGGCCTGTATGGAATTCAACCAGTTCGGGAAAAAATTCAGGGAAAGCGCATGGCCTGCCGAGACGCGCAACACGTCGTCACCGGTCTCCTTCACGCGCAACATCGCGCGCGTGTCGTTCAGCAGTCGCATGGCTTCCGTTGCCGAAGCGCTGAAGAGTTTGCCGGCGGGTGTCAGGGCGAGTGGATACGTGCTGCGGTCGACCAGGTCGGCGCCGACCCAGGCCTCCAGCGCTTGAATGCGCCGGCTCAAGGCTGACTGCGTGACGTGACGGTCCTGCGCCGATCTGGAAAAATTGCGCGTTTGTACGAGGCTCAGAAAGTCTTCCAGCCATTTGATATCCATGGATCCCCCGGGGTTCATGGAATTATAGGCTCGTGTAGGTACGCAAGTATGCGTGGCAGGCATAGGGCCATCGCCGAATTGCATAATCGTCGCCGGGCAGTTCGGTATCGTCGTGGCATGACACCTGATTTTCATTCACGCCACCTGGCCGTCGTCGGTGGGCTCGGCCGCCTTGCCGGTGCTGATCTCTACAGCAAACTGGTCAAGGCCCTGTCAATGCGCGGCGAGACCGATCGCTATCGCCTGACGCTGGAACAACACGGCTACCAGCGGCCTGACGGCCACCACACCGAGCCCGCCGACCTGGGCGGGCGCGAACTCTATCTCTACGACACGCTGGGCGCGCTGGCCCGCGCCGATGGCGTGCTGCTGCCCTGCTTCATGAGCCATACCTGCATCGACGCACTTCAAGCCGAGGTGGAAGTGCCGATCGTGAACGTGATGGACGCGCTGGCACGCCATATCGACGAGATCGGACGTCCCCGTCATCTCGGCATCCTGTGCACCCGCTATGTCCGCGAACATCGCCTGTTCGAGCGCTATTTCCCTGGCCAGACCCTGGCGTACGTGTCGCACGACACGCACGAACAGGTCGTTGCGTCCGCGGTCTACGGCGAACGAGGCCTGATGGCAGGACATACGCATGGCGCCATCGACAAACTGCAGCGCGCCTGCGAAGAACTGTTGCGGCAAGGCGCCGAGGTCATCGTCCCGGGGACGAGCGAAGTCGCGGCGGTCGCCCACCTGTTGGCACAGCGCGGGCTGCCCATCGTGGACACCCACCAGGTGTATGTCGACTTTGCGTTGACCCATCCGGCACCGCACCATGCCCGCACGTTCAAGCTCGGCATCGTCGGCGGCATCGGCCCGGCGGCAACGGTCGATTTCATGCAGAAGATCGTTCGACATACCGCGGCGGAACGTGACCAGGACCATATCCGGCTCATCGTCGACCACAATCCGCAGATACCGGACCGCACGGCCAACCTGGTCGCCAACGGCACGGACCCGACGCTTGCGCTGTATTCGGCGTGCAAGCGGCTGGAAGCCAACGGCGCCAGCGCCGTGGCGATGCCGTGCAATACGGCGCATGCCTACGTCGAACGGATCCAGCCCAATCTGGCGACACCCATCGTCAACATGCTGACGGAGACCGTGCGGCACATCGCCACGTATTGCCAGGGACATGACACCGTCGGCTTGCTGGCGACGTCCGGGACCATCGCCAGCCGGGTCTACCACGACGCGGCGCGCGGCAGTCCGTTCAACGTCATCGTGCCGGACGACGCGCACCAGGCAGAGGTCATGGATGCGATTTACGGCAGCCAGGGCGTCAAGGCAGGCTACACGGAAGGCCGCTGCAAACAGTCGCTCTTGATGGCGCTGGAGCATCTCGTGCGGCGCGGCGCCAGCGTCGTGATCCTCGGGTGCACCGAACTTCCGTTGGTGCTGCCGGAACACGCGGCGTTCGACGTTGCAGGGAGAACGGTTGTCCTTCTCGATCCCACCGCGATCCTGGCGCGACGTTGTGTCGCGCTTGCCGGCTTCACAAACGCGCGCGCAACGGACCGGCCAGCAAACCTGGCGCGCGTGAATTGACTATCTCAATCATGACACGACGGCGATCAATTCCAGCTTGAGTTCCTTGATCCCGGACGGGACATAAATCGAAACGGATTGCGCCTGCAGCATGCGTTCGTACATCTGCCCCTTCCCTTCCAGCATGAAGTACCAGGTGTCGGGCCGCACCGGCACCGCGGCCGGCAATTGCGGCGTGTATTGCAGGCGCACGCCAGGCAGGGCGGCCAGCACGCATTTCTCGACGTCGTCCGGGGCGCCGATTTTAAAACGCAGCGGTACCGCATCGACCAGTTCGAGTGCGGGAAGGTCGGCCGAGACCGCGATATATAAGGTGGTCTTGTCGTCGATCTTGCCGGAGTCGAGCATGCCGTGATAATAGGACGGCCGCGTTTCACTGAGCGCGATGGCGAAGTATTTGGAAGAGATCACGGTATCCAGCAGGTCGCGAATGATGCCGTGCAATTTGACAAAACCGGGACCAGGATCGGCATGCTGATAGAGCGGCAAATCAGCCAGGGTCCAGCTTTTGGAAAACGTCATCAGGCTGCCGGCCACCCCGAGCAATTGCTCGTACAAGCGCTCGGGATGCGCGCCCGGATGCTGTGCGTAATGGTTGAGCGTGGCGCAGGCGCTGCTGGCCGTGTGCAACAGCCAGAACGACGACATGTCGCCGGTACGGAATTCGATCACGTTGCGGCTCGGCTCGCGCTGGTGCCCGATCAAGGCGCCGACCTTGGCCTGCAAGGCATCCAGCAAGCGGCGGAGTTGCAGGGCAAGGGCCGACGTCGTCCCCACGGACAGGCTGGGCGGCACGAAGCTGCCGTCCAATTCGAAACCCGCGGCCCCGGTGCGGCGCAGGCGCAGCAAGGGAAAGGTCAAGTAGGCATCGCGCGGTTCGAATTCGGAGATCAGGCGTACCGCCGTGGTCAGGCAAGCCATCTGCACATTCGCGGCCTTGGTGTAGAGGTCTGGCGTATCGTGGTTGGCTTGTACGAAGCGCGTCGCAGTGCCTGCCTGGCCGACATTGCCGCCGAAGGGTTTCAGCGCGGGTAGCGCGGCGTAATACGTCACCTGCTGTTGTCCCTGCGGCAGTTGGCTCAGGTCGATGCTGGCCGGCAGCTCATCGCTGGCGGGCGCGTCGACCCATTCTCCATCCTGGAAACGCAGCGACAATGCGAGGATGCGCAGCACATTGCTGGCCAGCGCATCGCGGTCGACGTCCAGCTTTTCCACACCCCAGGCATAGGGTTGCAGCGTGTGGATCGTCTTGTGCAAGCGGTGTTCGTGATACTGGTCCTGGCGCTGGAAATGTTGCGGACGCAATAGCAGGCCTTCGCCCCACAATATCTTTCCGCTCATGCCGCTCTCCTCTCCGAATCATGTCTTAAGGTCTTCAGCGCCAGCAGCAAACATTAGTCCTTCCGACATGCGTTTATACCCCAACAACGTGCAGGATTGCGGTCGCTCAACAGGTGCGCTTGCCTGCTAATACTTCGCTGTTTTTTCGGCGCGGTCTATGCAAATATTTCGCTTTGGAATGTTTGCCACCGGCGCGGGGAGGGGACGATGCGGGGTTTCACGCCTGGACTGTTTGATCGCCTGCTCGGTGTGCCGGTACGCGGCGCAACGGGCGATGCCGCGCTCTCGCGCCTCTCGCTCGAAGAGCTCAAGGATATGGTCGCGCGCGACCTCGAGGCGTTGCTGAATACTCGTTCGGCGCTGCCCGACGATCTGTTGAAAGCCTATCCGGAATGCAGCCGCTCGGTGGTCAGTTACGGTCTCAACGATTTCGCTGCCCGCTCGCTGTCCAGCCCCGCCGACCGCGCCTACATTTGCGCCTGCCTGGAAAAAGCAATCGAGCTCCATGAACCACGTTTGCGCAATGCCAAAGCCTCGCTCGACGCAGACGACGAGATCGTCAACCGTCTGAACTTTTCAATCACCGCAACGCTCGTCGCCAGCACCTCACACGAAGCCGTGAACTTCGATGCGGTATTGCAGCCATCGTCCCTGCACTACAGCATCAGCAAGACGGGCCGGGCCGTTTCGACGTCGACGCGTGTGGGAACCTGAGCTTGGAACAATTACTTCCTTACTACGAGCAGGAACTGGGCTATCTTCGGCGTCACCTGCGCGATTTCGCCGAGCGTTATCCGAAAATCGCCGGCCGACTCTTGATCAGTGGCGAAGTATGCGAGGATCCGCACATCGAACGCATGATCGAGTCGTTCGCCCTGCTCAATGCACGCATCGCCAAGCGCCTCGACGACGATTACCCGGAATTCACGGAAGCGCTGTTCGAAGTCCTGTATCCACACTACGTCCGCCCCTTTCCCTCGTGCTCGATCGCGCGCATGGACATCGGCGGCACCGAGCAGCAGCCCACGTCCTGCGTCATCGCACGCGGCACCAAGCTCAACACACGGGCGATCCGTGGCGCGCCCTGCAGCTTTCGAACCGTCTACCCGGTCACGATCGCGCAGGTGGCGATTTCGCACGCCCGCTTCGAGGCCATCGTCCAGGCGCCGGATGCCGTGCGCCTGCCTGCCGGCGCCGGTGCCGGGGTCGACATCACGATCAACTCGACCGCGGGACAGCTCGCACTACACAGTTTTTCGCTACCGAAGCTGCGCGTCTTCATCGATGGCGAGCCTTCATTCTGTGCGGCGTTGCGCGATACGCTGTTCATGCGATGCATCGATGCCTACGTCGAGGGCGAGCGCGATGGACGCTGGGTAAAGCTCGACACCATCCCGCTCAGCCCGGCCGGCTTCGACGACAACGAGGCGCTGATCGATTTTCCGGCGCGCTCGCACACCGCCTATCGTTTGTTGACCGAATACTTTTGCTTTCCCGAGAAGTTCAATTTTTTCGACATCGATCTTGGCACGCTGACCGCTGTCCTGCCGCCTGACACGCGTACGCTCACCCTGCATCTCGTATTGTCCGGCATCCGCTCGGACTCGAACCTGGCACGCATGCTGGGCACGCTCAGCACCAACAATGTCGTGCTCGGCTGTACGCCGGTCGTGAATCTGTTCCGCCAGCGTGGCGAGCCGATTCGTCTGACGCACGCCAACGCCAGCTACCCCGTGCTGGCCGATGCGCGCCGCGCCTTCGCCTACAAGGTCTATGCGATCGAATCCGTCAACCTCGTACGCCAGACGCCGCAAGGCGAATCGATCGTCGAATTCCGCCCCTTTTATTCGCTCAAGCACGCGCAGGAGCCGGAACACAACGGTCATTACTGGGCATTGCGGCACGACGACACACTCGCCGACAAAAGCCCCGGCTTCGAGACACAGATCACCATCGTCGACATCGACTTCGATCCAGCCGAGGTCGAGACCAGCACGCTGAACGTCGAACTGACTTGCACCAATCGGGACTTGCCGTCCCTGCTTCCATATGGCCAGCGCGGCGGCGATTTGTTCCTCGAAGGCGGTTCAAACTTGTGTTCGATCAGCTTTTTGCGCAAGCCGACGACGGCTTACCACTTCGAGCGCGGCTATAACGTCCGATGGCGCCTGATCTCTCTGCTGGCGCTGAATCACTTGTCGCTGAGCGCCGGCGGCGCCGACGCCTTGCGCGAAACGCTGGCGCTGTACGACTTGCCGCGTTCGCCGTCCTCGCAACGCCAGATCGGCGGTATCGCCGGGCTCAGCCAGCGAGCAATCACCGCCTGGTTGCCCGGCAATCCGTTTCCGTGCCTGGTGCGGGGTGTCGAAGTTCGGCTGGCGGTCGACGAGGACGCCTTCGTCGGCAGCGGTATCCATGCATTCGGCCAACTCATCGAACGCTTTCTTGCGCTGTACGTGCACGCCAACAGTTTTACCCAGTTGGTGATCGTCTCCAACAAAAGCGGGGAAGCCTTATTCACATGCCTACCGAGAAGCGGCGAATTGAACCTCCTGTAATCAAGCGCCTGTTCGAGGAGCCTTATCGCTTCGATTACTTCCAGGCGGTGCGCATTCTCGAACGCTGGCTGCGGCGCCGCGGCGTCGAGCAGGCGGACGTGGTCAATTGTTTCCTGCGCTTCGAGAATTCGACCTCGCTGGGTTTCCCCGCGAGCCAACTGGAGGCGATCGCCACCGAACCGCGCGAGTTGGCGCACGACGCGCCTGCGTTGGCCACGGCAGTGCAACATTCGACGCTGCAATACATCCGCGTCAGGCCCGCTTTCATGGGCCTGCTGAGCGGTAACGGCGTGCTGCCGGCACATTACACCGAGCGCATTGCGGAACATGAGTTGCATCACAAAGACAATGGACCGCGTGCCTTCCTCGACGCGTTGTCGAACCGCTCGCTCGCCCTGTTTTATGGCGCCTGGAAAAAATACCGGCTCGCATTGCGCTGTGAGAACCGGGACGAGGATGACTTTCTGCCGTTGCTGCTTGACTTGGCGGGTTTCGGCAACCGAGGCCCGCGCACACGCAAGCACGCGCACGAGATCGGTGGCGTACCGGCAGCGACGATCGGCTATTTCGCCGCCTCGATCCGGCACCGGCCGGTGTCCGCGGTGCAGATCGCGCGCGTCCTGTCCGAATATTTCGGCCGGCCTGTACACGCCGAACAATTTATTGGTGCTTGGTATGCGATCCCAGCCCCCCAGCAGAGCAAGCTCGGCCATCCCAACGCGACCCTCGGCACGACGGCGATCAGCGGCGCGCGCGTCTGGCAACGCGACTTGCGCCTGCGCTTGATCGTCGGTCCGCTCGATACCGTCGGCTTCGCTTCCTTCTTACCGGATGGCACGGCGGCACGTGCGCTGCGCACCATGCTTGCGCTGTTCACCGGTCTCGCGCTTGAGTACGAGATCGAGCTGGTGCTGCGGGCCGCTGACGTGTGCAGCGTTACGCTCGGTGACGATCACGCGGGCCGTCTCGGGTGGAATGCTTATCTGGTCGATGGGCCACAGGACCGGGACCGCAGCGATGTGTGTTACGACATCGAATTAGCGTGAAGGGTTTGCCGATGGGTGTATTTCTGCGCGGCGCAACGTCGCAAGGACTTGTGTTTAGTCACTGGCTGGTCGGAATTTAATAACTACAGTCAAGAGCTTCGAGCATCTTGAATTCAACAAAGCCCAACGAGCAAAACGATGACTGACCTGCAAGCACTGCTGGAAGCCCACCAAAGCACCCGCCTGTTGCGCTTGTCATTCCCGAGGAACGACGGCCCGCAAGCCAGGCTGATGGTGAACCGGTTCGCAGGCACGGAATACCTGTCGCGCGACTTCGAATTCAAGGTGGAACTTCTGAGTGACGACGCCAGGATAGAACTCGAAACGATGCACGGCAAGCTGCTGTGCATCTCGCTGGTACTGGCTGACGGCAGCCTCCGTCCCTTCACCGGTTATGTCACGTCGTTCAAGCTGGTCAAAACGGATGGCGGCGTAGCGTTCTATGAGGCCGTCTTGAAACCATGGCTGGCGTACGCGCGCCTGCGTCGGAACAACCGCTTGTTCCATGCGCGCAGCCTGCGCGAGCAAGCGGAAACGATCTTCGCCGGCTACGGCGGCCTGCCTGTGTGGGAATGGGAAGTCGCCGGCGAACAACCGCAGCTGACGATGTCCACGCAATGGGACGAAACCGATCACAACTACCTGTGCCGGCGCTGGGAAGCGGCGGGCTACAGCTATTGGTTCGAGCACAACAGTGAAGGCCATACGCTCAGGGTCTGCGACGACACCCGCGGTGCGGCGCCGATCGACGGGCCGTCGCCCGATATCCGCTTCCACCGTGCCGGCGGCGCGGTCGAAGAGGACGCAATCGGCGAGTGGAGCCCACAGCGCCAGTGGACCTCCGGACAAGCGGCGGTGAGCGGCTTTGACTTCAAGAATCCGCGTCCGATCCATGCGGATACCGTCACCATCAACCAACAAGGCGAGATTCCGCAGCTGGAAGTGCACAGCTATGAGGGTCACTACGGATTCAAGGACCAGTCCAGCGCCTACCGTCTTTCGCAATTGCGCATGGAAGAAATCGAAGCGCGCGCTAAATTGTACGAAGCGCAGGGCAACAATCGGTGCGTCGCCGCGGGCAGGTGGTTCAGGCTGCTCGACCATTTCAGTGAAAGCGAAGACAGCGAATTCCTGATCCTGGAAGTGCATCACGAAGCCAGCAATAATTACCTGCAGGGCAAGGATGCGCTCGCCGAGTACAAGAACCGTCTGGTCTGCCAAGCCAAGGCCTTGCCGTGGCGGCCGGGACGCGGCTTCAACAGCACGGATACCAGACTGTTGGCCCTGCAAACCGCCATCGTGGTGGGCTCGGAAGGCCTGGGCAGCCTGAACGTCGACAAGTACGGGCGCATCCAGGTCAAGTTTCACTGGGACCGGGACGAAAGCGGCAGCTGCTGGGTACGGGTAAGCAGCAACTGGGCCGGCGGCGAGAAGGGCTTGGCCAGCCATCCGCGGGTCGGCTCGGAAGTGATCGTGCAATGGCTCGACGGCAATCCCGATCATCCGATCGTGACCGGCTCGGTGTACAACCAGAGCTATATGCCGCCGTGGAAGCTGCCCGAACAGCGGGCGCTGACGGGACTCAGAAGCCGCGAGCTGACCGCCAAAGGCGGCAATACGCCGGGCGGACGCAGCAATCACCTGGTGCTGGATGACACACAAGGGCAGATCCAGGCACAGCTCAAGAGCGACCATCTCGCCAGCCAGCTCAGCCTCGGCTATATCAAGCGCATCGAAGACAATGCCGGACGCAAGGACGCGCGCGGCCAGGGCTTCGAGCTGCGTACCGACGGTCAGGGCGCGGTGCGCGCGCAGCAAGGCCTGCTGCTCAGCACCGAAGGACGGCCGAACGCGCGAGCCCACATCACCGACATGGCGGAAACGTCGGCGCGCATGGCGCAGGGCCATGAATTGCACGACAGCCTATCGCAGGCCGCACAACAGGCGCGGGCGCACCAGCCGGGCGACCAGGACCAGGTCACTGCCGCGCTGCTTGCGCAGGTCGACGCCATCAAAGGCCACGGCGGCCAACCTGCGCAAGGCGAATTCCCCGAATTCCAGGCTCCTCACCTGACCCTGGCCAGCCCCGCCGGCATCGAAACGAGCACGCAGGGTTCTACCCACCTGATGAGCGTGGAACACACCGCCTTGACCAGCGGCGGCCATACCAGCCTGAGCGCGGGCAAGAGCCTGCTCGTCAGCGTAAAAGAAGCGGTGCGCATGTTCGCCTACAAGGCCGGCATGAAGCTGGTGGCGGCCAGCGCCGACATCGACATCACCGCCTTGAAGGACAGCGTCAACATCCTGGCCAAGCTCAACATCACCCATACCGCCAACCGGATCACGATCACGGCAAAGGAAGAAGTGGTGATCAACGGCGGCACCAGCTTCAGTCGCTGGAACGCATCGGGGATCGTCCATGGCACCAGCGGCACCTGCTGCCAACACGCGGCGCAACATAGCTTCGTCAACGGTAAGAGCGAAGGCACGCCAAGCCTGCCGCAGACCGTGCAGCTGCCGCCGGGGCAGCTCGACCTGTATCACCAGTACGTGAACCTTGAAGGCGCTAGGCGCCAAGGCATCCGGCAAGGCGACTACACCGTCGTCGACGCCGAAGGTGGCGTCCACCGGGGGACATTCGACGGCAACGGCTTTGCCAGCGTGGCTGGCCTGCCGATGGGAATGGCCACTGTGACCTACGGCAAGGACCCGCGCGACCCGTGGGATGAAGACAGCTACTTCGGTCAGGAAACCGCATGGCCAACCGTGGCGCAGTCCGATGCGGGCGCCGATGCTGGCGCAACGGGTGACCGGCTTGCTCCGGTGCCCAGGGCGCAGAACGCCGCACTGCTCGGTGGCGCCAACGCTGCGGCGGGCAGCCTCAACGGCACAGCCAGCAAGTTCGGTGCGATTGCGCACGCCGCGCAGCAAGCGGCAAGGGCGGTGCAGTCGCTGCAAAAAGGCGGTGCGCAAGCACTGCTGGCACCGATTGGCCAGATGACTCCCAATACCTACGGCGCGTCAGGTGACGGCGAGCCTGCCGCCGCCTCGCATCTGGGTTTGTCCACATCGCTGCCGCGCATCGGTACTGAAGTCCAGACCCCGTTCTGAAAAAATCCATCGGATAAAAAAACGTCCATGACCGCACCCACGCAAGCCCCGTCCAAGCCGGCCGAACGCGTGCCGGAAGTCGCAGTCGCTCCGCTCAACACGATAGACCAGCAAGACATCGGCGCCGCCGCTGCCGCCTTCGACAAATGGCTGCGCAAGATCAGCCATGACTACGTCACGCTGGAGCGCCTGAGCACGGTGGCCGGCAGTCTGCCGGTGATCGGCAACATCATGGCGTTGATCGACGCCGTCATGGACGTGGTGGGAGTCGTCCAAAAGACCATCGCCAAGAAGGAAATCGAGTTCCTGGAATGGGTCAGCCTGGGCATCAACCTGATCGGCGTGGTGCCGGTGCCGCTAGGAATGAGCGCGGCGCGCATGAGCCTGCGGCCGGCATTGCACCTGGTCCGGCAAAAGCTGGCGCTGGGCGTCAAGGATCTCGGCACCGCGCTGATCGAAGTACTGATCGCGCACCTCAACGCCACGCTGGCCGGCGAAATCGAGACCTTTATCGACGGTGCGATAGGCAAGCTGGCGGGCATCCTGGACGATTGCGCCCACGTCGCCGACGGCATTGCCGACGATCTGATCAAGATCCTCAATCGCTGCATCGGCAAGGAACCGCTTTTCGACGTGTCATCCCCGGCGGAGGTGGAGGATAAACTGCATGACCCCAGGGTGAAAACCGCCTGGCGCCGCATGCTTGGCGCCCTTGGCCGGCAGTACAAGATGACCGCGAACTACGTTGTCGCTGCGGCAGCCAGCCAGCTGCCGCAGAGCGCGGTTGCGGGCGTGACAGGCATTGTCAAGCACCTCACCGACTTCAAGCCGGCGTTTCGCGGCAAGCTCGCCGCCCTGGCCGACGAACAGGCGCAGATGAGCATTCGGTGGATATTGATGCGGATGCGCGACGCGGTCATCAAGCACAAGAAGCGCTATCCAGCGATGGTCCCATCGGCCAAGGGCGCGGACCACAAAAAGAACAAACCCGGACACGAGCTGGGTGTCATCAGCCGGCAAAGCCCGGCCATCGGCGATGCCAATGCCTGCAAGTTGTGCCCCGCAAAAGGCGGCACTGCGCACTCCATCAGCTTCGCGACCGGTGCCGAAGCCTTCACCCACACCGACTTCGTACTGGATGCGCCGCTTCCCATCGAGTGGAGTCGCGCCTACCGCAGCCAGCTGACCGCCTATGACCACAGCATTCTCGGTGCGCGCTGGCTCACGCCGTACAGCACGCGCATCGACGTCGTCGGCCAAGGCAAGCCCGCCGGCCTGCTCTATCACGCCGCGGACGGCCGCAGCCATCGCTATCCGTGGCTGGACATCGGCCAGCGGCACTACGACCCAGTCGAACAAATCACGCTCACCCGCATGAGCATCACCCTGCTCACGCTCGACTTCGGCAAGCCACTGCCGGAAGGCGAAGCCAGTCCCTGGCGCGAAACCTACGAGCTGGCCGACACCGTGCGCGCCAAGGCAGCCGACCTAGGCAAGGCGCATTTCCGGCTGATCGCGCTGCACGCCCGCGACGGCGCCGCCCTCGGCCTGCGCTACGACCACGTCGTTGCCAATGGCCCATATGCCGGCGAGGAGGTGCTCAGCGACATCATCAGCAAGCAGGGCGAGACTACCGTCGCCCAAGTCGGCACCCAGATCGACCTTGATACCGGCTGCATCCGCGCGCTATGGGAAATCAAGGACGGCAAGCTGGTGCGTCAGCTCGCCGCCTACGACTACGACGACCACGGCGACCTGATCCGCGCTCAGGACGAAAACGCCGCCGCGTGGCACTACCAGTACGACCGCCACCTCGTCACCCGCTACACCGACCGCACCGGGCGCGGCATGAACCTCGCCTACGACACCAGCATCGACAGCGGCGCGCATGCGAAAGCGATCCGCGAATGGGCCGATGACGGCAGCTACGACACCCGGCTCGAATGGGACAAGAACATCCGCCTGACCTACGTCAAGGACGCGCTCGGCCACGAGACCCGCTACTACTACGATATCGCCGGCTACACCTACCGCATCGTGTATCCGGACGAGCTCGAGGAATGGCTCTTCCGCGACGACGCCAAGAACGTCGTCCGTCACGTCCACGCCGACGGCACCAGCGAGCATCACCGTTACGATGCGCACGGCAACCTGCTCACGCACACCCGCGCCGACGGCAGCCAGGTCCACTTCGAGTATGACGGCCAACACCGCGTCACGGGCATCCGCGACGGCGAAGGTGGCACCTGGATGCGTGACTACAATGCGCAAGGCCATCTGGTCGAGGAAACAGACCCGCGCGGCAACAAGACCGAATACGCGTACGACAAGGCCGGCCGGCCAGTCGAAGTGACCGATGCCAAGGGCGGCGTCAAGAAACTCGCGTACACCCCGGACGGCCAGCTCGCCAGCTACACCGACTGTTCCGGGCACAGCAGCCACTGGGAATACGACGACCGCAAACGACTGGTCAAGAGCATCGACGCCGCCGGCAACGTCACCCGCTACCGCTACACGCCGCTCAATGCGGAAACGGTGGCGCAAGCGCACAGCGAGGGCGGCAACCATCCGGGTCAGCTCGAAGCCGTCATCCACCCCGACGGCAGCGAAGAGCACCTGCGCCACGACGCCGAAGGCCGGCTGCTGGCGCACATCGACGCACTGCAACGTACGACCGCCTACCGCTACACCGCGGCCGGACTGATCGCGAAGCGCATCGACGCTCTTGGACATGGTCTGCACTACCGGTGGGACGCGCTCGGCCGTCTATCCGCGCTGGAAAACGAAAACGGCAGCGTCTACCGCTTTCAATATGACCCGGTTGGCCGCCTGCTGCAGGAACAAGGTTTCGACGGTAAGTCCACCGAGTACCGCTACGACGAAGCCAATGGCGTGCTAGCCGAAACCGCCGAAGCCGGCGTGACCACGAGGCTAGATTTCGACGCCATGGGCCGGCTCATGCAACGCCGTGCCGCAGTTCCCGGCCAGCCGGAGCAAATCGAAACCTTCGCCTACAACGCCAACGGTCAGCTGGCCGAAGCGCAGAACGAACACGCCAGGCTGCAATGGTTCTACGACGCCGCCGGCAACCTGGTGCGCGAGCACCAGCACTACCAGGGCCCGTTCCATCCCGATAAGCGCACCGCGGTCTGGCACCACCACTACGACGAACTCAACCAGCGCACTGGCACCATCCGCCCCGACGGCCACCGTGTCGAATGGCTGACTTACGGCGCCGGCCACGTGCACGGCCTGTTGATCGACGGGCAGGACCTCGTCTCCTTCGAGCGCGACGCGTTGTACCAGGAAACCGGCCGCACCCAGGCCAACGGCCTGATGCAAACGATGAAGTACGACCCGGCCGGCCGCCTGATCGAACAGCAGCTCGGCGCTATCACGCAAGCCAGCCAGAAGGATCGGGATTTCTACCCCGACGAGTACCGTCCCAACATCCAGGTCGGCATGCAAGCCGCGATTCTGCGGCGCTACCACTATGACCTGTCCGGCCAACTGACCAGTCTGGAGGACAGCCGGCGCGGCCGCATTGAATACCGCTACGACCCGGTCGGACGTCTGCTGGCGGCAAACAGCGTCTTGGGCCGTGAAACCTTCGCGTTCGACCCGGCCGGCAATATCCAGGCGGCTGATGATAGGACGCAGCAGGAGCCCGTTACCCGTCGTGCGCCGCTGCCAAAGCTTCTGGACAATCTCCTCAAGGAATATGCCGGCGTCAGCTACCGCTACGACGAACGCGGCAACCTCGTGGAACGCGTACAGCACGGCAAGCGGTCCGAGTATGAATGGGATGCGTTTAATCGGATGACCCGCGCGACGACCTCGCATGGCGTCAGCACCTTTGCCTACGATCCGCTGGGGCGGCGCACTGTCAAGCACAGCCGGGCGACAGAAGGCACTGCCTCCCGAGAAACGACCCGGACCATGTACGGCTGGGACGGGGACGCGCTGGCGTTGGAAAGCAGCGTGCACCGGGGCTATGTGGCTAGCGAACGAACGGTGCACTACGTGTATGAGCGCGACAGCTTCGTGCCGCTGGTGCAGGCCAGTCGAAGCGGGACACTTCGACTGGCGCCCACCACCGATGTCAAGGCGCTCATGGTGGGCAACTATGGCAAGTATGACATCACGCTGGATCCGCTATGGAACGGGGAATTCGAGCAGGAAGCCGAGCCATTTGGTAAGGATGAGATCGCCTTTTATCAATGCGACCATTTGGGGACACCGCAGGAGTTGACGGATTGGGAGGGCAAGGTTGCGTGGTCGGCGCAGTACAGAGCGTGGGGGCAGGGGAAGGAGGCTATCAGCGAAGCGGCGCGCAAGGCCGGGATGCGGAACCCGATACGATTTCAGGGGCAGTACTTTGATGAAGAGACGGGGCTGCACTATAACCGGTATCGCTACTACGACCCGGATTGCGCACGTTACATAACGACAGATCCTATTGGTCTGCTCGGTGGGATGAATGCTTATCAGTACGCGCCTAATCCCACGAGCTGGATAGACCCTTTGGGTTTGCGGAGCAAGAATAAGAAAGCTGCGTGTCCTGCGTGTAGCGGGACGCCATGCGGAGGTACGAGAAATCCATCGCGCGGTGCGGCTGGATTTCAAAGCTCCGATGCGTATCCTAATAAGGACCGTTGGTCCAATGTTATCCTACCTAAAGGAACCACTGTCTATACGCTATACCCCTACGGGACAAAGCCAGGCGGCTTCTTTGCTGACGCTTCTACTCTTGCTGCATCAAAGAAATCAGTTAATGCTTACCATGAGGCGACGCAAGTGGGACACTCCGGGAAAAATTCTAAGCAGTTTCAATATGGCCCAAGACAGCGCGTGCAGGCATTCACACTCAAAGAAGATCTTTGCGTAGGAAAAGCTTACGCGATAGCCAATGACCAATATGGATCGGGTGGCGGAACACAGTATTACGTTGCCACAAGAGATCGTATGAATATGGAAAAAGGCCCAATTATGGAGTTAACAAGCCCATGATTAATTTCACTGAAGGACAGATCAGTCTCGGCGCGAAAAAAATTCTCGCTACTTCTAATTATGAAGATTTAGATGTTCTCGCCAACGAAGGTTTAATCGAAAAACGATCCGACGCTGGCGGACCTTACTTCTATGCTGAGTCTGAGACGGACGGTATGAGGTTCAGCATTTTCATCAGCTTGCGACACAAAGGGATTGAGTGGCTACGATTGCACTGGTTAGATAGTCCTATTAAGGGGTGGGATGACGTAAGTGAGAAAGCGATGAAAGACGAATATCGTCTTTTATTGAGTTTCGTAGAAAAAGCGGTCGGAAGGCCACCTGAAAATAAAGGAAATAGGAAACGTACATGGCGCTTCAAGTGGGGACAAGTTGAAGTTACCTACGAGCCACGTGCTTATCAAGCGGACATCTTTATGAAACCTCGGTGAGGTCGCTCGACAGGAAATTTCGGCGATAGACATCAGTATGAATTGATGCATATCAAAGGCTACGAAAGTACGGGCCTCTCGAAATACTCCCGCGCTCTTCTCGCGCACTCCGAGGCTCGTGGGGACTAACATACCCTGCCGTACAAATCTGTGACAATGGTGAGGGTGTGTAATCAAGCGTCTATACGGGAGCCTGTCAGATTTTCTGTGTGGAACGGGGTCATGAAATAATCCCGAAAGGACTGTTCCATGACCGAAGTGATGACCACTAAAAAGCCCAAGAAACAGAAAGCTGCGTACCCGTTCCCGGTTGAGCTGATCGACCAGTTGCTGGCCCAGGTTGAGAACAAGGATGCCGAATCGATCCTCGGCGAATCCGGCCTGGCCGGGCAGCTCAAGAAGATGCTGGCCGAGCGCATGTTGACGGCCGAGCTGAGCCATCATTTGGCCAACGAAGGCGAAGACAGCAAGAACCACCGTAACGGCAGCAGTCCGAAAAAAGTGCTGACGCCGGGCGGCGAACTCAACCTGGACATTCCGCGCGATCGCCTGTCGAGCTTCGAGCCCAAGCTGGTCGCCAAACATCAACGGCGCATGCCGGGCTTCGACGATCACGTCATCAGCATGTACGCGCGCGGGATGAGCGTGCGCGAGATTCAGGGACATCTGCTGGATCTGTACGGTACGCAGGTGTCGCCGGATCTGATTTCCACCATCACCGACGAGGTGCTTGAAGAGGTCACGCAGTGGCAGCAGCGGCCACTCGAAGCGATGTACCCGATCGTCTACTTCGATGCACTGCGCCTGAAAATCCGGGACGAAGGCACCGTCAAAAACAAGGCTGTGTATCTGGCCCTGGGCATTCGCGTTGATGGCCGAAAGGAAGTGCTGGGATTGTGGATCGAGCAGACCGAAGGGGCTAAGTTCTGGCTGAAGGTTTTCAATGAACTGAAGAACCGCGGACTGGACGATATCCTGATCGCTGTCGTGGATGGCCTGCGCGGCTTCCCTGAGGCTATCGAAGCAGTCTATCCCCAAGCACAGATCCAGACGTGCATCGTGCACCTGATCCGCAATTCGACGACGCTGGCGGCCTGGAAGGATCGCAAGGAACTGGCTGCGGCCTTGAAACCCGTCTACCAGGCCGCCAACGCCGATATGGCTGAAGCGGCGCTCGACGCATTTGCGACGGGCCCATGGGGCACCAAATTCCCGACCGTGGCGGCGATGTGGCGACGCCAATGGCAGCAGGTGATCCCTTTCTTTGCGTACCCTCCCGAGGTGCGCACGATCATCTACACAACAAATGCCATTGAGAGTCTGCATATGCGCCTGCGTAAGATCGTCAAGAACCGCGGCCATTTCCCCAGCGACGACGCGGCGACCAAATTACTCTTCCTGGCATTGCGCAATATCGAGAAAGACTGGAAGATGCCGCAGCGTACCTGGAAGCAGGCCGCCAACCAGTTCGCCATCATGTTCGGCGAACGCTTCACAAACGCGATTACCTAACTACGAATTCTGGCCCCGCACACAGAATTTCTGACAGGTCCCTATACGGGCGTAACAGCCAAAGCAAAGCCCGGCGTTCCCGCCGGGCTCTACACTTTTGGCAGTTTTTTAGTTTGTAGCTAACTTTTTATTTTGGAACTTTTATCTCGCTACACAAAATTCCTATAGCTCGCGTCCCTTATTCAACCGTCACCGACTTCGCCAAATTCCGCGGCTTATCCACATCCGTCCCCCGCGCCAGCGCCGTGTGATACGCCAGCAACTGCAACGCCGCCACGTGCAAAATCGGCGACAGCAGTCCATAGTGTTCCGGCAGACGAATGACGTGCAGCCCCTCGCCCGAGGTGATGTGCGTGTCGACGTCGGCAAAGACGTACAGCTGACCGCCACGGGCACGAACTTCCTGCATGTTCGACTTCAGCTTTTCCAGCAGCGCGTCGTTCGGGGCGATCGTCACCACCGGCATCTCTTCCGTCACGAGCGCCAGCGGGCCGTGCTTCAGTTCGCCTGCCGGGTAGGCTTCGGCGTGGATGTACGAGATTTCCTTCAGCTTCAGCGCGCCTTCCAGGGCGATCGGGTAGTGGATGCCACGGCCCAGGAACAGGGCGTTTTCCTTGCGGGCGAATTCTTCCGCCCAAGCGATCACCTGCGGCTCCAGCGCCAGCACGGACGACAGCGCGACCGGCAGGTGGCGCATCTGCTTCAGGTAGTTCGCTTCCTGCTCGTCGGTCAGGCGGCCGTTCACTTGCGCCAGGGTCAGGGTCAGCAGGAACAGGGCGGCCAGCTGCGTGGTGAATGCCTTCGTCGAGGCGACGCCCACTTCGACGCCGGCGCGCGTGATGTATGCCAGCTTGCACTCGCGCACCATCGCGCTCGTGGAGACGTTGCAGATCGTCAGCGTATTCGTCATGCCCAGGCTGCGCGCGTGCTTCAGCGCGGCCAGCGTGTCGGCCGTCTCGCCCGATTGCGAGATCGTCACGACCAGCGTGCTCGGGTGCGGGACGCTGTCGCGGTAGCGGTATTCGCTGGCGATCTCGACGTTCACCGGCAGCTTCGCGACGGACTCGATCCAGTACTTGGCCGTCAGGCCCGCGTAATAGCTCGTGCCGCAGGCCAGGATCAGGACGCGGTCGATTTCCTTGAACACGCGGAACGCCTGGTCTCCGAACAGTTCGGGCATGATGCCCGTGACGCCTTCCAGCGTGTCGCCGACGACGCGCGGCTGCTCGAAGATTTCTTTCTGCATGTAGTGGCGGTACGGGCCCAGCTCGGCCGCGCCCGTGTGCGCGTGCACCGTCTTGACTTCGCGCTCGGCCGGACGGCCTTCCACGTCGACGATCCAGTAGCGTGCCAGTTGCAGGTCGACGACGTCGCCTTCTTCCAGGTAGATGATCTGGTCGGTGGTGCCGGCCAGCGCCATCGCGTCGGACGCGACGAAGTTCTCGCCCTTGCCCAGGCCGACGATCAGCGGCGAGCCCTGGCGCGCGGCCACGACGCGGTGCGGTTCCTCACGGCAGAACACGGCGATCGCGTACGCGCCGTGCAGGCGTTTCACGGCCTGTTGCACGGTCTCGAACAGGTCGCCGCTGTACATGTGGTCGATCAGGTGCGCGATGACTTCGGTATCGGTCTGGCTCTGGAACACATAGCCCAGGCCCGTCAGCTCGGCGCGCAGCTCATCGTGGTTTTCGATGATGCCGTTGTGGACGAGGGCGATGCGCGCATCGTCGCTGTTCGGCGAGAAGTGCGGGTGGGCATTCTTCGTGGCCGGCGCGCCGTGCGTTGCCCAGCGGGTGTGGGCGATGCCCGTAAAGCCTTGCAGGTTGGTTTCCTGGATCTGCGTTTCCAGGTCGGCCACGCGCGACGTGCTGCGCGAACGCGCCAAGCGACCGTCCACGTGCAGCGCCACGCCGCAGGAATCGTAGCCGCGGTATTCAAGGCGCTTCAGACCTTCGATGAGGACGGGGGTGATGTTGCGCTGGGCGACTGCGCCGACGATGCCACACATGGAAAACCTCCAGTATTGATTTGATG
This sequence comes from Massilia pinisoli, assembly GCF_024753285.1. GTDB lineage: Bacteria > Pseudomonadota > Gammaproteobacteria > Burkholderiales > Burkholderiaceae_D > Telluria > Telluria pinisoli. The sequence continues at coordinate 132,761 of NZ_JANUGW010000010.1, read as the reverse complement.
CATGCACTCTAGAGCAGTGCTAACGAAATATGCTTTCTAAGTGCGGCATGTTTTGATAGATTATTTCACACGCCATTCGCCAAGAAATATTATTTCACTTCTACATTAAAAATTTTCCAAGATGTCTACAGAAGACCCGATACTCGACGATGTGGATCGTCGCATCCTGAACATCCTGCAGGTTGATGCGTCGCAGACTAATGCCGAATTGGCAGAATTGGTACACGTCTCGCCACCCACTTGCCTGCGCCGCGTCAAACAGCTCAGGGAAAACGGTGTTATCGAGCGGCAAGTTGCGATCGTCGCACCGGACAAGGTCGGATCGCGTCTTTCGGCCATCGTCGAGATCACGCTGGACGTGCAGGCCGCCGACCGCATGGAGGAATTCGAGCGGGTCGTGGCGGACGAGGCGGCCGTGCTGCAGTGCTACCGCGTGTCGCCCGGTCCGGATTTCGTGCTCGTCGTGCAAGTCGCCGACATGCCCGCCTACCACGCGCTGGCGCACCGCCTGTTCACCACGCACAGCAATGTGCGTAACGTGAAAGCCTATTTCTCGACGTTCCGCAGCAAATTCGAAACCCGTATCGCAGTGTAATGAGCTGTGGATAACTTTGTGCGGATGTGCCCGCCGTATCGGGACAAACGCGCCGCCATCTCCCGCCACCCTCGCATTTCAGCGGCTTTCTGAAACGAACAAGCCCGCCGGGAGCACACGCCAGACCTGTGGATGACTCTGTGGAAGACGTTGTGCACAGCCGGTGGAACACCCTGTGCACAGGCAGTGGATCAGGCTGTGATTACCCTGTGATCAGCCTGTGGCCTGCCTGTGTGTAGTCGGTGGACAGGTTTATTTCTTGACCTTCACGGGGCGCTTCCAACCCTCGATCGTCAATTGCTTCGGACGGGAAATCGTCAGTTTGCCCGCCGGCGCATCCTTCGTCAGCGTCGTGCCGGCGCCGAGCGTCGCGCCCTTGCCGACCGTAACGGGTGCCACCAGCTGGCTGTCGCTGCCGATGAACGCGTCGTCCTCGATGGTCGTGCGGAATTTATTGGCGCCATCGTAGTTGCAGGTGATGGTGCCGGCGCCGATGTTCACGCGCGAGCCGACGTCGGCGTCGCCCACATAGGCCAGGTGGTTTGCCTTGCTGTGGGCGGCGACGTTGCTGTTCTTGATCTCGACGAAGTTGCCGACGTGGACGTCCTCGCCGAGCGTCGTACCCGGGCGCAGGCGCGCGTAGGGGCCGATGATCGACTTGTCGCCAACGACGGCGCCTTCCACGTGGCAGAACGGCTTGATCTGCGTGCCCGCCCCGACGGTCGCGTCCACGAGGACGCTGTGCGCGCCGATCGTCACGCCGTCGCCGATGACGACGCGGCCTTCGAACACGCAGCCGACGTCGACGGTGACGTCGCGTCCGCAGACGAGTTCGCCCCGCACGTCGATGCGCGCCGGATCCATCAACGTCACGCCCTTCTCGAGCAGGGCGGTGGCGATGTTCAGCTGGTGACGGCGCTCGAGCTCGGCCAGTTGCACCTTGCTGTTCACGCCCGCCACTTCCCATTCGGCCGACGGCTGGGCCGACACGACGGGTACGCCGGCCGCGACGGCCTGGGCGACGATGTCGGTCAGGTAGTACTCGCCCTGTGCGTTATTGTTCTTCAGCGCGCCCAGCCAGCCGGTCAGGAAGCGGGTCGGGATGACCATGATGCCACTGTTGATTTCGCGGATGGCGCGTTCGGCTTCGTTCGCATCTTTTTCCTCCACGATCCGCACGATCTCGCCATTCTCGCGTACGATGCGGCCCAGCCCGAACGGATTGGCTTGTTCGACGGTCAAGATGGCGAGCTTGTCGTTACCGGCGGCCTCGACCAGGCGGCGCAGCGATGCGGCCGTCGTCAGCGGCACGTCGCCGTACAGCACGAGCGTCGGCGCGTTCTCGTCGATTTGCGGCAGGGCTTGCATGACGGCGTGGCCGGTACCCAGCTGCGGTTCTTGCAGGGCGGTATCGATCGCGACGCCGCCGTCAAAGGACCAGGCTTGAACCGCACTCGGCACCGCTGCGCCGCCGTGTCCATAAATCACGCATAATTTGCTCGGGTTCAGGCCGCGCGCCGTGTCGATCACATGCTGCAACAGCGGCTTGCCGGCGAGCGGATGCAAGACTTTTGGCAGTGCGGATTGCATGCGCTTTCCCATGCCGGCGGCGAGGATGACTACGTTCATAAGCCGTTTTCAAAAAATGAGTTAAAAAAGATGAAAAAGTTTAACACGCCCCCTACCGCGTTCCTGCGGATACGTCTGTTATTCCTGGTCGCCTTCGTTGCGCTGCTGAGCGCCTGCAGCGCGATCCGCTTCACCTACAACCACGGTGACACGCTGCTGTACTGGTGGTTGAACGCTTATCTCGATCTCGACAGCGACCAGTCCGACTGGGTCAAGAAAGACATCGACAGCCTGCTGCAGTGGCACCGCACGACGCAGCTGCGCGATTACGCCGGCCTGATGAGCAAGATGCAGCGCCAGCTCGGCGACGGCAACGTCACCCAGGACGAGCTGCTGTCCGACTACCGCGACATCAAGGCGCGCACGGAGCTGCTCGCGTTCAAGGCGCTGCCGCAGCTGGCCGATCTCGCCATGTCGATCAAGCCGGAACAGATCGCGCAAATGGAAAAGAAGTTCGCCAAGAACAATGACGACTTCCGCAAGAAATTCATGAGCGGCAGCGTCGAGGACCAGCAGAAGGCGCGCTATAAAAAGTCGATGGAGCAGTTCGACCTGTGGTTCGGTAACTTCAGCCGCGACCAGGAAGCGGCGGTGCGCAAGGCATCCGACGCGCGGCCGCTCGACAACGACGTCTGGCTGCAGGAACGCATGCTGCGTCAGAAGAAAATCGTCGCGCTGCTGCAGCACGTCCACAAGGACAGGCTGAACAAGGAACAGACGATGGCGGCAATCCACGATCTGCTGCGCGATTTCTTCGACCGCATGGACGCGCCGGACCGCAAGGCATTCTTCGACGCCTATATCGACAGCACGTCGAAATTCATCCTGACCGTGATCCGCCTCACGACGCCGGAACAGAAAGCCCATGCACAAAAACGCATGCAGGGCTGGATCAACGATTTCAATGCGCTCGCAGTCGGGAAATAATGGTGGATGGTGCGGCGACGGCGCGTAAAAGCCCGTTTCGCCGCATGCTATAGTCCCGCCCATGCAAAAGAAGAAGTCCGCCCCCACGTACGCCCGCCGCCAAGGCCCGCCACAACAAGTCCGCATCATCGGCGGCACCTGGAAACGCACCCCGCTGCCCGTCCTCGATGCGTTCGGGCTGCGCCCGACGCCCGACCGCGTGCGCGAAACCGTCTTCAACTGGATCAACCACCAGATGACGGGCGACTGGGACCGTGCCGACTGCCTCGACCTGTTCGCCGGCAGCGGCGCCCTCGGTTTCGAGGCGGCCAGCCGTGGCGCGCGGTCGGTCACGATGATCGACACCGTCGGCCCCGTCGTGCGCCAACTCGAACTGATCAAGGACAAGCTGAAAGCGGACAACGTGCGCGTGATCCGCGCGGACGCGCTGGCCGTCGCGCGCGACCTGATCCAGCGCGGCCAGCGCTTCGACGTGATCTTCCTCGACCCGCCGTACCAGCAGGATTTCCTGAGCCAGTCGCTGCCGCTGTGCACGCAACTGCTGAACGATGGCGGCCTCGTGTATGCCGAATCAGGCGAGCGCTTGCCGTTCCCGGAGACGGAAGAGGCCGGAGACGTCCCCGAATGGCTGCAGCCGTGGCAGCTGGTGCGTGCGGACAAGGCCGGTATGGTGCATTACCACCTGCTAAAGTTGCGTTAAAACACCGCTTTTCTCGGTAAAACTGCTTAAACAATAGGCAAAAGCCACCCTGCACCGGGGCGGCTGCCGAAATTTCAGGCATAATGCGCGTCTATTCAGGTGCATTCTCCAGGGAGCCGCAATGGTTGTAGCCGTTTATCCAGGAACTTTCGATCCGCTCACGCGCGGCCACGAGGATTTGGTGCGTCGCGCATCGGGTCTGTTCGACACGCTGGTGGTCGGGGTCGCCGACAGCAAGAACAAGCGGCCGTTCTTCTCGCTCGCCGAGCGCCTGGAAATCGCCAACGAAGTGCTGGGCCATTATCCGAACGTGAAGGTCGAAAGCTTTTCCGGCCTGTTGAAGGATTTCGTCCGCCAGCACGACGCACGGGTGATCGTGCGCGGCCTGCGCGCTGTGTCCGACTTCGAATACGAGTTCCAGATGGCGGGCATGAACCGCTACCTGCTGCCCGACGTCGAAACCCTGTTCCTGACGCCGTCCGACCAGTACCAGTTCATCTCCGGCACCATCGTGCGCGAGATCGCGATGCTGGGTGGCGACGTATCGAAATTCGTGTTCCCCTCGGTCGACCGCTGGCTGCAAAAGAAAATCGCCGACATGGCGGCCGCGCCGAAAGCGTAAGGTTTTATTCTGTCATGGCATTACTGATTACCGACGACTGCATCAATTGCGACGTGTGCGAGCCCGAGTGCCCGAACGACGCGATCTCGATGGGCGCGGAGTTCTACCAGATCGATCCGCACAAATGCACGGAATGCGTCGGCCATTTCGATGAGCCGCAATGCCAGCAGGTGTGCCCCGTCGCGTGCATTCCATTCAATCCGGAATGGCGCGAAACGCGCGAAGAACTCCAGGCGAAATATGAACGCCTGACCGCGGACAAGGCCAAGGCCAAGGCGGCCTGAACGCACGAGCCGGCCCCGCGCCGGCTTTTCTTTTGGCGCCGTTGCGTCGATCATGCGGCGCGCCGGTATCGTCCGCGGCCCGTCGGACGTGCATGCTATGCTCGCTTCATGAGCGACGATCCCGACTCCCGTGCCGGTTTGCCCTCGTCGGTGAGCGACAACATCGACACGGTCGCCGAGTTCTACGCCCGGCACGAGGACCAGGTGTCGGCGACCCAGCGCGTCGTCGAAAAGGTGGCGCTATTCCTCGGCAGTCCCGGCTATGTCGCGGCGAACGCGTTGTTCGTCGTGGGGTGGATCACGGCCAATCTTCTGGCGGACGACTTCGGCTGGCGACAGGTCGACGAGCCGCCGTTCTTCTGGCTGCAGGGCATCGTCGGCCTGAACGCCTTCATCATCTCGACCACCGTGCTGATCCGCCAGAACCGCATGTCCCGGCTGGCCGACCACCACGCGCACCTCGACTTGCAAGTCAATCTGCTGACCGAAGAAAAGACCAGCAAGATCATCCAGTTGCTGGAAGAGTTGCGGCGCGACATGCCGGGCGTGCGCGACAAGGACGATGACGAGGCCGCGGAACTGGCCAAGCCGGCCGATCCGAAAGCCGTGTTGACGGCGATCGAACGCACGCAGGACGAACCATACGGCGAGGCAGGGATCCGCAAGTCCCGCGGATGATGCACGTCATGCATCAAAGTTGTTCCAAAACACAACACTTTGATGCCCTGCTTTGGTGCACAACAAACCCTTGTTCTTGCTCGGCCGCGCTCTGGTGCGCGACCTGGATTGTGCGTTCGCAGCATTAAAATAATTTCGGGTCTTTCATTTCATGAAATTAATCAGTGCTATATTTATCTTGCAAAATTAGCACGCCCATTCTTTTTTCGGACGGGGAGACTCAAAATAATGATTAGAAACATGAGTATCGGCCAGCGCCTTGCGATCGGATTCGGGGTTGTGATTGCCCTGCTGCTGCTGTTGGCCGGATTGTCGTATGTCAGGATTGCCAGCCTGACCAAGGAGATGGATACGCTCGTCAAGGTGCGCTACGCCAATACGGTGACGGCGAACCACATCAAGGAAGACGTGAGCGAGGCGACGCGAAGCATGCTGAACGTCCTCATCATGACCGACCCCGACCAGATCAAGAAGGAGCTGGCGAACACGGAAGCGCGCAGCGCCAGCGCCACCGCCGAGGTCGCGGCATTGGCGAAGAGCGCGGACGATGCCGAAGCCACGGAGATCCTGAAGGCGCTGGCCGCCATCCAGAACAAGTTCCTTCCGGCACAGACGACATTCATCAAGCTCGTCAACGAGGACAAGAAGGACGAGGCGATGATGAAATTCATGTTCTCGCTGCGTCCGCAGCAGACGCGCTACTTCGAGCAGCTGGACAAATTCAGCGCCTGGCAGAACGCCGCGATGCACCAGGCCGGCGCCAACACGGCCGCCGTCACGCAGCGCACGCAGATGCTGATCCTGGCGCTGACGACGGTCGCGGCCGGGCTGTCGCTGGGCGTCGCGTGGCTCGCGACGCGCAGCATTACGCGTCCGCTGGGGCAGGTGGTGGAGATCGCACGGCGCGTGGCCGACGGCGACCTCACGAGCAATATCGCCGTCGACAGCCGCGACGAGGCAGGGCAAATGATGGACGCGCTGCGCCACATGAACGACAGCCTGATCCGCATCGTTGGCGAGGTGCGCACGAGTACCGAATCGATGTCCTGTGCGTCTGGCGAAATTGCCAGCGGCAACCAGGACCTGTCGACGCGCACGGAATCGCAGGCCGCTTCGCTGGCGCAGACGTCGAGCTCGATGCGCGCGCTGACGGGCACCGTGCAGCAGAACGCGGACAACGCCCGCCAGGCCAACAAGCTCGCGGCCCAGGCGTCCGAGGTGGCGGCGCGGGGCGGTTCCGTCGTCGCGCACGTGATCGACACGATGGGTTCCATCACCGCGTCATCCAAGAAAATCGTGGACATCATCGGCGTGATCGACGGCATCGCCTTCCAGACGAACATCCTCGCGCTGAATGCCGCGGTCGAGGCCGCGCGCGCGGGCGAGCAGGGTCGCGGCTTCGCCGTCGTCGCATCCGAAGTGCGCAGCCTGGCGCAGCGCTCGGCCGCGGCTGCCAAGGAGATCAAGCTCTTGATCGGCGATTCCGTGGATAAGGTGCAAGAGGGCAGCACGCTCGTCGAGCAGGCCGGCGTGACGATGGAAGAGGTCGTCGAAAGCGTACGCCGCGTTACCGACATCATGGGCGAAATTACGGCTGCCAGCCTCGAACAGAGTGCCGGCATCGCCCAGGTCAGCCAGACCATCGTCGAGATGGACGAAACGACGCAGCAGAACGCGGCCCTCGTCGAACAGGCTGCCGTGGCCGCCGCTTCGATGCAAGAACAAGCGCAGCGGCTGTCGCGCGCCGTCAGCGTGTTCAAGTTGCAAAACGCGGGCGCGGAGGCGCAAGCGACGCCCCGGCCGGCACGTTCGCACCAGGCGCTGGCCGCGGCCTGAACCGCAGCCAACGATTTTCACAACGATAGCCTTCCCACAAAGGAGACAGACATGACTACACGTAAATCCGCCATCAAAGCCCTGCTCGCCGGCGCCATCCTCACGCTCGCCGCCAGCCTGCCCGCCGTCGCGGCCGTCGACATCAGCGGCTACAAGTTCGACGACACGACCAAGGTCGCCGGCAAGGACCTCAAACTGAACGGTGCCGGCATGCGCACGAAGTTCATCGTCAAGGTCTATGCGGCCGGCCTGTACCTGCCGGAAAAGAAGAACAACACGGCCGAGATCCTGAAGGAAGAGGGCCCGCGCCGCGTGACCTTGCAGATGGCGCGCGACATCTCGTCGGAAGATTTCGGCAAGGCCTTCATGGATGGCCTGAACGAGAACATCGACAAGGCCGAGAAACAGCGCATCGTGGCCCAGATCAGCAAGATGGGTGAATTGTTCGCCTCCGTCGACGGCCTCAAGAAGGGCGACGTGCTGCACCTGGACTGGATCCCGGGCACCGGCACCCAGGCCGAACTGAATGGCCAGAAGCTGGGCGGCCCGATCCCCGACATCAATTTTTATAACGCCATCCTGCGCATCTGGCTGGGCGACAAGCCGGTCGACCGCTCGCTGAAGCCGGCACTGCTGGGCGAAGCCAAGTAAGCGCCATGTCTTCCAAAAAACGCGGCCCCGGGCGACCGGCGGCCGCGTTTTTTTTCGCCCCGCGTTTTTGACTGCGTGCCTGCCGATTTTTCGGATGGAGGTGGAGGCCAGCCGGCACGCGGACGCCTCTGGCGCTTCATCCGTTCGACACAATCGATAGTTACGATAACTTATCAGTCCATTGTAACCAAACATGAACTTCTTCCATTCTTTATTCATTTTCAAGCAAATCTCATCAATATTCCGTCATCATGACGATTTCGCGCACCCCCATTAGATCGCACAACGCGATTGATGAGGTCGTCATGAAGCTGGCGATATTTCGCTAACCTAGCTCCATCATCTTTGAATATGACGTTAACTCATCATTTACACGATCATCGATTTTTTGATACCAATATTCGATATCGACTCATTGTTAAATGAAATCCCCGAAAAACCGCCTGACAACCTGAGCGACCTCGAGTTACCCGCGACGGGTGAGACTGGCTTACGTTTCAGGGGGAGAGACGGGAAATCTGGACGAAAAAAAAGCGGCGCCCGGTCATCGGGACGCCGCTTTCGCGGAGGAAGCTGTGTAAACTAATCGTAAGGATCAGTGCGATGCAACGACGCCGGCATCGGCTGCGGCACGCTGACGGCGTGCAGCCAACTCGTCCTTCGTCGGACGGGGGCGCACGACCAGCATCAGCGCACGGGCGATGCCGATCAGCAGCGGACGGAAGAACATCACGAGGCCACCCAGCAGGGTCAGCTGGACCATCAAGACGAGCAGGTGGGCGAAAGGCAGCGCCATGACCGGGGTCTGGAACAGGGTGGCGGAGAAGGACATGGCGGGAGGGGTGGCTATCTGATCTATTCGTTCGATGTAACTATAGTGCAACGCAACATATAAATCTAATTACGCTTACTGATAGCTCTTATATTGATTGTGAATGGAAATCGGGTACACTTACCGTACCGATAAACCATTGCCAGTCCTGAACGGAGTCCCATGAGCTTCCTCACGCTTGATCTGAACCTGCTCCGCGTCTTCGACGCCGTCATGACCGAGCAAAACCTGACCCGTGCCGCTGGCCATCTCGCGATGACCCAGCCCGCCGTCTCGAACGCCATCAAACGCTTGCGCGAAAGCCTAGGCGACGAGTTGCTGATCCGCACCGCCTACGGCGTCAAGCCCACGCCGCGCGCGGAAGCGCTGTGGCCCGCCGTGCGCCAGGCGCTGGCCGCGCTGGAAGCTGCCGTGATGCCGGAGACGTTCGACGTCTCCAAGGCCCAGGCGACGTTTCGCATGGCGATGGCCGACGCCACCGCCGCCCTGTGGTTGCCTTCGCTGGTGCGATCGATCGAAAAAGAGGCGCCCGGCGTCAACATCCGCATGGTGCCGCTGACGACGCGCGAACCGCGCCCGATGCTGTTGCGCGGCGACATCGACCTTGCCGTGGGCTTCTTCCCCGGCGTCGCGGCCCAGCTGTCGTACGAGACGGGTTCGCCGATCCGCCACGAGCGCCTGTATTCGGGCGAATACGTGGTCGTGATGCGCAAGAATCACCCGCTGGCGCAGGGCACGCTCGACCTCGACCAATATTGCAAGGCGAATCACCTGCTCGTGAGCTTCTCCGGCCGCGCCCACGGCCTCGTCGACGAGGCGCTGGCACAGCTCGGCCGCGAACGCCGCATCCTGCTGACCGTGAACCAGTTCTTCACGGCCGGCCGCGTCGTCGCGAACTCCGACCTCGTCACCGTGCTGCCGAAGCACTTGATCGCCTCGACGGGTGCCGCCGAGCAGCTGATCTGGCGCGAGCTGCCGTTCCAGCTGCCGGCCGTCCACCTGGACATGCTGTGGCACGAACGCGACGGCCGCAGCCCGGCCCACCGCTGGCTGCGCAAGAACCTGGAAAGCCTGTCCGCCTCGGCACAGAAGATGCTGCCGCAAAAGTCGGAAGCGTCGGAAAAGATGGAAAAAATCGCTTGAAAACATGCGCCCCGCCTGCCGGGGCGTTGTTTTATTTGATCGGAAGCTTGGTCGTGTTCTTGACCTCTTCCATCACGGCATAGGTGTGCGTCTCGCGCACGCCTTTCTGCAGTAAAGTCTTGCCGAGGAATTCGCGGTAAGCTGCCATATCCTTCACGCGCGCCTTGACGAGGTAGTCGAATCCGCCGGCCACCATATGGCATTCGAGCACTTCGGGAATCAGCTGGACGCTCTGCTTGAAGGCGTCGAAGACTTCCGGCGTCGTGCGGTCCAGCACCACTTCGATGAAGACGAGCAGCGACACGTCCAGCAGCTGCGGATTCAACTGGGCCGTGTAGCCCATGATGTAGCCGGACTCATGCAGCTTGCGCACCCGCTCGAGGCAGGCGGCGGGCGACAGATTGACGCGTGCGGCCAGCTCGACGTTGCTGATACGCCCGTCGCTTTGCAGTTCGGCCAGGATTTTCTTGCTGATCTTGTCCAGCATCTTGTTCTCTCTCCACTATAAATATTATTTGGTGAAATTCTCTCACCAAAAACTATCTATTGCTAGTCTTCTGTAAAAACAGAATTAATCCAGAAGATTTCCTTCTACAATCGAATCAATGATCCGCAGTATTCCAGCGCGCCGGCCGTGGCTACGGTGCGGCGCGTTTTGCTGGCGGCGCCCTCATCCATTTTTCGCAGAACCTTCATGAACATTGCCGCCTTCCCGGCTTCCGCCTACGTCCCCTTCGACGCCTTGCAGGCCGAAACCCGCCGCGACCAGGCGCCGCTGCGCGCCGCCATCACCGCCGCCTACCGCCGTGACGAGACGGCCGCGGTCGAATGGCTGCTGGCCCAGGGCGCCAGCGCCGACGGTGACGCCTACATGCTGGCGCACCGCCTCGTGTCGGCCGTGCGCGACAAACGCACTCGCTCATCCGGCGTCGATGCACTGATGCACGAATTCTCGCTGTCGTCCGAGGAAGGCGTCGCACTGATGTGCCTGGCGGAAGCACTGCTGCGCATCCCGGACTCGGAAACGGCCGACCGCCTGATCGCCGACAAGATCAGCAAGGGCGACTGGAAAAAGCACCTGGGCGAATCGCCGTCGCTGTTCGTGAACGCGGCCACGTGGGGCCTGCTCGTCACGGGCAAGCTCGTGTCGTCCAGCAGCGAGACGGGCCTCGGCGCCGCGCTCACGCGCCTGATCGCGAAAGGCGGCGAGCCGCTGATCCGCAAGGGCGTCGACCTCGCGATGCGCATGCTGGGCAACCAGTTCGTCACGGGGCAGACCATCGCCGAGGCGCTGAAGAACAGCCGCGACAACGAGGCGCGCGGCTATCGCTATTCCTACGACATGCTGGGCGAAGCGGCGCTCACGGAATCCGACGCCGACAATTACTACGCGTCGTACGAAGCGGCCATCCACGCGATCGGCAAGGCGTCGAACGGCCGCGGCATCAAGGACGGCCCGGGCATCTCGATCAAGCTGTCCGCGCTGCATCCGCGCTACAGCCGCGCGCAATACGCCCGCGTGATGGGCGAACTGCTGCCGCGCGTGCGCAACCTCATCCTGCTCGCCAAGGAGTACGACATCGGCATCAACATCGACGCCGAAGAAGCGGACCGCCTGGAAATCTCGCTGGACATGCTGGAGGCGCTCGCGTTCGATCCATCTTTGGCCGGCTTCGAAGGCATCGGTTTAGTCGTGCAGGCGTACCAGAAGCGCTGCCCATTCGTGATCGACTTCGTCGTCGACCTGGCCCGCCGCAGCGGCCGCAAGTTCATGGTGCGCCTGGTCAAAGGCGCGTACTGGGACGCGGAAATCAAGCGCGCCCAGGTCGACGGCCTGCCGGGCTATCCGGTCTACACGCGCAAGGTGTACACCGATGTGTCGTACCTCACGTGCGCGCGCAAGCTGCTGGCCGCCACCGACGTCGTCTATCCGCAGTTCGCCACGCACAACGCGCATTCGCTGTCGGTGATCTACACGTGGGCAAAAGCGGACGGCGTGTCGAACTACGAATTCCAGTGCCTGCACGGCATGGGCGAAACGTTGTACGACCAGGTCGTCGGCAAGGACAACCTCGACAAACCCTGCCGCATCTACGCCCCGGTCGGCTCGCACGAAACGCTGCTGGCCTACCTCGTGCGCCGCCTGCTGGAAAACGGCGCCAACTCGTCGTTCGTGAACCAGATCGTCGACGAGACCGTGCCCATCGACACCCTGCTGACCGATCCGTTCGACGCGGCACGCGCGGCGCGGTGCCTGCCGCATCCGCACATTCCGCTGCCTTTGACCCTGTTCCCTGACGGCCGCAGGAATTCCGCCGGCCTCGACCTGACGAACGAACACGTGCTGGCCGAACTGGCTGCCGACCTCGCCACGCCACGCCGCTACCTGGCCGCGCCGCTCATCGACGGCCCGCTGGAAGCGACGGGCACGCTGAACGTCGTCAATCCGGCCCAGTCGGCGGACATCGTCGGCCAGGTGACGGAAGCGACGACGGGCGACGTCGACACGGCGCTGCACGCGGCCGTCCACGCGGCACCGGCCTGGGAAGGCGTCGGCAACGCGGCCCGCGCCGACATCATCGCCCGCGTCGGCGATCTGTTCGAGCAGCACCGCGGCGAATTGATGGCCCTGGCCGTGCGCGAAGCGGGTAAATCGCTGCCGAACGCCATCGCGGAAGTGCGCGAAGCCGTCGACTTCCTGCGCTATTACGCGGCCGAAATCCGCACGGCACCGGAAGCCCGCGCGCTGGGACCGGTCACGTGCATCAGCCCCTGGAACTTCCCATTGGCCATCTTCACGGGCCAGGTTGCCGCAGCGCTGGCCGCGGGCAATGTCGTGCTGGCGAAACCGGCCGAGCAGACGCCGCTGATTGCCCACCGCGCCGTGCAGCTGTTCCACGAGGCGGGCGTGCCGATGGGCGCGCTGCAGCTGCTACCGGGCCGTGGCGAGACGGTGGGCGCCGCCCTCACGCGCGACGTGCGCGTAAAAGCCGTGATTTTTACGGGGTCGACGGAAGTCGCCCAGCTGATCAACCGCACGCTGGCTGCACGGGCCCAGCAGGAGGGCGCCGACATTCCGCTGATCGCCGAGACGGGCGGACAGAACGCACTGATCGTCGATTCGTCCGCGCTGCCGGAGCAGGTCGTGCAGGACGTGCTGACGTCCGCGTTCGACAGCGCCGGCCAGCGCTGCTCCGCGCTGCGCGTGCTGTTTCTGCAGGAAGACATCGCGGACAAGACGATCAAGATGCTGAAGGGCGCGATGCGCGAACTGCGCGTGGGCGTGCCGGACCGCCTGGCGACCGACATCGGTCCCGTCATCGACAAGGAAGCCCAGAAAAACCTGCTCGGCCACATCGAGCGCATGAAGGTGACGGCGAGGCACCATTTCTCGCTCGCGCTGCCGGAAGCACTGCAGGCGCAAGGAACGTTCGTGCCGCCGACCGTGCTCGAGATCGGTTCGATGAGCGAGCTGAAACGCGAAGTCTTCGGTCCCGTGCTGCACGTCGTGCGCTGGCGCCGTTCCGACCTGGCCCACGTCGTCGACACGATCAACGCGACGGGCTACGGCCTCACGCTGGGCGTGCATTCGCGCATCGACGAGACGATCGACTTCATCGCGAGCCGCGCCCACGTCGGCAACATCTACGTGAACCGCAACATCGTCGGTGCCGTCGTCGGCGTGCAGCCGTTCGGCGGCGAAGGCAAGTCCGGTACCGGTCCCAAGGCCGGCGGGCCGCTGTACCTGAAGCGCCTGCAAAAGGATGCGGCACCGCTGCTCATGCACGAGCGCCGCAGCAACGGCGCGCTCGATGCGCTGCTGGGCTGGGCGAGCAACAACGGCGAGTTCGCCACGCTGGCGGAACACTACATGGCGACGACCCTGGACGGCGCGCGCATCGACCTGCCCGGCCCGACAGGCGAACGCAACCAGCTCGACTTCGTCCCGCGCGGCACCGTCCTGTGCGCACCGAACGGCACGGCGAGCCTGCTGAACCAGTTGGCGGCCGTGCTGGCGACGGGGAATCGCGCCCTCGTGCTGATGGATACGCCGCCGTCACTGCCGGCGGCCGTGATGGAACGCGTACGTTTCATCGACGCGCGCGACCTGGACGGCAGCGACAGCGACATCGCCATCGCCCTCGTCGAGCAGGGCCTGGTTGGCAATGTGCGGACGACGCTGGCCGCCCGTGAGGGTGCGATCGTCGGCATCGTCGACACGCTTGCGGACGTGTCGATCGCCCTGTGGCGCCTGGTGGCGGAACGCGCGTTGTGCGTCAACACGACCGCGGCAGGAGGTAACGCAAGCCTGATGACGCTCGGTTTGTAATCCGCGTCCAGATGGCTGCACACGCCGCGGACCAGGCTGGGCCTGCCGCGGCGTTTTGTTTTGGAAGTTCTTGAAGTTCAGCTGCTCAACTTGGAGGAAGACATGTTAGTTGGCGTCCCAAAAGAAATCAAAAACAACGAATTCCGGGTGGGCCTCACGCCCCCCAGCGTGCACGAACTGGTCGCGCGCGGCCATCGTGTGATCGTGCAAACCGGCGCCGGTGCCGGCATCGGCCTGACGGACGAGCAGTACACAGCCGCCGGCGCGACGATCGTCCCGACCGCGCAAGAGATCTTTGCGCAGGCCGAGATGGTCGTCAAAGTGAAGGAGCCGCAGCCGCAGGAATGCGCGCTGCTGCGTCCTGGACAGATACTGTACACGTATCTGCACCTCGCGCCCGATCCGGAGCAGGCGGCGGCCCTCGTGAAATCCGGCGCCGTCTGCATCGCGTACGAGACCATCACGGGCCCGGGCGGCGGCTTGCCGCTGCTGGCACCGATGAGCGAGGTGGCGGGGCGGATGGCCATCCAGGCCGGCGCCAGCCACCTGGAAAAATCGAAAGGCGGCGCCGGCATCCTGCTGGGCGGCGTGCCGGGTGTGGCGGCCGGGCACATCGTCATCATCGGCGCCGGTGTCGTGGGCACGAATGCGTTGCAGATGGCCGTCGGCATCGGCGCGCGCGTGACCGTCCTCGACAAGAACGTCGATCGCCTGCGCCAGCTCGACCTGATCTACGGCAACCAAATTACCACCTTGTACTCGAACGCCCACGCGATCGAGGAAGCGGTGCTGTCGGCCGACCTCGTCATCGGCGGCGTGCTCGTGCCCGGCGCCGCGGCGCCGAAGCTCGTGACGCGGGCGATGGTGTCAAAGATGAAGAAAGGCGCCGTCGTCGTCGACGTGGCGATCGACCAGGGCGGCTGCTTCGAGACGTCGCATCCGACGACGCACGCGGATCCGACGTTCGTCGTCGACGGCGTCGTGCATTACTGCGTGGCGAACATGCCGGGCGCCGTGGCGCGGACGTCGACGTTTGCGCTGAATAACGCGACCATCGGCCACGCCGTAGCGCTGGCGACGAAGGGCTGGCGGCAGGCGCTGCGCGACGATCCTCACCTGAAGAACGGCTTGAACGTCTGCGAAGGCAAGATTACCTACGTGGCCGTCGCGCAGGATCTCGGCTACGACTACGTGCCGGCCGATACCTTGCTGGCCTGACCCGCCTCCGGGTGCTCCCACGCCAGGCAGAACTGCCTGACGATGTGGAACGCGTAACGCGCGGCCACGGATTTCACGAAACGCATGAAATCCGTGGCCGCGTTTTCGTTGGCGTTGTCGGAAATCGTCCGGATCACGCCGAACGGGATGCCCAGCTCGAAACAGGCTTGCGCCACGGCGGCACCTTCCATCTCCACGGCCAGCAAACCCGGCAATGCCGCATTCAACGCGTTTACACGGCCCTTGTCGCTCACGAACTCGTCGGCGCTGGCGATGAGGCCTCGATGCAGCCGCGGCCCGCTGAGCGCGAATACGGCCCTTTCCTCGGGATCGACGGCCTCGGCGAAGTCGTCTTCCAGGAAACGACGAGCCGCGTTTGCCAGCTGCAGCGCCATCTGGTGGTCGGAAAGGAAGTGCGTCAACCCCGTCAACGGCACTTCATAGCGCGGGAACAAAGGGCTCACGTCCATGTCGTGCTGGACGAGCGATTCGGCCACGACGATGTCACCGACCCGGATCGACGCATCCCCGGCACCGGCCACGCCCGTGAAGAGGATGTGGGTAACACCGAACTTCTCCACAAGCGTCGCGGTAGTCAATGCCGCGGCAACCTTGCCAATACGCGATAAAACGCACACAGCGTCGATTTCCCACAGTCGTCCGAGGAAGTACTCGCGCATGCCATGCATGAGCTTGTAGGGCCTCTCCATGGTCTCCACGAGCCCTTGCTGTTCTTCGTGCAACGCGCTGATGATCCCTAATCGCATGTTTTGGCCTGTTTTTTAGTGGATGCGGTGCCGGCTGAACGGCTTGTGCACGTTCTTCCCGCTGTTTTTGTATTAATAAAACAAAGATATATATAAAAAATGGTAGTGATAGTAAACGCGTCTTCAGCTGTGGATAAGGTCGAATTTATCTACAGCGTCAACGGTTTACGTGCTGCCGGATCGGCTGGACAAGCATTGTATCGATGCTGAACCGATGTTGGACAAAAAAGGCGGTCACCAAAAAATTGGCTCTTCTGCACATTCTCTGCTGTGGATATGCAGGACGTTTTCCACAGCGGATCCGGTTTTCCGGTGGTTTTGGTGCTCAGACAACTGACCAGGCTCAGGGTTTTCAGTGCGAGCAGAGTACGTTCGTCGCATCGGATGCGTCATTTGCGTCTTGTTCTTCCTGTAGACCAGGCTGAAGTCGAGCAGTGCCTGCGTTTGAACTCGAACAGATGTCTGCAGTTCTGATGGACGAGCGTTGGCGTCATCGTTGCCTTTGTGCTTGCCACGGAGGTGTGCTTCGCTTTTTTTGTAGACAGAAGTACGTTCGCGCCGTGTTGGCCTTGCCATGAGGACGTTTTGTCCACGTTTCGGCACTTTTCCTTCTTTAGTTAACTTGGAGAGAAAGAAAGGATAGTAGTGATAGTAAACGCCGACCGATCTGTGGATAAACCGAATTTTTTCCACAAGCTCAAGGGTTTACGTGCGTTTTAAACCGCTGAACAAACCTTGTGCGTAGCCGGGACCAAAACTGGACAAAAAATGGGTCGACGAACAACGAAGCAGTTCCGCACATTCGATCCTGTGGATATTCAGCAGCTTATCCACAGAGCAGGTCGACAATCTGGAAAAACGGCGGCCAGGTCGACGTCGCGACGGTGTTGGGCGGTCGGCGTATCCGGAGTCGGACGATTTTTTTGCCAGGTCGATGCGATGCTCTTCACGTTGACCGAAGCCGGGATTTTTTCGGCAGGCCCGCGACTTGTAAGAGCATTCCCAGGTTTACAACCAAAAGCTTGTATACAGAATGATGGTAATAGTTAACGGTGGCACTCTTCTGTGGATAAGCCGGGTTTTGTCCACAACATCAAACGTTTACGGTTCGCATAAGCCGGTGGGCTGGTCTTGTATGTGCCTTGAGGCAAAACTGGATAAAAAATCCCTTTGTGCGAAAAGTCGCGTTTCCCCACATTTCGTACCTGTGGATATTCATACGGTTATCCACAGTGCGGAGGGGCCTGTTGACGTTGATCATCTGGTAAGCTTGCTCGACCGAATCACGAGTGAGGATCCATGGAGTCCGCCGGAGCATTCGACTACATCATCGTGGGCGCGGGCACGGCCGGCTGCGTGCTGGCCAACCGCCTGACGCGCCAGCCCGACGTGCACGTGCTGCTGATCGAAGCGGGCGGCAAGGACGATTACCTGTGGATCCACATCCCCGTCGGCTACCTGTATTGCATCGGTAACCCGCGCACGGACTGGCTGTTCAAGACGGAGGCGGACCCGGGATTGGCCGGACGTGCGCTGATCTACCCACGCGGGAAAGTGCTGGGTGGCAGTTCATCGATCAACGGCATGATTTATATGCGGGGCCAGGCCGAGGATTACGACCATTGGGCTGCCGTCACTGGCGATTCCTCGTGGCGCTGGGACAATGTGCTGCCCATTTTCAAGGCAAGCGAAGACCATCACGGCGGCGCCAATGCGGCCCATGGCAGCGGCGGCGAGTGGCGAGTCGAGCGCCAGCGGCTGTCCTGGGAAATCCTCGATGCGTTCCGCGAGGCGGCCAGCGAGATCGGCATCCCGAAGATCGACGATTTCAATGGCGGAGATAACGCCGGCTGTGCCTATTTCGAAGTCAACCAGCGGCGCGGTATCCGGTTGAACACGGCGAAAGCGTTCCTGCGGCCGGCGGCGGCGCGGCCGAACCTGACGATCATGACGGGCTGCCACGTCGAAAAGCTCGTGATCGAGCAAACGGAGCAGGGCGCCGTCTGCCGCGGCGTCCAATTCACGGGCGGTGGCCGCGCGTTCACGGCCACGGCGCGACGCGAAACCCTGCTGGCCGCCGGCGCGATCGGTTCTCCGCACATCCTCCAATTGTCCGGTATCGGCCCGGCCGGCTTGCTGCACGCGCACGGGATCGCGTCCATCGTCGATGCGCCTGGTGTCGGAGAAAATTTGCAGGATCATTTGCAGCTACGCATGGTGTATCGCATCACGGGGGCGCCGTCGCTCAACACGAGCGCCGCGTCGTGGTACGGCAAGATGAAGATCGCGCTGCAATACGCGATGTTCCAGAGCGGGCCGATGTCGATGGCGCCGTCGCAGCTGGGCGCGTTCGCCCGTTCCGATCCCGGCCAGGCGACGCCGAACCTGGAATACCACGTGCAGCCGCTGTCGCTGGAAAAATTCGGCGATCCGCTGCACGGTTTTCCCGCGTTTACGGCCAGCGTGTGCAATCTGCGGCCCACGGCGCGCGGCCACGTCCGGCTCGCCGCGAACGACAGTTATGCGCCGCCGAAGATCGTGCCGAACTATCTCAGCACACCGGAAGATCGCAAGGTGGCGGCCGACGCACTGACGTTGACGCGGCGCATCGTGGCCGCGCCCGCGCTGGCGAAGTACCGGCCGGAGGAATTCAAGCCGGGCCCGCACTACCGCACGGAAGACGAGCTGGCGGAAGCGGCCGGCCTCATCGGTACGACGATTTTCCACCCCGTCGGCACGTGCCGCATGGGGAAGCCGGACGATTCGCTCGCCGTCGTCGACGGCGAGCTGCGAGTGAAAGGCGTGCGTGGACTGCGCGTCGTCGACGCGTCGATCATGCCCACGATCACGTCGGGCAACACGAATTCACCCACGTTGATGATTGCCGAAAAAACGGCCCAGCTGATCGCCCGCGACTGGCGCTAGCTGCGCTGATTTGCACAATGGGTTTGCGTGCCGTCATGACATAACGCAGCGCGATCCACCGCTGGCGTGCTGTATCTTGACGAGTTCCAAAAGTGTGTATGATTTGTAAAGCTTGCATCACGACAGTGAGGGAGACGCAATGTCGGACGTCATTCTGGAAACACGTGAGCTGACGAAGGAATTCAAGGGCTTTACGGCCGTCAATCAAGTGAATCTACAGGTGCAGCGCGGCCATATCCACGCGCTGATCGGGCCGAATGGCGCCGGCAAGACGACGTGCTTCAACCTGCTGACGAAGTTCCTCGCCCCATCCGCCGGGCGCATCCTGTTCAACGGCAAGGATATCTCGGCGCTGAAGCCGGCCCAGATCGCCCGCATGGGCATCATCCGCTCGTTCCAGATCTCGGCCGTGTTCCCACACCTGACCGTGCTGGAAAACGTGCGCATCGGCCTGCAGTGCACCCTGGGCACCAGTTTCCACTTCTGGCGCAGCGAACGCACCCTGACGCAACTCAACGATCGGGCGATGCAACTGCTGGGCGAAGTCGATTTGGCGGGCTTTGCAGACACCGTGACGGCCGACTTGCCGTATGGCCGCAAGCGCGCCCTCGAGATCGCCACGACGCTCGCCATGGAGCCGGAACTCATGCTGCTGGACGAGCCGACGCAGGGCATGGGCCACGAAGACGTCCACCGCGTGACGGCATTGATCAAGAAAGTCTCGACCGGCCGCACGATTTTGATGGTAGAGCACAACATGAATGTCGTTGCCGACATCTGCGACCGCATCTCCGTGCTGCAGCGGGGTGCCGTGCTGGCGGAAGGCAGTTATGCGGACGTGTCGCGCAATCCGCAGGTCGTGGAGGCGTACATGGGTAGCAGCACCGACGGCAACCTGGCGGGGGCGCACGGATGACGCCCGCACTGGAGATCGAGAACCTGCAAGCGTGGTATGGCGAATCGCACATCCTGCACGGCGTCAGCCTGGCCGTGCAGCCGGGCGAGGTCGTGACCCTGCTGGGCCGCAACGGCGCCGGCCGGACGACCACCTTGCGCGCGATCATGGGCCTGACGGGCGCACGCACGGGGTCGATCAAGGTCGGCGGCGTCGAGGCGATCCGCCTGCCCACGCACCGCATCGCCCACCTCGGCATCGGCTATTGCCCGGAAGAGCGGGGCATTTTCGCGTCGCTGTCGACGGAGGAAAACCTGCTGTTGCCGCCGCGGCTGGCCGGCCGGGACGTCGGCATGTCCGTCGATGAAATCTACGAGATGTTTCCGAACCTGTACGAACGGCGCCACAGCCAGGGTACGCGCCTGTCCGGTGGCGAGCAGCAGATGCTGGCCGTGGCCCGCATCCTGCGCACGGGCGCGCGTCTGTTGCTGCTGGACGAGATCTCGGAAGGGCTGGCGCCCGTCATCGTTCAGACGCTGGCGAGGATGATCACGACCTTGCGGGCGAAGGGCTACACGATCGTCATGGTGGAACAGAATTTCCGGTTCGCGGCGCCGCTGGCGGACCGGTTTTACGTCATGGAACACGGCCGCATCGTCAAGACGATCGCGGCTGCGGAACTGCAGGCCAGCATGCCGGCGTTGACCGAGCTGCTGGGCGTTTGATCAACGACAACGGAGACCACATGAAACGCACGACACGCACAGCGATTGCCTTGACGGCCGCCACTTTTGCCGCCGGTTTGTCCACCTCCGCCCACGCGCAGATCTCGGGCGACACCATCAAGATCGGCTTCCTCACCGATCTGTCCGGTGTGTATTCCGACATCGACGGCAACGGCGGCGCCGAAGCCGTGCGCATGGCGATCGCGGACATGGGCGGCGCGATCAACGGCAAGAAGATCCAGTTCGTCGTGGCCGACCACCAGAACAAGCCGGACATCGCCGCCAGCAAGGCGCGCGAATGGTTCGACCGGGAAGGTGTCGACATGCTGATCGGCGGCACGAACTCCGGCGCCGCGTTGGCCATGGCCAAGGTCGCGGCGGAAAAGAAAAAAGTGTTCATCGCCATCGGTTCCGGCAGCGCGCAATTGACCAATGAACAGTGCACCCCATACACCGTGCATTACGCCTACGACACGGTCGCGCTCGCGCGCGGGACGGGCGCCACGATGGTGAAGCAGGGCGGCAAGACGTGGTATTTCCTGACGGCCGACTACGCGTTCGGCCAGTCGCTGGAAAAGGACACGACCGACGTCATCAAGGCGAACGGCGGCAGCGTGCTGGGCAGCGTCAAGCACCCGCTGGGCGCGTCCGACTTTTCGTCGTTCCTGCTGCAAGCGCAGAGTTCGAAAGCCCAGGTGCTGGGGCTGGCGAATGCCGGCGGCGACTTCATCAACTCCGTGAAGGCCGCCAAGGAATTCGGCCTGACGAGCAAGATGAAGATCGCGGGCTTGCTCGTCTTCATCAACGATATCCACACGTTGGGCTTGCCGACGACACAGGGCTTGTACCTGACGGATTCCTGGTACTGGGACCTGAACAACGACACGCGCGCCTGGGCCAAGAAATACTTCGTCAAGATGAAGAAGGAGCCGTCGTCGCTGCAGGCGGCCGATTATTCCGCCGCGATGACTTATCTGAACGCCGTCAAGGCCATCGGCACGGATGATGGCGACAAGGTCATGGCTCAGCTAAAAAAGACCAAGATCAACGACATGTTCACGAAGGATGGCGAGATCCGTCCGGATGGCCGCATGGTGCACGACATGTATCTGATGCAGGTCAAGACGCCGGCCGAGTCGAAGGCGCCTTGGGACTACTACAAGGTCGCCGCCACGATTCCCGGCGCTCAGGCGTACACGACCAAGGCCGAGACCAAGTGCGCGGCCTGGAAGTAAGCGCCGCTTGAGCCCACCAAGGCCGTGCCGGCTCTGCGGATGCCGGCGCGGCCGGGCCAGCCCACGCCGGAGGCTGGTCATTCGACGACAACAAGACTGATTCCATGGACATATTCGGCGTCCCCCTGCAGGCGATGATGAGCCAGCTGCTGCTGGGCCTCGTCAACGGTTCGTTCTACGCGATGCTGTCGCTGGGCCTGGCCGTGATCTTCGGCCTGCTCAACGTGATCAATTTCTCGCACGGCGCGCTGTACATGATGGGCGCGTTCGCCGCCTACATCGGCGTCACGTCGTTCGGCATGAACTACTGGACGATGCTCGTGCTGGCCCCGTTGATCGTCGGCGCGTTCGGCATCCTGATCGAGAAGACGATGTTGCGCTGGCTCTACCGGTTCGATCATTTGTACGGCCTGCTGCTGACGTTCGGCATCACCTTGCTGCTGGAAGGCGTGTTCCGCTCGTTCTTCGGCGTGTCCGGCCAGACCCTGGACGTGCCGGAAGCGCTGTCCGGCGCCACCGACCTCGGCTTCATGATGCTGCCGAACTACCGCGCCTGGGTCGTGCTGGCGTCGCTCGTCGTGTGCCTGGCGACGTGGTTCACGATCGAAAAGACGCGGCTGGGCGCCTATTTGCGCGCCGGCACGGAAAACCCGAAGCTCGTCGAAGCGTTCGGCGTCAACGTCCCGCTGATGGTCACGCTGACCTATGGCTTCGGCGTCGCGCTGGCCGGCTTTGCGGGCGTGCTGGCGGCGCCCGTCATCAACGTCACGCCACTGATGGGCTCGAACCTCATCATCGTCGTGTTCGCCGTCGTCGTCATCGGCGGCATGGGTTCCATCCTCGGCTCCATCGTCACGGGGCTGGCGCTGGGCGTGATCGAAGGCTTGACGCGCGTCTATTACCCGGAGGCGTCGGAAGTCGTCGTGTTCGTCGTGATGGTGATCGTGCTGCTGCTGCGTCCCGCCGGCCTGTTCGGCAAAGAAAAATAAGGACCCGTGACCATGAACCGAAAGCTCGGCTACGGCCTCGCATTTCTGCTGGCGCTGGCCGCGCCGTTTATCGGCTATCCCGTCTTCCTGATGAAGCTGCTGTGCTTCGCCCTGTTTGCCTGCGCATTCAACCTCCTGATCGGCTACGCGGGCCTGCTGTCGTTCGGCCACGCGGCGTTCTTCGGCGGCGCCGGCTACGTCGCCGGACACGTGCTGACGGTGCCGGGGCTGCCGTTCGAGGCCGGAATCGTGCTGGGCGTTCTGGCGGCCGCGGCGCTGGGCCTCGTGATGGGCTTGCTGGCCATCCGCCGCCAGGGCATTTATTTTGCGATGATCACGCTGGCCCTCGCGCAAATGGTCTATTTCGCGGCGTTGCGCGCACCGTTCACGCATGGCGAGGACGGCTTGCAGGGCGTCCCGCGCGGCAAGCTGCTGGGCCTGCTGGATCTCGGCAACGACATGACCCTGTACTACGTCGTGCTGGCCATCTGCGCCGCCGGCTTCGCCCTGATCGTGCGCACGGTGCACTCGCCGTTCGGCCAGGTGCTGAAGGCGATCAAGGAAAACGAGGCGCGCGCGATTTCCCTCGGCTACGACGTGGACCAGTACAAGCTCGTCGCGTTCGTGCTGTCGGCCGCGCTGGCCGGCTTGGCGGGCGCCACCAAGACCGTCGTGCTGGGCTTCGAGACCTTGACGGACGTGCACTGGACCATGTCAGGCCTCGTCATCCTGATGACCCTGGTGGGCGGCATGGGCACGCTGGCGGGGCCGATCCTGGGCGCCTTCCTCATCGTCGCACTGGAAAACAAGCTGGGCGACCTGGGGAACTTCCTCGCCGAGACGACGCATGTAGAATGGTTCGCATCACTCGGAGAATCTGTCGGCATCGTCACCGGCCTCATCTTCATCGCCTGCGTGCTGTTGTTCCGGCGCGGCATCGTGGGCGAGATCGCGGCGGCGCTGGACCGTGGAGGCCGCCGGCGCGAGGTTGCGTAGCGGTGCCGGCCGAGTCATCAAGGAGGCGCACGTGATCGACGAATCCCTCATGCTGGACGTGAACGGCATCCACATCCACACGACGATGACGGGGCACGGTCCGGCCGTGCTGCTGCTGCACGGTTTTCCCGACACGCACATCGTCTGGCGCAAGCAGGTGCCCGCGCTGGCCGCGGCCGGCTTTCGCGTGCTGGCGCCCGATTTGCGCGGCTATGGCCGCACGGATGCGCCGGGCGGCGTGTTCGACTACACGATGGACAAGCTGCGCGGCGACGTGCTCGGCTTGCTGGACGCGCTGCACATCGACAAGGTCTTCCTCGTCGGCCACGACTGGGGCGGCATCATCGGCTGGCAGATCGCGGCGCTTGCGCCGGAACGCGTGCACCGCTACGTCGCCATGTCGACGGGCCACCCGGACGCGATCGCGCGCGCGGGCATCGCACAGCGCCTGCGCATGACGTATATCCTCGGCTTCATCATGCCCGTCGTGGCCGAGCACACGCTGCGCGCGGCCGACTGGTTCCTCATGCGGCAGTTCACCGACGAGCCTGGACAAGCGGATCACTGGAAGCGCGACCTGTCGCCGCCGGGCCGCCTGACGGCCGCGCTGAACTATTACCGCGCCAACCTGAACCTCGCGCTGCCGCACGCGCACCGGCGCGTCAAAGTGCCCGTGATGGGCCTGTGGAGCGACCGCGACCCGGCGCTGGGCGAAAAGCAGATGCTCGACTCGGCCCACTATGTCGACGGCGAATTCCGCTTCGAACGCATCCGCGGTGCCGATCACTGGCTGCAGCTGACGGCAGCGGACGAAGTCAATCGGCTGCTGCTGCAATTCCTCGACGAAGGGCGTGCGGCCGCAGTCTGACGTTATTGGCTTTGCTGCATCGCAACAAGCTGGCACGACCGATGCGTGCGCCTGGGCTGCGTCATGCTCTGCCGTACAATAGGGCCTTTACGTATTCGTCATGATGTTCGATTTTGCCCTGCTGGCCGTCGCGGCCTTCGTTGCCGGTCTTGTGGATGCTGTCGTCGGTGGGGGAGGATTGATCCAGATTCCCGCGATGTTCGCGATGTTTCCGAAAGAGGTGCCTGCAACCTTGCTGGGGACGAACAAGCTCGCGGCCATGTTCGGCACGGCGGTGGCGGCCATGCGCTACACGCGCCGGGTGACGGTCGCGTGGAGCACGGCGGCGCCCGCCGCGTTTGCCGCGTTCGCGCTGTCGTTTGTCGGCGCCTGGACCGTGACCCGCGTGCCGGGCGATTTCGTGCGCAGTCTGTTGCCATTGATCCTGCTGGCGGTGGCCGTGTACACGTTCAAGGAAAAGAATCTCGGTGCCGTGCACGCTCCGGTCCACAGCGGCGTGACGGAAGGGCTGCTGGCGACGGGTGTCGGCGCCGCGATCGGTTTCTATGACGGCTTCTTCGGTCCGGGCACCGGCAGCTTCCTGATCTTCCTGTTCGTCCGCTTCTTCGGTTTCGATTTCCTCAGCGCGTCCGCAGCGGCAAAGATCGTCAACGTTGCCTGCAATATCTCGGCGTTGATTTGGTTCGGCTACAGCGGCCACTTGATCTGGCAACTCGGCTTGATGATGGCCGTGTGCCAGATTGCGGGATCGCTGGTCGGGACGCGGCTGGCGCTGAAGTATGGCAGCAGGTTCGTGCGCAAGCTGTTCCTCGTCGTCGTCGGGTTGTTGATCGTAAAGACAGCGTTCGATACGGTCAAGCGCCTCGGCTGGTAGTGTTTCACGTGGAACAATCAACGTGCCTTGTGTACCCGGGTGACCAGGGTCGGCAGCTCCCATGCACCGCCGGCCGCAATTTGGCGGCACATGCCGGTCGTCGCTGCAGAGGTTTGCACGAATGACTTGCCGTCCCACGTCCAGGTGGCCGTGCCGATGCAGTCTCCGATGCCGCGGCCTTTCTGCATCGACGAGATGACGCCGTCGTCGTAATCGGTGGCGGACGTCGTGACGAGCACGGCCGAGTAGGGAGGCTCGGTGTAGACGACCCAGTAGCCATCGCCCGAGTTGTACGCGGCCGTCCAGCAAGCGTGCGAGACGAGCAGTTCGTTCTTCGTCAGCCGGTGCACGTCGAGCGTATCGGCACCCTCGGATTTCCTGTCGACCAATTCGCAGCTTCCGTCCTTGACGGTCTTGCGCAGCGCAGCCATCAGATCGCGCGTCTGTGCCATCGTCAACGTGGCGGGCTTGCTGTCGTGGATGACGGCCGCCGCCTTGATCTCTGGCGCAGGAAGTGGCGGCGGGACACTTGTCTCTGGTCTGTTGCCCTTACGCACGAGGGCGCCCGGCGTCGCCAGTCGGCCCTGGAACTCGTCCATTTTCAACAGCACGGCGTTGGCGCCTGCCGTCGAGATTGTCCACGTGGTGCCCTTCGCTTGCCACGCGATGCGACCGTCCTTGAGCAGGGCGGGAAGCAGTGCCTGGACTTGCGCAGGCGACAGGTTGCCGATGTTCGACTTCGCGTCGACGCTCACAGTGCCCATGTCGTGACCGTCGACCGTCAGCGTCAGCTGGCGAGGTGCAGGGTGCTGTTCGTCGTCGGCGAGTTGCAGCTGGGCAGTGACGGGCTGGTTCGGCCCGGCGGAACGCGTCAGCAGGATGGTGCCGTTCGGGCCGTCGTCTTCCGCGTGGTATCCGGCCGCCCGACAGGTCCGGGTGTTGTCGCATGCGAGTTCCCAGTCCTTGTGGCTGAACGATATCGACGGCAGGTCAGAAGCTCCCGCACTCGTGCTCGCGGCGAGAACAAGGTAGATCAGCTGGCGTGATGTTGGCATGGCGGTCCGGTCTTTTTCGTGGTAAAAGCGTAACACGGGGCCCGTCAATGTGGCTCGCAGCTCGGTGAACCACTGTTTCACGTGAAACAAAATCTGTCGTTTTAGGGCCTGCGCAGAAGCCTGGTGGAAAAAAGAATCTATAATCCATTCTTAATCCTCCTCGCAACACATTCCATCATGTTATTTCCGACAGAATTCGACGTGATCGTCGTCGGCGGCGGCCACGCCGGTACCGAAGCGGCACTTGCGTCTGCGCGCATGGGTCAGAAGACCCTGTTGCTCACCCACAATATCGAAACCCTCGGGGCCATGTCCTGCAACCCGTCCATCGGCGGCATCGGCAAGGGCCACCTCGTGAAGGAAGTCGACGCCATGGGCGGCGCGATGGCGATCGCCACCGATGAAGCCGGCATCCAGTTCCGTATCCTGAACTCGTCGAAAGGCCCGGCCGTGCGTGCGACGCGCGCCCAGGCGGACCGCATGCTGTACAAGCAGGCGATCCGCTCGCGCCTGGAAAACCAGCCTAATCTGTGGCTGTTCCAGCAAGCCGTCGACGACTTGATGGTCGAAGGCGACCGCGTCGTCGGCGCCGTCACGCAGATCGGCTTGCGCTTCCGTGCACGCGCCGTCGTGCTGACGGCAGGTACTTTCCTCGACGGGAAGATTCACGTCGGCCTGCAGAATTATTCGGCCGGACGCGCTGGCGATCCTCCTGCCGTGTCGCTGTCGGCGCGTTTGAAAGAGCTGAAGCTGCCGCAAGGCCGCCTGAAAACGGGCACGCCGCCGCGCATCGACGGACGCAGCATCGATTTCTCCGTCATGACGGAACAGCCGGGCGACCTCGATCCGGTGCCCGTGTTTTCGTACATGGGCAATGTGGCGATGCACCCGAAGCAGTTGCCATGCTGGGTCACGCATACGAATGCGCAGACGCACGACATCATTCGCAACGGCCTCGACCGCAGCCCGATGTACACGGGTGTGATCGAAGGCGTGGGCCCGCGCTACTGCCCGTCGATCGAAGACAAGATCCACCGCTTCGCGTCGAAGGAATCGCACCAGATCTTCCTGGAGCCGGAAGGTCTGACCACGAACGAGTTCTACCCGAACGGTATCTCGACGAGCCTGCCGTTCGACGTGCAGCTGGCCCTGGTGCGCTCGATGCGCGGCCTGGAAAACGCGTTCATCCTGCGCCCCGGCTATGCGATCGAATACGATTATTTCGACCCGCGTGGCCTGAAGGCGTCGCTGGAAACGAAGGCGGTCCAGGGCCTGTTTTTTGCCGGCCAGATCAACGGCACGACCGGCTACGAGGAAGCGGCCGCACAGGGCATGCTCGCCGGCATCAACGCGGCACTGCAGACCCAGGGTAAGGAGGCGTGGACGCCGTCCCGCTCGGAAGCCTATCTCGGGGTGCTCGTGGACGACCTCACGACGCAGGGCGTGGCGGAGCCGTATCGGATGTTCACGAGCCGCGCCGAGTATCGCCTGTCGCTGCGCGAGGACAATGCCGACATGCGCCTGACGGAAATCGGCCGCAAGCTGGGCGTCGTCGGCGATGCGCAGTGGGAAGCGTTCGAACGCAAGCGGGAAGCCGTCGCGCGCGAGCTGGAACGGCTGCGCGCCACGTGGGTGAATCCGCGCATCCTCGCGGCTGCAGAATCGGAGCGGGTGATCGGCCAGGCCATCGAACGCGAGTACAACCTTGCGGATCTGCTGCGCCGTCCGGGTGTGGAGTACGACAAGCTGGTCAGCATGCAGGGTGTCGACGGGCAGTCGCTTGGTGGGCCCGGCGTCGAGGATCCGGCCGTGAAGGAGCAGGTCGAAATCCAGCTGAAGTATTCGGGCTATATCGATCGCCAGGCGCGCGAAGTCGAGCGCCACGATTACTACGAAAACCTCAAACTGCCTGAAAACCTGAATTATCTGGAGATCGCGGCGCTGTCGATCGAGGTGCGTCAGAAGCTCGACAAGCAGCGTCCGGAGACGTTGGGCCAGGCTTCGCGCATCTCTGGGGTCACACCTGCGGCAATTTCCCTACTGCTCGTGCACCTGAAAAAGCGCGGCGCGAAGGGTTTTACGAGCATGCCGAATGAGGAATCGGCCGCATGAAGCATTTCGACCGACCCGCCTTGTCGGCCGTGCTGGCCGAGGGCATCGCCGCGATGCAGTTGGACGTGAGCCCGGCGCAGCAAGAGAAGCTGATGGATTATCTGGCGTTGATGTTCAAATGGAACGCAGTCTACAACTTGACGTCGCTGCGCGACCCCATGCAAATGGTCACGCATCATTTGCTGGATTCGCTGGCTGCCGTGCCCGCGTTCGCGCGTTCGCGCAACGTGCTGGACGTCGGTTCGGGCGGCGGTTTGCCCGGCATCGTGCTCGCGATCGTACGCCCGGACATGAAAGTGTCGATGATCGACACGGTGCACAAAAAGACGGCCTTTTTGACACAAGTGAAGGCCGAGCTCGAGCTGACCAACGTCACGGTGTACACGGCCCGCGTGGAGCAACTGCAGGTGAGCGACAAATTCGATGTCATCACCTCGCGCGCTTTTGCGGACCTGTCCGATTTCGTCAATTGGTCCTGTCATTTGCTGGCCGACGGCGGCCGCTACATTGCCCTCAAGGGCGTGGCGCCGAAAGATGAGCAGGAGAGGCTTCCAGCAGACTGGACGGTCACGGGGCTGGAACCGCTGCACGTCCCCAAGCTGGGCGCGGAACGCCACCTCGTATTCATCGAACGTTCCACGTGAAACATCCAAAACATCCGCAGCAACGCACAAACAGATAAACCGTATAAACAGTTATTACGGTTATTACCATGTAAATCGTATAAATCGTTTTAATGGTATTAACCGTATGTCTGGAAAAAGGGATACATGGCGAAAATTTTTTGCGTAGCAAACCAGAAGGGCGGGGTCGGCAAGACGACCACCAGCGTGAACCTGTCCGCCGGCCTCGCGAAGCTCGACCAGCGCGTGCTGCTGGTCGACCTCGACCCGCAGGGCAACGCCACGATGGGCGCGGGCATCAACAAGGCGGGGCTGACCTCGTCGATCTATGAAGTGCTGCTGGGCGAGGCCGACGTCGCGTCAGCACGGCTGCGCAGCGAGGCAGGGCGCTTCGACGTGCTGCCCGCCAACCGCGAACTGGCCGGTGCCGAAGTGGAGATGGTCGAGCTGGAAAACCGCGAGCGCCGCCTGAAGGAAGCGCTGGCCAAGGTCGACGCCGACTACGACTTCATCCTCATCGACTGCCCGCCGGCGCTGTCGATGCTCACGTTGAACGGCCTCGTGTCCGCGCATGGCGTCATCATTCCGATGCAGTGCGAGTACTACGCGCTGGAAGGCCTGTCCGACCTCGTGAACACGATCAAGAAGGTGCATGCGAATCTGAACCATGATTTGCGCATCATCGGCTTGTTGCGCGTGATGTTCGATCCGCGCATGACGCTGTCGCAGCAGGTGTCGAGCCAGCTCGAGCAGCACTTCGGCGACAAGGTGTTCAAGACGATCATCCCGCGCAACGTGCGCCTGGCGGAAGCGCCGTCGTACGGCATCCCGGGTGTCACGTTCGATCCGGCCTCGAAAGGCGCGCAGGCGTACATCGCGTTCGGCGCCGAGATGGTCGAGCGCATCAAATCCATGTAATCAGTTCAAACAGCTATGGCAACCAAAAAACTCAAAGGCCTCGGCCGCGGTCTCGACGC
The DNA here is from genome assembly GCF_024753285.1 of Massilia pinisoli. GTDB lineage: Bacteria > Pseudomonadota > Gammaproteobacteria > Burkholderiales > Burkholderiaceae_D > Telluria > Telluria pinisoli. Next base: position 102,275 of record NZ_JANUGW010000010.1, on the reverse strand, counting down.
GCTGCTGGGCGGAGACGCTTCCAACACGCCGGCCGCACCGTCCGGCGCGCCGTCCCAACTGCCAGTCGGCCAAATCCAGGCCGGCAAATACCAGCCGCGCACGCGCATGGACGACGGCTCGCTGGCCGAGCTGGCCTCATCCATCAAATCGCAGGGCATCATGCAGCCCGTGCTCGTGCGTCCGATCGACGGCGCATCCAACGGCGTGCGTTACGAGATCATCGCCGGCGAACGGCGCTTCCGCGCGGCGCAGCTGGCCGGCCTGGACGAGATCCCCGTGCTCGTGCGCGAAGTCGACGACCAGAATGCCGCCGCGATGGCGCTGATCGAGAACATCCAGCGCGAAGACCTGAATCCGCTGGAAGAAGCGCAGGGCATCGCGCGGCTGATCTCCGAATTCAGTTTCACGCACGAACAGGCCGCACAGGCCGTCGGGCGCTCGCGCAGCGCCGTGTCGAACCTGCTGCGCCTCGTGAATCTCGCGCAGCCCGTGCAGACGATGCTGATGGCGGGCGACATCGACATGGGCCATGCCCGCGCGTTGCTGGCCGTCGACGCCGCCAGCCAGATCGCCCTGGCGAACCAGGTGATCTCCAAGCGCCTGTCCGTGCGCGAGACCGAAAAGATGGTGGCGCGCACCCTGGAAGAGCACAACGCACCGCCCGCCGCGGCGCGCCAGAAGGACAAGCCGGGCGACATCGTGCGCCTGGAGGAAGAGTTGTCGGACCGTCTCGCGACCCCCGTCGCGTTCAAGATGGGCGCGAAGGGCAGGGGACAGCTGATCATTGACTTCGCCGACCTCGATATCCTCGACACCGTGCTAGCGCGCCTGCGCGCGTGACCCCACATTCGGGGTCAGAGCACAAACCCGGGGTCAGAGCACCTTCCTGAACAATTTCCCCGCAAGGGCAGCGGACGAGGGCGCAACCTCCGCTGCCGAGCGTTCTCGCGCCAGGCCGCCCCGTTCGGCCACCGCAGGCTCGCCTGAGCAATTTCTCCGACAAGTGCTCTGACCCCGAATCTCGCAAAAAAATGCTCCGACCCCGAATCGGCGACATGTCGTTCGGGTTATTTTTTTGCTCGCCAAGCCGCTTCGTCGGCACCTGTTTCACCCACCACGGATGCACCAGGACGACGCACCGCGCACTCCCACTGCTCACAACGTTCACTGCCTCGGTGCAAGATTATGTCCGCCGCGCCAGCCGTCGTGGTCGCCTCGTCAACCTTATCTGACCGGTATATGCATGGCAGAAACTATCGGTTTACCCTGCTCAGCGGACGTAAAGACACAATATTCTGTAGGAAAATTAACAGTTTACTGTCGAAATAGTTTGTCGTTTTTACAGCCGATATAAGCGAGCGCAGGGATGGAAGAGTTTGACTATGGCTCCGATAACACCTTATAATCCCGCTGATTCATGTAATTACCATACCGTTACACGGTTCCACCACGGCTGGCGCGAAAAGAACAGAAAAATGCTGCGCTTGGTCTCCCTGCAAATCACGGCAACACTCGTGGCCGGCGTGATCGCCGGACTGCTGGGGGGGTGGGCTGCGATGTTTTCGGCGGTACTCGGCGGGATGTGTTGTGTCGTGCCCAATGGCATCATGGCTTTTCGCCTGTTCGCCAGTTCACAAAAAATGGGCGGTGCAAACCCTGCCACATTTTTCATCTGGGAATTTGTAAAGATTGCTTTAACGCTCGCGCTATTGCTCGCAACGGCGCGGCTGTACCACGGCCTGAACTGGCTGGCCCTGCTGGGCGGGTTCATCGTGGCGCTGAAAAGTTACATCATTTTATTATTTGGGCATAAACAATGACGAACACGGTAGAAACCGCGGCCGAGCATGCGCCAACCGCAGGCGAATATATCCAGCACCACCTTGGCCACCTGACCTCGGCGAAGCAAGGCTTCGTGGTCAATTTCCACGTGGTTAACCTCGACACGGTCTTCTGGTCGGTCGCAATGGGCGTGCTCGCGCTGTCCATCATGATTTTCGCCGCACGTCGCGCGACGTCGGGCGTGCCGGGCCGTTTTCAGGGCATGTTCGAAGCCATCGTCGAAATGGTCGAAGACCAGTCGAAATCGATCGTTCACGGCGACCGCAGCTTCATCGCGCCGCTGGCGCTGACCGTGTTCGTCTGGGTGTTCCTGATGAACTCGATGGACTTCCTGCCGGTCGACCTGTTCTCCGGCCTGTTCCGTCTGCTGGGCATGGGTGAGCCGCATTTCCGTATCGTCCCGACCGCCGACCTGAACGGCACCATGGGCATTTCGCTGGGCGTGCTGGCTGTGGTCCTGTACTACAACGTCAAGATCAAAGGCATCGGCGGCTGGATCCACGAACTGTTCGCCGCACCGTTCGGCATCTACCTGGCGCCGGCGAACCTGCTCCTGAACATCATCGAATACGCAGCACGCACCGTGTCGCTCGGCATGCGACTTTTCGGCAACATGTATGCCGGTGAGCTGCTGTTCCTGTTGATTGCTCTGCTCGGTTCCACGCTGACCGTGTTCGGCATCGTCGGCCACATCATCGCGGGCTCGATCTGGGCAATCTTCCACATCCTGATCGTGCTTCTCCAGGCATTCATCTTCATGATGCTGACGCTGGTGTATATCGGTCAGGCCCACGAGAGCCACTGACCGACGCGATCGCAAGAACGAAAAAGATAGTGGTAGTAAAGAGTTGTAAATTTTTAATTTTTAAATAACTTTTGGAGTAAATCTAATGACTGACTATTCTTACGTTGCGCTGGCTTGCGGTCTGATCATCGGCCTGGGTGCAATCGGTGCCTGTATCGGTATCGCTCTGATGGGCGGCAAATACCTGGAAGCTTCGGCACGTCAGCCTGAACTGATGAACACCCTGCAGACCAAGATGTTCCTGCTGGCCGGCCTGATCGACGCGGCATTCCTGATCGGTGTTGGTATCGCCATGCTGTTCGCCTTCGCAAATCCGTTCCACGCCTAATCGAATCATCATTCGGTTCTGAACAGCCGAACCCCCCAGGTTCGGCATCCGTTTTTGTGAGAAGGAATTTACCGTGAACTTGAACGCAACTTTATTTGTTCAGTTCGTGGTCTTCTTCATCCTGGTGTTCGTCACGATGAAATTCGTGTGGCCACCAGTGATGAAAGCGCTCGACGAGCGCGCCGAGAGGATCGCGAACGGTTTGGCCGCAGCAGACCGCGGTAAGGTGGAACTGGCCGCCGCCGAAAAGCGTATCGCCGCCGAACTGGCCGCGACGCGTGACGAAAGCGCCAAGCGCATCGCCGACGCCGAAAAGCGTGCCGCGGCGATCGTGGAAGACGCCAAGCAGCAGGCCAACGTCGAAGCTGCTCGCATCATCGAAGGTGCGAAGGCCGATGCCGAACAGCAGATTACCCGCGCGCGCGAAGAACTGCGTGCTCAGGTGGCTGCGCTGGCCGTCGCCGGTGCCGAGCAGATCCTGAAGCGCGAAGTCAACGCAGCGGCTCACGCCGACCTGCTGGACCGCCTGGCGACCGAGCTCTGATCATGGCTGAACTCGCAACCGTCGCCCGCCCTTACGCCGAAGCCCTGTTCCGCGTCGCCCAGCAGGGCGACCTGGCCGCCTGGTCGGCCGCCGTCGCGGAACTGGCGCAGATCGGTGCCAATGCGGATGTGCAGGCTTATGCTGCCAATCCGCTCGTCACGCACGCACAGCTTGCCGATGCGATCGCGTCGATGGTCAAGTCGCCTCTGAGCGCCGAAGCGAAGAACTTTATTGCAATGCTCGCCGAGAACGGCCGCGTCGCCCTGCTGCCGGAAATCGGTGCCCAGTTTGCTGTGCTCAAGAATGCACAGGAAGGCGCCGCCGACGCGACGATCACCAGCGCGTTCGATCTTTCGGCCGACCAGCTCAACCCGCTGGTCGCCACGCTGGAAAAGAAATTTGGCCGCAAGCTGAACCCCACGGTCACTGTGGACCCGTCGCTGATCGGTGGCGTGCGCGTGGTCGTCGGCGATGAAGTGCTCGATACCTCCGTCCGCGCGAAATTGCAGCAGATGCATAACGCGCTGGTTGCCTGAGCACCGACACACAGCACCGTCGCCGCGTCCAGACTTGCCCTACGCATCAAGAAACTATTAGGAGTTAGCACTCATGCAACTTAATTCGTCTGAAATCAGCGAACTGATCAAGAGCCGCATCCAGGGCCTCGAAGGTCAGGCTGATGTTCGTAACCAAGGCACGGTGATCTCCGTCGCCGACGGTATCTGCCGCATCCATGGTCTGTCGGACGTGATGCAGGGCGAGATGCTGGAATTCCCGGGCAACACCTTCGGCCTCGCCATGAACCTCGAGCGCGACTCCGTCGGCGCCGTGATTCTGGGTGCCTACGAGAACATCTCGGAAGGCGACACCGTCAAGACCACGGGCCGCATCCTGGAAGTGCCGGTCGGTCCGGAACTGCGCGGTCGCGTCGTCAACGCACTGGGCCAGCCGATCGACGGCAAGGGTCCGGTCGATGCCAAGCTGACCTCGCCGATCGAAAAGATCGCCCCGGGCGTGATCGCCCGTGAATCCGTGTCGCAGCCGCTGCAGACCGGTATCAAGTCGATCGACGCGATGGTGCCGATCGGCCGTGGCCAGCGCGAGCTGATCATCGGCGACCGCCAGACCGGTAAATCGGCTGTCGCAGTCGACGCGATCATCAACCAGAAGGGCCAGGGCGTCACCTGCGTGTACGTCGCCATCGGTCAGAAAGCATCGACCATCAAGAACATCGTCCGCTCGCTGGAAGAGCACGGCGCGATGGAATACACGATCGTCGTCGCCGCGTCCGCTTCGGAATCGGCAGCAATGCAGTACATCTCGGCCTACTCGGGCTGCGCGATGGGCGAATACTTCCGCGACCGCGGCGAAGACGCGCTGATCGTGTACGACGACCTGTCGAAGCAGGCAGTCGCTTACCGCCAGATCTCGCTGCTGCTGCGCCGTCCGCCGGGCCGCGAAGCTTACCCGGGCGACGTGTTCTACCTGCACAGCCGTCTGCTGGAGCGTGCCGCACGCGTCAACGCCGACTACGTCGAGAAGTTCACGAACGGCGCCGTCACCGGCAAGACCGGTTCGCTGACGGCACTGCCGATCATCGAAACGCAAGCGGGCGACGTCTCGGCATTCGTGCCGACCAACGTGATCTCGATTACCGACGGTCAGATCTTCCTGGAAACCTCGCTGTTCAACGCCGGTATCCGTCCTGCGATCAACGCCGGTATCTCGGTGTCGCGCGTCGGTGGCGCCGCCCAGACCAAGATCATCAAGGGCCTGTCCGGCGGTATCCGTACCGACCTGGCGCAGTACCGTGAGCTGGCCGCGTTCGCGCAGTTCGCATCGGACCTGGACGAATCGACCCGCAAACAGCTGGACCGCGGTGCACGCGTGACTGAACTGCTGAAGCAGAAGCAGTACTCGCCGCTGCCGATCTCGCTGATGGCCGCTTCGCTGTTCGCCGTCAACAAGGGCTACTTCGACAGCATCGACGTCAAGCGCGTGCTGGACTTCGAAGCGGGCCTGCACGGCTTCCTGAAGTCGAGCCACGGCGCGCTGCTGTCGAAGATCGAAGAGACCAAGGCACTAGACAAGGACAGCGAAGCAGCGCTGGCCGCCGCCGTCGCCGATTTCAAAAAGTCGTTCTGACGTTCTAAGACCGGCTTATTGATGGATCTCGGGACGGGGAGTCATCCCCGTCCACTTAAGGAGTAAGGGCTCATGGCAGCAGGCAAAGAGATACGTGGCAAGATCAAGAGCGTAGAAAATACGAAGAAGATCACCAAGGCGATGGAAATGGTCGCCGCGTCCAAGATGCGCAAGGCGCAGGACCGGATGCGCGCCGCCCGTCCCTACAGCGAGAAGGTCCGCAGCATCACGGCCAACCTCGCCACTGCGAACCCGGAGTACACGCACGCGTTCATGGCGCAAGCCAAGGATGTCGAGGCGAAAGCCGTCGGCTTCATCGTCGTCACGACCGACAAGGGTCTGTGCGGCGGCATGAACACCAACGTGCTGCGCCAGGTGACGCAGAAGTCCCGCGAGCTGGAAGCCGCGGGCAATCGCATTGAAGCCGTTGCAATCGGCAATAAAGGTCTGGGGTTCCTGAACCGCATCGGCGTGAAAGTCGTGTCGAGCGTCACCCAGATCGGCGACACGCCGCACCTGGAAAAGCTGATCGGGCCGATCAAGGTCATGCTCGACGCCTACCAGGATGGCCAGCTGGACGCGGTGTACCTGTGCTACACCAAGTTCATCAACACCATGCGCCAGGAACCGGTCATCGAGCAGCTGCTCCCGCTGCCGGCCGGTCACCTGGAAGCGGAAAGCGGCGCCCACTCGTGGGACTACATCTACGAGCCGGAAGCGCAGGTGGTGATCGACGAGTTGCTGATCCGGTACGTGGAAGCGCTGATCTATCAGGCGGTGGCCGAGAACCTGGCGTCCGAGCAATCGGCACGCATGGTGGCAATGAAGGCTGCAACCGACAACGCGGGCAACGTCATCGGCGAGCTGAAGCTGGTCTACAACAAGACCCGCCAGGCGGCGATTACGAAAGAACTCTCCGAGATCGTGTCGGGCGCAGCTGCGATCAGCGGCTAAGCGACGCGAACGACCTCACGAAACGACATTAAAACTATATCTGAAGGAACGAACATGGCTGATGGCAAAATCGTTCAGTGTATCGGCGCGGTGGTCGACGTGGAATTCCCGCGCGACGCCATGCCGAAGGTGTATGACGCACTGAAAATGGAAGGCTCCGAACTGACGCTGGAAGTGCAGCAGCAGCTGGGTGACGGCATCGTCCGCACCATCGCGCTGGGCAGCTCGGAAGGCCTGCGTCGCGGCATGACCATCCAGAACACCGGCAACCCGATCATGGTGCCGGTGGGTCCGGCAACCCTGGGCCGTATCATGGACGTGCTGGGCAACCCGATCGACGAGCGCGGTCCGGTGAGCCAGGAGCGTACCGCATCGATCCACCGCACCGCCCCGGCCTACGACGAGCTGTCGCCGTCGCAAGACCTGCTGGAAACCGGCATCAAGGTGATCGACCTGGTCTGTCCGTTCGCCAAAGGCGGTAAGGTCGGCCTGTTCGGCGGCGCCGGCGTCGGCAAGACCGTGAACATGATGGAACTGATCAACAACATCGCCAAGGCGCACTCGGGTCTGTCCGTGTTCGCCGGCGTGGGTGAGCGTACCCGTGAAGGTAACGACTTCTACCACGAGATGGCCGATGCGAAGGTCGTCGACCTGGACAACCTGGGCAACTCGAAGGTCGCGATGGTCTACGGCCAGATGAACGAACCGCCGGGCAACCGTCTGCGCGTCGCGCTGACCGGCCTGACGATGGCCGAAGCGTTCCGTGACGAAGGCAAGGACGTTCTGTTCTTCGTCGACAACATCTACCGTTACACGCTGGCCGGTACCGAAGTGTCGGCACTGCTGGGCCGTATGCCGTCCGCCGTGGGCTACCAGCCGACGCTGGCCGAAGAAATGGGCCGCCTGCAAGAGCGCATCACGTCGACCAAGACCGGCTCGATCACGTCGATCCAGGCCGTGTACGTCCCTGCGGACGACTTGACCGACCCGTCGCCTGCAACCACGTTCGCCCACTTGGACTCGACCGTCGTTCTGTCGCGTGACATCGCCTCGCTGGGTATCTACCCGGCAGTCGACCCGCTCGACTCGACCTCGCGCCAGCTGGACCCGCTGGTCGTCGGCGAAGAGCACTACAGCACCGCACGCGCCGTGCAGGGCACGCTGCAGCGCTACAAGGAACTGCGTGACATCATCGCGATTCTGGGCATGGACGAACTGGCACCGGAAGACAAGCTGGTCGTCGCACGCGCACGTAAGATGCAGCGTTTCCTGTCGCAGCCGTTCCACGTCGCTGAAGTGTTCACGGGCGCACCGGGCAAGTACGTCTCGCTGAAAGACACGATCAAGGGCTTCAAGATGATCGCGTCGGGCGAGCTGGACCACCTGCCGGAGCAGGCGTTCTACATGGTCGGCACCATCGAAGAAGCGATCGAGAAGGCCAAGAAGCTGGCTGCTTAATCGCTAGCCTCTTCAAAGGACACTTATGGCACATACCATTCACGTTGACGTCGTCTCGGCCGAAGAGCAGATCTTTTCGGGCGAAGCGGAATTCGTCGCGTTGCCGGGTGAATCGGGTGAGCTGGGTATCTACCCGATGCACACCCCCTTGATCACGCGCATCCGCCCGGGTGCCGTGCGCATCAAAGTGGCAGGCCGCAGCGACGAAGAGTTCGTGTTCGTCGCCGGCGGCATCCTGGAAGTCCAGCCGAAAGGCGTGACGGTCCTGGCCGACACCGCGATCCGCGGCGCCGACCTGGACGAAGCGAAAGCCCAGGAAGCCAAGCGCAAGGCCGAAGAGCTGATGGTCAACAAGGAGTCGGCAATCGACTACGCCAAGGCGCAAGCCGAGCTGGCGGCGGCGATTGCCCAGCTGGCGGCCATCGCCAAGCTGCGTCAGAAAGGACGCTGATCGCGGTTGTTTTCGCGGTTCACGAAGAAGGCAGCCTGCGGGCTGCCTTTTTTTATTTCTCTCGCCGCAGTCGTTTGCCGAGGCGGTAGCAGCAGCCCACGCACAACAGCCCCGGTAGGATCATCAGCCCCGCTTTGACGAAGCATAAAGTCTGCCACAGCATACAGGCACATGGGTGCGCGACACTCCGCTTCCGACCCATATACGGACGTTGACCCGGGTTGGGACGATTATCCGATTCTCATCGCCTCACAGATGACGAAACGGTGTGCCATTTTGTTCCAGCCATCCGCACGCCCTTGGAGAAAAATGAGCTGCCCATATTCGTCCATGCTTGTTTCACGCCCTGATCGGCGCAGCCACTCGTCATATAACGTGTCGAAGTCAGCTTTGCTCAGCTGAGGCAACTGTTGCGCTGAATAATCGAACACGGCAGAAAAGTCCTCATTTGACGAGAACAAAGTCTCGACCAAAAAAGTCACTCCTAGCAGACCCATCAATAGCCTGAGCTCGTCGTCGTGCTCAAGAACGACTGGAAAGTATTCTTCGCAGTTCTCAACCATCGCCTCAAGCGAAGCAGATGCCTCGATAACTGGTCTGTTGGATACCGCGAACACATAACTTTTCATTCAAATCCCCGATTTCGCAACGCGTCCGCTTCGTCAGGCTCGCGCTTTTACACAGCCTCGGCAGATCTCGGCCATTCGGGTCAGCATAGCAGTTTGCTGTCGAGGAAACCCCGGAGTGTCACGACCGGCCCAATCGACCCAGAGGTAGACGTTCTCCAGACACGACTTCGTCCTATTCGTACAGTTTGCCCATGTAAAGGATCTGGGCAGCGCGTTTCCAACTGTTAGTCGGCTTTTCGTAAAACTCCAGCCCACCAATCGACGCTTCGCTCCATCTCACGGCTGCGTCCAAGTACCCCCCAATCGTACCGTTCTCCCACCCATTTGCGCCCGGACCATACGGCGAACTCGGGTTGGAGTGCGCCTTCTGCTGCTCGTCTTCCCAATCTGTCGCGAGGGCTTCTAGGAACTGCAAAAAGGAGTGCTCATCAGCTACCGAGTCGAGGAGTGTTTGCAGGCTCGAGGTCATAGAATTCGCCTAAGTTTGATATCTGTCGAGCTGCTGATTGTCGCAGACACGAGATATAAAGGGGACCACAGCACAGTACCGATGGCGACGCGCGGCGACGGCATCCGGGCTGAGAAGGCGATAGCGCCTGACGCGAGGTTGTGAGCGCGACAGGACAAAGGTTCACCGTGGCGATCGGAGGTCAGCGTGGCCATCTTTTCATATCCTTGCAGCGACGGCAATGCAGCGCCGCCCGATGATATGAATCTGATAAGCTAGGACCACGACAAGACAAACACGAAACGAACAGGCCCAGCATGCGAACCATCGAACAAATCCTCCGCGCCGCCCGGACCGTGGCCGTCGTCGGGCTCTCCAACAAGCCCGAACGCGCCAGCCTGGAAGTCGCGACCTACCTGCAGCAGCAGGGCTACCGCATCATCCCCATCAACCCGGCATATGCCGGCCAGGAGATCCTCGGCGAGACCGTGTACGCCACGTTGCAGGAAGCGGCCAACGTGCTCGCGCCGACCGGTACGCGCATCGATATCGTCGACTGCTTCCGTAAAGCCGAGGAGATGCAGCCCGTTGCGAAAGACGTCATCGACGTGCGCGCCGGCTGCCTGTGGATGCAGCTCGGCATCGAGAACCAGGTCGCCGCCGACCTGGCCCGCGCCGCCGGCCTGGACGTGGTGATGAACCACTGCATGCTGATCGAACACCGCAAGCTGGACGCGCGTGCCGCATGAGTACGCCGATGCTGGAACGCTTCCGCGCGCCGAAGAAACTGGAGCTGCGCGACAAGGACGCGGGCGATACCCCGCTGCGCGACGACAAGAAGGGCAAGCTCAAGAACGGGGAGATCAAGGAACGCGAGCGAGCGCTTACTGTCGAGCTGACCGGCGAGATTGCTAAGCTCCAGGAAAAGCTGTACGCGGCGCGCGATCGAAAACTGCTGCTGATCCTGCAGGGCATGGACACGTCCGGCAAGGACGGCACCGTGCGCTCGCTGTTCGCGCAGATCAATCCGATGGGCTTGCACGCCACCGGCTTCGTCGCCCCGACGGACAAGGAAAAGGCGCACGACTTCCTCTGGCGCGTGCACGCGCGCGTGCCGGGCAAGGGCGAGATCGGGATCTTCAACCGCAGCCATTACGAGGACGTCCTGGTGCCGCGTGTCGCGGGCGCGCTCGACGACGACGCGTGCGAGAAACGCTACGCCCAGATCCGCGACTTCGAGCGCATGCTGGCCGAGACCGGGACGACGATCGTGAAGGTGTTCCTGCACATCTCCAAGGACGAGCAGCGCGAGCGCCTGCAGGCGCGCCTGGACGATCCGGAGAAGCACTGGAAGTTCGATCCGGCCGACCTGGTGGCGCGCGACAAGTGGGACAATTTCCAGCGCACCTATGCCGACCTGATCAACGCGACCGACGCCGACGTGGCGCCCTGGTACGTCGTGCCGGCCGACTCGAAGACGCATCGCAACCTGATCATCGCGCACCTGCTGCTGGAGACGATGCAGGGCATGAAGCTGGAATGGCCGCCATTGAAGGCGGACCTGTCCAAGGTCAAGATCGACGGCTGAGCGCAGGCGCGCGTGGATTGGCATAGAATGCATATTCGCTAACCCGCGCATCCTTCGACCATGACCAAGACCACCGCTTTGTTGATCTCCCTCGGCGCCGCCGCGACGTTCTCCGCGCCGGGGCTGGTGCTGGCGCAGACACCGGCCGCCGCCGCCCAGCCGTCCGCCCATCCGGCCAGCTGCCCCGCCGTGCTGAAGCACACGTTCAACCGCCTGCAGGACGAAGCCCCGCAGGACCTGTGCCAGTACGCCGGCAAGGTGGTGCTCGTGGTGAACACGGCCAGCTATTGCGGCTTCACGAAGCAGTACGAAGGCCTGGAAAAGCTGTACGCGAAATACGCGCCGCGCGGCCTCGTCGTGCTGGGCTTCCCGTCGAACGATTTCAAACAGGAAGACGCGGACGCCAAGAAGATCGCGGATCTCTGCTACAACACGTATGGCGTGAAATTCCCCATGTTCGCCAGCACCGTCGTGACGGGCGCGAACGCCAATCCGCTGTATTCCGAGCTGATCAAGGCCACCGGCAACCAGCCGAAGTGGAATTTCAATAAATACCTGATCGACCGGAACGGCAACGTCATCGACTACTTCCCGAGCAAGGTCACGCCGGAAGACCCGACTCTCGTCGGCAAGATCGAGCACGCGCTGGGCGGCTGAGTTCGCTCGTCATGTGATCCATTTTTGATCCAGGACATGGATCGAGCAATAACCATTTCATCTACATGGTCATTTTGATGCACATCAATTTTTTTGTTGAGGTGCCTCAATAGACTGATCTTCGTCGAACAACAACGCGAAGAAAGGTCTCACCATGAAGAAGTCGATGCTGAAACTGATGGTCGCCGCCCTGGGTCTCGTCGGAGCCGCCGTGCCCGGATGGGCGCAGGAATCGCCTTGGCTCGTGCGGGTGCGGGCGGTGCACATCGATCCGGCCGACAAGTCCGATCCCGTAGGCGGCACCGGCGCCAGCGACCGCCTGCACGTCAGCAGCAAATGGATCCCCGAAGTCGACATCTCGTATTTCCTCACGCCGAACTGGGCCGCCGAACTGGTCCTCACCTATCCGCAAAAGCATGACGTCACGTTGGACGGCCAGCGCATCGGCACCTTCAAGCACGTGCCGCCCACATTGCTGGCGCAATACCACTTCCTGCCGGGCGCGCAATTCGATCCGTACGTCGGCGCCGGCGTCAATTACACGCTGATTTCGAACGTCGACATCCTGAACGGCGCCGGACGCCTCGAGCACGACAGCATCGGCGCCGCGCTGCAGGCCGGTGTCGACTTCCGCATCGACGGCAAGTGGTCCGTCAATCTCGATGTGAAGAAGGTGCGGATCCGCAGCGACGTCGATATCAACGGCGCGCGCGCCAGCCGGGTCAGGATCGATCCGGTGCTGCTCGGCGTCGGCGTCGGCTACCGCTTCTGACCAAGCGTATCCGCTGTAACGAACCCCGCTTCCTCCAAAGCGTGCCGGCCCTCGCGGGCCGGTTTTGGCCGGCCTTGCGCCGGCCCTTTTTATTTGCGCAGCACGGCCTTCAACGCGCCGCGCAACGCGTTGCAGACGACGATCTCCTGCGCGTGCGCGAGGCTCTCGCGCGTCAGCGGACACTCGATGACGTCCCACGCCGGATCGTCCAGCAGCACGCCGCGCATCACGCCCGGGAGCACGCCGGCCGACAGCGGCGGCGTGTACCAGCGCCCGGCGATTTTTACGAACACATTGCTGCGCCCACCTTCCGTCAATTCGCCGCGCTCGTTGAAGAACAGCGTGTCGAACGCGCCCACAGCCTCCGCCGCGCGCCACGCCGCGTCGTAGCGGCTGCGGATGCTCGTCTTGTGGCGCAGGAAGGCGTCGTGCGCGTGCGTTGGTTCGTCCGACAGCAGCAGCGTCACCGGCTCGTTCAACGGTGCCAGCGCGCCCGTCTGCACGACGATTTTGCCGTCCGGGCGCAGCGCGAGCCGCACGCGGTGCGGGCCGTCGTCCGGCAGCGCGGTGCACGCTTCCTGCGCGGCCGCGCGCGCGAGCCCCGCATCGAACGGATGGCCGAAATACGCGGCCGACGCGCCCAGGCGAGAAAGGTGGCGCTCCAAGTGCCGGCATCCATCCGCGCGCGTGGCGTGGATCGTCTCGAAGACGTCGAAGTCGTTCGTCAGGCCCGTGAGGAATTCCGCCTTGAGTCGGCATTCCGCGTATTCCGCGCCGGCGTCGCTGTCGTGCACGATGCCCGCGCCGACACCCAGTTCGCCATGCCGGACGCCGTTCTGCTCCGGCTGCAAGGTCAAGGTGCGGATCGGGACCGACAAGCAGAAGTCGCCGAAGCGCGCCCCGTGCAGCGTGCCGAATCCGCCGCCCGGCGGCGGATCGATCCAGCCGATCGCGCCCGTGTAGATGCCGCGCGCGGCCGGTTCCAGTTCGCGGATGATTTCCATCGTGCGGCGCTTCGGTGCGCCCGTGATCGAGCCGCATGGGTACAGCGCGGCGAAGATGGCCGCCAGCGACGTCCCCGGCGCGAGCTGCGCCTGCACCGTCGACGTCATCTGCAGCACGCTGCTGTAGCGCTTCACTTCGAACAGCGCGGGCACGCCCACGGTGCCCGTGCGCGCGATGCGTCCGAGGTCGTTGCGCAGCAGGTCGACGATCATCAGGTTTTCCGCGCGGTTCTTCGGATCGGCCGCGAGATGCTGGGCGCGCACGGCGTTCACGAGATCGTCGTCGGCGGCCGGTGCCGTGCCCTTCATCGGGCGCGCCAGCAGACGGCCCGCATCGTGGCGGACGAACAGTTCCGGCGACAGCGACAGCACGGCGCGCCCGTCCGGCAGGCCGACCAGCGCACCGTAGGGCACGGGCTGGCGCGCGCGCAGGCGCGCGTACAGCGCGCACACGGGACCGAAAGCGTCGAAGCGGATGCGGTACGTGTAGTTGACCTGGTAGGTGTCGCCGGCCTCGATGTAGTCGCGGATGCGGTCGATGGCATGCGCGAACGTGGGCTCGTCGACGTTCGCCCGCACGGCAGCGATGCCGGCCGGGCCGCCGCCTTGTTCTTGCACGCGCTGCGCGAGCCAGGCGTCGACCTGGGCGGCGTCCAGCATGTCGTAGCGCTCGAACAGCAGCACCTGCGCCAGCGGTGCGTGGAGCTCGCGCGCGGGCGCGATGCCGACCAGCTGCTCGCCCAGCTCATACGTCAGCACGGGCACCGCGTGCAGGCCGCGCGCGAGGGCATCCTGCAGGCCGTCCAGCAGGCGCGGCCAGTCCTCGCTGCGCTGGCACGACAGCATGCCCGCATAGCCGTCGTACAGGCGCGAGCGCGCCTGCGCATGGCCTTCGGGGCTCGCGTCGTCGAGCAGGGCGAACACGGTGGCGTCCATGATGGGGTCAGGCGGCGAGCAAGAGGGCCAGCTGCAGCGGGCTGTTCTCGGTGGGGTGCTGCCTGAAGCCGCTCTTGGCGTAGCGGTGCCAGCGTCCCGTCACGTACGACACGAGCATCGCGGCGCGCGCGGCCACGTCTTCTTCGCGGCCGTGGCCCTGCGTGGCGGCCACGCGCAACGCCTGCTTGAACGCCAGCTCGACCTTGTCGTAGAACTGGTTCATGCGCAGCTGCAGGCGCTCGTCCTCGCCGACGAGGGCATCGCCGATCAGCACGCGCGTCATGCCGGGGTTGTTGGCGGCGAACGACAGCAGGATCTGCAGCATCGCATGCGCCTGCGCGACGCCGTTGTCCTCGCGTTCCGCGACCTGGTTGAACAGGGTGAACACGGTGGCCTCGATGAATTCGATCAGCCCTTCGAACATCTGCGCCTTGCTGGCGAAATGGCGATACAGCGCGGCCTCCGACACCGACAGCTTGGCGGCCAGCGCCGCCGTCGTGATCTTCTCGCCCTTCGGATGTTCGAGCATGGCCGCCAGGGCCTGGAGGATCTGCTGCTTGCGTTGGCCCGGCTTCGTGCTTGCCATGTTGTTAGAACGTCTCCGTGGTGGGGTCAGGCGCCAGCCGGTGCAGGTGCGCGGGCAGCCGAAGAACCGATTTTACTTTGACATCGACGTATGCGGGGCGTTTGACGATTTTTGGCAACGGGGCTTTGCCGATCGGATCGCTGTAGCGCAGGTATTGCGTGACCCACGCCGTGCGTACGCCCAGCTGCTTGGCGCGCTTCAGGTTCACGAGCGTGTCCTCGACGAGGATGCAGCGCCGTGCCGACAACCCATGCCGGCGCAGCAGGCGGCGCAGCATCAGCGTCGACGGCTTCGGCCGCAGCTGGCCGTGCACGCGCATGTCCTCGATCGATACGTGGTGCGCGAACTGGCGCTGCAGCCCGATATGGCGCACGACGCCCGTCGAATACGCGGTCGGCGCGTTCGTCAGCAGGATCTTGCGACCGGGGAGGCGGCGCAGCAGCCGTTCCAGGCCCCGTTCGTAGCGCACCAGCTCGTGCAGGGCGCCGATGTCGTGCGTCTCGCGCAGGAAGTCGGCCGCGTCGACGCGGTGGTGGCGGATCATGCCGAGCAGGGTGGCACCATAGCGCTTCCAGTAGCCGACGCGGGCCGCGTCGACGGCTTCCCGGCTCGCGGGCGTGACGCCGTCGCCCAGCACGCGCGCGATGTACGCGTTCATGTTGGCGCTGATCGCCGGGAAGATCGCGTGCGAGGCGTCGTGCAGGGTGTTGTCGAGGTCGAACAGCCAGACGGGAGAAGGATTGGGCACTGGGAGCGGAAGAGGGCAACGAAGTCCCATGATTATATCGGGACCGCAGAAAGAAAAAGGGTCCGACGAGTCGGACCCTTTTTCATGAAATCTGGCGGAGCGGACGGGGCTCGCCCACGTGCCGCGGGCCGCGGTTTCGCTTGCAAGCGAAACCCTTCGAGCCCAAAACCGTGCCTCCCGCAGGGGAGGCACTTTTTATGGGAGATGAATTCTGGCGGAGCGGACGGGGCTCGAACCCGCGACCCCCGGCGTGACAGGCCGGTATTCTAACCAACTGAACTACCGCTCCAGCTTTCCTTGCTGCCCGCGTTCGAGGCGCTTGTCATCGCGCGGCGGGCTTCTCGTTCCGGCTGCAGCGGGCAAACGCGCAGCGTGGACAAGCGTCTTGTCTATCCGTTACGTCAGGCATCGGGGATACCACAACAGGCGGGAATGGGGACAAATCCTGGTGCCCTTGACGTGGATTGAACACGTGGCCTCTCCCTTACCAAGGGAGTGCTCTACCACTGAGCTACAAGGGCAAACAACGATTGTGGCGCCATGGAGACGCCACGAATCTTCAATGCGAGCGGATCATAGTGCCAAAAGCCTGTTCGGTCAAGACTTCCAGCAACAACGAGTGCTCGATGCGGCCATCGATGATGTGCACGGTGTTCACGCCCGACTTGGCGGCGTCCAGTGCCGACGAGATCTTCGGCAGCATGCCGCCGGAGATCGTGCCGTCCGCGAACATCTCGTCGATCTCGCGTGCCGACAGGTCCGTCACGAGGTTGCCGTTCTTGTCCTGCACGCCCGCGATATTGGTCATCATGATCAGCTTTTCGGCCTTCAGGATTTCCGCGATCTTGCCGGCGACGACGTCGGCATTGATGTTGTACGCCTGGCCGTCCTGGCCGAAGCCGATCGGCGAGATGATCGGGATGAACGCGTCGTCCTGCAGCGCCTTCACGACGGCCGGATTGATCGCTTCGATTTCGCCCACGAAGCCGATGTCGAGGAATTCGCCCGGCTTGTCGCGGTCCGGCATCGCCATCTTGCGTGCGCGGATCAGGCCGCCGTCCTTGCCGGTGAGGCCCACGGCCTGGCCGCCGTAGTGGTTGATCAGCATGACGATGTCCTGCTGGACTTCGCCACCCAGCACCCACTCCACCACTTCCATGGTTTCTTCGTCGGTGATGCGCATGCCCTGCACGAACGTGCCTTGCTTGCCGATCTTCTTGAGGGCGTTGTCGATCTGCGGACCGCCGCCGTGCACCACGACCGGGTTCATGCCGACCAGCTTCAGCAGGATGACGTCGCGCGCGAAGCCGTGCTTCAGGCGCTCTTCGGTCATCGCATTGCCACCGTATTTGATGACGATGGTCTTGCCGTGGAAATTGCGGATGTAGGGAAGTGCTTCGGCCAGGATCTGCGCCTTGATCTGCGGCGAGACCGCAGTCAGGTCGTTATTCTGGTCGTCGCCCGTCAGCGTCGTCAGCGTAGCGTTCATTGGGGGTCCGGAAAAGAATTTGCGAGATTTTACAGGCAATAGCCCGCTGCAGTGGGCATTATAAAAGCTCCATGTTGTATTTTCTGGCGCTCGCCGTTAAGGTGGATTACATATGGATACACGACAGTCATCTTTTGGGGCCGGAGCCGCCGCATGAGCACGTGTGCACG
This sequence comes from Massilia pinisoli, assembly GCF_024753285.1. Taxonomy (GTDB): domain Bacteria; phylum Pseudomonadota; class Gammaproteobacteria; order Burkholderiales; family Burkholderiaceae_D; genus Telluria; species Telluria pinisoli. Next base: position 84,720 of record NZ_JANUGW010000010.1, on the reverse strand, counting down.
TTGCGGCGCCACGTTCAGTTGCACGATGGTCGATGGCAACGACGGTGCACCGTGCTGGTGCACGCGGCTGCCGTCCGTCGTCGCGCTGCCGCTGGCCGGCGAGGCGGCGCGGTGCTGGTGCCCAGCCTGCCTGGAACAGCATATCGCGCAACGGGCGGCCGAGGCGCCGCCCACGCCGGACGCGTGAACGCTCAACGCGCGGTGCGGAAAAACCGCATCATTTCGCGGCTCGCGTTCGGACCCTTGCCGTCCGTATAGGTGCCGCGCGTATCGCCGCCGGACCATGCGTGACCGGAACCGTGGATCACCCAGTGTTCCGCATGGATGCTGCCGTCGGGACGCTTGTGCACCGTGCGCGTGTAGGCGTGACCGTCCTGCACCGTGCCCGGTTCGACGACGACGTCTTCCGACGGATGACGCCGGCGCCGCTTGATCAGTTCGTCGCCGTTGGCCGGGTGCACGGTCGTGTCGCGGTCGCCGTGGAACACGATGATCGGCAGCGACTTGCCCGGTTTGTGGTGGCTGCGGAACTCGCCTTTCATCGCGGCCATCGCGGACGGCAGGTCGTTCGCGGCCGCGAACGGCAGGCCCGAGTGGACACCGACGGCCGTGTACAGGTCCGGGTACAGCGTGCCGAGGATCGCGGCCATCGCGCCGCCGGCGGACAGGCCCGCGACGAACACATGTCCCGGATCGATCACGTAGCGCGCCATGATGTCCTGCGTGAGTCCGGCGAGGATGGCCGGTTCGCCCTGGCCGCGCTGCTGGTCGGTCGCGCTGAACCAGTTCCAGCAGCGGGTCGCGTTGGCCTGCTGCGACTGGGCCGGATAAGCGACGAGGCAGCCGTGTTCCTCCGCCAGCGCGTTCATGCCGGTGCCGAGCGCGAAGTCGTCGGGGTTTTGCGTGCAGCCGTGCAGCATCACGAGCAGCGGCGCGGGCTGGCCCGCATACGTGCTCGGGATATACAGTTTGTAGTCGCGGGTGCCCGCGTCGTTCGTGTAGCTGGCGTCGATGAAATGGCCGGGCAGGCCGATCGCGGCCGCACCCGTCGACAGCGGCGGCACGTTGAACGGGTTGGCGCTCTGGCCCAGCCGGGACAGGTCGGCCAGCATGTCGGAAAAGGCGTCGTAGGTCGGGTTGTTGGAGGCGGGCGGCGTGGCAGTGTCCATGCTGTTGACGGCAGCGGTCTGGACGGCGGTAGCGTTTTTTACGGATTCCCGGATGACGGTCCGGGCAACGGCGGGGCCGCGGCGCATCAGGGATCGGGTCGCGGCGCGCATTTGCGCCAGGAACTTGTGATTCAGGGTCATCGGCACTCCTTGTGGGGTGTGTCGGCAATGCGCCGGCGCGTGGCTGAGGCATCGAGCGAGGGTTCAGTCTTGATGGCGAAGCTTGCGCCAACCTTACAGATGGGGTAAGCGCAACGTGCGCAACGGACGAGTCCCAGTCTACCTGCGTGGCCTCGTCGGTCAAGCGCGATTCGTCCGGATGCGTTAATCTGCGCGCCATGTGTCCAACATTCCAACCCGGTTTGCGCTTCGAGTGGCGCTACACGATACCCGAGCGCGTCTGCGTCGACGCGCACGAACGTTGCGTGATCGATACGAAACATTACAGCGACAAGGCGGCCGCATGAACGGGCCGCGTGTTCTTCCCGAACAGCAGACGCCCGTGCCGTCGCCGTGCATCAACGTGTGCAAGATGTCGCCGGTGACGGGATTGTGCGAAGGTTGCCTGCGCACCATCGACGAGATCGTGGCCTGGAGCCGCGCCGACGACGACACCAAGCGCGCCGTGTGGGCGGACATCCGCCGTCGCGAAGAACAGATCCCGTTCGACTGATGCCGACGTTGCCGCCATCGGTCCGGGTGCTCGAGCGCGGCTGGCTGTCGTCCAACAACGTCCTGCTCATCGGCGAGGACGCTACGGCGCTCGTCGACACGGGCTACGCCACGCACGCCGCGCAGACGGTGGAGCTCGTGCGCCACGCGCTGGCGGGGCGGGCGCTCGACCGCATCGTGAACACCCATCTGCACTCCGATCACTGCGGCGGCAACGCGGCGCTGCGCGCGGCCTACGGTTGCCGCATCGCGATTCCCGCAGCGGATTGCGCGACGGTGGCCGCATGGGATGAAGATGCGCTGAGCTTTCGCGCCACCGCCCAGCAATGCCCGCGTTTCGCGTTCGATGAGGGCGTGACACCCGGCCAGCGGCTGCGCCTGGGCGACCTCGACTGGCAGGCGCTCGCGGCACCGGGCCACGACCCGCACGCGCTGCTGCTGTGGTGCGAAGGGGAGGGCATCCTGATTTCCGGCGATGCCCTGTGGCACAACGGTTTCGGCGTCGTGTTCCCGGAGCTTAGCGGCGAGCCCGGCTTCGACGACGTGCGCGCCACCCTGGACCTGATCGCGACCTTGGACGCCCGCGTCGTCATTCCCGGGCATGGTGCCCCGTTCGCCGACGTGACGGAGGCGTTGCAGCGCGCCTACGGCCGCCTGGATATGCTCGCAGCCGATCCCATCCGCAATGCGCAGAACGCTGTTAAAGTCCTCATGAAATTCCTGCTGCTGGAACGGCGCCGCATCCCGCTGTCCGACGTCGACCTGCTGTGCGCGACGGTGCCGCTGCTCGTGCGCGTGCGCGAGCGGTTCTTGAACAGCACGAGCGCCGAGCTGGCGGCGTGGCTCGTGCGCGGGCTCGTCGGCGTGGGCGCCGCCCGGCTCGACGGGGACGTGCTGGTGGACGCCTGAAAAATTTAGAGCCGGGAATCTAGTACGGTCGTGCTTTTTTCCCGCATAATCAATGGGTCCGATCAACTTATCGTGAGAAACCCATGGCGCTGCCTACCGTCCTGCAAAACCTGTCCCTTCCCGTCATTGCGTCGCCGATGTTCATCGCCAGCGGCCCCGCGCTGGTCGCCGCGCAGTGCAAGGCGGGTATCGTCGGGTCGTTCCCGGCGCTGAACGCGCGTCCGGCCGAGCTGCTCGACACGTGGCTGACGGACCTGCAGCGCGAACTGGGCGATTATCAGGAACTGCATCCGGACCGCAAGGTGGGCCCGATCGCCGTCAACCAGATCGTGCACCAGTCGAACGACCGCCTCGAGCACGACGTGGCCGTGTGCGTGAAGCACCAGGTGCCGATCATCATCTCGTCGCTGCGCGCGCCGCCGCAGGAAATGCTGGATGCCGTACACTCCTACGGCGGCATCGTCCTGCACGACGTCGTGTCGATCCGTCACGCGGAAAAAGCGCTGGAGGCGGGCGTGGACGGCCTGATCCTCGTCGCGGCGGGTGCCGGCGGCCATGCGGGTGCGTTGTCGCCGTTCGCTCTGGTGGGGGAAGTGCGCAAATTCTTCGACGGCCCGCTCGCGCTGTCCGGCTCGATCGCGACGGGCGACGCCATCCTCGCCGCGCAGGCGATGGGCGCCGACTTAGCGTACATCGGCTCGCGCTGGCTCGCCACGCGCGAATCGAACGTCACGGACGCGTACCGCAATGCGATCGTGGAATCGTCGGCGGCCGACGTCATCTACACGAACCTGTTCACGGGCGTGCACGGCAACTACCTGAAGAAATCGATCGTGGCGGCCGGCCTCGATCCGGACAACCTGCCCGTGTCGGACAAGAGCAAGATGAGTTTCGGTTCCGGCAGCGCCAAGGCCTGGCGCGACATCTGGGGCGCCGGCCAGGGCGTCGGCCTGATGGACGACGTGCCCACCGTGGCCGAGATGGTGGCGCGCCTGACGGAGCAGTATCAGGCCGCGCGCGCGCGCCTGGGCCTGAAGGGCTGACCCGGCGCGCCGGCGATCGGAAGATCAGAAGGTCTGCGCTTCCATCACCTTGTCCGCATCGCGGATGACCCACAGGCCCGGCAGGTTGCGCCAGTAACCATGCGCATCCATGCCGAAGCCGACGACGAACTGGTTCGGCACCGACAGGCCGACGATGTCCGCCTGCACGGGTTTCACTTTCTCGAGTTCCTTGTCGGCAAACACGGCGAGGATCACCTCGGCCGCGCCCATGTCGAGCAGGCGCTGCTTCACGTGGGCCAGCGTCTCACCTTCGTCGAGGATGTCGTCGACGATGATGATCGTGCGGCCCGTGACGTCCTGGCGCGGGATCACCTTCCACACGACTTCGCCGCCGCGATCCAGGTCACCGTAGCGGGTGACGTGGATGTAGTCGAATTCGAGCGGGAACGTCAGCTGCGGCAGCAGGTTGCCGGTGAAGACGACGGCGCCGCCCATGACGCCGAGCACCAGCGGGAAATCGCTCGTCGCGTCATTGTCGAAACGCTGGTTCAGCACATCGGCGACGTGGCGTACGGCCGCCTGGACCTGGTCGGCGCTGACGATTTCCTCGGCGTTGGCCAGCAGTGCGCGCGCGCGGTTGTAGTGAAAGTCTTGCATGATAGTTCAGAGTCGGTTGGGGGATCGCGCAGGATCCCGGGTGTGCGATTATCCGCCAGATTGCGCCCGCGCGCGATTTGCGGCGGACCGGGCCGGCGACAGGCTTCGGAGGGCGTATCATACCGATTTGATAAACCGAACACCGATTTCGAGCCATGCCAGCACCCGACACCACCCACGTGCGCACCGAACGCCTCGCCGCGCTGCGCAGCGCGATGGCGCGCCATAAAGTCGACGCCTTCATCGTGCCGTCCGCCGATCCGCACCTGTCCGAATACCTGCCCGGCCGTTGGAAGGGCCGCGAATGGCTGTCCGGCTTCACGGGTTCTGTCGGCACGTTCATCGCCACGCGCGACTTCGCCGGTGTCTGGACCGATGGCCGCTATTACACGCAGGCCGAGCAGGAACTGGCCGGCACGGAGATCAAGCTGATGAAGATCCCGTCCGGCGCGAGCCTGCTGCACATCGACTGGCTGGCCGACAACCTCGACGAAGGCCAGACCGTCGCCGTCGATGCGCGCGTGCTGGGCCTGGCCGTCGCTCGGCTGCTGGGCGATGCGCTGGCCGCGCGCGGGGTGAAACTGCGCACGGACCTCGACCTGCTGGACGAGATCTGGCACGACCGTCCAGGCCTGCCGCCCGAAACCGTGGTCGAGCACGCGGCGCCGTTCGCGGTGCTGGAGCGGGCCGACAAGCTGCACGCGCTGCGCAATGCGATGGCGCGCGTGAGCGGCGAGCGCCACTTCATCTCCACGCTCGACGACATCGCGTATTTGTTCAACCTGCGCGGCGCCGACGTCAGCTTCAATCCCGTCTTCCTCGCGCACGCGCTCGTGGAATCGACGGGCGCCACCTTGTTCGTCGCCGACGGCAAGATCGATGGGCGTCTGCGCGCGCGGCTGGACCACGATGGCGTGCGCGTGGCGCCGTACGACGCGGCGCAGCAGGCGCTGGCCGCGCTGCCGCCCGACAGCTCGCTGCTGATCGACCCGCGCCGCGTCACGGCCGGCATGCGCGCCGCCGTGCCCGCGCACGTGCGCGTCGTGGAAGCGATCAATCCGACGACGCTCGCGAAATCGCGCAAGCTCGATGCGGAGATGGACCACGTGCGCGCCACGATGGAACAGGACGGCGCCGCGCTCTGTGAATTCTTCGCGTGGCTCGAGCAGACCTTGGCCGATGCGAATCGCAAGCCGCTGAACGAAGTCCACATCGACGAGCAGATCACGGCGGCGCGCGCGCGTCGTCCGCACTTCGTCAGCCCCAGCTTCGGCACGATCGCGGGCTTCAACGCGAACGGCGCGATCATGCACTACCGCGCATCGACCGAACACTGCGCCGTGATCGAGGGCGACGGCCTGCTGCTGATCGACTCGGGCGGCCAGTACCTGGGCGGCACGACGGACATCACGCGCGTCGTCCCCGTCGGCACACCGACCGCCGCGCAGAAGCGCGACTTCACGCTCGTGTTGAAAGGGATGATCGCGCTGTCCGTCGCGCGCTTCCCGCGCGGCACGAAGGGCCCGATGCTCGATGCGCTGGCGCGCGCCCCGATCTGGGCGGCCGGAATCGACTATGGCCACGGCACGGGCCACGGCGTCGGCTACTTCCTCAATGTGCACGAGGGCCCGCAAGTCATTTCGCCGTCCGCGCCGCCGGAGCCGCATACGGCGATGGAACCGGGCATGATCACGTCGAACGAGCCGGGCATCTACCGCCCCGGGCAGTGGGGCATCCGCATCGAGAACCTCGTGCTGACGCGCGTCGTCGAGAACGCGGGTTTCGGCGACTTCCTCGGCTTCGAGACGCTCACGTTGTGCCCCATCGACACGCGCTGCATCGACCTCACGCTGATGCGCGGCGACGAGGTCGCGTGGCTCAACGACTACCACCGCAGCGTGCGCGCGCGCCTGCTGCCGCACGTGAGCGGCGCCGCGCGCGACTGGCTCGAACTGCGTACCAAGGAGATCTGATATGGCGGGAGCACGTTCCACCCGCGCCAGCGCCGCCGTCGACCGGCTGAAGCGGCGCACCGGCGTCACGTCGTATTCGATGGCGCGCACGGGCGACGGCCTGTTCTTCCTGTCCGAGAAGCCGGGCGCGCCGCCGCTGTGTGCGCCGCTCGAGCTGGACGAATTCGTCGCGTTCGTCAACGGCCTCGGTCCGCAAGAGGTCAAGCGCATCAGCAAGCACGACGTCGAATTCGAAAAACAGCTGGTCAGGAAAAAACCTTGACCAGCCCCGTATCGAATGACCTGGGCCTGACGTTCCCCGACCTCGTCGGCGCGTACTGGTCGCATGCGGAACTGGCGACGAACGCCCTGATCCTCCTGAACCTGCTGGGCGCGCTGCTGCTGGGCCTCATGGTCGGCTACGAGCGTTCGTACCACGGGCGTGCGGCCGGCATGCGCACGTATGGCCTCGTGTGCATGGCGTCGTGCGCGCTGACGATCGTCGCCGGCTATCCGAACCACTGGTTCGGCGGGCATGGTTCGTCCGTCGCCCTCGTCGACCCCACGCGCGTGATCCAGGGCGTCGTGACGGGCATCGGCTTCCTCGGCGCCGGCGTCATCATGCGCTCCGGCTTCAACATCAGCGGGCTGACGACGGCCGCGTCGATCTGGTCGTCGTCCGTGATCGGCATCCTCGTCGGCATCGGCTTCTACATGGCGGCGATGGGCCTCGCGTTCTTCTCCGCGATGATCATGATCTACCTGAACCGGGCCGTCGGGCTGCTGCCGTCGCGCCATGCGGTGGCCGTCACCTTGCACTTCAAGCCCGGCGTCTATCCGCAGGAAGACACCTTGCGCAAGGCCGCGCTGGAACGGGGTTACGAGATCGCGGGCGGCTCGCTCACGATCTCCAGCGAGAAGGGCTGCCAGGAATGGCATTTCGTCGCGCTGGAACTGGCCGGGCGGCCGGGCGCGCCGCTGTCGCTGCTGGCCAGCGAACTGTCCACGTTCGAGGGCGTGGACGGCTTCCAGCTTTCGCATGCGCGCAACTGACAAGACACACAGAGGAACACGATGACACCGCAGGACGTACTCGATTTCTGGTTCGGCGCGCCAAGCAGCCCGACATTCGGCCAGCCGCGCCGCGAATGGTTCGTCAAGAACGACGACTTCGATCACACCATCCGCGAGCGCTTCGGCGCCACGATCGACCAGGCCCTGGCCGGCGGGCTGCGCGAGTGGGATGCGCAAGGCCCGCAAGGCGTGCTCGCGCGCATCCTCGTGCTCGACCAGTTCACGCGCAATGCCCACCGCAACACGCCGCAGTCGTTCGCGGGCGATACGCTGGCGCTGGCCGCCGCGCGCACGCTCGTCGACAGCGGCGCCGACAAGCAGCTGCCGCCGCAGCAGCGCGCCTTCGCCTACATGCCGTTCGAGCACGCCGAGGACGCGTACATGCAGGAGCGCGCCGTCGAACTGTTCGGCGTACTCGCCGCCGAACACCCGGGCTTCGACGAGATGCTCGACTACGCGCACCGCCACCGCGGCGTGATCGCGCGCTTCGGTCGCTTCCCGCACCGTAACGAGATCCTCGGGCGCGCGTCGACGCCGGACGAAGTGGAATTCCTGCGCCAGCCCGGCTCGCGCTTCTGATGTCCACGTTGAACATCGTCGGCGCCGGCCACGTGGGGCGGACGCTGGGCCGCCTGTTCGCGGTGCGCGGCGTGTTCGCCGTGCAGGACGTGCAAACGAGGAGTCTCGCGAGCGCGCGCGCGGCCGTCGCATTCATCGGTGCCGGCGCGCCCGTCGATGCCGACATGCGCCCGGCCGACGTGTGGATGCTGGCCGTGGCGGACGATGCGATCGCGGGCGTCGCCGCAGCGCTGGCGCAAGCGACGCCGATGGCGGGGGCCGTCGTGTTCCACTGCAGCGGTGCGAAGGCGTCCGGTGAGCTGGATGCGCTGCGGCGCGCGGGGGCGGTCGTCGCGAGCGTGCACCCGGTGCGCAGCTTCGCCGATCCGGCCGCCGTCGCGGCGGCGTTCGACGGCACGTTCTGCGGCGTCGAAGGCGATGCCGACGCACTGGACGTCCTGCTGCCCGCGTTCGAGGCGATCGGCGCGCGGCCCGTGCGGATCGACCCGGCCGCCAAGACCGCGTATCACGCTGCCGCCGTGTTCGCGTCGAACTATCTCGTGACCGTCATGGACGCCGCGCTGCGCGCGTACGAGGCCGCTGGCATCCCGGCCGACGTGGCGCGCGAACTGGCGCGGCCGCTCGCGACCGAAACGCTGGCGAACGTGTTGCGGCTGGGGCCGGCCGCGGCGCTGTCCGGGCCGATCGCGCGCGGCGACGCGGCGACCGTGGCGCGCCAGCATGCGGCCGTCACCGCGTGGGATGCGCCAACGGGTGCGTTGTACGACGCGCTCGCCGCGGCGACGTGGGACCTGGCCCGGCGCAAGCGCGCGGGGCAGGACTGATCTTGTGGAGAAGACAATGGTATTGACCGCATGGACGACGCTGGCGGTGCTCGGCGTGTATTTCTGGACAGGCGTCATGGCCGGCTGGGCGAGAAACAAGTACAAGGTGCCGGCGCCGTCGATGGACGGCCCGGTGACGTTCCAGAGTTTCCAGCGCGTGCAGGCGAACACGCTGGAACAATTGCCCGTCGTGCTGGCGCCACTGTGGCTTTGCGGCCACTATCTCGGCGACCGCTGGGCGGCGGCGGGCGGCCTGTTGTGGTGCGTCGGACGCATCCTGTATGCGCTGGGCTATTACCGCGACCCCAGCAAGCGTGAGCTGGGATTCATCGTCGGCATGGTGGCGTGCGGCGCGCTCGTCGTGGGCAGCGTCACGGGACTGTTGTCCCGGTGAGCTGTTGCAGTAGAGCAAAATCTCGAAAACCATCCGTCGACAAAGTTCCCATACTGCAATAAGCTGTGTCTGATCTCAATTTATTGAATGACGGCATGCGCCGTCATGCGCGGAGGACGACAGCATGCTGTTTTTGAAAAGTACCAGTGTCACGAAGGCACCCGGCATCTATGAAGTCGACGTGGCTGCCAAGCCGCCCGGCAAGACGTTCGGCGTCTTCATGGCCACCGACCCCGACAATCCGCCCCATGCCGTGCTGACGGCGCTGGCCGAGCTCGGTTTCGAGACCACTTACCAACAGAACTATGTCCACAAGGACAAGGGCAAGGTGCGCGACCTGCATTTCCAGAAGAACGGCACCGACCTGTTCAACGGCTGGAAGAGCGACGAATGCGCCGCCAACCTGGCCGCGATCGACAGCCTGTTCGGCAACGTCGGCATCAAGATCACGCCTCGCGTGATGAGCCTGGCCGAAGCCTACGCCTGATCCAGGTCAGCTTTTCACGTCGACGTGGTACAGCGCCCACGGGCAAGCCGCGAAGCGCTGCGCCAGCGGCAGCGCCGCCATCTCGGGCACCCGGTCGGCGTCGTACACGGCCCATAAGGGGCCGAGGCCGCCCAGCGGCATCGGATTCCCGTCGACGTGCGTCGCGACGATGACGCGCCGCGCGCGCGCCTGCGCGACCGGGAGCTCGACGTTGTAGCCGTCCACCGCGCGCAACACCAGGATCGTCTTGTCGTTCAGAACGGCGCCGACGCGGGCCAGCACGTCCGTCAGCAGCGGGCCGCGCAAGGTGTGCGGCTTGCCGTCGTATTCCAGCGTGGGCCGGATCGTCTGCGCGGGCAGGGCCTGCAGATCGGCGTAGTCGAACCCGTACGCTTTCGCGAACGTGACCTGGTGCTTGTGCATCATCTGGTCCAGCGCCGGGTCCAGCGGGCCGCGGTTGCTGCGCGCGATGGCGCCCGTGACCGTCAGCAAGGTGGGGCCGCGGCCGGACGGCTGGGCCGCCTGGCCCGCGATCGGGAAGGTGCCCGCGACGGCTGCGGCGCCGAGGAACTGTCGTTTGTTCATGAGAAAATGTCTGGTCGATGGAATCCCGCCATCATAGCAATATTGTCGAATGGACTTGTTTTCCTCGGGCACCGAATTGACGCCGATCCCCATCGAGGATGGCGAGCTCTCGCTGCTCCCCCAGCTTCCCATGCCGATCAGCAATGCCGAGATCTTCGCGCGGTTGGCGGATGAGACTCCATGGCGCGCCGACACGGTCGTCGTGTACGGCAAGCGCTACCTGCAACCCCGGCTGACGGCCTGGTATGGCGAGGCCAGCTACACCTATTCCGGCCTGACCCTGCAGCCGTTGCCGCTGACCCCGCTGCTGGAACAATTGCGTGGCGCCGTCGAACAGGCCACGGGACAGCGCTACAACAGCGTTCTGCTGAATTATTACCGCGACGGCGCCGACAGCATGGGTATGCACAGCGACGACGAGCCGGAACTGGGACCGCAGCCCGTCATCGCGTCGCTCAGCTATGGCGCCACGCGCACATTTATCCTGCGGCACAAGCGCAGCAAACGCACCGTCAAACTCGACCTGACGGACGGCAGCCTGCTGCTGATGGCGGGAGCGCTGCAGGCGCACTGGCTCCACGGCATCAACAAGACGGCAAAGCTGGTTGGACCACGGCTCAACCTAACTTTTCGTTTCGTGAACTAAATCTCTCTTATCTATCATCAATTTCATCTAAAAAATTACTGAATTTAAGGTCATTAAGTTACATTCATTTACAAGTCTTACGAGTTCTCCACCGACTTAACGGATTTGCGGTGCTATCTTGACCACATCGCGATTCACCGGAATTGCGACACAGTCAAACAACGCATAAGGGAACTCGTCATATGAAAAAGCTCATCGTTGCACTGATCGCAGGTACCGCCGCCATGGGCGCGGCTCAAGCCCAGACCACCCAGACCCAGCCGCGTGCCTATGTCGGCATCGGCGTCGCCACGGCGGACCACGAGAATTCGTCGGTCGGTGGCCTGACCAATGTCGACAGCGACGGCTATAAAGCGTCCGGCAAGATCTTCGGCGGCTATGAATTCGACCAGAACTGGGGCGTCGAAGCCGGCTATACCGACTTCCGCAACGCGAATGTCAACTACAGCAGCAACGGCGTCAACGGAAGCGGCAAGACGAAGGGTTCCAGCTATTACGTCGCAGGCAAATACAATATGCCGGTGAACGACCAGTTCTCCGTGTACGGCAAGCTGGGCCTGGAGCACAGCGAGCGCAAGCTGGAAAGCGCCGCCTTGAACCTGAAGGACACGGACACCGGTGCCTACGGCGCGGTCGGCCTGCAGTACAACCTGAACCAGCAAGTCGCGCTGACCGCCGAATACGAGCGCTATGGCAAGACCAAGACCGTCGGCGCCAAGGCCGACGTCTGGACCGTGGGTGCGCGCTACAGCTTCTGAGCGCCACGCAGTTCATCTGCAGAAACAGCAAAGGGCCTTCGGGCCCTTTTTTCATATCTCACGATCGCACGACGCGGCCCCCTTGCTCCGGCCGCGGTAGCCACGGCGGCCCCGGGAGCGGGTCCATGGGTGGTGTGAAGCCGGCCGCGACGAAGCGGTGCAGCGACGACCACGGCCATTCCGCCGGATGCTGGCAAAAGCCGTGGCGCATCGGGTTGCCGTGCACGTAATCGATCAGGCGCGCGTAGTCGTCGTCGTCGCCGACCCGGTAGTCGCGGTAGTGGCGCTCCCAGATGGTGTCGCCCGCCGCATCGCCCAAGGTCTTGTGCAGCGCCTTGGAAAACGCGATCTTGACGGCGCGCCAGCGCGACGCGCAATCGTGGTCGCCCGGCGGCAAGGTCCAGATCGCGTGCGCGTGGTTCGGCAGCACGACCCAGGCATCGACGTGGAACGGCTTGCGGATGCGCGCCTGGCGCATCGCTTCGCCGAAAGCCGGAAAGTGGTCCGTGAGGAGGGTGCTGCCTTGGTCGAGCAGGCGCACCGTGAAGAAAAAAGTCCCGCCCGGGACGCGGTTGTCGCGGTATTTAGTCATGAACGTAGTCTGCCAAACGGCGCAGCCATGCCATGTCGATATGGAGCAAACGCGCACGAATGAAGAGTGTCGATCGGCCGATTCTACCGACGATGCCCATCGGACGACGATCCATTTCCGCGAATTAAACGGTGTGGTGGATGTGACAAACGTCGCCGGCTGTCCATAATTTATTTTCAACCAGACTGAACCTTTCCTGAAAGACAGGTATTAACCGGACGATTTCCGCAGTAGCAACCGCTACCGGTCGCCGTTCGGGTTCACTGTGCCGTTCATGTCGCTCACGCCATCGATTGCCTTGTTGTCGTCCCAACTGGTCTGTCGAGGCCAGGTCGTCGCCCCCGACGCCGCCGCGCTGGTGCGCCTGCTGTTGCTGGCGCCCGTGCTGGAGGAGTGGGTGGTGCGCGCGGGACTGCAGGAGTGGCTGATCCGGTGCACCGACGGCCGGGCACGCGCGGCACCGGTGGCACTGTCGGCGGCCGCGTTCGCGCTGCTGCATGCCGGCTCCGGCTGGCGCGCCGTGCTGTCGGTGCTGGCGCCGGGCCTCGTGCTGGCGCTGCTGTACCAGCACCGGCGCGACTGGCGCCTGTGCGCACTGGCGCACTGCGGGATGAATGCACTGGCCCTTGGGGGCTGTGTCCTTTGAACGAATCCGGGAGTCCCTATGATCGGGCTGCATCGACATCTACTTTCCCTGCCGGGCCGTGTGCGCCGCGCCTGGCCCATCCTGGCGCTGCTCGCCTGCGTACCCGCCGCGCACGCGGCCGACGCATTGAACGGCAAGACCCTCTACCTGAACGGGCCGACCGGCGGCGGCACTGCCTGCGCCGCTTGCCACGGCGCCTCGCCCGCCGCGAACGCCAACCACATCCTCAACGGCGCGAACAATCCGGGCGTGATCAGCAGCGCCATCAGCGCCAACACGGGCGGCATGGGTGCGCTGTTCAATGGCCGCTTCACGACGGCGGAACTCGCGGACATCGCCGCGTTCATCGGCAATCCGACCGTCACCGCGGCCCCGGCGGCGTCCGTCAGCCCGGCCTCGCTCAGTTTCGCCGCCACCACGGTCGGCCAGTCGGCAAGCGCACTTTCCACCACCTTGTCCAACACGGGCAACGCGGCGCTGACGGTGGGTACGATCAGCGTCTCCGGCACGGCCGCCAGCGATTACTCGATCAGCGGCGGCACGTGCACCAACGGCACGTCGCTGGCCGCGAGCGCCAGCTGCACCGTGCAGGTCGGCTTCACGCCGTCCGCCTCCGGCACGCGCAGCGCATCGCTCGTCATCGCGCACAACGCCACCGGCGGCTCCAGCACCGTGACGCTCGCCGGCACGGGTAACGCCGTGCCGCAGGCGACCGTCGCGCTGTCCTCGAACGCCATCGACTTCGGCGCCCTCGTCAGCGGCACCGCCTCGCCCGCGCGCAGCGTCACGGTCAGCAATTCGGGCCAGGCGGCGCTGACCTTCAGCAGCATCACGGTCGGCGGCACGAACGCCGGCGTGTTCAGCCTGGGCGGCACGTGCAGCACGGCGACGTCCGTGCCGGCCGGCGGCAGCTGCACCGTGACCGTGACGGCGAATTCGTCCGCCAGCGGCGCGTTCAGCGGCAATCTGGCACTCGCCTCGAATGCGTCGAACGGCGCCGTGTCCGTGGCGTTGTCCGGTACGGTGTCGGCACCCGCGCCGGCCGTCAGCGCGAGCCCGTCGGCCGTGGCCTTCGGTTCGCAGACGATCGGCGCGGCGGCCGCCACGCAAGTGGTCACGCTGTCCAACACGGGCAACGTGGCGCTCGCGCTGAACGGCATAGGCGTCTCCGGCGCGTCCAGCGTCACTATCGCCAGCCAGACCTGCGGCACCACCCTGGCCGTCGGCGCCAACTGCACCGTGACCTTGTCGTTCGCGCCGACGACGGCGGGCGCCGCGGCGGCCACGCTGGCCGTGACGTCGAACGCGACGCCGCTGCAGGTGACGATCACCGGCACCGGCACCACGGCACCGGTCGCGCAACCCGCGCTGTCGGAAGCGGGGCCCGTCGCCTTCGCGGACACGCAGGTGGGCAAGAGCGCCGCCGTCCACACCATCACCTTGTCGAACAGCGGCACGGCCGCCATGAAGGTCTCGTCGCTCGTGCTCGACGGCGCGCAGGCATCCGACTTCGTTTTGGGCGGCACTTGTGCGGCCAATGCGTCGGTCGCCGCAGCGGCCAGCTGCACCATCGACGTGGACTTCAAGCCGACGGCCGCGGGCCAGCGTGCCGCGACCCTGATGCTGATGACGGATGCGGGCAGCCAGTTCACCGTCGCGCTGAACGGCACCGGCGTCGCCGTGCCCGTGCCGATGCTGACGACGAATCCGCAGTCGTTCGACTTCGGCGCCGCGGACGTCAACGGCACCTCGCCCACGCATCGCATCACGTTGACCAACACGGGCGGCAACGCGGCCACGGTGACGGCGGCCACGTTCACGGGGCCGTTCGCGCTGCAATCCGACGCCACCGGCTGCGCGGCCGTGCCGTTCACCCTGCAGCCGGGTGCGAGCTGCGACGTCGTCGTGCGCTTCACCCCGGTCGGTGCGGGCGATGCGACCGGCAGCCTGGCGCTGGCGGCCGACGGCGGCGGTGCCTGGACCGTGGCATTGACCGGCAAGGGCAATGTGCAGACCGCGCAGACGATGCAGAACACGGGCGGCGGTGGCTGCTCCGCCGCCACGAGCGGTAACGATCCGGTGCTGGCCCTGCTCGTCGTGCTGTCGTTCGGCGTGCTCGGATGGCGTCGCTTCGTGCGGAAGGAGGTGACGAAATGAGCGCTCGTACGATGCGCGTGCTGCGCATGGCGCTGGTGCTGGCCGCGGCGCTGGATGCCGCGACCGCTTCCGCGCTCGACAAAGGCGTCTCGGCCCCGTCGTTCGACCTGCCCGGCAAGGACGGCGCCGTGCAGCTGGCGAAGCTGCAGGGTCGGCTCGTCTACGTGGACTTCTGGGCGTCGTGGTGCGGTCCGTGCCGCCAGTCGTTCCCGTGGATGAACGAGATGCAGGCGCGCTACGGCGCGCGCGGACTGCAGGTCGTCGGCGTGAACCTCGACGCGAAGAGCGACGACGCGCGCCGCTTCCTCGCGGAGACGCCGGCGCGCTTCACGATCGCGTTCGATCCGGCCGGCGCCACGCCGCGCGCGTACGGCATCAGAGGCATGCCGAGCAGCGTGTTGATCGGGCCGGACGGCAAGGTGTTGTACGAGCACGCGGGCTTTAAAGAAACCGACCGCGCGCAACTCGAGCAGGTGATCCAGAAGGCGCTGGGAGGCGTGAAATGAAAGTCATCGTTTTGATCGCGCCGGCGCTGCTGGCGCTGGCGGGCTGCGCCACCGTGCAGCCCTGGGAAAAGGGCAAGCTGGCCAGGCCGGAGATGACGTTCGGCGGGGACAAGCTCGAGACGCGCTACGCGGACCACGTCTATACGAGCCGCGAGGCTGCGGCCGGCGGTGCGGGTGTCGGCGGCGGCGGCTGCGGCTGCAACTGAGGAGGCCAGATGACGACATCTCTTCAGGAACGCGACGCGCCGCCGCTGGCGGCATCCCTGCTCGCCGCGGCGCTGCTGCTGCCCGGCGTGCAGGCGCTGGCCGACGAGCCGCCGGCCGGCGGCAGCATCAGCCTGCGCTATCTCGATTACGCCGACCGCCAGAGCGGCCTCGATCGCATCCACGCGCATTCGCCGTCGATCGCGGTGACGGCACCCGTCGCCAGCGACTGGTCGATCGAGGGCACCTTGACGGCGGACGACGTGTCGGGCGCCTCGCCGCGCTACCACACCGCGATCTCCGGCGCGTCGCACATGCATGACGAGCGCAAGGCGGGCGACGTCGCCGCCACGCGCTACTTCCGGCGCGGCACCTTGACGGCCGGCGCCGCGTATTCGACGGAGCACGACTACGTGTCGCGCGCGCTGTCGCTGAACGGCACCGTTTCCAGCGAGGACAACAACACGACGTGGGCGTTCGGGCTCGCGGGCAGCCGCGACAGCATCAATCCCGTCAACCACGTCGTCGCCGATGAGCACAAGCGCACGGTCAGCGTGCTGGCCGGCGTGACGCGGGTGCTGACGCCGAACGACATCGGCCAGCTCACGCTCACGCGCACGAACGGCAGCGGCTACTACAACGATCCGTACAAGTTGTTCGACAACCGGCCCCGTTCGCGCCGCGAGAACACGGTGCTGCTGCGCTGGAACCACTACGTCGACGCCACGGGCGGCACGACGCGGCTCGGCTACCGCTACTTCAGCGACTCGTACCGCATCCGCGCGCACACGCTGTCGGCCGAATACGTGCAGCCGCTGGCCGATGGCTGGAGTCTCGTGCCGGAACTGCGCCTGTACTCGCAGAGCGCCGCGTATTTCTATTACGACCCCGTGTACGACGCCTCGCTTGGCGCGCCGTTCCCGCCCGGCTTTTCGAACGGTGCGGACCCGAACCGCCTGACGTCGCCGGACCAGCGCCTGTCCGGCTTCGGCGCCGTGACGGCGGGGCTGAAGGTCGTGCGCGAGATCGGCAAGCTGTGGACCGTCGACGTCAAGGTCGAGGGTTACGAGCAGCGCGGCAGCTGGCGCCTGTTCCACGACGGCAGTCCGGGACTGGCGCCGCTGCATGCGCGCATGCTCCAGGTCGGACTGACGCGGCGATGGTAGACACGGTCTACCGCTTTCCGTTCGAGGCGATGGCCAGCCGGTGCGACATCCGGCTGGCCGCGCCCGACGAAAGCACGGCGGAGGAACTGGCGTTCGCGGCGATCGCGGAAGTGCGGCGCGTCGAGCGCACATATTCGCGCTACCGCGCCGACAGCGTCGTCAGCCACATCAACGCGGCAGCCGGCCGCTATCACGTGGACTGCGACGACGAGACGACGCAGTTGCTCGACTACGCGGACCATCTGTACCGCGTGAGCGGCGGCCTGTTCGACATCACGTCCGGCGTGCTGCGCCGCGCCTGGGACTTCCGCCAGCCGCGCGTGCCGCACGCGCGCGACCTGGCGCCGTTGCTGGCGCTCGTCGACTGGGCATCCGTGCAGCGCGAGGACGGCGCCGTGTTCCTGCCGCGCGCAGGCATGGAGATCGATTTCGGCGGCTTCGGCAAGGAATACGCGGCCGATCGCGCCTGCGCGCTGCTGCAGGAACGCGGCGTACGGCACGGCTACGTGAACCTCGGCGGCGACATGCGCTTCATCGGGCCGCAACCGGACGGGCGCCTGTGGAGCATCGGCATCCAGGACCCGCGCCGGGTGGACGGCATCGTCGCCAGCATCGCCGTGAGCCACGGCGCGCTGACGACGAGCGGCGACTACGAGCGCTTCATCGACGTCGACGGCAAGCGCTATTGCCACGTGCTGAATCCGCGCACCGGCATGCCCGTCTCGTATTGGCGTTCGGTGAGCGTGCTGGCGCCGCTGGCCGTCCTGGGCGGCAGCGTGTCGACCATCGCCATGCTGAAGGAGGAGGACGGCCTGTCGTTCCTCGACGCCGGCGGACTCGCGTACTTCGCCATCGACAGCACGGGACAAGAGTATCACCACAGTATTTCAGGAGATTACGCATCATGAAGCAGCTCTTTCGATGGATGGCCGGGCTGGTCCTGCTGGCCGGCGCGCTGGGCCGGCCGGCACTGGCGGCCGACGATTTCCTGCCGCCCGAACAGGCGTTCAAGCTGAGTGCCGAACTGCGGCCGGGCGGCACCGTGCACCTCGCGTGGGCCATCGCGCCCGGCTACCACCTGTACCGCGACCGCCTCGTGTTCACGGGGCCGGAGGTCGGCCAGCCCGCGCTGCCGGACGGCGTGCGCAAGTTCGACAGCAATTTCAACAAGGAGATGGAGACCTATGCGGGGCAGCTCGCGGCCGACCTGCCCGTCAAAACGGACGCGAAGACGCCGTTCGTGCTGCGCGTGGGCTACCAGGGCTGCGCGGATGCGGGCCTGTGCTATCCGCCCGCCGAAGTGGCGTTCACGGTGAACCCGGCCGCGCCCGGCGCACTGGCACCGGCCGCGCCGGATGCGGCCCCGGTTTCGGCTCCCGTCTCGGCCGCGCCGGCATCTGCGCCCGCACCCGCGCCTGCGCAGGAAGACGACAGCTCGCTCGCGCAACGCACCTTGAAATCGGGCAGCGCGTGGCGCATCGGCCTCGCATTCCTCGCGTTCGGCCTGTTGTTGTCGTTCACGCCGTGCGTGCTGCCGATGGTGCCGATTCTGTCGTCGATCATCGTCGGCGAGGGTAACGTCTCGCGCGGGAAGGGTTTTACGCTGGCGCTGGCGTACAGCCTGGGCATGGCGCTCGTCTACACGTCGCTGGGCGTGGCGGCGGGCCTCGCGGGAGAAGGCCTCGCCGGCGCGCTGCAGAAGCAGTGGGTGCTGCTCACGTTCGGCGCGCTGCTCGTCGTGCTGGCGCTGTCGATGTTCGACGTCTACCAGCTTCAATTGCCGAGCAGCCTGCAAAGCCGTTTGAGCACGACGAGCGGCCGCATGAGCGGCGGCCGCTTCGCCGGCGTGTTCGTGATGGGCGCGCTGTCCGCGTTGATCGTGGGGCCGTGCGTCGCGGGTCCGCTGGCGGGCGCGCTGCTGTACATCAGCCAGACGCGCAATGTGTGGACGGGCGGCTGGGCGCTGTTCTCGATGGCGGCCGGCATGAGCGTGCCGCTGCTGCTGACGGGCGTGTCGGCCGGCAGCCTGCTGCCGCGCGCGGGCGCGTGGATGAACCACGTCAAACGCGTGTTCGGCCTGCTGCTGCTCGCGGTCGCCATCTGGATGGTGACGCCCGTGTTCCCCGTCACGATCGCGATGCTGCTGTGGGGCGCGTTCGCCGTGCTGTGCGCCGTGTTCCTGCGCGTGTTCGAACCCGTCGCCGCGGGCGCGGGGCTGGGCCGCTACGCCGGCAAGACCCTGGGCCTCGTGCTGCTGACGGCCGGCTTGTTCGAACTGGTGGGCGCCGCCAGCGCGGGCCACGACGTGCTGCAGCCGCTCGCGCATCTGCGCGGCGGGCCCGTCGCGTCGGCCGCCACGGAGGAAAGCAAGCCGCAGCGCTTCGAGCGCATCCGCACCCTGGCTGAGCTGGAACGCGTGCTGGCATCGACGAATACGCCCGTGATGCTGGACTTCTACGCCGACTGGTGCGTGTCGTGCAAGGAGATGGAGCGCTTCACGTTCTCCGAACCGCAGGTCGAAGCGCGGATGAAGCAGGTGCGCCTGCTGCAGGTCGACGTCACCGCGAACGGCGACGACGACCGCGCGCTGATGAAGAAATTCGGCCTGTTCGGGCCGCCCGGCATCATCCTGTTCAAGCAGGGCAAGGAGGTGCCGGAGAGCCGCGTGATCGGCTTCATGGCGCCCGAGCAGTTCGCGCAGCACCTGTCCCGCCACTTTTCCTCGTGACCGATCGATGAACCGACATGCCAACGTCCTGATCCTGGGTTCCGGCCCGGCAGGCTATTCCGCCGCCGTCTACGCTGCGCGCGCCGGCCTGACCCCGCTGCTCGTGACCGGCGTCGCGCAGGGCGGCCAGTTGATGACCACGACCGACGTCGAGAACTGGCCGGCCGATCCGGACGGCGTGCAGGGGCCGGACCTGATGCGCCGCTTCGAGCTGCACGCGAAGCGCTTCGAGACGCGGATGGTCGTCGACCACATCCACACGGCGCACTTGCACGAACGGCCGCTGCGCCTGTCGGGCGACCAGGGTGACTACACGTGCGACGCCCTGATCATCGCCACGGGCGCATCGGCGCGCTACCTGGGCCTGCCGTCGGAACAAGCGTTCATGGGCCGCGGCGTGTCCGCGTGCGCCACGTGCGACGGCTTCTTTTATCGCGACCGCGAAGTCGCCGTGATCGGCGGCGGCAACACGGCCGTGGAAGAAGCGCTGTACCTGTCGAACATCGCGTCGAAAGTGACCCTCGTGCACCGGCGCGACCACCTGCGCGCGGAAGCGATCCTCGTCGAGCGCCTGCTGGCGCGCGTGGAAGAGCGCACGGTGGACATCCTGTGGAACCACGAGCTGGACGAAGTGCTGGGCGACGACGCGGGCGTGCGCGCGCTGCGCCTGCGCGGGCCCGGCGGCACGCGCGTGCTGCCCGTGCACGGCGTATTCGTGGCGATCGGCCACCAGCCGAACACGGGCATCTTCGCGGGACAGCTTGAGATGGAAAACGGCTACATCGTGACGCGCGCGGGGCGCCACGGCTTTGCCACGGCGACGAGCGTGCCGGGCGTGTTCGCCGCCGGCGACGTGCAGGACCACGTCTACCGGCAGGCCATCACGAGCGCCGCCAGCGGGTGCATGGCGGCGCTGGATGCGCAGCGTTATCTGGAAGAATGAAGCTGCTTGGAACCTGTCTCGGTAGGCGGGAATTGGTAGGGTAGGTGGCCCCCGCCCACCAGGCGCATGCGTCGCAGTGGCGCATGGTGGGCACAGGGTGCCCACCCTACTGGGATGGTTCTTAGCTGGTGAGCGGCTTGTAGCGGATCCGCTTCGGCTTGGCGCCTTCCTCGCCGAGGCGCTTCTTCTTGTCGCCTTCGTACTCCTGGTAGTTACCGTTGAAGAAGGTGACTTGCGAGTCGCCCTCGAATGCGAGGATGTGGGTGGCAATGCGGTCGAGGAACCAGCGATCGTGCGAGATGACCATCACGCTGCCCGCGAATTCCAGCAGCGCGTCTTCCAGCGCGCGCAGGGTTTCGACGTCCAGGTCGTTCGACGGTTCGTCCAGCAGCAGCACGTTGCCGCCCTTGAGCAGGGTCTTCGCCAGGTGCAGGCGGCCGCGTTCACCGCCGGACAGGTTGCCGACGAGTTTCTGCTGGTCGGCGCCCTTGAAGTTGAAGCGGCCCAGGTAGGCGCGCGACGGCATCTCGAAGCGGCCGACGGACAGCATGTCGGCACCGCCGGAGACGTCCTCGAACACGGTCTTGTTCGCGGCGAGGCTGTCGCGCGACTGGTCGACGAGCGACACCTTCGCCGTCTTGCCGATGACGACTTCGCCGCTGTCCGGCTGCTCGGTGCCCGCGATCATGCGGAACAGGGTCGACTTACCGGCGCCGTTCGGGCCGATGATGCCGACGATCGCGCCCGGCGGCACGGTGAACGACAGATTGTCGATCAGCAGGCGGTCGCCGAACGCTTTCGAGACGTTCTTGAACTCGATGACTTCATTGCCCAGGCGTTCCGCGACGGGGATGAAGATCTCCTGCGTCTCGTTGCGCTTCTGGTATTCGTATTCGGACAGTTCGTTGAAGCGGGAAAGACGCGCCTTCGATTTGGCCTGGCGGGCCTTCGGATTCTGGCGTGCCCATTCCAGTTCTTTCGCCAGCGCCTTCTGGCGCGCGGATTCCGTCGCCTCTTCCTGCTTCAGGCGCGCTTCCTTCTGCTCCAGCCAGGACGAATAATTGCCCTTCCACGGAATGCCGTGGCCGCGGTCCAGTTCCAGGATCCATTCGGCGGCGTTGTCGAGGAAGTAGCGGTCGTGGGTGATGCCGACGACTGTGCCCGGGAAACGCAGCAGGAATTGTTCGAGCCACTCGACGGATTCGGCGTCCAGGTGGTTGGTGGGTTCGTCGAGGAGCAGCATGTCGGGCTTCGACAGCAGCAGCTTGCACAGCGCCACGCGGCGCTTCTCGCCGCCGGACAGCACGCCGATCTTCGCATCCCACGGCGGCAGGCGCAGCGCGTCGGCGGCCATTTCCAGCTGCAGGTTCAGGTTGCCGCCATCGGACGCGGCGATGATCGATTCCAGGCGCTCCTGCTCCTTGGCCAGCGCGTCGAAATCGGCGTCTTCGTCGGCATAGGCGGCGTACACGGCTTCCAGCTTCGCCTGCGCCTCGAAGGCTTCACCAAGACCGCTTTCCACTTCCTGGCGCACGGTTTTTTCCGGATCGAGCTGCGGTTCCTGCGGCAGGTAGCCGATGTTCAGGCCCGGCATCGGGCGCGCTTCGCCCTGGATGTCGGTGTCGATGCCGGCCATGATCTTCAGCAGGGTCGATTTACCGGAGCCGTTCAGGCCCAGCACGCCGATCTTCGCGCCCGGGAAGAACGACAGCGAAATGTCCTTCAGGATCTGGCGTTTCGGTGGGACGATCTTGCCCACGCGGTTCATGGTGTAGACGTAGTTGGCCATTAGTAATGTGCTTGGATTTTGAAAATAAGGACGACAGGATACTGTAGAACGGCGCCGACCGGCAGCGCCGCGCCACAAAATATCAGGCCTCCCTGGCCACCGGCTGCGGCCGGTTCAGCAAGCCTTCGGCCGCGTACAGCGCCAGCGCGAGCCAGATCAGCACGAAGCCGACGAGGCGGGCTGCCGTGAATGCTTCGTGGAACAGCCACACGCCCAGCAGGAATTGCATCGTCGGCGACAGGTATTGCAGCAGGCCCAGCACCGACATCGGGATCTTGCGCGCGCCCGCCGCGAACAGCACCAGCGGGATCGCCGTGATGGGGCCGGCCGCGACGAGCAGCCCGCGCGTCGTGTTCGACTCGGTGTTGATGAAGGCGTTCTGGCCGTGCACGCTGAGCCACACGACGTACGCGGCCGCGAGCGGGAACAGGACCATCGTCTCGAACGACAAGCCCTCCAAAGCGCCGAGCGCCGCCGTCTTGCGCAGCAGGCCGTAGCCGCCGAACGAGATGGCCAGCGCCAGCGCCACCCACGGCACGGTGCCGGCCTGCCACGTCAGCCACGCGACGCCCAGCGCGGCGACGCCGATCGCCATCCATTGCGCGCGCCGCAAGCGTTCCTTCAGCAGCATCGAGCCGAACATGATGTTGACGAGCGGATTGATGAAATACCCGAGGCTGGATTCGATCACGTGGCCGTTGTTCACGGCCCAGATGTAGATGAGCCAGTTGATGCTGAGCAGCAGCGCGGACGCGACGAAGCTGCCGAACACGCGCGGCCGGCGTACGAGGTTCAGCCAGGCCCACTGGCGGCGCACGGCCAGCACGATCACGAGGAACAGCAGCGACCACAGCACGCGGTGCGCGAGGATCTGCAGCGGCGGCACGTCGCCGATGGCGTGGAAATACAGGGGAAACAAGCCCCAGCACAGGAAGGCGAGGGTGGCGGACAGGATGCCGGTGTTCATGGGAATGTGAAACGGGTGACGGGTCAGACATTATCCCCGAACGGCCGCGACCTCGCTGGCGGCCCCCTGTTTTCGCCACGCGTGCGCTGGGACCCGCTGTGTTCATGCAGACTTTGCGTACCGTAATGTAAGGACAGCAAAGAACTCTGAGAAAATAGCGTCCCCGCACGGAAAGACGCGCTCTTGTCTTTCCTTGTCAATTATTCTATTGTGCAACGCACCAGAACAACAAAACGGTGAAACCTTGACGTCAGAACACAAGAAAAGCAGCCTCGCGGCGCTGACGCTGGCCGCGGTCGGTATCGTCTACGGCGACATCGGCACGAGCCCGCTGTACACGCTCAAGACCATCTTCGATCCCGTCCATGGGCTGACGCTCTCGACGCCCAACCTCCTCGGCATCGTCTCCCTGATCTTCTGGGGCCTGACGATGATCGTCTCGCTCAAGTACGTCACGCTCGTGCTGCGTGCCGACAACCGCGGCGAGGGCGGGATCATGGCCCTGATGGCGCTCGCGCTGAATTCCGTCACGCGCACGTCGCGCTGGCATTACGTGCTGATGGTGCTGGGCGTGTTCGGCGCCACGATGTTCTACGGCGACAGCGTGATCACGCCGGCGATCTCCGTGCTGGGCGCGATCGAGGGTCTCGAGGTGGCGACACCCGGCCTGGAAAAATACGTCGTGCCGCTGACGATCGTCGTGCTCGTTGCGCTGTACAGCGTGCAGCGCCACGGCACGGCCGGCATCGGCCGCTGGTTCGGTCCGATCATGGTCGTGTGGTTCGCCGCACTGGCCGCCATGGGCATCATCAACATCATCCAGGCGCCCGTGATCCTGCAGGCCTTGAATCCGCTGCACGCGTTCGAATTCATGCTGCGCGAGCGCATGATCGCGTTCGTCGCCCTGGGCGCCGTCGTGCTGGCGTTCACCGGTGCAGAGGCGCTGTACGCGGACATGGGCCACTTCGGCAAGAAGCCGATCCGCTTCGCCTGGTTCATGGTCGTGTTCCCCGCGCTCGCGCTGAACTACCTGGGGCAGGGCGGCCTGTTGATCACGCATCCGGAAGCGCTCGACAACCCGTTTTTCCACCAGCTGGGCAGCTGGAGCGTGCTGCCGCTCGTGCTGCTGTCGACGATGGCCACCGTGATCGCGTCGCAGGCCACGATCTCGGGCACGTTCTCGATGACGAAGCAGGCCATCGCGCTGGGCCTGCTCCCGCGCATGCGCGTGATGCACACGTCGGAAAGCGAGATCGGCCAGATCTACATCCCGGCCGTGAACTGGCTGCAGCTGATCGTCGTGCTGATCGCCGTCGTCGGCTTCGGTTCGTCGGACAAGCTGGCGGGCGCCTACGGCATCGCGGTGACGGCGACCATGTTCGCGACGACGATCCTCACGTTCTTCGTCGTGCGCTACCGCTGGCACCTGCCGCTGTGGATCTGCTTCGGCGCCACCGGCTTCTTCATGATCATGGACATCATGCTGTTCTCGGCGAGTACCTTGAAGCTGCTGCACGGCGGCTGGTTCCCGCTGCTGCTGGGCGCCGTCCTGCTGACGACGATGCTGACGTGGAAGCGCGGCCGCGAGCTCGTGTTCGAGAACCTGGAAAAACACGCGATCCCGCTCGACGACTTCCTGCAGTCGCTGTTCGTGGCGCCGCCCGGCCGCGTGGCCGGCACCGCCATCTTCCTGCGCGGCGAATCCGACGGCGTGCCGCACGCGCTGCTGCACAACCTCCTGCACAACAAGGTGCTGCACGACCGCGTCGTGTTCCTCACGGTGCACATCCGCGAGGAACCGTATGTGCCGGAAAGCGAACAGGTCGACGTCGTCCCGCTGGGCCACAACTGCTTCCAGCTGAACGTGATCTACGGCTTCAAGGACGAGGCCGACATTCCGCACGTGCTGCGCCTGTGCGCGGCCAAGCACCTCGAATTCGAGATGATGGAGACGTCGTTCTTCATCGCGCGCCAGACCGTGATCTCGGTGCCGGGCCAGGGCATGATGCCGTGGCGCGAGCACCTGTTCGTGGCCATGCAGCGCAATGCCCGCACGGCCGCCGACTACTACCAGATCCCGTCCAACCGCGTGATCGAACTCGGCACGCAGGTCGAGATCTGACCCGGCGCGCGCCGCCGGCCCCCGCGGCCGGCGGCTTTACAAAGCCATACAAATCCCCCACAGACGCTTGCAGGGCCCGTTGGTAAGGTTCGGTTTTTCCATTCATAAACCAACCTGTTCCGTAGGAGTCCCATGAAACTGTCCTTCCCGCTCGCCGCCGCCTGCGCCGCCATCCTGAGCCTGTCCGCCTGCGGTGGCGGCGGTGGCGATTCCAGCGGTTCGACCGTCGTCAACAACCCCGCCGCGCTGACCAAGACCGACGTCGCGGTCGGCACCGGTGCCGACGCCGTGTCGGGCGCGCGCGTGCAGGTCAATTACACGGGCTGGCTGTACAGCGCGAGCGCCGCCGATTTCAAGGGCAGCAAGTTCGACGCATCGAAACCGGGCACGCCGTTCACGTTCGTCATCGGCGCGACGGGCACGAGCGAATCCGTGATCCCCGGCTTCAGCCAGGGCGTGCAGGGCATGAAGGTGGGCGGCAAGCGCACCGTGCAGATCCCCAGCAGCCTGGCGTACGGCGCGGGCGGCGTGCCGGGCGCGATCCCCGGGAACACGGGCCTCGTGTTCGACGTCGAGCTCGTGAAAGTCTGCGGCAGCGCCGCCTGCTGATCCGCCGCCGCGCCGCGCACGACTGATTTCGATCAGTCCCGCGCGGCGTCGTCGGTCTTATCGTTGGCACGCCTGATCATCCGGAGCCTGCCATGTCGATACGCCGCTTTCTGTTGCCCCTGCTGTTGGCGCTGTTCGCCTGCGCGCCCGCGTGGGCCGGTCCGTTGTACACCGCCACCTTCCTGCCTGAAAACTTCACGGCCTCCGGCATCGGCAACGACGGCAGCATCGTCGGCACAGGCCTCGACGCCGCTTTCCAGCAACGCGCCTTCGTCTGGCGCGCAGGGACGACGACGTTCCTGCCCACGCCGGGCGCTTCCATCGCGTACGCGACCGCCATCCGCAACGGCACGGTCGTCGGCGCCGCGCAGGCCGGTGCCGCCACGCACGGCGTCGTCTGGCGCGATGGCGCCATGCAATCCATCGGCACGCTGTCCGGCGGCGACAGCGTCGCCTACGGCGTAAATGCCGGCGGCCAGGTCGTCGGCACGTCCACCGACGCATCCGGCAACAGCCGCGCGTTCCTGTACAGCGGCGGCACGCTGACGGACCTCGGCACGCTGGGCGGGACCGATGCGCAGGCGCGCGGCATCAACGATGCGGGCATGGTCGTCGGCGGCGCACAGCCGGGGTCGGGTTTCCCGGACGACGGTGCGCACGCCTTCCTGTACGTCGGCGGCGCCATGCACGATCTCGGCACGCTCGGCGGCGGCTTCAGCTGGGCCGAGGCCGTGAACGACACGGGCCAGGTGGTCGGCTACAGCCTCGTCGGCCCCGACGCCGTCTGGCATCCTTTCCTGTACAGCGGCGGCGTCATGCACGACCTCGGGTCGTTCGGCGGCGACTACGGCCAGGCACACGCCATCAATGCGGCCGGCGTCGTGGTCGGCTATTCCAGCTTCGCCGACGACGGGTTTTCGCACGCGTTCGTGGATGCGGGCGCCGGCCTCGTCGACCTGAACACCGTCACGGCAGGCCTCGGCAGCGAGGTGTTGATGGACGCGGTCGGCATCAACGACGCCGGCCAGATCGCCGCCAACGCCTGCAACGACATCGGCTTTTGTGCGCCGGTGCTGTTGACGCCGGTGCCCGAACCCGCGCCTGCCCTCCTGTTGCCGATGGGCGGCCTGGCGCTGCTGTGGTGGCGCCGGCGCACGGCACGCAGAACCGATGCCGCCATGCATGATGGCGCCGGCAATATCGGCGAACTGCTATCTTCGGTTCACGGCCAGGCCCGGGATGGGCTTGCCGACTTGCAGACTCCCGGAGGAACCATGACCACGACGGACACGGCGGACGCGCACGCCATCGAGCACCTGACGCCGCGCCAGCGCATCTTCGCCATCGTCGGCGCCTCGTCCGGCAACCTGGTTGAGTGGTTCGACTTCTACATCTATTCGTTCTGCGCGCTGTATTTTTCGTCGGCCTTCTTCCCGAAGGGGAATCCGACGACGCAGCTGCTGAACACGGCCGGCATCTTCGCGGCCGGCTTCCTGATGCGGCCCATCGGCGGCTGGCTGTTCGGCCGCGTGGCCGACCGCTACGGCCGGCGCAACGCGATGATGATCTCCGTCCTGATGATGTGCGGCGGCTCCCTGATGATCGCGGCGCTGCCGACCTATGCCAGCATCGGCACGGCGGCGCCCACCCTGCTGCTCGTGGCGCGCCTGTTCCAGGGCCTGTCCGTCGGCGGCGAATACGGCACCAGCGCCACGTACATGAGCGAGGTCGCGGAGCCCGGACGCAAGGGCTTCTTCGCATCGTTCCAGTACGTCACCCTGATCGGCGGCCAGCTCGCGGCCCTGCTCGTGCTGGGCATCCTGCAACTGCTGCTGACGCACGACGAGCTGAAGGCGTGGGGCTGGCGCATCCCGTTCGTCGTGGGCGCGCTGGCCGCCCTCGTGTCGCTGTACCTGCGCCGTTCGCTGCACGAGACGACGACCGCCACCGAGCGCAAGAGCGAGGCCGCGGGCAGCGTCGCGTCGCTGCTGAAGCATCATCGGCGCGCGTTCGTCACCGTGCTGGGGTTCACGGCCGGCGGTTCGCTGATCTTCTACGCGTTCACCACCTACATGCAGAAATACCTCGTCAACACGGCCGGCATGAGCACGGAGACGGCGAGCCGCGTGATGACGGTGTGCCTGCTGCTCTACATGCTGATGCAGCCCGCGTTCGGTGCGCTGTCCGACCGCATCGGCCGGCGCACGTCGATGATCGCGTTTGGCGCGCTCACGGCCGTGTTCACGACGCCGATCATGATGGCGCTGCGCAACGTGTCCAGCCCAGTGACGGCCGGCGCGCTGATCGTGTGTGCGCTGGCGATGATCAGCCTGTACACGTCGATCGGCGGCTTGATCAAGGCGGAAATGTTCCCCGTCGAAGTGCGCGCGCTGGGCGTGGGTTTGTCGTATGCGGTCGCGAACGCGATCTTCGGCGGCTCGGCGGAATACGTGGCCTTGTGGTTCAAGCAGGCCGGCCACGAACCGTATTTCTACTGGTACGTGAGCGTCATGTGTGCGGTGGCCTGCGTCGTTGCGATCCGCATGCCCGATCCGACGAAATCCGGCCTGCTCAAATAACGGGCACGTCGAATAACCTGCTGTGAACGAACAATACAGTTCGCCACAGCCTGTAGGGCACGAAGCGTCGCGTTCGTCCGGTTTCGGCCGAGGCTGTGTAAAAACGCAAACCGAGAGGCGCGGCACCAAACCACGACCTCGTAAAACGGCCGCTACGGCATTTTCTCGAGGTCGGGAATGGTAAAGCGCTCCCTGAAAACGCGCGGATCTTGCGTTTTTACACAGCCTGGGCCGACCTCGGCCGTTCAGCCCAGGATGGCAGGTTGCCCAGCCGGAAAATGCGCGGACTATCATGACCGGCCGCAACCGACCCCATTACAGACGGTGAGGTGCAGGAATTCGCCAACGTTTGCCTTGCTCGACTGCCTTTCGCTGGACATTGTAGCCGGACCATTGTTCAGTTAGACCGGCTCTCGGGACCTGTGGATTCTTGTGATGACGCAGCATGGTCAAACTGAAATTTGACGAGCGTATCGTCCGGCCAACTTTGATCGCTTATTGGCGGAAAATAGTTTGGGCCAAAGAACGTCGTCAGTGGCGCGCGTCGGGTAGCTGACACGAGTGTGATTTCTCTAATATTTTTCCCGGCGAAAAAGCCTAAGTGCATGCTCTGAGAGCCGCAGAGCCCATGTCCCAGCGTGACGGCAGCCAGCGCGCCACGGAAGACGAAATTCATCTCCGCTTTTGCTATAGCACTCCTTACTTCGCATTCAAGCCGCAAGTCACCCAAGCGGCGCGCGTCGGAGGGTATGCCAGGCGTTCGCACGTCCGGACGCCCCCTTATCTTGCCTTTGCGGATATCAAGGATCAGGTCCGCGTTGTCGTTTTCCGCTTGTTTGTTTTTTGGAAGGACGAAGCCATTGCCCGCATCAAGCAGCAAAGGAATCGTCACGTTGTCGCCGCGGATACTGAGTTTGGTGTGGGCGAAGTCCACACGCGACCCGTCGGATAGCGATGACAACACGAATCTCAGCTGCGGCGCTCGGGGGGCAAGCGCGTGATGCTTCTCGAAGGCGTCGAGCCCGGCAAGCATGGCGCGATAGGACTTCATTTCCGGATCCTTCACCGCACTGACGGAGACGGATTGCACTTCAGGCGCCGCATCACCCGGTTCAGCCGGCTTGGGCTCCGACATAGTGTCTTGAGCTGTACTCGCGTTGGCAACCAAGCCGCACAAAAGTACCAAGACGACGCATGCGGGGTGGCGTTGTTTAGCTATCATGTCAGGCCTAAAAGATGTTGCGGTTGTATTGTGCAGGCGGCAGCTCGGTGATGACCTTCAAGTCGGAGGACGACACGGCTACCATTTGCATCCCGTGTCGCTCACCGCGCCGTGCACCAGGGCGGCCAGCCTGAGTATTCCCGTCAGGCGAATATTGCCCAACCTCGCGGCATCATCGCTATTGCATCGGGGACGGAAGGCCGCGCCGATCGCCTTCTCCGCGGGGCTGCGACGGCTCGTCAACGCGGGCTCGGCGTGCCCGGGTTGCGCCCGGTCTTCGGCCACGAAGTCCGCGATGACGTGTTTCACCGTTGCGCTGTCCGGCAGTAGCGCCCCGGACGCGGAGACGCCCGTCTCGTCCGAGTTCGCGGGCGATGCCGTTGGCGCCGTTTCGAGGGACGCGGCATCGGGCTGTGGAACCGCGAGGTGCCATTCGTTCCGGCGCTTCGGCTTGACGGCAGGCGTCACCGTGATGCTTTCTCCCGCGCTGGTGCGCGGAGCCGGCGTATGGACGATCCGGAGCGTGATGACGTTGGCGGAGGTGGTGGCCGCGGGACCGGCCTGATTGCGCGCCGGAGCGCTGTGGCCCGCCAGGTACCAGGCGCCAACATGCAGGACGGCCACGCACAGCAATCCCGTCGCGCGGCTTGCGCCGACGCGTGGCGCCATCCGCGTACCTTCACCCATG
Organism: Massilia pinisoli; assembly: GCF_024753285.1. Lineage (GTDB taxonomy): Bacteria > Pseudomonadota > Gammaproteobacteria > Burkholderiales > Burkholderiaceae_D > Telluria > Telluria pinisoli. The sequence continues at coordinate 54,092 of NZ_JANUGW010000010.1, read as the reverse complement.
AGCGGCGACAGCCGATGTCGGGCGCACCGCCGCATATTCGCGTGGCCGCAACACCATTAGCGACAGTAGTCCCGGCACCCCCAGCACTATGCAGGCCAAACACCATGCGAGCCGCGTGCGCGGGGCAGCATGGAGGCGGCGCGTCCACCAGGCCGCCCCCGCCGCTGAAAGCAGGCAGGCTGCCAGCGCGGCGGTCCACGCCTCCACGGGTCGCGGACGCAGCAATTGCGCGAAGCGCGATGCCCCGTCGTCGGGAATGCTGCCGTTGTCGATCAGCGCGTCGGGCAGGCTGACCAGCGTGTACAGCGCCGGCGACGCCCACCAGTCCTTGTGCTCGAACAGCAGCGGAAAATCATGCGACAGTTCGCGCCGCGCCACTTGCTGGACATGGCCCGCGCGGTCGATCAGGTAGACGACTTGCGGCGCGCTCGCCACGCCGCCCGTCTGGCGGTAGCCGTACACGAATGACACCAAGGTCCCGTCCGTCACGCCTGCCGCATCGACGCGCTCCAGGTCGCCGAAAGGCTGTGGCAGCCGGACCTGTGCCACGATCTCGTCCCGGCCAGCGCCGGGCGCCAGCAAGATGAGCCGGCGGTTCGTGAGCACGAAGATCCGGTCGCCGAGCACTGCGACACCGCCCGCGAGTTGTTCGGCGCCGTCAGCGCGCAGCACGCGGTGCAGTGTGCCGTGCGCGGCGTCCAGCACGTGCAGGTCGCGGGGATTCACGAGGTAGGTCGTCTTGCGGTTGTCGCGCACGACTGTCGGCTGCGCGGCGAACGGTGCGGCCCCATGGTCGCCGGCGCCCAACCAGCCCTTGTCGACGCGGGTGCGGCGATTCACGCCGCGGTACATCATGCGGTCGTGGCTGAATGTCCAGAGATTCGCGTCGTCGCTGAACATGACGCGGCCTTGGTTCGTGATCAGGTCGTGCACCGCATACTGGCGCACGTTCGGGCCGACGGACACGCTGTTATCGTGCTCGAGGACCGCGCGCCAGGTGGCGGCGCGCGGGTCGGTGCTGGCGGCCAGTCCGAGCTGGATGGCTTCGTCCGGGTATGAGCGGACGGCCTCCGTAAGTCCGCCGCGCGGCACGTGGTCGCTGGACAGCGGGTACACGCCGGCGAGCATCTGCCCGAGCTGGAACAGCATCGAACCGCCCCAGACCAGGGCCAGGTAGAAACAAACCTGCAGGGGCAGCGCATTGGTGACGACGGCACCCACCCGGTCGCCGATGTGCCGGCTCGGGCGAAACACGGTGTACAGCAGGAACAACAGCAGCGCGGAGCAAACCACGCCAAGCCCGAGTACGGTGACAGCCGTGGCCATGCGCAGAGTGAGCACGAGCGGCAGCACCATGATCGCGAATGCCCAGCGGCTGCGGTGCAGCATCATGTAGCCGCCCGCAAGCCAGGCCGACAGCGTGGACAGCGCCAGAAAGGCGGCGCCTGCGTAATGGCGGCCGTCGATGACGCGGCTCGTGAAGTGCGCCTGCGAGGCCAGCACGATGAACAACGGCAGCGCGACGGCCAGCAACACAAGCGTCAGGGCGGCCAGTACCAGCGCAGCCAGTACGCGCGCTCGGTGGATCGGTCGGTGCAGCAACCAGATCCAGCGGTTCGGCTGGCGGTAGGTGCCGAATTGGTAGAGCGCCAGACCGAGGCCGGATAGCATGTACAGCATCAGCATGACCACGTGGGTCCAGCTCGATTCGCTGGGCAGGTCGGCCACCTGCTCCAGCGCCACCAGGATCAACAAAGAGGCGATGCCATGGATTGCAGCCGCCATGCGGAAGCGGCGCAGTTCGGAAACATACAGCTCAAGCATGAGAGTGTCCTTATGCGGCGCGGCGCGACGTGCCGGCGTGGCCATGGGTCAGGAACGCATTCACGGCGCGCTCCAGGCCGAGCGGTATCGTCTGAACCGATTGCGCGCCCAGCAGCTTGAGGCGTGCGCCGAAGCTGTCGTCCTGGTCGAACACGACAAGGTGCGTGTGACCTTCGATCGTCTGCGCCTGCAGCACGCCTGGCAGCTGCCATATGTCCGGCGTCTTGAATGGGAACGCGGCAACCCACAGACGGATGCGCTCACAGAAGTCTGCGGGACCGTTCATGTAGCGCAGCCTGCCGTGTTCGAGAATGACGAGGTTGTCGGCGACACGCTCGATTTCGTCCATCTGGTGCGAGCAGAACGCGATGGTGGCACCGTCGTTATCGAACACCGTCGTCTCGAGCAACGTGTCCAGGAACACGCGCTTCGCAACCACGTCCAGGCCCAGGGTCGGCTCGTCGAGGATCAGCAATTCCGGGCACTGCGACAGGGCAAGTGCCAGGCTCAGGCCCGCCCGCTCGCCGCGCGACAATTCACACACGCGCTGCTCCGGCATCACGTCGAAGTGGTGGATCACTTCGTGGTAGCGCGCCTCGTTCCAGCGTGCGTACTGGCGCTCGTGCATGCGTTTCAGCTCGCGCACCCGCATCCAGCCTGGCAGCGCGTGCTCCTCGTTCACGTAACCGATGCGCTCGCGCTGCGCCGGTGTCAGGCACGTGTGGTCGTGACCGAGCACGCGTGCGCTGCCGGCGCTGGCCTGCTCGAAGCCGAGCAGCACCCGAAACAGCGACGATTTCCCCGCTCCGTTGGCGCCAATGAAGGTGTGGACGACACCGCGCGGCAGCTTGAGCGTCAAGTGGTCGAGGGCGAGCTTGTTCCCGTAGGACAGGCACAGCGCCTCGGTGTCGATGGCATAGTCGCTCATGCGGTCTTCCTCGCGGCATAGTGAGCAAGTTCGGTCGCAACATGGTCGAGGACTGTCTGCGGCGGATAATCGAGCCCGATCACGTCGCTGACGAAGCGGTCCACCGCCTCTCCAAGGCGGCGTTCGCGCTCGGTATTGGACAGGCGCTGCCGCTGCTCAGCCACGAACAGGCCCAAGCCCGCCCGGGCATGAAGCCAGCCTTCGGCCGTCAGCTCCGTGTACGCCTTGGCGACCGTGTTCGGATTTATCGAAAGTTGCTGCGCCATACCGCGCACGCTGGGCAGCACGTCGCCCGGCAGCAGTTCGCCGGCAGCAATAAGGCGTTTCACACCATCTGTAATCTGGCGCACGATGGGTCGCGGATCGCCGGTCACGATCTGGAGAACCACGGTAGGTCGTCGGCTCATAAGAAATTAACTGTACTATAACGGATAGTACAGTAGCACCAAAAAATCAACGGCGTCAAGCCCTCGGAGCGTGCGGCTCTTCTTATCCTGACAGGCAACGCCCGCTTATGTTATGGCCCGATAGCGGACGGCCAGCCAGGCTCGGTCTACGGTTTTGTTTCCCTCTGGAGAAGCGGAAGGCCGTCCACCTGGGCGGCGGGCCCGTCACACCTGCTGCGGCGCGCGACGATTCTTCGCGGTGCCCTAAACCCCGGCAGCCTGCCGCAGCATGTCGATGTGCAGAATGCCGTCCTCATCGTACGGTGCGGAGACCGTGCGGAAGCCGAAGCTGCCGTAGAACGCTTCCAGGTGCGCCTGCGCACCGATGCGGATCGCGTGCCCGGGGTGCAGCCGGTCCGCGCAGGCGATGCCTTGCGCGACCAGTTCGCGGCCGAGTCCCGTGCCGCGCGCGGACGCGCTCGTGGCGACGCGGCCCAGCGACATCTCGTCGTATTTCGCGCCCGGCGCCAGGCAGCGCAATGTGGCGGCCAGCTCCCGCTTGCCGGCCACGGTTTTCCAGCCGAGCAGGTGGTGCGCATCGACGTCGAGGCCATCGATGTCCGGGTACAGGCACGCCTGTTCGAGCACGAACACTTGCTGGCGCAGGGCCAGCATCTCGTACAGTTCCGCCGCCGTGAGGTCGGCGAAGCGGCTCCACTGCCATTCGATCATTGTCGTTCCAGTCGTTGAACCATGCTGAAGAATCAGGCCGCCGTCTCGAAACCTTCGAGCACGTTGACCACGTTGATACCGCGTTCGGGCACGACTGCGCCGCCTTCGAACACGAAGACGGTCGGCACGCCGAGAAAGCCGATGCGTTCGCCGATGCGCAGGAAGTCGCCGCCCGCGAGGTCGAAGTGCGCGCGCGGATCGCCATCGATACCTGCGGCGCCGAGCGACACGACGAGCGCCTGCGGAGAAAACCCCGCCAGCTTGATGCACGCCGTCTCCAGCGCCGCGAACCACTGCGCCGCGTTGACGCCGCGCGGCAGCGGCACGTTCAGGTTGAAGCCGACACCCGCGTCGGCGCCCGTCTCGTCCGCGTGGCCCGCATAGAACGGGTAGTCCGAGCGCGGGTCGGCGTGGATCGATGCGAACAGTACATCGCGGCGCCGATAAAAGATGTCTTGCGTGCCGTGGCCGTGGTGGTAGTCGATGTCGAGGATGGCCACGCGCTGCAGGCCGTCGTCGAGCAAGTGCTGGGCCGCGAGCGCCGCGTTGTTCAGGAAGCAGCCGCCGCCGAAGTAATCGGCGCCCGCGTGGTGGCCGGCGGGGTGGGTGAGGGCGAACGTGGCGCGCTCGCCCAGGCGCAGCGCGTGCGCCGCGTTGATCGCGCAGGCGGCGCCCGTCTTCGCCGCCGTCCACGTGCCGGCCGTCAGCGGCGTCGCGGCGTCGCACGCGTACAGGCCGAGGCGGCCCGCGAAGCTGTCCGGCTCGACGTCGCGGCGCATGCCCGCCAGGGGCCACGCGGACGGCAGCGGATCGCGTTCGGCGTTGCGCGCGTCGAGGGCGAGCCACTCGCTCCACGCGCCGCGCAGGAAGTGCAGGTAGCGCGGCGTATGCGTCCGTTCCAGCGACGTCAGCGGCACGCCGTGCGGCGTGACGATGCGGCCCAGGCCGCGCCGTGCGAATTCGTTCGCGACGACGTCGATGCGCGCGCCGCCGGCGGTGTCGACGCGCGGCGCGTGCTGGGCGTGGTGTTCGTTGAAGAAGGTGAGCAAGGGCGTCTCGGGCGGCGCCTCGATGCCGCAGGGCCGGGGCGGGCGGCGTGCACCGCCCGGCCGGTGCCGTCGAAGCGTGGGTTAGCTGTTACGGCACAGTGTACTACTGTTGTACGCGGCGACGAAGTCGTCGAAGGAACCCGTGTCCGTCGCCTCGATCTGCGCCTGCTCGGCCAGCGATGCCTGCGCCATCTCGTCGAACAGCGCCGTCTCGGCCGGCATCAGCGGATCGGCGCGGAACGCGGCCGCGTGCAGCTCGCTCTGGCGCAGGCCGAATTGCGCGAAGGAGCCCAAGGTGCGCACTTCCTGCAGCACGCGCGCGGACGGCGTCTTGTCCGGATCGAGGACCTTGGCCTTCTGCGCGTCGAGGGCGTCGACGTGGGCGCCCTGGTAATTGTGCTCGTGGTCCAGCAGTTCGGCGACGGGGCGGATGCGTTCCAGCAGCTCTTCCGCCCAATCCTTGAGCAGCACTTCGTGGTCGTTGCGGGTGAGCGTGAGGCCCGGACGGCGGCCCTCCTTCACGGTGCGCGCGAAGTTGCGCGCGTGGATTTGCCCTTCCATCGCGTTGATGATGGGGCTGTCCTCGAGGGCGCAGAACAGCAGGAAGGCGTCGAGGAAGCGGCCCGTCTCGAGCGCGATGCCGATCGGTTCGAACGGATCGACGTCCAGGCAGCGCACCTCGATGTACTGCACGCCGCGCGCACACAGCGCCTGCACGGGACGCTCGCCCGTGCGGATGACGCGCTTGGGCCGGATCGTCGAATAGTATTCGTTCTCGATCTGCAGGATGTTGGTCGACAGCTGGATCCACTCGCCGTCCTTCTTCGTGCCGATTTCCGCATACGGCGGGTATGGGCGCTTGACGGCGTCCATCAGCGACGTGACATAGCTTTCCAGGCTGTTCTCGTGCGGGCGCAGTCCGGACTGGGCGTCGTTCTGGTAACCGAGGTCGCTCATGCGCAGGCTCGTCGCATACGGCAGGAACAGGGTGTCGTCCGACAGCGTCTCGAGGTTGTGGTCGCGGCCGCGCAGGAAGCCCTTCGACAGCGTGGGCGATGCGCCGAACAAATACATCAGCAGCCAGCTGTAGCGGCGGAAGTTGCGGATCGTGGCGATATAGCTTTCGGACTGGAAGTCGCGCAGGGCGTTGCGGCGTTCTTCCGTGATGCCCTCGTGCTGCGCCAGCAGCTGCCACAGGCCTTCCGGCAGCGAATAGTTGTAGTGGATGCCCGCGATGCATTGCATGGCCTTGCCGTAGCGGAGGGCCAGGCCGCGGCGGTACACGTGCTTGAGCATGCCGAGGTTCGACTTGCCGTACCACGCGATCTCGATGTCTTCCTCGCCCGGCAGCTCGCACGGCATCGACTGGCTCCACAGCAGTTCGTCGCCCAGCTTCGAATAGGCGTAGCGGTGGACTGCGTCCAGGCGGTGCAGGGCCAGGCCGATGTCGTGTTCGGCCGGCGTGATGAATTCGAGCAGGGCTTCCGCGTAATCCGTCGTGATCTGCGGATGCGTGAGGGCCGAGCCCAGTCGCACCGGATGCGGCGTGCGGGCCAGGTGGCCCCGGCCGTCGACGCGTAACGTCTCGCGCTCGATGCCGCGCAGGCCTTGCTGGAGCAGGCCGCGGTGGGCATCGTCGTCCAGCAGGGCCAAGCGGCGGGTCAGTTGGTTCGACACGAGGTTTCCTTTCTTATACTGCATGAGACGCAGAGATTAACCGAAATCCGTCGAGCGCGCCGGGTGCCCCTCAATATGACATTTTCATTAACGGGACGCTGCCGGCTCAGCCGCTGCGGGCGCCGCGGCGGCGGGCGCGGGCGGGGCGGCTTGCGTGGCGATCCAGTGGTCGATATGCCGTTCCAGCAGGTCCAGCGGCAGGGCGCCGTTCTCCAGCACGGCGTCGTGGAAGGCACGTACGTCGAAGCGCGCACCCAGAGCCGCCTGCGCCCGCGCCAGCAGCGCGACGATGCGCAGCTGGCCGATTTTATAGGCGAGCGCCTGGCCCGGATGGTCGATCATGCGGTCGACTTCGACCTCGTTGTCGGCCGCCGGATTGGCCGTGTTCGCGTTCAGGTAGCCGACGGCCTGCTGGCGTGACCACCCCAGCGCATGGATGCCCGTGTCGACGACGAGCCGCGCCGCCCGCAGCTGCTCGTCGGCCAGCCGGCCGAATTGCGAGAACGGATCGCGCATCAGCCCCAGCGCCGGACCGAGCCCCTCGGCATACAGCGCCCAGCCCTCGCCGAACGCCGGATACCACGCATGCCGGCGGAACGGGGGCAGGCCGTCGGACGTGCGCGCGCGCGCGACCTGCAGGTGGTGGCCGGGGACGCCCTCGTGCAGCGCGAGCGTCTCCACTTCCCACAGCGGCCGCGTGGCGAGGCGGCTCGTGTTGACGACGAGGGCCGCCGTGCGCTCAGGCGTGCCCGCTTCGTAGTAGGCGCCGCCCTGCGCATCGGCGCCTTCCTGCTGCACGGGCTTCACCGCCAGCTCTTCCTGCGGGATGACGCCGAACAGCTGCGGGAGCTGGGCATCGACCCGTGCGATGGTGCGCCGGTAGCGTTCCAGCAGCGCGTCGGCGCTCGCCGGGAACAGGCGCGGGTCGCTGCGCACGAACGCGACGAATTGCGGATAGCTGCCCTTGAATCCCGTGCGGACGGCCGTCGCTTCCATCTCGGCGCGGATGCGTGCCACTTCCTTCACGCCCAGCGCATGGATCTCGGCCGGCGTCAGCGCCGTCGTCGTCGCCGTTTTGACGAGGTATGCATACCACGCGGCGCCGCCGGGCAGGCTCGCGGTGCCGATCGTCGTGCGCGCGGCCGGCAGGTACTCGCTACGCACGAAGTCTTCCAGCTTTTGCAGCGCGCCCGCCGCCGTGCGCAGGGCGGCCGCGCCGTCGGCCGCAAGCTGCGTGCGCGCCGCCTCGTCGATGGTCGCGGGCAGGCGCTGGAACGGCGTGCCGAGCGGCCCGTCCTGCGCGTGCTCGCGCAGCGCGCGCAGCTGCGCGGGCAGGCCGGCCATGATGACCTTTGGCGCCGTCCAGCCGGTCTTCATCCCTTCGCGCATTTGCTCGATGATGCCGTCGACGTGGCGCGGCAGCGCATTCAAGCGCGCGATGTAGTTGCGGTAGTCCTCCTCCGTGACGAAGGGCATCTGCGCGACGAGCTGCGGGAAGCGGAATTGCAGGCCGTCCTGAGCGCTGAGGGGCGCCGGATCGAACGGGACGAACGCGGCGCGCGCGAGGATGCGTTCCTGGTCCCCGGTGAACAGGTCCCACGACAGGCGGTCCTGGCCGGCCAGCTGGGCGCGGTCGATCTGGTGCGCGGCGTCGAGCATGCGGCGCGCGTGGTCGGCTGCCGCCGTTTGCGCGGCGAGCGACGTGTCGGCCAGCAGGGCGTCGTAGCGGTGCTCGCCCACGCTCGTGGCGAATTCGGGCTGGTGCTTGAGGCGCCATTGCCAGTCGCGCTCGAACAGTGCGTGCGCCTGGTCGGCGGCACCGGGCGGTGCGGGCGCGGCGACGTCCGCCGCGAGCGCGGCCAGGGGGCCCAGCAGGATGAGGGTCGCGAACAGTCGACGCATCACGTGGCTCCGGTGGTGGACCGGGCATTGTAGCAAAGGCGGCAGGCACGCCGCGCCGGCGTCAAACCCGGAAACGTCCGCCGCTCACGCGCTCGATGCCGGCCAGGTCCTGCCAGCTCTGGACGTCCGTGAAACCGGCATCCGCGAGCAGCGCACGCACGGCCGCCGCCTGGTCGTACCCGTGCTCCAGCAGCAGCCAGCCGCCCGGCACGAGGTGGCGCGGGCTGCCCGCGACGATGGTGCGCAGCGCGGACAGGCCGTCCGCATGGTCGGTCAGCGCACCCACCGGTTCGAAACGCAGGTCGCCCTGCGCCAGGTGGTCGTCGCCGGCCGCGATGTACGGCGGGTTCGAGGCGATGACGTCGAACGTCACGTCGGGCGCGAGCGCGTCGAACCAGCTGCTTGCCAGGAAGCGCACGCGTGCGCCGTTGGCCGCCGCATTCGCTTGCGCGACGGCCAGCGCGTCGGGGCTGACGTCCAGCGCCGTGACGTCGGCGTCGGGCCGCGTGTGTGCCACGGCGACGGCGATCGCGCCGCTGCCCGTGCCCATGTCGAGCAGGCGGGGGGCCTGTGCCGGCAGGCGTTCGAGCGCCAGTTCCACGATCAGTTCCGTGTCCGGACGGGGAATCAGCACGGCGGGGCCGACTTGAAAATCGAGGCCGAAGAATTCGCGCTTGCCGACGATGTAGGCGATCGGCTCGCCCTGCAGCCGGCGCGCCACGAGGTCGGCGAGGCGTGCCGCTTCGTCGGCGCCGAGGGGCCGGTCGCCCTGCGTGATCAGCTGCACGCGCGACAGGCCCGTCGCGTGGCACAGCAGGATGCGGTTTTCCAGCGGATCGAGGGGCAGGGCGGCCTGTACCGCGGCGACCGTGGCGCCTGGCTCGATGGTCATCGACGCGCGCGCCGCACCAGCACCCAGACGAGAGCCAGCGTGAGGATCACGAACCACACGGCCGACCACTGCGGCACGTTCAGGCCGAACACGGTCTCTTGCGCGGCTTCGCACAGGCCGTCCGCGCGGAACAGCCATGGCAGCATGGTCGCGGTGGGGATCTTGTTCAACGTGGTCTCCATCGGATCGATGCCGCACGAAAAGCCGGGGTGCGCGAGCACGTACAAATGCTTGCCGACGACGCCGAGGCCGCCCAGCGCGCACAGCAACGCGAGTCCGGCGCCGGCCTTGATCTTGTTGGCGAAGGCGCCGATGAGGCTGGAGAGCGCGATGCCGAGGAACAGGTAGCGCTGGATCACGCACAGCGGGCAGGGCAGCATGTCCTTCGCGTGCTGCAGGTAGAGGGCGGCGCCGACCAGGGCGATGCTGACGGCGGCGATGGCGAGCAGGAGATTGCGGGACGAGGACATGGGTTCCTGTGGACGTTATCGAAAAAAGTTATTTTCAGTCTAGCAACTTATAACGGTCTTAATTCTAATCGCCCAGCGCGGCCAACTGTTCCGCCTGGTGCTCGGCCGACAGGGCATTCGTCAGTTCGGCCAGGTCGCCGTCCATGATCATGTCCAGCTTGTACAAGGTCAGGTTGATGCGGTGGTCGGTCAGGCGGCCCTGCGGGAAATTGTACGTGCGGATGCGTTCGCTGCGGTCGCCCGAGCCGATCAGGCTCTTGCGCGTCGCCGCTTCCTTGCTCTGCTGCTCGCGCAACTGCACGTCCTTGATGCGCGCGGCCAGCACCTTCATCGCCTGCGCCTTGTTCTTGTGCTGGCTGCGGTCGTCCTGGCATTCGACGACGATACCGGTCGGCAGGTGCGTCAGACGCACGGCGGAATCCGTCTTGTTGATGTGCTGGCCGCCGGCGCCCGACGCGCGGTACGTGTCGATGCGCAAGTCGGCCGGGTTGATCTGCACGTCTTCGACTTCGTCCGCTTCCGGCATCACGGCGACAGTGCATGCGGACGTGTGGATGCGGCCCTGCGTTTCCGTCGCCGGCACGCGCTGCACGCGGTGGCCGCCCGATTCGAACTTCAGCTTCGAATACGCGCCCTGGCCGACGATGCGCACGATGACTTCGCGGTAGCCGCCCAGGTCGGACGGCGATTCCGACACCATCTCCACCTGCCAGCGGTTGCGCTCCGCGTAGCGCGTGTACATGCGCAGCAGGTCGCCGGCGAACAGCGCGGATTCGTCGCCGCCCGTGCCCGCGCGGATCTCGAGGAAGATGTTGCGCTCGTCGTTCTCGTCCTTCGGCAGCAGCATCTTCTGCAGCTCGATGTCCAGCTCCGCGATGCGCGCCTTCGCTGCGTCGATCTCGTCCTGGGCGAATTCCTTCATGTCCGGATCGGCCAGCATCTCCTGCGCGGCGGCGATGTCGCCTTGCGCCGTCTGGTAGTGGCGATAGACGGCCACGAGCGGGCTCAGTTCGGCGTGTTCGCGGTTCAGTTTGCGGAAGCTGTCCATGTTCGCGGTGGCGCCTTCGGACATCAGGAGTTCGTCCAGTTCGACGAGGCGGTTGGCCAGTTGGTCCAGCTTGGCCAGCATGGATGGTTTCATAGTATTTTTATCGGAATGACAGCAGACAAGCCGCAGGAAGCGGCACGCGGGACAACGAAGGATAGCAGGCCGCTAACGGCGGCCGCGGAACAGCTGGGGCAGCAGGCTCGCGAGGCGGGCGCGCTCGTCGCCCTGGGCGCGGTGCAGGGCCTGTTGCGGGCCGTGCAGGAATTTCGCGGTGAGGCCTTTCGACAGCGCGTCGAGCACCGTGTCGATGTCTTCACCCTTGGCGAGCAGTTTGCGCGCCCGTTCCAATTCGGCGAGGCGCATCGCTTCGCTCGATTCGTGCAGGTCGCGGATCACGGGCACGACGGCGCGATCGCCGACCCAGTGCATGAACGATTGCACGCGCGTCTCGATGATCGCCTCGGCCTGGGCGACGGCGGCCTGGCGGCTCTCGACGCCGCTCTTGACCACGTCGGCGAGGTCGTCGACCGTGTACAGGAAGACGTCGTTCAGGCGGCCCACTTCCGGTTCGATGTCGCGCGGGACCGCGAGGTCGACCATGAACATCGGACGGTGCCGGCGCGCCTTGATGGCGCGCTCGACGAGGCCCTTGCCGATCAGGGGCAACGTGGAGCCGGTCGACGAGATGACGATGTCGAACTGCGGCAGCCGGTCGGACAGGTCGGCGAGGCTCAAGGCCTGGCCGTTGAAGCGCGCGGCCAGCGCCTCGCCGCGCGCCAGCGTGCGGTTGGCGATCGTGATCGACTTCGGATTGTGGGCGGCGAAGTGCGTGACGCACAACTCGATCATGTCGCCGGCGCCGATGAACAGCACGTTCTGCTCGCTGACGCGGTCGAAGATGCGCTCCGACAGGCGCACGGCGGCGGCGGCCATCGACACGCTGTGCGCGCCGATCTCGGTGGTCGTGCGCACTTCCTTCGCGACGGCGAAGCTGCGCTGGAACAGCTGGTGCAGATACGTGCCGAGGCCGCCCGCTTCGTCGGCGACGCGCACGGCGTCTTTCAGCTGGCCGAGGATCTGGGCCTCGCCCAGCACCATCGAATCGAGGCCGGAGGCGACGCGGAACGCATGGCGCACGGCGTCGTGCTGCGGCAGCATGTACAAATGCGGGCGCAGCTCGGAGAAATTCAGGTCGTGGTAGTCGGCGAGGAAGCGTGCCGAGGCGTCGAGCGGATCGGGCGCGCAACTGGCCGCGTACATCTCGGTGCGGTTGCACGTCGAGAGGAGCGCCGCCTCGTCCTCGCCCCGTGTATTGAGCTTGGAGAACCACCCGCGTGCCGCCTGCACCGCATCGCCGAGCTGCTCAGGCGCCAGCGCCAGTTGCTCGCGCAGCGAGACCGGTGCGGTGGTGTGATTGAGGCCGACGGCGAGCAGTTGCATGGGTGATCAAAAATTGGGCAGCACGCCCATTATACCCCTACCGCGGCAGGGATTCACGCGCCCAGTTTTTCCAGCCGATAGCCGTAGCTGTACACCGGCACGAGACGGAAACCGTTCTCCGGACGCAGGCGCAGCTTGTTGCGCACGCGCGAGACGTGGGTATCCATCGTACGCGACGGGATCGCCGTTTCGCGCACCCAGATCGACTCGTGGATGTAGGCGCGCGACAGCGGCCGGCCGAGGTTGCGGAAGAACAGCAGCGCCAGGTTGAACTCCTTGTGCGTGACGTCGATCTGCTCGCCGTCCATCATCAGGCGACCCGGGCGGGTTTCGAACACGTACGGGCCGAATTGCAACTGTTCGGCGCCGTTCTGCGACGGATATGCCCGGCGCAGCAGGGCTTGCGTACGCGCGACCAGTTCGCCGCGGCGCAGCGGCTTGACGAGGTAGTCGTCCGCGCCGGCCGTGACGCCCGCCACGATGTCGTCCTCGGCTGAGGTGCCGGCGAGGAACATCGTGGGTGTGTTCGGCGCCAGTTTTTCCTTGGCGCGGCGCAGGAGTTCCGCCGCCGGGACGTCGGTCACTTGCCAATCGACGATCAGCAGATCGGTGCTGTCCTTGCGGAGTTGACCAAGCAGGTCTTTGCCGCTGTCGAACGCTTGGCAGCTATGCCCAGCCCCGTTCAGAACCTGGCAGATGAGTTCTGCCTGCGTCGTGTCGTTGTCCAGTACGGATATTCTCATGATGTTCGCTGTCTCGGCGTGTGGGACTTCAGGACCTCTCTGTAGGAACATTCCTACAATGTCACTAAATATATCAGACTTTTAAAAAGGAAAGCTACCGATGCCGCAGATAAATTCACATTTTCGTTGGGTAATTGCGTCATAGTTGTGTCAGCTCGACGACACACTCGCGGTTACACTGTCCTGAAATCCTTTAGTCAGGAGCGATTATGTTCAGGAAAAAAAGCAAGGACGAGGAGCTCGCTCTGCTGCCCGTTTCCGGTGCGGACATCGAGCGCGTACGCGAGCGCTGCCGCGGCCTCGTGCGCAAGCGCGCGGCCATTTCGGCGGGTGTGTCCGCGATTCCGCTGCCGGGCGTGGACGTCGTCGCGGATCTCTCCAGCTTCGCCTTGATGGTGGAAGAGATCAACCAGGCGTTCGGCCTGTCGCCCGACCAGATCGACCAGTTGCAGCCGCGCATGCGCATCGCCGCCTACCAGGCCGTGGCGGCGCTGGGCGGTACGCTGGTGGGCAAGATCGTGACGAAGGAACTGGTGCTGAAACTGTTACGGAAATCAGGCGCCAAGCTGGCGGCCAAGTCGGCGGCGAAGATCGTGCCGCTGGCGGGACAACTCGCGTCGGCGGTGATCGGTTTTGCCTTATTCAGGCAGATGGGATACCAGCATATTGAAGCCTGCACGCGCGTCGCGCGCGAGGTGGCGGCCACGCCGGCATAGGTAGCCGGCGCGGCGCGGGACGGTCAGGCGTCCGGCAGGACGACGTTGACGTCGAGCACTTCCAGGTTGCCCTGGCGGTCGAGGGAGATCTTGATGTCCTCGGCGTTGACCTTCGTGTACTTCGAGATCACTTCGATCAGCTCGCGGTGCAGCGCCGGCAGGAAGTCCGGACCGCCGCGGCCGCTGCGTTCGCGGGCGATGATGATCTGCAGCCTTTCCTTGGCCGCAGTCGCGCTTTTCTGGTTCTTGGGGAACAGGAATGAGAGCAGAGGCATGTCACTTCGCTCCGAACAGTCGCTGCAGGAAGCCCGGCTTCTCGTAGTTGGTGAAGCGCAGCGGGATTTCTTCGCCGAGGAAGCGCGACACGACGTCCTGGTAGGCCTGGGCCACGTCCGTATCCTTGAAATGGATGGCCGGGTTGCCCTGGTTCGACGCGTGCAGCACGGCTTCCGATTCCGGAATGATGCCCAGCAGGGGGATGCGCAGGATTTCCTGCACGTCCTCGTATGACAGCATCTCGTCGTTTTCGACGCGGCGCGGCGAATAACGGGTGATCAGGAGGTGTTCCTTGACGGGCTCGCCGCCGCTCTGGGCGCGGCGCGACTTGGCCTGCAGGATACCCAGGATGCGGTCGGAGTCGCGCACGGACGACACTTCCGGATTGGTGACGATCAGCGCCTCGTCGGCGAACGTCAGCGCCATCAGCGCGCCGTGCTCGATGCCGGCCGGCGAGTCGCAGATGATGTATTCGAAGTCCATCTTGACCAGCTCGTTCAACACCTGCTCGACGCCTTCTTCCGTCAGCGCGTCCTTGTCGCGGGTCTGCGAAGCCGGGAGGATGAACAGGTTGTCGCAGTGCTTGTCCTTGATCATGGCCTGGGTCAGGCTCGCTTCGCCGTTGATGACGTTGATCAAGTCGTACACGACGCGACGTTCGCAACCCATGATCAGGTCGAGGTTGCGCAGGCCGACGTCGAAGTCGATGACGGCCGTCTTGTGGCCGCGCAATGCGAGGCCGCTCGAGAAGCTGGCGCTCGAAGTGGTCTTGCCCACACCGCCCTTACCGGACGTTACAACGATAATTCTTGCCATGAAAAATTTGTGTCCTTTTCAATATCTGGTCAGTGCTGTACAGGGGCGCGCGCTTTAACTGCGGATCGCCGAACCCAGCGATGATATATCGATTCGATCGCCGACCAAACGGATTTGTGCCGGCTGGCGTGCCACGTCGGCGGGAAAACCGTCGTCGAACGTGCGGTACACGCCCGCGATCGACACCAGTTCCGGCTGCAGCTGCAGCGCGAAGATGCGGGCGTCCGCATTGCCGGACGCGCCCGCGAGCGCGCGGCCGTGCAGCGGCGCGTACACGTGGATGCTGCCGTCGGCAATGAGCTCGGCGCCATTGTTCACGACGGCCGTCACGATCAGGTCGGTGCCGCGCGCGTAGATGCGCTGGCCGGCGCGCACCGGCGTGTCGACGATCATCGCCAGGGTCGGTGCGGCCGGTGCCGCTGCGGGGACCGGTGCCGGCGCGGGCTCGGCCGCTTCCACCGGTGCCGGCGCGGGCACCTCGCGTTCGCGTCCGCCGTTCGTCTGCAGGCCGCTGGTGCCGTCGTCCAGGAACAGGTCGTGGGCACGGATCACGTGGTGCAGCGCGGCCGGCGCGCCGCGTACGGCGACGGCGTTCAGGCGGTATTTTTTCAGCAGCGCGACCAGCGCCTCCCAATCGATGCGCCCGGCCTCCTCGGCGATGCCGGCGACGTCGATGACGGCGAATTCATCCTCGAAGAAATCGGAGACGCCCCCGGTCATCTGCTTCAGCGCGGCATCGATCGCGATCGGATCGGCCGAATGCAGGATGGTCGAAATGGCCACGACCGTGGAGATCTTGATTTCGATGGGCAGGGAGCTCGGGCTTTTGGGCATAAATCAATGTGGTTGGCTTAGCCCGTGCATTCTACTTTGAAATTTAGCCCAAAGGAAAAGGGTTTTGGCCAAGTTTAGACGGGCGGCAATCGATGTTTCCGGAACAAAAATAATGTCTGATAAAGATACTCAGCCTTAAGCGAAATCAAGCCCGAGACTGTTTTTTCCGTTGAATAAGCTGATAAGATTGATTTTGCTTAAACAAACTTTAAGCGAGGTCACTAATATTGTTGGCTTTCTGTCCAAGCCTGAGCGGAGATTGTGATTCATCAAGCGCACAACGTGGACGACCTGCCGCGCCCACCGGTGTCTGCCGCATTCGATGTAATCCATGCATGCGGAGTTGCCGCCGGCTTAACGCAATCGTTGTGCTGGTTTTTCGGATTCTTCCAGGCCTGGCCAGAAATGGCCGACAGCAGGGCTGTCCACTCATTGAACCCCGGCCGAGGTGGCCGGGATACCGGAGATTGATATGGAAGATGTCGTAATCGTGGCCGCAGGCCGTACTGCAATCGGCAAGTTCGGTGGCACGCTCGCAAAAATTCCGGCTGCCGAGCTAGGCGCCCAGGTCATCAAGCACCTGCTGACGAAAACGGGCATCGATCCGGCCGCCGTCAGCGAAGTCATCATGGGTCAGGTCCTGACGGCCGGTACCGGCCAGAACCCGGCCCGCCAGGCCGTCATCAAGAGCGGCCTGCCGGACAAGGTTCCGGCCTTCACCCTCAACATGGTGTGCGGCTCCGGCCTGCGCGCCACCCATCTGGCGGCCCAGGCCATCAAGTGCGGCGACGCATCGATCGTCATCGCCGGCGGCCAGGAAAACATGAGCGCGTCGCCGCACGTGCTGAACGGTTCGCGCGACGGCTTCCGCATGGGCGACGCCAAGTTGACCGACACGATGATCGTCGACGGCCTGTGGGACGTCTACAACCAGTACCACATGGGCGTGACGGCCGAGAACGTCGCACGCAAGTACGAGATCTCGCGCCAGGAACAGGACGAATTCGCGCTGCAGTCGCAGCTGAAGGCCGAGGCCGCCATGAAGGCCGGCAAGTTCAAGGACGAGATCATCCCCATCGAGATCCCGTCCAAGAAGGGCCCGACCGTGTTCGATACCGACGAGTATCCGAAGCACGGCGCCACGCTGGAAGGCCTGTCCAGCCTGCGTCCCGCGTTCAACAAGGAAGGCACCGTGACCGCAGGTAACGCGTCCGGCTTGAACGACGGCGCCGCCGCCGTCATCATGATGTCGGCGTCGAAGGCCAAGGAACTGGGCCTGACCCCGATCGCCCGCATCAAGGCGTATTCGTCGGCCGGCCTCGACCCGTCGATCATGGGCATGGGCCCCGTCGATGCTGCCCGCCAGTGCCTGGAACGGGCCGGCTGGAAGCACGAGGAAGTCGACCTCATGGAGATCAATGAAGCGTTCGCTGCCCAGGCCGTCGCCGTCAACAAGGAGATGGGCTGGGACACGTCGAAGATCAACGTGAACGGCGGCGCGATCGCTCTGGGCCACCCGATCGGTGCCTCGGGCGCGCGCGTGCTCGTGAGCCTGCTGCACGAAATGGTTCGCCGCGACGCCAAGAAGGGCCTCGCCGCCCTGTGCATCGGCGGCGGCATGGGCGTGGCCCTGGCGGTCGAGCGCTGACACGGACGGCACGGCGCTCCCGCTGCCGGGGCGCCGTCGCCGTATGAGCGGAATTGGTAATCAACGAATTGTGCGCAAATCAAAACTAGGAGAAGACAATGGCTAGAGTGGCATTAGTGACTGGCGGCATGGGCGGCCTGGGTGAAGCGATCTGCATCAAGCTGGCTGCGCTCGGCTACAAGGTCGTGACGACGTATTCGCCGGGCAGCAAGAAGGCCGAAGGCTGGCTGGCCTCGATGCGCGATCAGGGTCACGACTTCAAGGCCTATGAATGCGATGTGTCCGACTACGATTCGGCGCAGGCCTGCGTGGCCAAGGTCGTGCAGGAAGTCGGCCCCGTCGATGTGCTGGTCAACAACGCCGGTATCACGCGCGACATGACGTTCAAGAAGATGGACAAGGTCAATTGGGATGCGGTCATGAAGACCAACCTCGACTCCGTGTTCAACATGACCAAGCCCGTCACCGACGGCATGGTCGAGCGCGGCTGGGGCCGCATCATCAACATCTCGTCCGTCAACGGCCAGAAGGGCGCGTTCGGCCAGACCAACTATTCGGCGGCCAAGGCCGGCATCCACGGCTTCACGAAAGCCCTGGCGCTGGAAGTGGCGCGCAAGGGCGTCACCGTGAACACCATCTCGCCGGGCTATATCGGCACCAAGATGGTCACCGACATCCCGGCCGAAGTGCTGGAATCGAAGATCCTGCCGCAGATCCCGATGGGCCGCCTGGGCAAGCCGGAAGAAGTGGCTGGCCTCGTGGCTTACCTGTCGTCGGACGAAGCCGCATTCGTCACCGGCGCCAACATCGCCATCAACGGCGGCCAGCACATGCAGTAAGGACGGCGCGCCGTCATGCATCGACACCGCCTCCGGGCGGTGTTTTTATTTCCGGAGCAACCATGCCGCCACTCACTGCCAAGCCGTATCTGCGGTCCGTCCAGATCGACCCGCACGCCGATATCGACCCGCAGCGCTATCCGTTCACGATTCCCGCCGTGCGCGACCTGGGCGTGCTGGAGCCCCATCCGGACGTCACGTTCTTCGTCGGCGAGAACGGTGCCGGCAAGTCGACGGTGCTGGAAGCGATCGCGGTGGCGCTGGGGTTGCCGGCCGAAGGCGGCACGAAGAACGTCTATCGGCCGCAGCAGCAGGAGGTGTCGCCGCTGCAGCATGTGCTGAAGGTAACCAAAGGCTGGCGCTGGCCGCGCGACAGTTATTTCCTGCGCGCGGAAAGCCTGTTCAACGTGTTCACTTACCTCGATGAGCTGCCCGGTGGCGGCCCGTCACTGCACCTGCGCTCCCACGGGGAAGCGTTCATGGACGTGATGCTCCGCTTCCGCGGCGACGGCTTCTATCTTCTGGACGAACCGGAAGCCGCGCTGTCGCCGAACCGCCAGCTGGCCGCGCTGACCGTCATCGACGGTCTCGTGAAGCAGGGCGCCCAGTTCATCATTGCGACGCATTCACCGATCCTGCTCGCGTACCCGCGCGCGAAAATTTTAAGCTTCGACGGCACGGGCATCGCCGAGATCAGCTACGAGGACACGGAACACTACGCCGTCACGCGCGACTTCCTGAACCACTATCCGCGCCGGCTGGAACAATTGCTGGGCGAGGATGACTGACCGGCGACGCATGCGCCACGCGCGGCGCCGCTTGGCGTATCCTGACGCTACCGACAACCGAGGACGAACCGAGGACGAACCGATGCCGATCGACGCCAGCCAGCTCAAGGCCGTGGTCACGCTGCCCGCGCCGCAGCGCTACGAATACTTCGTCAAGCGGGTGGCCGCCACGGGCATCGTGTGGGGGCTGTACCGCAACGGCTGGGCGCTGGCGGAGAAGGACGATGGCACGCTCGTGTTCGCCATGTGGCCTGACCGCGAATTCGCCCAGTTGTGCGCGGAATTCGAGTGGGAAGGCTATGCGCCGCAGGCGTTCGCGCTGGACGACCTGCTCGGCGAATTGCTGCCGCAATTGCAGCAGGACGGCCTCATACCCGGCATCTTCCGCACGCCGGGGTCGAAAGGCGTGATGCCCACGCCGGGCCTCCTGCGCGTCGACCTCGAGGACGAGCTGCGCAGCCTCGACGTCTGAACCGTCTGCTACCATCGGCGCCGATGACCACGAAGGAGCCCACCATGAACGCTTTGCCGCACGGCGCACTCGCCTTGTCCAGCCTGGAGGAACAGATGCTGCAGCCCGGCGTGAAGGGCTTGCCGCTGACGGCGCCGCTGCGCCAGGGCGCGGTCGGCGTGCAGGGCTGGAACGTGTTGCACGGCGACACGAGCTTTCCCGTCGCCGTGCTGAAGACGTCGGCGCTGCGCCATAACCTCGATTGGATGCGCGACTTCTGCGAACGCCACGGCGTGCGCATCGCCCCGCACGGCAAGACGACGATGTCGCCGCAGCTGTTCGGCGCCCAGCTCGCGAACGGCGCGTGGGGCATCACGCTCGCGAACGCCGTGCAGGTGCGGGTGGCGCACCGCTTCGGCGTGCGCCGCGTGCTCGTCGCGAACCAGCTCGTCGCGCGCAGCGACGTGCGCATGGTGCTGCAACTGCTGCACGAGGACCCCGGCTTCGAATGCGTCGTGCTGGCCGATTCGCTCGCGGGCGTGGCGCGCCTGTCCGAAGAAGTCGAGGCGCATCCCCTGACGCGTCCTTTGCCTGTGCTGGTCGAACTGGGGCTGTCGGGCAAGCGCGCCGGCTGCCGCACGCCGGAGGAAGCGCTGACGGTGGCGCGCGCCATCGAGCGCGCGCCGGGCCTCGTTCTGGCCGGCTTCGAAGGCTACGAAGGGCTGCTCGTATCCGACGACCACGAGGCCGACCTGCGCGCCGTGTCCAGCTTCGTCGCGCGCCTGTGCGCGCTCGTGCGCGAGGCCGACGACGAAGGCTTGTTCGGCACGCGCGAGATCCTCGTGACGGCCGGCGGCTCGTCGTACTTCGACCTCGTCGCGCGCGGCTTCCAGGAATTGCACGGATTGTCGCTGCCTCTGGTCCCCGTGCTGCGCAGCGGCTGCTACCTGACGAGCGACCATGGCATGTACCACCGCCACATCGAGGCGCTCGACGCGCGCGAAGGCGTGGCGCCCGGCGACGGCTTGCGGCCCGCGCTGGAGATCTGGAGCGTCGTGCAATCGCGCCCGGAGCCTGGCCTCGCAATCCTCACGATGGGCAAGCGCGACGCGTCGCACGACGCCGGCCTGCCGGTGCCGCTGTGGCATCACCGGCCCGGGCCCGGCGCCGCGCATACGCTGCCGGACGGCTGCGCGATCGTCAAGATGAACGACCAGCACGCGTACCTGCAACTGCCGGAGGGCCCCGTGCGCGACATGCTCGCCGTCGGTGACCTGGTCGGCTGCGGCATCTCGCACCCGTGCACGACGTTCGACCGCTGGCCGCTGCTGCTCGCCGTGGACGACGACTACGCCGTGCGCTTCGCACTCAACACTTTCTTCTAGAACGGACGGGCGGTAGGCTACAATCGGTTGTCGTTTCATTCGTACACCGGTCCGCCATGCCTGCCACCCCGCCGTCGTTGTTCCCCCCGATTCTCCCGAACCGCCATGGCATGCTGGCCGTGGACGACCTGCACACGATCTACTGGGAAGAAGTGGGCAACCCGAACGGCATTCCCGTCGTGTTCCTGCACGGCGGCCCTGGCGCCGGCCTGTCGCCGCAGCACCGCCGCTTCTTCGATCCGGGCGCCTATCGCGTGATCCTGTTCGACCAGCGCGGCGCCGGCAAGTCGACGCCGCTGGGCGAATGGCGCAACAACACGACGCAGCTGCTCATCCAGGACATCGAACGCCTGCGCGCCATGTTCGGCATCGAGCGCTGGCTCGTGTTCGGCGGCTCCTGGGGCTCCACCTTGGCGCTCGCGTATGGACAGGCGCACCCGGAGCGCTGCCTGGGCTTCGTGCTGCGCGGGATCTTCCTGTGCACGCCGGCCGAGATCGAATTCTTCCTGTACGGCGTGCAGTGGTTCTACCCGGAGCTGTACGACGAATTCATCGCGACCATCCCCGTCGAGGAGCGCGGCGACCTGTTGAAAGCGTACGCGCGGCGCCTGCTGTCCGACGACCCGCAGCAGTACTGGCCCGCCGCGCGCGCGTGGAGCCGCTTCGAGGGCCGCCGCGTGTTTCTGCTGCCGCAGGAGGAAGAGCATACGTCCGACACGCTCGACCTGGGCGTGGGCCGGCTCGAATCGCACTACATGGCGCAGGGCGGCTTCCTCGAGCCCGACCAGCTGCTGCGCGACCTGGACCGCATCACGCACCTGCCGGCCGTGATCGTGCAGGGCCGCTACGACGTGATCTGCCCGCCGCTGTCCGCCTACCGCCTGCACCAGGCCTGGGCCGGGTCGCGCCTGCGCATGATTCCGGACGCCGGCCACGGTGCGCTCGAAGTGGGCATCTCGCGCGCCCTCGTCGCCGCGACGGAACAGTTCAAGCGTTACGGCCGCTTCGATTGAACACCACAGTCACGGGGACGGAGGCCGCCGCCTGCTACACTGTTCCCAGCTTCTTACAATAACGACAAGCTACCGCGCATGAATATCCAGACCAACGACATCGGCCATGTCATCCAGTTGGCGATCGCGCCCGTCTTCCTGCTGACCGGCGTGGCGACCAAGCTGACGGTATTGATGAACCGCCTCGCGCGCATCATCGACCGTACCCGCGACCTCAAGATCGAGCTGCGCAAAGGCCCCGACCCCGAATGCAGCGAAGAGCTCGACGTGCTGTACCAGCGCTGGCGCCTGATCAACTACGCGATCACGTTCAGCACCGGCTGCGGCTTGCTCATCTGCCTGATCATCGCCTGCCTGTTCCTCGGCGATACGACGAACCTCCCGCTGGACCGCTACATCGCCGGCATGTTCGTCGTGGCGATGGTCGCCCTGATTGCCAGTTTCATTTTCCTGCTGCGCGAAGTCACCGTCTCGTTCCGCTACATGCGTATCCACCGTCACGACGCCCCGGCGCGCCCGAACTAGACCCCCACGAATCGAGATCCATCATGCACGACTACCAACGCCCCCCGACCCTGCACCGCTACGGCCTGCGCGCCGAACTGGAACTGGCGCTGTCCAGCGGCCAGTTCAAACTGCAACCCGAGAACGGCTTCCTGACCTTGTCGTTCTCCACCGCGTGGAACAAGCATCTGTTCGACGTGCTCGGCCCCGCCGACAGCTGCCTCGTCATCCACAACACGGAAGAATTCGGCGAGCGCCTGCACCGCGCCGTGCAGCGCACCCTGCCCAACTGGGCCGGCATCGACGGCCCCGTCGAATACGGCGTGCGCTCTCGCCTCGGCCAGGCGTTCTCGCAACCGATCGCCAATGCCCGCGAAAAGGAATGGAAGTTCGCCTGGCGCTCCATGGCGCCGCATACGAGCCTGAATCCCGTCACGGTGCGCATCGGCAGCATCGAGCAGTTCGCCGAACTGCGCACGCCGGAGAGCTATCCGGCGTGACCTCGTCGCGGCATTGCGATTAGAACCACGGCTCGACGAAATCCCGGTGTAATGCCGGGATTCACACTTTCGTCGCGCCCATGACTGCTTCGCTTCCCGCTACCGCGTATCCGCACCTCCTGTCTCCCCTCGACCTCGGCTTCACGACGCTGAAGAACCGCGTCATCATGGGCTCGATGCACACGGGCCTCGAAGACCGCTTCTGGAACTACGGCAAACTGGCCGCGTTCTACCGCGAACGCGCCCGCGGCGGCGCGGGCCTGATCGTCACGGGCGGCATCTCGCCGAACCGCCAGGGCTGGCTGCTGCCGTTCGGCGGCACGCTGAACTTCCGCGCCGACGTCCTGAATCACCGCCGCGTCACGCGCGCCGTGCACGAGGAGGGGGGCAAGATCGTGCTGCAGATCCTGCACGCGGGCCGCTACGGCTACCAGCCGTTCGTCGTCTCCGCGTCGAACGTCAAGTCGCCGATCTCTCCGTTCCGCCCGCGCGCGCTGACGGCACGCGGCATCGAATCGACCATCGCCTCGTACGTCCGCTGCGCGAAGCTCGCACAGAAGGCCGGCTACGACGGCGTCGAGGTGATGGGCAGCGAGGGCTACCTGATCAACCAGTTCCTGTGCGCGCGCACGAACCGCCGCACCGACGCGTGGGGCGGCTCCATCGAGAACCGCATGCGGCTGCCGGTGGAGATCGTGCGCCGCATCCGCGCGGCCGTCGGACGCGACTTCATCGTGATGGTCCGCCACTCCGTGCTGGACCTCGTCGACGGCGGCAACACGTGGGACGAGGTCGTGCACGTGGCGCAGGCACTGGAAGGCGCCGGCGCGACGATCCTCAACACGGGCTACGGCTGGCACGAGGCGCGAATCCCGACCATCGTCACGTCGGTGCCGCGCGCCGCGTTCGCATCCGTCGCCGCGCGGTTGCGCGATGCGGTCAAGATTCCCGTCGTCGCGTCGAACCGCATCAACATGCCGCAGGATGCCGAGCGCCTGCTGGCCGAGGGCAGCGCGGACATGGTGTCGATGGCGCGTCCGTTCCTCGCCGATCCCGACTGGGTGAACAAGGCTGCGGCGGGGCAGGCGGACCGCATCAACACGTGCATCGCCTGCAACCAGGCATGCCTCGACCACACGTTCTCGAACGAGCGCGCGAGCTGCCTCGTGAATCCGCGCGCCTGCCACGAGACGGAACTCGTGTACCGGCCTACAGCGCGGCGCAAGCGCATCGCCGTCGTGGGCGCCGGCCCGGCCGGCCTGTCCGCCGCGACGGTGGCGGCGCAGCGCGGCCACGCCGTCACCTTGTTCGACGGGCTCGATCGCATCGGCGGCCAGTTCAACGTGGCCATGCGCATCCCCGGCAAGGAGGAATTCACGGAGACTGTCCGCTACTTCGGGCGCCAGCTGGAACTGGCAGGTGTCGAGGTGCGGCTGGGTGCGCGCGTCACGCGCGAGGAACTCGTGGCCGCGGGCTACGACGACGTGATCGTGGCGACGGGCGTCACGATGCGCCGGCCGCGCATCGACGGCATCACGCATCCGAAGGTGCTGTCGTACCTGGACGTGCTGCGCGATGGCGCGCCCGTGGGGCGGCGCGTGGCGATCATCGGCGCGGGCGGCATCGGCTTCGACACGGCGGAATACCTGATCCACGACGCTAAAGCGCCGCGTCCGCAGCCCGTCGCGGACTGGGCCGGCGAATGGGGCGTCGACCTGCAGGTGGCAACGCCGGGCGGCCTGACGAAGCCGCACGGCACGGCGCCCGCGCGCAGCATCTGGCTCCTGCAGCGCAAGACGACGCGTCCCGGCGCGGGCCTGGGCAAGACGTCGGGCTGGGTGCATCGCGCCACGCTCGCCCGCAACGGCGTCGTCATGCTGGCCGGCGTGCAGTACGACCGCATCGACGACGCGGGCCTGCACATCACGATCGGCGGAGAGCAGAAGCTGCTGGAAGTGGACAACGTGGTGATCTGCGCGGGGCAGGACAGCCTGGCGGAGCTGATGCCGCCGGAAGGCACGCGCGGCGGGCCCGCGTTCCACAAGATCGGCGGCGCGGCGCTCGCGGCGGAGCTGGATGCGAAGCGGGCGATCCGCGAAGGGGCGGAGCTGGCGGCGCGCTTGTGACGGACCGATAAAAAAGGCCGGGAATACCCGGCCTGTCACGGCTTATTTTTTCGCCCCGATGCTGCGCTTCTTGCTCTTCTTGCTGCGGTTATCCGACGCCGGCTGCGCCGTATGGTCGCCCTGGCGCGGCATGTTCGCATCGCTTTGCATGGAGCCCGTCGACGATTCCAGCGAGCCGCCTTTCTGCTGCTGTTCCATGCCGCCGTAGCCGGACTGGCGCGACGCGTTCAGGCGGTCCTCTTCGCCGCGCGCCTGCATGCGTTGCGCGCTCTGGCGGGCACTCCAGCCGGCCTGCTGCGCACCGGCGCCGCCGCGCTGCGTGCCCACGTTCGGATTGTCGATGCCGCCCTGCAGCGAACCGCGCGAGCGCAGAGCCGCGCCCAGTTGTTCGATGTTGGCCGACTGGACGTTGGCGCTGCCCGGCGCCACCCAGCCCGGTGCACGCGGCTGCTGGCTGCCTTCCGCCACGGGCACGATCTTTTCCTTGGCGATGCCGCGCGAGCGCGTGCTGTCCGGTCCTTTTTGTTTCGTCATGGTGTCCTCCTGTGAGCTGCGCGTGCTGATGCGCTGACAGAACGATCATGCGCGCGGGGCACGCGGTATTCCAGAGGAAGAGGGAGCGCACCTTTGTAGGACTGGAACTACCAACTTTCCAGCCGTAACGGCTACCGCAACGGGCGTTGGCGACCCTCGACGTTCGCGTGGGCACGTTTCATGTGAGCCCCCCAGGCTCAAATGCCCACCCTACGACCTACGATTGACCACGGCCGTAGGGTGGGCGACCCTCGCCCACGCGTGACGTACGCGATGCGTTGGCGTTATTTTTTACGCACGACGACGCAGCCGATCGAATACCCGGCACCGAACGAGCAGATGACGCCATTGGCGCCGCTCGTCAGGTCGTCCTGGTGCGAGTGGAACGCGATGATGGAGCCGGCCGACGACGTGTTCGCGTAGCGGTCGAGGATCACGGGCGCTTCTTCCGGCGTCGCGTCGCGGCCCAGCAAGGTGCGCACGATCAGCTGGTTCATGCTCAGGTTCGCCTGGTGCAGCCAGAAGCGCGAGATGTCCTCGATCTTCAGGCCCGCGTGCTCGACCGTGTCGCGGATCATCGCGGCGGCCATCGGGCACACTTCCTTGAACACCTTGCGGCCCTGCTGGCGGAACAGCTTATCCGGCTGGCCGACACCGTCTTCGTCGAAGCGGTTCATGAAGCCGAAGTTGTTGCGGATATTGTTCGAGAACTTCGTCTTGAGCTTCGAATCGAGGATCTCGAACTGGTGTTCGCTCGTCGCCGTGTCGGCCGCCTCGATGACCATCGCTGTGCACGCGTCGCCGAAGATGAAGTGGCTGTCGCGGTCGCGGAAGTTCAGGTGGGCGCTCGTGATTTCCGGGTCGAGCACGAGCACGGCGCGCGCCTGGCCCGTCTGCACGGCGGCCGCGGCGGTCTGGATCGCGAACGTCGCGGACGAGCAGGCCACGTTCATGTCGAAGCCGTAGCCTTCGATGCCGAGCGCTTCCTGCACTTCGACGGCCATCGCGGGGTAGGCGCGCTGCATGTTGCTGGCGGCGACGAGGACCATGTCGATGTCGGCCGGCGTGCGGCCCGCGCGCGCGAGGGCCTGGCGGGCGGCGGCGATGCAGATCTCGGCCTGCAGCGACAATTCCTCGTCGGCGCGCTCCTTGATGCGGGGCGTCATGCGGGTCGGATCGAGGATGCCGGCCTTTTCCATCACGTAGCGCGACTTGATGCCCGACGCCTTTTCGATGAACGCGCTGCTGGACGGCTCCAGCGCGGTCACTTCGCCGGCCGCGATTTTATCTGCGTGCTCCGCGTTGAACAGCTCGACGTAGGCATTGAAGGCCGTCACCAGCTCATCGTTGGAAATCGAATTCGGTGGCGTGAACAGGCCGGTGCCGCTGATGACGACAGGTTTCATAACAGGCTAGCTTTCATAGACGATAACGGGAGGAAACTTCCCGGGAATCCGCCGATTCTACACAATCGTACCGACGCTGGGAACCGAGGGGGGATTCCACAGGAAGCCCGTCAGTACGGGCGTTGTGCGGGATCAGTGCGATTGCTGGGCGAGGGGCGTCGGAGGCGTCGCGCGCTTCGACAGCTGGACCGGCAACCCTTGCAGGTGGTGCAGGGCCTGGGTCAATTGAAAATCGTCGGCGCCGCCGAAGTCGAGCGGCTTGTGCGCGCGTCCGGCGGCCAGGATGCGCATCTGCTCCTCGATGTCGTCGTGGTTCGTCGTGTCCTCGGGGGTGCGCGACGTGTCGTTCTTGAGGTGGTGCTGCAGGTCGGCCTCGCGCATGCGCAGGGCGTTCAGGCCGTCGCCGTCCGCATTCTCGTCGACGTGGATGTCCGGCACGATGCCGCGCGCCTGGATCGAGCGGCCGCTGGGCGTGTAGTAGCGCGCCGTCGTCAGCTTCACAGCGGTGTCGCCGGCGAGCGGGCGGATCGTCTGCACGGAGCCCTTGCCGAACGTCTGCGTGCCGACGATGGCGGCGCGCTTGTGGTCCTGCAGGGCGCCCGCGACGATTTCCGACGCGGACGCGGAACCCGTGTTCACGAGCACGACCATGGGAATCGTCTTGAACAGGTCGGGCACCTTCTCGAGCGGATCGTTGCCGCGGCTGAGCAGGTAGTACTCGGGGCTGCCGTAGAACTTGGCCTTCGAGTCTTCCAGCTGGCCGTTCGTGGACACGATCTCGGCATTCTTCGGCAGGAACGCGGCCGCGACGCCGATGGCACCCTGCAGCAGGCCGCCCGGGTCGTTGCGCAGGTCGAGCACGACGCCTTTCAGATGCGGCTCTTCGCGCGCCAGCGCGGCCAGCTTGTTCGCCAGGTCGTCGACGGTCGGCTCCTGGAACTGCGAGACGCGCACCCAGGCGTAGCCGGGCGCGACGATCTTGCCCTTGACGCTTTTTTGCACGATCTCGTCGCGCACGATCGTGAACGACAGCGGAGAAGGCGCGTCCTTGCGCAGCACGGTGAGCACGACCTTCGTGTGCGGCTCGCCGCGCATGCGCCGGATGGCCTCGTCCAGGTCCATCCCTTTCACGGCGGCGCCGTCCACGTGCGTGATCAGGTCGCCCGCGTGGATGCCGGCGCGCGCGGCCGGTGCGTCCTCGATGGGGGTGACGATGCGGATATAGCCTTCGTCGCTCTGGTTGATCTCGATGCCCAGGCCGACGAACTTGCCTTCCGTGCCCTCGCGCAGCTCGCGGTAGGCCTTGCGGTCGAGGTAGGCCGAGTGCGGGTCGAGCGCGCCCACCATGCCGGAGATGGCTTGCGTGAGCAGCTTGCGGTCGGGCACGGGCTCGACGTAATCGGCCTTGATCGTGCTGTAGGCATGCGCCAGCTCGTGCAGGCCCTCGATGGGCATGCCGTCGACCGGCTTGTGGGCCAGGACCGAGTATTGCATCGTGACGCCGATCCCGAGGATCACGCCGAGCGTGACCAGGGCGGCGTTCTTGAAGCTGGAGCGCATGGGCGATGGAACGAATGGTGACTGCGGTCCAGTATAACCGTCCCGCGCCCGGGCGTGATGCCCTTCGCGCGGGGGCGCGCGCTCAGGCGACGACGCGTTGTTCGGCTGGCAATGAACCGCGGCTGTTGATGATGCGCGAAAACAACGTCAACTGGCCGTTGGTGGTGTCGTCCCAGCTGAAGCCCTCGGCGTAGCGGCGCGTGGCCGCATGGTCCGGGTAGTTGCGGCGCAGTTCGGTCAGCGCGTCGGCGATGCCTTGCGACGTGCGCTCTTTCATGAGCACGCCCGCCTCCGGCGCCGCCACGACTTCCGGCGTGCCCCAGACGTTGCTGGCGACGACCGGGGTGCCGCACGCCATCGATTCCAGCAGCACGTTCGCCCAGCCCTCGCGGCTGGAGGCGAGCACCATCGCGTCGGCCGCGTTGTAGTAATTCTTGAGCTCGGTCTGCGCGACGGCGCCCAGGAACGTGACGCGGTCGGCCACGCCCAGGCTGGCGGCCTGCGCTTCCAGCTTCTTGCGTTCCGGCCCGATGCCCGCGATCAAGAGTTTCACGTCCGGCAGCAGCGGCAGCGCGCCGATGGTCAGATCGTGCGCCTTGCGCGGGTCGAGCACGCCGACGGAGATGACGGTGAAGCCGTCCATGCCCAGCTGGGCGCGCGCGGCGGCGCGGTCCAGCGGGACGAAGCGCTGCAGGTCGACGCCGTTGCGCAGCGCCACGATGCGGTCGCCGGGAACGCCGAGGCCGATCATTTCTTCGCGCAACGCCTGGCACACGGTGATCATGCCTGCCGCGTTGTTGGCGGCCCACATCAGTTGCTTTCTCGGCAGCGCGAACTGCGGAATCAGGTTAATGTCGGTACCGCGGGCCGTGATGACGACGGGCTTGTTGAAATACTTGCCCAGCATCACTGCGGCGACGCCGTCTGGATAAAAATAGTGCGCGTCGATGACGTCGAAGTCGTAACCCTCGTCGATGATGCGGCCGATCTCCTTCTTGCAGGCCTGGGCCATCAGCCACGGCGCGGCCGTCATCCCGACCTTGGGAATGACGAGGTAGCGCGGGTGGGTGACGTCGATGCCGTAGCGGGTTTCGGCGGCCGGCACCTTCGAAAACGCCGCATAGTCGCCGAAGCGCGGGTGCTGCGACGGGAACCAGGGCACGGGCGCAACGACCTTCGATTCGACCTGGCCGCTGGCGAGCAGGTAGCGCAGGCGGGTTTCGACAAAGATGCCGTGGCTGGGTTTGACCGTGTTCGGGAACAGGGAACTGAATGTGAGGAGCTTCATCGACGACGTTCGCAGAGGGGGAGGGCAGAGCGCAGCCGCTATTATGTAATAGATTGCAATAACTTGCCGTTTTTAGCGGGACGCGCCGTCGCTCAATAGCAAAAATGTAACTCGTGTCGCGTGCTCGTCAGAAATCTATGATAAATTCGTCCAGTTTTTAGCTCGGCCGCATTTCTTCCGGCCCACACCCACATGAGACGAACCGGCATGCAGCGCGGGCGTCCCATGGCCTAACACTCAATCTGTAGAAATCATGAAAATTTCAGTTATCGGGACTGGTTACGTCGGACTGGTGTCTGGCGCATGCTTCGCCGACGTCGGCAACACCGTGCTGTGCCTGGACGTCGATACGCGCAAGATCACGATGTTGAAGGACGGGATCATCCCCATCCACGAACCGGGCCTCGACAACCTCGTCCAGCGCAACGCCGCCGCCGGCCGCCTGCTGTTCTCGTCGAACTACGACGATGCCGTCAGCCACGCCGACATCATCTTCCTGGCCGTCGGTACGCCGCCTGACGAAGACGGCAGCGCCGACTTGACCCACATCCTGTCGGCCGCGCGCAGCATCGGCGAGCGCCTGACGAAGCCGGCCGTGATCGTCGACAAGTCGACCGTGCCCGTCGGCACCGCGGAAAAGGTCAAGCGCGCCATCGCGGGCGAGCTGGAGAAACGCGGTGTGAATGTCGCGTTCCACGTCGTCAGCAACCCGGAATTCCTGAAGGAAGGCGCCGCGATCGACGATTTCATGAAGCCTGACCGCATCGTGGTCGGCGCCGACGACGCGGAAGCGGGCAAGGTGATGCGCCAGCTGTACGCGCCGTTCAGCCGCAACCACGAGAAATTCGTCGAGATGGACATCCGCAGCGCCGAGCTGACCAAGTACGCGGCGAACGCAATGCTGGCCACCCGCATCAGCTTCATGAACGAGCTGGCGAACCTGTCCGAACTGCTGGGCGCCGACATCGAAGCCGTGCGCCTGGGCATCGGCATGGACCCGCGCATCGGCCCGGACTTCCTGTATGCCGGCATGGGCTATGGCGGTTCCTGCTTCCCGAAAGACGTCAAGGCGCTGATCAAGACGGCGTCCGACCACAAGCAGCAACTGCACCTGCTGACCGCGACCGAGAAGGTCAACGACGCGCAAAAGAACGTGCTGTTCACGAAGCTGGTGCGCTTCTTCGGCGGCGAAGCCGGCCTGAAGGGCAAGACGATCGCGCTGTGGGGCCTGTCGTTCAAGCCGAACACGGACGACATGCGCGAAGCGCCGAGCCGCATCCTGATCAAGGCCCTGTTCGACGCGGGCGCCAACGTGATCGCGTACGACCCGGTCGCCAGCGAAGAAGCGAAGCGCGTCCTGGTGGCCGAGCACGGCGACGACCTGTGCAACACGCGTTTGCGCATCGTCGAATCGGCCCGCCAGGCCGTGGAAGGCGCGGACGTGCTCGTGCTGGTCACGGAATGGAAGGAATTCCGCGCGCCGGACCTGCCGTTCCTGGCCCAGAACCTGAAACAGAAGGCCGTGTTCGATGGCCGCAATATCTATGATCCGGAAGCGTTCGCCGCCGCCGGCCTCGTCTACGAAGGCATCGGCCGCCGTTCCGGGAAGGTTGCCCAATGACCGAAGCTAACAAGACCGGCACGATCCTCGTCACCGGCGCCGCCGGCTTCGTCGGCAGCGCCGTGGCCGTGCGCCTGGCCGCCATGGGACATACCGTGGTCGGCTGCGACAATTTCAACGATTATTACGACCCGGCGCTGAAGCACCACCGCGTCGAAGCGCTCCTGAAGCCGGCCGGCGTGCCGTGCGAGACCGTGGAGCTGAGCGACGGCGAGCAGGTCGCCGCGCTGTTCGACCGCGTGAAACCGGCGCTGGTCGTGCACCTGGCCGCCCAGGCCGGCGTGCGCTATTCGCTGCAGAATCCGGCCGCGTACGTCCAGGCGAACCTCGTCGGGTTCGGCCACATGCTGGAAGCGTGCCGCAACCACAAGGTGCAGCACCTGCTGTACGCGAGCAGCAGCAGCGTCTACGGCGCCAACGCGAAGACGCCGTTCAGCGAGGACGACGTCACCGACGCGCCCGTGTCGCTGTACGCGGCGACGAAGAAGTCGAACGAGCTGATGGCCCACTCGTACAGCCACCTGTACGGCTTCCCGGCGACGGGCCTGCGCTTCTTCACGGTGTACGGTCCGTGGGGCCGGCCGGACATGGCCTACTTCAGCTTCGCGCGCAAGATGCTCGCGGGCGAGCCGATCCCCGTGTTCGCCGAAGGCAAGCTGTACCGCGACTTCACCTATATCGACGACATCGTCGAAGGCGTCGTCCGGCTGCTGTTCAAGCCGACGACCCCCGAGGGCAAGGTGCCGCACGCCGTCTTCAACATCGGCAACCAGACGCCGGTGCAGGTGCTGGACTTCATCCGCACGCTGGAAGGCGCGCTCGACGTCAAGGCCAAGCTGGACTTCCAGCCGATGCAGCCGGGCGACGTGCCGGCCACGCACGCCGACACGACCAAGCTGCAGGCCTGGGTCGGCTACAAGCCCACGACGTCACTGGAGGCGGGCTTGCGCGAATTTGCGGGGTGGTATAATCGGGCGATACGTGAAAATGTTTCCTACCTGAAATGAAAAAAGTCCTCATCCTCGGCGTCAACGGTTTTATCGGTCACCATCTCTCCAAGCGCATCCTGGAGACGACCGACTGGGAAGTGTATGGCATGGACATGAATTCGGAGCGGATCACCGATCTGCTGTCGAATCCGCGCATGCACTTCTTTGAAGGCGACATCACCATCAACAAGGAATGGGTCGAGTACCACGTCAAGAAGTGCGACGTGATCCTCCCGCTGGTGGCGATCGCGACGCCGTCGACCTATGTGAAGGAGCCGCTGCGCGTCTTCGAACTGGACTTCGAGGCGAACCTGCCGATCGTCCGCTCGGCCGCCAAGTACAAGAAGCACCTGATCTTCCCGTCGACGTCGGAAGTCTACGGCATGAGCCCGGACGCGGAATTCGATCCGGAGAACTCGGAACTGGTCTACGGCCCCATCAACAAGCCGCGCTGGATCTATGCCTGCGCCAAGCAGCTGATGGACCGCGTGATCTGGGGCTACGGCATGGAAGGCCTGAACTTCACCTTGTTCCGTCCGTTCAACTGGATCGGCGCCGGCCTGGATTCGATCCATACGCCGAAGGAAGGCTCCTCGCGCGTGCTCACGCAGTTCCTGGGCCACATCGTGCGCGGCGAACCGATCCAGCTGGTCGACGGCGGCCAGCAGAAGCGTTCGTTCACCTACGTCGACGACGGCATCGACGCGCTGATGCGCATCATCGAGAACAAGGACGGCAAGGCCACGGGCAAGATCTTCAACGTGGGCAACCCGACCAACAACTACTCGATCCGCGAACTGGCCGGCATGATGCTGGACCTGGCCGCCGAGTACCCGGAATACCGCGACACGGCGAAGCAGGTGAAACT
Organism: Massilia pinisoli; assembly: GCF_024753285.1. Classification (GTDB taxonomy): domain Bacteria; phylum Pseudomonadota; class Gammaproteobacteria; order Burkholderiales; family Burkholderiaceae_D; genus Telluria; species Telluria pinisoli. The sequence continues at coordinate 20,839 of NZ_JANUGW010000010.1, read as the reverse complement.
GGTCGAGACGAGCTCGGGCGCCTACTACGGCACCGGCTACCAGGACGTGCAGAACCGCGTGCCGAAGATCGAGAACACCGTGTCGGAACTGGGCTGGAAGCCGCAGGTGTCCATGCGCGACGCGCTGGTCAAGATCTTCGATTCGTACAAGGACAAGCTGGGCGACGCGGAACAGCTCAATACCTGATTCTCGGACCTGACGATTCCGAAAGGCTGCTGCGGCAGCCTTTTTATTTGCATTGGGATGTAGGGTGGACGGGTTTCCCGTCCACGCGTTCAACTCACGGATGCATTGCGGCGACATTTTCGATTGCTGGACGCGTGGACAGCGAAGCTGTCCACCCTACCTGCATCACTAACAAAGGCAGGCCGATGAAGATAGCCATCCTCGGCGGCGGCGTGGCGGGCATCGCCAGCGCGATCGCGTTCCGGCAACAAGGGTTCGACGTCACTGTCCACGAACGGCGCGCAGCCGACGAGAACATTGGCGCCGGCATCGTCGTGTGGCCGAATGCCGCGTTCGTCCTCGCGCAATTCGGTGTGCTGGACGAGATGGCGGCCGTGGCGGCCCGCCCGCGCGCGATGCGCCGCCTCTCGCGCCATGGCGACGACCTCGGCGCACTGGACATCGGCCTGATCGATGCGCGCATGGGCTATCCGAGCCTGTCGGTATTGAGGACGGATTTCCAGCGCATCCTGACGTCGCGGTTGCGGTCGCTGGGTGTCGACGTCCAATACGGCCGCCGGGTCGTGCACATCGACACGGGCGACGACGAGGCGCGGGTGCATTTCGGCGACGGATCGATGCTGACGGCCGACCTGATCGTCGGTGCCGACGGCCGCATGGCCTCGTGCGCGCGCCGCTACGTGACGGGCGCGAACACGCCGATTTACCAGGGCTTCGTCAACTGGATCGGTGTCTACGAAGGCCCGGACATCACGTTCGACATGGACGCGATCTCCGATTACTGGGGCACGGGCGAACGCTTCGGCATCGTTCCGGTCGGCCCGCACACGGCGTATTGGGCCGGTGGCGCCGCGCAGGATGCCGTCGGCGCGCGCGATCCGGCTGCTTGCCACGACGAGTTGCTGCGCGTGTTCGCGGACTGGCCGGCACCCATGCGGCAGATCATCGCCGGCACGCCGGCGGCGCGGATCAACAAGATCCACGTACACGACCACGATCCGGTCGCCACGTGGCACCGGCACAACCTCGTCATGATCGGCGACGCCGCGCACGCGGCCTTGCCGACCTCCGGCCAGGGCGCGTGCCAGGCGCTGGAAGACGCGTGGCATCTCGCGCGATGTGTCGCATCGCATCCGGACGACCTGGGCCAGGCGCTGCAGGCGTTCACCGCGTTGCGCTTCCAGAAGACGGCGGGCATCACGATGGCGGGCCGCAGCCTCGCGTCCTCGCTGTTCGACCGCGACGAGGCGGCATGCCGCGCGCGCGACGAGAACAGCCGGCGCGCGGATTTCACGCAGCTTGCCATGGCGATGGCCGATGGCTGGAGCCGGCACTTGCCGCTGCGCGCGGGCGTGCCCGGCTGATGGCGTTCACGTTCGCGCACTTGGCCGATTGCGAGCGGCACCTGCCTGTCATCGCCGCATGGCAGCAGACTGAGTTCGGCTACCTGACACCTTCGATCACCGTCGAGCAACGGGAAGCGCGCCTGCGCGAGTCGCTCCATGGCGCGGGGCTGCCGCTGACCTTGGTCGCCCTGGACGACGACGGTCGTGCCGTCGGCGCGGCGACGCTGGCGGCCAGGACGATCACACATCCGCACCTGACGCCGTGGCTGTCGACGGTCGTCGTGCCGCCCGCGTACCGGGGACGGGGCATCGCGTCCGCGCTGTCGCTGCACGTCGCCGACGCGGCGGCGAGGCTCGGGTTCCCGACGATCCACCTGTTCACGCCGCATAACGAATCGTTGTACCGGCGGCTGGGCTGGACGACGATCGGGACGGCGCAGCTGGGCGGCACGCCGGTCGCCATCATGGCGCGTCCCACGCGGAGTGTAAATACGATGTCGGGGTTCCTGTAAATCGGTGTATCCCCCATCAAACGGCAGGTAAGTATTTGTAAAGTGCCCGGACAGCGCGCGGGCCGCCGCCTATAGTTCTTATCAGTTTTTCTCTCTCTCCACTCTTGAAGTGGTCTTTGCCCACGGTCCCCCACCGTGGGCTTTTTTATGCCCGGAGCCTTGATGATGACCACCCGTTTCGCCCGCGCCTGCCTGTTCGCATTCGCCGTCGGCGCCACCGTGCCCGCATTTGCCGTGCCGCTGATGGACATGCGCGCGGAAGATTTGCTGTTCATGTCCGCCGACGTGAAAAAATCCCTGAACCTGACACCGAACCAGCAGACGCTGTGGAACCAGATGGAAGGCCGCTCGCGTTCTACGCTGCGCGAACGCCAGCGCCGCCGCGAGGCGCTGCAGGAACAGGCGAAGGCGATGGTGGCGAAGCCGGACGTCGAATTGCGCGACCTGAACAAGGCCGTCGAGGCGGAAGCCACGACGACGGCGGCGGAAGACAAGCAGTTGCGCGAAGCGTGGCTGGAAGTGAACGATGCGCTGGACGACAAGCAGCGTGCGCAGGTCGCGACGTTCGTCGGCGAGCAGCTGATGCGCGTCGTGCCGGACGGGCATCCGGGCGGCGAACGCGGCGGCGAGCATGGCGGCCAGCGCGAACGCGGCAGCCACATGGGCGGTCACGGCCGCGGCGGCATGGGCGGCGGTGGCGGCATGGGCAGTCCCGGCGGCGCCTCGCTCAACATCGGCGGTTGAGCACCGCCGGCATACATACGATGTATCGTAAAGTAAAAACCGTCATCGAACTGTATTTTGGCTATCCTTCCCCGCTAGAATTGGTTTTATCTAAGCAGCAACGCCAACGATAGTCATGAGCAAATTGATCCCGATCGCCTGCCTGGCTCTGCTGGGCACGGCGGGACACGCATCGGCCGAGTCCGGCCAAAATCTCCCACCAGCCACCGAATCCGCCGCGCCGCACACGGGCGCAGTGGACAAGATCCAGCAAGTGAACGTGAACGGCACGCGCGCCGACGACACCGAGACGCGCCGCCTGTCGACCGCGGCCAAGATGGTGTTCGGGCGCGAGGAGCTCGACCGCAACGGCGACACGAGCATCAGCGAAGTCCTCAAACGCCTGCCGGGCGTGACGCTCGGCGGGCCGCCGGGACGGGGCGGCGGCGGGGTGCGCATGCGTGGCCTGGGCAATGGCTATACGCAGATGCTCGTCAACGGCGAGCGTCCGCCGCCGGGCTTTTCGCTGGAGGCGCTGGCGCCCGACCAGGTCGAGCGCATCGAGGTGATGCGCGGACCCGTGGCGGAGCACAGCACGCAGGCGATCGCCGGTACCATCAACATCGTGCTGCGCGAGGGCTATCGCCAGAAGGACGTGCAGCTGCGCGTCGCGGACAGCATCGAAGAGGGCCGCCACGGCGTGAACGTGGGCGTCGTCGTGCCGGGGCAGAAGGGCGCCCTGACGTGGAACCTGACGGGCGCCGTCAACCAGGCGCGTCAGCACAACGACAGCGATACGATCAACTTGAACACGCTGCGCGACGGATCGATCCAGCGCGAGCAGCACATCCACGACGAGGGCGGCGGCGTCAACGACTCGCTGTTCCTCACGCCGCGCTTCGCCTACAAATTCGCGAACGGCGACACGCTGACGTTTCAGCCGTTCCTGATCGCGAACCGCAACCGCAGCGGCGGTGACAGCCTGCTCGACCAGCCCATCGGCACGGTCGCGCCGGAGTACGCGCACCAGCGTTCCGACTCGACGTCGCACTCCACGTTCCTGCGCGGCTTCGGCAACTGGCTGCACCGCATGGATGGCGGCGCGCGGCTGGAAGTGAAGTTCGGTTTCGCCGGCGGCCGGAGCAGCAGCGACGTCGTGCGCAACACGTACGACGCCGCGGCCGCGCCACTGAAGCGCTACGTCGATGCCGACAGCACGCGCGACGGCAGCCTGAACACGGGCGGCAAGTACACGCGCCCCATGGATAAAGGCCATCTGTTCGCGGCGGGCTGGGAGATCGAGGGCGGCCACCGCAGCCAGGAACACGTGGCCGCCGGCGATTCCGCCGCGCTGTTCGACGAAGGCGGCGCGTCGCTCACGGCCGATTCGCGCCGCATCGCCGCGTTCGCGCAGGACGAGTGGGACGTCACGCCGCAGTTTTCCACGTACCTCGGCCTGCGCTGGGAAGGCATCCGCATCACGAGCGACCAGACGGCCGCGGGCCGCGGCGAGATCCGGAATTTGTCGAAGGTCTGGAGCCCCGTGCTGCACGGCGTGTGGCGCATCCCCGAACACGACAAGGACCAAGTGCGTGCAAGCGTCACGCGCAGCTACAAGGCGCCGGCGCTGAACGACCTGATCGCGGTGCCGTCGATCTCCACGTACAACGACGCCACGCGCCCCGACCGCACCGGCAATCCGCACCTGAAGCCGGAACTGGCGACCGGTATCGACGTCGCGTTCGAGCATTACGTCGGCAAGAGCGGCATCCTGTCCGCGAGCGCGTTCGCGCGCAACATCGACGACCTGCAGCGCCGCACGACGATGCTGGCGCAGACGGCGTCCGGGCCGCGCTGGGTATCCACCCCCATCAACATCGGGAAGGCCAAAACGGCGGGCATCGAACTGGAAGCGAAGTTCCCGCTCACCGACGTCTATCCCGGCGCGCCAAACGTCGACGTGCGTTCGAACTACAGCCGCTACTGGTCGAGCGTCGACGGCATCCCCGGCCCGAACAACCGCCTCGACCAGCAGCCGAAGCAGACGGCCAACCTGGGCGCGGACTGGCGCCTGAAGGGCGTACCGCTGACGGTGGGCGGCGGCTTGAACTGGACCCCCGCGACGCTCGTGCAGACCACCGTCAACGAGACCGCGTACACGGGCATGAAGCGCCAGTTCGACGTCTATGGCCTGTACAAGCTGAATGCGGGCGCGCAGCTGCGCCTGTCCGCCAACAACGTCGACCCGCGTGTCTACGACAGCGCGCGCAGTGTCGACACGGGCACGCTCGTGCAAAGCGCGGCGACGGCGACCCGCACCTATACGACGATCGGCATCCGTTACGAAATGAAGATGTAGCAGATAGATCACACGCGTCCCGGACGGCGCCGGGACCGCGTGACCCCTGTGTTACATTCGCCGCTGGCCACAAGCCGCTTGACCGTACGACCGAGGACTTTCGTGAACCGTTATCTTCTCAGCACCTTGACCTTGTCCCTGCTGGCCGCCTGCGTATCCGCGGGCGCCGCGGACATCACCGTCACCACCAACCGTTCCGGCATCGACACGCACTACATCGACGCGGACGTGCGCGCGCAGGACGATTTCTTCACCTACCTGAACGGCAAGTGGCTCAAGACGACGGAGATCCCGTCCGACCGCGCGAGCTGGGGCACGTTCATGCAGCTGCGCGAGGACACGCAGCCGCAACTCCTCGGCATCATCGAAGCGGACCAGAAGGACCCGCACAAGAAGGCCGGCACCGACACGCAGAAGATCGCCGACCTGTACACGAGCTTCATGGACGAGAAGAAGCTCGAGACGCTGGGCTACAAGCCGCTGGCGGGCGAGTTGGCCCGCATCCGCACGCTGAAGGATAAAAAGGGTGTGCCCGACCTCGTCGCGCACCTGGCGAAGATCGGCGTCGCGACGCCGTACGGCATCGGCGTCGCGCAGGACGCGAAAGAATCGACGAAGTACGCCACCTACATCCGCCAGGGCGGCCTCGGCATGCCCGACCGCGACTACTACCTGAAGCTGGACGACGCGCGGCTGGCCGCCACGAAGGCGAAGTACGAACAACACGTCGCGCGCATCCTGGCGCTCGCGGGCGACAAGGATGCCGACGCGAAGGCGCGGGCGATCGTCGCGTTCGAGACGGAACTGGCGAAGGTGCAGTGGACGAAGGTCGAACTGCGCGACCCGGTCCGGAACTACAACAAGATGGACGTCGCGCAGCTGGCCGCGCTGACGCCGGGCTACGACTGGAAGGCGGCGCTGGCCGCCGCTGGCGTGGCCAACAAGATCGATTACGTGATCGTGGGCCAGCCGAGCTATCTGCAGGGCCTGGACCGCATCCTCGCCGACACCGACCTGGACACCGTCAAGGCCTACTTCCAGTGGCAGCTTCTGCGCGAATACGCGCCGTACCTGTCGAAGGCGTTCGTCGACGAGAACTTCGATTTCTACGGCAGGACGCTGACCGGCGTGGACGTGAACCGCCCGCGCTGGAAGATCGGCGTGTCCGTCGTCGAAGGCGCGCTGGGCGAGGCGCTGGGCCGCGAATACGTGGCGAAGTACTTCCCGCCTGATCGCAAGGCGCGCATGGAGGAACTGGTCAAGAACGTGCTGGCTGCCTACCGCGAATCGATCGATCAACTCGACTGGATGGGCGCGGAGACGAAGAAGGAAGCGCAGGCCAAGCTGGCCAAGTTCACGCCGAAGATCGGCTACCCGGTCAAATGGCGCGACTATGCGCGTTTGGCGATCAAGCGGGACGACCTGGTCGGCAACGTGGAACGCGCGGCCGTCTTCGCATACAACCGCAACATCGACAAGCTGGGCAAACCGATCGACCGCGACGAGTGGAGCATGACGCCGCAGACGGTGAACGCCTACTACAACGCCCGGATGAACGAGATCGTGTTCCCCGCCGCGATCCTGCAGCCGCCATTCTTCGACGCGAACGCCGACGACGCCGCGAACTACGGCGCGATCGGTGCCGTGATCGGCCACGAGATCGGCCACGGTTTCGACGACAAGGGCAGCCAGTCGGACGGCGACGGCAACCTGCGCAACTGGTGGACGGCCGACGACCAGGCCCGCTTCAAGGCCAAGACCGACATGCTCGTGAAGCAGTACGACGCCTTCGAACCGATCCCCGGCTACCACGTGAACGGCGCGCTCACGCTGGGCGAGAACATCGGCGACAACGCCGGCCTCGCGATCGCGTACAAGGCTTACAAGATCTCGCTGCACGGCCAGCCAGCTCCCGTCATCGACGGCCTGACGGGTGACCAGCGCTTCTTCATGGGCTTCGGCCAGGTCTGGCGCTCGAAGATGCGCGAGGCCCAGCAGATCGTGCAGGTGAAGACCGACCCGCATTCGCCGGGCCAGTTCCGCGCGAACGGCACGCTGCGCAACCAGGCCGCGTTCTACGAGGCGTTCGGCGTGAAGGAAGGCGACAGGATGTATTTGCCGCCGGCGCAACGCGTCACGATCTGGTAACGATTTCGTAACAAAAAAGCATCGCCATCAGCGATAATCCCGGACGGCGGTATCCCCGCCGGCCCCATCCTACCCATAACAACCCGAGGGAGATGAAGAGATGAAGAAGCACTATTTGTTGAGCGCCCTGACCATGGCGTTGCTCGTCAATGCCGGCCATGCGGCGGAAGGCGCCGCGGCCGCGAAAAACTCGGCCATCAAGAAGGGCCAGACGCTGGCCGCCGGCATCGCCACCGAATACATCGATCCGGCCGTGCGCCCGCAGGACGATTTCTACGAGCACCTGAACGGCAAGTGGCTCAAAACGGTCGAGATCCCGGCCGACAAGTCGAGCTGGGGCTCGTTCGCCAAGCTGCGTGACGACACACTGCCGCAGCTGCGCGGCATCATCGAGAAGGCCGCGGCCAGCAACGCGGCCAAGGGCACCGACGCCCAGCGCATCGGCGACTACTACGCCAGCTTCATGGACGAGGCTAAGCTGGAGCAGCTGGGCATCGCGCCGCTGGACGGCGAGCTGGCGAAGATCGCGGCCGTCAAGGACAAGGCCGAGCTGCCCGCGCTGCTGGCGCACCTGGGCAAGATCGGCGTGAACGTGCCGTTCGATTTCGGCATCCACCAGGACAACAAGGATTCGACCAAGTACGTCGCCGACATCGGCCAGGGCGGCCTCGGCATGCCCGACCGCGACTACTACCTGAAGACGGACGACGCCAAGCTGGCCGACGCGAAAGCCAAGTACCAGAAATACGTCGAGCACACGCTGTCGATGGCGGGCGACAAGAACGCCGCCGCCAACGCCAAGGCCATCGTCGACTTCGAGACCGAGATCGCCAAAGTGCAGTGGACGAAGGTCGAGCTGCGCGACCCGATCAAGGCCTACAACAAGGTCAACCTGGCCGACCTGAGCACGCTGGCGCCGGGCTTCGAATGGAAGCCCTGGCTCGATGCGGCCAACCTGTCGGGCAAGGTCACGTACGTGATCGTCGGCCAGCCGACCTACCTGAAGAGCTTCATGCAGGTCGCGAACAACACGCCGATCGACGTGTGGAAAGCCTACCTGTCGATGCACCTGGTCGACGCCTACGCCAGCTACCTGAACAAGGCGTTCGTCGACGAGCGCTTCGACTTCTATGGCAAGACGCTGTCGGGCGTGAAGGAGCTCGAGCCGCGCTGGAAGCGTGGCGTGGGCGCGATCGAGCGCTCGCAGGGCGAGTCGCTGGGCAAGCTGTACGTGGCCGAGTACTTCCCGCCGGCGCGCAAGGCGCGCATGGAAGCGCTGGTGAAGAACCTGCTGGCCGCCTACAAGCAGAGCATCGACAAGCTGGACTGGATGTCGCCGGCCACCAAGAAGGAAGCGCAGGCCAAGCTGGCCAAGTTCACGCCGAAGATCGGCTATCCGAACAAGTGGAAGGACTACTCGGCGCTCGTCGTCGCGCGTGACGACCTGGTGGGCAACGTGATGCGTTCGCGCGAAGTCGAGTACAACCGCGAGCTGAATAAACTCGGCAAGCCGATCGACCGCGACGAATGGGGCATGACGCCGCAGACCATCAACGCGTACTACAACCCGGAGATGAACGAGATCGTGTTCCCGGCCGCGATCCTGCAGCCGCCGTTCTTCGACGCCAACGCGGATGACGCGGTCAACTACGGCGGCATCGGCGCCGTGATCGGCCACGAGATCAGCCACGGCTTCGACGACCAGGGCTCGCAGTACGACGGCGACGGCAACCTGCGCGACTGGTGGACCGAGGCCGACCACAAGAACTTCGCGGACAAGACCAAGATGCTGGTTAATCAGTACAACCAGTTCGAACCCGTCCCGGGCTACCACGTGAACGGCGAACTGACCTTGGGCGAGAACATCGCCGACAACTCGGGTCTCGCCATCGCCTACAAGGCCTACAAGATCTCGCTGAAGGGCAAGAAGCCGCCGGTGATCGACGGCCTCACGGGCGACCAGCGCCTGTATATGGGGTGGGCCCAGGTGTGGCGCATGAAGATGCGCGAGCAGCAGCAGATCCAGCAGGTGAAGACCGACCCGCACTCGCCGGGCCAGTTCCGCGCCAACGGCACGCTGCGCAACCAGCCGGGCTTCTACGACGCGTTCAAGGTCAAGCAGGGCGACAAGATGTACCTGGCACCGCAGGAGCGCGTGATCATCTGGTGATCGTGCCGGTATAAAAAGCAAAAGGCCGCGGATTCGCGGCCTTTTTTTGTTGCATGACCCGGCACCGCGTGGCGCCGGGTCGGCGGGACGATTACTGCGTCACGCTGGAGTAGTAGCAGTACTTGGCGTGGCCGGGGGCCGGGTCGCCAAAGACCGCGGTGGTGCAGGCGACCGGACCGGTCACGACCTTCGTCGTGTAGACGGTGGTGGTGCCGAAGCGGACTTCACGCTTGCCGTCGAACGAGCAGGTGCCGCCCTGGCCGGCGCAGTACTTGAACGTTGCCGCGGTCGTCGTCGTGGTCGTCGTGGTCGTCGTCGTCGAGCTTGCGCCGTTCGATTCGTACGCGCCGATGTCGAACTGGCCGGTCACCGGACGTGCTTCGCCCGAAGCGACCGCCTTGTACTGTGCGACCGGAGCCAGCGACACGCCCTTGGCGGACGTGCCCGGTGCCGAACCGGTGTCGATCATCAGCGCGCCGGTCGGGTGCAGGTCGTACGTGGCGCGGTTCACGAAGGCCGGGGCCGCGGAACGGTAGTTGGTCTTGTCGATCGTCGTCGATTGCGTGCTGACGGTGCCCGGGCCGCCGAAGATATTGTTCTGCATCAGGGCCGGGGTCGTGACCTTGCCGCTGATGTACAGGAACGCACCGCCGCTGCCCATGTCATTCAGGAACGTGTTGTTGACGACGTACAGATCACTACCGACGTTGACGGCACCTTCTTCGCCGTAAGCCACCATGTTCGAGTTCGAGTTCGAAGCCGGTTGCTGGATCACGTTACCGATCAGGTACGAGGTACCGGCGTTCGGCAGGTCGATCTCGTACGACGGCTTGCCGGCGGCGGTGCTGCCCACTTCGCCCGGGCGCAGGCTCGAGAAGCGGCTGTACGCGATCATGTTGGTGTCGGCGCGCGACTTCAGGTTGTGGCCGACGTTGGCGTCGTGCGAGAAGCTGTAGCGGAACGTCAGGCTCTTCACGTGACCGATGTACAGGTTGTGCGACTGGCCGTCGCCGTAACCGTTGTGGCCGAATTCCGTGTACTCGATCAGGATGTCGCTGTTCGTGTTGGCGTTGGCCAGGATACCGTCTTCGTTGTCGTGGATGAACGAATTACGCAGCGTGAAGTTCGTGCCTTCGAGGCGGAACGCGGCACCGTTACGATCGGCGACTTTGGCGCCGTACATTTCGACGTTGTCGACGACGAGGTTGCTACCGGCGACGACCCAGATACCCTTGCCTGCAGCGTTCTTGCCTGCGGCGTCGATCTTCGGACGGCCGTTGACGCCGCGGATGGTCAGGTTGTTGCGGTAGATATAGCAGACGTCGCCGCTATACGTGGTGTTGCCGGTGATTTCGATCGTGTCGCCGTCGGCGGCGGCAGCAATCGCCGCGCACGGCTTGGCGAAGGTCTTGCCGGGGCCGACCGACAGCGTGGCTGCGGAAGCCGAGGCCACACCTGCGAATGCCAGCAGAACGGCAGCAGCCAGACGCGATGCGGAGAGTTGGGTGTTGCTCGAAGCGATGTTACGCAGTTGTTGCATGTCGATGTCCTCGTAATCGGGTTGCTTGTCAGCAGTTGTGCCTGCTGGAAAGTTGCAGAATACGAGGTTTAAGATCGACCGCTTGTAACGAAGTGTAACAGGAAATAATAGAACAATAAGCGTAGTTAGACGCTAATTAATGTTCTTTTTAGCGCAATTGAGTAGCACTAAAGTACATTTGATGAGCAGGCTTTCTAGCCTTCGTGACAAGGGGAAATGTCACAGACGCGCTTTTTTTCGATTTTTCCCTATGGAACTTAATTTCCATGGGTAAATTCGACGGGAAGGCAAGAACGACAACAGACGTGTCTGATCCGACAATATTGAATTTGCGGTAATTAACGAGTTATCCACAAAAAATTTTTTCCGAAATCAAGCCGGTGTTGCGCGAACGCTGCACTTTTTTTGAAAAAAAGTTTTGCTCGCATCCAACACGTTCGGTCAATTTACCGAAAAAGTTCAGGCTTGGAAACTATTTTCGGAGAAAACGTTGTTTTCAGGGTAATTACGGGCAATTAACTCGCATAAATGGATACTGACCGGGCATGCGAACGCGTGGAAATCAGTACGCGCAACACATAAGAAAGGCCGCGCACGCGCGGCCTTCGACAGGAATGGTAAAAAAGCTGTGTTCGCGATAAGGCGGTGACGCGGCCCGCTCAGCGGCTGTGCGAGCCTGCCGCGTGGCCCTTGGAATCGGGCGCCTTCATGTCGACGCCGCTCGACCATGGATCGGCTGCCGGTCCCGCTTTCAGGACCACGTCGTTGACGAGGGGCCGCAGCGACATGCCCATGCGATCGACGAAGCTCGCCTTTTCCATGCGATGGTTGTCTTTCTGGATGGCGCTGCTCTGCGACGTCACGGTGCCGGGGCCCGCGAACGTATTGTTTTGGATCAGCGCTGGTGTCGTGACCTTGTTGCTGATCATCAGGAACATGCCGCTCGTAAAATCGTTCAGGAAGACGTTATTGATCACGTAGAGATCCTGGCCCGGATTCGACGGCCCTTCCTCGGCGTACGCGACGATGTTCGAATTGTCGTTGATCGCCGGCTGCTCGATCACGTTGCCGATGATGTACGAGGTGCCGCCGTTCGGCAGGTCGATCTCGTACGACGGTTTGCCGCTGGCCGTGCTGCCGGGCTTGCCGGGCGGCGTGCTCGAGAAGCGGTTGTACGCGATCATGTTCGTCGTCGCACGCGACTTCAGGTCATGGCCGATGACGGCGTCGTGCGAGTAGCTGTAGCGGAACGTCAGGCTTTTCGCCTGGCCGATGTACAGGTTGTGCGTCTGGCCCGTGCCGCCGCCGTTGTGGCCGAACTCGCTGTACTCGATCAGGATGTCGCTGTTCTTGTTGGGGTTGGCCAGGATACCGTTCTCGTTATCGTGGATGAACGCCCGGCGCAACGTGAAATTCGTGCCCTCGAGACGCAGCGCGGCGCCGTTGCCGTCCCGAACCTTGGCGCCCAGCATCTCGACGTTCTCGACCGTGATGTTGTTGCCGATGACGACCCAGATGCCCTTGCCGCCGTGCTGCTGCCCGGCCGCGTCGATGATGGGGCGGCCGTGCACGCCGCGGATGGTCAGGTTGTTGTGGGTGATGGCGCAGACGTCGCCGCTGTATGTCCAGTCGCCGACGATCTCGATGGTGTCGCCATCCTTGGCCGCGGCGATCGCGGCGCAGGGCGCGACGTAGGTCTTGCCCGGTCCGACGGACAGCGTGGCGGCCCCGGCGCTGCCGGCCGCGGCAAGCAGCATCGATGCGAGGGACAGGGAAGCGAGCGCCGGGGTCGGCTTGCGCGTTGCGGGGGTGTACGTCTGTGCCACGTCAATTCCTCATCTATAAAAAAAACCGTCCCGCGGGACGGTTTTGTCGGCGTTTATTTGGCTGCCGCCACCATGTAGTCGACTGCAGCCTTCACGTCGGCATCCGGTGCCGTGGAACCACCTTTCGGAGGCATCATACCGGCTTTGCCCTGGAAACCCTTGAGCGCATGTTCGTACAGTGTGCTCGCACCCTGGGCGATACGGGGTGCCCAGGCCGCCTTGTCGCCGAACTTGGGCGCACCGGCGATGCCGGCGCCATGGCAGGCCGCGCAAGTCTGATTGAACAATGTCTTGCCGGCTTCGCTGTTACCCGCGATGGCCGGGGTCGCGAGCGCGCCCGCGGTAGGCGGCGCGCCCGGCGTGGCGGCCGGCGTGGCAGGCGCCGGTGCGGCGGCGGGAGATGCCGCGGCTGCGGGCTGAGCAGCTGCATTGGCTTGCGCCGGTGCCGGTGCTTCCGGCTCCTTGAACTTGGCGCCCGCCTGGTTCGCCATATAGGCGACGGCGCGGGCGACTTCGATATTGTCGAGATCGGCATTGCCGCCCTTGGGCGGCATCGCACGGATGCCTTGCACGGCGTGCTGGACGAGGGTGTCGTAACCCTGGGCGATGCGTGCGGCCCAGGCGCCGGCGTCGCCGACCTTCGGTGCGCCGGCGGCGCCCGTGCCGTGGCAGGCGACGCACACGGCGTTATACACGGCCTGGCCCGATTGCAGGACCTTCGGCGCATTCACATCCTTGAACGCAAACCCTTCCTCGGCCACGGGGCGCACGCGCGCGGCGATGGCCTGCGCGCTCTGGCTTTCGGAGCCGGCGCCGCCGAGCGGTTTATTGGTGGCAAAGATCACGAGGAGGATGATGCCGATGACGATGACGAGGAAGAAGCCAGCGACTGCGATGACCAGTTGCTTGGGAGTCCGAATGAAGGAGTGGTGTTCGTGTTGTGCGTCGCTCATGATTTCCTTAATACAATTAAAAAAACCTGCTTCTGCCCTACGGATGCTTATCTGAATGCAATGCCGCGGGGCGATTATAGACCCAAAGACACTTGGTGGAAACGCAATTCCGGCCGAAGCGCAGGGTTCCCCATAGACGTCGGTCGGGAAAGACTGTATCCTTCGCATCACTTCGACCAGCGCGGCTGTAGCTCAGTGGATAGAGTATTGGCCTCCGAAGCCAAGGGTCGTGGGTTCGATCCCCGCCAGCCGCGCCATGTAAAATCAAACACTTAGAGGTTATGTCGGGCGTTGCTGTTTAGCTGCCGACATTGCTGTGTAACCTTTGGTGTAACCAAATTGCAGAGTTCGTGCTCTGTATTTTGTCCCTACCTGCTTGTGCCTCCTCAGTTTTAGGTGTCTTCCAAGTTAAAGACGCCCAGAACCTGCCGCTATTCTCCTCATCCTCTGTATCGCTCGATACCTGCACTTATGTTCAACGCCGAGCAAGGTGTAGCAAAAATTTCCTAGACCCAGAGGATAGCCAACGCTTCTAACGGCCTACCGCGCGGCACACAGCGAGCCACCCTCAAGGCTAATGCTGGCGCTGTACTCACCAGATATTTCCATGTTGCAACAATGGCCATCTTTCTGCTATTGCCCTGCGTCTAACAAAGGTCGCGTCACTGGCAAACATGGGTCAAAACTCGTTTTCAGCACGCGTATAAGCTTCCGAATCGATTTGTTTGGACCGTATAGCTGGCGGATGGCCTCAAGCGACAAACGGCTCAAATCGCTCGATACCTTCGCTTAGAGAGCACGTCCAAAGTCGAGTGAGTTAGGTGTCCGCAAAGTTACGGAGACCCCATGCACTAAGGGTTGCTCATCTAGCAACAGCACACACTATTGATGAGCGCATATTTCATGCGGCCTGCTTAATCAACTGTCTTACTGATTTCCCCTCAAAATTTTAAAATTTACCTCTTGACGCCGAGTGGATGATGTGGTTGATATTTGACACAATCGTACCCTGATGTTATAATTCAATTGTTGGGAGTGCAATGCTTCCAAGTGTAGTTTTCTCCAAAAATTCCCCCTCTTTATATTTCCGTAAAGGACTCCCTATGTCTGTTCGACCTACGTTCGGCGGCCGTGTTCGCGCGCCCGATTACTACGATCAAATCCTGGCTTTCATTATGCCTCTCCGTGAAACGCTAACCCTCCGCGCCATCTGCGCCGCCCTAAACACAGCAGGACTGACAACTCCAAGTGGACTTGTTTGGAACAAGGTGCGGCTTGCAAACTTCATTAGGAGCACGCCATGAACCCCTGCACAAATGGCTCAGGCCGACAAACAGTAGTTGGCAAAGATGGAGTGGTTCTTGAGCGAGCCTACCTCTATCTACCGCGCTCGACTTGGGATGCTCTGCACGAACTAGTGCAAAAAACTAATTTGAACAAGAGCACTCTGCTCGATACCCTTATCAACGACGCTCTCGCCAGCAAGGAAATCGCCAATGACCGAACACCCAGCCCTTAACTCAAAAAAAGAATTTGCTGATCGTCTTAAGAAGGATGGATTTGTATGGATGTCCAACGAGAAGTTTCCGATTACTCGTCTTTACAATAAAAATTCAGGTAGTTACCCAGCGAATGACTATATTCCTATGGAGTACGCGAGATTTTGTAAACTCGAAATGATTCCTAGTGAAGATAAAATTTCTGCCTACATTAAAGCATCTCTTGAGTTAGTGACCGGAATCGTTTTTATGCCAAATGGGCCAGACATTGTGCATAAACATGGTTCAAAATGGATTAACACATATCGTCGCTACAAACCCTCGGCAGAGTCGACCGAGATTGACTTGTTCAAGGAATATCTTGATCGGCTATTCCCTGACCCTGACGATTATGCAATTTGCGTTTCTTGGCTTTCCCATATGTTTCAAAGACCAGAAGAGCGACCATCTTGGCACTTAATGTTGTCCTCGGACGTCGGGACCGGCAAAGGATTCTTAGTAGAGTCGATCCTCAACCCTCTGCTATCAAATCAATCTTCAGTAGTAAATACTTTTGGTAATGTGACGGGCAAGTTCAGCACTGTCTTATCCAACAACATGTTAGTTCTCCTCGATGACCCAAAATCGAAGAGTGACAGCACGGCAACTCAATTGAAAAGCCTGTTATCCGAAGAGCGAGCTTACATCGAAGAAAAAGGGGTGACCGGAAGCATGGTTCCTACATACACGCGTTTTATCCTTGCATCAAATGAGAATAGGCCTTTGCGTTTAGATGGCGACGAGCGCCGCTGGTACGTTCCTAAACGCCTTAGCCATAAATCCAGTAAGGAAGAAACCCAAGAGTTTATCGTGCGCCTTGCTGCTGCCCTCGAAACTCCCGGATATTTAGATTCGATTTTCCACTTTTTTATGGAATTCGATATATCAGAATTTAATCACAAGCATGTGAGGCAGTCACAAGCGTTGGTAGACATGATCGGCTTGAGTGAAAATTCCTCAGACTATGTATTTGTGGATTTTGTAGAGGATCATGAGTTCTTCACGCAGCAAGAGATAAGGTCGGCTTTTGAGCTTGAAGGCATGAGCATTCCCAGCGACGCCTATATTGCGCGCGCCCTTGGTAGTCTCGAAGTTCTGAAAAAGCAATTTAGGAACGAGGACGGCTCAAAATCTTACGTATGGTGTAAAAAGACGGCTACTCAATCCGATTACAAACGACACCTCGAAAAACGCGCTCCGCCGATGGGGCAACCTTTCTAACTTGCCTCGCCCTTGCCTTGCCCTTGACTTGGGGTTTGCCTCGGTCTAAATGATGGGTAACTTGTTGATTCTAAAGAATTTATCGAGATGCCTTGGGTGCCTTGACCTTTGGTAAGGTTATCTTCTATTACGAAGTAGCATCTTTTCGCTACTGAAGTTCTTCCCTTCCTCAAACTATCTATATCTTGAGCACAATCGTTGCAAAGGATTCCTATTGCCGAAAGAAATTAATATGACAAATGAACAGAAAATGCTTGCCGCTTTACTCCCGCTCGGTATTGTTTCATGCCAGAGCTTTTTGCCCTATTATCAGGCTGAGTTCACAGATAAAAAAGGAGAAACGTCGGTGGCGAAGCCTGACGCAATCTTTCACATAGCTGACGACTTAGAGCCTGTCATGTTTGAGTTTAAGTCTGCTCTACTTAACTCAAAGACTTTTAAAGAAGCCGCTCGAAATAGCTTGGCTAGTCAATACAAATACCGTTTCCAGCGCGACGGCTCACACCTTAGCCATTCGGAGCTAAGCAGCGCACTGTGGCGAGCAGGTCATTATAAAGATTGCCTAAATCACGCATGGAACCACTCTGCCTATAAGCATCAACTAATTGCAAACGCCTTGCCAGACGGTAAATATGTTCTCATATTTATCGACGAAATTTTCCACAAAGAAGACGAAAAGACCATTAAAGAGTTTGCTGGCTACGCTAAGAAGAGCCTTTTCTGTCTGCCTATGTCAGGCGTTGCGGACTTCATCGCTAGTCTGTGATAGATTGAAACCACCCTCAGCGAATTCGGCGACGGAACATAAGCATGGCAAAGAATCCTAAGCCGACGATAGTGACTGACGAGGGCTCAGGTACAGATTCAGTCTTGGTTACTGAAATGTCATCAAAGAACATAAATCTGGGGTCCTGCCGACCATGGATTTCGAGCGCTGTCCTCGAAGAAGCGGCAACCAAGCCAGAAAATGTGAACTGAACCATTCCTGTTCTGGTCGTGTCATTTGCCGGGTTAACAATATCCCTAACCAATGCACCGTTCCAGAATACAGAAAGTTCGCTGGTCCCCGTTGCGTTCTCGCTTAACCACAAGCTTAGGTCGTACGACGAACCAACCTCCGTGTCAATTTCTTGACGGAAGTACGCGCCACTGCCGAGTGTGCTGGTGCAGTTCTCGCCACGACAACCCGTGAGAATAACCAAATCCCCAGCGTGACCGATCCCTGGCGAACTGTAGAACTCCATACCGTTCGTTGTCCATCCTGCAGACCAATTTTCGAAGTCGCCGTTAGTCACAAGATTTGATCCCGCCGCCGCAACTGCAGATGCAAGAGAGAGGACTACGCCAAGTGCCGCTGATAGGGCTTTTGTTTTCATTAGCTGTTTCGGTTGTGGTTGAAATGAGACTACGCTTCTAAGTACGATAGTTTAAAGCAATACTTATGCCTCGTGGAAAAACTTAATAAAAGCAATTACTTAGAAAAATTTGGGGAGCATAGTGTAAAGAATCCCGACAAGTGCGTTCTCGACCACGCTTGGCGAGCCTTTCTGGGCACGTCCTGGCTTTATCCAAACATTATGATTCTCGTGATATTATTTCTTAGGCAACTACTTGAGTCCGGTTGTGTCAAAACAGGGAGATAATAAATGAGAAATTTCACAAAGCGACGCTTCGACTATTTTGTTACCATGCTTGCTGCTCTTACAGTAGCCCTTACGCTAACTGCGTGCTCAAAAAGTAACTCCACAACTACACAGCGGCCTGCGAATGTCATCGCGGCGGCCTCTCAAGCCAAAGCGCCACCGACTCCGCAAGAGTGGAAATCTGCACTCATGAGCAGCTACAACGAAAGTCAGGTCGAGGACAAAGGGGATGGGGTGACCACGTTCATGGCGATGTTTAAATTGCCTCAAAAGGACGTTGTTGGTCTAGCCTTTGGCGAGCGGGATGCCTTCAGGAAACTCCGCTTCTACAAGATGGGCATGCCTATGCAGATCGCTACGGGCGTGAAGGCTTACATCTCGTTGAAGGACAATGGGAAACCCGTGCTTTTCCTCCAACCTTACTACTGGGGTGACTCGTGGCTGTTCATGGATAAGGTTGCAGTTTTGGTTGATGGCGAATTGGTGATGGAACATACGTGCCCGAAACCTGATCGAGACACTGAAGGGGTTGGGGTCAAGGAGCAGTGCGACTTTATACTCAGCGATGAAGAAATTGCAGGACTGAGAAAGATTACGAACACCTCCAAAGTAGCAGTTCGTTTGACAGGTACTAAGGGATATACTAACGTCGATTCAAAAGGCTACAATCCACTAAAATATTTCGTAGCGGACATTCAATCAGGTATTGCTATCTACGATGCGATTAACAAAGCATTAGAAGGCCACATTCCACCGCGACCCACGACCTAAAATCTCCGCGTGGTTGTAGTATTTTTATTGAATCTCAATTATCTGCAATCGTGAATCTGGGCTGCAATCGTTTCATCGAACGCAATTTTTGAACTCCATAAACTGCGAAGAAGCGGTCTATGGTGAAAGAAGCCCGCGTTCGCGGGCTAGAGGGCAGAATTCACATTGCTGCGGCAAAGGTGGGAGACTTCTCCCTAACGTTACTAATTGCCCTTAGCTTCGTTTGCTTCCGATGCTGGCGACGGTATAGCAGACTATCCCTAACGCGACTAAACTACCTACCCACATCGCACCGTGCGGGTACTTCTCGAAGGCCTCAGGCAAAGCCGCCAGGGCCGTCAAACAAGTCGATAAATCAATTTTTCCCATTCCTGGCCTCTCATACTGGGGTAGCACAACGCTGCCCGTCGGCAGAATTATTGCAGTGTTTGCGGTGCGTGAAACGGAGGTTGTTCCTCAGGCCTGTTTGGTTCCCCTCTATGATGGAGCGAGCAAAGCATCACGTTGAAGCGACTACCGCTCCTCTGGGATGGCCGATCGTCATAGGGAAAATACCGCTCCCCATTTGGAAAATCTCGACGGAAATCTGGTAGGGCCGCACATGGCGTGGATGTCATCGATGTTGCAGATGACGTACGTTCGGATGGGGCTGTCGCCAGCGAATTCTCGTCGTCAGCGATGTACCGGGTGGTCCGGAGGCAAAGCCTACGCTCTGGCACTTGATGATTTGCTATACTGTATTTGCATACAGTATTTCATTGGCGCAACAATGCGGATCAGAATGGTAAAAATGTTTGAGGGCGGTGTCGAGCTAGAAAAGCGCAAGCTGCACGACAGATACACGCGCGTCTACCGTGGACGCTTAACTATTTCCGATGTCACGCACCAAGGACGTCATAGGCCGTCCAAGGTGGCCCGACTCGTAGGCGACTACGATTCAACGTGTGAACTGTACGATGTGATGTTGGTATGGCTGAACGATAGCCGTATGACCCTTACAGGCGATGAGCGCATACTGAACGAACAAGGCAAGACAGTCTGCTACAAACAATCCTGGCTCTGCCTGATCGACACCGACAATTAGTGCCCCCCATCGGTACTGCACTCCCTCAAGAGTGGCGAGAAGAGGTACGGCCCTTTCAAACTCCCTTCGGATAGAGACCAAACAAAGTTATCAAGTGACACGCACATCTCGAGCGTCAACACCGTTGTCGCTCGCTGTCGCGCAGAGGCCAGCGTTTTGATGTAAGGCTGCGCCTCTACTTTTTGCAGCCCGGCGACAACCGACTGATATGCGGACCATGCGGCAAACAGTTTTGAGTAGTCTTCATTCACGACAGCGGCGACACGGTGCAAGTCACGTAGTTGATCAAGCGTTGTACGAGGGGCGTATGTATCTCTAAGGTACTTACCTATCGACCGACCGCTAAGCGGATGGTTCATCGCTAATGCAGTCTCTAATTGCTCAAGGTAAAACGCGATGTCAGAGTTCGCTTGCTGCACATGTGATTGATCAAATGTGTGCTTCCCGCTTTCCGCCTGCAACCTTACTTGAAATACCAGAACGACCAAGGTAAGCACAGCAAGCAATGGGCCATAGATGCCCGCCATTGCAGTACCCATGGCAGTCCAGTCCTCAGTCTTCGTACTTATGTGCGAGCCGAACGTGTGCCTGTACAGCAAAACAGGGGCCAGCAGTATCGTTAAGAAGAACGCTACACGCACAATCTCTGCTGCGATAGTTCGGGCTTTCCGCATGATTTCTCCAGTAGTTTCGATGTGCCATTCTGCCACTACTAGATTAGCGGAAACATCAGTTGCAACCTGCACCTGAGTTCGGAAAAACATGCGCGGGGCACAAGCACCAACCTCCGGCGAACCTAGCTCAAACAGGTCTACCTT
>NZ_JANUGW010000001.1 GCF_024753285.1 Massilia pinisoli | reverse complement strand
GGGGGCATGTTTCAGGCCCGGCCGGCCACCGCTTCCACGGGTTGGCGCCGCTCGACGCTTTTCACGACGAGGCCGCGCAAGTCATTGAGCAGCGTAAACTCGGTCTGGCTCAGGTACACGGACGGGAACCTGTCGTCCCAGTCGCCGTAGATGAAGCCGACGGGCTCGCCGTGCGTGCACAGCGGGATGATGACGAAGCAGCGCGCTTCCGCCAGCGACCCTTTCCACCAGGGCGGCAGCTTGCTGGAGAATTTCGGGTCGCGCGCGTTCTCGATGAAGATCACGCGGTCGCTGCCCAGGGCCGCGAAGAAGACGTTCGGCTCGTACGCGTCGTCGAACGCGAGCTTCGGGACGAGGGTCTTGGCATTGTCGCCGAGGCCGATCTTGGCCGTGTAGCGGCCGTCGCGGCGGTTGCGCAGGAAGCCGAAGGCGCGCGTAAACGACAGGCCGTGGTACGCGGTCTCGATGGCCATCGACACCATCTGGCCCGCCGTGGCGGTGGCGGCGGCGTCGCGCATGTCGGCCACGCCGCTCATGAGGATCTTGTTGCCGGCCTCGCGCATGCGCGTGACGGCGGCGGCGCGGGCGCGCTTCTCGGGCGGGTTCGCGAGCGGTGCGATCGACAGGTCGGCCGCCGCTTCGACCTTGGCCTTCTCGATGGCGCCGACGATGTTCGCGGGGTCGATGCCGAGCAGCGGGGCAAAGCCCGCGGCCAGCGCCTTCACCCGCTCGGCGCCCGTTTCGTCGCCATGCCATAGGCTGTCCGCGCACTGGGCCGACATGGTGCCGAGGGCCGCGAGCCAGTCGTCGTGGCCGAAGTCGGCGCCCCGTTCGCCCGGCTGCACGCGGCGCATACCGGCGATCAGGTTGTGCGGCAGGCCCCAGTGTTCCGCCGTCGCGCGGCCGATCTGTTCGAGCGACAGGCCGAGCTGCGCGACGGACACCGTATCGATGTCGTCCCCGCCCACGGCCTGCTGCATCAAGGTCCAGTGCTCGGGCAGGTAGAACGTGACCATCATGCGGCCCAGCGAATGGAGGATCGAGCACACGACGGCTTCTTCCGGATCGCGCGACGCGGCCTCGTTCGCGACCTGGTGCGCGACCATCCCGGCCAGCACGGCCTTTTCCATCTCGATGTGGGCCTGCAGCGAATCGGGCGTGGATTTGCTCAGTTCCTCGATCAGTTTGAGGCCCAGCGCCAGGTGACCGATGGCTTCCGTGCCCAGCACGAGGATCGCCTTCGACACCGTGTTGATGCGCTGGCCGAACGCGGAATACATGCCGCTGTTCGCGAGGCGCAGCACCTTTTGCGTGAGCACGGGGTCGGAGAGCACGGTCTCCGTCATGGAAAAGTCGCGCTCGTCCTCGCCGCGCATGGAGGCGAGGATGGCGTTGATCGCTTTCGTGAAGCCGGGCATGTCGCCGCGGCGGCGAATGCGCTCCCACAGCAGGGCGAGGGTGGCGTCCGCTTGCGGCGATCGTTCGATGGTGACAGTCTGGTTCATATGAGGCCCGCCCGTAGTTCGTCCGGCAGCAGTGCCGTGTACAGGTTTTCCTTCAGCGCGGCCATGGCCACGTGGGCCGGCATGGGCTTGCCGGTCAGGTAGCCTTGTACGTAGTCGCATCCGCGCGACTCGACGTAGGTCAGTTGTTCTTCCGTCTCGACGCCTTCGGCCACGACGGACAGGCCGAGGTGCTTGGCCAGGTCGAGCACGGCATTGCAGATCGCGCCGTCCTTCGTCGAGGCGGGCAGGTCCTTGATGAAGGCGCGGTCGATCTTCAGCACGGAGATCGGGAAACGCTTCAGGTACGCGAGGCTCGAATAGCCGGTGCCGAAGTCGTCGATCGCGATGCGCGCATGGCGCTCGGCCATCTTGGTAAGGATGGCCTCCGCGTGGATCGGGTCGATCATCAGCGTGCCTTCCGTGATCTCCAGCACGAGTTTCTCGCCGGGTGCGCCGGAGAAGCCGAGCGCGTCGTCCAGTACGTTCAGGAAGCGGTCGTTGCGGAACTGGCGCGGGCTGATGTTGACGGAGATGTACAGGTCGCGCTTCGCGACTTCCTCGAACTGGCGCAGCTGCACGAGCGCCGCCTTCAGCGCCCAAGCGCCCAGGAGGTTGATGAGGCCGTTCGTTTCGGCGATCGGGATGAAGCGCACGGGCGGCACCATGCCCAGCGTCGGATGCTTCCAGCGCATCAAGGTCTCGAAGCCTTCGATGCGGCGCGTGCGGCTCGACACGATGGGCTGGTAGTACAGCAGGAACTCGCCTTCGCGCACCGCGTGGAACATCGCGGCCTCGAGCGAGATGTCGTGCTGCGGCGGACCGCTTTCGCGCATGCTGTAGACGACGGTGCGGCCCTTGCCCGTCTCCTTGGCGCGGCCCATGGCGGCGTCGGCCAGTGCGATCAGGCGGATCTCGTCCTCGGCGTGGTCCGGGTAGATCGACACGCCGACGGAGGCGCCCAGGTACACCGTATGGCCGTCGATCTCGAACGGCGACTGCAGCGCCGCCAGCAGGCGGCCGCTCACGAGCTTGATCTGGTCCGGCGTGAACGTGCCCGGCAGCACGGCGACGAATTCGTCACCGCCGACGCGCGCCAGTGTGTCGCTGTCGCGCAAGGTCTTGCGCAGCCGGACGGCGGCCAGGCGCAGCACGGCGTCGCCGACCGGGTGGCCGAGGCCGTCGTTGACTTTCTTGAAGCCGTCCAGGCCGATGGTCGCCACGCAGAAGCCCTGGCCCGAGCGGCGCGCATTGGCGATCACCATGCGGATGCGGTCGGACAGCAGCAGGCGGTTCGGCAGTTCCGTCAGCGCGTCGTGCGTCGCCATGTGGCGCAGGCGCTGCTCGGTCGCGCGCTGGGCCGACATGTCGCGGCCGACGGCCAGCAGTTCATCGCCGCCGGGAAGGCCGCCGATGCGCAATTCGTACCAAGTGTCGCGGCCGGCGCAGCGCAGCCGCACTTCGACGAGTACGGGGTCGCTCGCCGTCCCGGCGTCAATGAGAGCGTTGCGCAGCGCGGGCTGGTCGACGTCGACGGCGTGGCTCGTCAATACGGAGCCGGCCAGCGCGTGCGTGCCGAACGCGCGCTCGGCGCGCTGGCTGGCATGACGGATCATGCCGGCGCGATCGAGACGGAACGCGACGTCGCCCACCGCTTCCATGTAGCCGTCCGGACTCGCTGCCGGCGCCGCATGGCGCGGATCGTTCGTTACTGCGGATGAACTGGCGCGCATCGTCGAAATATCTGCTTTCTCGTTTGGCAGAACCTGCCTGGGTCATGCCGGAGTGTACCAAAACAACAAGCAATGTATCACCGAAAGATTCCAATCGGCACTGAAATACACAATGCCCGGCATCTTTCTGCCCTTGCTTGATACGCCGCAGTTCCCACGTCACGCGGGTCGCGCTTGCCCGGCACAAGGCTTTAGGCTAGCCTCGTTGTTTAACCGATAACGTGGTGCGGCGGCTCGAAAGGTTATTGTCGCCGATGCAGTTTAAAGAGGAAACATTCGTAGCGGGGCGCTGATGCTCAGCTGCAACAATCATCCCGACACCGCCACAGGAGACGATGCCATGAACCGATTCGATACCCACGAGGTCTTCAACCAGGCGCCGCCGTTCGGCGATGTCGACCTGTTCCGCTGCGATCCCGCGCTCGTCGAGAGTGTGGAACGCGAGGGCGGCGGCTGGGCGCGCGCCGACCTGGAACGGCTGGGCGCGCTGCTGGGCAGTGCGGACGTGCTCGACCTGGGGCGCCTGGCCAACGAGTTCCCGCCGCGCCTCGTGAACTTCGACCGCACCGGCCACCGCGTGGACGAGATCGAATTCCACCCCGCGTGGCACGAGTTGATGCGGCTGTTGATCGAGAACGGCGCGCACTCGCTGCCGTGGGAAGCGCCGCGTCCCGGCGCCCAGGTCGCGCGCGCGGCCGCCTATCTGCTGTTCGGCCAAGTGGAAAACGGCTCGCAGTGTCCCGTCACGATGACGTATGCATCCGTGCCGGCGCTGCGTCAGCATCCGGGCATCGCGGCGCACTGGTTGCCGAAGATCCTTGCACGCCACTACGATCCGCGCTCGCTGCCCGTCGAGCAGAAGCGTGGGGCGCTCGTCGGCATGGGCATGACGGAGAAGCAGGGCGGTACCGACGTGCGCGCGAACACGACGCGAGCGACGCCGATGAACCACGCCGTTGCCGAACAGCGTTTCGGCGCGGAATGGCGCGACGCGTGGAGCCTCGTCGGCCACAAATGGTTTTTCTCGACGCCCCAGTCGGATGCGCACCTCGTGCTGGCGCAGGCCGACGAGGGCGGCAGCGCGGGCGAAGCGGCGCGCGGCCTCTCCTGCTTCTTCGTCCCGCGCTACCTGCCCGACGGCAGCCGCAACGCGATCCGCGTGCAGCGCCTGAAGAACAAGGTGGGCAACAAGTCGAACGCGTCGTCCGAAGTCGAGTTCTGCGATGCCGTCGGCTGGATGATCGGCAAGGAAGGGCGCGGCATCCCGACGATCCTCGAGATGGGGAGCCACACTCGCCTCGATTGCGTGCTGGGCTCGGCCGGCATCATGCGCGCCGCGCTGTGCCATGCGCTGCATCATGCGCGCGCACGTAACGCGTTCGGCCGGCGGCTGGCCGAGCAGCCCCTGATGCAGAACGTGCTGGCCGACCTCGCGCTGGAATCGGAGGCGGCGACGGCGTTCGCGCTGCGCCTCGCCCGCTGCTTCGACGTGGGGCCGGATGGCGCGGCCGATCCGCGCGAGGCCGCGCTGGGACGCATCCTGACGCCGGCCGGCAAGTACTGGCTGTGCAAGCGCGGCCCCGCGTTTGGCGCCGAGGCGATGGAAGTCATGGGCGGAAACGGCTACGTCGAGGATGGCCCGCTGGCGCGCCTGTACCGCGAATTCCCCGTCAACTCGATCTGGGAAGGTTCCGGCAACGTGATGTGCCTGGACGTGCTGCGCGCTGCCGCGAAGGGGCCGGAGCCGCGCGACGCGCTGGCGGCCGAGCTGGCGCTGGCATCCGGGCGCGACGCCCGCTTCGACGCATATTGCGCGCGCCTGCTGGACGGCCTCGGGACGCTCGCGGCCGGCGAATTCGGTGCGCGCCGCCTCGCCGAGCACATCGTCGTCGCGGTGCAGGCCGGCCTGCTGCTGCGCCATGCGCCGGCCTTCGTCGCCGATGCGTTCGTCGCGTCGCGCATCGCGGTGGACGTGGGCGGCGCGTTCGGACGGCTGCCGGAAGGCGTCGACAGCGCCGCCATCCTCGCCCGCGCGCTCATTGAATGAAGGCAATGATAAAACTTCGACAAAGGACGGGACAAACGGGCGCATGGCTGGGATAATGTTCGCCATTTACCGACAACCAGGCCGTCATCACGAGTGATCGCCGCCGTTTGATTCTGCTTCATTCTTAACTATGCAAACCAACCCGCGCTTCCCGAACCTGTTCATCCTGAACCACCCGCTGATCCAGCACAAGCTGTCGCACATGCGCGACCGCGGCACGTCCACGCGCACGTTCCGCGAACTGCTGCGCGAGATCACGCTGCTGATGGGTTACGAGATCACGCGCGACCTGCCGCTGACGACGCGGACCATCGACACGCCGCTGATGACGGTCGATGCGCCCGTCATCGCGGGCAAGAAGCTGGCCATCGTGCCGATCCTGCGCGCGGGAGTCGGCATGAGCGACGGGCTGCTGGAACTGGTGCCGTCGGCCAGGGTCGGCCACATCGGCGTGTTCCGCGACCCGGAGACGCACCTGCCCGTCGAATACCTCGTGCGCCTGCCGGACACGGCCGAGCGCACGTTCATCCTGTGCGATCCGATGGTTGCGACGGGCAACTCGGCCGTGTACGCCGTCGACGTGCTGAAGAAGCGCGGCGTGACGGGCGACCAGATCATCTTCCTCGCGCTCGTCGCGGCACCGGAAGGCGTCGAGGTGTTTCACAAGGCCCATCCGGACGTGAAGCTGTACGTCGCCTCGCTCGACAGCCACCTGAACGACCACGCTTATATCGTGCCGGGCCTGGGCGATGCCGGCGACCGTATTTTTGGTACCAAATGAGCGGCTCCAAATGAGCGCGAGTGCGGATGCCGATTTCTTCGCGCGCCTCGCGGAGCTGAACGACAAGTTCGCGGCCAGCCTGCCGCAGACGCTCGGGCGCCTGGCGGCCGTGCGTGACGCGTTCGACGTCCAGCACCCGCCGCCCGCATTGATCGAGCAGCTGCATGCCGTGCTGCACACGATGGCCGGCTCCTCGGCGACGTTCGGCTTCCGCATCCTCGGCCAGCAGGCGCGCGTGCTCGAACAGCGGCTGCGCGTGCTGACGACGTTCGATGCCGTCGCTCCGCAGGAATGGGAAGCGTGGCTGTCGGAGCTGGACGTGTTCGTCGCATGGGGCGTCGTCGACCCAAAGGCCGCCTATCCCAACGACGAGATTGACGCTTAGGGCTGGAGCAAAGGCGCTGTCCGGAAGTCGTTTGATTTAGGACAAACTTTATCTGCGTCCATGCCCTATATTTTGCGTACTGCCGATGCAAATAGGGCCCGTAAAGATTGACTGCAGGAATTGTTACGGGCTGCGGTTTTATTTTGCGAAAACCGTATACGTGCGGGTTTATTCGGTATAATTAGGGATCGTTGGATTCGCGGTAGCAGTGCAGTTAGTCTGTCATTTGTTTCTTGCTTCTTCAAACGATCGTAAACGGACTTCGGTCCACTTCAACTGAAATAGGAAATTGTAATGGCAACTGGCATCGTTAAATGGTTCAATGACTCCAAAGGCTTCGGGTTCATCACCCCGGACGAAGGCGGCGAAGATCTGTTCGCACACTTCTCGGCGATTCAGAGCCAGGGCTTCAAGTCCCTGCAGGAGAACCAACGCGTCTCGTTCGACGTGACCTCCGGTCCGAAAGGCAAACAAGCTTCGAACATCCAGCCGCTGTAATGCGCTGAATGTCTGACAAAAAATCCTCGGAATCTCCGGGGATTTTTTTTGTCCAGCCGCCCAGTAAAGCCGAGTGATCCCGGCCTTACTGGGCGGTTTTCATATGGCGGTCATATTCTTGCGCCAGTATTCCGGCTGGGAATACGCGTGACGCAGGAAATCGACGAACACGCGTATGCGCAGCGGCAAGTGCCGGCGCTGCGCGAACACGGCATAGATATCGTTGCCGGGCGCCGCATACTGATCCAGCACCGGCACGAGCAGTCCCGCTTCGATTTCCGAACTGACTTCCCACATCGAACGCCATGCGAGGCCGCGCCCCGCCATGGCCCAGTCGTGCAACACGGCGCCATCGTTGCACACCATATTGCCGCCGACCTTCATGGTGACGATCTTGCCGTGGTCGCGGAACGACCAGCCCCGCTGGCTGCCCTGGCTGCTGATGGCGAGGCAGTTGTGCTTCGCCAGGTCGTCAAGGGTCTGCGGCGTGCCGTGGCGCTTCAGGTAGCCCGGCGTGGCGACGACGACGCGGTGGTTGTCGGCCAGCTTCACGCCGACGAGGTTCGAATCCGTCAGGCTGGCGATGCGGATTGCGATGTCGACGCCTTCGCCGATGACGTCGACGACGCGGTCGGACAGGTTCAGGTTCACGCTCACTTCGCGGTGCTCGGCGAGGAAGGAGGGCACGAGCGGCGCCACGTGCTGCCGGCCAAAACCCGCAGGTGCCGACACGACGAGGTGCCCCGTTGCGCGCGCGCTCCGTTCGGACACGGCCGCTTCCGCTTCTTCCAGTTCCGCAAGGATGCGCTGGCAATCCTCAAGGAACGCCGCGCCTTCGTCCGTCAACGCCAGCTTGCGCGTGGTACGCTGTAAGAGCTTGACGCCCAGCCGCGCTTCCAGCGCATCCAAGCGGCGTCCGATCATGGCCGGCGCGATGCCCTCCGCGCGCGCCGCTGCCGACAAGCTGCCGCGGGCGATGACTTCGACGAAGGTTGATATCTGCCGGAAATGGTCCATAGGAAAGCCTCAGTTCTGCTCCTCATCTGTGACAAAAACGCACAGATGAATATATTTTTTGTCTCGTTTAGGCGAGTAATAGTGAATATACTTGAAGCAATATCAAACGCCAAGGCGGCTTGTGCCAAGACGGCCGCGGCGTGCCGAATTTCATACTAAACAGGAGAATGCAATGACCATCGCCACCCCAGCCGGAATGGAAATCCGGGCCGAGATCAAGCCCGGCTACGAACAGATCCTGACCCCGGAAGCGCTCGCGCTGGTAGCGAAACTGAGCCGCGAATTCGAGCCACGCCGCCAGCAACTGCTGGCCGCCCGCGTGGAGCGCGCGAAACGCCTGGACGCCGGCGAGCGCCCGGACTTCCTGCCCGAAACGGCGCACATCCGCAACGGCGACTGGACGATCGCACCGATCCCGAAGGCGCTGGAATGCCGCCGCGTGGAGATCACGGGCCCGGTCGAGCGCAAGATGGTCATCAATGCGCTGAATTCGGGTGCCGACAGCTATATGACGGACTTCGAAGACTCCAACACGCCGAACTGGGACAACCAGATCTCGGGCCAGATCAATATGCGCGACGCCGTGCGCAAGACGATTTCTCTGGAACAGAACGGCAAGCAGTACAAGCTGAACGACAAGGTCGCGACGCTGGTCGTGCGTCCGCGCGGGTGGCACCTTGACGAGAAGCACGTGCTCGTCGACGGCAAGCGCATCTCGGGCGGCATCTTCGATTTCGCCCTGTTCATGGTCCACAACGCGAAGGAACAGCTGGCGCGCGGCGCCGGCCCGTACTTCTACCTGCCGAAAATGGAATCGCACCTGGAAGCGCGCCTGTGGAACGACATCTTCGTCATGACGCAGAACGAACTGGGCCTGCCACAGGGCACCATCAAGGCGACCGTGCTGATCGAGACGATCGTCGCCGCGTTCGAGATGGACGAAATCCTGTATGAACTGCGCGAGCACAGCGCCGGCCTGAACGCGGGCCGCTGGGACTACATCTTCTCGTGCATCAAGAAGTTCAAGCTGGACAAGGACTTCTGCCTGGCCGACCGTCCGAAGGTCACGATGACGGCGCCGTTCATGCGTGCGTACGCGCTGCTGCTGCTGAAGACCTGCCACAAGCGTAACGCTCCTGCAATCGGCGGCATGTCGGCTCTGATCCCGATCAAGAACGATCCGGAAAAGAACGAAGTTGCGATGGGCGGTGTGCGCAACGACAAGGCACGCGACGCCACCGACGGCTACGACGGCGGCTGGGTCGCGCACCCGGGCCTCGTCGACCTGGCGATGACGGAGTTCAAGAAGGTGCTGGGCGACCGTCCGAACCAGATCGACAAGCAGCGCCCGGACGTTGAGGTGACCGCGAAGGACCTGTTGGACTTCCGTCCGGAGACCCCGATCACGGAAGCGGGCTTGCGCTACAACATCAACGTCGGCATCCACTACCTGGGCGCCTGGCTGGCCGGCAACGGCTGCGTGCCGATACACAACCTGATGGAAGATGCGGCCACCGCCGAGATCAGCCGTTCGCAGGTGTGGCAATGGATCCGTTCGCCGAAGGGCGTGCTGGAAGACGGCCGCAAGGTCACTGCCGACATGGTGCGTGCGATGATTCCGGAAGAGCTGGCGAACGCGAAGGCAGCCGCGCCGAACGGCGACAGCCCGACCTATGACCGTGCTGCGCAGATCTTCGAACAGATGTCGACGTCGGAAGAATTCGCCGAGTTCCTGACGTTGCCGCTGTACGAAGAAATCTGATCGTGCGGTAGGGTGGACGGCTCCGACGCGCCGCCGGCATCCCGGCGGCGCTCGCGCCGTCCACGCGTCCAACGTGCGCCGACTCAGCGCCGACGCTGCGACAGGGGTTCGCGCGCGAGAAACGCCCGCAACGCTTCTTCATCGATCGCTTGGCCCAGCAGCCGCCAGAGCAGGGTATCGATCCGGTCCGCTCCCCAGAACAGTTCCTCGTCGCCGTCGACGCGTAACGTCGGCACGCCAAATACCCCATCGGCCACAGCCCGCGCCGTCGCGTCGGCCAGCGCCGCTTTTACGGCAGGCGTCTGCGCGGCCACCAGCAGGCTGGCGCCATCCAGTCCGGCCGCGTCCGCAAGGCGCTTGAGCGTTTCGTCGTCCATCAAATTCTCTCCGCTTTCCCAGGTCGCCCGCGTGAACGCGACCAGGAGCGTGCGCCGCTGCGCGTCGTCCTCCACCGCCGTGCACATGCGCAGCGCGGGCAGCGGGTTGAACGGGTGGCCGGGCGGCCCGGCGAATTGCAGGCCGCGCCGCGCCGCTTCGCGCATCACGTCGCGGAACAGGTAGCGCCGCTTGGCGTCGACCTCGGCAGGCCCGACCGTGCCGTGCGCGTTCAGCAGGCCCGCGAACAGCACGGGCACCACGACGACGCGTGCGCCCGCCGCCTCGATGCGCTCGAGATCGGCCAAGCCCAGCCATGCGTAGGGGCTGACCGGGTCGGCATAGCAGCGCACCGCCGTCATGGCGCGCTCAGAAGACATTTTTCCACGCGCGCAGCGCGGCGAACACCGTCACGGGGTCGGCGCCCGGATCGACACGGCCGGCTACTATCAGGCTGTCGACGATCGCAGGCTCGCTCGTGCGCAAGAAGGGATTCGTCGCCTTTTCGATGGCGATCGTCGACGGGATCGTGGGCAGGTGCGTGCCGCGCAGCTGGCTGTCGTGGGCGATGCGCATCTGCAGCGCCCGGTTGCCCGGTTCCAGCGCTTCCGCGAAACGCAGGTTCGACAGCGTGTATTCGTGGGCGCAAAATACGAGCGTATCGTCGGGGAGGGCGGCAAGTTTCGCGAGCGACGCCGCCATTTGGGCGGGCGTCCCTTCGAACAGGCGGCCGCAGCCGCCGCCGAACAGGGTGTCGCCGCAGAACAGCCAGCGCGTCTTGCCGTCGTCGCGGACGTACGCGATGTGTCCGTTCGTGTGGCCGGGAACGTCCAGCACGGCAAGCTCGAGCGGCAGCCCGGGCACGTGCACGCGGTCGCCTGCGCCAAGTGGATGGTTGACGGCCGCAATGACCTCGTTGCGCGGCCCG
Source organism: Massilia pinisoli (assembly GCF_024753285.1). Lineage (GTDB taxonomy): Bacteria > Pseudomonadota > Gammaproteobacteria > Burkholderiales > Burkholderiaceae_D > Telluria > Telluria pinisoli. The sequence goes on along the minus strand of NZ_JANUGW010000001.1, from coordinate 511,849 downwards.
AATACGGGGACGTTGCTGAGTTCGAGCAGGCGCGTCACGCCGCCAATGTGGTCAGCATGGTGATGGGTGAGTAGAATGGCGGTCAGGGTCAGGCCGTTTTCCTGCAGGGCCGCGAGGATAGGCTCGGCGTCGCCCGGGTCGACCACTGCCGCATGGACGCCGTCATGGATGATCCACAGGTAATTGTCCTTGAACGCGGGCACGGTCAGTACAGCAAGCTCAGTGGGCGCGGAAGTCATATGGGCATCGATAAAGGTTGGGCATGGACAGCGCGGCATCCGAAAAATCCATTATAGCGCTCGACCGCTGGCTGCAATCGCCGGCGGGCGCGTACGTGCGCGCGTGGGAACAGGCGTGCCTGGACGAGTTGACGGCCGATATCTTCGGCTTCAACGCCATCCAGATCGGCGTGCCGCAGATCGATGCGCTGGCCGCCAACCGCATGCCGAATAAATGGCAGGCGGCCACGCGCACGTCGACGGCCGACGAGCTCGCGTACGCGGCGCGGGGCAAGCAGATCGCCGTCGCACTCGATTTCGCCGACTTGCCGTTCGCGTCGCAGAGCCTTGACCTGGTCGTGCTGCCGCACGTGCTCGAGTTCGCGGCCGAACCGCACCAGGTGCTGCGCGAGGTCGAGCGCGTGCTGATTCCGGAAGGCCAGGTGATCATCTGCGGCTTCAATCCGGCCAGCCTGTGGGGCATGCGCCAGGGGATGGGCCGCATCACGAGCAGCGACTACCTGCCTGCCGCGGGCGAGTTCATCTCTATGCCGCGCCTGAAAGACTGGTTAAAATTGTTGAATCTCGGCGTCACGCGCAGCCATTTCGGCTGCTATGCGCCGCCATTCCGGACGGCGCAGTGGCTCAACCGCTTCGCGTTCGTCGAAGGGGCGGGGCGGCGCTGGTGGCCCTATCTGGGCGCCGTGTATATGGTCCACGCGATCAAGCGTGTGAAGGGCATGCACATCATCGGCCCGGCCTGGAACAAGAAGCCGGGCAAGGCGCCGCAGGCGGTGCCGGCGACGAACCGCAACGAACATCACAAGTAACAGACAAGGAAGCGAAGCAGCATGACCAAAGTTGAGATTTATACCGACGGTGCCTGCAAGGGAAATCCGGGCACCGGCGGCTGGGGCGCGCTGCTCGTGGCCGACGGCGGCCATGAAAAGGAAATCTTCGGCGGCGAGCCGAACACCACGAACAACCGGATGGAGCTGCGCGCCGTGATCGAGGCGCTGACCGTCCTCAACCGCCCGTGCGAGGTCGTGCTGCACACGGACAGCCAGTACGTCCAGAAGGGCATCTCCGAATGGATCCACGGCTGGAAGGCACGCGGGTGGAAGACGTCGACGAAGGAGCCCGTCAAGAACGACGATTTGTGGAAGGCGCTGGACGCTGCCCAGCAGCAGCACGCCGTCGAATGGCGCTGGGTGCGCGGGCACAACGGCCACCCCGGCAACGAGCGCGCCGACGCGCTGGCCAATATGGGCGCCGCATCCGTAAAGCGCTGATTTTGTTATACTTACGGGTTCTCTTCACCGCTTTTTGAGTCATCACGCGCATGCGCCAAATCGTCCTCGATACCGAAACCACTGGCCTCAATCCGCGCACCGGCGACCGCATCATCGAGGTCGGCTGCGTCGAGATCTTCAACCGCAAGCTGACGGGCAATAACTTCCATCGCTACATCAATCCCGAGCGCGATTCGGACGAGGCGGCATTGGCGGTCCACGGCCTCACGACGGAATTCCTCAGCGATAAACCGAAGTTTCACGAGATCGCCCACGAGCTGCGCGAATTCGTGCAAGGCGCGGAGATCATCATCCACAATGCGCCGTTCGACCTCGCGTTCCTGAACCACGAGTTCGAGCGCATGGGCTTGCCCCCATTCATCGAGCATTGCTCCAGCGTGATCGACACCCTCGTGCACGCAAAGGAACTGCACCCGGGCAAGCGCAACTCGCTCGACGCGCTGTGCGACCGCTATGGCATCTCCAACGCGCACCGCAAGCTGCACGGCGCGTTGCTCGACTCGGAGCTGCTGGCCGACGTCTACCTGGCCATGACGCGCGGCCAGAACACGCTGTCGATGGACGTCGAGGTGGACGCGGGCGGCGGCGGGGGCATGTTGCTGGAAGCGGGTCCGCTGGGCGACATCCTCGTGCTGTCGGCCAGCGCCGACGAGCTTGCCGCGCACGACGACGTCCTGGCCGCCCTCGACAAAGGCGTGAAGGGAGAATGTGTTTGGAGAAAATATTCTCCGCAGGGGTGACAAAACGCAAAACTCCCCCTATAATGCTCGTCATTGCAGCGACGCAATCGTAGCAAAGCAGTAGAAAGTAGGGCGGTTAGCTCAGGGGTAGAGCACAGCATTCACACTGCTGGGGTCGCAAGTTCGAAACTTGCACCGCCCACCAGAATTCAAGGTAGCACAAAATGAAAGCCAGCGATCAGCTGGCTTTTTGTTTTTGCCGTCCCGTTGGGGCCTTTTGTCGCGGCGCGTTTCGTCGTTCAGGGACATGGCATGGCGCCGGTCGTGGCGCCGAGCGTACCCGCCGGTACGATCGTCTCGGCGGACGGCAGCTTCATCGCGGACAGATTGAAGAGCGGGAAAATCATCTGGTAGGGCAGCGTTTCGCAATTGCCGTCCCCATCCATCGACGCGCACACCCGCGCACGCACGAACCGGATGCAGTTGTCCGCATCGGGATTGGTCATGCAGTTCAACCGGTTGGCCGCGGGGCAGCTCGGCAGCGTGCTCATGTGATTCAGGTCCCACGTGGCGTTCGACACGGACAGATAGTCGATCTTCACATTGTCGGAACTGACGGGCGTACCCAGCGCAAGCGGGCCCGACGCGTCACGGAAGACTGCGTTCGCCTGGACTTTCTGCAGCGCGGCCGCGTCCCGGAAGTCGACGTTGGCGGCGGCGGAGGCGGCACGGCGCGTCACCTCTTCCAGCGTGTTCAGCAGGAACTCCATGCGTGCCAGCTCGAGTGTGGCGAACACGATCGTAAAAAAAATGAGCGCGACCAGCGCGAATTCGACGGCCACCGAGCCCGCCTCCCGCGTTCGCCCCTTGAACGCCGGCTGTTGCATATCAATTCCCCACGTAGCGCGCGGGCGCATAAGGTGAAATCAACAATCCGGTATCGCTGCCCGTGAGAGGGTTGGTGTAGCTGAAACCGAGCGACACGTCGAATTGATACAGCGTGTGATTGACGTCCTTTGTGTACGTGATCGTGCAGGGTTTCGTCATCGGACTCCCCCCGACCTGGTAGGTACAGAAAATGGCCGGGTCCACCGTGGCGCCGGCCGGGACGATGCCGGCCATTTCCCGTTCGACGATCTTCCGTGCCAGGGTCAGCGCTGCAAAATTTCCGTCCGGCCCGGATGTGACGACTTCCACCCGTGGCGCGGTGGACAGATAGAGCGTCGCGTCGTGCACGGCTTTTTGTGCAGCCGAGTACTGGCGACAATAAAAGGCGAGCACGATCGATGGGAATGTCAGGAATAACGTCAGGATGGGAAGCACGAACGCCATCTCGATGGCGACTGCGCCATGGTCGTCACGCCGACCGGTCGATTTGGGTCTTGGTCTCATCGGTAGAGCCTCGCATTACCGCCCAGTGCGGTCTCGGTGGCCATGCCGGCGAACTCCGCATCGATGGCGGTCGACGTTGCGGGGACGGTCATGAAGAATTTCGCGATGCCGAGTACGGTCGCCGTCGCGCTCGTGCCTGCGGCAACCGGGCAGCTCAACAGGGGGATATTGAGCACGCGGGTATTGCGGTAAGGTTTGTAGCTCGCGGTGCCGCCGGTTGCCTGATACGGCGTCGTGCCCGGGTAGGATTGCGCGACGGGCGAGCCCGGGTTGTAGAGCAGGCTCCAATCCGTCGTGCTGAACGTCTGGTAGCCTGCGGCGGGTTCGACGCCGCCATTTGCGGTATAGGAAGCGTACTTGGCCGCCTTCGCATACGACCACAGCGGCCCATACGCTGTCTTCGTCGCGCCGGCCGGCTTTTCCGCGACCGTCAGCAGGGGATCCGGGGCGGACAACGCGTTGGCGGTGAGTCCATCAGGCCGGTATTTCATCCACGTCGCGTTGGTGAGATCGAAGCTCCTGACGTTCGGATCGGCCGGCGCCGTCGATGACTGGCAGGGTGCGACATACGTGCCGAACCGGGAATTCAGGTACATGTAGAGCGAGCCGATGGGGAAGCCCCGCTCGACCGTGATGGTGCCGCCGTTCAAGGTGGGCATCGCCATTTTTCCTGTGCAAACAAACGGCGCAACGACATCCATCCGGGTCATCACTGACGTGCCGACCGTGCCCGGTTGTGCGATGGGGTTGACAAGGAAGTTTTCGGGCGTGCGTCCTCCCGGGTTCAGGCTCATCAGGTTGTAGCTGACGCCGCGTCTGAAGCCGAACTCCATGAGTTCTCCGGATGCAAGAGCGGTTGCAGGCGTGTTCGCGTTCGCGCAGACGGCCAGCGGCAATACGTTCAGTGAATCGCGGCCGGCCACGGCCGACGCCGTGATGTTCGATGTCGCAAATGCCGATGACAGGACGGGCATGAGGAAGTTCTGGACACGGCCATGGCTGGCATCGAGGGCCGCTGTGTCGACGCGGGCGAAAAACGCGTTCGAGGCACGCGCCTTCGCCGTGGCGCCGTCCATCCAGCCCCCGGCGCCACCGCTCGCATCTGTGCCGAACGTCAACGCGGCGCTCGACCAGGAAACGGTCGCCCCGCTATAAGAATAGGTGTAACCGACCGCAGCCTGCCCAGCCGCCGCGACGGCCCTGTCGATACCGGCTGGCGTACCGTCCAGGGCGGAGGCCGCAGCCAAGGCAATGGCGTCGGCGACGCTTTGCAGTTCCGCTTTACGGTTGTAACTGCGGCTGAGGTCAAGCGCCATTCCGAACATCGCGACCATGAGGAGGATGACAAACGGCGTCATGATGGCGATGGCGCCGTCTTCCGACCGCTTGTGCCGCAACCAGTCGCGTCGCGCGGGAGGCGGCGCCGCAAGGCTTGATGTGTCGATGGGCACGAATCGATCCTCCTGGTGGCTTCCAAGACGAATCCTAGAGGTTGGTACTGGCGCTACGTTGAGGCGTCGCAAAATCGGACGGTGCATCGGCGATGACCGGGGTCTCGCCGGGCATGCCAACCCACCGTGAATGAAGCGCACGACCGGTTGTGATAAAGCGCGTACCTTCGGCGCTGCCGTTCTGGTAACGTGTGAGGTTTCGTTTTGGCAAATTTGCGATCCAGAATGTCATTCTCATTGCCGCCCAGCGCAGTCCACCGGATCTCCCGCAGCGCCGTCCTGCTCTCGATCGTCTGCGCGACGCTCGTTCCGCTTGCGGCCATCGGCGCCGACGACGGCACGGACACATCGATCACCGTCGTGAAAGAGCTGCAGGAATTCGTGGTCCAGCCCGACGGCAGCTTTGTGCTGACCCAGCAGTCGGCCAGACAAGTGAACGAGCAGCGCGCCGTCGCCGGGGCCGGCCAACGCCAATTCCATTTCAACCGCACGGTCGAAGAGGTCGCGGTCCTCGAGGCGTACAACCAGAAGCCCGACGGTCGCCGCATTCCCGTGCTGCCGGAGCAGATCAAGCTGCAGCAGGAGCCGGCCTACAGCGGGGCGCCCATGTTCCAGGACATGCAGGTCAAGACGCTGATCTACAGCGACGTCGCGGTGGGCGACGTGCTGTACTCGACGATCCGCCGCACGCGCCGCGTCGCCATGTTTTCCGGGCAGTTCGACGACGTCACGTATCCGGAATACCATCCGACCGGGCAATACACGGTGATCTATGACATGCCGGCGTCGATGGCGCTGAAGGTCGACGACGTGGGCTACAAGGCGGCCGCGCCGGCGCACCACGACGGTCGCACCGTCTACCGTTGGGATCTCGTGCCGGCCGAGAATCCGCGGCTCGAAGCCGATACGGTGGCGTACTGGGACTTCGGACGCCGCCTGATCGTCTCGACCTTCGACAGCTACGCCAGTGTGGGCCTCGCGTATGACAGCGCAGCCGCACCCGCCGCCGCGCCCGGGCCCGCGGTCGCGGCCCGCGCGCGCGCGCTCGCGGAAGGCTTGGCCACGCCGCGCGCCAAGGCCCTGGCGGTCGCGGACTGGGTGCGCAAGAACATCCGCTACGTTGCCGTCTATATCGGCAACGGCGGCGTCGTGCCGCACAGCGCCGATTCCGTGCTCGCCAACCGTTACGGCGATTGCAAGGACCACACGACGCTGATGGAGGCGATGCTGCGCGCCGTGGGCATAGCCAGCACGCCGGCGCTGATCAACGCCGGCAACTCATACAAGCTGTCGCCGGTCGCCAGCCTGGGGCAACTCAACCACGCCATCACGTACGTGCCGGCCCTGGACCTGTTCCTCGATTCCACGGCCGAAGACATCGCGCCAGGCTACCTGCCCGCATGGGAGCTGGACAAGGACGCCATCCTGACCCGTACCGGTGCGCTCGCGCACACGCCGGTCACGCAGCCGGGTGCCGTCAAGAGCCGTTTCCGGGTGCGGATCGCCGCCGACGGTGCCGCCACGTTCCAGTTCACGCGCGACCAGACGGGGTGGCTGGCAGATCCGGTCCGCTTCGAGCACCGCAACTGGCGCAAGGCCGACCAGGACCGGTTCGTCGCGACCCTGCTGGCGTCGTTCGGGATGAAGGGCAGCGGGACCGTCGAGCAGGGCAACCCGGGCGACGGCGACGTCGCAAGCGCGGGCAAGGGCTACAGTTTCACGCTGCGCGGCAAAGCCGACAACTGGACGTATTTGCCGGGCACGATGGGCATGGCGGCCGCCAGCAGCCTGTACATCGGCCTGGCGAACGAGGTGTTCGCGCTGACCAACGAAACCGCGCGCACGCAGCCGTTCGTCTGCCCGGAGAGCGACTTCGACGAGGAGGCCGACTACGAATTCCCGGCCGGCGCCACGCTGTTGGCGGTGCCGCCGGACGTGCACGTCGCCAGCCCGTATTTCCAGTACGACGCCCGCTTCACCCGCCTGGACGGGCGGCTGCACATCGCCCGCCGCTTCAAGAGCGGCAAGGCCGGCACGCGCGTGTGCACCCCGCAGGATCACGCCGCGATGCAGGCCGACATCCGCCGGATGGTGCGCGACCTGCGCAGCCAATTCATCCTGCAGGTGCCGGACACCGCGCTCGCGGCGCACTCGCAGCCGGCCGCCGGCGCACGAACCAATCTGGATTGAGGAACCATGGGAATCATCGATTTTCGCGAAATCGTCTCCGCCAAGGCCGATCATGCGTCCGTCAAGAATGCGCCGGTGGGCACATCGGCCCTGCCGGACGACTTCGAGACGTTTTGCCGCGATTTTTTCGAATCGCTGCGTGGCATGACGATTTTTGAACAAATCTCCACGGGGCCGGATAACGGCATCGACCTCGGGGTCGAGGAAACCCGCGCCGATGGAAGCAGGATTCGCTGGCTGGTGAGCTGCAAGCACAAGGCCCACTCGCGAGCTCCGGTGAACGAGGACGAGGAAAAGAACATCCTCGAGAGAGTGTACAAATGGGAGTGCGACGGCTTCATCCCGTTTTATACGACCTCGCCATCGGCCAAGGTGAAATCGAACATCGAAGGGGTGGCGAAGTCGGGGAAGCGGGTCGACTGGTATCTGAAGGATCGCATCGAACGCGAGCTGCTCGGATCGGCCGCCGGCGTCCGGATGGCTGCCAGGTATTTCCCGAAGTCGATGGTGAATCACTACTCGACCTTCATCGCGACCCTGCAGACCTGGTCGGCGAGCGACGTCGTCGTCGACGACGACGGCGTCGCCAGCATTGCCGGCTTTCGCCGTGTGGTGGGCCATGCGAATGACGACGCTGCCGCGGCCATCCAGCACCTGGCCAGGCTCGCGAACCTGTCCGACACGATGGACGCGCACGAGCCATACTTCGTCAAGGCGCTGAACGACGCCATCGAGCTGGCACCGGATTTCTTCGACTACAGGAAGTCCCCGGTGACGTTGGCGGATTTCGCGCATGTGAGCCCGACATGGTGTTCTTATTCGCTCTACCGCGCGAGCATCGACAGGAACAATGGACGTGCGCTCGCGTTTGCGTATTTTGTCGGGGCGGTCTGGAGCTTCTGGGATCACGCGAGGGCAAACCGGGTCTTTGCCGAGATGCGGGCGTTCCGCGGCCGTCTGTCGCTGGACGACGACCTGACGCCGGACCAGGTCGAGAGCATGCGAGCGTCGGAGGAATTCAAGCAGGCGGTACGTCACCATATGGCGCAGGGTTATCTGTCGGTCGGCCAGGTAGGCATGCTGCTGCAGGAACAGATGAGAGACATCGTGACGCGTCTGTTTGCTTACACGAATCCGATCCCGTGCACTGCATGAGCGCGCAGGAACGATACTCCCGCGCCCGGGAGCGCATTGAAGTCGGCCAGTATGAAGCGGCCTTGGCGGACCTGATCTGGTTCCATGACAACGCGCTGTTGGAATCGCGCGCATGGTCGGGTGTCCGGCTGTCTTATGCCCTGGACGACTGGGTCAGGCTGGGCGAGCTGTACCCGCCGGCGATGGTCGCGTTGCACGGCGTGAGGGACGACAAGGTTGCGGGATTGCTGGACGGGCGGTTGGACAGGTCGGCTTTCCACGACGTCGCCGCCATCAACGCGATCCTGCAGACGCCGGAAAAAACGCACGGGTTGTATCGGCAACTCATGGACGCACAGCCCGAACTTGCCCGGTCCTGTGTGCAATCCGCCTTGCCGTCCATCGTCGCAGCGAAAGACTATCGACTGGCGGCGCAGCTGCTTCCCGATCCGGAAAGCGCGGTGCGAAGGTATGCCGCCCGGTTGAATTACGATGTTCAGTACATCAAGCGTTGCCGTTACACCCGTGCGCCACGCCGCTGGGCCTACCTGTGCCATTACCTGGAAGGCGTCCAGCGCCTGCTGGCGGTGCTGCGCGGCGTGGACAACCACGGCGAGGCGGACCGCTTGAAAGCACTCGCGATCGCGCTCGTTCCTGATCCGTCGCTGCGCAGGGAAGTGCGCAACGGATTCGTGAAGATGCCGCGCGCACCGATGATGAAGCGGTGACCGGCGCGGCGCCGCCGACGTGCGGCGCTTGCACCCGAATTATTTTAGGTCTAAAGTAATTCGAGGTACTCACCGATCCCATCTTCTCCGGGGGCGCTTCATGGCACGTCCGTCCGTTGCAGAGTCCAGTCCCTCGGCCCACGTCGACACGTTCGCGCGCGACCATCTCCCGCCGCCCGACCTGTGGCCGGACCTCGTGTTCGACCTGCCGTCCCTCCGGTATCCGCCCCGGCTGAATTGCGTCGCCGAGCTGCTCGACCGCCACGTCGCGGCCGGCCGCGGGGCCCACACCGCCGTGCTGGGCGACACGCTGACGTGGACGTATGCGCAGCTGCGGGACCACGTCGACCGCATCGCCCACGTGCTGCGCGCCGACATGGGCCTCGTGCCCGGCAACCGCGTGCTGCTGCGGGGCGCGAACTGCCCCACGATGGCCGCCGCCATCCTCGCCGTGTTCAAGGCCGGCCTGGTCGCGGTCCCGACGATGCCGCTGCTGCGCGCCCGCGAGCTCGGGATCGTCGTCGACAAGGCGAAGGTGAATGCGGTCCTGTGCGCCCGTCCGCTGGCGGGCGAACTGGAACAGGTCGATGGCCATCCACCCGTCGTGTACTTCCACGACCCGGACGCGCCGGACGGCCTCGAAGCGCGCATGACGCGGCACGACGGGCCGTTCGCGCCCGTCGACACGGCCGCCGACGACGTCTGCCTGATCGCCTTCACGTCCGGCACGACGGGCATCCCGAAGGGCACGATGCACTTCCACCGCGACATCCTCGCGATCTGCGACTGCTTCCCGCCGCACGTCCTCGGCGCGGACGCGGACGACGTCTTCATCGGTACGCCGCCGCTCGCGTTCACGTTCGGCCTCGGCGGCTTGCTGTTGTTCCCCATGCGGGTGGGCGCGTCCGGCGTGCTGCTGGAAAAGCTGACGCCCGAGGGGCTGCTTGCGGCGATCGAACGCTTCCGCGCCACCGTCTGCTTCACGGCCCCCACGTTCTATCGGCAGATGACGCCGCTGGTGCCGCGCTACGACGTCGGCTCGCTGCGCCGATGCGTATCGGCCGGCGAGGCGCTGCCGGTGGCGACGCGCGACGCGTGGCGTGCCGCGACCGGGATCGAGATGATCGACGGGATCGGTGCGACGGAACTGCTGCACGTCTTCATTTCCGCCAGCGGCGCCGACGTGCGTCCCGGCGCGACGGGCAAACCCGTGCCCGGCTACCGCGCGTGCGTGCTGGACGACGACGGCCATCCCGTGGGGCCTCGTGTCGTCGGGCGCCTTGCCGTGAAAGGCCCGACGGGTTGCCGCTACCTCGCGGACGAGCGCCAGCGCGACTATGTGCTCGATGGCTGGAATCTCACGGGCGACACCTACGAGATGGACGCCGACGGCTATTTTTACTACCGCTCGCGCACGGACGACATGATCATCTCGGCCGGCTACAACATCGCCGGCGCGGAAGTCGAAGACGCGTTGTTGCGGCATCCCGCCGTGGCCGAATGCGGTGTCTTCGGCCGCGCCGACGAAGAACGCGGCCAGATCGTGGAAGCGCACGTCGTCCTCAAGCCCGGCCACGACGGCACGGCGGACATGGCGCGGGCGCTGCAGGAATTCGTCAAGGCGCAGATCGCGCCGTACAAATACCCGCGCGCCGTGCGCTTCACCGACAAGCTGCCGCGCACGGAAACGGGCAAGCTGCAACGCTTCAAGCTGAGGCAATCATGAACATTGTGTGCATCGGTGGCGGACCGGCCGGGCTGTATGCCGCGCTGCTGATGAAGAAGCGCGACCCGGCGCACCGCATCGTCGTCGTCGAACGCAACCGGCCGTACGACACGTTCGGTTGGGGCGTCGTGTTTTCGGACCAGACGCTCGGCAACCTCGTCGCGGCCGACGAAGCGACGGCGCGCGCCATCCTGCAGGCGTTCAACCACTGGGACGACATCGACGTGTTCTTCAAGGGCCAGCGCATCACGTCGGGCGGCCACGGCTTCTGCGGCATCGGACGCAAGCGGCTGTTGAACATCCTGCAGCAGCGCTGCGAGGAACTCGGTGTCGAACTCGTGTTCGAGACGACCGTGCAGGACGACCAGACCGTCGCGCAGTGTTACGGTGCCGACCTCGTGATCGCGGCCGATGGCCTCAACAGCCGCGTCCGGGCGCGCTACGCGGACACATTCCAGCCGTCCGTCGAGACGCGGCGCTGCCGTTTCGTGTGGCTCGGCACGAAGAAGAAATTCGACGCGTTCACGTTCGTGTTCAAGGAAACGGCTTTCGGCTGGTTCCAGGCCCATATCTACCAGTTCGACGGCGACACGTCCACGTTCATCGTCGAGACGCCGGAAGACGTGTGGCGCCGGGCGGGCCTCGCCGACATGCCGCAGGAAGAGGGCATCGCGTTCTGCGAGCGGTTGTTCGCCGAGCACCTGGACGGGCATCCGCTGCTGTCGAACGCGGCGCACCTGCGCGGCGCCGCCATCTGGATCGCGTTCCCGCGCATCGTGTGCGAGCGCTGGGCGCACTGGAACGGCGACGTGCCCGTCGTGCTGATGGGCGATGCGGCGCATACGGCCCATTTCTCGATCGGCTCCGGCACGAAGCTGGCGCTGGAAGATGCGATCGAACTGGCGCGCTGCGTCGACGTGCATGACAGCGACCTGCGCGCGGCGCTCGACGCCTACCAGGCCAGCCGTTCGGTGGAAGTGCTGAAGATCCAGTCGGCGGCGCGCAATTCGATGGAGTGGTTCGAGAACGTCGAGCGCTACGGCGCGCTGGACGCCCAGCAGTTCGCGTACTCGATGCTCACGCGCAGCCAGCGCATCTCGCACGAGAACCTGCGCCTGCGCGACCCCGGCTATGTCGCGCAGTTCGAGGACTGGTTCGCGCGGCGCGCGTGCGCGCAGGCTGGCATGGCGCTGCCCGCGGAGGTGCGCGTGCCCCCGATGTTCACGCCGCTACGCATGCGCGGCGTGCTGCTGAAGAACCGTATCGTCGTGTCGCCGATGGCGCAATACTCCGCGGTCGACGGCGTGCCGGGCGACTACCACCTCGTGCACCTGGGCGCGCGCGCACTGGGCGGCGCGGCGCTCGTGATGGCGGAGATGACTTGCGTGTCGGCCGACGCCCGGATCACGCCCGCGTGTCCCGGCATGTATGCGCCCGAACACACGGCCGCGTGGCGGCGCATCGTCGACTTCGTCCATGGCCAATCGGATGCGGCCATCGGCATCCAGCTGGGCCACGCCGGCCCGAAAGGATCGACGCGGCCCATGTGGGACGGCATCGACCAGCCGCTGCTGGAGCACAACTGGCCCCTGATCGCCGCGTCGGCGCAGCAATACCTGCCCGGCATCTCGCAGGTCGCGCGCGCAGCGACGGCAGACGACCTGGCCCGCGTCGAGGCCGACTTCGTGTGCGCCACGCAGGCGGCCGACGCGGCGGGCTTCGACTGGCTCGAACTGCATTGCGCGCACGGCTACCTGCTGTCGTCGTTCATCTCGCCGCTGACGAACCACCGCACGGACGACTACGGCGGCACTCTTGAAAACCGCTGCCGCTATCCCCTGCGCGTGTTCCGCGCGATGCGTGCCGCCTGGCCGGCGCACAAGCCGATGAGCGTGCGGATCTCCGCCCACGACTGGGTCGACGGCGGCATCACGCCCGCGGACGCCGTGCAGATCGCGCGCCTGTTCAAGGAGGCGGGGGCCGATATGATCGACTGTTCGTCGGGGCAGGTGAGCAAGCAGGAGAAGCCGGTATTCGGACGCATGTACCAGACGCCGTTCGCGGACCGCATCCGCAACGAGGCCGGCATTCCGACGATCGCCGTCGGCTCGATTTATGAGGCCGACCACGCGAACAGCATCATCGCTGCCGGCCGGGCCGACCTGTGCGCCGTGGGGCGGCCGCATCTGGCGAACCCCGCGTGGACGTTGGCGGAAGCGGCGAAGATCGGCTGCACGGCCGTTTCCTGGCCGCGGCAATACCTGGCGGGCAAGGCGCAGCTCGAACGCAATCTCGAACGCGAACGCCAACTGGCGGCGGCAGGCAGCGGCCTGTCGCCACAACAGATCGCGGCGCGGCTGCTGGAGGGATGATGGAGACGTTGAACGGAAAGCATGCGGTCGTCACGGGCGCCAGCCGGGGCATCGGCCTCGCGGTCGCGCGCACGCTCGCGGCGCATGGCGCGCGCGTGACCCTGATGGCGCGCGACGAGGCGGCGCTCGCGGAGGCAGCGCTGGCCCTGGGCGGCGCGGTGGCCTGGCAGGTCGTCGACGTGGCCGATCTGGACAGCGTCGGGGCCGCGTTCGCGCGCGCGGGCACCGTCGACATCCTCGTCAACAACGCCGGCCAGGCCGCGTCGGCGCCGTTCGGCCGCACGGATGCCGCGCTGTGGCAGCGCATGCTGGACGTGAACCTGACGGGCGCGTACCACTGCATCCAGGCCGCGCTGCCGGGCATGGTGGACAAAGGATGGGGGCGTATCGTGAACGTCGCGTCGACGGCCGGCCTGACGGGCTACCGCTACGTGGCGGCATACTGCGCGGCGAAGCACGGCCTCGTCGGCCTCACGCGGGCGCTGGCGCTGGAGGTGGCGGCGAAGGGCGTGACGGTCAATGCCGTGTGCCCCGGATTCACGGAAACGGACATCGTGCGCGACGCCGTCGCGACCATCGTGCGCACGACGGGCCGCACCGTGGCCGAAGCACGGGCCCAACTCGCGTCCGCCAATCCGCAGGGCCGCCTCGTGCAGCCGGACGAGGTGGCGCACGCCGTCGCGTGGTTGTGCATGCCGGGCGCTTCCGCGCTGAACGGCCAGGCCGTCGCCGTGGCGGGCGGGGAGGTCATGTGAAGCCGGCGCACGACGTTCCCGTCGACCTGACGGCGCGCCTGACGGGCGGACACCACCAGGCGCTGAAGCTGTGGCTGCGGCTATTGGCGTGCACGGTGCGGGTCGAGTCGACGATCCGCAGCCGCCTGCGCGCCACGTTCGGCATCACGTTGCCCCGCTTCGACTTGATGGCCCAGCTGGAACGCCATCCTGACGGTCTGCGCATGGGCGAGCTGTCGAAACGCATGATGGTCACGGGCGGCAACGTCACCGGCATCGCCGACCAGCTCGAGCGCGAGGGCCTGGTCGTGCGCGTGCCCGACCCGCAGGATGGCCGCGCGTTCATGGTCAAGCTCACGCCGCGCGGCCGCAAGACGTTCGCCGACATGGCGGCCGTGCACGAAGGCTGGGTCGCGGACCTGTTCCGCGACATCCCGGCCGCCGACAAGGCCACGATGATCGCGTTGCTCGACACGATGAAGCGGCACCTGAACGACGACAATATCGATAACCGGGACTAGGAGCACACGATGCGTTACCTGCAGGGCGACCCGCATGCGCTGCCGCGCGGCCGCGCGGCACTGGCCGGCTACCGCGCCGAACATTTTCTTTACGCCGCGAGCGACGGCGTGGCCACGATCACGCTGAACCGGCCCGACCGCAAGAATCCGCTGACGTTCGACTCTTACGCGGAGCTGCGCGACCTGTTCCGCGCGCTCGCCTACGCGGACGACGTGAAGGCGGTCGTCATCGCGGGCGCCGGTGATAATTTCTGTTCCGGCGGCGATGTCCACGAGATCATCGGACCCTTGACGCGGCTGGACATGCCTGGCCTGCTCGCGTTCACGCGCCTAACCGGCGACACCGTGAAGGCGATGCTGGCGTGCCCGCAGCCCATCGTGGCGGCCATCGACGGCGTGTGCGCGGGCGCGGGAGCGATCCTCGCGATGGCGTCCGACCTGCGCCTGGCCAGCCCGCGGGCGCGCACGGCCTTCCTGTTCGCGAAGGTGGGGCTCGCCGGCTGCGATATGGGGGCGTGCTCGATCCTGCCGCGCCTGATCGGCCAGGGCCGCGCGGCGGAGCTGCTGTACACCGGACGGGCGATGTCGGCGGAGGAGGGCGAGCGCTGGGGCTTCTTCAATCGGTTGTGCGCGCCGGACGTCTTGCTGGACGAGGCGTTGGCGCTGGCGCGCGGCCTGGCCGCCGGCCCCACGTTCGCGCACGGGATGACGAAGAAGATGCTGCAGCAGGAGTGGAGCATGGGTGTCGCGGAGGCCATCGACGCGGAGGCGCAGGCGCAGGCCATCTGCATGGCGACGAACGATTTTCATCGTGCGTACCACGCGTTCGTCGCGAAGACGGCGCCCCGCTTCGAGGGAGATTGACATGGCGGACAAGGCTTACCTCGCGTGGCCGTTCTTCGATACTCGGCACGCGGACCTGGAAGCGGCGCTCGACGCGTGGGCGGCGGAGTATGTGCGCGACTTGCACGGGACCGATATCGATGACGATTGCCGTCACCTCGTGCGGTTGCTGGGCCAAGGCGGCTGGCTGCGCCACGCGATCGCGTCCGACGGTGCGGTGATCGACACGCGCGCGATCTGCCTGATCCGCGAAACGCTGGCGCGCCACAACGGCCTGGCCGACTTCGCGTTCGCCATGCAAGGGCTGGGTTCCGGCGCGATCAGCCTGTTCGGCACGGCCGCCCAGCGCGAGCGCTATTTGCCGCGCGTGGCGCGTGGTGACGCGATCGCCGCGTTCGCGCTGTCGGAGCCGGACGCCGGGTCGGACGTCGCGGCGATGCGCTGCACGGCCCGGCCGGACGGCGACGACTATGTGCTGGACGGCGAGAAGACGTGGATTTCCAATGGCGGGATCGCCGACTTCTACGTCGTCTTTGCACGCACGGGCGAGGCGCCGGGCGCGCGCGGCATCTGCGCGTTCATCGTCGACGCCGACACACCGGGGTTCGCCATCGCCGAACGCATCGATGTGATCGCACCCCATCCGCTGGCGCGGCTGCGCTTCAACGGGTGCCGCGTGCCGGCTGACCAACGTATCGGTGAGCCGGGGCAGGGCTTCAAGGTCGCGATGGCCACGTTGGACGTGTTCCGCACGTCGGTGGCGGCCGCGGCCCTGGGCTTCGCGCGACGCGCGTTCGACGAAGCGCTGGCACATGCGCTGGCGCGTCCCATGTTCGGGCAGCACCTGGCGGACTTCCAGCTTACGCAGGCGAAGCTCGCGCAGATGGCGACGGCGATCGACGCAAGCGCGCTGCTGACGTACCGTGCCGCGTGGCAGCGCGACCGCGGCGTCAAGGTGACGAAGGAAGCCGCAATGGCGAAGATGACGGCGACGGAGTCCGCGCAGCAGGTGATCGACGCAGCCGTGCAGATGTTCGGAGGACTCGGCGTCACGAGCGGCCACCCGGCCGAACGGCTGTACCGCGAGATCCGCGCGCTGCGTATCTACGAAGGTGCGACGGAAGTCCAGCAATTGATCATCGCGCGCGAGCTGCTGCGCGCGGCGGCGGAAGGGGCGTGATGGAGATCCTGCAACCACCGGACTGGCCGCGCCCGCGGGGCTACGCGAACGGCGTCGCGGCGCAGGGCCGCCTCGTGTTCGTCAGCGGCATGATCGGCTGGAACGCGCACGGCGAGTTCGAGAGCGACGCCTTCGCCGAGCAGGCGCGCCAGGCCCTGCTCAACGTCGTCGCCGTGCTGCGCGAGGCGGCGGCACGGCCGGAGCACATCGTCCGGATGACGTGGTACGTCGTCGACAAGGGCGAGTACCTCGCCGCGTCGGCCGCGCTCGGCGCCGCGTACCGCGAGATCATCGGCGCCCATTACCCGGCCATGACGGCCGTCGAAGTGCGGGCCCTCATCGAGGACCGGGCCCGCGTGGAGATCGAGGCGACGGCTGTCGTCCCCGACGACAGGTAGCGGCTCGGTCAGCTGGATGCGATCAGCGCGGCGATGTCCGCAGCCGTGAGGGCGCCGCGGTAGATGCGGAATTCGTCAATGCGGCCGTTGAAATAGGGGTCGCCCGCGTATTGCGAGCGACCGATCCAGTTCTGGCCCGTGCCCCCCAGCTGCCACGGCGGCAGGAATTCCGCGCTGTTGCTGCCGACCGCGGTGCCGTTCACGTACAAGGTGGCGACCTGCCCGGACAACGTGACGGCCACGTGCACCCACTGCGCCGTCGGCAGCGCGGCCGTGCCCGTCACCGCCTGTTCGCCGTGGCCGCCGTCGACGGTGATGGCGAAGCGCACGGTGCCGCTGCCGGAGCGCGGCGTCAGGAACATGTAGCGGCCCGTGCCCGAGCCGAAATCGAAGATCCGCTCCCAATTGCGTGACGCGTTCCAGTACACCCAGCACGCGACAGTGAAGTCCGACAGGTCCGTCACGGAGTTCGCGGGCAGGCTCACGTAGTCCGTGCTGCCGTTCAGCGCGAGCGCCGTCCCCGATTTGCCCGCACCCCAGGCGCCGCTGCCGACGAGTGTGCCCGTGTGACCCTGGCCGCTCGCGTCGGACACCGTCGTGCCCGTGCTTTCGTTGCAGGCGAGGTAGGTGTGCAAGGTCTTGCCGACCTTCGCCGTCGCGCGGTTCGAGTCGGCCGTCTCGCCGCTCGGGGTCATGGCGGAGACGACGTAGTACCACGTGCCCGTACCCGGGTTGTCCGCGTAGGTCAGCAAGTCCGTGATGCCGCTGGCGATCGTCGTCCACGGCCCGCTGGTGGACGTCGCACGCTTGACGTTGTAGCTCGTCGCATAGGCGCTGCCCCACCACGACAGTTCCACGCCGCCCGCCGGCGTGCGTGCCTTCAGGCCGCTGGGCGGCACGCCGGCCGCGATCGGGTCGCGCGTGCACGTCAGGGTGCCGTAGCCCAGCTGGTCGTAGCCGCCGCTCGTCGAGCCGTAGTTGCCGCCGCCGCCTTCCGGCTGGATCTGCAGCGCGAACATCTTCGAATAGGGCGCCGCCAGGCCGCGGCGGTTCACGTAATGGTTGTAGACGAGCGCCCAGCAGGGCCGGACGTTGCCCTGGCTGCCCGTCGCGAACACGGTCTGGTTGACGTTGTCGGCGTTGTTGTAGGGGACGTACGGCACCGTGTAATACGTCGTGCCCGACTGGATCAGGTTCGCCTTAGCCACGTATTCGGCGCCCATCAGGAAGCGGTTGTTGTCGTAGCCGTACAGGTCCACGCCCTGGTTCCAGGCCATCTCGCAGATGGCGCCGCCCAGTGCGATGCCGAGCGTGTTGTGGCCCTGGTCGCGGCCCGATTCCTGCCATTGCCCCAGGAAGCCGGGATGGATGTAGTACACGGCCTGCGCGATCGCGCCGTTGCCGGGGCCGGACTGGAAATACGTGACGGCTTCGTCGAACAGACTCCGGTCGTCGCACAGCACGCCGATGGCGAGGATGGACGCGATCTGGCACAGGTCCCAATTGGCCCAGTAATGCGTGATGTCCGTGCCGTTGTGGCGGATGAGGAAATCGTGGTTGATCGGATAGAAGACGGTCTTCATCATGTTCTGGAAGCGCGCGAAGTCGGCCGCGGCCCAGCCGGTGTACGTGCGCACGATCTCGCCGGCGTTCGCGAATTCGTAGCCGTAGATGCCGGCGGCCAGCGCGGCGTCCGACGTGCCCTGAATCGCGGTCAACGTGGACGACCATCCGTTCATGATTTGCACTGCCTTGTCCGCATAGGCAGTGTCGCCCGTGATCTTCCAGCGCAGCGCGCAGGCGTACGCGGCGGCCACGTCGTTGAACAGGGTGCCGTAGTTCTCCGGGTGGACGCCATCGTAGCCGCGGTAGACGATTGTCTGCGGGTGCGGCGTGTATGTCAGGCTCGCATGGGAGTTGTTGATCAGGAGGTTCCAGCTGCCGGCCCACGGTGTCGCCGTGTACTTCGCGTTCATGCGGTCGAAGTCGGCCTGCGTGTGCAGCAGGCCCGGATGGGCGAACGGGCCGGTCGTGGCGGCTGTCACGGCGCCGGCGAGAAGGCGCGGCGCGGATGCGCTGCCGGTACCGGCGCCGCAACCGGTGAGCGCGAGGGCGCCGAGGCTCAGGAGGAAGCTGCGGCGTCCGAGCTCGGCGCGAGAGACGTCGTCCGGGGCGTCAGCAGGTGTCAGTGGAGATGAGGCGGGTGCGTTGTCGTGCGGTTCGATTCTTTTCATGAAGCGTCTCCATGCCATGCAGGCGTGTGTGATGCGATCGAAGGGATGTCACAACGGGTGCTGCCGTACTGCGGCGCCGATGCTAGCACGGACACGTGGCCGTTGTTATCGTTAACTTCAATCGTGTCAGCCATGTCCAAAACATATTGATATCGCGAAAAATGGAATGGGTCCGCGCCTGATGTTGCGGTAGGATCGCTACGTATCGTTAGCACCTGACCGGGCATCTCACATGTAAAGCCTTGACAGTGCGATCGCTTGTGATATAAATGTAATCGTGGCTGTTATCGATACCAAGAATGGCGGGGCGCAGAGCGGCCAGCCGCGACCAAACGACAAGCCCGGCGACGGCGGTATCCGGACGCACGGGCACGAGGAGACGATTTGTTGTCGACGTTCCGTGCGTGCGCGCGCTTGTGCGCCGCGTCCCTTGCCGTCCTGTGCACCTGCCTCTGCGCAGTGCCCCCGCTGGCCGCGCTCGCCGCGCCGGGCGTTGTCGCGGACGTCGCCGTGAACCGCGTGCAGGTGCACCCGTTTCCGAATGCGATCCGGTATTCGCACCACAACGACGACTACACGGTACGGGTGCGCGTACCCGGCGGTGCCTGGCAAGCCCTGTACGAGTACAACGTCAAGGTCGATCTCGACAAGCCGCAGGATGCGTCGATGGTCTATTTCAGTTTCGACGGCACCGTCGAGGTGGCGGTCCAGAAGAATAACGGGACGTTCGCCAATGTGCTCGTGCGCCCGGACGGGAAGGGCGTCCGGCCCGCCGTGCGCGACGGCATCGTCTACTTCACGCTGCGCCGGCCCGAGAACCTGAGTGTGGAATTCGATGGCGACCACCTGCACAACCTGCACGTCTTCACGCACGCGA
The DNA here is from genome assembly GCF_024753285.1 of Massilia pinisoli. GTDB lineage: Bacteria > Pseudomonadota > Gammaproteobacteria > Burkholderiales > Burkholderiaceae_D > Telluria > Telluria pinisoli. Next base: position 491,858 of record NZ_JANUGW010000001.1, on the reverse strand, counting down.
TCCGCGCCGACATGCCGGCCGTGCCTGCGACATTGACCTCGAACGACATCGGTACGGGCACGATGCCCGACATGACGCAGCGCACCGTCTTCTTCGGCCCGGGCATCCACGGCGGCGAATTCCGCGTGCGCTCGCACAGCACGGTGTACATTCACGGTTCGGCCATCTTGCGCAATCCCCTCGTGATCGACGGTGTCGAGGACGTGAAGGTGATCAGCGACGGCCTCATCGAAGGGGCCGACCTGACCGTGCGGAATGCCCGCAACGTCGAGATCGATGGCCCGATCTTCCTCAACCCGCCGCACGGCACGATGCGCTGCATCGCGTCGCAGGATCTCGTCGAAAAGAACATCCGTACGATCGGCGCCGGCCAGTGGTCGGATGGCCTCGGCCATTTCGCGTGCCAGCGCGTGACGATCGCCGACAGCTTCGTGCGCACGTCGGACGACTGCCTGACGTTCTACAATCATCGCTGGGACATCTGGGGCGACACGCGCGACGTGACGGTGAAGGACACGACCTTATGGGCCGACATCGCGCATGCCGTCATGATCGGCATCCACGGCAACACGCCGACCCCGGCCCACCCGGACAGCGAAGTGCTGGAGCGGCTGCGCTTTTCGAATATCGACATCCTCGACCACGACGAGGACGAGCCGGAGTACGAAGGCGCCCTCGGCATCATGGCCGGCGACGACAACCTCGTGCGCGACGTCGTGTTCGAGGACGTCCGCGTCGACCGCATCGAGGAGGGCAAGCTGTTCAACTTGAAGATCGCGTACACGGCGAAGTACAACACGAGTCCGGGCCGCGGCATCGAGAACATCACGCTGCGCAACGTCCATTACACGGGCAGGGGCGCGCCAAGCGCGTCCGCGATCACGGGTCGCGACCCCGCGCGCAAGGTCAGGAACGTGACGCTCGAGAACGTGACGGTGGGCGGCAAGCGGTTGGCGGGACCAGCGCCGGACCTGCTTGAGGTGAACGATTTCGTGGAAGGCTTGCGATTCCGTTGAGTGATCGATCACATTCCGGACCCGGCTGTCAAGCGCAGGGCGTCGCTTGGATGCGACACTGATAATGTTATTTCATAAAGGCATCAATACAGGGAAGGATGGCACGTATAATTCAACGCAGATTTGTTATCGATATCTAAAACGCCGGTCCAACGAGGCCGGACTTGAACCAGCAGACAAACAATACTGGAGGAGAACACAATGAATCATCAACGCAGCATCGGACCGAAGATGTCGCTCGTCGCCCTGGCGCTGGCGCAAGCCTTCGCGGGCCACGCCTACGCGCAGCAGGCGGATGCAAACACGGTCGTCGTGACGGGCATCCGCGCGAGCGCGCAGTCGTCGGTGGCGATCAAGCGCAACACGATGGAAGTCGTGGATTCGATCACGGCGGAAGACATCGGCAAGCTGCCGGACCCGAACGTCGCGGAAACGCTCACGCGCCTGCCCGGCGTGCAGGGCTATCGCTACGGCGGCGAGGGGGCCTCGCCGTCCGGCAGTGGCTCCGGCCTGACGATACGTGGCCTCGCGGGCCAGACGGCGTCGCAAGTCAACGACCGCGCCTACTTCACGGCCGGCGCCCGCGAATTCAACATCGAGGATGCGATCCCGGGCATGATCGCCGGCGTCGACGTCTACAAGAACCCGTCGGCCGAACACATCGAGGGCGGCATCGGCGGCCTCGTGAACCTGCGCACGCGCAACCCGAGCGACTTCAAGAAGTTCACCGCCGCGCTGAACGTGAATGCGCGCTACAACGATCTCGCCAAGAAGACGGACCCGGAAGTGTTCGGCCTGCTGGCGAACCGCATCGACCTGGGCGGCGGCTCGCGCATCGGCCTGATGGCGGCGTTCGCGTTCCAGAAGAGCACGGGCCGTTCGGACAGCAACCCGGCGAACCGTGGCCCGGACTTCCGTCGGGTCGTGCGCGGCGACAGCGCCGAGTATGCGAGCCTGGCGGCCGCGAACACGGCCAACAGTACAGGCCAGCCGATGGCGCAATATGTCGGCCGCAACGACGTCAGCTATCTCGCGCCCGTGACGATGCGTCCGGTGTCGTCCACTGTCGGCGTCAACACGCCGGACACGAGTATCCTCACCCCGGACCAGGCCGCGAACATCATCTCCACGCCGGGCGTGAACACGAGCGTGTTCCAGGAAACCATCATGCGCCAGCGTAAGGGCCTGAACCTGGCGGCCGACTACCGCGTCGACAACTCGCTGCGCTTCTATGTGGAAGGCAATTACACGTACTACCTGTACCACCAGAACTACCGCTTCGTCTTCGTCGACAATGGCGGCAACGTCCAGAACCTGCGCACGACGGCGTTCCCCGTGACCGAGAGCATGGTCAACCGTAACTTCAACGGCGGCAGCAACGACGTCATCACGAGCCAGCGCCTGTTGAGCGGCACGTTCCTGAATGCGTCGCTGCGTCCGTGGGGCGGCGACGAGCACAGCCCGTACTCGACCTGGATCGGCGCGGGCGGCGTCGAGTGGAGCCCGACGCCCGCGTGGAAGTTCAAGGGTGACTTTTCCTACATCAAGTCCGACCGCAAGCAGGACAACCGCCGCGTCGAGATGGCCGGTTTGCAGAACGAGTACTGGGACGTGACGCGCGTCGCCGACGGGGCGCCGCACCAGCTGACGTTCAGCGGCCCGAGCCTGTCCGATCCGCGCAATTTCGTGTTCAACCAGTACGCGAGCGGTAATTTCCAGACCTGGGACGACAAGGGCCACGCCATCGCGCTGGACGGTTCTTACACGTTCGAGAGCGGACTGCTCGACAGGCTGAAGTTCGGCACGCGCTATGCGCACCAGCAGAGTCTGTACAAAAACAACTCCTGGGGTGCCCGCCCACTGACGACGGACGGCAAGGGGCTCGCCGCCGACCGTTCGAATGCGATCCTCGTGTCGACCATGCCTGGCGTCCTGCAATATGCGCCGTCAAACTATATGGGGGGTAATGCGGGCTATTCCGGCGGCTATGTCGTCTATTCGCCGGATGCACTGTTGGGCAACCAGGTACGGAACCAGTTCCCGAACGCGAATATTCCGGACGAAAACTCCTTCGCTGAGAATGCGATCGCGCGCCGCTTCCTGGAAGAGAACACGCTGGCCGGCTACCTGGTCGGCGAGTTCACTGCGCTGGGCGACCGCATCAAGGGCAACGTCGGTGTACGCGTCGTCCGGACCGAGTCCAAGGCGACGGGACGGGTGCTGGACCAGACCCAGGCCACGCCGACCATTATCGACAACCGTCAGGAAAAGTCATACACGAACGCGCTGCCGACGTTCAACGCCACGTATTCGTTCACGGACGATTTCCTCGTACGCTTCGGCTACGGCCGCGGCATGACCCGTCCCGACCTTGGCTCGCTGAACCCGAGCGTCTCCGTGGACGCGACGGGCAACTACAGCATGGGCAATCCGGACCTGAAGCCGCAGACGGCGAACAGCGTCGACCTGTCGTTCGAGCGCTATTTCAATTCGACGAATTACGCGGCCGTGGCCATCTTCAACAAGGACATCAACGGGTTCTTCAGCACCGTGGCGCGCTGCATGACGGTGCCGTTCCTGCCGCGCTTCAACGGCGCCGGCAGTTCCTGCCCGAGCGGCCAGTACCTGATCAACCAGCAGGTCAACGCAGCGAAGGGCTATGCGCGCGGCGCCGAGGTGTCCGGCCAGTGGTTCTTCAACGGCGCGGACAACTGGTTCAAGAACTTCGGCGTGTCGGGCACGTACACGTACGTCAAGACGTCGAATCCCGTCAACGTGGGCACGGCCATCGCGCCGGTGTACATCACGACGCCGCAGCCGTTCGCCTCGAAGAACAGCTACAGCGTCTCCGGCCTGTACGAGGATAACAAGCTCTCGGCGCGTCTCGTGTACACCTGGCGTTCGTCGCAGCTGTGGGGCGGCGTGAATGCCCTGAATCCGATGGGCAGCGGCTACATCGCCGGCTACGGCCTGCTCGACGCGTCGTTGAACTACGCGTTCGACGAGCACCTGACCTTGTCCGTGAACGGCTCCAATCTCACGAACAAGGCGCCGAACCGCTACATCGGCGAGGCGCTGTCGATGGAAACGGGCCAGGAACTCCAGCACTTCGACAACGGCCGCACGTTCAGCGTCGGCCTGCGCTACAAGTTCTGATCCCACCGCGTCGCAACGACACCGGCCGGCCGCATCGCGCGGCCGGCCGGTGTCGTTTCAGGGATCATCCGGCGCGGGGACGGCCGTCAGTCAGGCATCGCGGCGGGCGCCGTCACGTTGACGTAGTCCGCTTCGAGATACGCGTCCTGCACGCGCGCGCGCGCCTGCGTGCCCACGCTGAACAGGCCGACCTGCGCGCCGACCCACGTGCCGCGCGTGACGGGGAACGCGTCGCCGGCCGGCTTGAACGTGCGGCCGTCCAGGCTGTACGAAAAGCCGACGAACGCGTTCTCGTTCATCGCCATGCGCAAGTACACCGTGTCCGGCGCGTCCGCCAGCACGACGGTGGAGTCTTCGCGGCAGCGCGGTCCGAACGGGCCGCACACGGTGCGCACGAGATCCGTGTGGCCGCCGCTGCGGCGCAGTCCCACCCAGGCGTATTGCATGGCGTTGACGATCAGCCCGGCGCGGTCGCCGTCGACCGCACCGTGCAGGCGCACGCGCGTGTCGACGACGAAGCGCGACGCGGGCGTCTTCTGCGTGAGGATCGCGCCCGCCGCCCGGACATAACCGTCGGATTCCGGCACGACCTGCGTGAACAGGCGAAGGTGGCCCGGGTTGTCGGTCAGCGAGTACCAGCCTGGCGCCGGATTGGCGGCCCACTGCCATTGCGGGCCGAGTCGCGGGCCGGCGAACGTGTCGCTCGTCGCGGGCGCGGCGGGCGCGAACCCCTGCACCGGCTTCGCGTACGTCGCCACGGGTTCGCCGACGCCCGGCGTGCGTCCCGACGCGCCGATGACGGGCCAGCCGTCCTGCCAGCGCATCGGCTGCAGGTGCACGACGCGCCCATAGGCGCCCTTGTCCTGGAAATGCAGGAACCAATCCTTGCCGTCGGGCGCATCGACCCAAGCACCCTGGTGGGGCCCATTGACCGGGGTGTCGCCCTGGTCCATCACGCGCCGCGCCTCGTATGGCCCGGTGATCGTACGGGAGCGGAACACGGCCTGCCAGCCCATCTCGACGCCGCCGGCGGGCGCGAACACATAGTAATACCCGTTCGCCTTGTAGAATTTCGGGCCTTCGACCGTGTGGTAGCCGGGATAGCGCGCGCCGTCGATGATGACCTGGCCAGCGTCGTCCAGCATGCGCGTTGCGCCCGCGTCCATGCGGCGCAGCGTCAGCACGTTGTTGATGCCGGCGCGGCTCTTCGCCCACGCGTGCAGCAGCCAGGCGTTGCCGTCGTCGTCCCACAGCGGCGTCGGGTCGATGATGCCGCGTCCAGCCAGCAGCAGGCGGGGCGCCGTCCACGGGCCGGCGAAGTGCTCGGCCGTCGTGACGTACACGCCATAGTCCGGGTCGGGATAGAAGATCCAGAAGCGGCCGGCGTGCCAGCGCAGGCACGGCGCCCAGACGCCCTTGCCGTACTGCGGGCGCTCGAACGCGGCGGCCGGCACCAAGTGGGGAAGGGCGTGGCCGACGAGCGTCCAGTTCACGAGGTCCGGCGACTCCAGCAGCGGCAGGCCCGGCGCATTGTTGAAGCTCGATGCCGTCATGTAGAAGGTGGTGCCGACGCGGATCGCGTCCGGGTCCGAGTAATCCGCGTGCAGCACGGGATTGCGGTAGCGGCCGTCGCCGAGGTCGGCGCGCCATGGCGCCGATGCAGGCAGCGGCGCGATGGCCGTGGCGGGCGCGGGTTCGCCGATGCCGCGGCAGCCGGCGACGGCGGCCAGGACGAGCATGACGGCGGCCGCGCCGCGCGTGCGTGCGGGACGGTGATCGGGCGGCGGGACGGGCAACTGAGGGGGCACCGATATCTCCTGGTCGGGTTGGGTTGTTATCGATCTCATGGTAGCATTGTTGAATTGGCACAATCAAGGCAATCCGTGCCGCATAAACAGGCATCAAGTGGGCATTCGGGCACCGGCCCGTGGGCCGACGGTGGCGCTTCTGCGCCGGCGGCGCTATGATGTTCAAAAGAACACACTGTTTGAAATCGATAACATCGCCAGGCAGCCAGACTACAGGACAATAACTCAATGAGCAGTGAAACGAAGCAGGGCGACCGCTCCACCGGCGGCGCGACGGTCTGGGACGTGGCGCAAAAGGCCGGCGTCTCCGCGATGACCGTCTCCCGCGTCATCAACGGCAATGCCAGCGTCAGCGACAAGACGCGGGAAAAGGTCAACCGCGCGATCCAGGAATTGAACTACCAGGTGAACGTGGCCGCGCGCGCGGCACGCATCGGCACCCTGCGCGTGGGTCTGTTGTACAGCAACCCCAGCGCCGCGTTCCTCAGTGCGTTCCTCGTCGGCGCCCTCGGCGAGTGCAGCCAGACGGGCGCCCACCTGATCCTGGAGAACTGCGACAACCTGCGCAGCCAGCGCAAGGCGATCGACCGGCTGATCGCGGACGGCGCCGACGGCATCATCGTGCCGCCGCCGCTGTGCGACTCCAAGGCCGCGCTGAAGCAGCTGGGGGAACTCGGCATTCCCTCCGTCGCCGTCGCGACGGCGCGGCCGTCGCCGCAGATGTCGGCCGTGCGCATCGACGACTACCAGGGCGCGCTGACGATGACGAAGCACCTGCTGGCGCTGGGCCACACGGACATCGGTTTCATCAAGGGCGACCCCGAGCACACGCCGGCGCAACTGCGCTACCAGGCGTTCATCGACGCCATGCGCGAGGCGGGCCACAACGTGGCGGCGGAACGCGTCGCGCAGGGCATGTTCACGTATCGCTCCGGCCTGTTGGCCGCACGCGAGCTGTTGTCCCAGCCGACGCGGCCCACGGCGATCTTCGCCAGCAACGACGACATGGCGGCGGCCGTCATCGCCGTCGCCCACGGGATGCATCTGCAGGTGCCGGACGACATCGCCGTCTGCGGCTTCGACGATACGCCGGTCGCGACGACCGTGTGGCCGGAGCTGACGACGATCCACCAGCCGATCACGGAAATGGCCGGCAGCGCCGTGGCGCTGCTCGTCGAGCACATCCGCGCGCGCCGTGCGGGGCAATCCTATATGCCGCAGCACCGGCTGATGCCGTTCACGCTCGTGGAGCGCGAATCGACGGAAGCCGTGGAGTAGGCGTCACCAGTAGGGGCGCCACGTGCGGGTGAGCCGCACGAGCGCCTCGAGGTAAAAATAATCGCCCCAGATGCACGCCTCGTCCACGCCGACGCCGTTCGGCTTGTGGTAGACGCCGTGCTTCAGCAGGCCCGAGCCGGGCGTGATGCCCGTGTCGGCATAGTCCTGCGCGAGCGTGCACACCATGCCGGCGGCCGCGCGTTCGTACTCGCTGCGCAGCGGGTCGGCGAGGGGCAGGTGCTGCGCCAGTTCCAGCAGGCCGCACGCGGCGATCGCGGCACCCGAACTGTCGCGCGGTTCCGGCCCGGACGTGAAGTCCAGGTCCCAGTAGCAGATGCCGTCCTCAGGTAGCCTGTTCAGGAAGTAGTTCGCCAGCACCTGCGCGAGCTGGATGAGGCGCGCGTCGCCGTTGTGGCGATAGACGAGGGGGAAGCCCGAGATGCCCCAGGCCTGGCCGCGCGCCCAGCAGGAATCGTCCGCGTGGCCCTGGTGTGTCTTGCCGTGCAGCGGCGCGCCGCTGGCCGGGTCGAAGAAGAACGTGTGGAACGTGGAGCCGTCCGGACGCACGATGTGGCGCGCGGCCGCTTCGATGTGGCGGTCGGCCGCCATGCGGAACGCCGCGTCGCCCGTGTGGTCGCTCGCCCAGTACAGCAACGGCAGGTTCAGGTTGCAGTCGATGATCATGCGCCCGCGCTGGGCCGGATCGGACAGTTCGCCCCACGCCTGGATGATGCCGGCGCCCGGCAGGTAGCGCTGCAGCAGCAGGCGCGCGGCGCCGAGGGCCGCTTCCGCCGCCAGCGGCTCGCCCGTCAGCTGCCAGCCTGCGACGCACGAGAGGCTGTACAGGAAGCCGAGGTCGTGGTGGTTCACGTTGATGCGTTCGCGCTGGCGCGTGTGGAAGCTGTGTACGTGGCGCAGCGCGGCGGCGCGGTAGCGCGCGGCGCCCGTCAGCTCGTACGCGAGCCACAGCATCCCCGTCCAGAAGCCGTTCGTCCATTCCGTGTTGTCCATCGCGGCATACACGCCGTGCGTCGACGACGGACGCGGGAACGCGTCGCCGAAGTAAGTCAGGTTGCGGTCGACCGTGTCGAGGGCGCGCCCGATGGCGCGGTCGATGGCGGCGCGGTCGATGCCGCCGCGCCAGCGGGCGGGCAGGGCGGCCGTATTCAGCGGCTCGAGCGCGGCCGGGTTCAGCGGGGATGACATATCAACTCCTTGCGATCATTTGGCCGGTTCCGCCAGCGGCGCGACCGGGTCCGCCGCCGTTTCCGGTGGCGTGGGCAGAAGGAAGACGGCGGACAGGACGATGAACACGAGGCCCATGCCCGCCATCGCGAGATAGGTGGCCGGGTAGCCGATGCGGTCGTAGCTGATGCCGGCCAGCGGCGACAGCGCGGCCAGGCCGATCGAATGGCCGAAGCTCACGCCGACCATGTACACGGTCGACGCGAAGCGGTTGTCGAAGTGGCGCGCGATGTAGCGGAACAGCGAGACGGCGAGGATCGGCAGCTCGACCGAGTGCAGCAGCTTCATCGCGGAAATCGACAGCGGGCCCACGGCGAGGCCCGAGCCCGCGATCCGGACGAGCATGATGGACCCGGCCAGCAGCAGGCCGTGCTTGGCGCCGATGCGCCGTACGAGCAGCGGCGCGAGGAACAGGCCGGCCGCCTCCAGGAAGATCTGCGTCGAATTCAGGTAGCCGAACATGGCGGCGCCCGTCTGCACGTCGGGGAACAGCGACGCGAAATAGCTGGGGAACTGCTGGTCGAACACGAGGTACAGGTTCGTCACACCGAGCACGAACACCATGAAGCGCCAAAAGCCGGGCATGCGCAGCAGCGCGAACGCCTCGGCCAGCCGCACGCCGTCGCGCGCGCGCACGGCGGTGTCCGGCGGCCCGGTGCGCCAGACGGCCAGCAGCGCGAGCATCAGTACGCCGGCGGCCGAGGCGAGCGCGAAGTTGATGCCCGGGTCGATGTTGTAGATCCGGCCGCTGAACAGCGCGGCACTGGCGAAGCCCAGCGAGCCCCACAGCCTCACGCGGCTGTATTCGAAGCCGTCGCGGCGGCCGATGCGGTCGACGTACGACTCGATCGCATAGCTGCCTGCGATGAACGTGATCCCGAGATACAGCCCGCCGACGGCGGCGCCCAGCAGGATGTTCAGCTTCAGCAGCGGCGCGTACACCATCGTGAAGAACGCGCCCGACAGCGCGACGAGGGCCGCCACCGTCCACAGGATGTTGCGGCGCGTGCCCACGCGGTCCGACACGAAGCCATATACCGGTTGCGAGCACATGGCGGCGATGAAGTTCGCGGAGAAGACGATGCCCGTCTCTGTGCCCGACAGCTTCAGCGTGGAGCGCAGCCACAGGGCGAGCAGCGAGATGCTCATCGCCTGCGCGAAGAAATATATGTAGACGAAGCCGCACAGGAACCGGAAGTGCGAGTGTCGCGTTGCCATGCTGTCTCCTTGCTGTCGTTATCCGGCGCACCGGAGCCGTGGCGCGGCTCCCGTGCCGAGATACTGTTGGCCGCGCGCCCGGAAGTCAAGGGCCGTCATCGCGCCGCCTCCAGCGCGCGCAGCACGTCGTGGCAGGCGCCCATCGTGTGGTAGTCCGTCTTGCCGGCCGGGCTCTTCTCGTCGCTCACCTTGCGATTGTCCGGACCGAGGATGCGGTACCAGGCGCCGTGCTCGTGATCGACGAAGTGCCGCCAGCTGTACGCCCAGATGCGGTCGTACCAGTCCCAGTACAGCGGATTCCCGGTGCGCACGGCCAGCAGCGCGGCGGCCGCGACGCTCTCGGCCTGCACCCAGAAATACTTGTCGCCGTCGCAGATGGTACCGTCGGGCGCGTATCCGTAGCAGATGCCGCCATGGCGTTCGTCCCATGCGCGCGCCAGCGCCGCGTCGAACAGCTGGACGGCGCGCGGCGCCAGCCAGTCGGCGTCGCCCGCCAGGTGGGCGCGGTGGCGTTCGAGCAGCAGCAGAAGCTTCGCCCATTCCGTCAGGTGGCCCGGCTGGTAGCCCCATGGGCGGAAGATGTTGGTCTTGTCGTCGCGGTTGTAGTTCCAGTCGACCGACCAGTCGGCGCGGTAGTGCTCCCAGACGAAGCCGCCTGCGAGCGCGGCCTGGCGCTGCGTGATGTTCGTGGCCAGCAGTTCGGCGCGGCGCAGGTAGCGGACTTCGCCCGTCGCCTCGTAGGCGGCGAGCATCGCTTCGCACGCATGCATGTTCGCATTCTGGCCGCGGTAGGTGTCGAGCGTCGACCAGTCGGCGCTGGCCTGGTCCGCATACAGGCCGTGCGCCGGCTCCCAGAAGCGTGCTTCCATCAGCGCGTACGTCTCGGCGAGATACTCGCGCGCCTCGGCGACACCCGCCTGCAGCGCATGGGCATAGGCGAGGACGACGAACGCAAGGCCGTAGCAGTGGTTGTCGGCGTCGAGGACCGTCTTGCGGCCCCGGTCCCACGCGACCTGCCAGGCGTAGCCGCCCGTGTGCGGGTCGCGATGTGCGCTGCGCAGGAACGCGACCCCGTGGCGCACGGCGGCGAGGTAGTCCGGATCGCCGAAGCGGCGGTATGCCGTCGCGTAGTTGAAGACGAAGCGCGTGCTGCTGACGAGGTGGCGCGTCGTGCGGTCGTACACGGTGCCGTCGTCGCGGAAGAAGTGATAGAAGCCGCCCGTCGGATCGATGGCGCGCGGGTGGTAGAACCGCATCGTGGCGGCGACGTGGTCCAGCAGGAAAGGGGGAGAACGGAAGTTGGGGGCCATTGCTCGCTCGTTTAGTCGGAAGTCGGGGATGCGGCCTGCGGCCAGGCGGCGATGCGGTAGCGGGTTTCCCACGGCGCGCTTGGGGCGATCGCGATGCCGTGGCGGTCCGCGAGCGGATGGCCGGCCGGCGCCGTCGCCACGCGTCCCAGGTCGAACAGGCTGTTCACCGGCTCGGCGCCGAGCGCCAGATGGCTGCTCATCCAGGGGAAGTGGATGCGCCCGCCGTTGCTGACCCACAGCAGCAGGTCGGGCAGCTGCGCCGTGTCCCACCAGAGGCCCACGCATGCGTCGTAGTCCAGGTAGTGCAGCGCGAGCGGCGGGGCGCCGTCGACGCCGCCGACCGCGCGCACCTGCACCAGTTCTTCCGCCGGCGCGGCCAGTGGCAGGTGTGCCAGGTCGATGGGGCCATCGACACCGGCCAGTGCGTCGAGCGCCGGCGACATCGTATCGGCAAGGAGGCGCGACACGGCGCCCGCCGGCTGCGCGGGATAGCTGTGGATGCCGGCGTGCGGGCCGAGCGCGACGCGTACCCGGCCCGCCGCCGGCGGCAGACGGAACGTCGGGTGCAGGCCCGCGGGCACGCGCGCGGGGCGGCGCGCCCATACGCGCAGCACGATGTCGACGGCCGGCGCGTGCGGATCGGCCGCGATCTCGCGCTCCATGTACTCGATCGGCGAGCCGGCCGGATAGTCGATGGCGAGGTGGATGCGCGCACCCGTCGCGGACACGCAGCGCCAGTGATGGTTGGCCGCGTAGCCGTGGTTCCAGCCGTCTTCCGGCGCGTGCGTGCGCCAGTCGGCCGGCAGGCCGTGCGGCGGTTCCGTGCAGCCGAACGGCACGCAGGGCCATTCGCCGCGCAGGCGGCGCATGAGGCCGGGCAGCCGGCTGGCGCGCGTCATGCCGGCCCACGGCGCCACGTGCATGATGTCCAGCTCGCGTTCGTCGCCGATCCGCAGGCTCAGGGGCCCGAGCATGCCGCCCAGCGATTGCACTTCCGCGCTGCCGTGCTCCCAGGCGAGGCGCCACGGTCCGGTCATGTGCGCCTCCACGCGTCAGTGCCCGGCATCGAAACCTCCGGCGTGCGCCGCCGCCCGCCAGTCGGCGGAGGCGGGCATGACGTCGTCCGCGATCGCGTGCTTCAGCGCCGCGGCGGCGAGCGCGAACCCGGCCACGTCCTCCGGCGCCATCCCGCATTGCAGCCCGTGCAGGACGCCGGCCGCGAACGCGGCGCCCGTGCCGATACGGTCGACGCTGCCCGACAGCCGGTAGCTGCCGCCCGTCACCGTCTTCGTGCGCGTGTGCAGCGTCGCCGACAGCTCATGGGCGTCGGCGCCGACCTGTACGCGGCGGGTCCACGCGAGCAGGGTCAGGTGCGGGAATGCGGCGAACGCGGCCCGCGCCGCGTCCGTGTCGCGCGCGGGATCGGCCAGCTCGGGGCGCGCGAGCGCGGCGGCGAGATCGTGCGGCGCGGCGAACAACACGTCGGCGTGGCGTAGCGCATCCCTCAGCGGGGCCGCGGCGCCCGGGCGCTGATCGTTCCAGGACGAGCTGCAGTCGCTGGCATCGATGGCGACGCGCACGCCGCCGGCGCGCGCCGCGCGCAAGGCTGCCGGCACCGCGTGCGCGGGACCGTTGGCGCTGCCGGGCACGATGCAGGACACGTGCAGCCACGCGGCGCCGTCCAGCAGGGCGGGCCAGTCGTAGACACCCGGCTCGGCCAGCGAATACGCGGAACCGGCGCGGTCGTAGACGATCTCCGACGTGCCGCCCGCGCCGCCGGGCGCGAGGAAGTACAGGCCCATGCGACCCGGCCGCAGGCGGATGCCGGACGTGTCGACGGCGTGGGCATCGAGCGCGGCGAGCGCGCCGCGGCCCAGCGCGTTGTCGGGCAGGACGCTGACCATGGCCGTCCGGTGGCCGAGCAGGGCGAGCGAGACGGCGACGTTCGTGTCCGCGCCTCCCGGGGCGGTGTCGGTGGACACCTGCAGCGGCAATCGTCCCGGCGGCGCGGCGAGGCGCAGCAGGATTTCGCCGAAGCAGACGATGCGGCCGCTCATGTCGGGACGGGCGCTCATCGGGCCAGCCAGCCGCCGTCCACGGGCAGCACGACGCCGTGCACGTAGTCGCTGGCGCGGCTTGCAAGGAAGACGGCGGCGCCCGCGAGGTCGCCCGGCTCGCCCCAGCGCCCGGCCGGGATGCGGGCGAGGATGGCCGGCTCGCGCACCGGGTCGGCGCGCAACGCCGCCGTGTTGTTCGTGTCGAAGTAGCCAGGCGCGATGGCGTTGACGTTGATGCCCCGCGCGGCCCATTCGTTGGCGAGTGCGCGCGTCAGTCCCGCTACGGCGCTCTTGCTGGCGGCGTACGCCGGTACGCGGATGCCACCCTGGAACGACAGGAGCGACGCGATGTTGATGATCTTGCCGCCACCGCGCTCCGCCATGTGGCGCGCGGCCGCTTGGGCGAGGAAGAACACGGATTTCAGGTTCGTGTCGATGACGGCATCCCAGTCGGCTTCCTCGACGTCGAGGCTGTCGGCGCGGCGGATGATGCCGGCATTGTTGACGACGATGTCGAGCCGTCCGCTCAGGCTGATGGCGGCATCGACGGCGGCGCGCGCGGGGGCCGTCGACGACAGGTCGGCGCGGACATCGAGGAAGCGCCGGCCGACTTCGGCGACGCGCGCGCCCGTCTCCGTCGCGGCGCTGCGGCCGACGGCGACGATGTCGGCGCCCGCCTCGGCCAGCGCGATCGCGATGCCCTGGCCGAGGCCCGTGTTGGCGCCCGTCACGAGCGCCGTGCGCCCGTCGAGGTTGAACAGGTCGAGCATGCGGTCCCTCATTTGAGCTGGCAGATGTCGAGGACGTGCATGTCCGTGTAGTCGAGGTTCTCGCCGCCCATCGCCCAGATGAACGCATAGTTCGCCGTGCCGGACCCCATGTGGATCGACCACGGCGGCGACACGACGGCCTGCTCGTTCGCGACGACGATGTGGCGCGCGGCGTCGGGCTCGCCCATGAAGTGGAAGACGCGCTGGTCGTCTTGCAGGTCGAAATAGAAATAGACTTCCGAGCGGCGTTCGTGCACGTGCGGCGGCATCGTGTTCCACACGCTGCCCGTCTTCAGCACCGTGAGACCCAGCAGCAGCTGTGCCGATTTGCAGACGCCGGGAATCACGTATTGGAAAATCGTTCTCTCGTTCGACGAGGCCGGGCTGCCGCGCTCCAGCGGTACGGCCTCTGCATGCGTGATCTTCGTGACTTCGCAGCGCACGTGGGCCGGTGTCGAGGCGAGGTAGAAACGGGCCGGGTTCGCGGCGTCCAGCGATTCGAAGACGACGTCCGCGCAGCCCATCGGCACGTACAGGCCATCGCGCGGCGCCAGCTCGAACGACCGGCCGTCGACGGTGACGCGGCCGGTGCCGGCGGCGACGTTGATGATGCCCAGTTCGCGCCGCGCGAGGAACGGCTGGCCGGCGGCGGACGCGGGCTCCGTGTGGTTGGGCAGGGCAAGCGCGCGGGACACCGGTGCCGCGCCGCCGATGACGAAGCGCTCGTCGTGGCAGTAGTTCAAGGCGACGGCATCGGCCGCGAACATCCGGTCGATGAGGTAGCGGCGGCGCAGCTCGTCCGTGCTGGCGCCCGCCATCATGTCGGGGTGGGTTGCGTAATAGGTCTTGTCGAACACTGCGGTCTCCTCGTCGTTCGTCACGTTGCCGGTCATCGGGTCTCAGTTATCGATAACAATCATAACAGGGTATTTCGAAATGTCAAAGCATCGGTTCAGGGTCCGGGGACGTCGCGGCCGCTCGTGCTCGCGCGGACGGCAGCTGCGGCACGCTGACCGACAGAAAACGCTTGTGCGGATCGGTTACTGTTGTTATCGTTAACTTTCGCTGTGCCCGGTGTCGGTAGACGCGAACCGCGGTGCCGTTTCACGCGCGTCGTCGCGTGCAGATGAACGGCGCCGCAGCATGACCGGTCCATGCGGGCATAGCGATCTCCTTGCGGGTATGTTCCGGCCCGTATTCGACCTGCCTCATCGAACAGGCAGGTCTTTTTTTTTTGCCCGGACGCCGCGCGGCCCGGCAATGAGCGACCGGGTGTGCCGGCGCGACGGGCTGCCGTGCCGCTCGACGCGATCCCGGCGTGTGGCGGCCGCCACCGGGCGTGGCCGCGCCGACGCGCCGCTAATCGCTGGCGGCCTTGCCGGTGCGGGTGGCCGCAGGGAGTGGCGCGCTGCCGAGCGCCTTGCGCAATGCGTCCGCCCGGGCGTCGGTCGTCGTGCTGTCGAGGGCCTGCTGCGCGGTGACCGGCTTGCCGTCATACGCTTCCGTCAGACGCTGGTTGAAGCGGACGTCGTTGATGCCCACGGTGACGGCACTGCCGAACAGCCCCTTGTTGCCGGACCAGACGACGACGTCGCCGACCGTCGAGCCTTCGGCCATGCGCGCGAAGTTGACGACGGTGATGCCCGCATCGGCACTGAGCGAGAAATTGTTGCGCTTGCGGAAGCTGTCGACGGCTTTGTCGTTCAACAGCACGAGGGCGATGGGGCCGCCTTCGGCGCCGGCTTGCAGGCCGATGCTGATGGCGCCGATGTCGAAGAACGCGGGGTTGCTCCAGGTCCCGTCGGGGCGCCGGATCATCAGCACGCCGGCTCCGCCCGCACCGCCTATGCCGAGGGCGGCGCGGCCGTAGGTGGGTACGATGAATACGCCGTGCGCCCGCGCCAGCAGTGCCGGCATGCCTGCGTCCGCATGCATGGTCTGCACGACGCCGACGGCATCGTCGACGTGCTTGACGGCCGCCTGCTGGCGGCGCGTAGCCGTGTCGCCGTCGTGGGCGGCCTGTGCGGGTGTGGCCCGGGCCGTGCGGGCGGGCTGGGACGCCTGCGCAGTGGCCGCGGGCGGCAGGCAGGCGAGCATGAGCAGGGCGGCAAATGCGGTGGCCGGAAGCCGGAAGGCGAGGCCGCGCCAACCGGCGCGGGGCAGCATGGTGGGATCTGGCATCGCGTACGTCATGACGTTCTCCTCGGCGGGTGTCAAGGTTGGGCCGGAAGTTGCCGGCGATGGAGGTGGAGCTTATGTCCGCACCCGCGTCCTGGTTTGACATGCGTCAGTCGTGCGCAGGTGTCGACACCACGCGCTGGTCCGCCGTATCATCGACGCTCCGCCGCATGGAGTCGTCGAGATGGGGTATCGCTTCCTCGCCGCCGCGGTGCTGCTGCTGCACCTCGGCTTCATCCTGTTCGTCGTGGCAGGCGCGGCGCTCGTCGCGCGCCGGCGCCGGCTGGTGCCGCTGCATCTGGCGGCCGTCGCGTGGGGCATCGTCGTCGAGGTGACGGACGCCGCCTGTCCGCTCACGGCGCTGGAGGGCCGCCTGCGCCTGCTGGCCGGCACGGCCGGTTATGCGGGCGGCTTCCTGGATCACTATTTGGTGGCGCTGATCTATCCGGCCGGCCTCACGCGCGGCATGCAATGGATGCTGGCGGGCGTCGTGCTGGCGCTGAACGCCGTGCTGTACGCGCGCATCCTGCACCGCCATCGATCCGGGCCGCATTGATCTTGGTCTGACGGACGCCAGGAACCCTCGACGGGCCATCCGCTCAAACGCAGGACGGCCGCGTTGTCGGTCACGGGAGAATTCATGGAAAGTATTTTCTTTCGCTCATGGTGGGTGCCCGCCCTGCGTGGCCTGCTCGGCATTCTGTTCGCGGTATTGGCCATCGGGTGGCCCGGGCTGACGCTGCTGTCGCTCGTCGGCCTGTTCGCCGCGTATGCGATCCTGGCCGGCATCGCGTCGCTGGCCGGCGCAATCCGTCACCGTACCGCCGGGCAGATGCACTGGGATGCCGTCATCCTGGGCATCGTCAGCATCGGCGCGGGGCTCGTGGCCGCGTATCATCCGGCCGCGACGGCGTTGCTGCTCGTCCTCATCATGGGCGCGAACGCGCTCGTCGTGGGCGTGCTCGACATCCTCGCCGCGGTCCGGCTGCGCCAGTCGATCGCGGGCGAGTGGTTGCTCGCGCTCGCCGGCGTCGCGTCCGTCGTGTTCGGCGCGTTCGTGTTCGGCGCGTTCGTGTTCGCGCGGCCGGGCGCGGGGGCGCTAGCGCTCGTGTGGCTCGTGAGCCTGTATGCGTTCGTCACCGGCGCGCTGTTGCTGGCGCTCGGCGTGCGCATGCGCGCGCTGGAGCGCGCGGGCGGGACGGGGCACGACAGGCGCGTCGTGCCCGACCGGCGCATGTCGCCAGCCCGCTAGCGGTCATCGCCATGCATTCGGCGGCGCGCGTACGGCGCGGGACGGGATCGGTTAGCATGGACATCTATCGTTTGACGACGGGAGAGATGCATGCCGACTTCGATGAAGACTCCGGGGCCCGACCACCCGATCACTATCGCCCCCGCGGGCGGCCATGTCACCGTGCGTGCCGGCGGCGCCGTGATCGCCAGCAGCCACCGCGCCCTCGCGCTGCGCGAAGCGGCTTATCCGCCCGTGCTGTACATTCCGCGCGCCGACGTCGCGATGGATCTGCTGCAGCGGACCGACCACCAGACCTACTGCCCGTACAAGGGCGATTGCGCGTACTACTCGGTGGCCGGTGCGGGGCCGCGGGGCGAGAACGCCGCGTGGAGCTACGAGTCGCCGTATCCGGCCTTGGCTGCGATCCGGGAGCACCTGGCGTTCTATCCCGACCGCGTCGATGCGATCGACGTCCGCTGAGCGTCGCGGACGATGAGCGGTACGCCATTCGACGAGCTCGAACTGACGGGGCGGGCTCGTACGCACGTGCGCCAGTACGCGCAGCCCCGCTTCGCTGCGCGGCCGGAGGTCGCGGCCGCCTTCCTGGACATGCGGGCGGCGGCCAGCCGCGACGGCATCGACATGGTGCCGATCGCATCGTGGCGGCCGTTCGAGGCGCAGGCGCGCAACTGGAACCGCAAGTTTGCTGGCGCGGCGACGCTGTACGATTGCGACGGCAACCCGCGCGACCATGCGGTGCTGGCGCCGGAGGCCATCGTGCGTGCGATCCTTGCCTGGACGGGGCTGCCCGGTGCGACGCGGCGGCATTGGGGCACGGACATCGACGTCTTCGACCGCACGGCGCAGCCGCCCGGCTACCGGACGACGTTGCTGCCGGACGAAGCCAGGCCCGACGGTGTGTACGCGCGCCTGCACGCGTGGCTCGACGTGCATGCCGTCCGCTTCGGCTTCTTCCGGCCTTACCGCACCCGGCGAGCCGGGATGTGCCCGGCGCCGTGGCATTTGAGCCATGTGTCGTCGTCGGCGGCGGCGCTGGCGGCGCTGGACATCGACATGGTCGCCCGCGCCGTGCGCGCGTCCGACTTGCTCGGGCGCGACCTCGTGCTGGCGATGCTGCCTACGCTGTTCCGCGACCACGTGTCGAACGTGGACGGCCCGGACGACCCGGACGGTCCGGCGCTCCCGTCGCCGCGTTAGGCGCCCGCGCGGCTGAGGCGGTGTACGCCGCCCACGTCGGCACGATCCGCGCGTGCGGGTGGCGGCGTCAGGTGCAGCGTGGTGCGGGCGAGCGCGTCCATGCGGACGCCGAGCGGCCGGCGCATGGGGCCCGGCTCGAGGCGGGTGGCGAACATCCACAGCACGGGATAGTCCAGCGTCGCCGGCACGGCCACGTTCAGGATCATGGCGAGCTGCCAGTCCGCGTTCTGGAGGTCGTCGATGCTGACGAGCAGCGGTCCGTTCGCGGCGCGGCACTGGATCAGCGCGCACAGCGCGGCCGTCTGCAGCAGCTGGGTCGTCGGCAGCGGCCAGTCCGGCGCCGTGTCGACGAGGCTCGCGCACGCGTCGGCGTGGATGGCCGGCAGCGCCAGGTCGGCGCAGCGGGTGCGCACACGGTCGGCCAGCGGCGCCGCGTCGTCGTCCCGTGCCAGGCCGAGCAGGGCCAGCATCAGGTCCGCGGCCGTGTGCGCGACCGCTTGCCCGGCGGTGCCGCCGTCGAGCAGCACGCAGGCATAGCCGCGCGCGCGCGCGTCGCGGGCGCCGAATGCAAGCAGGCTCGACTTGCCGGAGCCAGCCTGTCCCTGTACGTCGATCAGCCTGCCCCGGCCGCTGACGTGGACGGCATCGATGACGGCGCGGCATTGCAGCCGCTCGACGTCCGAGGCCTCCTCCGCGCCGCGTGCCTGGGCGGTCCGGCGCGGCGGCGCCATCTCGATCAGCGACTCGACGCCGATGCCGTAGAACGCAGCCAGGTGACGTACGGTGCGGTACGGCACCGGCTTGCCGGACTCGGCCCGCTTGATCGCGGCACGCGTCAGGCATTGGCGGCGTTCCTGGAACTGTTCCGACAGGGCCTCGCGTCCGCCGCGGCGGTGGCGCAGGGCTTTCAGATTGTGCACGTCGAGCAGGACGCGGGCATCGAATGGCGGGATGGACGAGGAGGCGCAGTTGAATGTCATGGCACGTTCGCAAAGTGGCGCCGCCCGGCTGGCGGCAACCATGTCATTGCAAACGCCGTGCCATGGCGAAAATCACCCGCGGACGCATCGGATGGGCCTGGTGCAAGGTCATCTTGGCCTGTTTTGCTATTTCTACGTGTAAAATTGCCATGTCCTTTACATGTAAAGCGTCCGACGTGCTTCCCGACTTTACCGCATGAGCGATTCCACCGAATACACACAGACGTTGCAGCTGTCCGCGCAGGGCCTCCCGGGGCGGCCTCTGCTCGCGCTGACGATCCTCTGGCATCCGGACCCGGCCCGCATCGGCGAACAATTCGTCGGCGATCCCGGGGTGTTGGAGGTGAACCGCTACGCGCCCCTGTTCTACCGGCCCGGCGAAGCGGGACTGCCGCTGGGCCACGGCACGATTTCGCGCGACCCCGTGCGGATCGTGCGCGACGGCGAGGTCGTTTTGTTGCACTTGCCGGCGACGCGCATGCCGGTCGAGCTGAACGGCCGCGCGGCGACGGGCCAGGTAAGGCTGGGTGCGGCCGACGTCGCGCATGGCCAGGTGCTGACGTTGGGCCGCGCCGTCGTCCTGTGTCTGCACTGGATGACCTGCCTGCCGAAGCACAATCCCGTGCCGGGCCTCGTCGGCGTGGGCGCGGCGGCGATCAGCCTGCGCGACCAGATCCGCATGGTGGCCCCGACCGACATCCCCGTGCTGCTGCTGGGCGAGACGGGCACCGGCAAGGAGATCGCCGCGCGCGCCATCCACGCGCTGGGCCAGCGCGCGCAGACGCGGCTGGTGGCCGTCAACATGGCGGCATTGAACGAATCGCTGGCGGCGGCCGAGTTGTTCGGCGCCACGCGCGGCGCGTACACGGGCGCGCAGGAGCGCCGGGGCCTGTTTGCGGAAGCGGACGGCGCCACGTTGTTCCTGGACGAGATCGGCAATGCGCCCGCGAGCGTGCAGCCGATGTTGCTGCGCGTGCTGGAAGGCGGCGACTACCGGCCGCTGGGCGCGAGCCAGGACCGCAAGACGAGCGCGCGCCTCATCGCGGCCACCGACCAGGACCTGGACCTGGCCGCATTCAATCAGGCCCTGCTGCGGCGGCTGGAAGGGTTCGCGATCCAGCTGCCGCCGCTGCGCGCGCGCCGCGAAGACATCGGTGTCCTGATCGCGCATCTGCTGAAGGCGTATGGCGCCGAGCCGACATTGCCGGTGGAACTCGTGGTGGAAATCGCCTGCTTCGACTGGCCCGGCAACATTCGCCAGCTGGGCCACGCGCTGCGGCGTGCGGCGCTGCTCGTGCAGCATGGTGGTACGCCCCAGTTGGAACAACTGGTGCGGCTGACGCCGGCGCCGGCGGGCAGCGCGGCCCGCCTGATGCCGGCCGCCGACGTCGCGCCTCCGGTGATGGCGGCCCCGGCGCCTGCAGCTGTCCCGTCCGCGCCGGACGCACCGCGCCGCAAGCCGTCGGCGCTCTCCGATGCCGACGTCCTCGATGCCATGGCCGGCAACGATTGGAATATCCAGGCGGCCGCCCGCACGCTCGGGATCTCGCGTCCGACCATGTACAAGCTGCTCGACGGGCACCGAGAGATCCGCTGGGCCGAACGGATTCCGCCCGAGGAGATCGAACGTGCGCTCGCCGCGTGCGACGGCGACGTCGGGCGCTGCGCGGCGTCGCTCAGGACGCCGACCGAGTCGCTGCGGCGGGAGATCCGGCGCCTGGCCCTGGACAGGGTGGCGCCGCTGTAACGTGCCGGATCAGCGGCCGTTCACATCGTGTCGACTTGCATCTCCGGGTCCGGCAGGTAGTAGAAGGAGCTCGTGCCGCCGCCGTCATGCGCGGAGAACGACACCGTGAATCCCCACGTGCCGAGATCCTGGCCCACGTGCACCGTCGAATTGGCCTTGAGGTTGATGCGATTGCCTTCCGTGAACGGGGAGCTGTTGCGGCTGCTGGTTGCCATCACACCGCTGATCAGCACGCATTCCGCGATGTCGCCGGGGCCGGAGAACTGGAAACTGACCTTGTCGCCTTGCTTGACCAGGAACTTGTCGCCGTCCTGATGCGGGACGCCGTCCAGGCTCCAGGTCGCCAGCGTCTGGCCTTGCACATAGGTGACGACGAGTTGATGCGTTTGCTGCGGCATGATGCTCCTTTCGGTTGAACTGCGATCGGTGGGGTGAGTCGAGATCAGTCAGCGTGATAGGCCGGGTCGCGGCGCAGCGCTACGAGGTCGGGTTCGGCTTCCACGTATTTGGCCGGGTAGCCGAGACGGAGGGCGGCGGCGACCGCCGCGAGCGCCAGCTTGCGGTCGCCCAGCAGTTCGTATGCGAGGCCGGCGCGGAACTGGACGTCGGCCGTGGCGGGCGCCAGCGTCAGTGCGCGCCCCATCAATGCCCGCGCTTCGTCGGGGTGGCCGGAGCGGGCGGCGTACAAGCCCATGCGCGAAATGAGGACGACGTCGCTCGGCGACCGCTCCAGGCGTTCCGCCAGCAGGCGCCGCGCCTTGTCGTAGGCTTGCCGCGCTTCTTCACCACGGCCGGGGATCCACAGCAGCGTGTCGGCCAGGTTGGCCCAGTTCAGATAGGAGCCCGGTGCCCCGCGGACCGGCGACACGGCATTTTCGAACGCGTCGGCCGCGCCCACGTAGTCGCCGCGCACGAACAGGATGTTGCCGAGGTTGCCGTACAGTTTGGCACTCGGGCGCACCTGCAGTCCTTGCTGCAGCACGCGCAGCGCCTCGTCGACACGGTTTTGGCGCATCAACACGGCCGTCAGGTTGGAATAGGCCGTCACGGCATCGGGCTGCAGCGCGATACTGCGGCGGAACGCCTCCTCGGCGGCCGCGTCGTCGTGCTGTTCGTAGTTCACGACGCCGAGCGCATCGGTGAAGACGCGCTCGCGCGGGAACCGGCGCATCGCTTCGGCGATGGCGGCGCGGGCTTCGGCGTAACGGCGCGCGTGGCGCAGCGCTTCGACCTTGCCATACCACGCGAAGAAATTCGCAGGATCGAGGCGCAGCGCCCGCTCGTGCGCGGCGAGGGCATCGTCGCGCTTGCCCTGGAAATCGCGCACCCAGCCGCGTGCGATATGTGCCAGTGCCAATTGATCGTTCAGGTTCAACGCCTGCTGCGCATCCGCGTCGGCCTTGCGCAACCACGTGTCGTCCTGGCGATCGCTGCCGTAGCGGAACGCGTGGACGAGCGACATGCCGGCCGCGGCGGCCGCATTGTCCGGACTATGTTTCAGGATGCGGTCGAAGTGACGTTCGGCCGTTTCGAGACTGCCGGGACGGTCGAACAGTTTCACGTCGGCGAGGCCCTGTTCCATGTCGAGCGCTTCGGAATACGGGGCGATGCTCGCGGCGAACGTGCCCAGCCGGGGCCCGATGCCCCACCACGTGCCAGCGGCCAGCGCGGCGCCGACAGCCACGATGGCGCCGATGCGGGTCACCCGGCGGGACGGCGCGCGGCGCGGCGCGGCGCGGGCTACCGCGGCCGGTGCGGTCCGTGCAGGCTTGCCGCCCAGGTCGGCGAGGCGCTTCACGACCTCGTCCATGCTTCCCAGCCGTTGTTCCGGCTGGCGCGCCGTCATCGCCCGGATCAGCGCGATCAGCGAGGTATCGAGGGTGTCGGGATAATCCCATCCGTCGGACGACGTCTGCACGAGGGCGGCGGCGAGCGCCAGGCCGTGCAAGGTCGCGAACGGCCGCGTGCCGCCTGCGAGTTCGTACAGGATGACGCCGAGCGCGTACACGTCGGAGCGCGGGTCCGGCGTCGCGCCCTGCAGCCGTTCCGGGGCCATGTAGGCGATCGTGCCTTGGGGATCGGCGTCGCTGCCCGACGTCGCCGTGCCCAGCGATACGGTTTCCGTGGCGAGCGCGTCGTGGCGCAGCGCGAGACCGAAGTCGAGGATGCGCACGCGGGCGTCGGCTTCGACCATCAGGTTCGACGGCTTGATGTCGCCGTGCACGAGGCCGGACGCGTGCGCGTCGCGCATCGCATCGGCGACCTGGCGGACCCAGTCGAGCGCGGTGGCGAGCGGTACGGGACCGTCCTGCAGGATCTGCTTCAGCGTACGGCCATCGACCAGTTCCATGACGATGAACTGGCCATCGCTGTCGTCCTCGACGGCATGCACGGTGACGAATGCGGTGTGGCGCAGCGATGCGGCGAGGCGCGCCTCGCGCACGAGGTCGGCGCCGGCCGAGCCGCCGTGGCGGATCGTCTTGATCGCGACGCGCCGCTGCAACCGCGTGTCCCACGCTTCGTGGACCGCGCCGAAGCCGCCTTCGCCGAGGCGGGCGCGGAACTCGTAATGTGCGGGTTGGCGGCGTTCGCGCTGGACGTCCGGTGCCGTGTTGACTTCAGAAGGAATAGTAGCCACCCATGAGCGACAATGTGATTTTCAGCAACATTATAGCGAGAGTGCAACTGTAGGGAAGGGCTTTGGGGCATGTCTGGCAACTATTTTTGACAAGCCCGGTTGACAGGAGGCGCGCGATGCGGCCGCGCGACTCATCCCCGCGGCGCCCGCTCCGGTGCGACGAACGCCAGCGCTTCCTCGAATGAGCGCAGGACGATGTCCACGTGCTCTTCCACGGTCGGCTGCGGCACGGACGACAGGTCGAACGGCAGCTTGATCGTGGCAAGCAACGCGTCCGGCAAATGCGTGCGCAGTTCCGCCGTCGCGTTCATCCAGTCGCCCAGCCGCTCCTCGACGGGATAGGGCAGGATCACGTTCGAAATCAGCTCCGCCTTTTCCGGGCCTGGCCGGTCGGCCGAGCCGAGCAGGGTGCTGCGCGCGTCGACGTTCGCTTCGCGCAGCGCCGAGACGAGCAGCTCGCTGAGCAGCTCGTCGCGTTCGACGGCGAGCGCGGCGCACAGCACGACGGAGTGCGCGGGCACGTCCAGCGAACCTTGCCAGCGGCCCTGCCGCGTCTCGCGCATCTGGCGGAGGTACGCCCCGAGGTTCGCGTCCAGCAGCGAGACGTCGCGCCGGCGCCGCGTGCGCGCGGGGGTGCGGCCGTCCGGATTCAACGTGGCGGCCACGCGGCCCATGGCGGCGCGCATCGTCTCCATCTGGCCCGCGTCGATGCGGCCGGCGCGCATGTCGGCGCCGGCGAGCGCGAGGCCCGGCAGCAGCACCTTGTCGCAATAGCGCGCGAAGCTGGCGCGGCGCAGATAGGCGAGGGCATCGCGCACGATCGTGTCGCTGTCCGCCGTCAGCAGGCGTTGGTACAGGCGCTGGGCGCCGGAGACGTTGGGGGCGTCGCCCAGCAGGATCGTCACCGGTTCCAGCCCACGCACGTGCCGGCCGGCCACGACGAAGCACAGCGTGAGCGGCGTCGAGAGCAGCAGGCCGACGGGGCCCCACATGGCGCCCCAGAACACGGCCGAGATGATGATGGCGAGCGGCGACAGGCCCGAGCTGTGCCCGTAGACCTTCGGCTCGACGACATTCGCGACGAACAGTTCGAGCGCGACGAACAGCGCGATGCACGATAGCGCGAGCTCCCAGCCGGGGTCGATCGCGGCAACGAACACGGCGATGACGGCGCCGGCCGCCATCACGCCCAGGTAGGGCACGAAGCGCAGCATGCCCGAGAGCGCGCCCCACAGGCCCGCGTGCGGCACGCCGGCCAGCCACAGCAGCAGGCCGATCAGTGTGCCGAACGTCAGGTTGACGGTGAACTGCGACAGGAAGAAGCGCGACACGCCCTGCGCCGCGTCGCCCAGGGTGCGGATCGTGCGGTTGATTTCCGTCTGGCCGGCGAGGCGGATCAGGCGGTCGCGCAGCGATTCATGCTCGAGCGAGATGAAGACGAGCAGCACGAGCACGAGGCCCACCTCGCCCAGCGGGCCCCAGGCCATCGCGAACAGGCGCGCAAGCGAGTCGCGCGTCGTCGGACGCGGCTGGCGGATCTCGACCGGGAGCGGCTGCGTCGGGCTGACCGTGACAGTCGTCATGCCGCGCCGGCCGCTGATGATGCCCCGTTCCTGCGGCTGTACCGCGCTGATCTCGGCCTCGATCCGGGCGAACGGCCGCTCCGTCAGTTCACGCACGGCTGAGACCTTCGTGCGGATCGCGGCGCGGTATTTCGGCAGGTCGGCCGTCACTGCGACGAGCTGGAACGCGAGGACGATGCCCAGGCCCACGATACACGTGCCGACCATCAGGACGGACAGCATCGTCGCGGGTGCCTGGCCCAGGCCGATGCGGCGCAGGGTGCGGATCAGCGGGGCGATGACGAGGCTGAGGATGACCGCCAGCGCGAGCGGTTCGAGGACGTCGCGCCCGAAATACAGCAGACCGAGTACGCAGCAGCCGGTGACGATCGAGCTGGAAGTCAGTTGCTTGAACAGAGTGGAATCGCGCATTCGCGGCCGGCGGCAAAACCGCCAATGTAGCAAAAAATGCCGTGCCCGGCCAAATTTCGCAGAAGAAATTTTTTAGCGGGCGACGATCAACCGCAGCCCCAGCGCGATGAAGATGGCGCCGGCGGCGCGGTCGAGCCATTGGCCGGCCTTCGGACGGCGCGCCAGCCATTGCCCGATGGCGCCCGAAAAGAAGCCCAGCAGGCCGAACAGGACGATGGCCTGCGCCGTGAACGTGAGGCCCAGCAGCGCCGTCTGCAGGTTGGCGTCGCCGCGCTGGGCGACGACGAATTGCGGCAGGAACGACAGGAAGAACAGCGCGACCTTCGGATTGATGGCGTTGGCGACGAGTCCCTTGACGAACAAGGTACGGGCCGGCGCGGCCGAGGCGCCGGCCGTGTCGATGCGGGCGCCGCCGCGGCTGCGGATCGCGTGCCAGCCCATCCACGCGAGGTACAGGCCGCCGCAGACCTTCAACGTGGTGAACGCGAGTGGCGACGCGGCGATCAGCGCGGAAACGCCCACGACGGCCAGCAGCGTGTGCGACAGGCAGCCGAACGCGCAGCCGAGTCCGAACGCGACGCCGCGCGCGCGGCCTTTCGAGACACCCACGCTCAGCACCATCATGTTGTCCGGTCCGGGCGACAGGGTAAGCAGGATGGCGGCGGCGAGGAAGGCGAAGAACTGGTCGGGTGTCAGCATGGGTGGTCCTGGCGCAAAAGGCAATGTTACCGTGGCGGGGCCGATTGCACCAGTGCACCGGGAGTGGCGCTTTCGTGTACAGTGCGATTCCGCTAGTTTTCCGGCCTTCGCATGTCCAAGCATCACCGTCCCTTCCGTCACCTCACCGAACGGATCCTGAATGCCGTGCTGTCGAACGGGGCGGTGGCCGACTTGAGCTACCGTCTCGGCGGCACGGGCACCGTGCGGGTGACGCGTCAGGTCGTCGACCTGGGGCCCGAGCGGCGCCCGGCACAGCCGCTGCGGATCGGCTTCGCGTCCGATTTCCACGCCGGGCCCACCACGCCCTCGGTCGTGTACGACGACCTGCTCAGGTGCGTACGCGAGGAGGCACCGGACGTGCTGCTGCTGGGCGGCGATTACGTCTCCTTCTGCGCCGACAACGTCGCGCAACTGAAGCCTTTTCTCGCCGGGCTGCGGGCGCCGCTGGGCGTCTATGCGGTGATCGGCAACCACGATATCTGGAACGGCCGCGGCGTGATCGAAGACGCCTTGCGCGCGACCGGCGTGCAGGTGCTCGTGAACCGCAGCGTGGCGCTGCCGGCGCCGTTCGGCCACGTCAGCGTGTGCGGCATCGACGATCCATGGCTGGGCCGTCCGTCCGGGCCGGATGCGTTCGCCGGCGCGGGCGATGTGCGCATCTATCTGATGCATTCGCCGGACGGGTTGCGCCACGTCGGGGGCGAGCGCTTCGACGTCGGCTTCGCCGGTCACACCCACGGCGGCCAGATCGCGCGGCCCGACGGCGTACCGCTGTTCCGGCCGAAGGGCCGGTTTTCGCGCCTCTACTGTTACGGCCGCTTCGACTTGCCCGGCCACGGGCCGCTGCTCGTCAGCCGCGGCGTCGGCTGTTCCGCCATTCCGCTGCGGGTGAATGCGGACCCCGAGCTGCTCATCTGTACGTTGCGCTAGTCATGTAACATTTTTCATGGCCGATTTTGCATGTTTCCATGCGCGCTGGCTTGAAATATTGAGTATTTCCTTTGATTCTCGATAACAGAATGGAGATAATGGCACGCCGCCAAGCGCCTGATCGGCATTGATTTTGCATGTCAGGCGGCTTTGCCGGTCCGAGCCCCAGGAGGAGACCGCCTCAAGCGTCCGTATGCAGGCTACCGCCTGCCCGTCGCGCGCACAATAATCAGGGACCGGGATCTATCTACATATCGATTGGAGAAAGCAGTGAGTCTTTTCAGAACCAAGAATCTCGACAACATGGTCGCAGCCTCCCGTACCCCGGGCGGGCTGAAGAAAGTGCTGGGGCCAACCGACCTCATCCTCATGGGCATCGGGGCGATCGTCGGCACCGGTATCTTTGTGCTGACCGGCACCGGCGCGTTGACGGCCGGTCCGGCGTTGACGCTGTCGTTCATCGTCGCCGCCATCGCCTGCGGCTTCGCGGCCATGTGCTACGCGGAGTTCGCGTCGACCGTGCCGATCGCCGGTTCGATCTACACCTACAGCTATGCTGTGCTGGGCGAACTCGTGGCCTGGATGATCGGCTGGGACTTGCTGCTCGAGTACGGACTCGCGACGTCGGCCGTGGCCGTCGGCTGGTCCGGCTATTTCCAATCGCTGCTGAGCGGCTTCGGCATCACGATCCCCGAAGCGCTGTCCGCCGCGCCGGGCGCGCTGCCGAACGTGCACACCGTCATGAACCTGCCCGCGGCGTGCATCATGCTCGTGCTGACGGCAATGCTGTCGTGGGGCGTGCGAGAATCCGCCCGCGTCAACAACGTCATGGTCGTCATCAAGATGATCGTCGTGCTGCTGTTCATTGCCGTCGGCGTCAAGCACGTCACGCCGGCCAACTGGCATCCGTTCGCACCGTTCGGCGCGTCGGGCGTCATGAGCGCCGCCGCCGTCGTGTTCTTCGCGTTCATCGGCTTCGATGCCGTGACGTCGGCCGCCGAGGAAGTCAAGCGTCCGGAACGCGACCTCCCGATCGGCATCATCGGTTCGCTGACGATCTGCACGATCCTGTACGTGATCGTCGCCGCCATCATGACGGGCATCGTCCCGTTCCAGATGTTCAAGGGCGTCGACCACCCCGTCTCGCTGGCGCTGCAGCACGCGGGCGAAAACTGGTTCGCCGGCTGGATCGACCTGGGCGCCATCCTCGGCATGACCACCGTGATCCTCGTGATGGCCTATGGCCAGACCCGCATCATCTTCGCGATGTCGCGCGACGGCCTGCTGCCGGCGAAGCTGTCGACCGTGCACCCGAAATTCGGCACCCCGTTCTTCGCCACGTGGGTGGTCGGCATCGTGTTCGGCTTCATCGCCGCGTTCGTGCCGCTGAACGTGCTGGCGGAACTCGTCAACATCGGCACCTTGGCCGCGTTCTGCCTCGTGTCGATCGCCGTGATCGTGCTGCGCAAGAAGCGTCCGGACCTGAAGCGCGCGTTCCGCTGCCCGGGCGTGCCGATCGTGCCGGGCATCGCCGTCGTGTTCTGCCTCGCGCTGATGTCGTTCCTGTCCGCGATCACGTGGATGGCCTTCGTCATCTGGCTCGTGCTGGGCCTGATCGTGTACTTCGGCTATGCGCGCGCCCGTTCGGCCCTGAACGGCGTCACCCAGTCGTAAGCGGTTCCCTCCGGACGGCGCCCGCCGTCCGGTCGCATGGCGGCGCTGCGGCGCCGCTCGTCGTTTACGATCGATATATTTTTTGTAATCCCTGTCCGACATCGTCGAGGGAATCGTACCGATTACGCCCGCAACGCCGGGTCCGCATAATCGGGGCAGCATCGTTACCAAAAGATTCTCATGACTTCCACGTTCGTCGATGACGGCCACGCATGCGCGGCGGCGCGCGCGGCCCGTCCCGCCCAGGTGCCCGCCGCCAAGGCGCTGTATTTTTCCTTGCTGGACAACCCCGCCGGCTGCCGCGCGTCTGCGTCCGCCTTCCTGCGGGCGCAGATCGAGGTGGCGCGCGCGGAACCGTGCGAGCTGCCGGACGCCGTCTGGCAGCTGCAAGGCTGGATCCAGGGCCGCGCCGAAGCCGTCGGCATCGCGTACCGCGAGTACCTGGCGGCGCGCAAGAACGGCGCCCCGCGCCGCTACTTCTCGAACAAGGCGCATGCGCTGTACTTCCTGAAGGGCGTCGCGCCGACGAAGCTCGTCGACGGCGCCTGGTTGTACGGCACCTTGGGACGCTGGAACCATCCCGACTTCCACCCGCTGATCAAGACCTATCTCGAAGAACTGGGCGACGGCGTGCCGGACAAGAATCACGTCACCCTGTACCGCCGCCTGCTCGCGACACACGGCTGCGAGCATTGGGAGACGCTCCCTGAAGACCATTTCGTGCAGGGCGCGATCCAGCTGGCGCTGGCCCATGAGGCCGACGCCTTCCTGCCGGAGGTCGTGGGCTACAACCTCGGCTACGAACAGCTGCCGCTGCACCTCCTGATCACGGCTTACGAATTGAACGAACTCGGGATCGACCCGTATTACTTCACCTTGCACGTCACGGTCGACAACGCGGGCAGCGGCCACGCGCACAAGGCCGTGCAGGCGTTGGCACACCTGATGGCGCAATCCGGCGATCCCGCCGCGTTCTTCGCGCGCGTGCTGGACGGCTACCGCCTGAACGATCTCGGTGCGTGCACGACGTCCGTCATCGGCGCCTTTGACCTGGAGGCGGAACTGGTCGAGATCCTCACCGCGAAGGCGGCCATCGGCAGGAACATGCATTCCGATTACTGCCGCGTGGCCGGCCGCTCCGTCAACGACTGGCTCGCGGATGCGACACAGATCCCCGCATTCCTCACGGCGCTGGAAGACGCGGGCTGGATCCAGCGCGGCGCAGACGTTGAGCACAGCCGCTTCTGGCGCCTGATCCAGGGCGAGCGTGCCGAGATGTTCGGCGTGTTTTCCAGCTACGAGCAGCAGGTGTTGCGCGACTGGATCATGACGCCCCGCGACGCCGGTGCGACGGCGCGCACGGACCGCGTGCTTAGCCACCGCGCGCGGCAGCGCGCGCTCGACAGCCTCACGCAGCATGCGCCCCGCAGCGGCTACCCGGAGCGGGGCCTGATCCGGCGCCGGCCCGCGGGCGCCGGTGGCGACACGGAACTGCACCAGCTGGAAGAGCGCGTGGCGAATGCGGCCGGCAAGGTTGAGGCGATGGCCATGCTGGCGCGCCTGATGTCGCCTTCCGTGCATCATACGGCGATCGGGCTGATGGCCACGCGGATGTATTCGCGCCTGCTCGACGCGTAGCAAGACCCAGCGGCGCGCCACCTGCGCGCGCCGCGATGACAAGCAACCCGTCCGAACGAGAGACTCCAGTGCACATACTCGAACAACGCTTCCTGCGCGGACCGAACATCCACGCCGCCACGCCCTGCATCCTGTCTGTGCTCGACCTGGACGATTTATATGGCGTCTCCACGCGCGACCTCCCGCATTTCAACGACGCCTTGCTGGACCTGCTGCCGTCGCTGGCCGACTACCTCGTGCCGACGGGACAGCCGGGCGGCTTCGCGCAGCGCCTGCGCGAAGGCACGTACCTGGCGCGCGTGATCGAGCACGTCACCCTGGGCCTGCAATGCCTGGCGGGCGCGCCGGCCGCATTCGGCCGCACGCGCCCCGTGACGGGCAGCCCCGGCCAGTACCGCATCGTCTGCGCCTATCTGCTGGAAAAGGTGGCGCAGCCGGCGTTCGCGCTCGCCGTGGACATCGTCGACGCGCTCGCGCACGGCCGTCCGTTCGACCTGGCGCCCCGGCTGGATGAATTGCGCGACCTCGCGGACCACTACGCCGTCGACGCGAACACGGCCGCCGTGCTCGTGGCCGCGCACGAGCGGAATATTCCCGTCCAGCGCATTACGGAAGATGCCAACCTGTTCCAGCTCGGATGGGGCGTGAAGCAGAAACGCATCCAGGCGACGCTCACGGGCGACACGGCCACAATCGCCGTTCGCATCGCCGGCGACCGCCAGCTCACGCGGCGGCTGCTGGACGAAGCGGGCATCCCCGTGCCGGCGGGCGAGACCGTCACGGCGGTCGACGAGGCGCTGCGCGTCGCCCGCAACCTGGGCACGCCCGTGACGGTGAAGCCCCTCGACGCGGAGCAGGCCGACGGCGTGACGGCCGCCTGCCGCACGGACGCCGAGATCGAGCACGCGTACGCGCACGCGCGCACGTTCGGCCGCCAAGTCGTCGTCGAGCGTCACGTCGAAGGCCAGCAATACCGCGTGCTCGTTGCCGGCCGCAAGGTCGTCGAGGCCACGCTGCGGCAGCGCACCGACGGCGCCGATGGCGACGTGACGGACCTGCTGCCGGAGTCCACGCGCCGCCTGTGCGTGCGCGCCGCCGCGAAAATCGGCCTCGACGTCGCCGGCATCGACATCGTGTGCCGCGACATCGCCGTCCCGTTGGCCGACCAGGGCGGCGCCATCGTCGGCGTGAGCGCGGCCCCCGCCATCGGCGCGTCGCGCGCCGCGGGCGACGCCATCGTCGACGGCTTGATGGGCGGCTCGGACGGGCGCATCCCCCTGATCGCGTGCACGGGCACGAACGGCAAGACGACCACCACGTTGCTGATGGCGCATGCGGTGCGCCTCGCCGGGCGCGTCACCGGCGTGACGTCGACGCATGGCGTCACCATCGCGGGCAAGGAAGTCACGAAGGGCGATTGCACGGGCTACTGGTCGGCGCGCACGGTGCTGGCGTCGCCGGACGTGGAATTCGCCATCCTTGAAACGGCGCGCGGCGGCATCCTCAAGCGGGGCCTCGCGTTCGACCGCTGCGACATCGGCATGGTGTTGAACGTGTCGCCCGACCACCTGGGCCTGGACGGCGTCGACACGATCGAAGACCTCGCGCAGGTGAAGGCCGTCGTGCCGCTGTCGGCCAGCCGCGCCGTCGTGCTGAACGCGGAAGACCCGCTGTGCGTGGCGATGGCGCGCCGCGTGCACCCGGACGTGGAGATCGTGTATTTCTCGATGGAGGCGGACAACCCCGTGCTGCTGCGCCATCTGGAAGAGGGCGGCCGCGCCGTCTACTTCCAGGATAATGCGATCGTCGTCGCCGACGCCACCTATCACCAGGAATTGCTGCGCGTGGAAGCGATGCCGATCGCGTTCGACGGGCGCGCGCGCTACAACATCGCGAACGGCCTGGCCGCCACGGCCGCACTGATGGCTGCGGGCATGTCGAACCTGCAGATCGCGACGGGGCTGTCGACGTTCGTCAGCGACGGCAAGACGAACCCGCTGCGCACCAATGTGTTCGATGTGCGCGGCGTGACCGTGATCGTCGACTACGCGCACAACCCCGCCGCGTACGCGGCACTGGCCGAGATGGCCCGCTCGCTGCTGCCCGGCCAGCTGGTGGGCATCGTGACGGCACCGGGCGACCGCCGCGACGAAGATCTCCTCGAGGTCGGGCGCGTGTGCGCGGGCCGCTTCGACGAGCTGGTCGTGTACGAATCGTCCAGCCGCGGGCGGGCGTATGGCGGGGCCGTCGACCTGATCCTGCAAGGCGCGGAAGACGTCGTCGGCAAGACGGACACCCTGCACCGCGAACTGGACGCGGGCGCCGCGATCCGCCTGGGCTTGTCGCTGTGCCGGCGCGGGGACGTGCTCGTGTTCGCGTGCGGCTCGTCGCTGGACGTGTTCGTGGAAGCGATCCGCGTGACCGATCCGGAAAGCGCCGCCCGGATCGCGGCGCAGGTCAGCTGACGGCGTCAGGCCGCGGTTGAAGCCCGCCCGAGCGGGAAGGTGCGGACGACGTAGCGCCACGGCACCGCGACGATCGGCAGCAGGACCCACGCGAAGGCGAACGTCATGCCTTCGGCCGGGGAGCCGGTCAGCCGATCGTGTGCCCACAGCGGGTACGCGACGACGACCAGCCAGATGATCTTGTAAAGGATCTCCAGCAGCAGGATCGGCAGCATCCGCACGGGCTGCAGGATGCCGAGCAGGCCGAACGACGCGAACGCGGCCCACACGCTCCAGGCCAGCGCATCGAATGGCGCCCAGTCGCCCTGGTGCGTGAGGAGGGTCGTCCAGGAATCCTTGCCGAGAAAGACGAGCATCAGTCCGTAGATCAGGCGCATCAGGTAGATGTTGATCGGCGCGATGCCGTCGTAACGGGCGGCGTTGCCCGTGAAGAGCGATTTGATCATGGCGTCACCTCGCTGCGCACGGCGTTCGTCCGGCGCGTCCACGCCGCCACGTCGACGCCCTTGATCAGCAGCCACAGACAGAACGTGCTCTCGCCGACCAGGGACGGCAGCAGGATGAACGGGAACAGCACGCTTTGCAGCGCGGGCGACAGGATCATGCTGAAGCTGTTGACGAGGTAGCACAGGCCCGCAAGCTGCATCAGGACGCCAATCGTGGCGGGGAAGAACCCGGAGCGGCGGATCAGGTGGCCGATCAACAGGCACTCCACGCCGAAGAAGATCAGCGCCAGGCCGAACGCGTGCGCATGGGCGACGACGGACTGGTAGGCCAGCACGTGCAGCAGGGCCGGATCGGCCGATTGCAGGTACGCGCCGCCCAGCAGCGGCGTGAGTACCGCGTGCAGGTGCAGGGCGCCCACGCTTTCCACCGCCAGCGACATGAACGCGAACGCGATCGCGAGCTGCGTGAGTCGCCTGTCGACGGGGCGCAGCAGCACATACCACAGTGCCGTGAGCCCGACCGCGCAGATCAGCAACACGTCTTCGCCCGCAATGCCGAGGCGCCAGAGGAATTGCGCGCCCAGGATGTGCTGCGCCGTCGCGTCGGGGTCGCCGTCCACGATCAGCCGTCCGCGGATCAGCGCTTCGCTCGCCAGGCCGATGACGATGATGATCAGGTAGAGCACGCCGGCCACGCGGGCATAGCGTTGGACAGGGGGCATGGCCGGCGCCGCCGGCAAATCCGGGCGGCGGCTCATCCGACGTCCTTCAGCATTTTCTCGACGGAGGCCAGCCGCACCTGCATGTCGGCGAGCGTGGACTGGATGGCCGCCAGCGCGGCAGCCGTCTCGGTGTGTGCGGCGCTGCGCAGCTTCGCCTGCTGCACGGTGGCGAAGGCGCGCATGCCGAATACGACGATGACTGTGCCGAAGACGGCGGCGAGTGTGATCAGATATACGTGCTCTTCCATGTTGTCCTCTAGTCGTTGTGGTCGTTGCCCAGGGATGCGGCCGCCGCGGCGATCAGGTCCGGCGTCAGCGCGTACTCGAAATCGGCGACCTCGATGTAGTTCAGGGCCTTGCCGTCGGCCGAGACTTCCATCCGGCTGACGACGAGGCCCGCGTCCTGCAACTTCTGCACGTGCAGATGCAGCAGCGGACGGCTGATGCCCAGTTCGCGCGCCAGCTGGCTGATGTAGTTGCGCCCGCCGACCCGCAACGCGGCAATGATGCGCAGCCGATGCGGATTGGACAGCGCCGCCAGCATCGCCAGCAGCTCGTCTCCGGTGAGATGTTTCGGCCGATCTTTCATGTGTCAACAATAGCTGACATGTGAAAACGAGTCAATACGCGCCTGGCGGGGAGCCAGGCCGTGTGTTTACCGTGATGCGTCACGGGAAGGCGCCTACACGGCCTCCGCCTCGATCCTGCTGGCCGTCGCCGGCGACGTGGGCCGGATCGCGTCCGTCAACTCCGTGATCGACGACCCGCACCCGAACACGAGGACGTCGCCCGGCGCGCAGCGCGCGAGTCCCGCGCGGATGGCCTCGTGCACGTCCAGCTCGACCCGCAGCCGGTCGGCCTCGAATTTGCCCAGGCCCGCGCCCTGCACGAGCAGCGCAGCCACTTCGCCGTCGGCGCGGCCGCGATTTTCCGTTTCGTACACGACGAGGTCGTCGAAGCCCGCCGCGCACGTCTCGCCGATGGCGACGAGGTCTTCGTCGCGGCGGTCGCCCGGCGCCGCGACGACGCCGACGAGGCGGCCCGGCGTCAGCGCGCGCGCCGCCTCGGCCAGCGCGGCGTAGGCGGCCGTGTTGTGGCCATGGTCGAAGATGACGGTCACGCCGTCGACGTCGAACACGTTCGAGCGCAGCGGGTTGTGCTTCCAGTCGGAGACGAACGTGCGCAGGCCCGTGGCGATCTCCTGGTTGGCGAACCCGCACGCGGCCAGCGCGGCGGCGGCGGCCAGGCCGTTGGCGATGTTGTAGCGCGCCGCGCCCTGCATGGTGCACGGCATCGTGCGCACGTCCAGCAGCGCGTCGTGGCGCGCGCCGTTCGCGAGCACGATCGTGCTGTCTTCCAGATAGGCGCCGCGGCCGCCCCGTTCCAGGTGCCGCAGCAGCACGGGATTGTCGGGGTCCAGCGCGAAGTACAGGATTTCCACGCTGCGCGCCAGCTCGGCGGACATCGCGACGCAATGGTCGTCCTCCGAGTTCAGGACGACGGTGCGGCGGGCGCGTTCGGCGATGACGAACTTGAGGCGCGCGAGGTCCTCGACCGTGTCGATGCCGTCGCTGCCCAGGTGGTCTGCCGTGACGTTCAGCACGACGGCGACGTCGCACCAGTCGAACGGGAGGCCGTGCTCGAGGAGGCTGCCGCGCGCCGTCTCCAGCACGGCGAAGTCGACGTCCGGCGCCGCGAGCACCGCGCGTGCCGAACGGTAGCCCGTGCAATCGCCCTTGACGATGCGTTCGCCGCCGATGTATGCGCCTTCGGTCGTCGTCACGCCCGACGAGAAGCCCGCCAGCCGCGCCGCGTGCGCGACCAGGAGGCTCGTCGTCGTCTTGCCGTTCGTGCCCGTCACGGCGACGACGGGGATGCGGCCGTCGTCGTCGCCGAACAGCGCGTCGACGATGGCGGCGCCGGCGTCGCGCGGCGCGCCGCGGCTCGGGTACTGGTGCATGCGGATGCCGGGCGCCGCGTTGACTTCGATGATGCCGCCATGCTGTGCGCACAGCGGCCGGGCGATGTCGTCGCAGACGATGTCGATGCCGGCGACGTCCAGGCCGATCGTGCGCGCGGCGCGGATGCAGATGTCGCGCGTGTCGGCCGGCAGCAGGTCCGTCACGTCTTCCGCCGTGCCGCCCGTCGACAGGTTGGCGTTGCCGCGCAGGTCGACCTGGCGGCCGGTCTCCGGCACTGCATCGAGGTCCAGGCCCTGTTGCGCCAGCACCTGCAGCGCGAGGTCGTCCAGCGGAATCTTCGTGAGGATGTTCGCGTGGCCGTCGCCGCGTGCGGGGTTGCTGTTCTCGACGTCCACGAGTGCGCGCACGGTGGAGACGCCGTCGCCCGTCACGTGCGGCGGGCGCCGCCACGACGCGGCCGCGATCTTGCGGCCCGTGACGAGCACGCGGTAGTCGCGGCCTTGCAGGTGTTCTTCGACGATGACGCGGTCGCCGTATTTGCGGGCGAAATCGAATGCGCGCGCGATTTCGTCTTGTGTCGCGCACGCGACCGTCACGCCCTTGCCCTGGTTCGCATCCAGGGGCTTGACGGTGACGGGCCCGCCGAGCCGGCGTGCCGTACGCAGCGCGGCATCCAGCGTGGTGACGGTGGCGCCGGCCGGTACGGGGACGCCGGCCTGGTCGAGCAGGGTCTTCGTCAGCTGCTTGTCGCTGGCGATGCCGACGGCGACGTGGTTCGTGGCACCCGTGATCGTGGCTTGCAGGCGTTTCTGGCGGCGTCCCCAGCCCAGCTGGAACAGGTTCGCTTCGTCCGTCAGGCGCAGGCTCGGGATGCCGCACCGGTGCGCGGCCGCCAGCACGGCCGCCGTGCTCGTGCCGATGGCGTGGCGGCGGGCCGTGTCGCGCAGGTCGGCCAACGCGGCGTCCAGGTCGAACGCTTCGTGATGGGCGCACGCGGCGATCAGCGCGGCCGCCGTGCAGAGCGCTTGCCCGGCCACCTGTTCGATCGTGTAGCCGCACACGATGCGGGCGCGCTGCGGGCGGGCGGGATCGATCCGCGTCAGGCTGAACGGCCCGGGTGCGCCGGCGAGTCGCTGCAATTCCATCGCGACGGCTTCGAGGGCTTCATGCCCGGCCTGGCAATCCGACATGCGGGCCGCCGCTTCGGCCGGCATCGCGGGCAGCAGCGCGAGCAGTCGCGCGCCGAGGCCGGCGGCATTCTGCTGGCCGGCGACGTCGACGACGGCCAGCAGGCAGGGCCCCGGTGCGTACAGGTTCGGGCCGTGCAGGAAGCGTTGTTCGGCGATGTTCATGAGATCGGATTCCGTTTCGTGATGTTTTCCAAAAACTCGAGCAGCGGGGGCGGGATGCGTCGGGCGTCGCGGTCGTCCGCGCCGGGCAGGCCGTAGCGGCTGCCGGCCGGGAGCAGGTGCAGGCGCACGTCGATCAGTTCCGGCGTGGCGTGGTCGGCGATCTCCGCCACGTTCGTCGACATCGCGCGACCGTCCACGATCGTGACGGCACCTTCGCCCACGACTTCGATCCCGACGCCCCGCTCGACGACGAGCGCCGTATCCTCGTCGATGCCGATACCCTGCAAATACGGGTTCTGCGCGACGACGGACAAGAGTCGCGAGAGCCGCTGGCGCTCGGAAAAATGCTGGTCGATGACGACCTTGTGCAGGAAGCCGAGGCCCGCGCCCAGGCTCACGGATCCCTTTTCGGGATGCAGCTCGGCGCGACCCTGCGCAAGCATGTGGCCGGACATCGCGGACGCGCCCGCGCTGGTGCCGCCGATGCACGCGCCGCGCAGCTTCAGCGCCGCGTGCATCTCGGCGTCCAGCGCCGTGCCGCCGATGATCGCGAGCAGACGCTTCTGGTCGCCGCCCGTCATGAAGATGCCGTCGGCATCGAGGACGTCGCGGATCAGGTCCTCGTCGTTGGCGTCGTGGCGGGTCATGAGGTGCAGGTGCACGTGGCGCGTGACGCCGAGGTCGCGGAACGCGCGGTCGTACGTCTCCCACATCCGGGCGCACACGGCGCTGGCCGCGGTGACGACGACGATCTTCGCGGACGGCCCGCCGCACAGTTCGACGAAGCGCTTGAGGATCGCCATGTCGCGCTCTTTGTCCTCGCCGCCGCCGATGATCACGAGGTGGCCGTGGCTGCTGGCCAGCTGGTCGGCTTGTGCGGCCTGCGCGGTCATGGCGTCACGATCCGCGCGTGCGGCATGTCCTGGTTGCTGAAGGATGCGGCGTCCGTGCGGCTGACGGCGATCAGGCCGACGGGCACCTTCGCGTCGAACAGGCCGACGCCGCGCGCCAGCGCCTGCGCGAGCGGCATGCCGTCCTCGATCCAGGCATAGACGGTGCGGGCCAGCAGGTGGCGCACGATCTGCTCGCCGATGCCCGTCGCCGCGACGGCGCCCGCCGGGCCGGCGTAGAAGCCGCTGCCGATGATCGGGGTGTCGCCCACGCGCCCCAGCAGCGACGGGGCCGAGCCACCTGTCGACAGCGCGACGGCGAAGTGGCCGTCGGGACCGCGCACGACGGCGCCGACCGTGTCGCAGGCGGCGTGCGCGGGCAGGTCGAGCGGGGTCTGGTAATTCCAGAAGCGCAGGAACGCCTTGGCTTCCGGAGCGATGCCGGGCATGGCGGGCACGCTGCCGGCCAGCTCACGCACGACCCTGGCGTGTGCCGCACGCTGGTGCGCCGAGATCGTCGTGTGGACCGGATGGCCGATGGCGGCGGCGAAGCGGCTCGCGCCTTCGCCGGCGAGCAGCCAATGGGGTGTCTCCGCGACAGCCCGCGCCAGCAGCACGGGATTCCTGACGCCTTGCACGCAGGCGACGGCACCGAGGCGGCCGCGCGTGTCCATGATGGAGGCGTCCATCTCGACGGTCGCGCCGTCGAGGCACAGCACGGACCCGCTGCCCGCGTTGAAGCGGCCGTCGTCTTCCATCGACGCGACGGCCGCGATGGCGGCTTCGAGCGCATCGGCGCTGATAGCCAATTCTTCGACGGCGCGCTGGGCCGCGCGCGCGCAACCATCGTCGTACGCGCGCGGGCTGCCGGCCCCGCCGTGCACGACGATGGCATATCCTGGTGTCACACTCATCTTGTTATTTTCTCCTTGCGATGCCTGCGCCGCGCGCGCCCATCCGGTCCGCGCCGGCCGATACCGCATTATGCAAAACGTAAAAAATTAGAAACATCGGTACCCTGGCCGTGTGGTTGTCGGACGCCGCTTACACGGCACAGCTTGGCGGCGGCATGTCTACTTGGGCCGTGAAACGGGTGGTTTCGGCCAGAATGTTTGAGGGGAGGAAACGGTGATGAGGGGCGCTAGCGCATCACGGACACGCCGCGCAATGCGTGGCGCAGCTCGCGCGCGACCTGGCGCCGGCGGGTGTCGTCCACGTAGCGTCCGATCTCGACTTTTACGCCGCGCGATTCCAGCTGGATGAGGGATGGATGCCGCTCGTCCGGCGCGACGACGCGCGTCCACAGCGGGTCGAGCCGCGTCAGCTCGCGGCGGTCGGCCTGCACGCGGGTAACGAGCAGCCCCGATTCGGACAGTGCGATGCGCTCGTGGTCCGTCGCGTGGCGCGCATAGATCAGGAGCGCCAGGCCGACGAGTGCCAGCTCGACCAAGGAAAACGCCAGGACGAGCCAGATCCCGTGCAGCAGGAAGCCGACGGCGACGGCGAGCGAACCGATGCAGAGAACCGCGTACGCGCGTGCGACCTGGCGCGGCGACAGCGAGCAGTTGCGTCGCAGGGTCCATTCGCGCGTCATGGCCGCTCCTTCGCGCCGGGCTGGCGCGCAGGGGCGGCTGCCCAGCTGGGCATCTTGGCTACCGCTCGTCGCTGTCGTGTCCTGTCCATGCCGGCGCCCGGAGTCTGCGGAAATGCGCGACCACTGGCCGAGTATCGCGCACCTCGGCGCGACAGGGCGCCACGGAGACGCGTGGTATGCATGAGACAAGCCGTAGCGGCGCCCGTCGCGTGGCCCTGCCGCAAGGGACGCCGCGCCCGGAATCTGGTAACATTCCGCCCCTTTTCATCGAAAGACTTCCATGGCGAACGCTTGCGGCGTCGATTTCGGCACGTCGAATTCCACCGTCGGCTGGGTGCGGCCCGGCCAACCCGTGCTGCTGACCCTCGAGGACGGCAAGCCGACGTTGCCGTCCGTCGTGTTCTTCAACGCGGACGATGACCAGGTCCGCTATGGCCGCGCCGCGCTGGCCGATTACCTGGAGGGTTACGACGGCCGGCTGATGCGTTCGCTGAAAAGCCTGCTGGGCACGCCGCTGATGGAAGGACAGACGGAAGTGGCGGGCCGCGCGTTGCCGTTCCGCCAACTGCTTGGCCACTTCATCGGCGAGGTCAAGCGCCGTGCCGAGCGCGAGGCGGGCCGCCCGTTCGAGCGCGCCGTGTTCGGGCGCCCCGTGTATTTCGTCGACGACGATCCGGACGCGGACCGCCTCGCCGAGGACACGCTCGCCGGCATCGCCCGTGCCGTGGGCTTTACGGACATCGGCTTCCAGTACGAGCCGATCGCCGCCGCGTTCGACTACGAATCGCGCATCGACCGCGAAGAGCTGGTCCTGATCGCCGACATCGGCGGCGGCACGTCCGACTTCTCGCTCGTGCGCCTGGGCCCCGCGCGCGCGGGCCGCGCGGACCGCCGCGACGACATCCTCGCGACCGGCGGCGTGCACATCGGCGGCACGGACTTCGACAAATACCTGAGCCTCGCCGCGGTGATGCCGCTGCTGGGCCATGGCAGCGCGCTGCTGTCCGGTGCCGCGGTGCCGTCGAGTTACTACTTCAACCTGGCGACGTGGCATACGATCAACCAGGCGTACACGCGCAAGAACATCGCGCAACTGGCCGACCTCGTGCGCGACGCGGCCGAGCCGGCCAAGCTCAAGCGCCTGCAACACCTGATCGACGAGCGCTCGGGACACTGGCTCGCCATGCGCGTGGAAGAGGCGAAGATCGGGCTGTCCGATGCGCCGGAAGTCGTGCTCGACCTCGACCGGCTCGCGCCGCCGGAGCGGCTGAGCGTGGGCCGCGACGTCTTCACGGCGTCGATCGGCGGCCTCGTCGACAGCGTCGGTGCGACCGTGCGCCGGCTGCTCGACGAGGCCGGCATTGCGCCGGAGGGCGTCGATACCGTGTTCTTCACGGGCGGTTCCAGCGGCGTCGCGAGCCTGCGCGAGCGCATCGCCGCCATCGTCCCGGACGCGCGCAAGGTCGAAGGCGACCTGTTCGGCAGCATCGGCGCGGGACTCGCGATCGATGCCGCTCGCAAATTCGGCTGAAACCCGTCTTTACTCATCTGAAAGGCAGTACCGTGTTCGAACGCCCCATCGTCATGCTCGACTTCGAGACCACCGGCCTGTCGCCCGACGCCGGCGACCGCATCACGGAAGTGGCGGCGCTGCGCATCGCGGACGGACGCATCGTCGAGCGCTATGTGTCGCTCGTGAATTGCGGTGTGCGCGTGCCGTCGTTCATCACGCAGCTGACGGGCATCACGCAGGCGATGGTCGACGGCGCGCCGCCGTCCGACGAGGTCGTGCCCGCGCTGATCGACTTCATCGGCGACGACGTGCTGGCCGCGCACAACGCCAGTTTCGACGAGAAGTTCCTCAAGGCCGAGGGCGCGCTTCTGGGGCACACGTGCCGACACGGCGGGCTCGTGTGCTCGCTGAAACTGTCGCGCCGCGTGTTCCCGGGCCAGTCCAGCTACAAACTGGGACAGCTGGCGCGCACCCTCCGTATCGCCTTCAGCGGCCGCGCCCACCGTGCGGAGGCCGACGCGGAAGTCGCGGCCCAGTTGCTGCTCCACATCGGTCGGCACCTGGACGACGCGTATGGCCTGGGCGGTGTCGATCCCGCGCTGCTCGTGTCGCTCAACCGCGTGGCGGCCGCCAAGCTCGAGGCGTTCATGGCTGCCTACGCGGCCGGCCGGCGCGTGCCGGCCTGACGGCGCCCGCCGTCCACTCGTTTCCCCCACGCAGCTCGTGTCGTCGCGTGCGCGCGGCCGCTTCGGCTGAGGCGTCGCACCGGCGTCGCGCCGGTGCCTTTTTGCGTTCGTCCATCCCCCAGACGTTGGCGCACCTCAAATCCGTGATGCATCGCATCATTACACTTTTGCCAATTCTTTGACCCGTCCGGGAGCAACGCATGCAAATCGACAAGTCGGTACCGCGCGCGGGCGCGTTCGCCTGGTTCGCGCGCGCGGCGGCCCGCGACAACCCCTACGCGCAGTTCAACCTCGGCATGATGTACAAGGACGGCGACGGCACCGCGCAGGACGAGGCCGCGGCCTGCCGCTGGCTGGAACGGGCTGCGCGCCAGTACCTCGCGTTCGCGCAGAACCACCTGGGCGCCATGTATTTCCAGGGCCGGGGCGTCGCGCAGTGCGACCGGACGGCCGCCTACTGGTTCGGCCGCGCCGCCGCGCAAGGCGACGCGTCGGCACAGCAGAACCTCGGCGACCTGTACCTGGCCGGACGGGGCGTCGAGCGCGATGCGGGCGAGGCCGTCGCGTGGTACTACAAGGCGGCCGAGCAGGACCTGGCAAGCGCCCAGCGCATGCTTGGCACGTGCTACCTGGACGGCGCCGGCGTCGCGTGCAGCCACCCGCTCGCGCTGGCGTGGTTCCGCAAGGCCGCGTTGCTGGGCGACGCCGAGGCCGAAGTCAGCCTGGGGCTGATGGTCCGCCGGGGCCAGGGCGTGGCGGCCAGCGAGGCAGAGGCGTTGTGCTGGTTCCGGCGCGCGGCCGCGCGCGGCCATGCGCCTGCGCAGCGGCTGCTGGGCCTGGCCTATCTGGCCGGGCTCGGGACGCCGTCCGATGCGGTGGGCGCACGCGCCTGGCTCGAATGCGCGGCGGAACAGGGCGACGCGGAAGCGCAGCTCAGCCTCGCCCGGTTGTGCGGCGACGGCGGCACCGGGCCGGCGTTGTACTGGTACCGGCGCGCGGCGGAGCAGGGGGTGGCGAAGGCGCAGTTCACGCTCGGGGTGATCCATGCGAACGGGCAGGGCGTGCCGCGCGACGACGCGCTGGCCGCCGCGTGGTATCGCCGTGCGGCCGAGCAGGGCGACGCGAGCGCCCAGAACAACCTCGGCGCGATGTATGCGAACGGCGCCGGCGTCCCGCAGGACGATGCGCTGGCCGTGCACTGGTACCGCCTCGCCGCCGGCCAGGGGCATGCGCTGGCCCAGTACAACCTGGGCACGATGGTCGGCAGCGGACGCGGTGTCGCGCGCGATGCCGTACGGTCGTATCTGTGGATGCTGCTCGCTGCCGACGCCGGCGATGAGGCCGCGGCTGCAGGCAAGGCCGGTGTCGGCCGGCACCTGGGGCGCGGGCAGACTGGCGCCGGCATCGATCGGCGCCGGCAGTGGCAGCGGGTTCGGCTGTACGCGGGGCCGGAGCGCCGCGCCGCGTGATGTCGGCCATGGTTGGCGATAAGCCGTCGTGATGGGGCACGCAGCCACGCGTGATATCGCGCTGCCGGGACATCACTAACGTGTATGGCGGCGATCGGAAATGGGAATTGGATTGATATCTGGCGTCGACGTACACTGTCTTCATCACTGAACGACATGAATGATGGAGCCGATATGAACGCCTACACTACGATCTCCGCCCGCCGCACGACCGGCAGCGCGCTGGGCCGTCTGTTCCGCGCGATCCGCACGGAAGCTCGCCGCGCGCTCGAACTGGTCGGTGCCTCGTACCGGAGCGGCCCGCTGACGCCGCGCTGAGCACCCGCCGGAACCTCACGACGACCCCTGCCGCGCGCAGGGGTTTTTGTTTTGTCAACGGTGCACGACCACCAGCAGCGCCTTCGCTTCCGTCTTGCCGGCATTCCGGATGGCATGGTTCTGGTCGGCCGGATAGCGCGCCGTCGCGCCGTGCTTGATTTTTCGCTTCTCGGCCCCGACCTCCAGTTCAACCGTCCCGGTGACCACGGTCAAGTGCTCGGTGGTACCCGGATCGTGGGCCTGCGACGCCAGTTCGCCACCCGGCTGCAAGGTCAGCTCATACCATTCATACTTGCCAGCAAGGTCCATCGGTCCGAGGATGCGCAGCGAATACCCCGCGTGGTTGCCGGGCAGGGTCGGGATTTCGTGGGCGTCGACGACACGGATGAGGTCGACCGCGCGCACTTCGGACGACAGCAGTTCGCCGATCTGCACGCCGAGCGCATTGGCCAGACGCCACGTGATGGCGATCGTGGGGTTGGCCTTTTCCCGTTCGATCTGCGACAGCATCGATTTCGACACGCCCGCGATG
This sequence comes from Massilia pinisoli, assembly GCF_024753285.1. Classification (GTDB taxonomy): domain Bacteria; phylum Pseudomonadota; class Gammaproteobacteria; order Burkholderiales; family Burkholderiaceae_D; genus Telluria; species Telluria pinisoli. The sequence continues at coordinate 447,140 of NZ_JANUGW010000001.1, read as the reverse complement.
CGCGACAGGTCTTCCAGGGTGAGGCCGCGCGCGAGGCGCAGCCGCTGCAGGGTGGCCCCGACTTCGGGCGGGGCGCTGGTGGTGACTGCTTTGTTCATGGACCTTGCTTGCCAAGTTCAATGGCTGGGGGTAAGATTCAATATATTGAATTTTTGTTCGAAATATAGAACACGTTCCATACATCGAACGCACCGCCACTATACCATTCGCCAACCACAAGGACGAGAACGATGAGCGACCCAGCATTCTATAGCGACCTGCAGCAGAAACTCGACACGCTGAAGACCGAAGGCCTGTTCAAGCCCGAGCGGGTGCTCGCTTCGCGCCAGGGCGCCGAAGTGGTGGCGGATGACGGCCGCACGCTCATCAATATGTGCGCCAACAATTACCTGGGTCTGTCGGGCGACCTGGAGACGCAGAAGGCCGCCGAGGCCGCGCTGCAGAAATACGGCTATGGCCTGTCGTCGGTGCGCTTCATCTGCGGCACGCAGACCGTGCACAAGGAATTGGAGAAGAAGCTGTCCGCATTCCTCGGCACGGACGACACGATCCTGTACGCGGCCGCATTCGACGCCAACGGCGGCGTGTTCGAACCGCTGTTCGACGAGAACGACGCCATCATCTCCGACGCGCTGAACCACGCATCGATCATCGACGGCGTCCGCCTGTGCAAGGCGGCGCGCTACCGTTACGCGAACAACGACATGGCCGACCTGGAACAGCAGCTGCAGGCCGCGACGAGCGCCGGCAAGCGCCACAAGATCATCGTCACGGACGGCGTGTTCTCGATGGACGGCACGATCGCGCAACTGGACAAGATCGTCGCGCTGGCCGCGAAATACGGGGCGCTGACGATGATCGACGAATCGCACGCCTCCGGCTTCATGGGCAAGACGGGCCGCGGCACGCACGAGCACTGCGGCGTCATCGGCAAGATCGACATCATCACGGGCACGCTCGGCAAGGCGCTGGGCGGCGCGATGGGCGGTTTCACGTCCGGCCGCAAGGAAGTCATCGAGACCTTGCGCCAGAAGTCGCGGCCGTACCTGTTCTCGAACACCTTGGCGCCGATGATTGCCGGGGCATCGCTCGCGGTGCTGGACCGTATCGGCAAGTCGACCGAACTGCGCGACCGGCTGCACGAGAACACGGCATACTTCCGGCGCGAGATCGAGCGCATCGGCTTCACCATCAAGCCGGGCACGCACCCGGTCGTGCCGGTGATGCTGTTCGACGCGCCCGTCGCGCAGAAATTCGCGGCGCGCATGTTCGAGCTGGGCGTGCTGCTGTCGGGTTTCTTCTACCCGGTGGTGCCGATGGGCCAGGCGCGCGTGCGCGTGCAACTGTCGGCCGCGCACACCCGCGAACAGCTGGACAAGGTGCTGGGTGCCTTCGAACAGGCCGGGCGCGAGCTGGGCATCATCAAGACTGCCTGATCGCGGCGCTCGACAAATCGACCGGTCGCCGCCCACGAAGCGAAGCACCGGAACAGGCTCACGAAGCCGGAAAGAACAAGGTAGAACATGGAACGCATCCTCATCATCGGCGCCAACGGCCAGATCGGCAGTGAACTGGTGACCGCTCTCGCGCAGCAGCACGGCGCCGCGAACGTGATCGCGGCGGACATCGGCGTCGACAACCTGTACGGCGCCACGCGCTATGTGCGCCTCGACGTGCTCGACAAGGACGCGGTGGCACGCCTGGTCGCAAGCGAAGACGTCACGCAAATCTACCAGCTGGCCGCGCTGCTGTCCGCCACGGGCGAGAAGGCGCCTTTGAGGGCATGGACCTTGAACATGGACGGCCTGCTTAACATCCTCGAGATCGCGCGCGAGCGCGGCGACGCGGGCAAGCCGTTGAAAGTGTTCTGGCCGTCGTCGATCGCCGCGTTCGGCCCGAACACGCCGAGCGAAGCCACGCCGCAGTACACGATCATGGACCCGACGTCGATCTACGGCATCAGCAAGCTCGCGGGCGAGCGCCTGTGCGAGTACTACCACGCGAAGTACGGCGTGGACGTGCGCAGCATCCGCTACCCGGGCATCATCAGCTACAAGTCGCCGCCGGGCGGCGGCACGACCGATTACGCGATTGCGATTTTCCACGCGGCGCTGCGCGGCGAAACGTACGAATGCTTCCTCGGCCCGGAAACGACGCTGCCGATGATCTACATGCCGGACGCGATCCGCGCCACGATCGAATTGATGGACGCGCCGGCGGAGCAAGTCGTCATCCGCTCGTCGTACAACGTGGCCGGCGTGTCGTTCAACCCGCGCGAGCTGGCCGCCGCCATCCAGGCGAAGCTCCCCGCGTTCCGCATCGCGTACAAGCCGGACAGCCGCCAGCAGATCGCCGACTCCTGGCCTAAGAGCCTGGATGACAGCCGCGCCACCGCCGACTGGGGCTGGAAGGCACGCGTCGGCATCGAGGCGATGGTCGACGACATGCTCGCCAACGTCGACGTGGGAATGAGCAAGGCGGCCTGACCGCCATCCGATTGCTGCGGCCGCCACGAGCGGCCGCGCGTCCACACAAAGGGGCGGCGTCCACGAGGCGCGAACAGCCCCGGTCACGATAACAGGAGACAGCTCATGGACATGAGCGTATTTGACCTTTTCAAGATCGGCATCGGCCCATCGAGTTCGCACACCGTGGGCCCGATGGTCGCGGCGCGCCGCTTCCTCATCGAGTGCGGCCCGCTCGACGACGTCGTGGGCGTGGAAGCCCACCTGTACGGCTCGCTCGCATTGACGGGCGTGGGCCATGCGACCGACAAGGCCGTCATCCTCGGCCTGATGGGCGAGACGCCGCAGGATGTCGACCCGGACACCGTCGAGGACAAGCTCGCCGAGGCGGAACTGGACGGCGTGCTGAACCTGCTGGGCACGAAGCCCGTGCCGTTTGCGCGCAGCACGGGCCTCGTGTGGCACAAGCAGTCCACGTTGCCCGAGCACCCGAACGGCATGCGCTTCGTGCTGAAGCTGGCGGACGGCAGCGTCATCGAGCGCATTTATTATTCGGTCGGCGGCGGCTTCATCACGGCGCCCGGCGAGACGCAGGCGGCGCGCGAGACGGTCGCGGTGCCGTTCCCGTTCAATACGATGCGCGAGCTGCTCGATCAAGGGGGCCGTGACGGCTTGACGATCCCCGCCATGCTGCGCGCGAACGAGCGGGCGCGCATGACGGACGTGGAGCTGGATGCGGGCCTGGACCGCATCTGGGACGTGATGCGCGGCTGTATCGCGCACGGCCTCGTCACGGAAGGCGAGTTGCCGGGCGGGTTGAACGTCAAGCGCCGCGCCGCGAAGCTGTGGCGCCAGGAACACCAGGCGCGCGACGCGACGAACCACCTGCCGCACGATGCCGTCAACCAGGTCAGCCTGTACGCGATGGCCGTCAACGAAGAGAACGCGGCCGGCGGGCGCGTCGTCACGGCGCCGACGAACGGCGCGGCGGGCATCATCCCGGCCGTGCTGCGCTACTACGCCGAGGATTGCCGCCCGAGCGACGCGCGCCGCGGCATCCACGACTTCCTGCTGACGGCGGCCGCGATCGGCATGCTGTGCAAGAAGAACGCATCGATTTCCGGCGCCGAGATCGGGTGCCAGGGCGAAGTCGGCGTCGCGTGCGGGATGGCGGCGGCGGGCCTCGTGGCGGCGCTGGGCGGCTCCAACGGCCAGATTGAAAACGCGGCCGAGATCGGCATCGAGCACCATCTCGGGATGACGTGCGACCCGATCGGCGGGCTCGTGCAGATCCCGTGCATCGAGCGCAACGGCATGGGCGCCATCAAGGCCATCACGGCGGCGTCGCTGGCGCTGAAAGGCGACGGCACGCACTTCGTCAGCCTGGACGACGTCATCGAGACGATGCGCCAGACCGGGTTCGACATGCAGGCCAAGTACAAGGAAACGTCGCTCGGTGGCCTGGCCGTGCACGTGGTGACGGTGAACCATGCCGCGTGCTGAGCGGATGGCGGCGGTGGGCGGAGGACCGCCCACCCTACGATATTCGCCGGCCGCTACCGCATGTTGCCGTAGGGTGGGCACCCCGTGCCCACCAAACGCCAATTGCATCGATTTGATACGAATTTGGTGAACAATATTCGGTAAAAAGACAATATTGCTCGGTCCAGACTATAATAATTGTTCAACGCCTGCCAACCCCGATCTTTTCTACCGTATGCAATATGTGTCCACCCGCGCGACGAGCGCGTCCGCAGCACGTAATCCCCACAACTTTTCCGACATTCTGCTGGGCGGCCTCGCGCCGGACGGCGGGCTGTACCTGCCCGAACAGTATCCGCAGGTGACGGGCGCCGAGCTCGACGCCTGGCGCTCGCTGTCGTACGCGGAACTCGCCTACGAAATCCTGCGCAAGTTCGCCACCGACGTCCCGGATGCCGACCTGAAGGCGCTGACGGCGAAGACGTACACGGCCGACGTGTACAAGAACGCGCGCGCCGACGAATCAGCGACCCAGATCACGCCGCTGCGCGTGCTGGAACAGAGCCCGGAACGCACGCTGATCCTGCAAGGCCTGTCGAACGGCCCGACGCTGGCGTTCAAGGACATGGCGATGCAGTTGCTGGGCAACCTGTTCGAATACGCGCTGGCGAAGAACGGCGACGAGTTGAACATCTTCGGCGCCACGTCGGGCGACACGGGGAGCGCGGCGGAATACGCGATGCGCGGCAAGCGCGGCATCCGCGTGTTCATGCTGTCGCCGCACAAGAAGATGAGCGCGTTCCAGACGGCGCAGATGTTCAGCCTGCAGGACCCGAACATCTTCAACATCGCCGTCGAAGGCGTGTTCGACGATTGCCAGGACATGGTGAAGGCCGTCTCGAACGACCTCGAATTCAAGGTCCGGCACAAGATCGGCACCGTCAACTCGATCAACTGGGCGCGCGTCGTGGCGCAGGTCGTGTACTACTTCCGCGGCTATCTGGCGGCGACGACGTCGAACGATCAGAAGGTGTCGTTCACGGTCCCGTCGGGCAATTTCGGCAATATCTGCGCGGGCCACATCGCACGCATGATGGGCCTGCCGATCGCGAAGCTCGTCGTCGCGACGAACGAAAACAACGTGCTGGACGAATTCTTCCGCACGGGCGTGTACCGCGTCCGCAAATCGTCCGAGACGTACCACACGTCGAGCCCGTCGATGGACATCTCGAAGGCATCGAACTTCGAGCGCTTCGTGTACGACCTCGTCGGCCGCGACGCGGACCGCACGCATGCGCTGTTCCGCAAGGTCGACACGCACGGCGGCTTCGACCTGTCCGGCGGGCCGGGCAGCGACGGCGACGAATTCAAGCTGGTCGCGAAGTACGGCTTCCAGTCCGGCTGCTCGACGCACGCGGACCGCCTCGCGACGATCCGCGACGTGTTCGACGACTACGGCATCACCATCGACACGCACACGGCCGACGGCATCAAGGTCGCGCGCGAGCACGTCGAACCGGGCGTGCCGATGATCGTGCTGGAGACAGCGCTCGCTGCCAAGTTCAACGAGACGATCCTGGAAGCGCTGGGCACCGACGCCGCGCGTCCGGCCGGCTTCGAGAACATCGAGGCCCTGCCGCAGCGCTTCGTCGTGATGCACGCGAACGTGGCCGAGATGAAGGAATTCATCGCGGCGCACACGGGACTCGCAAAGTGAATCCGCAGTTGCCCCACCTTGCGCGCAAGCCGTTGATGCCCGTGAAGGAGGCGCTGGACGTCCTGCTGGCGGCCGCGCGCGTGGTGGACGGCGTCGAAGACGTCGCCACGCTGGACGCCAACGGCCGCGTGCTGGCGGCCGACCAGGTGTCCGGCCTGTCGGTGCCCAGCGCGGACAACACGCAGATGGACGGCTATGCGGTGCGTGCGGCCGATTGCGCGACCGGTGCCGCCACATTGCGCGTCGCGCAGCGCATCCCCGCGGGCACCGTCGGCCAGAAGCTGGAGCCGGGCACCGCCGCGCGCATCTTCACGGGCGCCCTGATTCCTGAAGGCGCGGACGCCGTCGTCATGCAGGAACAGTGCGAGGTGAACGGCGACAACGTGACGGTAAAACACGCGCCGCAGCCGGGCGAGTGGATCCGCCGCGCCGGCGAAGACATCGTCGCGGGCAGCGTGATCCTGCCGGCCAGCACGCGTCTGCGCAGCCAGGAACTGGGGTTGGCGGCCTCCGTCGGCCTCGCGAGCCTGCCCGTGCGCCGGCGCGTGCGCGTGGCCGTGTTCTTCACGGGCGACGAGCTGGCGATGCCGGGCGAGCCGTTGAAGCCGGGCGCCATCTACAATTCGAACCGCTTCACGTTGCGCGGCCTGCTGGAAAACCTCGGCTGCGACATCAGCGACTATGGCATCGTGCCCGATTCGCTGCAGGCGACGCGCGACACGTTGCGCGCCGCGGCCGCGCAGCACGACGTGATCATCACGTCGGGCGGCGTCTCCGTCGGCGAGGAAGACCACATCAAGCCGGCCGTCGAAGCGGAAGGGCGCTTGAACATGTGGCAGATCGCCGTCAAACCGGGCAAGCCGCTGGCGTTCGGCGAAGTCGATCGGGCCGATGGCAATGGCGCCGCGTACTTCCTCGGCCTGCCGGGCAATCCTGTGTCCAGCTTCATCACGTTCTTGCTGTTCGTGCGGCCGTTCCTGCTGCGCGTGCAGGGCGTGACGGGTGCCGTGGAACCGCGCGCGATCCCGCTGCGCGCGGACTTCGACTGGACGAAACCGGACCGCCGCAACGAATTCCTGCGCGCCCGCATTAACGACGCGGGCGGTCTCGACCTGTTCGCGAACCAGGGTTCCGGCGTGCTGACGTCGACCGTGTGGGCCGACGGCCTGATCGACAATCCGCCGGGCCAGGCGATCGCGCAAGGCGACATCGTGCGCTTCATTCCGTTCAGCGCGCTGCAGTACTGAGAGACAACCATGAAGATCAATCTGCGATTCTTTGCCAGCGTGCGCGAAGCGCTGGGCAGCTCGGGCGAGTCCGTCGAGCTGCCGGCCGGTGTGGCGACGGTGGGTGCCGTGCGCGATTTCCTCATTGCCCGCGGCGGCGCCTGGGCGGAAGCGCTCGCGCACGAGCGCGCGCTGCGCATGGCGTTCGACCAGGTGATGTGCGAACCGGGTACGCCGCTGCGCGAAGGCGGGGAAGTGGCGTTCTTCCCGCCGGTGACGGGCGGCTGAGCGCCGTCACCGGGGGAGCGTTCAGACGATCGTCTTTTCCGCGAGCGCCAGCAGCTTCGCGCAATTCGCATTGCGCTCGCCGAAGTCGCGCCACGCTGTCGCGCGCGCGAGGTCCTGCCATTTGCGCAGCGAGTCCGTATTCAGGTCGACCGTGCGTCCGCCGGCACCCTGGAACAGCGCGGCCACGGCGGCGTCGTCCTGCTCGGCCGACTTGCGCGCGAACGCTTCCAGGTCGGCACCGACCGACAACAGGATGGCCTGCTGGTCGCGCGGCAGGCGGTCGAACGCGGCGCGCGACATGATGAGGGGCTCCAGCATGAACCAGTAGGTGCCGCCGCGTGCCGTCGTCACGGATTTGCTCACTTCATCGAGCCGGTACGAGATCAGCGACGACGACGACGTCATCGCCGCATCGAGCTGTCCCTTTTCCATTGCGCCGCGGATGTCGGTCGACGGCATCGCGACGACGGTGGCGCCCGCTTCTTTCAGGATGCGATCCATTTCCGGCGAGCCGCCCCGCACCTTCAGGCCGGCCGCGTCTTCCGGGTCGATGATGGGCTTGCCGCGCGACGCCATGCCGCCGGCCTGCCAGATCCAGCTCAGCAGGATCAGGCCCTTGTCGGCCAGCATGCGGTTGAATTCGCGGCCGATCTCTTCATTCTTCCACGCATAGCCTTGTTCGTACGACGTGACGAGGCCCGGCATCAGGCCGATGTTCACTTCGGGCAGGTCGGCGCCGGCGTACGAGAGCGGCACGAGCGAGATGTCGAGCTTGCCCTGCGCCAGCGCGGGGATCTGCGCGTCGCTCTTCATCAGCGTGGAGCGAGGGTAGATCGAGAACTTGATGCGTCCTTTGGTCCGCCGCTCCGTCTCGGCCGCGAACATGCGGCACAGGCGGTCGCGGAAATCCCCTTCGGCGACGCTGCCGCCAGGGAATTGATGGGAAATCTTGAGGTTCGTGGGCTGGGCCCATGCAGCTTGTAGCAACAGCGGACTGGCCGCGACGGCGACCAGCATTGTCCTGCGCGTCATTACCGACATATACATCCTCCAAGATGGTATTACGGACTACCGGACGAATCGTGGACCCCTCTGGACGACCGCTCGAGGCGTGCATCGTTCGCATTTGTGACTTTTATAGTGCGTATAAGAATAGACTCAGCCGTTGGCTTGTCAAGAAAATATTGAGACAAAGAATAATGCGTCGCAGCATAAAAATCGCCTGAAAAATCAAGCACTCAGCGCCAAAGTATGGCGCGCCAGAGTCGACGCTTGTTGCGCTGGATCGCGTGGGGAACATGCTGCGCCGCCGCGCGTACGGCGGGCGCGGCCGGTTGGTTACCGGCGTTTTTTGACAGATCATGCAGGGCGGGACACGCCCCGCAGCGGTCAGCGGGCGGGAACGGGGTAGGTGGCGGGGCTGACGTTGCCGTCCTTGTCGACGGCCTGCACGCCGAACAGCAGATTGTCCTTCGACAGGTCGAGGCGGTACGCCGTCACGTTGCCGACGAATTGCGCGCCCTGCCACTGCGGGGCCGTCGTCTCGCGCCAGACGATGCGGTAGCCGGCGAGGTCCGGTTCCGTGTTCGGGGCCCACACAAGGTCCGTGCCGTTGTCCAGGTTCGCCGTCCTGACTTTGACGTCGCGCGGCGCGGTCGGTGCCAGCGCCAGCGAGGCGAGCGACGCGGCGTTCACGCGCGCGACTTGCGCCACGTAGTCCGGGTCCACGTATTCCGGCAGGTCGCCGATCCGCTTGCCGTGTTCCGTGCGCAGGTCCTGGTGCTGGTGGTCGAAATCCTCGTGCGGCTCCGTGAAGCGCACGGCCGCATAGCCGGCGTCGAGGAACGGGCTGTGGTCGCCGCCGCGCAGGTAGCGGTCGCGCCGGTAGACGATGTTCACCTTGAAACCGGGGACGTAGCGCTCGCCCGTCTCCTTGACGTGGCGCGCGAGCTGGCGCGTGATCGAATCGTTCTCGCCGCCCGTCTGCAGCAACGTCCGCAGCGCGGGTGTCGTTTCCTTCACTGGCGGGACGCCTTCCGCGAACAGGCGCACCTCGGCATTATCGAGCTTGCCGTGCTCGTCGTGCGCGCTGCCGATGATGTCGTTGTTGAGCATCCCCGCGATGTTCACGCCGGCCGCTTTCGCCTTCGCGGCGTAGTCGCCGGAGCCGTACAGGCCTTGTTCTTCGGCCGCGACGGTCATGAAGACGAGCGACGCGTCGAAGGTGTGGCGCGCCATCACGCACGCCATCTCGATGACGGCCGCCGTGCCAGATGCGTCGTCGTCGGCGCCCGGCGCATCGGCCGTCGCATTCATCACGTCCGTCACGCGCGAATCGTAGTGGCCGCTGACGACGTAGTAGCGGTCTTTCGATGCGGCCTGCGTGCCGGGCAAGGTGGCGACCACGTTGACGATCTCCGTCGGCCGCGGGATGCGCGGGGCGACGGGGTGGACGTGGCTCTGGAATTGCACGTCGAGCCGGCCGGCGCCGCAGCGTTCCAGCTCGGCCTTGATCCAGCGCCGCGCCGCGCCGATGCCGCGCGTGTCCGATTCGGTTTCCGACATCGTGTGGCGCGTGCCGAAGCCCGCGAGCTTCTCGACATAGGCCTGGATGCGCTGCGGCGAGATCTCGCGGACGATGGCATCGATCTCGGCCTGGCGCGCGGGCAGCGGCGCGTCGGCCGGTGGGGCCGCCTGGACTACTCTGGCGCCGGCGCCGGCCAGCAGCAGAATGGAGAGGGTCTTGAGTACGGGATGCATGTGGCTCCTTCGGCTGACGGGACGGCGCCGCGGATCGCGCGGCGCCGGCGCATGCACTGTACCCGACGGCGCCGGGCCGGGGAAGCTTTACAAGGTGCCGAGGAACGTGCGGATGGCCGCGGTGACGGCCTCCGGCTGGTCGAACATCGCGAAATGGCGCGCCGGCGCGACCGTCACCACTTGCAGCTTCGGCGTGCCCTCCATCAGCGCGCGGTAATAGTCGGCCTTCGCGGCCGGCGTCAGGCCTTGTTGGGTGCTGTCCAGGTCCAGGTAGGGGACGATCGTCAGCACGGGCGCCTGAATCGTCTTCAGGCCGGGGCGCAGGTCCAACGTGAGCACGTCCGCCGCCCACGCGCCGACCGAGGCCGGGTCGCTGCGCGCCGTCAACTGGGCCAGCGCGTCGGCGCGGCTCATGTCCAGCACGCCGATCGTCCGCATGTACGCCTGCTGCTGCTGGGCGAACAGCGCGGGCGGCTGGCGGCCGATCTGCAGGCGCGTGCGGTCCGCGAACTGGGTGCGCTGCAGCGGCGGCAGGTCTTCCGTGCCGGGCATGACGGGGAGACCGTCGATGCTGACGATGCCGCCGACGGCCGCGGGCTTGTCCTCCGCGACCGCGAGCGCGAGGATGCCGCCCAGGCTGTGGCCGACGATGACGGGTTTGTCGAGGTGGCGGGTCGCGATCAGTTCCTCGACGGCGGCGCGGGCTGCGGCGAACGGCGCGGGACCGGCCGGCGGGCGGCCGTCGAAGCCCGGCAAGGTCAACACGTAGACGGCGTGGTCGGGCGAGAAGGCGCGCACCGTGTCTTGCCACACCCAGCTGCCGCTGGCGAGGCCGGGGATCAGGATCAGCGGCCGGCCGCCGCTGCCGTGGCGCTCGGCGAGCACGCCGCCGATCTCGAACCGTTCGGCCGGCTCGATCGTGGCGGCGTAACGGTTCGGCGTCGGCACCGCATCGGCTGCGTGCGCGGCAGGCAGCGCGCCGAGGGCGAGGGCGGCGAAGAAGGCGGCGCGTGCCGCCGTAAGTCTTACGAGGTTCATGCGGTCTCCTGGTCGGGGAAGAAAATGGATTCTATCGGTTGTTCGAACAGCCGGGCCAGCGCGAACGCGAGCGGCAGGCTCGGGTCGTAGCGGCCCGTCTCGATGGCGATGACGGTCTGGCGCGACACGTCCAGCAGCTCGGCCAAGTGCGCCTGGCTCCAGCCGCGCGTCGCGCGCAGGTCGCGAATGGTGTTCTTCATGATTCCATGGCACGGCGCGTACGCATGCCCAGGGCGAAGCTCGCGACACCCCAACTGACGCCCATGACCATCCAGACGCTGAACATCGAGAGCTTCGGGTAGCCGGCCGTTTCGAGGAAGCCGTAGCTGAACGTGACGGCGCCCGTGATTGCAAACGCGAGCGCCAGGGATTCCAGAAGGCGCAGCCGCTGATATTCGTCGATGCGCGCCACGTGGCGTGCGATGGCCCGGATCATCATGGCGAAGCCGATCATCGGCGACAGCAGGACGACGGTGCGCAGCAGCCCACCCTCCATGGGACGGCCGAAACGGATCGACGCCGCGACGAGTACGACGTACACGGCAATGGCCGTCCACAATTCGATCCGGTAGGCCCGGCCGACACGTTTCTCATGCATTTCACACCTCCGGTTGACATGAATGTAAAGTATGCTTTACATCGTAGGTCGGTGCTTGGACGATGTCAAGCTTCCTTTACATCCTTTTTTGCCGCGCATTCGACTACAATGCTCGCCTCCGATTTTTTCCCGCCACCGCCATGTCCGAGTCCCCGACCGCAGCCTACCCACGCCACGCCATCGTCATCGGCGGCGGCCCCGCCGGCCTGATGGCGGCCGAGGTGCTCGCGGCGGGCGGCGTGCGGGTCGACCTGTACGACGCGATGCCGTCGGTCGGCCGGAAATTCCTCCTGGCCGGCAAGGGCGGCATGAACATCACGCACGCGGAGCCGTACGATGCGTTCGTCGGCCGCTACGGCGAGCGCGCGCCTGCCGTGAAGGCGTGGCTGGACGCGTTCCCGCCGGACGCCGTGCGCGCGTGGATCCACGGGCTCGGCGTCGACACGTTCGTCGGTACGTCCGGCCGCGTCTTCCCGACCGACATGAAGGCGGCGCCGCTGCTGCGCGCGTGGCTGCACCGGCTGCGCGAGGCGGGCGTCGCCTTCCACATGCGGCACCGCTGGCTGGGGTGGCGCGACGGCGCGCTCGTGTTCGCGACGCCGGATGGCGAGCAGCGCGTGGAGACGCACGGCGCGGCGACCGTGCTGGCGCTGGGCGGCGCGAGCTGGGCGCGGCTCGGGTCAAGCGGCGCCTGGGTGCCGCTGCTGGCGGCACGCGGCGTCGCCGTGGCGCCGCTCGTGCCCGCGAACTGCGGCTTCGACGCGGACTGGAGCCCGCATTTCGTGGAGCGCTACGCCGGCGTGCCGTTGACGACCGTTGCGATGGCGCTCGAGGGTGAGGATGTCCGCAAGGGCCAATTCGTCGTGACGGCGACGGGCATCGAGGGCAGCCTCGTGTACGCGCTGTCCGCGCGCATCCGCGAGCGCATTGCGCGCGACGGCCAGGCGACCGTGCTGCTGGACCTGCTGCCCGACCACGATGCGCAGCGTGTGCTGGACGAGGTCACGCGCCCGCGCGGGACGCGGTCGATGGCGAGTCACCTGCAGAGCCGTCTCGGCATCAAGGGCGTGAAATCCGGGCTGCTGCACGAGGCGCTGAGCAAGGCCGATTACGCGGATCCCGTCAAGCTGGCGCGCGCGCTGAAGGCGTTGCCGCTCGTGCTGAAGCGTCCGCGTCCGATCGACGAGGCGATCAGCAGCGCGGGCGGCGTGCGCTTCGAGGCGTTGGCGGATGGCGCCATGCTGAAGGATGCGCCCGGCGTATTCGTCGCGGGCGAGATGATCGATTGGGAAGCGCCGACGGGCGGCTATCTGCTGACCGCGTGCTTCGGCAGCGGCCGTGCGGCGGGGCGCGCGGCGCTGGATTGGCTCGTCAGTTCTTGTCGTCGAACGTGACGGCCCCGGTGCCTTTGCGGCTCACCGTCCGTTCGTCCGGATTGCCGAACACGCGCGCCTCGCCGCTGCCGGCAATGTCGGCATGCAGCCGCTTGCGCGCGTAGACAGAGCCGTCGCCCGAGCCTTCCAGCCGCAGGTCGACGTCGTCGGCACGAAGGTGGCGCGCGTCCAGGTCGCCCGCGCCGCGCAGCTCCGCGTGCAGCTCGCGGCTCGAGCCGACCAGCGTCAGGCGCCCCGTGCCGACGACGGCCGCGTCGACCGTATCGCAGGCACCGCCCGTCAGTTCGAGGTCGCCGCTGCCGTGCACGGCCGCCATGACTTCGCGGTAGCGGCCGTTGAAGCGCATATTCCCCGAGCCGTCCAGCGCCAGGTCCAGGTGGTCGCCCGCGAAGCCGCTGACCGTGTGTTCGCCGCTGCCGTTGACCGCGAGCGATTCCAGCGCCGGTAACGTGACGGTGACTTCGATCGGCGTGCGGTGGCGCAGCAGGATGCCGCGCGGGCCGATGTGCAGCATGTCGCCGTCGATCGTCGTGTCGATGTTCGCGAGCAGGCGCTGCTCGCCGCGCACTTCGAGCGCCGGCGTCGCGCCCTGGCGCAACGTGAGGTTCACGGGCCCGGACAGGTCGATCTTCGCGACGGCCTTGTCGAGCGGCCGCCGTTCCGTGGCGACGAGGCGCCCGCCGGGGCTGGACGGACCGCTCGTGCCGTGCGAGCGCAGCATGTTGTACGCGGCGCCGATCAGCACGACGGCGAGGACGAGGAGGCTGAACGCCACTTTGAGGAGACCGCGCATGATGTCAGCTCCCTTTCAGCAGCGAGCGGTTCATCTGTACGTAGCGTCTCAACCCGGCGAACGAGTAGCGGGTGACGACGAGCGACAGCAGGAACAGGGCGATCCCCCCGAGCACGAGGCCCAGGCCGAACAGCGTCTGCGTCGTGCGTGACTCCGCATCCATGTCGGTGCTGATGCGCAGCGTGCTGTCCGCGAGCGTATGCGCGCTGCGCACGGCGCGCGAGCGTTCCAGCCGGCTGTCCGGAGCGGCCTTGTCTTGCGGCGGCAGCGGGTCGGCGACCTGCGGACGCTCCTCGTTCACGATGATGCCGTTGCTGCCGATGTTGACGCGCAGTTGACGTCCGCGCCCATCGTCGTCGATGGTGACGAAGCGGCTCGGCCAGTCGAGCACGAGCTCATTGGCACCCGCGAGGGCGCTCGCCGTTGTCGCGATGCCCGCGACGTAGAACGTCAGCGCCGATACGTACAGGCACAACACGAGGGTCGCGTAGACGAGCGCGGGTACGAGCATGAACAGGTTGAAGATCGCGAGGCCGACGGCTGACACCATCACGCGCAGCACGTTGGCCGGATTGGCCGTTGCGGCGAACGCGTTCGCCGGCTTGTCCTTCCCGGCGAAGGCGTTCAGGTGCGCGCTGGCGCGCAAGGTCATCGCGATCTTCGTGGGGTCGTCGAGCTCGCGCGCCACGTCCGGTTCGCCCCGCCCGGCCGCGATGCCGTCGACGAAGCGTTGTTCGTAATAGGCCAGCGTCTTCGCCTGGACGTCCGGCGGCAGGCCGAGCATGGCTCGCTTGAGTGCGTCGAGGTATTCCAGTTTGCCCATCGTGATTCCTACCGCGATCCTGTCAGTTTCGGCCAAGCAAGAGCGCGGCGTTCAACGCCGGGTCCCCGGCGATGCCCGGATGGACGAGGATGATCGTTGCGGCCGCCACGATGGCCAGCAGGGCTAGGGTGCGCACGCCGAGATGGATGTTCATTTGCATTTCCGCTAACACTCGTTTCGATGTTGCCACTGTACGGAAGTGCACCGGCACGCGCCACTGCCGTGCGACGGGCTGCGGAATTCGCGGGGCAGGGCGCAGCCGGGCCCGACGACCGGTGGCCCATCATGGCGTTGCCTTTCCCGCGATGATGCCCGCGGCAGCGACGCCGCTGCGCACGGCGGCCTCCAGCGTGGCCGGATACTCGCCGGCCGTGTAGTCGCCCGCGAGCACGAGACCCGGCAGGCCGGTCGCGTTGGCGGGACGGGTGAGGCCCGGCGCGCACGCGAACGTCGCCCGCTTTTCCGTGATCGTGCGCGACCAGAGCGGCTTGCCCAGCGCCGGCAGCGCGAAGGCGGCGGCCAGTTGGGCGGCGACGGCGGCGGCGAGGGCCTCGTGGCCGATGGCGCCGGCCGGGTCCGCGCCGCTGACGACGACGGCCAGCAGCCCGTCCTGGCCAGGGTCGAGCTGGCCGCGGTCGAACACGAATTGGCCCCAGCGGCCCGCGTCGGGCGCATCGGCCAGCGCGCAGAACGGCAGCGGCAGGCGCATGCCTGCCTCGTATTGCAGGTAGATCGTGGCGATCGGTTCGTAGGTGAGCGCGTCGACGCGGGCGATCGTGTCCGCGGCGCCGTCCAGGGGGCGCAGCAGCGCGGCCGCCTGCCACGGCGCGGTGGCGAGGACGACGGCGTCGAACGTCCGGTCGTCGGTGCCCGCGTGCAGGCGCCACGCGCCGCCGTCAGGAGTGATTGCCGTGATGCGTTCTCCGGCGCGCACGGCGGCCCCGCGACCTTCCAGGTGGCGCCGCGCCGCGTCGGGGAACAGGGCGTCCAGCAGCACGCGCGGCAGCAGCATGTCGGAAGCGGCGCGGCGCGCGCCCAGGCTGTCGCGCAGCACGGCGAGGAAGACCTGGGCTGATGCGCGTTCCGGCGGCGTGTTCAGCGCCGCGAGGCACAGCGGGCGCCACATCAGCTGGACGAGGCGCGGCGTCTGGTCGAAGCGCTCCAGCAGTTCCGCGACGCTGCAGTCGTTGTGCAACTGCCAGTCCATCCAGCGGGCGCTCGTCGTGAAGCGGGCCAGCGCCATCTTGTCGGCGCGGTCCAGCCCACGCGCGCGCAGCAGCGCGACGAGGACGTGCAGCGGCGCGGGCAGGCGCGGCGCGACGAAGTCCATGCCGGCGTCCGCCACCGGATAGCGCATCTGCAGGGGCAGGCGCAGCAAGGCCCGGCGCGGGTCGACGCCCACGCGCCGCATCAGTTGGAGTGTCGCGGCATAGGCGCCCAGCATGATGTGCTGGCCGTTGTCCAGCAGGCGCCCGTCCGTCTCGATGGCGCGCGCGCGGCCGCCCAGCGTGCGCGCCGCTTCGAACAAAGTGACGCCACAGCCGGCGTCCAGCAGCGCGACGGCCGCCGCGCAACCGGCCCAGCCGCCGCCGACGACGGCGACGCGGCGCTGCTCCTTAGCCGCGGACATACGTCTTCCACGCGAGCCACAGCTTGCGCAGCGGCGTCAGGGAGATCTTTTGCGTGAGGACGTGGAACCCGTCGCGCTCGATCTCGTCGAGCAGGGTGCGGTAGATGGCGGCCATCATGAGGCCGGGACGCTGCGCGCGCCGGTCTTCCTTCGGCAGCAGCGCATACGCTTCGTCGTACAGCGCCTGCGCGCGCTGCGCCTGGAACGCCATCAGCGCCTCGAACTTCTCGCTGTGGCGCGCGTTCAGGAGGTCGGCCGCCGTCACGTTGAACTGCTGCAGCTCGCTGATCGGCAGGTAGATGCGGCCCTTGCGCGCATCCTCGCCCACGTCGCGGATGATGTTCGTGAGCTGGAACGCGAGGCCCAGCGTCTCCGCGTACTTCAAGGTCTGCGGGCTCGTCACGCCGAAGATGCTCGCGGACAGAATGCCGACGACGCCGGCCACATGCCAGCAATATTTTTTCAGGTTCGGGTAGTCGAGATAGCGCGACTGGTCGAGGTCCATCTCCATGCCGTCGATGATGGCTTGCAGGTGTTCCTGTTTCAGGTCGTACGGCTGCAGGTGCGGCTGCAGCGCCAGCATCACGGGGTGTGTCGGCGTGCCGACATACATCTGCGCGACCTCGCCACGCCACCACGCGAGCTTGATGCGCGCGACGGATTGGTCGGTGGTCTCGTCGACGGTGTCGTCGACTTCGCGGCAGAACGCATACAGCGCCGTGATCGCGCGGCGGCGCTCCGGCGGCAGGAACAGGAAGCTGTAGTAGAAGCTGGAGCCGCTTTGTGCGGTCTTTTGTTGGCAGTAGTCGTCGGGGGACATAGTTAGGTTGTTCTTGCGCGGACCAAGTCCGCTATCTTAGCCGATGAGGCGTTACATCCGTATGGCGCGCCAGGCCACGACGAGCCAGTCGAGGCGTTTCAGGCGCGGGCGGCGCCGGAACACGTCGTAGTCCACGCGCTCGATCGCTTCCAGGATCCGCAAGCCACCCTGGACCACCATGCGCAATTCCCAGCCGATGCGGCCGCGCAGCGTCGTCGCGAGCGGCGCGCCTTCCAGCATCAGCGCACGCGCCCGTTCCACCTCGAAGCGCATCAGCGCCCGCCAGGCCGGATCCGCGCGCCCGTGTTCGATGGCGTCGACCGTCACGCCGAAGCGCGCCATGTCGTCCTGCGGCAGGTAGATGCGGCCTTTCGCGATGTCGATGGCGACGTCCTGCCAGAAGTTGATGAGCTGCAGCGCCGTGCAGATCGCGTCGGACGCGCGCAGGCTCGCCCCGTCGTTGACGCCGTACAGCGCCAGCATCAACCGTCCGACGGGGTCGGCGGAACGTCGGCAATAATCCTGCAGGCGGGCGAAATCGGGATAGCGGTGCGTGATGACGTCCTGCTTGAACGCGGACAGCAGGTCGCGCAGCGGCCGTTGCGGCAGGCCATACGCCGTCAGCACGGTCGCCAGGCGCTGGAACATGGGGTCGCGCGGCGGGGCGCCCGCTGCGATCGCGTCCAGCGCGGCCTCGTACGCATTCAGTGCGGCGAGGCGCTCGGCCGGCGCCGCGTCGCCTTCGTCGGCCAGGTCGTCGGCGCTGCGCGCGAACGCATAGATCGCCTCCACCGCGGGCACGAGGCGGCGCGGCAGCAGGAATGACGCGACAGGAAAGTTTTCGTAATGGTCGACGGCCATGCGATCGATAGATTGCTGACTCTAAAGTCATTTACTGGCGATAATTGCATGATTATAATTGGTAGGTTAAATCCACGACAGTGCCGCGCCATCCCGGCCCGGCCAGCATGAGGAAACCAATGCCTGCTTTTCTCTCGATGTCCCTGCGCCCGCGCGGCGCCGCCCCGTTCGTGTTCTCCCTGGCCCTCGCCGCCGCGCTGTTGGCCGGCTGCTCGCGTAACGAGGCGCCGCCCGAGGACGTCCGCCCCGTGCGGGCGTTGACCCTGGCGACGGGCGCGGTCGGGTCGATCACGGAATTCTCCGGCGACGTCCGGCCTCGCTACGAATCGCGGCTGGGCTTTCGTGTCGGCGGCAAGATCAGCGCGCGCAAGGTCGACGTGGGTACGGTCGTCAAGCGCGGCCAGGTGCTGATGCAACTGGACCCGCAGGACCTGCGCCTCGGCCAGGCCCAGGCCCAGGCGAATTTGCGCGCGGCGCAGACGAATTACGAGCTGGCACGGGCGGACATGAAGCGTTACCAGGATCTGCGCAGCCAGAATTTCGTCAGCCAGGCGGTGCTCGACCAGAAAGTGGCCGCCGCGCACTCGGCGCAGGCCAGCATGGAGGCGGCGCGCGCCGCCGCGCGCGAGCAATCGAACCAGACGGGCTATGCGAGCCTCGAATCGGACACGGACGGCGTCGTCACCGGCATCGATGCCGAGGTCGGGCAGGTCGTGCAAGCGGGCACGCCCGTCGTGCGCGTGGCGCGGACGGACGAGAAAGAGGTCGTGATCGGCGTGCCGGAAGACCAGGTCGACCAGCTGCGCAACGTGAGCGACGTGAAGGTCAGGCTGTGGGCCGATCCGAACCGCAGCATCGCGGGCAAGATCCGCGAGGTCTCGCCCGTCGCCGACCCGGCCACGCGTACGTACACGGTGAAGGTGTCGATTCCCGCGCAGGACGACGTCCGCCTCGGCATGACGGCCGTCGTCCAGCTGGCGCACGCCGCCGGCGCGGCCGGGATCAAGGTGCCGCTGTCGGCGCTGTACCAGAACAAGGGCGCCACGTCCGTCTGGGTGATCGAGAACGGGGCCGTGCGGCTCGTGCCCGTGCAAGTGGGTGGCGTGGCCGGCAACGACGTGCTGCTGGCCGGCGGCGTGAAGCCGGGCCAGACGATCGTCACGGCCGGCGTGAACCTGCTCAAGCCCGGACAGAAAGTGAAGATCCTCGCGGCCGACGTGGCGCGCCGGGGCGACGCGGAAGCCGAGGCGAGTGGTAAAACGGCGCCGGCCGGCGGGGCGGCCAAATGAAGGGCTTCAACCTGTCGCGCTGGGCGCTGGAACACATCCCGCTGACCCGCTACCTGATCGCCGCGCTGCTCATCGGCGGCATCGTCAGCTACGGCAAACTCGGCCAGGACGAGGACCCGCCGTTCACCTTCCGCGCGATGGTCATCACCGCGTACTGGCCCGGCGCGACCGCCGTGCAGATGGCGCAGCAGGTCGCCGACAAGCTCGAGCAGAAGCTGCAGGAGACACCGTACGTCGACAAGCTGCGCAGCTTTTCCAAGCCGGGCGAGACCACGTTCATCCTCGAGCTGCGCGAATCGGCGCCGCCGAAGGACGTGCCGGGTGTCTGGTACCAGGTGCGCAAGAAGGTCGGCGACATCGCGGGGACGCTGCCGCCGGGCGTGATCGGGCCGTTCTTCAACGACGAATTCGGCGACACGTACGGCTCCATCTTCGCGCTGTCCGGCGACGGTTTTACTTATGCCGAGATGCGCGACTACGCCGACTTCGTGCGCCAGCAGCTGCTCGCGGTGCCGCTCGTGTCCAAGGTCGAGCAGTTCGGCGTGCAGCAGGAAAAGATCAACATCCTGTTCTCGCAGCAGAAGTTCGCCCAGCTGGGCGTGCCGTTCGAGCAGATCGTGAACCAGATCGCCACGCAGAACGGCATCGAATCGGCGGGCGTGCTCGTCACGCCGCTGGAAAACCTGCAGGTGCGCGTGACGGGCGGCCTGAAGTCGATCAAGCAGCTGGAAGACCTGAGCCTGCGCGCGGGGAACACGACGTTCCGCCTCGGCGACTTCGCCACCGTCCAGCGCGCGTACGAGGATCCGCCGCACGACAAGATGCGCTTCAACGGCAAGGACGTCATCGGCCTCGGCGTGTCGATGGAAAAGGGCGGCAATATCATCGAGCTGGGCAAGGGCCTGGAAAAGACGGTCGACCGCATCCGGAGCCAGCTCCCCGTCGGCATCGAACTGCAGCGCGTGTCGAACCAGCCCGCGGCCGTGACGGCGTCCGTCGGTGAGTTCATGCACAGCCTGATCGAGGCGATCGTCATCGTGCTGGGCGTGTCGTTCGTCGCGCTCGGACTGCACAGCAAGCCGAAGCTGCGGCTCGACGTGCGCCCTGGCCTCGTCGTCGCGCTGACGATTCCCCTCGTGCTGGCGATCACGTTCCTCTTCATGCGCATTTTCGACATCTCGCTGCACAAGATCTCGCTCGGTGCGCTGATCATCGCGCTGGGTCTCCTCGTCGACGACGCCATCATCGCCGTCGAGATGATGGTGCGGAAGATGGAGGAGGGCATGTCGCGCCTGGATGCGGCCACGTTCGCGTACACGTCGACCGCGTTCCCCATGTTGACGGGGACCCTGATCACGGCGGCCGGCTTCCTGCCGATCGGCCTCGCGAAATCGGCGGCCGGCGAATACACGTTCGCGATGTTTTCCGTGAACGCGATCGCTTTGATCGTGTCGTGGGTCGTCGCCGTCACGTTCACACCGTATATCGGGTTCATCCTGCTGCGCGTGCAGCCGCACGGCAGCGGGCACCACGACGTGTTCGATACGCCGATGTACCAGCGCTTCCGCCGCCTCGTCGACCGCTGCGTGGAATGGCGCAAGACGACGATCGCGCTGTCGCTGGCCGTGTTCTTCCTCGGCGTGTTCGGCTTCAAGTTCATCGAGAAGCAGTTCTTCCCGGACTCCAGCCGCCCCGAGCTGATGGTCGAGATGTGGACGCCGGAAGGCACGAGCTTCGCCGTCAACGAGGCGCTGGCGAAGAAGTTCGAGGCGTTCGCGCGCGCGCAGCCGGAGACGGACAGCGTGACGTCGTACATCGGCACCGGCAGCCCTCGCTTCTACCTGCCGCTGGACCAGATCTTCCCCGCCTCGAACGTGTCGCAATTCGTCGTGCTGCCGAAGAACGTGCATCAGCGCGACGCGCTGAAGCGCAAGATCGAGACCCTGTTCAAGAATGATTTTCCGGAGGTGCGTGGTCGCGTGAAACTGCTGCCGAACGGGCCACCGGTGCCGTATCCCGTGCAATTCCAGGTGATGGGGCCTGACATCGGCGTCGTGCGCAAGTTCGCCGACCAGGTGAAGGAGATCATGATCGCGAACCCGAACACGGTGGGCGTGAACGACAACTGGAACGAGTCGGTGAAGGTATTGCGCCTCGACCTCGACCAGGACAAGCTGCGCGCGCTGGGCGTCACGTCGCAGGCCGTGCGCCGCACGGTCGCCACCGTGCTGTCCGGGACGACGGTGGGACAGTTCCGCGAAAGTAACCGGCTGATCGACATCGCCGTGCGCCAGCCGCTCGACGAGCGCTCGAGCATGTCCGTGCTCGCGAACACGAACGTGGCCACGCCGTCCGGCAAGGCCGTGCCGCTGTCGCAGCTGGCGCGCATCGAGTTCGTGTGGGAACCCGGCGTCGTGCAGCGCTACGGGCGCGAGTGGGCCATCATGGTGCAGTCCGACGTGGTGGAAGGCGTGCAAGGACCGACCGTGTCCGACCAGGTCAATGCGAAGCTGGAAGCGGTGCGGGCGAAGCTGCCGGCCGGCTACCGCATCAAGCTCGAGGGCGCGGCGGCGAACAGTTCGACGGCGGAAGAGTCGATTTCCGCCAACGTGCCGCTCGTGCTGTTCATCGTCTTCACGTTGCTGATGCTGCAGCTGCACAGCTTCTCGCGTTCCGTGATGGTCTTCCTCACGGGCCCGCTGGGCATCGCGGGCGCGGCGATGGCGCTGCTCGTGTCGCACGAGCCGTTCGGGTTCGTGGCGAACCTCGGCGTCATCGCGCTGTTCGGCATGGTGGTGCGCAATTCCGTGATCCTCGTCGACCAGATCGAGAAGGACATCGCGGCCGGACATCCGGCGTGGGAGGCGATCGTCGAGAGCGCCGTGCGGCGCTGCCGGCCGATCCTGCTGACGGCGGCCGCGGCGGCGCTGGCGATGATCCCGCTGTCGCGCTCCGTGTTCTGGGGCCCGATGGCCGTCGCGATCATGGGCGGCCTCGTCGTGGCGACGGCGCTCACCTTGCTGTTTTTGCCGGCGCTGTATGCGGCGTGGTTCAGGGTGAAACGGCCCGTGCGTACCAAAACGGCGGTATCGCCGCAGGCGTAAATGCTTGAAATAGTTGATGAATTCCCGGAGGGCACACGTGAATTAAAATGTGCCCAATGGTGTCAGAAAATCCAGTAAAATATCGGGTTGAAGTTGTAGCCCCTAGACATTGGATTCAGGGCGGCCGGTTTCGTTGTCGGGCGCCCTTTGTTTTTGTGGCAAGATCAGCAATCCTGCGCGAGGATGGCGAAATTGGTAGACGCACCAGGTTTAGGTCCTGACGCCAGCAATGGTGTAGGGGTTCGAGTCCCCTTCCTCGCACCACGAACAATTATTTTTTTGGACGATTTTTACAATGGCAACTGCAGTCGAAAACCTGGGTAAACTCGAGCGTCGCTTGACTCTCTCTTTTCCGCTGAGCGACGTACGTACGGAAGTTGAAAAGCGCCTCAAGAGGCAGGCCAAGACCGCACGTGCGCCGGGCTTCCGTCCGGGTAAAGTGCCGATGAAGATGGTGGCGGCCCAGTACGGCTACCAGATCGAGTCCGACGTGCTGAACGACAAGGTTGGCCAGGCGTTCAACGTTGCCGCCACCGAAGCCCAGCTGCGCGTTGCCGGCATGCCGAAAATCGAACCGAAGCAGGACGCACCGGAAGGCATGCTCGCCTTCGACGCGACCTTCGAAGTCTATCCGGAAGTGGCGCTGCCGGAACTGGCCAACGTCGAGATCGAAACGGTCAAGACCGAAGTCACCGATGCTGAAATCGACAAGACCATCGACATCCTGCGCAAGCAGCGCGTCCACTACCACACCAAGGGCGAAGCCGGTGAACACGGCGACGGCGGCGCGCCGGTCGCGGCGAACGGCGACCGCGTGACGGTCGACTTCGTCGGCGTCATCGACGGCGTCGAGTTCCCGGGCGGTAAGGCTGAAGACTACGCATTCGTGCTGGGCGAAGGCCGCATGCTGCCGGAATTCGAAGCGGCAACCGTCGGCCTGAAAGTGGGCGAGAGCAAAACCTTCCCGCTGGCATTCCCGGAAGACTACCATGGCAAGGACGTGGCCGGTAAAACCGCCGAGTTCACCATCACCCTGAAGAAGCTGGAATGGGCGCACCTGCCGGAAGTCGACGCGGAGTTCGCCAAGTCGCTGGGCATCGAAGACGGCAGCATCGAGAAGATGCGCGAAGACATCAAGGTCAACCTGGAGCGTGAAGTCAACGCCCGCATCAAGGCCCGCAACAAGGAAGCCGTGATGGACGCCCTCGTCAAGCACACCGAGATGGACGTGCCGAAGGTGATGATCGAGCAGGATTCCGAGCGCCTGGCCGAGCAGACCCGCCAGGACATGGCCCAGCGCGGCATGGACGTCAAGAGCCTGCCGTTCCCGGCCGACCTGTTCGCCACGAAGGCCGAGCGCCGCGTGCGCCTGGGCCTGATCCTGTCGCAACTCGTCCAGGACAACAACCTGCAAGCCACGCAAGAGCAGGTGAAGGCCCAGATCGAAGACTTCTCGCAGAGCTACGAAGATCCGAAGGAAGTCCTGAAGTACTACTACAGCGACCGTCGCCGCCTGGGCGAAGTGGAAGCTCTTGTATTGGAAGAAAACGTCGTTAACTATGTGCTCGGCAAGGCAAAGGTGACGACCAAGGACATCGCCTTTGACGAACTGATGGGAAGCGTCGCTCAGGCATGACTTCCTTGATGAAGCCGTACGACATTCTCGAAAGAAGTCTGAGATAGTGCGGCTTCGTAACTTTTACAAAGGAATTGACAGGTATGAATCGTAATCCGGCATTGGATACCCAAGCCCTCGGCCTCGTGCCGATGGTGATCGAGCAGAGCGGCCGCGGCGAGCGCGCCTACGACATCTACTCGCGCCTGCTGAAGGAGCGCGTGATTTTCCTGGTCGGTCCTGTCAACGACCAGATGGCCAACCTCATCGTGGCCCAGCTGCTGTTCCTGGAAAGCGAGAATCCGGACAAGGACATCTCGCTGTACATCAACTCGCCGGGCGGTTCCGTGTCGGCGGGTCTCGCGATCTTCGACACGATGAACTTCATCAAGCCCGACGTGTCCACGCTGTGCACGGGTCTGGCCGCGTCGATGGGCGCCTTCCTGCTGGCGGCAGGCGCGAAGGGCAAGCGTTTCTCGCTGCCGAACTCGCGCGTGATGATCCACCAGCCGTCCGGCGGTTCGCAGGGTATGGCGTCGGACATCGAGATCCAGGCCAAGGAAATCCTGTACCTGCGCGAGCGTCTTGCGCGCATCATGGCGGACAACACCGGCCAGACGATCGAACAGATCCACAAGGATACCGATCGCGACCGTTTCATGTCCAGCGAAGAGGCCATGGAATATGGTCTCATCGACAAGGTTCTCACGAACCGCGGCTGAGGTTTTCCACGCGGTCTTCGGCATCGCGTGGGCCCGTGGACAACTGTTGCTCAAATACGCCCGGACGCGACAGCGCTTCGGGCGTTTTGTTTTCAAATCGGGTAGCATGGCGATGTACGCCCTTGTTGCGTACTCGTATTAGCGTTATATTCATAGCAATTCAACTGAAACCTGCCCCATGTCAGACAAAAAATCCTCTAGCGGCGAAAAACTCCTGTACTGCTCGTTCTGCGGCAAGAGCCAGCACGAGGTGAAGAAGCTCATCGCTGGACCTTCGGTCTTCATCTGCGACGAGTGCATCGACCTGTGCAATGACATCATCCGCGACGAGACTTCGAACGTCGAATCGGTGGCGGGCGCCAAGTCCGACCTGCCGACGCCGCACGAGATCGCCGAACTGCTCGATCAATATGTCATCGGCCAGCTGACGGCGAAACGCATCCTGTCGGTGGCGGTCTACAACCATTACAAGCGCCTGAAGCACCTGGGCAAGAAGGACGACGTCGAACTGGCCAAGAGCAATATCCTGCTCGTGGGTCCCACCGGTTCCGGCAAAACCCTGCTCGCACAGACGCTCGCGCGCATGCTGAACGTCCCGTTCGTGATCGCCGACGCGACCACGCTGACGGAAGCCGGCTATGTCGGCGAGGACGTCGAGAACATCATCCAGAAACTGCTGCAGAGCTGCAATTACGAAGTCGAAAAAGCCCAGCGCGGCATCGTCTATATCGACGAAATCGACAAGATCTCGCGCAAGTCCGACAACCCGTCCATCACCCGCGACGTGTCGGGCGAGGGCGTGCAGCAGGCGCTGCTGAAGCTGATCGAAGGTACGATGGCGTCCGTGCCCCCGCAGGGCGGCCGCAAGCATCCGAACCAGGACTTCGTGCAGATCGACACGACGAACATCATGTTCATTTGCGGCGGCGCATTCGACGGCCTGGACAAGATCATCCAGAACCGTTCCGAAAAGAGCGGCATCGGCTTCGCCGCAAGCGTCAAGAGCCAGTCCCAGCGTTCCGTCAGCGATATCCTGATGGAAGCGGAACCGGAAGACCTGATCAAGTTCGGCCTGATTCCGGAACTCGTCGGCCGTCTGCCCGTCGTGGCGACCTTGTCCGAGCTCACGGAAGATGCGCTGATCCAGATCCTCGTCGAGCCGAAAAACGCGCTGATCAAGCAGTATTCGAAACTGCTGGAAATGGAAGGCGCCGAATTGGAAATCCGCCCGGCGGCTTTGCACGCGATTGCCAAGAAGGCATTGGCGCGCAAGACGGGTGCGCGCGGCCTGCGTTCCATCCTGGAGCATGCGCTGCTCGACGTAATGTATGAATTGCCGAGCCAGCAAAACGTCGTGAAAGTCGTGATCGATGAAAATACGATCACGAATGGCGCGAAACCTTTACTGATTTACAGCGAATCGCCGAAGGCCGCAGGCGAAAACTGAAAAATTTCCGGGCGCAAACACAACAAAGGTATTGAATCGCTGAGTTGAGGCGGTACAATAAATCTCAACAAAAGACGGCTTCAATCGAAAAGCCACTCGCGGCCGATGCTGTGTAGTGGCTTTTTTATTTGAATATTCGGCTTTTGTAGAAACGGCTAGTATTCGTATCAAGTTAAAGATTTTTTACTTGTAGAAAATATTTCCGGGCCGGTATTGTGTTTCGACAGTGTGCTCCCACATCGTCTACACGCTTTCTATAAGGTATGCCATGACAACTTCCAAATTGACCGAGCAAATGACGCTGCCCCTGCTGCCCCTGCGCGACGTGGTGGTGTTCCCGCATATGGTGATACCGCTGTTCGTCGGCCGCCCGAAATCCATCAAGGCGCTCGAGGCTGCCATGGAACAGGGTAAGAGCATCATGCTCGCAGCCCAAAAGGCCGCTGCCAAGGACGAACCTTCGGCCGCAGACATCTACGAGATCGGCTGCGTGGCCAATATTCTGCAAATGCTGAAGCTGCCCGACGGTACCGTGAAGGTGCTGGTCGAAGGCGCGCAGCGTGCACGCATCAATCACATCAACGACGCACCGAGCCATTTCATCGCCGACCTGACCCCGATCAATTCGGAAATCGGCGACGACTCCGAAGTCGAGGCTATGCGCCGCGCGATCGTCCAGCAGTTCGACCAGTACGTCAAACTGAACAAGAAGATTCCGCCCGAGATCCTGGCATCGCTGGCCGGTATCGACGATGCCGGCCGCCTGGCCGACACCGTCGCTGCCCACCTGCCGCTGAAACTCGAGCAGAAACAGGTCATCCTGGAAATCTTCAACGTCGCCAAGCGCCTCGAGCACCTGCTCGGCCAGCTGGAAGGCGAGCTCGACATCCTGCAGGTCGAGAAGCGCATCCGCGGCCGCGTCAAGCGCCAGATGGAGAAATCGCAGCGCGAGTACTACCTGAACGAACAGGTCAAGGCCATCCAGAAGGAATTGGGCGAAGGCGAAGAGGGCGCCGACATCGAGGAACTCGAGAAGAAGGTCATCGCCGCCAAGATGCCGAAGGAAGCGCTGGAAAAGGCCCAGGCCGAGATCAAGAAGCTCAAGCTGATGTCGCCGATGTCGGCCGAAGCCACCGTCGTGCGCAACTACATCGACACCTTGGTGTCGCTGCCGTGGAAAAAGAAATCCAAGGTCACGATCGACCTGGAAAAGGCCCAGGAAGTGCTGGAAGCCGACCACTATGGCCTCGACAAGATCAAGGAACGCATCCTCGAATACCTCGCGGTGCAACAGCGCGTCGACAAGCTGAAGGCCCCGATCCTGTGCTTCGTCGGTCCTCCGGGCGTGGGTAAGACGTCGCTGGGCGAGTCGATCGCGCGCGCGACGAACCGCAAGTACGTCCGCATGGCGCTGGGCGGTGTGCGCGACGAGGCCGAGATCCGCGGTCACCGTCGTACCTACATCGGTTCGATGCCGGGCAAGGTGCTGCAATCGCTGGCGAAGGTCGGCGTGCGCAACCCGCTGTTCCTGCTGGACGAGATCGACAAGATGGGTGCGGACTTCCGCGGCGACCCGTCGTCCGCGCTGCTCGAAGTGCTCGACCCGGCCCAGAACCACACGTTCTCGGACCACTACGTCGAAGTGGACTTCGACCTGTCGGACGTGATGTTCGTGGCGACGTCGAACTCCTTCAACATTCCGCCGGCGCTGCTGGACCGGATGGAAGTGATCCGCCTGTCGGGCTACACGGAAGACGAGAAGACGAGCATCGCGCAGCGCTACCTGCTGCCGAAGCAGATCAAGGCGAACGGCTTGAAGGACGACGAGATCAAGGTCGACGAAGCCGCGATCCGCGACATCATCCGCTACTACACCCGGGAAGCCGGTGTGCGTTCGGTGGAGCGTGAAATCTCGAAGATCTGCCGCAAGGTTGTCAAGATGCTGCTGCTCAAGAAGGACAACAAGCGCGTGATCGTGTCGTCGAAGAACCTGGATAAATTCCTGGGTGTCCGCCGCTACGACTTCGGCGTGGCCGAGAAGGAAAACCAGGTCGGCCAGGTGGCGGGCCTCGCGTGGACGGAAGTCGGCGGCGACCTGCTCACCATCGAAGCCGTGCAGGTGCCGGGCAAGGGTGCCGTCATCCGTACCGGTACGCTGGGCGACGTGATGAAGGAATCGATCGAAGCCGCGCGCACCGTCGTGCGCAGCCGTGCGGCGCGCCTGGGCATCAAGAACGAGGTGTTCGAGAAGACCGACATCCACGTGCACTTGCCGGAAGGCGCGACGCCGAAGGACGGTCCGTCCGCCGGTATCGGCCTGACGACGGCGCTGGTGTCCGTGTTCACCGGTATCCCGGTTCGCGCCGACGTGGCAATGACGGGCGAGATCACGTTGCGTGGCGAAGTCCTGCCGATCGGCGGCCTGAAGGAAAAACTGCTGGCGGCGCAGCGCGGCGGCATCAAGACCGTGCTGATCCCCGAGCAGAACGTGAAGGATCTCGCCGACATTCCTGACAACGTCAAGAACAAGCTCGAGATCGTGCCGGTGCGCTGGATCGAGAAGGTACTGGAAGTCGCGCTGGAACGCCAGCCGCAAGCCATCGTCGACGTGCCTGCCGTGGCGTCGTCGGTGACCCCCACGGCTGCCGACAGCCAGAGTGAAGTCGTCAAGCACTAAGCGCTGAAACGCTCGGAAAGCGGCACCTTCGGGTGCCGTTTTTTTTTGCCGTGTTGTTGCTCGCGCGTTACTTGACACAAGGCATTGTCGGCTTGTTTAATACGCCCTTGCGGTTTTTTGCCGAAGGTCGAGCCGGCCGGGACGCCGCCGCGTCCGAACGTACAACGAGGGAAGAAAGTGAATAAAACTGAACTGATCGAAGAAATCGCGAAGTCCGCGGACCTGACCAAAGCTTCTGCGGCGCGCGCCCTCGACGCGATGATCATTGCTGTCACGACCACCTTGAAGAACAACGACAGCGTGACCCTGGTCGGCTTCGGCACGTTCACGGTGGGCGAGCGCGCTGCGCGCACGGGTCGCGATCCGCGCACGAAGGAAGCCATCAAGATCAAGGCAGCCAAGGTCCCGAAATTTAAGGCTGGTAAAGCACTGAAAGATGCAGTAAACTAATGCCTCCGCTGCGCTGACACGCAGCAGGAAGCACCTGGTGGCGATGCCTCTTCGCATTGCGCCTTGTGCGTAGTACCCAGTATTTCGTGGAGCGGTAGTTCAGTTGGTTAGAATACCGGCCTGTCACGCCGGGGGTCGCGGGTTCGAGCCCCGTCCGCTCCGCCACGAAACCTTGACCTTGCAGGTCGGGTCGCCGTGGTTACGGAGTACACGAATTTGGAGCGGTAGTTCAGTTGGTTAGAATACCGGCCTGTCACGCCGGGGGTCGCGGGTTCGAGCCCCGTCCGCTCCGCCAGATTTTAGGAGTAAGAAGTGTTGCCCCTGCGGGCGACACGGCTTCGGGCTCGAAGGGAGCCGCTTGCAAGCGGCTCCGCGGCCTGCGGGACGTAGGCGAGCCCCGTCCGCTCCGCCAGATACTGAAAAAGAGGCGAACCTAGGTTCGCCTT
Organism: Massilia pinisoli; assembly: GCF_024753285.1. Classification (GTDB taxonomy): domain Bacteria; phylum Pseudomonadota; class Gammaproteobacteria; order Burkholderiales; family Burkholderiaceae_D; genus Telluria; species Telluria pinisoli. Next base: position 417,495 of record NZ_JANUGW010000001.1, on the reverse strand, counting down.
TTTTTTTAAGTTTTTTCGATAACGCATTTTCAACCTTGATTGGCTGACCATGTTTGAATTTATCCGCACTCACCAGCGCCTGATGCAGTTCCTGCTGTTGCTGCTGATCCTGCCGTCGTTCGTGCTCGTCGGAGTCAGCAGCTACAACTCGCGCGGCGGCGGCGCCGACGATGGCGTGGCGACCGTGGACGGGAAAAAGATCACCCAGCAGGAGTGGGAAGCCGCGCAGCGCCGCCAGCTCGACCAGGCCCGCCAGATGATGGGTGCGCAGTTCGATCCGAAGCTGTTCGAGACGCCGGAAGCGAAGCAGGCCGTGCTCGACCAACTCGTCGCCGAGCGCGCGCTGAACGCCGAGATCGTGCACAACCACCTGACCGTCGATAACGCCGCGCTGCAGAAGGCCATCCTGGAAATCCAGGCGTTCCGCAAGGAGGACGGCACGTTCGACATGGACCGCTACAAGGCCGCGCTTGCCGCGCAAGGCATGACGCCGGACGCGTTCGACGCCCGCATGCGCCATGATATGGCGGTGCAGCAGCTCGTGGGCTCCGTCCAGCAGACGGCCTTTGCGCCGCGCACCGTCGCCAACCGCCTGTCGGACATCAATGACGAGGAACGCGACGTGCAGGAACAACTGTTCCCGATCGCGAACTATGTCACGCAGGTCAAGGTCACGGACGAGATGGTGAAGGCGTTCTACGACAAGAACGCGGCGCTGTTCCAGGTGCCGGCGACCGTGAAGGCCGAGTACGTCGTGTTCGATCCGTCCGTCGTGGAAAAACAGGTCACCGTGTCCGATGCGGAAGTCGCCGACGCGTACAACAAGAACAAGGCCCGCTTCTCCTCGCCGGAAAAGCGCACCGCCAGCCACATCCTGATCGCCGTGAAGAAGGACGCCCCGGCCGCTGAGGATGCTGCCGCGAAAGCGAAGGCGCAGGTCTTGCTGGATGAAGTGCGCAAAAACCCGGCCGATTTCGCGAAAATCGCCAAGCAGCAGTCGCAGGATCCTGGCTCGGCCGAGCTGGGCGGCGACCTCGGCGTCGTGCAGAAGGGCCTGTTCGACAAGCCCGTCGAAGATGCGATCTACGGCTTGAAGGAAGGTGAACTGAGCGGCCTCGTGCGTTCGGCGTTCGGCTACCACATCGTCAAGGTCACCAAGGTCGTGCCGGAAACGCAGAAGACGCTGGAAGAAGCGGAGCCGGAAATCGTCGCCGAGCTGAAGAAGGCCAAGCTGTCGGCCAAGTATTCGGAACTGGCGGAGACGTTCACGAACACGGTGTACGAACAAGCGGACAGCCTGAAGCCCGTCGCCGACAAGCTGGGCCTGACCATCCAGACCGCCGAAGGCCTGACTCGCAAGCCGAATCCGGCGCTGGGCGCGTCCCCGGTCAATAACGAGAAGTTCCTAAATGCGATCTTCGCGGACGACGCCGTCAAGAACAAGCGCAACACGGAAGCCGTCGAAGTGGCGCCGAGCACGCTGGTGGCGGGCCATGTCGTCGAGTTCAAGCCCGCGACGCAGCGTCCGCTGGCCGAAGTGGACACCGTGATCCGCCAGCGCGTCACGCAGGAAGAAGCGGCGCGCCTCGCACGCCAGGCAGGCGAAGCGAAGCTGGCGGCCGCGAAGGCATCCGGCGACGCGACCGGTTTCGGCGACGCGAAGCCGGTGTCGCGCACGAAGCAGCCGCCGTTCAACGACACGGCCGCCATCGCCGTGCTGAAGGCCGACGTGAGCAAGCTGCCGGCGTATGTCGGTGTCGACATTCCGGGCCAGGGCTATGGCGTGTACCGCATCGTCAAGGTCAGCCAGCCGGCGCAGCCGGACGTGGCGCGCCGCAAGCAGGAAGCGGAACAGATCGGCCGCGCCATCGGCAACGGCGAGACGTTCGGCTTCGTCGAAGCGCTGAAGCACAAGGCGAAGGCGAAGGTCAACGTCAAGGCGGCGGACCTGGGCGCGAACAAGTCCGAATAAGCCGAACGCGTCACACGACAGCCCGGCCGCGCGAGCGGACCGGGCTTTTTTTTGCCGCTACAATCGAGGTCCGATCAACGACGTGACCGACGCCACATGACCATCACCTGGACCGATACGCTCGACAACATCGACTGGAACGAACTCTCCGATCTGTACCGCAAGGCGCCGCTGGGCGAGAAGCCGCCCGAGCGGTTGAAGACGGTGTTCTCGAACAGCATGTTCCGCCGCTTCGCCTACGAGGACGGCGTGCTCGTGGCGGCGGGCCGGGCATTGGCCGACGGTGCGGATTGCTCGTACATCTGCGACATCGCGATCCTGCCCAGCCACCAGGGCCGCGGGCTCGGCCACGCCCTGATCGACCAGCTGGTCGACCTGTCGCGCGGGCACGCGAAGATCATCCTGTACGCCGTGCCGGGCAGGGAAGGGTTCTATGCCCATCACGGCTTCCGCCGCATGACGACGGCGATGGCCATCTTCCAGGACCAGGAAGGCGCGACGGCGCGGGGTTACCTGGCGCCGGAATGAGCCGTGCCGCGCTTCAGTATTGTTTGTACGGCAGGAACTTGCCGGACAATACGATATTGACCCGGTCGCCTTTCGGATCGGGCTCGCGCTGGATGTCCATCTTGAAGTCGATGGCGCTCATGATGCCGTCGCCGAACTCTTCATGGATCAGTTCCTTGATCGTCGTGCCGTAGACGTTGACGATCTCGTACCAGCGGTAGATCAGCGGATCGCTCGGGACCGCAGTCGGCAGCGAGCCCTTGTACGGCACGACCTGCAGCCACTTGCACTCTTCGTCGGTGAGGCCGAACAGGTCGCCGAGGATGCGGGCCTGTTCGGGCGACGCGGTCATCTGCCCGAGGCACAGCGCCGTCGTCCACTCCTTCGACTGGCCGATGCGCGTGGCCACGTCTTCCCATTGGATGCCGTTGGCAACCTTGGCGCTGATGATTCTTTCGGTGACATCCATTCGGTTCATGACATTGCCTCTCTTTGCGGGTTGGGGAAAGGAAGAGCCAATGTACGCCGGTGCACGCGGCCGGACGCGATGTACGTCACCGGTGCGCGCGTCGCCCCGGCACAGTGCGTGCCGTGGAGACTGCTCGTTCCATCCCGCGTAGGTGCAAGGCACGTGCCAGCGTGCCCGCCGCGTTACCCGTGGAGGTGCCGCGCCGCCGCGAGGAAGTCGTCCTTCGAGATGCCGGGCAGCGTGAGGACGTCCGCTTGCGGATACTGGATGAAATTCCGGTCGATCGAGCGCAGGTAGGCCGGATCGTAGTGCTCGACGAGCAGCTGGTCCACGAGTTCCGGCATGCGGCCCGTGTTGGCGAGGTCGTGCCAGGCATCGATGCGCGCGCGGCCGTGCAACTGCACGAGGTGGTCGAGCTGCGTGTTCAGCGCGGCCGGGTCGGCGCAGAAGTGGTGGTAGTCCTCCATCAGCAGCTGCACGCGCAGCGGACGGTCCAGCTGCAGCGCGACGCACGGCGACGCGCGCATGCGTTCCATGACGGCGTCCGGCACGCGCAGATTGCCCACCTTCTTGCTCTCCGATTCGACGAACACGGGTTTCGAAGGATCGAAGCGGCGCAGCTTGTCCCAGACGCGCGTCTCGAACATCTTCTGGCTTGGCTGCGGCTCGCCCGGCAGGTGGCCGAGGACGGAGCCGCGGTGCGCCGCCAGCCGCTCCAGGTCGAGCACCTGCGCGCCGACGGATTCCAGCGTCTGCAGCAGGCGGCTCTTGCCGCTCCCGGTCGTGCCGCAGACGACGCGGAAATCGAAAGGCGGCGGGTTCTCCAGCGCGGTCGCGACATACGCGCGATACGCCTTGTAGCCGCCGTCGAGCTGCACGACGGGCCAGCCGATCTTCGCGAAGATCAGCGCCATCGAGCCGCTGCGGTTGCCGCCGCGCCAGCAATAGACGAGAGGTTTCCAGTCCTTCGGCTTGGCGGCAAACAGGGTCTCGACGTAGTGCGCGATGTTCTTCGCGACGAGCGGCGCGCCGATCTTCTTCGCCTCGAACGCGCCCACCTGCTTGTACGTGGTGCCGACGAGGACGCGCTGCGCGTCGTCCAGCGTGGGGCAGTTGATGGCGCCGGGGATGCGGTCGAGCGCGAACTCCGACTCGCTGCGCGCGTCGATGATGGTGTCGAACTGGTCGAGCATGGGCAGGACGTCGTCGACGCCGAGGACAGCGGGGTATTTCATTATCGTTTGACGAGGGGCGCGAATTGCGGCCAGATGTTGTTGAGGATGGTCGGATGGGCCGTCGCGAGCGGGTGCATGCGGTCGGCCTGGAAGTTTGCCGCGTCTTGCGCGACGCCGTCCAGCATGAACGGCACGAGCGGCACCTTGTAGGTACCGGCAAGGTCTTTGTACATGCCGGCGAAGCGTTCCGTATAGGCGCGGCCGTAGTTCGGCGGCATGCGCATGCCGACGAGCAGCACTTTCGCCTTGTTCTGCTGCGCGAGCTGGATCATCGTGCGCAGATTGTCTTCCGCAGCCGGTACCGGGAGGCCGCGCAGGCCGTCGTTCGCGCCCAGTTCCAGCACGACGACGTCGGGCTTGTGCTGCAGCAGCAGCGCGGGCAGGCGCGTGCGGCCGCCGCTCGTCGTCTCGCCGCTGATGCTGGCGTTGACGACGTGCGCATCGATGTTCTCGTGCTTCATGCGCTGCTCCAGCAGGGCGACCCAACCCGTGCCGCGCGCGAGGCCGTATTCGGCCGACAGGCTGTCGCCCACCACGAGCACGGTTTTTGGGGCAGAATAGGCGCTCCCCGACGCGGCCAATGCCAGCGCCGCGACGGCGACTATCGTCCAATTCTTCAGCAGAGCAAGCATGCGTGATATTCCCGAGGCGTCAAATAAAGGTGCAGGGCAGGAGGGTAACGGCCGGCCCGCGATCGACGTGCGCGCGCTGTCGAAGCGCGTGCGCGACGCGAGCGGCGAGCTCACGATCCTGCACGACGTCGATTTTACCGTGCAACCGGCCGAGACGCTTGCCCTCGTCGGCGCCTCCGGCTCCGGCAAGTCCACGTTGCTGGGCCTCCTGGCCGGTCTGGACACGCCGTCGTCGGGCCAGGTCGTGCTCGACGGGACCGATATCTTCGCGCTCGACGAGGACGGCCGCGCCGCGTTCCGCAAGGCGCGGCTGGGCTTCGTGTTCCAGTCGTTCCAGCTGCTCGCGCACTTGAATGCGCTGGAAAACGTGATGCTGCCGCTGGAATTGCGGGGCGACGCCGACGCGCGCGCGAAGGCCGAGGCGATGCTGGGCCGCGTGGGCCTGGCCAGCCGCCTGCGCCACTATCCGAAATACCTGTCCGGCGGCGAACAGCAGCGCGTGGCGCTCGCGCGCGCCTTCGTGACGGAACCGCCGTTGCTGTTCGCGGACGAGCCGACGGGCAGCCTCGACGCGGCGACGGGCGATGCCGTCATCCGGCTGATGTTCGAGCTGAACCGCGAACGGGGCTCGACGCTCGTCCTCGTCACCCACGACCCCGCGATGGCCGCGCGTTGCGGCCGCACGCTCACCATCGCTGCCGGGCGCCTCGTGCAATAGCGGACGGCCGCGTCACCCACACGTTACGCGTGGGTACGGTGTGTCCACCGTACGAAGGCGGTCAGGCTTGCTCCGCGTCCGACACGAGCGCATTGAGCTCCGCGCGGATCGCCCGCGGCAGCTCGCCCGCCGTCAGGCCGATGGGCCCGACGCCGCTCGCCACGAGCCGGTCGGCCGCCGCGCCGTGCAGCCACACGCCCGCCAGTGCCGCCTCCCACGCGGGCCAGCCCTGGCTCAGCAACGTGCCGACGAGGCCCGCCAGCACGTCACCCGTGCCGCCCGTCGCGAGGCCGGGATTCCCCGTCGCATTCAGCGCCACTTCGCCGTCCGGCCGCGCCACGATGCTGCCGGCGCCCTTCAGCACGACGACGGCATCCATGCGCTGCGCCAGCTCGCGCGCGTGCTCGAGGCGGTCGGCCTGCACGATGGGCGCCGTGACGCCCAGCAGGCGCGCCGCTTCCAGCGGGTGCGGCGTCAATACGAGCGGGCCCGCATGTGCGGCGAGGCGCGTGGCCAGGTCGGGGCTGGCCGCGCACAGGTTCAGCGCGTCGGCGTCGACGAGCAACGGCCCCGTGCCGTCGATCACCTTGCCCAGCAGATGCATGGCGCCGGCGGAATCGCCGAGGCCGGGCCCGGCGACGACCGTGCGGCCGTCGAATGCGAAGCCGGCGGCGTCGCGGAACATGATTTCCGGCTGCGGCGGGTCGTAAGCCGGGGCCGTGTCGACGGCCGCGACGAACACGCGTCCCGCGCCCGCATACAGCGCGGCGCGGGCGGCGAGTATGCCGGCGCCGGCCATCCCGCGCGCCCCGCCCAGCACGGCGACGTCGCCGAACGTGCCCTTATGCGAATTGCGCCGGCGCGGCGCCAGCAAGCCGGTGAACAGGGCCGGCCGGTTCAAGCGCGCGCGCGCATGCTCGCCGTGCATCGACGCCGTGCCGAGGCGGTTCACGTGCACGCGTCCCGCGTGGTCGCAGCCGTCACCGGTGTACAAGCCCGGCTTGTTGCCGAGGAACGTGATCGTGTGCGTGGCGCGCACGGCCACGCCGTCCGGCCCGATGATGGCGCCCGTATCCGCATCGAGGCCACTGGGCACGTCCAGCGCGAGCACGGGGCACGTCATGGCGGCCACGCGCTCCACGAGTGCGCGGGCACGGCCATCCAGCGGGCGCGACAGGCCGATGCCGAATAGGCCGTCGACGACGAGGCAGCCGCCATTGCCGGCATCCACGTCGTCGATGAAGCGGGCGCGGCTTGCCTGTGCGCGCGCGAGGGCGTGCTGCGCCTCCGGCGACGGCGCCGTGCCGGCGACGTGCACGATGTCGACGTTGGCGCCGAAGTTGGCGAGGTTCGCGGCGACTTCGAGCGCGTCGCCGCCGTTGTTGCCGGGGCCGGCCAGCACGAGGATGCGGCCGTTCGGCAGGCCGCCCAGCACTTCGAGCGCGTAGGTCGACGCGGCTTCGCCCGCGCGTTGCATCAAGGTGCCGGGCGGGAGTTGCGCCTGGGCAGCCTGTTCGATGGCGCGGATCTGTGCGACGCTGTAGAGCGGATTGTCCATGGTGGCTCCAAAAAGCACGGAAGTGCGCAAGCGTGCATTTTCGCCAAAATCGGCACGACGCGCGACTACAATAGCCGCTGGCTTGACACGACGAGGATTTACGATGGATTGGCAGTTCTGGATCGACCGCGGCGGCACGTTCACCGACATCGTGGGGCGCCGCCCCGACGGCACTCTCGTCACGTACAAGCTGCTGTCGGACAATCCGGAACAGTACCGTGACGCGGCCGTCGCGGGCATCCGGCACCTGCTCGGCCTCGGGCCGGGCGCGCCCGTGCCTGCTGGGCAGGTCGAGGCCGTCAAGATGGGCACGACGGTCGCCACCAACGCGCTGCTCGAGCGCAAGGGTGAGCCGACCGTGCTCGCGATCACCAAAGGTTTCCGTGACGCCTTGCGCATCGCCTACCAGAACCGTCCCCGCCTGTTCGACCGCCACATCGTGCTGCCGGAGCTGCTGTACGGCCGCGTCGTCGAGATCGACGAGCGCATCGGCGCGCACGGCGACATTGTCGTGCCGCTCGACGAGGCGGCCGCCGCGCGCGACCTGCAGGCCGCGTACGATGCCGGCATCCGGGCATTGGCGATCGTGTTCATGCACGGCTATCGGTACCACGCGCACGAGGATACGGTGGCGCGCATCGCCCGCGCCATCGGTTTTACGCAGGTGTCCGTATCCCACGAGGTCAGCCCCTTGATGAAGCTCGTCGCGCGCGGCGATACGACGGTCGTCGACGCCTATCTGTCGCCGATCCTGCGCCGCTACGTCGACCAGGTCGCGCAGGAGCTGCCCGGTGTGAACCTGCAGTTCATGCAATCCAGCGGCGGCCTGACGGACGCCCGCGCGTTCCAGGGCAAGGATAGCATCCTGTCGGGCCCGGCCGGCGGTATCGTCGGCATGGTGCGTGCGAGCCGCCTCGCCGGGTTCGACCGGATCATCGGCTTCGACATGGGCGGCACGTCGACGGACGTGTCGCACTACGCGGGCGAGTTCGAGCGCGTGTTCGAGACGCAGGTCGCGGGCGTACGCATGCGCGCGCCCATGATGAGCATCCACACGGTGGCGGCAGGCGGCGGCTCGGTCCTGCACTTCGACGGCAGCCGCTATCGCGTGGGGCCCGACAGCGCCGGCGCGAATCCGGGACCGGCCAGCTACCGCCGCGGCGGGCCGCTGGCCGTCACCGACTGCAACGTCATGCTCGGCAAGATCCAGCCGCAGCACTTCCCGCAGCTGTTCGGTCCGGACGGGAACGCGCCCCTGGACGCCGGCGCCGTCCGTGCGCGCTTCGCGGAGATGGCCGACGACGTCGAGCGCGCGACCGGGACGCGGCCCGCGCCGGAAGCGATGGCGGAAGGCTTCATCCGCATCGCCGTGGGCAATATGGCGAACGCGATCAAGCAGATCTCCGTGCAGCGCGGCCACGACGTGACCGACTATGCGCTGACGAGCTTCGGCGGCGCGGGTGGCCAGCACGCCTGCCTCGTCGCGGACGCGCTGGGCATGAAGACCGTGTTCATCCACGCGCTGGCGGGCGTGCTGTCCGCGTACGGCATGGGCCTCGCGGACCAGGGCGCGCTGCGCGAGCGTGCCGTCGAGCGCCGGCTGGACGACATCGGCGCCGACGTCCTCGCGGCCGACCTGGATGGGCTGGCCGCTGCCGCGCGCGCCGACCTGCTGGCGCAGGGCGTCACGCCGGAACGCATCGGCGTGCTGCGCCGCGTGCACCTGCGCTACGAGGGCACGGATTCCGCCATCGTCGTGATGGACGGCGACCGCGCGGCGCTGCGGGCGCAGTTCGAGGCGGCCTATCGCCGGCGGTTCTCGTTCCTCATGCCGGGCAGGGCGCTCGTCGTGGAAGCCGTGTCCGTGGAAGCGCTGGGCGCGTCCGACGCGCCGCCCGAGCAGCCGGTGTCCGCGGCACCGCGCGACGGCGCCCCGCCCGTGTTCGAATCCGTGCAGATGTATGCCGACGGCGCGTGGCGCGACACCGGTGTGTACCGCCGCGGCGACATCGGGCCGGGCGACGTCATCGACGGGCCGGCCATCATCGCGGAAGCGAATGCGACGACGGTGGTGGAGGCGGGTTGGCGCGCCGAGGTCACGGCCTACGCCCACCTCGTGCTGCGCCGCGTGCAGGCGCTCGCGCGCGCGCATGCGATCGGCACGTCGGTCGATCCCGTGATGCTGGAGATCTTCAACAACCTGTTCATGTCGATCGCCGAGCAAATGGGCCTACGGCTGCAGAACACGGCATACTCCGTCAACATCAAGGAGCGCCTGGACTTTTCCTGTGCCATCTTCGACGCCGATGGCAACCTCGTCGCGAACGCACCGCACATGCCCGTGCACCTCGGGTCGATGGGCGAAAGCATCAAGACCGTCATGCGCCGCAATGCCGGCACGATGAAGCCGGGCGACGTGTACGTGCTGAACGACCCGTACAACGGCGGCACGCACCTGCCGGACGTCACCGTGATCTCGCCCGTGTTCGACGAGGCGGGCGACACGATCCTGTTCTATGTCGGCTCGCGCGGCCACCATGCGGACATCGGCGGTACGACGCCGGGCTCGATGCCGCCGGATTCCGCGCACATCGACGAAGAGGGCGTCCTGATCGACAACGTCAAGCTGGTCGACGGCGCGGACGGCGTCCTGCGCGAAGCGGAGATGCGCGCGCTGCTCGCGGGCGCGCGCTGGCCCGCGCGCAACCCTGACCAGAACATGGCGGACCTGCGCGCGCAGGTCGCGGCGAACCAGAAGGGTGTCGACGAGCTGCGCAAGATGGTCGCGCATTTTGGATTGGACGTCGTGCGCGCGTACATGGGGTACGTGCAGGACAATGCGGAAGAAGCCGTACGCCGCGTCATCACGGCGCTGTCCGACGGGCACTTCGTCAATGAACTCGATAACGGTGCGCGCATCGAGGTCGCGATCCGCGTCGACCGGCAAGCGCGCAGCGCGGAGATCGATTTTACGGGCACGTCCAACCAGCTGCCGAACAATTTCAACGCGCCGTCCGCGGTATGCGTGGCGGCCGTGCTGTACGTGTTCCGCACGCTCGTCGACGACGCCATCCCCCTGAACGCCGGCTGCCTGAAGCCGCTGAAGGTGATCATCCCGCCGGGCTCCATGCTCAACCCGCACTATCCGGCCGCCGTCGTGTCGGGCAACGTCGAGACCTCGACGTGCATCACGAACGCGCTGTACGGCGCATTGAAGGCGATGGCGGCCGCGCAGGGCACGATGAACAACTTCACGTTCGGGAACGCGGGTTACCAGTATTACGAGACCATCTCCGGCGGCTCCGGCGCTGGACCGGGATTCGACGGTACGGACGTCGTGCAGACGAATATGACGAACTCGCGCCTGACGGATCCGGAAATCCTGGAGTTCCGCTTCCCCGTGCGGCTGGAGAGCTACGCGATCCGGGACGGTTCGGGCGGTGCGGGCCGCTGGCACGGCGGCAACGGCGGCGTACGGCGCATCCGCTTTCTCGAGCCGATGACCGCGGCCATCCTGTCCAACAACCGCGTGCACGCGCCGTTCGGCATGGCTGGCGGCGCGCCGGGCGCACGGGGGCGCAACCTCGTCGTGCGGGCCGACGGGCGGATCGAGGAACTGGGCCACATCGGCAAGACCGAGATGGGTGCCGGCGACCAGTTCGTCATCGAGACGCCGGGCGGCGGTGGGTACGGCGCCGCGTGACGCACGCAGCCGCTATACGTTTTTCGCCGGCGGCTATATGAAATCGGCAGTTTTCCGTTCGTGAGCCGCGTCCCATACTCTCGTGCCGGCGCGTGCCGGCAAGGAAATCGTTCATGACCACACCAAAACACCTGCTGCTGTACTGGGCGCTGTGCGCAGCGCTGCCCGCGTTCGCTGCGCCGCAACGCGACGTGCAAACCATCGCGCTGGATGCCCGGACGCCGGGCACGCGCTTCGACGGCATCGGCGTCGTGGACGGCGGCGGCGCGACGTCGGTGCTGCTGAAGGATTATCCGGAGCCGCAGCGCAGCCAGATCCTCGACCTGATGTACAAGCTGAAGTTCGGCGCGTCCGTCAGCGCCCTGATCGTCGAAATCCCCGGCGACGGCAATTCCACGCAGGGTTCGATGCCCAGTCACCGCCACACGCGGGCCGATGTGAACTACGGCCGCGGCTACACGTGGTGGGTGCTGCGCGAAGCGAAGAGGCGCAATCCGGCGTTGACCCTGGACGCCGCCGCGTGGAGCGCACCCGGCTGGATCGGCGACAGCGGCGGCAGCCACGACTTCTTTTCGCCCGACGGCGCCGACTACTACGTCAGCTGGCTGAAGGGCTTGCGCGACGTGTACGGCCTCGAGCTCGACGCGATCGGCAGCCGCAACGAACGCGGCGTCAGCTACGATTTCGCGAAAACGCTGCGCGCCCGCCTGGACGCCGGCGGCTTCGCGAAGGTCAAATTGCACAGCTTCGACAACTGGCCCGACGATTCCAAATTCGACTTCGTCAAGGACCTGCCGAAGGATGCCGACCTGCGCAAGTCGATCGACATCATCAGCGCCCACGTGAACGCGCCGGAATCGATCGTTCCCACGTGGGTGCGCGAGGCGGCGGCCGCCATGGACAAGCCGATCTGGAACACCGAGCAGCACGTCTACGTGGCCGGCTTCGACGGCGCGCTGGGCATCGTCCAGGCGTTCAACCGCAACTGGATCGACAGCGGCGTGACGAAGATCGTCGACTGGTACGGCATCGCGGGCCTGTACACGCTCGAACCGTATTCCGGTGTGAAGGAGGCCGCGATCCGCGCGAACTGGCCGTGGAGCGGCCATTACGAGATCAACCCCCAGCTGTGGGCGTATGCGCACTACGGCCAGTTCACGGCGGCCGGCTGGACCTATCTGCCGCACGGCAGCGGCTCGCTCGCGGCCGGCGGCAGCTATGTGGCGCTGAAGTCGCCCGGCCGGGACTACAGCGTGATCGTCGAGACCCGCCACGCGAGCACGCCGCAGACGCTGCGCGTGGCCGTCGGCGCCGGTCTCGCGAAAGGCGACGTGGCCGTGTGGCGCAGCGATGCGCACGCGCAGTTCGTGCATGTCGCTGACCTGCATCCGAAGGGCGGCGCGGTGGCGCTGACCGTCGACCCGGACGCGATCTATTCGCTGACGACGACGCGCGGCCAGCAAAAGGGAAGTTTTGCGAACGTGGCGCCGCAGCAGGCCTTCCCCTTCCCCTACCGCGAGACGTTCGAACGCTACGGCGACGGCCGCGCATGGGGCTATCTGCCGCGCTACTTCGCCGACATCGAGGGTGCGTTCGAGCTGGCGCCGTGTCCGGAGGGCGGTCATACGTGTCTGCACCAGAGCGTGCCGGTGCGGCCGCATTCGTGGGCGCCGGACTGGAAACCGTACACGATCCTCGGTGACGACGGCTGGACGGATTACGAAGTCAGCGCGGACGTGAGGATGCGCCCAGACGAGGCGGCGGCCGTGATGGGGCGGATCAACGACGTCGGCAGCGGCTACGGCGCGATCCCGAAAGGCTACTACCTGGAATTGGACGGCAAGGGCGACGTGCGCCTCGTCGTCGTGCGGGGCAAGGTGGACAAGAAGGCCCTCGTCGGCGACGCCGAGCAGCATGCGCTGATCAAGGCCGCGAACGATGCGGCGGAGGGTGGAGAAAAAGTGCTGGCGCGGGCGGCACTCGGCCCGGCCGCCGACGGCTGGCATACGTTGAAGCTGCGGTTCAGCGGCACGAGCCTCCGCGGCTACGTCGACGGCAAGCCGGTCGTCGAGGCGACGGATGCCCTGTACGGCAAAGGCATGGCGGGCTTGCTGGCCGGCCCGGCGCAATCCGGCCTCAGCATGCCGTACTACCGGGATGTCGTCGTGAACCGCGTCGACGGCGCGCTGCCGCCACCGACGGCGCCATTGCCGGGACAGGCGCCGATGTATTCGCGGCCGCGCTGACGGCGCGTCAGCCCGAGATACCGTATTTGCGCTTCGCCGCCGCCATCTCCGCGTCGAGGGCGGCGAGGCGGGGGTGTGCGGCGTCGAGGGCGCGGATGTGTTCCAGCTGCTCCTGCGCGAGCGCGGCGAGCGGGTGGTCCCAGCCCATCTCCATGACCTGGCGGAGGACGCCGCCGACGACGGCGATCATCACCTGCAGGTTGTTCGGCGCCATGTGCAGCGCTTCCAGCAAGGTCTGGACGGCACCGCGCACGTCGCCCATATTCCGTTTTTCGTCCGCCACGCCGAGCAGGATCTGCGCCTGCGCTCGCAATTGCTTGCCCATGCCGTCCGCGAGGTCCGGCCGGCCCGCCTTGACGAACACGTTCAGCGCCTGCTGCGCCGACAGCGCATCGTCGCCGCCGTTCAGCGCGCCCAGCATCATTTCCGACGCCTCGTCGTCCATGCGGTGCGCGAGGCAGCTTTGCGCCAGCCCCACGCGCATGTTCGGCGACAGTGGGTCGCCCGCGCGCACGGCGTCGACGGCGGTCTTGAGTTCCTTGACGGCGGCGGCGCCATTGCCCGCCGCGTCGTGCAGCAGCGCGACGGAGATCGCCTTGCACGCATCGGCCGCAGGCGTGCCGCGCAGCGACCGTTCGAGGTCGCGGATGACGGTCGACGCACCGGCCGGATCGCCCTTGCCGACGAGCGCGCGCACGAGATTCACGTGGTCTTCGGGATTGCGGAACTCCGAAAAGCGCGAGCGGGTGACGACCTGGCGGAACGATTTCTCGGCGCCGTCCGTGTCGCCTGCCTCCAGCGCGACCTCGCCCAGCCGGCGCAGGCGACGCACGACGTATGGCGAAATGGCGACGGCGTCTTCCAGCGTCTTCTTGGCCAGGGCGGCGTCGCCTCGTTCCTGCTGGCAGCGCGCGAGCAGGTCGTAGGCAGCCATCAGGCGCGGATTGTCGGCGACGAGCTGCTCCAGCAGTGGGATGGCATCGAGCGTGCGGCCCTGCGCGGCGATGGCGCGCGCGAGGCCCAGCCGCGCCCAGCCCACCGGTTTCATGGCGAGGACGTCGCCGTACACGGTCTCCGCCAGCTCGTGCTCCTTCAGCGAGGTGTGCAGTTCGGCGCGCAGCCGGGCGAAGTCGAGCGCGTACGCGGGCCGCGTGCGCGCGGACTCGATCGCCGCGTCGATCGCCTCGCGCGCGCGGCCCTGGGCGATCAGCTGGTAGACCGGAAGCAGGGCGGTGCGGCGGGCGACGGCCTTCTGGATGCGCTCGTGCAGCACCTGCGCCGTGAACGGCTTGAGGATGTAGTCGGTGGGTGTAAGTTCGGCCGCGCTGACCACTTTGCCGTACGCGCCTTCCGCCGTCAGCATGATGAAGATGGCCCACGGCGGGATGATGCGGTGGTGGCGCAGGTCTTCGAGCAGTTGCTGGCCGTCCTGGCCCTCGTTGCTCGTCGTGCCGCTGCCCAGTTCGTACTCGCACAGAATCACGTCGAACGACTTGCGGCCGAGCGCCTTGATCGCCGTGCTCGCGTTCACGGCCGATTCGATGCGCGTCACGCCCGACTGGTTGAGCATGTTCTGCAAGTTCGCGCGCAGGCCGGGGTTCGGGTCGACGATGAGGACGCTCAACTGGGCGTTCAGCGGGGTGGCCGGCTGGCTGGATGGGCTGTTTTCTGGCATGCGTGTCGTTATCCGTCGGGCCGCGCGAAGGGTTTTTTCACACTACGATACCGGTAAGCTGCCACGTCGGCAACTTTTCGCGTGCCAAGCGTCGCCTGCGCCCGACGGAGAGGGTGCCGACGCTGTATAATAGCGGGCTTCTTTCACCCGCAGCCACGCTGCATCAACCGACTTCCAAGCCATGTTGATTCTGCCGGGTTCCAACGCCCTCTCTGCCTTCCGTAGCCAACGCCTCCTCGCGCAACTGCAAGCCGTCGCCCCGACGATTGCCGCCGTGTCCGCACGCTACTACCATTTCATCGATGCAAGCGCCCCGCTGTCCACGGAGGACACCGAGCGCTTGAGCGCCATGCTCACCTATGGCGAGCCTGTGCCGGAAACGCAGTACGAGGGCGTCACCGAGGAATTCTTCGTGATCCCGCGCCTGGGCACGATCTCGCCGTGGGCGTCGAAAGCCACCGACATCGCGCACAACTGCGGCATGGCCCACATCCACCGCGTCGAGCGCGGCGTCGCGTTCACCGTGGTGCTCAAGAGCGGCATCCTCGGCACGGGCTTCGGCGCGCCGAAGAAGCTGGTGGAGAACGAGATCCAGGCCGTCGCCGCGCTGCTGCACGACCGCATGACGGAAACGGTGCTGCGCAGTGCCGACCAGGCGCAAGCGCTGTTTACGGACCTGGAAAGCCGTCCGCTCGAGCAGATCGACGTGCTGGGCCGCGGCCGCGCGGCGCTCGTCGAGGCGAATGCCACGATGGGTCTGGCATTGGCCGAGGACGAGATCGACTACCTGTTCGACGCGTTCTCCCGCGTGCAGCGCAACCCGACGGACGTCGAGCTGATGATGTTCGCGCAGGCGAACTCGGAGCACTGCCGCCACAAGATCTTCAACGCCGAGTGGACCATCGACGGCGTCAAGCAGGACAAGAGCCTGTTCCAGATGATCAAGAACACGCACCAGCTGCAGCCGAAGGGCACGATCGTCGCGTACAGCGACAACTCGGCGATCATGGAAGGCGCCGACGCGCTGCGCTTCTTCCCGCAGGCCGGCAGCCAGGCGTACGCGCCCGTCACGGAGTTGACGCACACGCTGATGAAGGTCGAGACGCACAATCACCCGACCGCGATTTCTCCGTTCCCGGGCGCGTCGACGGGCGCCGGCGGCGAGATCCGCGACGAGGGCGCGACGGGCCGCGGCGCCAAGCCGAAGGCCGGTCTCACGGGCTTCACCGTGTCGAACCTGTACCTGCCGGATGCCGTGCAGCCGTGGGAAAACGCCGCGAACGTGAACTCGGCGGACAAGGCGGGTGCCGACAAAGTCTATGGCAAGCCGGAACGCATCGCGTCGCCGCTGCAGATCATGGTCGACGGCCCGCTGGGCGGCGCCGCCTTCAACAATGAATTCGGTCGTCCGAACCTGGGCGGCTACTTCCGCGTCTACGAACAGAACGTGGGTGCGACCGCCATCGGCGCGAACACCGTGTACGGCTACCACAAGCCGATCATGATCGCGGGCGGCATCGGCAACATCTCCGCCGCCCACACCCACAAGAACGACATCCCGGTCGGCAGCCTGCTGCTGCAACTGGGCGGTCCGGGCATGCGCATCGGCATGGCCGGCGCCGCGGCGTCGTCGATGGCGACGGGTACCAACACGGCCGACCTGGACTTCGACTCGGTCCAGCGCGGCAACCCGGAGATGGAGCGCCGCGCGCAGGAAGTCATCAACAGCTGCTGGCAGCTGGGCGCGGAGAATCCGATCATCTCGATCCACGACGTGGGCGCGGGCGGCATCTCGAACGCGTTCCCGGAAATCACGAACGACGCCAAGCGCGGCGCCACGTTCGATCTGCGCAAGGTGCCGCTGGAAGAAAGCGGCATGTCGCCGAAGGAAATCTGGAGCAACGAGTCGCAGGAGCGCTATGTGCTCGCGATCGCACCTGGCGACCTGCCGCGCTTCGCCGCCATCTGCGAACGCGAGCGCTGTCCGTTCGCCGCCGTCGGCGTCGCGACCGAAGAGCGCCAGCTGCGCCTGATCGACCCCATCACGAATACCTCTCCCGTCGACATGCCGATGGACGTCCTGCTCGGCAAACCGCCGAAGATGCACCGCAACGTCGAGCACGTGAAGGCCCAGTTCAAGCCGGTCGACGTGACGGGCCTGGACCTGGAAGACGTCGCGCGCCGCGTGCTGCTGCTGCCGACCGTCGCCGACAAATCGTTCCTCATCACGATCGGCGACAGGACCGTTGGCGGCATGAGCGTGCGTGACCAGATGGTCGGCCCGTGGCAGGTGCCGGTCGCCGACTGCGCCGTCACCACGTTGAGCTTCGAAGGCTACAAGGGCGAAGCGATGGCGATGGGCGAGCGTACGCCGGTGGCCGTCATCGACGCGGCCGCGTCGGGCCGCATGGCCGTCGGCGAGGCCATCACGAACATCGCCGCGGCACCGATCGCCGACATCTCTGCGATCAAGCTGTCCGCCAACTGGATGGCTGCGTGCGGCCAGCCCGGCCAGGACGCCGCGCTGTTCGACACGGTGAAGGCCGTGGGCATGGAGCTGTGCCCGGCCTTGGGCGTGTCGATCCCGGTCGGCAAGGACTCCCTGTCGATGCGCACGACGTGGAATGAAGACGGCGAGAACAAGGCCGTCGTGTCTCCGGTGTCGCTGATCGTGTCGAGCTTCGCGCCCGTCACGGACGTCCGTAAAACCCTGACGCCGCAACTGCGCACGGACCTCGGCGACACGTCGCTGATCCTCATCGACCTTGGCCGCGGCAAGAACCGCCTCGGCGCCTCGGTGCTGGCGCAAGTGACGCAGCAGCTGGGTAACGACACGCCGGACGTCGACAACCCGGCCGACCTGAAAGCGTTCTTCGCCGCGATCCAGCAACTGAACAACGACGGCAAGCTGTTGGCTTACCACGACCGTTCGGACGGCGGCCTGTATGCCACGCTGTGCGAGATGGCCTTCGCGGGCCGCGCCGGCGTCTCCGTCAACCTCGACATCCTGACGATGGAAGGCGAGCACGCCTCGGACCACGGCGACGCCAAGAACTGGGCGTCGCAAGTGGGCGAGCGCCGCAACGACCTCACCTTGCGCGCGCTGTTCAACGAAGAGCTGGGCGCCGTCGTGCAGGTCAAGACGTCCGAGAAGTCGGATGTGATGAACGTGCTCCGTTCGTTCGACCTGGGCGCCTGCAGCCACATCATCGGCAAGGTGAATGATCGCGGCGTCGTCGAATTCACGCGCGACACGAAGGTCATCTACAACAAGCGCCGCAGCGAACTGCATCGCCTGTGGAGCGAGACGAGCTGGCGCATCGCGCGCCTGCGCGACAACCCGGCGTGCGTCGACCAGGAATACGACCGCCTGCTGGACGAGCAGGATCCGGGCTTCACGCCCAAGCTCGTGCACGACACGACCGTCAACGTCGCGGCGCCATTCATCGCGACGGGTGCGCGTCCCACGGTGGCGATCCTGCGCGAGCAGGGCGTCAACTCGCACATCGAGACGGCATGGGCGATGCACCAGGCGGGCTTCAACGCCGTCGACGTGCACATGAGCGACCTGATCGCCGGCCGCGCCAAGCTGGACGACTATAAGGGCCTGATCGCAGTGGGCGGCTTCTCGTACGGTGACGTGCTGGGCGCCGGCGAAGGCTGGGCCAAGACCATCCTGTTCAACCCGGAGCTGAAGGCCGCGTTCGCTGCCTTCTTCGGCCGCGGCGACACGTTCGGCCTCGGCGTGTGCAACGGCTGCCAGATGATGAGCAACCTGAAGTCCATCATCCCGGGCGCCGACGCATGGCCGAAGTTCACGCGCAACAAGTCGGAACAGTTCGAGGCACGCTTCGGCATGGTCGAGGTGATGGATTCGCCGTCGATCTTCTTCCAGGACCTCGCGGGCACGCACGCGCCGCTGGCGATCGCGCACGGCGAAGGCTTCGCCGATTTCTCGCAGACGGGCGACGTCAAGCAGGTCGTGAAGGCGCTGCGCTACATCGACAACCGCGGCGCTGCGACCGAGGTGTATCCGTTCAATCCGAACGGTTCGCCGGAAGGCCTCACGGCCGTCACGACGCCGGATGGCCGCTTCACCGTCATGATGCCGCACGCGGAGCGGGTCGCGCGTACCGTCACCATGTCGTGGCATCCGGATGGCTGGGGCGAGGATTCGCCGTGGGCGCGCATGTTCCAGAATGCGAGGAAGTGGGTTGGATGAGTTGATCTGACCTAACCTAACCAATTCGAAAGCGCTCGTTCCGAGCGCTTTTTTATATGCGCATGGTTTCAGGTGGAGATAATATGCAAGAGGATTTACTTCTAGAGGTAAGCGGCGAAAGCAAAAACGGTGAGTCTGCTGCGCCTTCGAAATACGAAATCGAACGAGTCATTGGAATCGTCGAGCAGGCCACTCGAGCCGTTATTCCATCCGAGGTTCTTGCTCTGCAGTGCAAAACCGGTAAAGTGATCGATTTTATCGGGCGGAAACGTCGTGCACTGCTATTTACCGCTTTGGGCGCGTTTGTTCTCCTATTTCTCCTTATGTTAATCCAGCGGTGGGTGCCGCGGCACGTGCTAATACCGTTAGCGTTAATTGCTGCAGCTGTGGCAGAACTCGCCAGCATCGCTATGATATTCTCGGAAATTATTGTTGAGTTGCCAACGCTTAACCAACTAAGAAAGAATCCACTGTCGGCCATCTTCAGTGCGCTTCGAATAACGACGAGTCACGATTTATATTATCTACAGCGGTTAACCGAGTGCGACAGAAAGGCTCTACTTTTTGTTCAGAAATATTTCGTATACCAGCGAACGGGCCTAGAGAAGCGTGGTGGTCTGCTGGCAGGAAATATCGATAAAATCGGCATCGTTCCCGCCATTATTGCGGGTCTATTATTTTGGCATACGTTATCTAACTCGATATTTGCGCCGTGGGTGCCTTATCTTGCCGTGCTGCTTTTCGCATTCCATATATTGAATTTGATTTCATTTGGCTGGCAACAGAAAATGGATCGTGTGCTGGCTTTGCTTGAGGTCGTTAGCACTTTGAAGAAATAAATGTCTCGCGTTCATGTGGCCACTAGTGCTCCCAACGCTAACAGCGCCGGCACCGTCTGCACGAACAGGATCCGCCGCGACACCGTCACGGCGCCCCACACGCCGGCCACGGCCACGCACGCCAGTCCGAACACGACGAATGCCCGGCCGATGACGGGATCGGGATGCAGCAACCCCACCGCCAGCGCCGCCACCAGAAAGCCGTTATAGCATCCCTGATTCGACATCAACGGCGCCAGCGCATCCACCCGGTCCTCCTTGATGCCGAAGATCTTCCTGCCGCGCGTGCGGAACAGGACGGTCTCGATGAGGACGATGTAGACGTGGATGGCGATGACGATGGCGGTCAGGACGGTGGCGATCAGCAGCATGGGCATTCCGATCAGTGGTGATGTCCATACTCTACCGTATCCGGCAGGGCCTGTGCATTTCCTGAATGCATCGACCTAGCGGCCGTGCCATCGGAGGGCGTTGCGTGCGAACTTCGCGTTCATGTCGGCGAACGTCAGCCGGGTGTCGATCGTCCGATACACGCGCATGGGCCGGCCTTCGGCGAACGGCACGTAGCGGCCGTCGTCTGCGATGCGAGGGGTTGGCTTGATCATGTACGCGCTCGAGGCGCTGTCCGGGTCGAACGAGGATTGCAGCGCGGTGAGCGTGACGAGCGGGCTGTCGCCGAGGAAGTACGTTTCGCCGAGGCTTCCTTTCATGAGCGCAGAGACGCGCTCCAGTTGCGCGATGAGGAATGTGCCGAGCGTGCCGGCAACCCGCAAGCTCGCCAGCAGTTCGGCATGGCTGATGATGAGCTGCCGGTAGACGTTGCGCGGCACCTGCCAGATATCGACGTCGGCCCGATTGAATATCCACTGGGCCGCCGCGATGTCGATGGTGAGGTTGTATTCGGCGTCCAGCCGTGGCGGAACGCCGGGCAGCAAGTCGTCGTGCTCCATGCCGCCGATCCAGACGAGCTTCAGCCTGCTGCCGATCCGGGGTTCGAGCATCAACGCCGCGGCGAGGTCGGTCAGGCCCGCGCCGGCCGCATAGTAAAGCGGCAAACGCGTATCCGTACGCATGGCTTCGGCGATGATGCGGCGGGCCGCCTCGTTCATCTCGGGTGGTTCGTCCTTCGGCAATGCGGTCCTGCGACCCGGCACGGTGGGCGGGGGCCGCCGCAAACCCATTGCTGCATAGAGTTCGCGCGCCTTTGCGACGGCGTTTTCCGGCTGGTGTGTCGTGCTGTCGAGGAAGTCGCCGACGTGGATGTGGGAACCGATCACGAGCGGGATCTCGACGGATGGCGACAGCAGGTGGTGCGCGAGCTGGAACAGGCCGTCGGGATCGCCAGAAAAATCATTGTCGACGATGACGCGCTGGCGCGGGGCCGCGGTCAGCGCCAGCGCCGGTCGGGCAGCGCCGACCGTTGTCGCAGCAAGACCCGCGCGCAGGACAGCTCTTCGGCCAGGCGACGGGGCGGTGGGGTCGTGCATGCCCGGGTCTCTCCAGTCTCGCTGCGCCGGGAGGCCCGGCGCGTCCGCATCAATGCATCAACTTGTCCAAGGTCGGCTGCATCTCGCGCTGCCAGATCTTGTAGCCGTCGCCGTTCGGATGCAGCAGATCGGGCATGATGTCCTTCGACAGGGTGCCGTCCGGCGCGAGGAACGCTTTATTGATGTTGAGGAAGAACACGCGCTTGCCGTCCGCGAGCTTCGGCAGCAGCGCATTGACCTTCTCGTTGTTCATGCGCTGGGCGTCGTCCGCCTTTTCGGCGCGCGGGAAGATTGCCAGCAGCAGGATCTTCGTGTGCGGCAGGTGTTTCTGGATTTCGTGGATGTCGCGCTTGATGCCCGCATAGAGCAGCTGCGGTTCTTCCATGCGGAAGCCCGTGTTGTTCGTGCCGATCATCATGACGGCCACCTTCGGCGCGATGCCGTCGATCTCGCCATGCTGCAGGCGCCACAGCACGTTTTCCGTGCGGTCGCCGCCGTAGCCCAGGTTCAGCGCGTGGTACTTGCCCCAGAACTCGTCCCACAGCGGCTTGTTGTGCTGTTCCCAGTTGTGCGTGATGGAATCGCCGATGAAGACGAGCTCCGTCGGCTCGCCGGCGGCCTTGCGGCGCGCGATCTCGGCCAGTTTCTCTTCATGACGCGGCATCCACCAGTCGAGCGACCACGATTCGTTCAGCGGCGACGGCGTCACGCTCGCCGTGCGGTAGTCGGGGCAGGTCTCGGTCGGCTTGCCGACTGCGTCGATGCGGATGTTGGCGATCTCGACGTCGCCTTCGCCCGTGCCGTCCAGCGCGAACGGCTTCGTCACGGCGCTGAAGTCGTCGCCCTGGTGATGGAAGCACGACAGCGCATAGCTCAGGTGGCGCCAGCCCTTGCCTTGCGCGGCGCGCGCGGGGATCACGTCCGTGACCTTGCGCTCGCAGCCTTGGCCGCAGTCGATGCGGTAGTTCAGGCCGCCTTTCGCCAGCTCATTGACCTTCAGGTCGAACGACACCGTGCCCTTCGCCAGATAGGGGCGCAGGTCGACGGGGGCGCTTTCCACGCGCACGGTCGAGAACCACGCGTTCTTCCACGAGAAGCCCAGCGCGTCGCCCGTGCCGTCCTTGTTCGTGCGGTGGACGTCGACGAGTGCATTCGGCTGCTTGGCGTCGTCGTTCATGCGGCCGCTATCGCCTTCCAGCGTGTGCTGGACGTCGAAGTCGCCGAACTTGATGTGGGCGCCGGGCAGCGCCTGGCCCACGTACAGCGGCAAGGTGGGCGCCGGCGTGGCGGCGGTCGCGGCGGCCGCGGCCAGCGTGGACAGGAGGAGGGCAGTGGAATGGCGGAATTTCATGGGTGTCTCTGGTTTGTTGTTTGGTCGAACAAATTGATCAAAAAAAAGCGCCCACGAGGAGCGCTTTCTTCAGGCGAGCCAGCTTACTGGATCTTGGCCTTCTTCATCAGTTCGTCGCGGTACGTGGCCAGCTTGCGCTGCTGCAGCGATTCCGCGATCTGCTGCTTCACTTCTTCCATCGGCGGGACCTTGGCGGCACGGACGTCTTCCAGCTTGATCACGTGGTAGCCGTATTGCGTCTTGACCGGGGTCTCCGTGATCTGGCCTTTTTGCAGCGAGGTCATGGCCTTCGAGAACTCTGGCACGAACGAGGCCGGGCTTGCCCAGTCCAGGTCGCCGCCGTTGGCTGCCGAGCCCGGATCCTTCGATTGCTTGGCCAGGTCTTCGAACTTGGCGCCGCCTTTCAGCTTGGCGATGATCGCCTTGGCTTCGTCTTCCGTGCCGACGAGGATGTGGCGAGCGTGGTATTCCTTGTCGCCGACCTGGGCCTTGTACTTGTCGTACTCGGCCTTGATGTCCGCATCCTTGACCGGGTTCTTCTTGATGTAATCGGCCAGCATCGCGTTGATGATGATGCTCTGACGGGCGTTGTCGATTGCGTTCTTGACGTCCGGACGGGCACCGACGCCTTGCTTGTCGGCTTCCTGGATCAGGACTTCGCGGCCGATCAGGTCTTTCTTGATTGCCTCGCGCAGTTGCGGGGAATCGGTTGCCTTGCCTTGGGCGACGACCTGCTTGACCACTTGGTCAACCTTGGCCGCAGGGATGGGCTTGCCATTGACGGTCGCAACGTTCTGAGCGAACGACGGCAGGGCTACCATCGCGGTCATGGCTAACAACAAGCGGGCTGGCTTCACAATCATTTATTCGATCCTATCTAAAACCGGTCTTGGAATCCGGTGGTCAACACGAAAAGTCGCCAGGGCGACGAAAACCGGCGGCCTGGGCCGCCGGCGCTGCAATGTTACTGCACCTTTGCCTTCTTGACCATTTCTTCCTGGTACGCAGCCAGCTTTTGCTGGGTCAGCGCTTCGGAAATCTGCGGCTTGACTTCGTCCAGGCTCGGCAGCTTGGCCGCGCGGACGTCGTCCAGCTTGATCACGTGGAAGCCCACCTGGGTCTTGACCGGGGTGTCGGTGATCGCGCCTTTTTGCAGGTTGGTGAAGCCGGCAGCAAATTCCGGCGGGAACGACGACGGGCTCGCCCAATCCAGGTCGCCGCCGTTGTTGGCGGTGCCGGTGTCCTTCGACTGCTTGGCCAGGTCTTCGAACTTGGCGCCGCCCTTCAGCTTGGCGATGGCTGCCTTCGCTTCGTCTTCCGTCGCGAACAGGATATGACGAACGTGGTATTCCTTGTCGCCCGTCTGCTTCGCGAAGCGGTCGTATTCGGCTTTTACTTCGGCGTCCGTCACCGGGTGCTTCGTGATGTAGTCGCGCGCGAGGGCGTTGATCACGATGGTCTGGCGCGCGTTCTCCAGCGCTGCCTTGACTTCCGGATTCTTGTCGTAGCCTTGCTTGATAGCTTCCTGCATCATCACTTCGCGCGAGATCAGGTCCTTCTTGATCGCCTCACGCAGTTGCGGGCTGTCGGTGCCCTGGCCCTGTGCCACGACCTGCTTGACGATGGCGTCGGCGCGCGAGGACGGGATGGCCTTGCCGTTCACCACGGCGAGGTTCTGTGCGAACGAAGGCGAGTATGCGAAGGATGCGGCGATAGCGATCAGGGCTAACAGCAGCCGTGCTGGCTTAAAGGTCATTTTGTTTCCTGTGAGGGGGTTGCTTGGACGAAGATTTGCTTAGTTTTTGTAATGCGTAGCCGATTCTGGGACAGCTTACTTAAGACTCACTGAAAGCGCCCCGTCACGACTGCTCGGACGGTGCGACGGCGGTGATCGCCAGGGCATGTATGTCGGTGTGCATCATACCGTGCACGGCATCATATACCAGTCGATGACGCATGACCAGCCTCAGTCCCTCGAAGCGTTCCGAAACGATTTTCACTCGGTAATGGCCCCCGCCGGACGCGGCGCCGGGGTGGCCTGCGTGCAGGTGCGAATCGTCGCCGACGTCGAGTTCGGACGGGGCCAGCGCGGCGTCGAGCAGCTGGCGGATGCGTTCCACGCGGTCGTCCATCACGCGTCTCCCTTGCCGTGGCCTTGCGGCTGTTCCTGGTCGTCCATCTCGATGTACTTCGACAGCATCAGGGTCTGGACGACGATGAACGCGAAGAAGATCCCCGTGATGCCGAACAGCTTGAAGTTCACCCACGCGCCCGTGTTGCCCTTGAAGACGACGAACGCCATGATGAGGTTCAGCACGCCGATCGCGGCGAAGAACGTCATCCATGCGTAGCCGACCTTGGCCCAGACCGCGTCCGGCAGCTTGATCTGCGCTTCCATCACCTTGCGCATCAGGTTGTTGCGGAAGCCGATTTGCGCGACGAACAGCGCCAGCGCGAACGCCCAATACAGGATCGTCGGCTTCCACTTGATGAAGTTCTCGTCGTGGAAGTAGATGGTCGCGCCGCCCGTCACGACGATGACGCCGAGCGACAGCCACAGCATGCCGTCCACCTTGCGGCCGCGGGCCAGCAGGTAGAGGATCTGCAGGATGGTGGCGACGATGCCGACGGCGGACGCCAGCATGATCGGCGCCTGGTCGGGCGCGACGTTGCCACCCGAGATCAGGCCCCCCATGTACTGGACGGCGAGCGCGTGCGCCGCATCCTGGTGGCCGTCCGCGATCTTGTAGACGATGAAGAAGAGGATGACCGGGAACAGGTCGAACAGGAATTTCATAAGCGGTTCAATGTCGTTCAGGCCGGCTCGAACGTGAGCGCGGCCGAGTTGATGCAATAGCGCAGGCCCGTCGGCGGCGGGCCGTCCGGGAACACATGGCCCAGGTGGGCGTCGCAGACGGCGCAGATGATTTCCGTGCGCACCATGCCGTGGCTGCGGTCGACCTTTTCGATCACGTTATCCGGATCGAGGGCGCGGAAATAGCTGGGCCAGCCGCAGCCGGAATCGAACTTGGCGTCCGATTCGAACAGCGCCGTGCCGCAGCACACGCAGCGATAGATGCCGTGCTCGTGGTGGTCCCAGTACTTGCCCGTGAAGGCGCGTTCGGTGGCCGCGTGGCGCGTCACCTGGTATTCCATCGGGTCCAGCTCGGCGCGCCACTCGGCGTCGCTCTTCGTCACTTTGTCGGTCATGATCCTTCTCGTTGATAGGTCAGGAGGAGCAGCTCACTTCGAGGTGCGCGGCCCAATCCGGCGGCAGCGCCGCGTAGGCCTCGTGTTCGGGCTGGTCGTCGAACGGACGTTCCAGCACGGACAGCAGCCTGGCGACTTCCGAATAATCGCCATTCTGCGCCTTTTCGATCGCGACCTGGGCCAGGTAATTGCGCAGGATGTATTTGGGGTTGACTGCGTGCATCGCAACCCGGCGCGCCGCATCGACGCTGCCTTCCTGGCGCAGCCGCGCGCGGTATTGCGCGGTCCACGCGTCGAACGCGGGGCGATCGAGGAACAGGTCGCGCAGCGGCGCGTCGGCCGCTTCGCGCTCCGATTCCGCCACGTCCAGCCTGAGGTCGCCCAGGCGGCGGAAGAACAGCGTGAAGTCGACCTTGTTATCCTGCATGAGCTGGAACATGGCGTCGGCCAGCGCACGATCGCCCTCGTGCGTCGTCGTGAGGCCAAGCTTGGCGTGCAGCAGTTCGTCGAACTTGGTGCCGTACGCGTCGATGTAGACGTCCAGAGCGGCCTGCGCGGCTTCCTGGTCGTCGATCAGCGGCAGCAGGGCGTTCGCGAGCGCATAGCAGTTCCAATGCCCGACCGGGACCTGGTTCGCGTACGAATAGCGGCCACCCTGGTCCGTGTGGTTGCAGATGTGGTCGACGTCGAACGATTCCATGAAGCCGAACGGACCATAATCCAGCGTGATGCCCAGGATCGACATATTGTCCGTGTTCATGACGCCATGCATGAAGCCGACGGCCTGCCAGTGCGCGATCAGGATGCCCGTGCGGCGCGTGACTTCTTCCAGTAGCGCGAGGTAAGGATTCGGTGCGCCCGAGAGGTCCGGATAAAACGTCTTGATCACGTAGTCGGCCAGGATGCGCAGCTCTTCCGGCTTGTCGCGGTAGCGCCAGTGCTCGAACGAGCCGAAGCGCACGAAGCTCGGGGCCATGCGGGTGACGACGGCGGCCGTCTCCATCGTTTCGCGGATGACGCCCTTGTTCGAACCCGTCACGACGAGTGCGCGCGTCGTCGGCACGCCAAGCGCGGCCATCGCTTCCGAGCAGAGGAATTCGCGGATCGACGAGCGCAGCACGGCGCGGCCGTCGCCCATGCGCGAATACGGCGTCATGCCGGCGCCTTTCAGCTGCAGCTCCATCCGGCCTTGCGGCCCGGCGATGTCGCCCAGCAGAATTGCGCGGCCGTCACCGAGCTGGCCGGCCCAGTGGCCGAACTGGTGGCCCGAGTACACGGCGGCCAGCGGCTGCGCGCGTGATGGCACCTCGTTGCCCGTGAAGACCGCGACGAAGTCGTCGATCGCGAGGTCTGCCGCATCGAGCCCGACGAGCTGCGCGGCCCGTGCGCTGGCTGCGACGAAGTACGGCGCGGGCAGAGGCGTCGGCATCCGGCGTGTATAGAACGCGGGCGGCAATTCGGCAAAGCCATTGTCGAACGGCAGGTCGTCGGCGGTGCGGGTGGTGATGGCGCTTCCTTTGCTTGGATGTCTGGTCGTGGCCGGATTTTACCGTACACGCGCGGATTCTATGAGTCCGCGGCGTGTGAGACCTATCCCCGTTACATTCCGTAACCGTCCGGCAATCTTCATTGACGGCGCCTGCTGCGCCGCAGCATCGATTTCTGTTGACGTTATCCGCACGATCGTTCGAAACTCTGCCGTTCCCCCGACCGCGCGAGACCACGATGACCAACGTACAGCCGCCGCTCATGGGCGGCATGATGGACCAGCCCCTCCTCATTTCGAACATCATCCGGTTCGCCGCGCGGCACTACGGCGGCAGCGAGATCGTGTCGCGGCGGGTCGAGGGCGACGTGCACCGCTACACCGTGCGCGACTGCGAAGCGCGGGCGCGCCGGCTCGCGAACGCGCTTGCAGAGCAGGGCGTCGCTGCGAGCGAGCGCGTCGGCACGCTGGCCTGGAACGGCTACCGGCACCTGGAGCTGTACTACGCCGTGTCCGGCTCTGGCGCCGTGCTGCACACGATCAATCCCCGGCTGCATCCCGACCAGATCGCGTACATCGTCAATCATGCCGAAGACCAGCTGCTGTTCTTCGACCTGACGTTCCTGCCGCTCGTCGAGGCGATCGCGCCCCATTGCCCGACCGTGAAGGCGTTCGTCCTGATGACCGACCGCGCGCACATGCCGGCGCAGACGACCATCGTGAACTTGCAGTGCTACGAGGACCTGATCGACGCGGCATCGGCGGACTACGTGTGGCCCGAATTCGACGAGTACGCGGCCGCCGCGCTGTGCTACACATCGGGCACCACGGGTAATCCGAAAGGCGCGCTGTACTCGCACCGCTCGACCGTGCTGCACGCGTACGCGTCCGCGATGCCGAACGTGCTGAACGTTGGCGCGGCGGACGTCGTCGCTCCCATCGTGCCGATGTTCCACGTGAACGCGTGGGGCCTGCCGTATTCGGCGCTGCTGGCCGGCGCGAAGCTCGTGCTGCCGGGCCCCGCGCTGGACGGCAAATCGTTGTACGAGCTGTTCGAGGCGGAGCGGGTGACCTTTTCCGCCGGCGTGCCCACCGTGTGGCTGGGCCTCGTGAACTACGTGCTGCAGAACGGCCTCGCGTTTTCCACGTTCCGCCGCACGGTGGTCGGTGGCGCCGCGTGTCCGCCCGCGCTGATGGACACGCTGATCGACCGCCTGCACGTGCAGGTGATCCACGGCTGGGGCATGACGGAGATGTCGCCGCTCGGCACGACGGGCGGCCTGCTCGTGAAGCACCTTGACCTGCCCGTCGCGGGCCAGCGCGCGATCCTGCAGAAGCAAGGCCACGCCATCTTCGGCGTGGACATGAAGATCGTCGACGACGCTGGCTGCGAGCTGCCGTGGGACGGTCGCACGTTCGGCAACCTGCTCGTGAAGGGGCCATGGATCGTCGCGCACTACTTCCGCGACGAGGGCGGCGACGTGCTGCGGGACGGCTGGTTCCCGACCGGCGACGTGGCGACGATCGACCCGGACGGCTTCATGCAGATCACGGACCGCAGCAAGGACGTCATCAAGTCCGGCGGCGAGTGGATCGGGTCGATCGACATCGAGAACATTGCGATGGCGCATCCGGCCGTGCTGCAGGCCGCGTGCATCGGCGTGCGGCATCCGAAATGGGACGAGCGCCCGCTGCTGGTCGTCGTGCCGCGGCCTGGGGCGACCGTCACGCGCGACGAGATGCTGCGCTTCTTCGACGGGAAGGTCGCGAAGTTCTGGATGCCGGACGACGTCGTCTTCGTGGACGCCTTGCCGATGGGCGCGACGGGAAAGATCCTCAAGAACCGCTTGCGCGAGCAGTTCCGCGACCATCGCCTGCCGGGCGCGGATCAAAAATAACACGACCGTTCGTTTAGCGGTTATATTGTCGCCACCGCCAATCACACGAATCGAAGGAGACCCATGAGCGCCGACTACCAGGTTATCGACGACGTCGCCGTCATCACGCTGAACAACCCGCCCGTCAATGGCCTCGGCCTGGCGACGCGCACCGCGGCCGTGGAAGGTTTGCAGCGCGCCGCGCTCGACCCGGCCGTCAAGGCCATCGTCATCACGGGCGCCGGCAAGGCGTTCTCGGGCGGTGCCGACATCCGCGAATTCAATTCGCCGAAGGCGCTCACGGAACCGACATTGCACACCCTGATCCGCACGGTCGAGGACTCCACGAAGCCGACCGTCGCCGCGATCCACACCGTGTGCATGGGCGGCGGCCTGGAGCTGGCGCTGGGCTCGAACTACCGCATCGCGCTGCCCGGCGCGCAGATCGCGCTGCCCGAAGTCAAGCTCGGGCTGTTGCCGGGCGCCGGTGGCACCCAGCGCTTGCCGCGCGTGCTCGGGCTGGAGGCCGCGATGAACATGATCGTGACCGGGACGCCCGTCCTGTCCGAAAAACTCACGGGAACAAAACTGTTCGACGAATTGCTGCCGGCCGGGTCCGACCTCGTGGCCGGCGCCGTCGCGTTCGCGCGCCGCGTCGCCGACGTGCGGCCGCTGCCGAAGGTGCGCGAGGGCCAGGTCGAACACCCGGACGCCGCCGCGTTCCTCGCCGCCGCGCGCGCGCGCGTGAAGGTCGAGGCCGGGCCGTTCCCGGCGCCCGTCGAATGCGTGGAGACGGTGGCGGCTTCGGTCGAAAAACCGTTCGAGGACGGCTTGAAATTCGAGCGCGAGCGGTTCATCCACCTCACGCAGACGACGGCGTCGAAGGCGTTGCGCCATGCGTTCTTCGCCGAGCGTGCGGCCAGCAAGGTGCCTGACGTCCCGGCCGACACGCCCGTGCGCGACATCCGCAGCGCGGCCGTCATCGGCGCCGGCACGATGGGCGGCGGCATCGCGATGGCGCTCGCGAATGCAGGCTTTCCCGTGACGATCGTGGAGACCACGCAGGTCGCGCTGGACAAGGGCCTTGCCACGATCCGCAAGAATTACGAAAACACGGTCAAGAAGGGCAAGCTGGCGCCGGAAAAGGCGGAGCAGCGCATCACGCAGATCGGCGGCACGCTGGATTACGCCGACATCGCCCAGGCCGACATCGTCATCGAGGCCGTGTTCGAGGACATGGGTGTCAAGGAGACCGTGTTCCGCCGGCTGGACGCCACGATGAAGCCGGGCGCCATCCTCGCGTCCAACACGTCGACGCTGGACCTGAACCGCATCGCGTCGTTCACGGCGCGCCCGCAGGACGTGATCGGCCTGCATTTCTTCAGCCCCGCCAACGTCATGAAGCTGCTGGAGATCGTGCGCGGCGCCCAAACGGGCAAGGACGTGCTGGCGACCGCGCTGGCGCTCGCGAAGAAGATCAAGAAGACCGGCGTCGTGTCCGGCGTCTGCGACGGCTTTATCGGCAACCGCATGGTCGAGCAATACATCCGCCAGGCCGGCTTCCTGCTGGACGAGGGCGCGCTGCCGCAGCAGGTCGATGCCGCGATCGAGCGCTTCGGCTTCGCCATGGGCCCGTTCCGCATGGGCGACCTTGCCGGTAACGACGTGGGCTGGTACATCCGCAAGCGCCGCGCCGTCGAGTCGCCCGACGTCAAATATTCGAAGACGGCCGACCTGCTGTGCGAGGCGGGCCGCTTCGGCCAGAAGACGGGCGCCGGCTGGTACGACTACGAGGCCGGCGACCGCACGCCGCGACCGTCTGCATGGGTCGACGAGATGATCGTCAAGCATTCGCAGGACCTCGGCATCGCGCGCCGCGCGATCGGCGACGAGGAGATCGTCGAGCGCCTCGTCTATGCGCTGGTGAACGAGGGCGCGAAGATCCTGGAAGAGGGCATCGCGCTGCGCGCATCGGACATCGACATGGTGTATTTGTCCGGCTACGGCTTCCCGCTGTTCCGTGGCGGCCCGATGTTCCATGCCGACACCGTCGGTCTGCCCACCGTACTCGCCGCCGTCGAGAAGTATGCGCGCGGCTACCACGGTGAGGCGTGGACGCCGGCGCCGCTGCTCGTGCGCCTGGCGCAGGAAGGCAAGACCTTCAACGGCTGACGCCCGGGCCGGCGCCGCGCATGCGCCACAACGTGAGCGCGGCGCCTGCGTACCACAGCGCCTGCAGGCCCGTCAGAAGCACCAGCGAATGCGTGTGCATGCGGAGGCCGCTCGCCGCCGCGAACGCGGTGCCCAGCCCTGCCGGCAGCGCGAGCGCCGCGAGCACCCGTGTCGCTTGCCCGCGCGACCACGACAGGCAGCACATGCCCACGCCCATCCCGACGAGACCCGCTTTCGTCAGCATCTGGATGGAGATCGCGACGAGGTTGAACGCGACGGTGGTGGCATCGGCCGGCCAGCCGTGGTCCAGCGCGGCCTGCGCCAGCGGGGCCGTGATGAAGCCGTCCAGCAGCATGGCGCCGCCCACGGCGCCGCAGCCGAGGGCGTGGCAGATCAATCCGAACGCCACGGCCGGCCGGCGCGCATCGAGCGCCAGCGCCAGGGTGGTGACACCGTACAGCAGCACGGCCACGACGCCGAACAGCGCGCCGTGCACGAGCGCCGCACTCGTGCCGAGGCGTGCCAGCGCGGCCATCTTGTCCGCGTAGCTCGTGGCGTGGCCGATGACGGGATGATGCGCGAGCAGGGCGACCATCGTGACGCTGGCGACGACGAAGGCCCAGGCGGCGGGCGGAATGGCGCGGAGCGATGCGGTCGGCGACGGGTCGGCTGCGGGGTGGCTCATGTTATCGTGATCCTTTCTGATAAAACGACATTGGACCAGGCGCGGTCGCGCCGTTGGCGGACGGCCGCGGTGCGGCATCCGCTAGCGGACATCCGGCGCGCACTGTCCGGAACGGGAGGCGGGATGGTGGAGGCGGTACTGGACAGGCGCCGGCAGCGGACGCGCAAGGCGGCCGTGGCGGCGTTCATCGAATTGCTGATGGAGCAGGGCTACGAAGCGGTCGCGATGACGGCGGTGGCCGAGCGGGCGGACCTCGGGCGTTCCACGTTGTATGAACATTTTCGCGCCAAGGACGACTTGCTCGAAGCGTCGCTCGCCTATCCGCTCGGCGTGCTGGCCGCCGATCCGCCCGACGTGGCCGCGCTGCTGCGCTTGATCGAGCACGTGCGCGAACGGGCCGGCGCCGTGCGCATCATGCTGGAACAACCCCTGCGCTCACGCATCGCGCGCATGCTCGCGGCGCGCAGCGCGCCAGGCCTGCGCGCACGGGGCGTGCCCGCGCCGCGCGCGGACGTGCGTGCGCTCGCGTGCGCGGAGGGCCAGCTGGCGGCGCTCGCGGCGTGGATGCGCGGCGGCGCCATCGCAGCGCCGGCGCTCGCCGAGGAATTGGCGCGGCTGTCGCTGGCCGCCGCGCGGCTGGAAAGTCCCTGATGCCGACGTGGCGGCCGTCGTGCTAGGCTAGGTCCTCGCGACGACCGAGACCACATGAAGAACGCCCTCCTGATCGCGACCGCCTGCCTCCTCGGACTGTTGTCCACGACGGGTGCGTCGCTGCCTTACCCGATCCTGCCGCCGCTGTTCGTGAACGGTGCGCCGGACAGCCTCACGCACTTTCTCGGCCTGCCGCCGAAACTGCTGTTCGCGATCGCGCTGATGGTGAACCCCGTCGGCCTGCTGCTGGGCACCGCGGTCCTCGGCTCACTGTCCGACCGCTACGGGCGCCGGCCGCTGCTGCTCGTGACGGCGGCCGGTGCCGCCGTCGGCCACGTGCTCACGGCGTGGGCGCTGGCCAGCCGCTCGTATCCGCTGTTCCTCGCCGCGCGCTTAGGCACGGGCCTGCTGGAAGGCCATAGCGCGATCGTGCGCGCGATGCTGGCCGACCGCCTGCAAGGCCCGCTGCGCAACCACGCGCTGTCGTGGCTCAACGGTGCGCTGCACCTGGGGTGGCTGTTCGGGCCCTTGCTGGCCGGGTTTACCATCGCGTGGGGCATCACCGTGCCGTTCTATATCGCGGCCGGGGCGCTGCTGCTCGGCGCCATCCTCGTCGGCGTGGCGCTGGAACGTGCGCCGCGCGCGGCCGGGCCGTCCTGGTGGAGCGTCGCGCGCGAGCGCCACGCGTTCAACCTGCTGCGTCACGACGGCCTGCGCGCGCTGTTCGGCGTGCAGCTCGCGTACACGTGCGGCGTCACGGCGTTCTACGAGTTCTATCCGCTGTGGCTCGTCGAGGTGGGGCATTACGACACCCGCGCGATCGCCCTCGTCAACGTCGGCATGTGCGGCTTGATGACGTGTTCCGCGCTGTTCGCCGGCCGTGCCAGTCGCACGGAACCGATGCGCCGCGCCGCGTGGCTCGCCGCGTGCGTCGCGCTCGCGATCGGCTCGCTGGGCGTGGGGCATCTGTGGGTGGGGCTCGTCGGCATCATGGCGTTCGGGCTGCCGCATGCGTTCTACAATGCCGTCGTCCAGGCCTGGGCCGCGGACCGCTTCGGCGCCGGCCACGGGCAGGGCGCCGTCATGGGCCTGTTGTCGACGACGTTCTGCCTCGCGAACATCCTGATGGCCGCGGCGGGCGCCGTGCTGACGCTCGTCGATACGCGCCTCGTGCTGCTGGCCGGGGCGATCCTGACGGCATGGGCGGCGAACCGGATGCGGACGTGGGGCCGGCCGCACGTGGCCGAGTTGCCGCCGGCCGCGTGAGCGGGGCGTCCCGGCGGCATGCGCCTGGACGCAGGCCCCTGTTTGTCGCGCGGCCGGACTGCCGGCTTACTTTGCCGGCACCAGCGCCTTCAGGATCGGCTGCACGAAATCGTCGCGCTTGAAGTCGTACAGCAGGAAGTCGCTGGAGAACTGCCAGTACGCCCACGCGAAGCCGTATTTTTCCGCCGTCCGGGCGACGGTGGCCGTCCACAGTGCCCGCTCGTCCATTGCCCCTTTGTCGTAGGCCCCGAATTCGCCGAGGAAGACGGGGCGGCCGCTCGCGTCGCTCCATGCCTTCACGGCGGCGAAATCCGTGTCGATCTGCGCGCGCTCGGCCGCGGTGCCGAAGTGGACGCCCGTCGTCGAGCGAATCGGTTCGTCTGCCCACGACGCGCCCTGGTGCGTGAACGGGAACGGGTCGTAGTAGTGGAACGTGGCGATGAGGTGATGGTCGTCGGCGGGCAGCTTCAAGTCCTTCAACGTCGTGCGGCTGTTCCACTGCACGCCCCCGACGATCACGTTGCGCGTGGGATTCGTCTTGCGCATCACGGCCAGCACCTGCGGGAAGCTGGCGTTCCACGTCGCAGCATCGAACTGGCCGTGCGGTTCGTTCAGCAGTTCGAAGATCACGGTGTTCGACTCGTTGCGGTAGCGCTCCGCGAGCTGGGCCCAGACGGCTTTCAGCTTCGGCATGCAGGCGGGGACGTCTTTCGAGCACTCGTCGAAATCGTGTTCGTCGATGATCACGTTGAGGCCGTGCTTGCCCGCGGTGGCGACGACCCAGTCGAGGCGGTTCAGCCAGCGCGGATCGAGCCGGTTTTGTGCATCCAGCGCGCGGAACGCGAACAGCACGGCGCGCACGGTCGAGAAGCCTGCCGCCTTGATCTTCGCGAAGTGCTCGTCCTTGTAATTGCCCTGGGGGCCGTCGCGCCAGAACGGGTCGTAGCCGATGATGTTCACGCCGCGGCCCATCCGGTGCACCTGGTCCTGCGCGGCGAGTTCCGTGAACTGCGATGTGGCGGGCGGCGGATTCGGCGGCGGGTCGGCCGCAAGCGCCGCGTGGGTGGCGAGGGTGAGCGTGACGGTGGCGGCGAGGTGCGGAAGCTTGAGCATGGGGTCTCCATCGTTATCGTTATCGGAACGAGTCGATGGTAGCGCTATCTCGACGGGATGCCAAGCGTGTCCACGTGGTCGTGATTATCGTGATGCGAACGAAAAAAAAGCCGCCGATGCCGGCGGCTTCCGGGGAAGCGGGAAAGGTCAGTCGCCCGCGTAGATATCGGTGTCCTTCGTCTCGCGCACGAAGAGCATGCCGATGACGACTGTGGCCAGGGCGACCACGATCGGATACCACAGGCCGTAGTAGATGTTGCCGTTGGCGGCGACGAGGGCGAACGCCGTCGTCGGCAGCAGGCCGCCGAACCAGCCGTTGCCGATATGGTAGGGCAGCGACATCGACGTGTAGCGGATCCGCGTGGGGAACATCTCGACCAGCATCGCCGCGATGGGGCCGTAGACCATCGTCACGTACAGCACGAGCACGAACAGCAGCAGCACGAGCATCGGCTTGTTCAGCTGCGTGGGATCGGCCTTCGGCGGATAGCCGGCGGCCTTCAGGGCCGCGCCCAGGTCCTTCTTCAGCGCCGTCTCGCGGTCGCGGCTGGCCAGGTCGAAGTTCAAGCCGTCCGGCGTCATGGTGGCGTTGAACGACGGGTAGACCTTGTCGCCGACCTTGACGCTGGCAATGGTGCCGCTGGCCGCATCCTGGCGCGTATAGCTGACGGAGGCGGCCGTCAGTTGCGCCGTCGCGATGTCGCACGACGACGGGAATTTCTTCGTGCCCGTCGCGTTGAACTGGAAGTGGCACGACGCCGGATCGGCCACGACGACGACAGGCGAGTTGTCCAGCGCCGCCTCCAGCGCCGGGTTGCCGTAGTGCGTGAGGCCCTTGAACACGGGGATGTAGGTCAACGCGGCGATCAGGCAGCCCACCAGGATGATGGTCTTGCGGCCGATGCGGTCGGACAGGGAGCCGAACACGATGAAGAACGGCGTGGCGAGGGCGAGCGCGATGGCGATGAGGACGTTCGCGGTGGCGTCGTCGATCTTGAGTGTCTTGGTCAGGAAGAACAGCGCGTAGAACTGTCCGGTGTACCAGACGACGGCCTGGCCCATCACGACGCCCAGCAGTGCGAGCAGCGCGATCTTGCCGTTATTCCACGTCAGGAATGCTTCGCTCAGCGGCGCCTTCGATGTGCGGCCTTCCGCCTTCATCCGGGCGAACGCGGGCGATTCGTTCATCGACATGCGGATCCACACGGACACCGCGAGCAGCAGTACGGACACGAGAAACGGAATGCGCCAGCCCCAGGCATCGAAGGCAGCTGTGTCCATGCCCGCGCGCACGCCCGTGATGACGAGCAGCGACAGGAACAGGCCGAGCGTGGCCGTCGTCTGGATCCACGATGTGAAGTAGCCGCGGCGGCCCTGCGGCGCATGTTCCGCGACGTACGTGGCGGCGCCGCCGTATTCGCCGCCCAGCGCGAGGCCCTGCAGGATGCGCAAGGTGACGAGCACGATGGGCGCGGCGATGCCGATCGATGCATAGCCCGGCAGCAGGCCGACGATGAACGTGGAGCCGCCCATGATCAGGATCGTCACGAGGAACGTGTACTTACGACCGATCATGTCGCCCAGGCGCCCGAACACGAGCGCGCCGAACGGGCGCACGATGAAGCCGGCCGCGAAGGCCAGCAGGGCGAAGATGAACGAGGTGGTCGGGTCGCCGATGAAGAATTGCTTGGCGATCACCGTCGCCAGCGAACCGTACAGGTAAAAGTCGTACCATTCGAAAACGGTGCCGAGCGAGGACGCGAAGATGACTTTGCGCTCGTCCTTCGTCAGTCCAACGCCTTTCGGCATGGATTTGCCGCCCGCAGCCATGCCGGGTGTCACTGCCATTGTGGTCTCCTGTCTGATTATTGTGTGGGCAGCCCGATGGCGCGGGCCACCCGCCGACTGTGCGCCGGGAAGCTTACGGCATGCTTGCTCGAAACTTACGTGCGGCTTACAGTGGGTGGGATGTTGCGGCGATGCGTGGCAGGTCAGCGGGGGCGTGGTGCGGCGTGGTCGGCGCCGTCGTCCGGCTCGTCCCGATTGCCCTGCGCAGCTGAGGCGTCCGTGCCCTCGGCGGCATCGTCATCCGGCGCCTCGTGGCGCCGCGCGTAGCGGTACGCTTCGGTCGACCGTTCCAGCGCCAGGCCCAGCGCCGTCGTCAGTTCGCTGCGCGACACGCCCTGTTCCAGCTGCTGGACGGCGAAGCTGTTGCGCAACGTGCGCCCGCCCGCGCGCGCGACGCCGATGCCGGCCCGCTCGAACGTCGCCCGCGTCTGCCGGTAGACAGTCGCCTTGTGCAGCGGCTCGCCGGCCAGGTTGGCGGGGAAGACGAGGTCGCCGGGGATCTTGAGCTCGGCCCGTTCCTCCAGCCACGCGGTGAGCTCGGCGACGCCCGCGCGCGGCAACGTGGCCGTGTGCTCGTAGCTCGTGCGGTGCTTCGCCTCGGGCGTGATGTTCAGCTCGATGGCGCCTTCGATGTCGGGCTGGCGTCCCACTTCGTCGACGAGGAGGCCGATGGCTTCCGCCACGCGCAGGCCGGCGAGCGCCATCACGATCTGCATCGCGCGGTCGCGGCGGCGCTTCCAGCCCGCATGCCCTTCCGTGTCGTCGCCGCGGCCCGGCGGGAGGGCGGCCAGGAAGCGCTGCAAATCGTCCTGGCCCAGCGCGATCATCGGCGCGTCTTCGGCCAAGTGGGCGCGGTCGGTCGCGGCGATCGCCTGCCGGGCCGGGTTCGGCGTGCGGCCCAGATAGTCGAAGCAGCGTTCCAGCAGGCGCAGGTAGCGGTAGGCGATCTTGCTGTTGAGGTCGCGGTGGCCGTCCTTCGACAGCGCGATGAAGCGGCCAAGGTCGGCCGTGTTCACGGTCGACATCCGGAGGCCGCGCTCGAGCATCCACGTCGCGAACTTGCCGAACATAAATTTGTAGACCGTCGCGGATTCCTGCGAGACGGGCAGCGGGACGTCGCGCTGGCGGCTGGACGTGAGCACGAAGTCCGGCGTCACGACGAAGGCAGCGAACGCTTCGAGGGGACGGGCATCCCAGTTGGCGAGGGAAGGGGGCTGGCTCATGGTGGGCTACCGGTTGGTTTTCCCTATCTTGCAACTAACCGACAAGCGCGTCAAGCGTATGCGGCAACCGGAAACAAAGGCGCCGAGCAGGGTGAACGATTCGACAATATACTGGCTCCCCGTCACCATTCGTCGTCGCACCGCACTGGAGTCCACATGTCCGACCACCCGCCCGAAGGCCTGCCCACCTACCGTGTCCTGACCGGCCCCGACGACGCCACATTCTGCCGCCGTGTCAGCGCCGCGATCGAGCAGGGTTATCTGCTGTACGGATCGCCGAGCACGACCTTCAATGGCGAATCCGTCATCGTGGCGCAGGCGATCATCTGGCCGAGTATCCGGTCGTCCATCTCGTAAGATCAAGACGGCGCATCCGGCACCGCCGCGGGGCCGCGTCTATTTCATTGATTTGCAACTAACCGACGAAGTGCAGCCCGCCACCAAAACCCGCCACCAACGATCCTGGGTGCGGTGCCTTATCGCTCTTATAATGAGGCAGCGGCCAGGCCGCGACAATTCAATCTCGAACGTAACAAGGACATCATGCTCAAGCACATCGTCATGTGGAAACTGAAAGACCACGCCGAAGGCGCCGACCGCGCCGCCAACGCCATCGAAATGAAGCGCCGCCTGGACGAGTGCGCCCACATCGTCCCCGGCCAGATCACCTTCGAGGTCGTCATCGCCCAGCCCGGCCTGGAAGCCACGTACGACGTCGTGCTGTATTCCGAATTCGAAGACCAGGCCGCGTTGGAAGCCTACGTCAAGCATCCGGTACACCAGGCGGTCATCCCGTTCATCGGCGCGATCCGCGAAGGGCGCCAGTGCATGGACTACATCGTCTGACGGAGCAGGGCGCGGCCTGATTTCACGCGACAAGGAGGTCGCCATGGAGAATTTTGCGGGACGGGTGGCCGTCATCACGGGCGCCGGCAGCGGACTCGGACGCGAGTTCGCCAATCTGGCGGCCACGCTCGGCATGAAGCTGGTGCTGGCCGACATCGATGCGCACGCGCTCGAGCAAGCCAGCGGCACGCTGCAGGCGGCCGGCGCCGATGTGCTGGCGATGGTCTGCGACGTCCGCAAGGGAGCCCATGTGGAGGAATTGGCGGATGCCGCGATGATCCGCTTCCAGGCCGTGCACCTGCTGTTCAACAATGCGGGTGTCGGCACGGCTGGCCTGATCTGGGAGCACACCGAGGCCGACTGGGAGTGGGTGCTCGGCGTGAACCTGTGGGGCGTGATCCACGGCGTGCGCGTGTTCACGCCGCTGATGCTCGAGGCCGCGCGGAACGATCCGGCGTACGAGGGGCACATCGTCAACACGGCATCGATGGCCGGCCTGCTCGTGCCGCCGGCGATGGGGCTGTATAACGTGTCGAAGCATGGCGTCGTCGCATTGTCGGAGTCGCTGTACCACGACCTGCGCCTCGTCGATGCGCGCGTGAATGCATCCGTGCTGTGCCCGTATTTCGTCCCGACGGACATCGCGCATGCGGAACGCCACCGTCCCCCGGACGTCCAACATGACGGCCCGCCGACACAAAGCCAGCAGGCGGGCCAGGCGCTGCTCGAACAGGCCGTGGCGGCCGGCAAGCCTTCCGCCGCGGACATTGCGCGCATGACGTTCGACGGTGTCAAGCGCGGCGATTTCTACATCTGCACGCACCCGCAAGTGATGCCCGCCGTGGCCGACCGCATGGACGCGATCGTGCACGGAAAGCCGCCGGCCGATCCCTATGCGGCGACGCCGCAGTACACGGCGCGGCTGAAGGCGGCCGTCAAACGCTGACGGGGCGCGTGATCACGCCGTCGCGTGGCCGCCGGGCTTCAACACGCGTTCGTGCAGTTCCGGCTCCGCGTCGGCATAGACTTTGACGACCGTCGACGTGCGCGTGCCGTAGCCGGGGATCTCGATGCACACGGCGGACAGCTCCCGTTCCAGGTCGATCGGAACGCCCGTGTCGGGCAGGCGCATGTCCGGCGCGCGCGTCGTATCGGCCAGCATCTCGAAATATGCTTCTTCCGGCGCGCCTTGCAGCAACAGGCTCGCGAACGTGGCCTTCGTGCGCACGACCTTCGGCCACGGCGCGTCCAGCAGGCCGTTGGAGACGCCGTAGATGCCCGGCTCCAGCGCGCTGCCGTTGCGCGGGTCCGCCCCGGCGCGGTTCGAGAACCAGTAAATGCCGGCGGCGTCGCCGAGGATCAGGTTGAAGCCGTTGTACTCGTGTGCGTCCGGCGCGATGCGGTCGAGGTAGGCGGGCGCATCCAGGTCGCCCTTCAGGAAATCGGCGACGAGGGCGCCGCGCGTCGGCGCGTCCGTGCGCCGCTCGTCCGGCGCGCGGATGTTGGTGAGGGCCGCGAATTTCGGTCCGTTCGGTCCCGTC
This sequence comes from Massilia pinisoli, assembly GCF_024753285.1. Lineage (GTDB taxonomy): Bacteria > Pseudomonadota > Gammaproteobacteria > Burkholderiales > Burkholderiaceae_D > Telluria > Telluria pinisoli. The sequence continues at coordinate 376,963 of NZ_JANUGW010000001.1, read as the reverse complement.
GTCGTCACGCCCATCCAGCTGCCGCCGCCGCGCAGGTCACGCCCGGCAATGATGTGCGGCGCGTCCGGCCACGGGCCGGCCGGGGTGGCGGGACGGTCATAGAATTCGTCGCGGTTGGCGCACGCGACCAGCGGCAGGCCGGGGATCACGCGCCAGGCAAAAACGATCAGGCACATGTTGGCAGGTCCATGAAGATTTCGACGCGGCGCGCGCCCTCGATGAGGCCGTCCAAGCCGGCCTCGCGGGCCGCAAGGTCGAGCCGCGCGGGAAAGCCGTCGTCCACGTTCGGGTAGATTTCCATCCACGTCTGCATGCCGTCGCGCACGTCGGGCCGGCGTTTCAGCTGCGCCGGCACACCGATGTGCGCCTGCAGCGCACACACACGCGGGGCCAGCGTGGGCGCGTCGGCCTCGCGCACCTTGTAGTAGACGTACAGGTCGATCATGCCGGTCAGACGTCCAGCGCGTCGAGCGCGTACGGCATCGGCAGGAACGTCAGCGGCGTGCCGCCGGCCGACGCATGGCGCACGTCCTCGTCCATTGCCGCAAGCTTGATTTCCACGAGTGCGTCAGCACCGCCGGCACCGTTCGGCGCGGCGTTGACGATCATCCCGGACGGCTGGTCGGGGTCGGCGACGGAATAGACTTCGTCGCCGGGGCGCGCGGCCGCGTCGGCGAGCGTGGCCAGTGCCGTGCGGCGCTTCAGTTTGCCGAGGTACTGGCTGCGGGCGACGATTTCCTGGCCCGGATAGCAGCCCTTCTTGAAATTGACGCCGCCGAGCAGCTCGTAGTTGATCATCTGCGGCACGAACTGTTCCTGCGTGCCCGGCCCGATCTGCGGCACGCCGGCGTGGATCGATGCGAGCTGCCATGCGGTGCTGCCGCCCAGCGCGAGCGTGGCACGCAGTGCCGGCAGGGCGCCGATGGCCGCGTCGGCCGACGTCAGCCACAGGTAGCGCGGGTGGCCGAATGCGTCCGCAACGCGGATCACGGTGCCGAAGTCGCCGTCGATCTTGGCGTAGGGCGTGTCGGGCAACGTGCCCACGTGGGCGCGCAAGGCGTCACCTGCCGGCGCGCCCCCGAGGCCCAGGACCGCGGCATAGCGGGCGTCGTCGGTGGCGTCGCGCAGCTTCGCCTTCGCGCGCAGTACGAACATCGACAGGCGTTTCTGCAGCGGCGCCTGGATGGCGCGCGGCAGTTGCAGGTAGATGGACTCGGCGTCGCGCCACATCAGGAACGTGGCTTGCAGGCGGCCTTTCGGCGTGCAATAGCCGGCGAGGCGCGCCTCCGACGTGCCGAGGTGCTCCACGTCGTTGGTGACCTGGTTGTGCAGGAAGGTCGCGGCGTCGTCGCCGGCAATGCCGATCAGTCCGAGGTCGGTGACGGCGGCGACGAAGCCCTGTGCGAGGGCGGTGGTGCCGAGCACGCGGCCGAAGTCGTCGACGTGCGTCGGGCTATCGGGGTGGAAACGGGCGCCCAGGGTGGCGAGATGTTCGATCCAATTGTTCATGACACGAATTATTTCCGGTTTGGCGGTATCGGCTTTATGATTACGGCCTCATTATAAGTTCGCCTCAGAAAACTCGCCGACGACGGCGTAAAACCGATAATCCAGCATGGCACTGATAAGAAAACTCATCGTCACGGGCGTGATCGCGGCGGCCGCCGCCGGCGCCGGCTTCCAGTGGTGGAGCAAGCAGCCGATCACCCCCGCCAGCGCGCCCGTGATCCCGTTCGCCATCGCGCAGGGCACGGGCGTGGCGGGCGCGGCGCAGCAGATGTCGACGGCCGGTGTGCCCGTCAACCCGTTCCTGTTCGGGGTGCTGGCGCGCGTCACGGGCAAGGCAAGCCAGATCAAGGCCGGCAGCTACGAGCTCAAACCGGATACGACCCCGCGCCGCCTCCTGTCCCAACTCGTGCGGGGCGAGTTCGCGCAGGAATCGCTGACGATCATCGAAGGCTGGACGTTCCGCCAGATGCGCCAGGCCGTCGACGCCGCGCCCAACCTGAAGCACGAGACGGCGAAGCTGTCCGACCAGGAGCTGCTCGCGAAAGTCGATGCCGACTTCAAGGCGCCGGAAGGGCTGTTCTTTCCCGATACGTATTTGTTCGCCAAGGGCGCGAGCGACCTGTCGATCTACAAGCAGGCGCACGAGATGATGATGAAGCGGCTGAAGGCCGCGTGGGAGAAGCGCGATCCGGGCCTGCCGTACACCGACCCGTACCAGGCCTTGATCATGGCGTCGCTGGTGGAAAAGGAAACGGGCCAGAAGAGCGAGCGGTCGATGATCGCCGGCGTGTTCGTGAACCGCCTGAAGGCCGGCATGCTGCTGCAGACCGATCCCACCGTGATCTACGGCATGGGCAACAAGTACGACGGCAAGATCCGCAAGAAGGACCTCGAGACCGACACACCGTACAATACCTATACACGGGCCGGCCTGCCGCCGACGCCGATCGCGCTGCCGGGCGTACAATCGCTCGCCGCGGCGACGGCGCCCGCGAAGACGGAAGCCCTGTATTTCGTGTCGCGCGGCGATGGGACGAGCCATTTCTCGGTCAATCTGTCCGAGCATAACAAGGCCGTGAACCAGTACCAGCGTAACCAGGCGCCCCAGTAATGACGATGAATGCAGTGAATCAAACGGATGCCAAGCGCGGGCGCTTCATCACCTTCGAAGGCATCGACGGTGCCGGCAAGTCGACCCACATCGGCTACGTCACGGCGCTGCTGGAGGCCGCGGGAAAGACCGTCGTGTCGACGCGCGAGCCGGGCGGCACCCCGCTGGGCGAAAAGCTGCGCGACCTCGTGCTGCACGAGAAAATGCACCTCGAGACGGAAGCCCTCATCATGTTCGCCAGCCGCCGCGAGCACGTGGCGCAAGTCGTCGAGCCGGCCATCGTGCGCGGCGACTGGGTCTTGTCCGACCGTTTTACCGATGCCAGCTTCGCGTACCAGGGCGGCGGCCGCGGTCTCGATCGGGCCAAGCTCGAGGCGCTGGAGCAATGGGTGCATCCGCACCTGCAGCCCGACCTCACATTGCTGTTCGACGTCCCCCTCGACGTCGCGCGCGCCCGGCTGTCCGCCACGCGTACGCTGGATAAATTCGAGATGGAGCAGGGCGAATTCTTCGCGCGCGTGCGGGGCGAATACCTGCGCCGCGCGCAAGCATCGGACGGGCGCATCGTCGTCATCGATTCCACGCAAACCATCGACGGCGTGCGCGCCGCGCTGAAAGCGGCATTGGAGGCGTTTCTGTGAGCATGTATCCTTGGCAGCAGGACGCCTGGACGCGCCTGCAGGCGATGCGCGCGCGCCTGCCGCACGCGATCCTGTTCCATGGCCCGGCGGGCATCGGCAAGGCCGATTTCATCGAAGCGTTTGCGCAGGCACTGCTGTGCGAAAACGTGCAGCCGGACGGGCGCGCGTGCGGTACATGCGCATCGTGCGGCTGGTTCGCGCAGGGCAATCACCCGGACTATCGGCGCGTGCGGCCGGAAGCGCTCGAGGATGACGTCCCCGCCGCCGAGGGCGACGATGCCCCGGCCGAGGACAAGAAGACCAAGTCGAAGTCGGCGTCGAAAGAGATCAAGATCGAGCAGGTGCGCGCACTGTCCGACTTCATGAACATCTCGACGCACCGCCAGGGCTTGCGCGTCGTCGTGCTGTATCCGGCAGAAAGTCTGAATATGCCCGCGTCCAACGCGCTGCTGAAGACGCTCGAGGAGCCGCCGGCGGGCACCGTGTTCCTGCTGGCATCGAATGGTCTCGACCGCCTGCTGCCCACGATCCTGTCGCGTTGCCGCAAGTTCGCATTGCCCATGCCCGACCATGCCGAAGCGCTCGCGTGGCTGGAAGCGCAGGGCGTCAACGACGCCGACGGCTGGCTGCGCGAGCAGGGCGGCGCGCCGCTCGCGGCGCTGGCCCAGGCCGAGATCGGGAGCCGCGAAGAGCTCGACGGCCTGCTGCAGGTGCTGGCCCAGCCCAGCGTCGACGCGGCGTTGCGCAGTGCCGACAAATTGAGCAAGGCGCCGCTGGCCGCCCTCGTCGCGTGGCAGCAGCGGTGGCTGTATGATGTCTTTTCGTACAAGCTGTCCGGGGTGATCCGGTATTATCCGAGGTATCAGCGGGAAGTCGCGACATTGGCCGGACGCGTGCACGTGGCCGACTTGATGCAGGCGATCAAGTCCACGAACGAGCGCCGCGCCGTGGCCGATCACCCCTTGTCTCCGAAACTGTTTGTCGAAGACATGTTGCTTGATTACACTGCCCGTTGCGGACCATGATGAAAGGACGATGATGAGTGTTTCGCCGACCGGACCGCTCAGCGGCTTGCCCGCCGATCCGAATGCGCCGCAGCCCGCGCGGCCGTCCGTGCTGTCGCTCGCCATCAAGGAAAAAGCCGCGTTGTACGCAGCGTACATGCCGTTCCTGAAGAATGGTGGCATGTTCGTGCCCACGAACAAGCCGTACAAGGTCGGGGACGAGATCTACCTGATCCTGTCGCTGATGGACGACCCGAACAAATACCCGATTGCCGGCAAGGTCGCGTGGATCACGCCGGCCGGCGCCAACAACAACAAGGCGCAAGGCATCGGCGTTCACTTCCCGGCGGACGAGACTGGCCAGCGCGCCCGCCTGCGCATCGAGGAAATCCTCGGCGCCGCGCTGCGCTCCTCGCGCGCCACCCATACCCTGTAATCTCCAGTTCCCGCATGCCGTCCTACGTACACCGCCTTGCCCGTTTCGAAGACCTGCCCCGCATCGTCGACATCTACAATTCCACCATCGCGTCGCGCGAAGTGACGGCCGACACGGAACCCGTCACCGTCGCGTCGCGCGAAGGCTGGTTCCACGAGCACACGCCGGAACGCCGGCCGCTGTGGGTGATCCATGACGCGGCGGACACGTCGGACGAGCCGGCAGTGATCGGCTGGTGCTCGTACTCGAATTTCTACGGGCGCCCCGCGTATTCGGGCACGGCCGAGTTGTCGATTTATATCGCGGAAGAATGGCGCGGCAATGGCGTGGGCCGGTATTGCCTGGAGCAGGCGATGGCGTTCGCGCCGAACATCGACGTCCACACCTTGCTCGGCTTTATTTTCGGGCACAATCTACCCAGCCTGGGCCTGTTCCGCAGGTACGGCTTCGACACTTGGGCGCATTTCCCACGCGTCGCCAACCTGGACGGGGTCGAGCGCGACCTGATCATCCTCGGCAAGCGGGTCGCCTGACGCCTCGCGTACAATAGCGGGATGTACATCGATTCCCACTGCCACATCGATTTCCCGGAGCTGGCCGCCCGGATGCCCGAAATCCTGGCAAAAATGGCCGAGAACAAGGTCACGCACGCGCTGTGCGTGTCCGTCGACCTGCCTGACTTTCCCCGCGTGCTCGCGCTCGCCGAGCAATATCCGCACATCTATGCCTCGGTCGGCGTGCATCCCGATTACGAGGACACGCCCGAGCCCACGGTCGCGCAACTGGTGGAACTGGCCGACCACCCGAAGGTCGTCGCGATCGGCGAGACGGGCCTCGATTATTACCGGCTCGAAGGCGACCTCGAATGGCAGCGCGAGCGTTTCCGCACGCATATCCGCGCGTCGCGCGAGACGCGCAAGCCTCTGATCATCCACACCCGTGCCGCCAGCGAAGACACGATCCGGATCATGCGCGAAGAGGGCGCGGGCACGGACAAAGGCGGCGTCGCCGGCGTCATGCATTGCTTCACGGAATCGCTGGACGTGGCGCTGGCCGCCGTCGAGATGGGGTTCTACATTTCGTTTTCCGGCATTGTCACGTTCAAGAGCGCGAAGGATCTGCAGGCCGTGGCGCGCGCGCTGCCGCTCGAGCGTATCCTCATCGAGACGGATTCGCCGTACCTGGCGCCCGTGCCTTACCGGGGCAAGATGAACGAGCCGGGGTATGTGGCGCACGTCGCCGAATACCTGGCCGACCTCAAGGGCGTGCCGCTGCGCGACGTCGCCGACCGCACCACCGACAATTTCTTCAACCTGTTCAAGGCCGCGAGGACCTGACCCATGACCCCAGCCAGCCCATTGCGCCGTACCGTTCTGAACGCGTTCGTGCTCGTCGCCGCCGTGGCGGCCGGCATCCACCCCGCCGCGGCCGCGCCGACGAGTGGCCAGGTGACCGACTTCTTCCGCGCCGTCGCCATGGACGATGCGCGCACCGTGCAATCGCTGCTCGGTGCCGTCGACCCGAACATGCCGAATCCCGTCGGCGGCGAGCCCGCGCTCGTGCTGGCCGTGCGCGAAGGGGCCATGCAAGTCCTGGATGTCCTGCTGCGCTACCCTGGCACGAAGGTCGACGCCACGGCGCTCAATGGCAACACGGCGTTGATGCTGGCTGCGTTCAAGGGCAACAAGGCGGCCGCCGAGGCGCTGATCGCGAAGGGTGCGTCCGTCAACCGTCCCGGCTGGACGCCGCTGCACTACGCGGCCGCCAGCGGCGACGTCGACATCGCGCGCCTGCTGCTGGCGCACGGCGCCCGCATCGATGCGCAGTCGCCACCGGCGAGCGGCAAGTTCACCCCGCTGATGATGGCGGCGCGTGAAGGCCACCAGGACAGCGCCGAGTTCCTGCTCGCCCAGGGTGCCGATCCGTCGTTGAAAAATGGCGAGGGACTGACGGCTGCCGGGATCGCGAAACGGGCCGAGCACGGCGCGATCGCGGCGGCCATCGACAAGCGCGCTACGTCCCGCCGCTGAGCGGGTCGGACGCGGCGCTGCCGGCGCCGTCGCCCTGGTCCTCGTCCCGGTCCTGCTTGCGCGAGCGCTTCTTCGCATACATGCGCGCGTCCGCGTGCATCAGCAGCGTCTCCACGTTGTCCCCGTGCTCCGGGAACAGCGCGACGCCGATGCTGGCACCGATGTACAGCGGCGCCTCCAGCGTGGGCACCGGTTGACCCAGCACGGCGCGGATCTTGTCGGCGCAGCGCTCGGCGTCCTCCGGGGCTTGCAAGTCTTCCAGCAGCAGCACGAATTCGTCGCCGCCGAGGCGGGCCACCGTGTCCGACTCGCGCGCGCATTCCACGAGGCGTGCCGCCACTTCGCGCAGCAAGGCGTCGCCGGCCGCATGACCGTGGCGGTCGTTGATCTGCTTGAAATCGTCCACGTCCACGTACAGCAAGCCGAGCCTTGATTGGCAGCGCCGCGCCCGCGCGACGGCCGTGCGGATACGGTCGAAGAACAGCCGGCGGTTCGGCAAACTCGTCAGCTCGTCATAGCAGGCCGAGCGGGTCAAGTCGTCGTGCAGGCGCTTTCGTTCCAGCGCCAAGCCCACCTGGACCGCGACGAAGTGCAGCAGGCCGCGGTCGGCCGGCGAATAGCCGGTGCCGCCGTGGTCGCGCAACAGCAGGGCGCCGATCGTGCCGCCTGGCCCGCCGAGGTCGAGCATCAGCCAGGTGTTCAGCCGGCCGCCCGCCACGTGACGGACGGCGTCCGGTGCGAGCGTGTTCGGGCTGGCCGCCGTCGCGCGCCAGCGCGCGAGGCAGGCGCGCGACGGCAGGCGGCTGCGCTGCGCATCGTCGCGCTGGTAGATGACCTTGAAACCTTGCTGCGGCGTCGGGTCGGCAACGACGATCATGCCGGGCGCGCCCACGAGGCGGTCGAGGATGCCATGGATCCGCTCGCACAGGCCGGACAGGTCGCCGGCCTGGTGCGCCGCTTCGGAAATCGCATACGTTGCCGCTTGCCGCCGGTCCGCGCGCTTGCGCGCCGTGATGTCGCGCGCGACGCCCAGGCGCAGGCCATGGTCGGCGATCCAGCGCGCGGACCACATCACGTCGATGCGCCGGCCGTCCTTGTGCACGTAGCGGTTTTCGAAGCCGACGCGCTCCTGGCCCGATTGAACGCGTGCGCTTTCGACACAGGTCAGGGCGCGGTCTTCCGGGACGACGAAATCGAGCATGTATTGCCCGATCAGTTCGGTCGGACGGTAGCCGAGCATGCGCTCGCAGCCCGCGCTCACGTCGACGATGATGCCGCGCCGATCCACCAGGAAGACGACGTCCAGCAGCAGATCGGCGATGTTCGCCGAAAGGGAACGGATCGAATGCACCATGGCGGCCAACGTCGGTGTCGGGTGATGGGAAAATCCTAACATTCCCAGGCGGCAAAACGCTATCAGAATTTTGTGCACTGCGACGTGGTGTTCCATCGATCCGACAAACTGGCCCGCAAATCCCCGTCAGCTCGACCCTTTAGTTGCTTCCAGGCATGGACATAATGCAGGCTAGATCAACCATGGCACCGGCAGGATCGCGGGCCCGACAACGAGGACATCATGCTGAACGAACGCGAAATCGAGAGCTGCTACCTGGGGCAGTTCATCCCGGTCCATTACCATCACAATATGCTGATGGACCAGAACCGCATGCACAGCTTCAAATCCGCGATCTACCACGCCGTCAAGCCGGGCATGAAGGTGCTGGAACTGGGCGGTGGTACGGGCGTGCTGTCGTTCTTCGCGGCCCAGAACGCGTCGAAAGTCTATTGCGTCGAGTTCAACCCGGACATGGTGCGCGAAGCGCGCCGCTTCCTCGCGATGAATCCGAACGGCGAGAAGGTCGAAGTCGTGCACGCCGACGCGTTCGACTACCTGCCGCCGGAACCGGTCGACATCGTGATCTGCGAAATGATCCACGTGGGCATGCTGCGTGAAAAACAGGTCGAGGTGATCGAGTCGTTCAAGCGCCGCTATCTGGCCCGTTTCGGCGGCCCGCTGCCGATCTTCATGCCGGAAGCCGTCATCATGGCCGCGCAGCCGTTGCAGCTGGAATACGATTTCGAAGGTTTCCATGCGCCGATCGTGCAATTCCAGCCGACGAACGTCATCTATCCGGGCACCATCGAGCTGGCGCAACCGGGCGTGTATGCCATCATGGATTTCAGCCAGCCCGTCGGCGACGTCATCGCATGGGAAGGCCAGTTCCGCATGGAGCAGGGCGGCCGCCTGAATGCGCTGCGCTTCATCACGAAGAACGTCCTCACCATCATCGAAGAGCGCGGCACCACGATCGATTGGCTGAACCACTACATGATGCTGCCGCTGGCCACCCCGCTGGACGTGCAGGCGGGCGACGTCGTGCAGGTGAGCTTCGCCTACCGCGCGGGCGGTTCGATCCCGTCGCTGGAAGCGTCGATGCGCGCCGAGCTGGTCGTGCATGCCGGCGAGGCCGAGCACGCGCGTGACGCCGTGTTCGCCTGACGCCAGGCCGAATCATCCTGCTACCTCTGCGTAAGCGATTTCATACCCGCAACGGCTAACTCGCTTACGCAATATCATTGCAATTCCATTCATTGGAATTGCTTTTGATTATTTCTTTATGTAGTATCGGTCGCGTTTTTGATCGAAAACTACGTTGTTTGCTGAATTTAATTTCGCTAACTCATAAAGGAATAATCATGTCTTTGATCCGGCGCAAACTTTTGAAGTGTGCAATGGGCTCTGCTGTCCTATCCGGATTGCCCCGCCTCGCGTCGGCAATGCCCGCGATGGGCGTTTATCACGACGTCGATTTGGCCGTCAAAGCTGCCCTGGAACGGAGTATCGTCGCCGGGTGGAACGACAAACTCGTCAATGCGGCCTATAAAGCGTTTTCTCCGCCGACCGTCACGGCCCGCGCGCTCGCGCTGATGAATATCGCGCTGTTCGACGTGTGGTCGTATCTGGAATTGCCGCAGGCCGTCGGCCGCAATCCTTATTTCCGGACGCCGGTCTCGCGCGCGCAAGGCGCCGACCCGACATTCCAGCAGATCGCACTGTCCGCCGCCGCCGCGGCCGTCCTCACAACCCTGTTTCCCACGTCGGCCGCCGACATCGCCGCCTATGGCGCGCAACTGGGCCTGGGCGGCCGCTATCCCTGGGTGGTCCCTGCCACCCGCGTGGGCGAGGAAGCGGCACAGCACATCCTGGCCGGGCGCGCCCATGACGGCAGCAACCAGCTGGGGGACCTGAATCCGGGCGCATATTCCGACTATACCGGCTACACGCCCGTCAATTCCGCCACGACGATGATCGATCCGGACCATTGGCAGCCACTGCAGTACCAGCGCTGTGTCACGCCGCAATGGGGCAAAGTGCGCCCGTTCGCATTGCGCAGCAGCGACCAATTCCGGCCCGCCGCGCCGCCGTCCGTCTTTTCCGCTGAAATGCGGGCGGAAATGCAGGAATTGATCGATTTGAATGCCGCCCTGACGCGTGAGCAAATCGGGATTTGCGAATACTGGGCGGATAACAGCCGCAATCCGTGGGTGCGATTCGCGCAAGTGCTGTCGTACGAACAGAATCATACGACGGGCCAGGACGTGCGCTTGTTCCGTGCCCTCGGGATTGCCTTGCACGATGCCATGGTCGCGACCTGGGATGCGAAAATCGCCTACGATTTCGCGCGTCCCATTTCCGCGATCCACACGGTATTCGGCGATCGTACGCTGAATAACTGGACCAGCGCCGGCGCCGTCCCGGTGGCCGGTTCGCGTTGGACGCCATATTTGTACACGCCGCCGTTCCCGGAATACGTGTCCGCGCACAGCGTGTCCGGCCACGCCGCGGCAATGGTCCTCACGCGGTTCACGCGCGGGCCGTTCCGGTTCAAGCAGGTGGTGTCGCCCACGCAGACGCTGTCGTGGAACTCGTTCTTCGATGCCGCCGCCCAGGCCGGTATCTCGCGGCGCTACGGCGGTATCCACTTCCGGTCGGGCGACCTGAACGGCCGCGCGCTCGGCACCCGTGTGGGTAAGCGGGTGCTCGAGTCGCTTGCTTGACGGACAGGGGCCGGCGCCGCCCGGCCCCGTTTTTGACCCGTCCATCCCGGCGCCGGCGCCGCCCATCGCAGAAAGATTGCGCGTTGGCGTCCACGCAACTACAGTCACACCATCGGGGCCGCACCGGCCCCTGTCGACTGATGGAGCTGGCGATGCTGGGTTTCCTCGTGTGGTTGCTGTTACTATTCCTGTGCTGGCCGATCGCGCTGCTCGCGCTCGTCATGTATCCGCTCGTCTGGCTCGTGCTGCTGCCGTTCCGCCTGCTGGGGGTCGGCGTGGAAGCCGTGTTCGAGCTGTTGCGCGCCATCGTCATGTTGCCGGCACGCGTGCTGGGCGGCGGTGTCCGTCGCTGAGCATTGACGGCCGATCAGTGTGCGCCGATTAACAGACGGTGACGAACCGTTCGCCTATCGTCCCATACTGATGGCTTTCATTCGGAGGCCATGCTTTTAAAGGAAATGACTATGCGCCTGGACATCTACCGCAGAGCCGAACACGACGGCAAGTTCTCCTATCTTGCCGTCCCCGAGACCCGCAACATCCCCGAGGAAGCGACGAATACCGACTGGGAGGTCGAAGCGCGGGCCTTCGAAGTCGACGACGATGCCGGGGACTTGCCGGACTACGATATCCGCAACCTGCCCAATCAGCTGGCCGAAAAAGGATACGCCGTCACGTCGTCCATGCACTGAGTCGATAGCGCCGCCGCGGCCTTGTCGCGGCATGACGACAAAGCGCGGCCGTACGCCATCCGTCCCCGCCAGCGGGGGCGGGCGGCGTACGGCCGCGTGTCGCATATGGTATCCTTTCGCCTCGTTTTGAGTTGGAGGCGTCATGAAGTGGTTTGTTGTCGGTTTCCTCGTGCTGTCGGTGCTGCACATCCATTTCCGCGGCAAGGTGCGCCTGCCGATCGGCCGCCAGTTGTTCGACCACTCGTCGTTCATGGCACCGATCAATATGTTCATGCACCTGTTCTCGAAGGTACCCAGCACGCCGTACATCCCCGTCCGCGAATTCCCGGAATTGTCCATCCTGCAAGAAAACTGGCCGACGATCCGCGAGGAAGGCCTGCGCCTCATCGAACTCAAGAAGATCAAGGCGTCCGAGCAGAACAACGATGCCGGCTTCAACTCGTTCTTCAAGACGGGCTGGAAGCGTTTTTACCTGAAGTGGTATGACGCGAGCCATCCGTCGGCCGAACGCCTGTGCCCGCAGACGCATGCGCTGCTGCAGAGCATCCCATCCGTGAAGGCCGCGATGTTCGCCGAGCTGCCGCCCGGTGCCAAGCTGAATCCCCACCGCGACCCGTTCGCCGGCTCGATGCGCTACCACCTTGGCCTTGCGACGCCGAACGACGACCGCTGCTTCATCGAAGTGGACGGCCAGCGCTACAGCTGGCGCGACGGCCAGGGCGTGATCTTCGACGAGACGTATATCCACTGGGCCGAGAACGCGAGCGACAGCGACCGCCTGATCCTGTTCTGCGACGTGGAACGCCCCATGCGTTTCCGCTGGATGCAGGCCGTCAACCGCTGGCTGGGCCGCACGATGATGACGGCCGCCGCGTCGCCGAACGAGACCGGCGACCAGACGGGCCTCGTCAGCAAGCTGTTCCGCATTTCCCATGTGATGGGCCAGTACCGCCGCCGTTACAAGGCGTGGAACAAGACGGCATACAAGGCGACGAAGGTGGCGTTGATCGTCGGCGTGGCCGCGCTCGTCTACTATATCTGAGGCTGCTCCGCGCGAACGAAAAAGGGCCGCAAGCGCGGCCCTTTTCGCTGGGCCGCGCCTTGCGGCCAAAGGGGATCGTCAGAAGGTGAACGGCATCCTCACCATCAGCGTGACGTCCGGCGTGTCGCGCGTGAGGCCCGCGCCGACGGAAACGCTCAGCGTGCGGTTGTTCTTCATCTTGTACGAGTAACCCAGCAACAACGTGCCCAGCTGCACACGCACCGATCCCGGGATCACGACGCCATTCTGCTGCGTCCGGCCCACGGAATTGTGGTCGTAGCCGATGCTGAACGATGCCCGCTCGTTCAGCGCCAGCCCCATGCCGAAATTGAAGCCGAACACGTCACCCGGCGACACTTTGCCGAGGAATTCGCGATCGCCGTTCAGCACGGTGCGGTACATATTGTTGCGGCTGAAGTTCTTCGTGTAGCTGAAGCTGCCGAAGAAGATGGCCGGGTCGGATGGCAACAGCCACGTCACGCTCGGCTGGATCGAATAAAAGCCGGAACCGGTCGGCAAGTCGAGCGGCAGGCCCGTACCCGTCACGTTCTCGCCCACGCAGCGGGTCTGGCAATCCGTCACGACCTGGAACGGATCGCGTCCCGTACGCGTCTTGAAGCGCATGCCCGCGATGTAGTACGGTGTGTCGACGCCGCCGTTGTTGAGCTGGTAGCGCCACGCCAGTTCGATGTCGCCGATGCCCTTGCCGCTTGTGTCGAACGCACGCTCGGACGCCGTGCCCGTGAAGATCTCGCGGCTCACCGTGGAGTCGCTGCGATACACGTACGGAATCTTCGCTTCGAGCTCCAGCCGGTTGTCGAAGCCGTAGCGGAACGTGGCGGCGGTGGTCGTCGTGTTGCGCTTCACCTCGCGCACGTCGAGCAGGCCGATCAAGAGGGCCGGGATCACCGTGTAGCCGACGAGGGCCACGCGGTTGCTGGACGAATAGCCGTACTGAACGGAGGGCTCGAATACGAGTTTGCCCCGCGGCGTCAGGACGCCCGGGGCCTCGAAGATCGGTGCGACTTCCGGTGCGCGCGGCGCGGGTGGACGGCCGACCGGGTCGCTGCCGACCTGGCCCCCATCGGCCAGCGCCCCGGTGCCGCGCAGCGGGGCGAGGCGGCCGGGATACACGGGCTGCGCGAGCGGCACCGCACCCTCGGGCTCGGCCTGGAGAAGATTGGGTGGCGCCGAGCTGACCTGCAGCGGATCCTGGTCGCGCGCGGCCGGGAGATTGCCCGTGCCGCGCAAGCGCTCGAGCTGCGACGGCGCGGCCGCGGCCGCGTTCGCGGGCGGCGCGACACCGCTCGCGCGCAACTGGCGTTCCAGTTCGTCGACGCGCGCGCGCTGCTCTTCCAGCTGTTGTCGCATGATCTTGAGCTGCTCGAGGAGGTCAGGACCGGACTGGGCGCCGGCCGGCGCGGCCGCGAGGGCCACGCTGACACCAATCACGCTGTACAGCGCTGGAATTTTTCGCATAAGTATTCTCCAGGTTGATTCCGTCACCTGCCGGTGGCGGCGGTATTCAGCGCGTTCGCGAGACTGGACTGGAAATTCAAGGTCTGGAGCAGCCCTCGCGCGTTCACGCTCGCATTGATGATGGTCTGGTTGCTGATCAACTGGTCGTTCAAGCTGTTCTGGATGATGGTGCCGCCGAGGGCGTTGCTGCCCATCTGGACGGCGAACTGGCCGCCGCCGTTCTGGATGAGGCGTACTTGCGCGGCCGCTTCGGCGGGCAGCGTGCCCTGGCCGCTCGTCAACCGTCCGAGGTCGCCGAAGTCCAACTGGCTGCGTTCGGCCACGTTGCCGTTGATGGTCACGATGCGCTCGATGCCGAGCGACACCATGACGCCCGTGTCGGTGACGAAGCCGCCGCGGTAGTCGTCCAGCGTGTTTGATGCCACGGCATTGTCGCTGCTGAACGGATTGTCCTCGCCGCCGGCATAGCCCTGCGTCGCGATCGCAGCGCTGGCCAGCACGAGGCAGATCTGGACGGGTATTCGCATGGGGTCTCCTGTCAAAAATCTCCCGGACCGAATTTCGGCAGCGTCATCATGTCGACGCCGGTCCGGCTTACGCCCTCGGCCAGCGGCGCACGCGGGGCGGCGCGCCAGTCGAGGTCGGAATTGAACGAGGGCTTGCCCGGCGCATCGTGGATGACGAACAGCAGCCGGGTAGGCCAGATGGATTCGAAATGCTCGCGCGTGATCGAACGCGTGCCGCTGGACGGATCGCCCAGCAGGATGCGCCCGTCGTCCGCGCCCTTGATGACGACGAAATGGTTGTAGCCCTTCTCCGAGATCAGCACGATCGCGGGAAGCTTACTGTCGAACAGTTTCTGCAACGGCACCGTAAAACCGTCGGCTTTGAAGCCGATCTTGGCGAGGTAGCGCTGCATGTCGAGCAGCGAAAAGCCTTCGCGCCGGATCTTGGCCTGGTCGCCGTTGTCCCACATTTCCTTGAACGCCGTTGTTTCGCTGATCGGATAGTCGTAGTGGTACGTGAGCAGCGTGGCGAGCGCCGCCGAACCGCAGCTGAAATCGTATTGCTGGCGGGTCGTCGACGTGAAGCGCAATTCCCGCATGCTCTTGACGGGCACGTTGAAGCGGGCGCCGCCGGGGATGGGCAGGTCGGCCGCATCCGCACGGACAGCGCCCAGCAGTGCAAACAGCAGGAGCAGGGCGCCGTGTTTCATTTGAATTGCAGGTTGACGATGGTGGCGTTCTGGATCAGGACGTTTGCGCCGCTGTTCTGGATCACCACCGGAATGCCCGACATGTTGGCGAACGATCCGGAATCGATGCTGTTCGATCCGGTGACGACGTTCACCGCGGCGTTACCGCTCACGATACCGCTCAGGTTCGCGTTGTTGGTGGTCGTGACCGTGTCCGCACCGCCACGCGAATGCGCCAGCTTGCCCAGGTCGGCGGCGGGGCCGAATCCGAGCACGTCCGGTGCCTTTGCCGTCCGGTCCGCACCCGTGGCCGGCGCCGCCACGTCGGGCCTGACGGCCGTGGCGCCGTCCTGGGCTGGGACCCCGATTTCCGGTCCTGCCCAGGCCGCGGATGCGCAAGCCGCAAGCACGGCGAAGCCGCACAGGCGGTTGCTGACGTTACAAAAGAGTGATGACTCCATGCTCTATCCCCGGTTGCGTCGAAAAACCGCCGTGCCGGCTGGCACGGCGGTCTGTCACATCACTTGCCGACGGCCAGGTTGCTCTGGACGTTCACGCTCTGCTGGATCAGCGAGGAGAAGCCGTTGTTCTGGCTTACGACCATCACGCCTGCAGCCGACTGGCCGACGCTGTCCATGTGGTTGGACATGTCGAACGTGCCGGCATTGACGGAGTTCGAGCCGCCAGCGCCACCCGTGCCTGCACCGCCCATGCCACCGGTGCCGACGCCGGCCGTGACATTGGACAGGTCACCGCCCGAGCCACCCGTGCCGGTGCCGCCTGCGCCGCCTGCGCCGCCAGCGCCAGCCGTGGAAGCACCAACGGTTGCCGAGCCGGTGGTGGCTGCGCCGCTCGATGCGGTGCCGCCTGCTGCGCCGGCGCCGCCCGTGTTGGAGGCCATGCCGCTCGCTGCACCTGCTCCGCCCGCTGCGCCCGCACCGCCGGCGCCCGAGGTGGCCGTACCGGCCGCGCCCGAGCCGCCTGCGCCCGACGTTGCGGTGCCGGCTGCGCCCGCACCGCCAGCGCCCGCTGCGCCGCCCGAGTTGCCCGCAGCGTTACCGGCCGTCGCGGTCAGCGTGCCGCCCGCGCCGGCAGCGCCGCCAGTTGCTGCACCGCCTGCTGCGCCGGAACCGGCCGTGTTGGAAGCCGAAGCACCCGCACCGCCCATGCCGCCGGCTGCGCCCGCAGCACCCGAGCCGCCCATGCCACCGGCCGCACCCGCGCCGCCTGCGCCGCCTGCGCCGCCAGTCGACGTGCCGGCCGTGGCCGTCGATGCGCCGCCGTTGGCGGTGCCGCCGGTCGCCGTCGGGTTGCCCGAGGTGGCATTGCCGCTGGCGCCCAGGCCACCGCTACCCGAGGTGGCGTTGTTGCTGCCGGTGCTGGTCGGGCCCGACGAATTGCCGTTGGACGCCGTCGCGGCGGCACCGGCGCCGTTGCCGGCCATGCCGCCAGCACCGCCTGCGCCACCCGCTGCGCCCGCTGCACCGGCACCGCCAGCGCCGCCGGCCGCACCTGCGCCGCCTGCGCCGCCAGTCGACGTGCCGCCTGCACCGCCCGCGCCACCCAGGCCTGCCGTGGTCGCACCGCTGGCGCCGCCTGCGCCGCCGCTCACTGGGCCGGCCTGGCCGCCATTGCCGCCCGAAGCGCTGCCGCCATTGCCGCCAGCTGCGCCTGCGCCGCCCGTGGCACCTGCGCCGCCGCTCGCGGCACCTGCGCCGCCCGTGGCCGTGACGAGGCCCGTGCTGCCGCCCGTGCCGCCCATGGCGCCTGCGCCGCCTGCGCCGCTCGTCGCGCCGGTGGCCATGCCGCCTGCGCCGCCCGCTGCGCCGGATGCGCTGCCCGTCGAGGCCGAGCCGGCCGTGGCGCTGCCGTTGCTGGCCGAGCCGCCCGCTGCGCCTGCGCCGCCGTTCGCGCCGTTTGCGTTACCGCCGGAGCCCGTGCTGGCCGTGTTCGAGCCGCCCATGCCCATCGCGCCTGCGCCGCCCGTGCCGGACGCGCCGTTGGCATTACCGAGGTTGGTGGCGACGTTGCCGATGTTCGTGGTCGTGTTGCCGGACACCGAGCCCGTCAGGGTCGAGTTCGACGTGGCCGAGGAGGTGTTGAAGCTGTTCGTGAAGTTCGCGGTTGCCGTTCCACCGTTGTTGGCGGCTGCGGCACCGGCCGAGGACGCCATCGCGTCGCCCGTGCTGTTGTTGCTGTTGTCGGTGCTGTGATCGTCCGTCGTCACGGTGCTCGTGTTCGTGCTGCTGTCGTGGGTGTTGGTCTGGGTGATAGTGGAGGCGCCGGTCGCGGTGGCGGTGTCTTGCGCTTGCGCGCTCAACGAAAATGCCAGCGAGATAGCGGTCACGAGCAAAGTCTTGTTCATTCGAATTCCCCTCTGGGTTTGGTGGTTGGTGATGGGTCGGCCGTAACGCCGACCTCCAACCCCGTTGCACTTTCAGTGCCAGCCTCATGGCAGAGTTCTATAACCCCTTGTTTTTGTTGACTTTGTGCGCCTGTTCCTACAGACGCGTCAGACAATGTCCGTCACGATTTACCGAAAATATCGAAAAAGTGTTTCACTTCCGGTACAACTGTGTAGCGCTCGGTACGGCAACACACAAAAAAAAGTGGACACCTTGTCCACTTGTGCGACACGCCCTGCGCATCACTCGCGCATGCCGTGCTTGCTCAGCAGCCGGTACATCGTCGTGCGCGATACGCCCAGGTCGCGCGCGGCCCGGCTCACGTTGTGGCCGCTGCGGTCGAGGCATTCGCGCAGCGCGCGCCGCTCGGAGCGCATCCGGGTGTCGTCCAGCGCCGCCGGCGTCGGCGCCGCGATCGCGCGCGTCAGCCCCAGGTCTTCCGGCATGATCAGACGCCCGTCCGACATGACGAGCGCGCGCCGCACGCGGTTGATCAGTTCGCGTACGTTGCCTGGCCAGTCGTGGTCGAGGATCGCTTCGATCGCGCGGTTCGAAAACCCTTTCAGTCGCGGCGATTTCTCGCTCGCGTATGCGTGGAAGAAGTGTTCGGCCAACGTGACCAGGTCGTCGCGGCGTTCGCGCAGCGGCGGTACCGTCACGGGGAGCACGGCGAGGCGGTAGTACAGGTCTTCGCGGAACGCGCCGCTGGCCACGGCCTGCTGCAGCTGCACGTGCGACGCCGCGATTACGCGCACGTCCACGCGGATGTTACGCGTGCTGCCCAGGCGGCAGATCGTCTTCTCCTGCAGGAAGCGCAGCAGGTTGGCCTGCAGGTCTTTCGGGAGGTCGCCGATCTCGTCGAGGAACAGCGTGCCGCCGTCGGCCGATTCGATCAGGCCCGCCTTGCCCCGTGTGGCGCCCGTGAACGCACCGCGTTCGTAGCCGAACAGCTCCGAGTGGATCAGGCTCGGCGCGATGGCGCCGCAGTTGATGGGGACGAACGGACCGGCGCCCCGGTCGGACTGTGCGTGGATGGCCTGCGCCGTCAATTCCTTGCCGCTGCCGCTCTCGCCCCAGATCAGCACGGGTGCTGCCACCTTGGCGACGCGCGACACCTGGGCGCGCAGCCGGCCGATCGCGTCGCAGGTGCCGATCAGCGGCGACGACGGGTCGCCTCCGGCCATGCTGTCGCCATTCGTGTGCCCGCGCAGCATCGCCCAGCCGTGCGCATGGCCCAGCGTGTGGGCAAGCCGCACGGGATCGACGGGCGCCGTGTGGTAGTCGCACAAGTGTTCCACGACGAGGTCGCGGCAGGGCGTCGATTCGAGATCGCGCGGGTGGAAGACGCCGACCCACTGCATATGGCTGTGGCGGCGCAGGAAGGTGTCGATGTCGGCCGGCCTGTGCTGCTCGCGGTCGTGCACGAGCAGGCCGACCAGGTAACGGTCGCTGCGTAATTCGCGTCCGGCATCGCCGAGATTGCTGACGCTGCGGATCTCCCAGTCGTGCATCGCTTCCTCCAGCAGGGCGCGGGTATCCTTGTCGTCCGGGGCAATGCACAGCAGGCGTTTTCGGGTCATCCATCCTCCATCGGGCAGTCAGCCGGTTCACGCAGCGCGGCGGACGAACAGGAGAACCGGCACACGTTCGCGAGTGTAGCGTTTTGCAAGAAACCAGCCGTTCAGTAGCCAGTTGGCAATTTCCTACTGGCAGTTGAACTTTGGTTAACATTATGCCGACTATCACGCTTTCGTGGCGGACGATACGAATAGTCACGGCTGAGTCGATTTGACGAACGAGCAGGGCCGCGTGCGTGCGCGGCGCGCGTGTCCATGAGGCGCGTCAGGTCACACCGCCAATCCACCAATAGGCGGCGGCGGCGCGTTACCGACGGTTACAAGTGTGTATTTTGTGACTACAAATGTCAAGCTTGCCATCACCGCCGCGTTGCTTTCCAGCGGTGCACAATTCTTGCGGTGGGCGCCGAGGAGTGCGCATGCTGCCGCCTGGACGGGGCAGCGCGCGGCATGGTGGACGTGCGGCCGCGTTACGCGCGCGGGCGCTGGCGGTGGAAGACGAGCGGGCTGTACGGAATGGCCGACGGCGGCGGCGAGTTCAAGATGCCGGGCTTCATCGCGCCGATCACGTGCATCTCGCAGGGCTTGCAATCGAATTTGAGCGTGTACGTCTCGTCGCCGCTGACGAGCGTCATCGGTTCGGCGCGCACCTGGCCCTGCACCCCTTGCACGCCCTTGGCCTGTTTCGGACACAGATTGAACGAGAAGCGCAGGCAGTGCTTGGTGATCATCAGCGACACCTCACCCGGTTCCTCGTGCGCCTCGTACGCGGCGGCGATCAGTTGCACACCGTGCTTGTGATAGAACGTTCTGGCCTTGTCGTTGTACACATTGGCCAGGTAGCTGAGCTGGGTTTCCGGATACGCGGCCGGCGGTTCGACGGGGTGCGCGCGCTCCGGACGCGCCCAGGCCGCCAGTCGCGCCGTTTCCTGGGCGGCGACGGCGTCGCGGCGCAGGCCGTTGATGGCGCTCGCGGGCACGAACCACGGCTGCGACAACGCGACGTCGATGGTGCCCGCCTCGAACATCGTGTTGCCCAGCTTGGCGACGCTCGCGCGCAGGCCGGCCACTGCCTGCTCGGCCTGCTGCGCGGGCTGCAGCGCCAGTGCGGCTTCAGTGACCGTCGTGATGCCGTCCTCGTCGGTGATCGTCAAGCGGAGGCCGCCCGCGGCGTCTTCCAGCCGGAGGTCGACGCGCACCTTGCGCTCGGACGATTTCTTCGTCAGCGTCGCTTCCCACTGGTGGTCGCGGTTGCGGTGGATGACGGTGCCGACCTTCAGCCCCGGCAGGGTGGCCAGCCCCTCGTTCGGGAACACGCGCCAGCGCTGGCCGTCCGCGTCCTCGCCGAGCTTTTGCACGGTGTTCGCCTGGATGCCCACGGTGTCGCGCTTGTGCATGTAGTTCAGGCCGTCGCCATTCGCCATCGGGGCGTTCGTGACGAGATCGAAATTGTCGCCGCCGATGCGCGCGACGGTGCCGAGATCGACACCGACGTACTTCGGCGAATCGAACGCACCGATCGTCTCCTGGCGACCCTGGGCGAAATAGTCCGTGTGGCCGCGGTGGAAATTCTTGTCGACGTCCGGCGTGAACATCACCTGCGTCCGGCCGCTCGATGCGCGCGCCAGTTCCGGGCGGCGCTCCAGGATATCGTCCAGCAGCAGGCGGTAGTGGGCCGTGATGTTCTTCACATAGCCCATGTCCTTGTAGCGGCCTTCGATCTTGAACGAGCGGATGCCGGCATCGACGAGCGCCTCCAGGTTGCGGCTCTGGTCGTTGTCTTTCATCGACAGCAGGTGTTTTTCGTAGGCGACGACGCGGCCCTGGCCGTCCGACAGCGTGTACGGCAACCGGCACGCCTGCGAGCAGTCGCCGCGGTTCGCGCTGCGGCCCGTGTCCGCGTGCGAGATGTAGCACTGGCCGGAGAACGCGACGCACAGGGCACCGTGGATGAAGTATTCGAGCGGCGTGTCGACCTCTGCGCGGATCGCACGGATCTGCTCGATGGTCAGCTCGCGCGCCAGCACCAGCTGCGAAAAGCCGACCTGCGACAGGAATTTCGCCTTTTCGACCGTGCGGATGTCGCACTGCGTGCTGGCGTGCAGCTGGATCGGCGGCAAGTCCATCTCGAACATGGCCATGTCCTGCACGATCAGCGCGTCGACGCCGGCATCGTACAGCTGGCGGATCTGCTTCTCGGCCGTCTCCAGCTCGGCATCGTGCAGGATCGTGTTCATCGTCACGAAGATGCGCGCGCGGTAGCGGTGCGCGAATTCGACGAGGCCCGCGATGTCTTCGAGCGTATTGCTGGCGTTGTGGCGTGCGCCGAACGCGGGCCCGCCGATGTAGACCGCGTCCGCGCCGTGCAGGATGGCTTCGCGGCCGATCTCGGCGGTTTTGGCGGGGGACAGCAGTTCGAGCTGGTGGGCAAGCAGTGACATGACGATTTCCTGGAAAACAAGGCGGAAATTATAGCCAGATCAAGGGTTTATGTCACCGCTCGGTGTACGGCTCCCTGTGCAGCGCGCGTTCGACGGCCGCCCGCAACGCGGCCGGCGTGACCGGCTTCGGGAGTATGGGCACGTCGTCCGGCACGCCCAGCGACCGGATCGCCGCCGGGTCGTGGCCCGTGATTACGACGATACCCATGTCGCGGTACCCGTCGCTCGCGCGCAGCGTGCGGATCATGCGCAGGCCGTCCACGCCGGGCATGCCGAGGTCGCCGATGAGCAGTTGCGGCCGCGTTTCGCCGATCCTGAGCAATGCCTCGAAGCCATTGGCGGCCAGCACGACATCCTGCGGCAAGCCCAGGCCGGCGGTCGCCGCCTCGTATAGCGCGAGCATCGCGCCGTCGTCGTCGACGAGCAGCGCCTTGTGGCGCGCGGGCGCGGCGCGGTCGCGCATCGCCTGTTGGCGCCGCTCGACGTGCCGTTCGATCGACGCCAGCGCGATGCGCCGGTGTCCGCCGGCCGTCTTCCAGGCGGACAGGAGGCCGCTCTCGACCCATAGCTGCACCGTGCGGTGCGACACGCCCAGCAGCGCGGCGGCCTGCCGGGTGGAGCAATAGGCGGCCGCGTCTAAACCGTGTTCCGGCGAGGCAGGGCTGGGTGGCGATGTCATGGCTGTCGTATCGATGGATTCCGTTGATGCACATAGGAATCTATCAAATAATCACAACCTGCGACAGCAATATTTACTTATCGATACCTCAACCGGGGATGATCAGTGCAGCGGACGGTCCGGACCGCCCGTGCGCTCGATCCGGATCGCGATCGATTTCGCGGCCGGCACCTTGCTGTCCTTCGCGTAATGCCACAGCGGAATCAAGGGGTTGCACTCCGGGTAGTAGCCGGCCACGCACCCGGCCGGTACACCGTATTCGACGACGCGCAAGCCTTCGACCGTGCGCGTCACGCCGTCGTCGACCGCGGTGCTGGCCGTGACGATGTCGCCGTCCGCAAGGCCGAGCCGGGCCATGTCGGCGCCGGCCATCAGCAGCACCTTGCGGTCCTGCACGCCCCGGAAACGGTCTTCCAGGCTGTAGATCGTCGTGTTGAACTGGCCGTCGCTGCGCACGGTGAACAGCCGGAGCGCGTCGGCCGGGACGGGCATGTCGGGGTCGGCCGACAGCGTGTCGGGCACGGTGAAATTGGCCTTGCCCGTCGGCGTCTTCCATTCGCGCTTCGCGGCGGCGACGGGTTTGCGGAAGCCGCCCGGCGTCCACATGCGGTCGTTGAAATCGTGGAAGATCTCCGGATACGTCGCGGCGATGGCGTCGCGTACCTTCGCATAGTCGGCGACCCACGCATCCCAGTCGACTTTCGGATTCGGGTCCAGCGCGGCCTTCGCGATGCCGGCGACGATCGCGGGTTCCGACAGCAAGGTGTCCGCCGCCGGTTCGGCGCGGCCGCGCGAGCCGTGCATGCAGCCGGTCGAATCTTCCATCGACACGGATTGCTCGCCGCCGGCCTGGCGGTCGATCTCGATCCGGCCCAGGCAGGGCAGCACGTACGCCGTCTTGCCGTGCACGAGGTGGCTGCGGTTCAGCTTCGTCGAGATCTGCACGGTGAGGGGCAGGGCGCGCCACGCGGTGTCCATCAGCCCGTGTTCGGGGACGGCGCGCACCAGGTTGCCGCCGAGGCTGATCAGCGCCTGCACCTTGCCGGCGCGGATGGCTTCGCACGCCTCGACCGTGTTCATGCCCTTGTCGCGCGGCGGCTCGAAGCCGTACAACTCTTTCAGCTTATCGAGCGGCGCCAGTTCCGGCTTTTCCGTGATGCCGACCGTCCGCTGGCCCTGCACGTTGGAGTGGCCGCGCACGGGGCAGATGCCGGCGCCCGGCTTGCCGATATTCCCCCGCAGCAGCAGGAGGTTCACGAGCATCTGCACGTTCTGCACGCCGTTGCGGTGCTGCGTGAGGCCCATGCCGAACACGCCGATGACGGATTTGGCACGGATGTACGTGCCCGCCGCCTGTTCCATCTGCGCCTGCGTGAGGCCGGCTTCGCGCTCGATCTCGTCCCAGCCGCGGGTGCGCACGGCGGCGGCAAATTCGTCGAAGCCGTGGCAGTGCTCGGCAATGAAGTCGGCGTCGATGGCGCGCGGGCCGCCTTCCGCGACGGCGCGCGCGTCCGCTTCGAGCACGGCCTTGCACATGCCCATCAGCGCCGCCGTATCGCCGCCGGCCTTCACCTGGTGGTACTGGGTGCTGATGACGGTCTCGTGCCCCGTCAGCATTTCCGTGGGCGATTGCGGGTTCACGAAGCTCACGAGGCCCCGTTCGCGCAGCGGGTTGAACGTGACGATGGGGACACCGCGCTTCCTCGCATCCTGCAACTGGTGCAGCATGCGCGGGCTGTTGACGCCCACGTTCTGGCCGAAGAAGAAGATGCAGTCCGTGTGGTCGAAGTCGTCCAGCACGACGGTGCCGATCGGCACGCCGATCGTTTTCGGCAGCGCCACGGACGTGCTCTCGTGGCACATGTTCGAACTGTCGGGCAGGTTGTTGTTGCCGTACATCCGTGCCAGCAGCTGGTACATGTACGACGTCTCGAGCGAGGCGCGGCCCGAGCTGTAGAACACGACGTTCTTCGGGTCCATCCTGCGTAGCTCGGCGCCGATCTCGGCGAATGCGCGCTCCCACGTGATTTCGACGTAGCGGTCCAGCGCGCCGTCGTAGCGCATCGGCACGGTGAGACGGCCCGCCGCCTCCAGCTCGTGGTCGTGCCACGTTTCCAGCTCGCGCAAGGTGTGGCGCTGGAAGAAATCGGCGCCGATGTGCTTGCTCGTTACTTCCCACGCCGTCGCCTTGGCGCCGCTTTCGCAGAATTCCGCCGGATGCGGGTGGGCCGGCTTGGCCCAGGCGCAGCTGACGCACATATAGCCGTCCGGCTTGTTCTGATGCGTCAGCAACTGCGAGCCTTCGAACGGGACCCGTTCCTTCAGCAGGATCGTGCCGACTTCCTTCAGCGAGCCCCAGCCGCCGGCCGGGATCTTCGGTTCGTTGGGTTCGCCCGTCTTGCCGGGCGTCTTGCCGCCTTGCTTGCTCATGGTACGACTCCGTGCCGGTGGGGAATGTATTGCCTCAATAGTATGCAGCTTGATGCGTGAGCCGGTCGCACGTCTGTTCGGCGCTGCACAGAGCGCCGCGGGGATTCCCCGGATGATCGGCACATCATCATCCCAACATTGGAATCCACCATGAACGAGCCAGCAGCGATTGACCCGATCCCGTACGCGCCGGGCTTCGAAACCCCCGAGGACGACGAAGCCCAGACGGCCTTCGACCTGCAGACGACGATGCGCAGCATTTCCACGAAGACGTACGAGGATTCCGGCCGCGCGCTGCGCAGCGTCCACGCGAAAACCCATGGCTTGCTGGTGGGCGAACTCGTCGTCGACGCCGGCCTGCCCGAGGTGTATGCGCAGGGCCTGTTCGCGCGGCCGGGCACGTACCCCGTCGTGATGCGGTTGTCGACGACGCCGGGCGACGTGTTGCCGGACGACGTGTCGACACCGAGGGGCATGGCGATCAAGGTCGTCGGCGTGGCCGGGCCCCGCGTCGAGGGCAGCGAGGACGACGCCACGCAGGACTTCGTGCTCGTCAACGGCCCCGTGTTCGCCTCGTCGACGGCGAAACAATTTCTCGGCGGCGCCAAATTACTGACCGCGACGACGGACAAAGCGCCGAACCTGAAGCGCCTGTTCTCGGCCGCCGCGCGCGGCGCGGAACGCGTGCTGGAAGCGGCGGGTGGAGAGAGCGGCACGTTGAAGGCGCTGGGCGGGCACCCGGAAACGCACCCGCTCGGCGAGACCTATTACAGCCAGGTGCCGATCCTGTACGGTGCCTACATGGCGAAGGTGCAGGTCGCACCCGTGTCGCCCGCGCTCACGGCATTGACGGGCAGCCCCGTCGACTTGAAAGACAGGCCGGACGGGCTGCGTGATGCCGTCGTCGACCACTTCGCGCGCGACGGCGGCACGTGGGCGTTGCGCGTGCAACTGTGTACGGACATCGATGCGATGCCGATCGAGGACGCGGCCGTGGAATGGCCTGAGGCGCAGAGCCCATGGGTGACGGTCGCGCGCGTGCACGCGGAGCCGCAGGCGGCGTATGGCGACGAGCTGGTGCGGCGCATCGACGAGGGCATGCAGTTCAACCCGTGGCATGCGCTGGCCGCGCACCGGCCGCTGGGTTCCATCATGCGGGTGCGCAAGGCCGTGTACGCGATGTCGAAGCGGTTCCGCGCGGAGCGCACCGGCATCGAGATCACCGAGCCGCGCGATCTCGACGGCTTGACGCCTCTGGTATGATCGCAGCCGATGAAGACACCCCACGATCCCGCGGACGACGCGCTGCCGGCGCCGGCCCATGCGCGGCGCGTGCTGCGCATGCGCGCGGGCGCTCTCGGCCAGGTGGACGACGTACTCATCGACGAGGTGCCCATCGCGCTCGTCTATAACGGGATCTCGCACGCCGTCATGATGGCGACCCCGGCCGACCTGGAGGAATTCGCGCTCGGCTTTTCGCTGAGCGAGGGCCTGATCGCCGACCCCGGCCAGTGCTACGGCATCGAGGTGGAGCGGGGCGCCGGTGGCATCGCCGTCCATCTGGAGATCGCCAGCGGCGCGTTCATGGCGCTGAAGGAGCGCCGGCGCAACCTCGCCGGACGCACGGGCTGCGGCTTGTGCGGCGTCGACAGCCTCGACCAGGTGTGCCGTACCTTGCCGGCATTGCCGCCCGCGCGGGGTTTCACGGCGTCCGGCGTGCGCCGTGCGCTCGCCGCGATCGGCGACCACCAGCCGCTCACGCACCGTACGGGCGCGGCGCACGCGGCCGCGTGGTGCGGCATGGACGGCGTACTACGCATCGTGCGCGAGGACGTCGGCCGCCACAACGCGCTGGACAAGGTGATCGGCGCGATGGCGCGGGGCCGCGTCCGGCCCGCCGACGGCTTCCTGTTGATCACGAGCCGCGTCAGTTTCGAGATGGCGCAGAAGGCGGCCGCGACGGGCGTCGCCGTGCTCGTCGGGATGTCCGCACCCACGCTGGCTGCGGTCGACCTGGCCGACCGGGCCGGCATGACGTTGCTCGCTTTCGCGCGCGGCAATGACTTCGTCTGCTACACCCATGCCGACCGCCTGGACGTGGGCGCCGGCTGATCTCTGCGTTCAGGCCGACACGAGCGCCAGCAAAGCCGCGCGGTCGGCCGCCTGCTGGCGCTGCGCCGTCACGCGGTCCCACAGCAGGAACATGCCGTAGGCCCATTGCGCAACCAATTCCGCCTCGCCGGCCGGCCGCACCGCCGCGTCGCCGACGAGCCGCTCGATTTCCGCGCGGGCGAGCGCCGTCACCTGCTCGTAGTTCCACGCGCCTTTCGGCAGCATCTTCTGGCGCGCGCGGTAGCGGCGGGCCCGTTCGGCGTCGGACAGCTTGTCGTCCTTCGGCGGACGGCCGCGCTTCTTCGCCTGCGCCGCGTCGAGCGGCAATTCGATCGTGCTCAGGTCTTCCGGTTGCTTCATGGTGCGGTCGAGAATGGTCGTGCTCACATTATTCGTGACGCATTTCAATAAAGCAAGTTCGATGTCGCCAGCCGGAATAGTAGGCAGTTGAAATCGATTTCGCTAGAATGGACAAGTTATACCTTCGTCAATTCTTGTTGGGAGTCCGGCATCGTGGTATCACGCTATAAACGGACGGCGGCGGCCGTCGGAATGCTCTGTGCCCTCGTGGGCGGCGCCTGTGCGGCAGAGAAGACGGGCACGGAAGCGAGTCCGCAAAGCATCGTCGTCACGGGGCAGCGCGGCACGTCCGCCTGGGTGCGCGCCGAGAGCGATCACGTTGTCGTTCTGTCGGATGCGCCCCGCGCCGACGTCGCCCGGCTCGTCGAGCACCTGGAGCGCCTCGATGCCCTGCTGCGTGCGTACACGGATGGCTATCGCATGACGGACGCGGGCACGGAGCCGAAGCTGCGCCTCGTCTACCTGGACGACGAGCGCGACCTCGATCGCGTGGCGGCGCGCCGCCCGGCCAACGGCATCGGTCTGTTCCGCGACTGCACCGACGGCACCCAGGGCTTCCTCGTGCGCACGTCGCCGCTGCAAGACATCGCCGACGACAAGCTGGACAAGGCGCCGCTCGACGAAGGCCTGTCGTACGTGTCGCTGGCGTATGCACGGAACTTCCTGTACCGCCACACCGACGTGCGCCGGCCATCCGCATGGATCGAAGGCTTCGCGAACTATTTCGCGAGCGTTCGTTTCGGCAAGAACCAGATGGTGATCGGGCGGATTCCGCCAGGCGTGGGCCGTTATTTCTACTTCCTCGACCAGGGCCGTCGTTACGAGCTGGACTACAAGGATGTGCTGGGCACGGACCCGCTCGCCAACCTCGGCGGGTCGCGCGCCCTGGCCGCGAGCATCGAATTCGAAGCGCGCGCGTGGATCCTCGCGCACTACATCCTCGGCACCAGCGAACGGCGCCAGAACCTCGGGCCGTTCCTGAATGCGATTCACAACGGCGTCGACCCGGCGGCCGCGCTGCATACGGCGTTCGGACTCGACGTCGACGACGTGAGCACCACGCTGTGGCGCTACCGGCGCACGGCCGTCGAGGTGAAGCGCGTGGAACAGATGCCGGGCGCGCGACCCGACGTCGCCATCTCGACGATGTCCTCGACGTCGGGCAACTTCATGCTGGCCGACGCCGCGCTGAAAGCCTGCCCGGCCCGCGCCCAGGGCGAAACCCTGCTGCGCACGCTGACGGCCGACGCGGGCGCCGTGCCGAACGTGGAAGCGGGCCAGCGGGCGCTGAACCGCGCCCGCGTCGACTGGGGCGATCCCGCGACGGCGCTGCCGTGGCTGGAACGGATGGCACGCAGGGCCGACGCCGACACCGACGTACTGGTGCTGCAGGCGCGGGCGCATCTGAAGGTGGCGCGCGGCCTGGATGCGGGCGCGCGCGGCGCCCACCTCGACGCCGCCCGCGCGAGCCTGTCCCGTGCGCGTGCGCGCGAGCCGGGCTCGGGCGCCGTCGCGCTGGCGACGCTCGACCTGTCGCTGCTGACGGACGCCCAGCCCAGCCGCGCTGCGCTGGACGGCGTGCTGGCCGCCTGGCGCGCCGCGCACGATTCGGCGCCGCTCGCGCGTGCCGCGGTGCTGGCATACTGCTACCTCGTCGATGCGCCCCATGCCGAACACATCCTGCGCGTGCTCGCGGAAGACAAGCGCGATCCGGAGACGGCCGCGTGGGCCGTGCAGTTCCAGCGCCGTCTCGATGCCGGCCTGACGCTCGCTGCGATCACGACGGAGATGCGCCAGGCGCCGCCGGCGCAAGGCGTCAGTGATTGGACGATCGACCAGCTGAGCGTCATGCGCGACGTCGAATACAACGCCGGGCTGGAGGATGCACAGGGCGCCATCAGCCAGCTGATGCATAACCCGGACCCGACCAAGGCCCTGCAGAACGCGCCCGTGTCCAAGTAAGTTCGATCGTTGGAACTTTAGCCGGCCGCCGCGGGAATACGGAAAAGCAGCGGCCGGCTCCCGCGGCGCGGCACCGCACTGTCTTGACATCCGCTCAAGGCGATGAGTGTTTGGTGCCGCCGTCATCCGGGTGGTCGTCGCCGCGTTACGTTCATACACGGCATTTCAAAACCACCGATCGATGATTTCCATTACCAGCGCGGCACGCCGCGCCATCTCCGACGCGCACGCACTGCGCGTCCTGCCAGCCCTGTTCCTCACCTGTTTTACTGTCCCGCTGTATGCACAGACGGCCGCGCCCGAACCCGTGCGCACGAAGCCGGCCGCCACCACGTCGAAGACCGCCGACGGCGCCCAGGCGACGAAAGCGCCGGCGAGCGGCGACGACGGCGTGGCGACCGTCGAAGTCGTCGCCACCCGGCCGACGAACAAGGTCGACCGCGATGTCTACGACCTGAAGAACGACATCAGCGTCAGCAATGCCTCCGCCGCGGATATCCTGAACAACGTCCCCTCCGTCACCGTCGACCAGGACGGCAACGTGGCGCTGCGCGGCAACCAGAACGTGCAGATCATGGTCAACGGCAAGCGCGACGCGCAGTTCCAGGGCCAGAACCGGGGTGACGTGCTGAACGCGTTCCCGGCCGAGTCCATCGAGTCCGTCGAGGTCATCAACGTGCCGGGCGCGGAGTTCGGCAACGAGGGCGGCAGCGGTCCCATCATCAACCTCGTCCTGAAGCGCAACCGCAAGGCCGGTTCGCGCGCGACGCTCTCCGCCAACAAGGGCACGCAAGGCCGCGGCAACGCGTTCCTGAGCGGCGAGCATGCGGAAGGCCCGTACTCGATCAGCGGCAACCTCGGCGCGGCCGAACGCGTGCGCGACGGCTACAGCGAATCGCAGCGCGAGGACCTCGACCCGGCGACGGGCGCCGTCACCGGCGCGCAGCATGCCGTGAACAATCGCCAGATCACGTCGAAGTCGGTGCACATGGCGTCGACGCTCACGTACAACGTCGGCGACCGCGACCAGGCCGGCGCGACCGTCAGCTACGCGAAGATCAGGAACGAGAGCGATGCCACGGGCATGACGCAGCGCTACGCGGCCGACATGGCACCGCTGGCCGACTACACGACGCATTCGCGCAGCCTGTCGCCGGCCGAGAACTTCGGCATCGGCGCGTCGTATGACCACAAGAGCGGCCAGCCGGGCGAAGACTTGAAATTCGACCTGCGCTACACGGGCCAGAACAATCACGCGGATTCGAACGTCGCGTACGACTACCGGCTGCAGCCGGTGCCGTTCACGGCGAACAGCGTGCGCACGACGGACCGGCGCAACCGCATCCTCGACGTGTCCGTCGACTACGAGCGCAACGTGTGGGACACGTGGCACCTGAAGGCCGGCGCCAAAGTGGCGGACAGCCGGAACGAGAATCCGACGGACTACCTCGCGCAGGATCCCGTGACGGGCGACTACGTGCCGGTGCCGAGCCGGATCAGCGATTTCGAGTCGAACGACCGCAACGCCGCCATCTACGGCATCCTGAGCACGAAGCTGGCGACGAACCTGAGCGTGCAGGGCGGCCTGCGCGGCGAGTACACGACGCTCGACGTGCGCCAGCCGCTACTGCAGGAGGAAGACAAATACCGCTACGTGAACTGGCTGCCGAGCTTTTATGCGACGCGCGACATCGGCGCGAACGGCATGCTGCAGCTGCGCATGAGCCGGCGCATCGCCCGGCCCAACGAGCGCGACCTGAACCCGAACCTCGTGTACCTGAGCGACTTCAGCGCACGCCAGGGCAATCCGCATCTGCAGCCGGTGAACAACGATAACTACGAGGTGGCGTACCGCGACCGGCTGTTCGGCGTGGACAGCAGCTTCGTGCTGTTCAAGCGGCGCGAGTCGCCCGTGGTCGGCAACCGCAGCTATGCGTTAGCACCGGATCCGAACGTGATTGCGACGTCGCCGATCAACTTCGGCGCCAACGACGCCGTCGGCGTCGACTTGAATTTCAACGTGCGCCAGTTGTTCGTGTCCGGCCTGTCGGCCAACCTGGGGGCGACGATCGGCAACGAGAAGCGCCAGCGCATCGCCAATTTTGCGACCGACATGACGGGCGTGCAGCAGTCGAACCATCGCGAAAACATCAAGCTGCGGCTCGCCTACCAGGCCGGCCAGGAAGCCCTGCAGCTGAGCGTGAACCGCACGGGCGCCACGTTGAACGGCCAGGGCGTCAACAGCGCCGTCACGATGACAAATTTCACGTGGCGGCACAATTTCGATCCGCGCCTGTCGCTGAACGTGAACGTGTCCAATGTCTTCCACACGGGGACGATGGAAAGCGACGTCGAGAACGAAGTGCTGCGGCTGCACAGCCTGACGACAGGCCAGCCGCGCATCGTCCAGATCGGACTGCGCTACCAGTGGGGCGGCGTGACGGGCGACGACCGCATCCGCAACGGCGGCCGCGGCCCGTTCCGCGGCGGCCCGGAAGGCCGGGGCGGCGAGGGCGGGTTCGGTAACGGCGGGTTTGGCAACGGCGGCGGCCGGGGCTTCTGACCGCGTCGCCGGCGTTCCGCGTCAGCGGCGGCCGAAGAAGGCGAACGCGACGACGATGAGCGCCCCGCCCGCGACGTATGGCGCGGCCGGATGGCACCCGTACAGAAATGCGGCCGCGAGCGGCGCCAGCACGCGTGCGACGGCTTGCCGGGCCTGGTTTGCACCTTGCACCCGTCCTCGCATCGGGTCCGGCGCCGCATTCGCGACGATGGCGTTCATGGCCGGCTGGAACAGGCCGTCGCCGAGCGTGAAGATAGCGATGGCACCGAGCAGTAACACGGACGAGGCCCCGAATGCCGCCCCCGCGATCAGGAAGAAGCCGGCGGCGTTCAGTGCGAGCCCCGCGCGTGCGAGACCGCGCTCCCCGCATGCGGGCAGCAGCAACCGGGTCGCGATGCCTTGGCTGAGTAAATCCATGACGCCGACGAGAAACAACACCGTGCCGATTCGGGGCGGATCGTAGTGCCTGGCGTCGCTGAGGAAGACCGTGATGTTCGCCTGCAGCATCGTGCCCGCGAGATAAAACAGGAACATGGTCGCAAGCGCGCCACGCAGCGACGGGCAGCGGAGCGCATCCGGCAGCGGCGCCATCGGATTCGCCAACGGCATCTTGACGGGTGGCGATTGGCGCCGCTGCACCGCGCCCGCAGGTATCGCGACGCCAATCCACGCCGCGTTTGCCGCCGTCACCGCGGCGGCCAGCAGCATCGGCGTGCGCAGCGACATGGACGCCGCCCATCCTCCCAGCACGGGCCCGAGCATGAATCCGAGGCCGCCGGCAGCGCCCAGCAGGCCGTACGTCCGGGCGCGTCCTTCGGGCCGCGTGACATCGGCCGCGTAGGCGTACACGGCGCTGACTCCGCCTGCGGTGAGGCCGCCGACGATGCGCCCGGCCCACAGCATCGCGAGTGAGTCGCCGAGACCGATGACGAGGTAGCCCGCCGCGGCGCCCAGTAACGAGAGCAATACGACGGCGCGCCGGCCGATCCGATCGCTCCATGCGCCGAGCACGGGCGCCGCGATGCACTCGCATAGCGCGTAGACGGCGATCACGAGCCCCACGACAAGTGGTACGCGATCCGCGACCGCGTAGCCTCCGACGAGGAACGGAATGACGGGATCGATCAGCGTGAAGCCGACGGCATTCAGGAAGACGGAAACGAAAAGCACGCCGGTGCGCAGGTTTGCGGGCGTGGGAAGTGCGGTGTCGCGGGTAGTGTCCATGGTGGGCTCCGATCCTTCAATGAGGATTCATCCGGAGCGCGGAGCGGTCGGCACGAGCACCACGGACGAATCCATACGCGATTGCGATGGAATCGTCGGGGGAACTCATGCATGGCACGGAACAGAACTTCCCGGTGGGAAGGGCTTGGGCCTACCCAGACCAAGCCTGCCTTTTTCGACCGGGCGAGTATGGAGGGCGGCGGCCGCGTTTGTCAAGCGGCCGCCCGCTCACGGCGACGGCCGCAGCGCGATGCCGTGCTCGAACAGGCGCGGCAGCCAGGCGTGCTCGAAGATGCGGCGGAAGCCGAGGTTCGTGGGATGCATCTCGTTGGCCCAGTAATCGCGGTACGTGCCGTCGCGCGGCAGGATGCCGCGGCTGTCGATGTACACGACGCCGGGGATCGACGCGGCGAGCGGGCGCAGCAGGTCGTCGTTCAGCCGGTCGATGAGGTTGCGCGCGATTTCATCCCGCAGTGCCATGTCTGGCGGCACGCCGCGCCTGTCCATCGCGGGCGCCAGCCACGGGCCGGCGTGGATCAGGCCGAACTCGAAGCCGCGGCCATCCGGGATCGGGTAATCGTAGCCGTGCACGAAGATCGGCGGCGGCGTGGGCTTGTCGCGCTTGGCGAAGCGGATGCTGGCGATCAGCCGCGTGAGCGACTGCTGGAGCCGGAACAGCATGGCGTCCATGCCGTCGCCGTCGACCCAGCCCTCGGCGTCGGTGCCGGGCGGGCAATGGTCGCGCAGCGCCAGGTCGACGTCGACGGCGTCGTTGCCCGCGCCGCTGATGTAGAACTCCGAGAACACCTCGACGAAGCCTGGCCGTAGAAAATGCTCGACCGTGTCGGCATACTTGCCTTCGCCGACGTAATCCTTCAGCCGCGCGCCGTTGTAGCCGACGAGCTGGATGTTGCGATGGTCGTCCGACAGGGCGCGGTGATTGATCATCGTGCCGAGGATGTTGTTGTTGACGTACCAGAACCAGGAATCGCCGATGGCAAGCGCGGACGGATAGCCGATGTCGGCGTTGTCCCAGCGTTCCTCGGGTTTGTAGATGTGCGGCATTGCGGCCTCCGTATCGATAGGGCGCGCCTGTTCGATTGCGCGCTGATCTCTATCATGCGGAAGGCTTGACGCAAAATAAAGCGCATTTTGCGGGAGGGGTTCGTGGACGTGCGTGCTGCAATGCCTCGACATTTAACGTGATGCATCACGTGAACAATTTTACGTGTCGTGGATGGCTTTGGCGGTGGAGCGCGGTCGCAGATGCGCGCGGCATTGATGCGTCGAAGTGCCTATATTTGCTCCCCGGGGGGGCGCCGTCGACACGAGCCACGATGCCACGACGACGGTCGCAAGCAGAACCGCCGCCTCGACCAACAAGATGCGCTTGAAGCGGCGTGGGAGCGCCGGCGGTGCTGCATCGTCCGCGGCTTCGGACGAGAGCCATGGTGGCATCACGACAAGGCGGTTGACTCCGCCCAGCAGCACCGCCACGGCCACGAGGAGTAATTTTGCGACCAGAGTGTTCCCATAAGGGGTGCCGACGAGGTCATCGATACTGCGGACGCTCCGCCACGTGGCGTAAAGGCCTGTCACGACAATGCCTGCCAGCGCGGTCGTCGCAGAGTCGGACAAGAACGTTACGTAAACCGCCCGGGCGCGCCGATCGGCCGTGGCCATGGCGCGAGTCGCACGCAACATGATCCCGCCGGCCACAATCACTTCGCCGACCCAAAGGTTGATGAGGCCGAGGTGTACCCAGTCGGCCAGCATGCGCACGCTGAAGTCGCCGTCGCTCGCCGCGTGGCTGACCATGCTGCGCGTGTACCAGAATACCGCGAGTGCCGCCACCGCCGCGATGGACGACCATGTCCTTCGGCCATCTCCGATGCCCGCGAGGATGGCGGCAACGGTCAGCGCGGCAAACCCGACGCCCCAGGCTAGCCCGAGATGCGTGGAGGTCGCCATCGTCCACGTGGCGTTGCTGGCCGCGTAGACCGGAACTTCGGCCATTGCGGCCGATTCCATCCAGAGCCAGACGATGTCGGACGCCAGCGCGACGACGGCGCCGGCAAGCGCGACGCTGCGCACCGGCCGGCGCCGCATGTCGGCCCATCCGGAAGGGTGCCGCGCCAGCCACCAATGTGACACAGTCGCGCCGGTGAACACCGCCACGGCCAGGTTCAGCAGTGCAGTGACGAGAGGGTGGGCGGTTTCCAGGCCCGACCCCATCACTTGACCTTGAACGTGAATTCGCCCTTGACCTTATGTCCGTCGTGCGCCATCGCGGACCACAGTACGCGGTATGCGCCTCCAGGCAGCGCCGGCAGCGGCGCCGTCAAGACGGTCGGGTCGGCCTTGTCGACCGTCGCCGCGGCCACACGGATCTCGGTGTTGTGCGGGCCGGTCAGCCTGATCTTGCTGAACGCGGGCTCGAGCGCTTCGTTGAACTTGAGGCGCACCTGCGCCGGTGCCGTGTCGAGCGTGCTGCCCGATCGGGGATCAGACGATTGAAGTGACGCATGTGCGAAGGCGGACGATGTGACGGCACCGGCGAGGCCGAAGGCCGCGACGGCGAAAATGCGTTTGACAGACATATTGGCTCCCGCGCTGCTCAATGAAATGAAAGGCGCATTATCCACGGCGCCGGCAAGGAGGAGGGCGCAAACAGGTAAAAACCAGCCGCCGCTCTTCAATTTGCTTGAATGTTGCGATCCCGTATCGTGCGATGACACGACTTTGCATGATGTTACCGTCGGCCTCGCGCAGCATCCGCCGCTTTCCACTTTCAATCATGGCGCGGGTCGGCACGGCACATCCCGCGACTCCAACTGGGTCCTGAAGGAGTTTCAATCGACATTGACAAGGAGCAGATGATGCAAAACCAACAATACGAATCCTGTATCGAGGCGTGCAACGATTGCGCCGACGCATGCGATACCTGCGCGGCGGCATGTCTCAAGGAAGACGATGTGAAGATGATGGCGCGCTGCATCGCGCTCGACATCGATTGTGCCCAGTTGTGCCGTCTGGCCGCTGCCGTGATGGTGCGCGGCGGCGAGGCGGCGTCGGCTATTTGCCAGGCGTGCGCCGACGTGTGCGACATGTGTGCGGACGAGTGCAGCAAGCATGACGCACAACACTGCCAGGACTGCGCCGCCGCATGCCGCCGCTGCGCGGCCGAATGCCGCAATATGGGTGGCATGGGTGGTGGCCGGACGACGGGCATGGGCGCGGGAGCACATTGAGGGCTGCCGGGAAACGGCGCGGTCAGGAAAGGCCCGTCGCGTGCGGGCTTTTTTTTGTGATGCGTCACGCAGGCTGGATCGGAGGCGGGTTGGTACGCGGCGTGTCGTCCTGCACGTGCAAAAACACGTGACGGTCGCGGAGCTCGGCCTCACGCGCTTCAGACGCGTGATCTCTGGAACACACCAGGGTACCCGTGAGCGACCCGTGAGCGCATCGCGGACAACGCGTTCGCTGCGGCGTAGGCGGCGCGCCAGCTGGGACAGTGAGATCCCGGTGACGTAGAATGCGAACTCGGCGGGATTGCCGTATCTCAGGGTTGGGTCGCGCATAGCGTGGTCAATTTTCCGTGTTAAACAGGTTCCTAGCCTGGAAGTCGAATTACGCATAATCTATATTATGTCAAATATGATCCGCGCTTGTATCGTGCCTGGCTGCATTGCCCTCACCGACGGGGTAAACCCATTGATCTGCCCGGTCACGCCCAGGCTGCCCGATCCGGTACCGTAGCCGGTTCGGCTATCGTTTTCTGGTGAGGCCACCGGCAGCGCAGACCCGTCCGGCGCTGTGTGGTGTTGGCGGTCCGAGGCCAGCAGCCGCTTGCATGCGTGGATTCTCGCCGGGTCCGAGCCGTTCCGCGCGCCTCTCGATACGCCTGGACTTCGTCCGCGGATCGCCCTGTGCGTTGGCTCCCGGGCGCACCCGTCCCACAGTCGCGCCCGCCAGCGCCTCGGCGCAAACGTTCAGCCCGATGTCGGCAGCGCCGACATCGGGCCCATGACCTATGCGGTTGCGGCGCGACTGGCGAACGCTGCCTGAGCCGGCGCAACGAAAATGGCGTTCAGTCAGGCGAACGGACGCGCGGCTCAGCAGCGGCCGAGTTCCTCTAGCCGGCCGATCGAGAGAACGACAGGTTCGCGGTCGCCGGTGTTGGGAGCTCGGAGTCCGCAGATCACCCAACGCCGCTGGCGAGCGCCCTTGCTGGCACCACGTGGCGAACGTCACCGGGCAGAACGCTCGCCAGCGCGGCGCTTATGGCGCATCCATGATCCGGATCATGTCCCTCGTGTCGAAAAAACGCGGAGGCGGCGAACTAAATAATCGACATTACGGAACATATTGTCGATTTAAATAAATAGGGATGCTTGACGAAAATCTGAAACACATCGAACACGAACATCACCACACGCTTCGCGGACAACATTCCCCAGCCACACCGCCCGCATTCGGACTCCTGACCGCTGTCAATAACGTTCGGCCCATTTGTAACGATAGTGAATGGCGCCCGAATTTAGTGCGGGCCGGTTGACGTTACTCTGCAAAAAGATTCAATCGGACGTCCTATTGTCTCCGGCGCTGCAAGTCATTTCAATGAACCAGGAGTGATGCCGTGAAACTATCGTCAGTAGAAATCGGGAACCAGTTGGAGGCCTCCGCCCCGCATGTCAGGACCGTCGAAGTCATGCTGCAAGAGATGGAAAATAATCCGCCCCCTGCTCCTCGCGCAATTGCGCAGGGAAAATCGAAGCCATTCCTCCCTACCATGCCGGCCGACGAATACGAGGAATTGAAGGCGACGCTGCTGGCACGCGGCCCGGCCGCCGAAAAGCCTTCCGAATTCGAAGCGGAGGCGCTGCCGCATGCCCCTGTCATCCTCGTCGGCCCGAACGTGCCTGGTGCGACCGATGTGGACGGATTGATTCCGCCGGACACCCACGGCGCCGTCGGTCTCGACCATTTTGTCGAAGTCACCAATTCGCACGTCGATATATTTGTTCGGACGAATCCGAGCCAGCGCACCAGTATTTCCCTCGCGGCCTTTTTCGGTTATAGCGCCCGCGTATTATTCGATCCGCGCGCCGTCTATGACAGCACCTGGAATCGCTGGATCGTCACGGCCGATGCATTTCAGGAATCGACGAGCCGTCAATTGTTTTTCGTCGCCATTTCCACGACGCCAAATCCGCTCGGCTCCTATTTTATCTACGCGCTGAACGTGACGTTCAACGCGGGCGATTTCTGGGATTATCCGCAACTCGGCATGGATCAGGATGCCGTCATCGTGACGGCCAACGTGTTTACGTCGTCCGGCGGATTCAGGGGCGCCGACATGTTCGCGGTCGCGAAAGCGCGCCTTTACAATGGCCTTGGATTTTCCGTTCCGGTCTTCACGGGCCTGCGCGCCACGCTGGCGCCGCCCATTGTGCTGGATCAGAACGCGAAAACCTTCCTGATCGCCGCGTCAGGCGGCAGCGCGCTGAGCTTGTATGCGCTCACCAATTCGAGCAGGCCGAACGCCATCCAGTTGATGGGTCCCGTGAATATCTCGGTGCCGTCGTACACCGCCCCGCCCCCTGCTCCACAACCCGGTACCAATGCGAAGCTCGATACCCTCGACGGCCGCTTCGTCAACGCGAGTACCCAGATCGGCAATTTCCTGTGGCAGGTGCACACCGTCAACCTCGTCGGTTACGCGGCGCCGAAGTTCTACCAGATCAATACCGCGACGAATTCGGTCGCGCAAAGCGCGTTCTTCTTCGGCACGTCGACGTCGTTCGATTTCAATGCCTCGATCGCGGCCAATGGCGCCAACGACGTGTTCGTGACCTGGACGATGACCGATCCGCCAAACGGTACCAACGCCCAGGTGCGTTTTTCCGGCTATGACCACAACAACGGAGGGACGTACGTGCTCAGCCCGGGCACGGCGGCCTTTACGAGCCCAACCTCGTTCGGCGGCGGCCGCTGGGGCGACTATTCGGCCGTGACGGTCGACCCGCGCAACGGCCGGCGCGCTTGGCTCGTCAACGAGGATATTCTCTCCAACCATGATTGGGGCAGCCGTATCGTCGGCATCGGCTTCGCGTCGTGACATGTGGGCGGGCGCGCCACCCTGCCCGCCCATTGGTCGCATGCCTTCACCCGATGCTACTGACGTAGGCGATGTGGACGGGCATGAACCGCCCCTCGGCGACGGTGACGGTTTGCGTGGGGGGCATGCGGATAGATCGCTGTGCACCTCGGCGATGGTCCGATCAAGGCCTGGTAAGCGTGTGCCCTGCTTCCGTCGACGGCACGCCGATCGTTCGTGCCGATATTCAGTATAGCGAATGTGCACGGCGCGCGACCCGCGCAGCGGACTTACAGGATGCCGCGTCCATTCACGGAAGCGATGATCTCGTCGTAGCGCTCATTGTCCGTCTTGTGCAGGTAGGCGGCCGTCGTCGCGATGTTCGCGTGGCCCGCCGTGTCCTGCAGCGTCTTCAGTTGCACGCCGTTGTTCGCATGGTTCGTCAGCATGCTGTGGCGCAGCCAATGTGCCGAGGCCTGGCGCAATGTGGCGGCCGTGTCCGCGTCGCCGCGCGTGGCAGCAGCAGTCGCCGCATCGGCGAAGATCGCCTTGATGGCTTCCGCCGCCGCTTCGTCGGTAATGCGCGCGAGGGCGCGGCTGCGGCTCGACAGGACGAGCGGCGTACGGTCGGTCCGGCTCGTCTGCGGAGGTAGCTCGAATGCTTCGCGATATGCGCGGTACGCGTCCAGCATGGCGGGCGGCACCGGCAGGCGGCGCGGTTTGTTGCCCTTGCCAACGACGTCCAGCCACCAGCGGTCGTTGCCTTCCGTGTAGATGGAGCCCATTGCCGCGCCGACGATCTCGTTCAGGCGCGCGCCCGTGTGCGCGAACGCCACGAGCAGGAAGCGGTCGCGCGCACGCCGCTTCATCGCGGCCGGCGTGTCGGCAAGGCGGGTCGCGACGGTGTCGAGCGCCAGTCCGATCGCGGTCTGTGTCAGGTAGCGGGTGATGCGGCTCGCTGTCGGCGTCCGTACGTTGCGCACGAGCGCGCCCGGATTGCGGCGCAGGTAGCCCGTCTGCTCGGCGAAGCCCATCAAGCCCTTCACGGCGATCAACGCCTGACGCCGGCTCGCATCGGACAACGGTCCCGTAAATGGCCGGTAACGAGGGTCGGTCCGCGGCCATTTCGTCGTCGACACCCAGTCGGGCGGCGGATCCTTGAGGAATTCCTTGTACGCGTTCAGGTCGGCGACGTTCAGCTGCACGAGTGTCTTGCCGGCTTCTTCGCGGCACCAGGTCAGGAAACGGAACAATTCCTTCTGCGTATTCTGGATCGACTTGGCGCTCAGTTCGCCGTGGGCGATGAATTCGCGCGCCAGATCGATGTCGGTCGTCGCCTCGGTGATCGCGTCGTCGAGTTGGCGGTACATCTTGACGTGCAGCCGGCTGCTGGCGCCGGTCGCGATCTGTTCCGGTGACGTGGGGCCAAGATCGATGGGTGTGAAGTTGGGCATGGTGGTTCGTGGCGATACTGTGTTTATATACAGTATAACACTCGGCCGCGCACGCTTGAACACCGTTTGCAGGCCGGCCGCGCCTACGGGACAATGGTCCTGACGACGCGCAAACCGAAAGGAGCTTGCATGACCATCACGGTAAAAAACACGACGCCCGATACGACGCGGGTCACCTTGTTCGGCGAATTGCGGAACGGCAGTTTCGATGCCCGCATCATGGCCGAGACGGACGTGCCCTATACGCGCTGCTGGGACGACCAGATCGAACAGCGGATCATCTATATCCAGCCCGATCCGGACCAGTTGAAGGCGATCCTAGTCGCCCTCAACGAGCGGCGCCTCTCGCTGGAGCAATTGCAGGAGTTCGGGAGCGTGAGCGGCGGTACGTCCGAGATTCCCATCTGAGCATTCGCGCCGGCATCCTACACGCACGCGCAGCGCGTGCCGACAGCCGGCGCTCGCTCACGCGGCGACAATCGCTCATCGACCACGGACCAGGAGGCGAGATGAACACACCATCGACGAACGGCGGCACAGGCCCGCAGAACGAACAAGCGGCGACGATCGGCGTCGGCAACCCGACGAGCGGCGAGGAAGGCAGCACCCTCACTCACGAGACGATGGCCGAGACGGGCGGCAGCGGCGGCCCTGCCCTGACGAAACCCCGTCCCGAGGAAGAGGCACCGTCGGCGTGCGGCAACCGCCAGCGCGCGTCAAGCGATGACGCCGAGGGCGCGGGCACGGCCGCGACGGCCATCAACCGCGGCTACCAGGACACGCGCAGCCGCCAGGCCAGCCCGGGATCGACGGGACTCGGCGCCCCGGAAACGGGCGGCAACCAGGACGAGGACGACCTCGCGCCGCCGCGGCGGGGCTGAAGCACGCGCGCGCCGCGTGCACGGCGCCTTCGCGCGCGTTGCGTCGTTCAAGACCAGGAACGTTCGGACGACAGCGCACCGGTCGCCGGGGCTGCGTCCGCGCGCGGCGTCGCCAGCCGATACCAGTTGCGCCACGACACCATGGCATTGACCCAGAAGCCAGCGTACAGCACGGCCGTCAGCGTGAGGCCGCGGCTGAAATACAGCGGTGCGGCGATGCTGTTGACGAGCAGCCAGAATGCCCAGTTCTCGACGCGGCGCTGCATCATGAGGATCTGGCCGATGACGGAAAAGACGAGCACGGCCGAATCGAGGAAAGGAGCGTACGCGTTCGTCGTGAAATGGAGCAGCGCGCCATAGCCCGCCGTGGCGACGGCACCCAGTGGCACTGTCCACGCGAGGTTCGCGACGCTGGCATGCGTGATCGGCAGCGGATCGCCATGGTCGCCGCGCGCCCATTTCCACCAGCCCGCGACGCTCGTCGCCACGAAAAAGCCCTGCAGTGCCACGTCCGCATACAGCCGGCTCTCGGCGAACAGGATGGCGAACAGCGTGCAGCCCACGATGCCCGTCCACCACGTATGGACGTTGTTGCGGCCGGCCAGCACGATCGCGACGGCGGTCATGCCGTTCGCCGCCCATTCCAGCGGCGCCGTCATCGCGTCCTGCCCTGCCCGTCCCGTTTCATGCACGCTCCCCGAAGAAGCGTGTACTGTACGCCAGGCCACAGGTTCATTGCAAGGCAGGCATCCCGCGCCGCCGGGGTGTTACAGCTTCAACGTCCGGTGTTCCGCGTCCATGTCGGGGCGGGTGCCCGTCATGGCCGCTTTTGCGTAGGCGAACATGCGGACCATCTTGCTGTCGTTGGAATCCCAGTATTCGGCCGAATGCGGCTCGACGCGGATCAGCACGGCATGCTCGTCGTCCGGGCCGGCGGGAAACCATGCCTGCGCGCCCGTGTTCCACATGGCGCGGATGCGCTCGCGGTCGACGACCCGTTCCGCGAGGCCGCTCACGGAGACGAACAGGCTGTCTTCCGGCTTCGCGAACGACAGGTTGACTTGGGGCCGGTGCCCGATGCAGTCCCACAGTGCGGTCTGCGTCGACGTGAAGAACCAGATGCCGCCGCCGTCGTCGACCTCTTCCTGTGTCATCGGCTGGCTCAACAAATGGCCGTGCTCGTCCTGCCATGTGAACATAGGGAAGCGGACTTCCTTGATCCGCGATGTCAAATCGGCGATGGCCTGCGTGTCGTGTGTGCTCATGTTGGGTCCTCGTGCGGATGGAAGCGCCATCGTAGCGCGCGCCCGTCCGGCGTTCGGTGCGGCGCCGTACCGATCGCCTGTCGGCATGCGCGTTGGACAGCGCCGGGCGCCCGCTGCTGCATGCATCCGCCCCATTCTTGAGACGAGTCAACGGCGTCAAAAAGCGAAAAAAACGCCGCGTTGCAGCGCAATATAATGGCCCCTGCGTCGACCGGGCACCCCGCTCGGCGCCACCGTCAACGAGCGTGGGAGCCGCCATGAAGCACACCGACCGCCATGCAGGATCGCTTGTCGCCGGGCGCATGCGCCGGAACGTTCTGTTCGGATTCTGACGCGTGGCCACATGGGCGCCCAGCATCCCGCAGCATTGTCGCTGCCCGAGTCCGGTGGGGCCGCGCGCCTGGTCGTGCACGTGGTCGACGCGCTCGACACGGCGCAGGCCGAGCACGGCTTGCTGAACCTGATCCGCCACCTGCCGCCCGGGCGCTATCGGCATGCCGTCGTCTGCCTGCACGACCGCGGCGGCTGCGAGGGCGAGATGCGCGAGCACGGGGTCGAGATCGTGAACCTGCACAAAGGCGTCGGGCGGGATCCACTGTATTACGTGCGCATGTTCGGCGTGCTGCGTGCATTGCGGCCCGACCTTGTCCACACCCGCAACGGCACCGGGCTGCCCGCGCAGGCCGTCGCCGCGCTGGCCGGAGTACGTCTCCGCGTGCATGCGGAGCACGGGCGTGCGACGGCGCACGGCGGCGTCCCCGCGCGCATCCTGCGCCGCCTGCTGTGCCCGTTGATCGACCATTTCATCGCCGTCAGCGGCGATCTCGAGCAATGGCTCATCGAATCGGTCGGTGCCGAGCCGGCGCGCGTGTCCCAGATCGCGAACGGTGTCGATACCGTGCAATTCCACCCGCGGCTGGGGCCGTCCGCGGCCGTGGGCCCGCCCGGCTTCATGCGCGACGGCGTATTCGTCGTCGGCAGCGTGGGCCGGATGGACGACCCGGCCAACCACACGACGCTCGTCGAGGCATTCCTGCGGCTGATCGCATCACCGCACCCGGCCCACCAGCGGCTGCGGCTGCTGCTCGTCGGCGACGGCCCCGCGCGCACGGAGTGCCAGGCGCTGCTGCATCGGGCGGGCGCGGCCGCGCGCGCGTGGCTCCCCGGCGACCGGGCCGACATCCCGCAACTGCTCCGCGCGATGGACCTGTTCGTGCTGACGTCGCTCGCCGAGGATCGCTCGCACGCGATCCTGCAGGCGATGGCGACAGGGCTGCCGGTCGTGGCATCCGCGGTCGGCGGCAACACGGAACTGGTGCATCCGGGTTTCACGGGCATCCTCGTGCCGCCGATGGCGACGGACTTGCTGGCGTCGGCGATCGCCGACTACTGCCGCATCCCCGAACTGGCGACCCGTCACGGCGCGCGGGCACGCAGCCAGGTGATCGCGCGCCACAGCATGCCGGCGATGGCGCGCGACTACCTGGCCGTGTACGACGCGCTGACCGGCAGCGAGCCGCCGGTCCGGATGGGACGGGTGCGCTGATGCGCGTCCTGCACGTCCTCGATGCCGCTTGCGCGCGCCCGACGGACTACGGCCGCCGCACGCAAGCGCTGTTGGCGGCCCTGCGCGCGCAGGGCGTGCAGACGGTGCACCTGAGTGCGCCCGATGCGCACGACGGGCCGGCCGACGCCGGTCCGGCGCCGCCACCGGATGCGTGGCCCGGCGATGTCTGGCATTTGTACCGCACGCCCGTGAGTCGCTTGCCACGGTGGCTGGGGCGTCCGTGCCGTGGCGTCACGGCGACGGCCTTGCTCGCGGTCCGGCTGCGCGAGATTGCCCGCCTGACGCGACCCGACCTGAT
Source organism: Massilia pinisoli (assembly GCF_024753285.1). GTDB lineage: Bacteria > Pseudomonadota > Gammaproteobacteria > Burkholderiales > Burkholderiaceae_D > Telluria > Telluria pinisoli. The sequence goes on along the minus strand of NZ_JANUGW010000001.1, from coordinate 332,447 downwards.
CCACGTGCACCCGCCCGGCGCGCACGCGGCGGCCACGTGGCCCATGGCGTGGCTGGCACGGATGCCGCTCGTCGTCGATGTCGACCGCCGGACTGCGCTCGGACATGGCCCGTCGGCATTTGCGCGATTCGCGTACGCGCGGGCGCACGCGGTCGCCGCACCCACCGCCGAGATGCGGGCGGTGCTGTGTGCAGCCGGCGTGCCTCCGTGCAGGATCGCGATCCTGCCGCCGCCCATCGGTGTGCAAGCCGGCGCACGGCACGCCGTCCGGGCACGGGAGATGCTGGACGCGCCCCTGCTCGCTTATGCCGGGGATCTCGATCCGGCGGCCGGCATCGACCTGCTGCTCGACGCACTACGTGACCTGCGCCGACGGTGCGGCACGCTGCGCCTGCTGATCGCGGGTGGCGGCAGGCATACAGAGGCGCTCGAGGCGAGGATCGCGACGTACGGACTGGGCGGGTACGTGCACGTGACCGGGCCGTTGGCGGGCCGCCGCACCGTCGACGTGCTGGCGCGCGCCGATGTGGCCGTGTTCGCGACGTTGCCGAACGCCGCCGCGCGCACGCCGTCGCGCCACCTGCTGCAGGCGATGGCCAGCGGGTGCGCCGTCGTCGCGTCCGACATTGCCTGCCACCGCGAACTGCTCGTGCACGGGCACAGCGGGATGCTGTTCGCGGCGGGCAGCCGGGCTGCGCTGGTCGACGTGCTCGCCCAGTTGCTGGAACAAACCTGCCGCCTGCGTGCGCTCGGGTTGGCCGCCGCGCGCAGCGTCGCCGCGACGCACGACTGGACGGCGACGGCCACGCGCTATCGGCGCCTGTACGAAACCGTCCTGGCGGATACGCGGCGGCGTCGATCGACCGGAGGATAGTGAACAGGCCTCTCTTCGGCACACGCGCGCCAAATGGTCTATAGTGATGCCTCTTTACAAAAGCAAAACCAAGAGAGTGCGATGAAATTTGACGTAGCCATCGTCGGCAGCGGCCTGGCCGGCCTGTCGGTCGCCCTGCACCTGGCGCAGACGCGCAAGGTTGCCATCATTTCCAAGCGCGAGCTGCTCGACGGCGCCAGCAACTGGGCGCAAGGTGGCATTGCCGCCGTGCTCGACTCGGGCGACAGCCACGACCAGCACATCGCCGACACCCTCGTTGCCGGCGCAGGCTTGTGCGACGAGGCGGCAACCCGCTACATCGTCGAGCATGGGCGCGAAGCGATCGAATGGCTGATCGAACAGGGCGTGCCGTTCACGCGCGACGAGACGGCGGAGCTCGGTTTCCACCTCACCCGCGAAGGTGGCCACAGCCAGCGGCGCATCATCCACGCGGCCGACGCGACGGGCCACGCCGTGCAGGTGACCTTGGAGCAGAAGGTCCGCGCGCACCCGAACATCTCCCTGTTCGAGCACCATTGCGCGATCGACGTCATCACGTCCGACAAGCTGCAGCCGGACGGCGTGCACAGCGGCCCGGCCCTCGTCGGCCAACCGCGCTGCCACGGCCTGTACGTGCAGGACGAAAAGAGCGGCAAGGTGCAGACGTTCGAGGCGGAGCATACGGTGCTGGCCACCGGTGGCGCCGGCAAGGTCTACCTGTACACGACGAATCCCGACACGGCGACTGGCGACGGCATCGCGATGGCCTGGCGCGCGGGCTGCCGCGTGTCGAACATGGAATTCATCCAGTTCCACCCCACCTGCCTGTATCACCCGTTCGCGAAATCGTTCCTCATCACGGAAGCCGTGCGCGGCGAAGGTGGCCTGCTGAAGCTGCCGCCCGAGGCGGGCACGGCGGCCGGCACGCGCTTCATGCCCGCGCACGACGAGCGGGGCGAGCTGGCCCCGCGCGACGTCGTGGCGCGCGCCATCGACTTCGAGATGAAGAAGCGCGGTCTCGACTACGTCCACCTGGACATCTCGCACCAGAGCCCGGAATTCATCAAGGAACACTTCCCGACGATTTACGCGCGCTGCCTCGAGCTGGGCATCGACATCACGAAGGAACCGATTCCCGTCGTGCCTGCCGTGCACTTCACGTGCGGCGGCGTCGTGACCGACCTCGCGGGCCGCACCGACATCCCCGGCCTGTACGCCGTCGGCGAGACCGCGTACACGGGCTTGCACGGCGCCAACCGCCTCGCCAGCAACTCGCTGCTGGAATGCCTCGTCGTCGGACGCGCGTGCGCGCACCAGATCGCCGCCGCGCCACCCGTCGACCTGCCGCAGCTGCCCGCGTGGGACGAAAGCCGCGTCACGAACGCGGACGAGGAAGTCGTCATCGCCCACAACTGGGACGAGCTGCGCCGCTTCATGTGGAATTACGTGGGCATCGTGCGTACGACCAAGCGCCTGGAGCGCGCGCAGCACCGCATCAAGCTGCTGAAGGAAGAGATCGACGAGTACTACCGCAACTTCCGCGTCACCAACGACTTGCTGGAGCTGCGCAACCTCGTCGAGGTGGCGCACCTGATCGTGCGCAGCGCCCTGTCGCGCCACGAGAGCCGCGGCCTGCACTTCTCGCGCGACTATCCCGACACGCTGCCGAAGGCCCTGCCGAGCGTGCTGACGCCGCGCCGGCGCTGAGCGCGCATCCCGTCGCGGCCGGTGCATGCATACCGGTCGCCGTCCGTCGTAGCCGATGAATCAGAAACTCACGCCGTCCACCGTCCTGCTGCTGACCGTCCCGCCCCTGCTGTGGGCGGGCAACGCGATCGTCGGGCGTCTCGTGCGCGCGGCCGTGCCGCCGATGACCTTGAACCTGCTGCGCTGGACGATCGCCCTGGCCGTCCTGTTGCCGCTGGGCTGGGCCACGTTGCGCCAGGCGGGCGTGCTGGACGGCATCCGAATCCGCTGGCGCCGCTATGCGCTGCTGGGTCTGCTCGGTATCGGCATGTACAACTCGCTGCAATATCTTGCGCTGCAAAGCTCGACGCCGATCAACGTGACCCTGGTCGCGTCCGGCATGCCCGTGTGGATGATGCTCGTCGGCCGCCTGTTCTACGGCGTCGCCGTGCGCACGCGCCAGGTGGCGGGTGCGCTGCTGTCGATCGTCGGCGTGCTCGTCGTGCTGTGCCGGGGCGACGTCGACCAGTTGCTCGCGCTGCGCCTCGTCGCCGGCGACCTGACCATGATCCTCGCCACGATCGCGTGGTCGTTCTACAGCTGGATGCTGCTGCAGCCGCAGGACGCGCCCGCGTTGCGCGCCGACTGGGCCGCGTTCCTCGGCGCGCAGGTCGCGTTCGGCCTGCTGTGGTCGGGCGCGTTCGCCGGCGTCGAGTGGGGGCTGGGCGCGCAACCCATTGCGTGGAGTTGGCTTGTCGCGGCCGCGCTCCTGTTCGTCGCTGTCGGCCCGGCGGTGTTCGCGTTCGCGCTGTGGGGCGCGGGCATCCTCCGCGCGGGTCCCGGCATCGGCGCGTTCTTCGTCAACCTGACGCCGCTGTTCACCGCGGTGCTGTCGTCCGCCTTCCTGGGCGAAATGCCGCACGGCTATCACGTGCTTGCGTTTGTGCTGATCGTCGGCGGCATTGTCGTGTCCGCCAAGCGTTGACGGCGCCCCGTGGCGATGGCCATGGGAATCGTGTTTTCGTGCGAGCATCGGGGATGTTACGATCCAGCCGGGAGGAGCACATCTGTGGCCGAAGCATTCACCATCCACGATCACGCGGCGCGCATCGCCGCATTTCTCGACCGTCACCCGCGTGCCCTCGTGCTGACGGGCGCCGGGCTGTCGACTGCCTCCGGCATTCCCGATTACCGCGACCGTGACGGCACACGCCGCGGCCGGCCGCCGATCCACGGGCCCGACTTCCGCAAGTCGGACGCCGTGCAGCGCCGCTACTGGGCGCGCAGCATGATCGGCTGGCCCGTGCTCGCGCAGGCGCGCCCGAACCGGGGTCATCAGGCTATCGCGGGCCTGGAACGCATCGGACGGATCGGCTCCGTGCTGACGCAGAACGTCGATGGCCTGCACGGCGAGGCCGGCACACACGGGGTGCTGGAGCTGCACGGCAATATCCACACGGTCGTCTGCCTGGAATGCGCGGCGCTGTTTCCGCGCGCGTTCGTGCAGGGACAGCTCGAGGAATTCAATCCGCAGATGGCGGGCGCGAACGCGACGCCGCTGCCCGATGGCGATGCGTCCGTCGAGCCGACGGAACTGGCCAGTTTCCGCTTGCCGTACTGCACGTGCTGCGGCGGTACGTTGATGCCCAACGTCGTTTTCTTTGGGGACAATGTGCCGCCAGCACGCACCGCGATCGCGCTGGAACAGATGGAACGCGCGGACGCACTGCTCGTCGTCGGCTCGTCGCTGATGGTGTATTCCGGCTTCCGGTTCTGCCGCATGGCGCAGGCCGCCGGCAAACCGATCGCCGCCATCAACCTCGGCCGCACGCGCGCCGACGACCTCCTCGACATCAAGATCGAAGAATCGGCCGAGCGCGTGCTGCCGCTCGCGCTCGAATTGTTGACCAGAGGTTCGGATCAGACCGACGGAGACACACCATCCATACCACTTGACGGGGGAATACTGTGACGAACACCTTACGCAGCACGGGCATCAAACCATGGCAAGCGGGAGCGGCGCTGGCCGGCCTCGGCTTGCTGGCCTCCTTCTTTTACGTGCGTTCGAAAACGAAACAGGCCGAGGCCGACAATCCACCGCAAGGCCGCTTCGTGACCGTCGACGGCGTCCGCCTGCATTATGTCGAGCGCGGCAGCGGTCCCGCGCTCGTGCTGCTGCACGGGAACGGCGTCTTCGCCAGCGATTTTCAATGCAGCGGCCTGATGGACAAGGCGGCCGAGCACTACCGCGTCATCGCCTTCGACCGTCCCGGCTTCGGCTACAGCGAGCGCCCGCGCAACAAGGTGTGGACGCCGCAAGCCCAGGCGCGCCTGCTGCACCATGCGCTGCAGGAGATCGGCGTCGATTCCGCCATCGTACTGGGCCATTCGTGGGGCACGCTCGTGGCGCTGTCGATGGCGCTGGAAGTGCCGGATTTCGTCCGGGGTCTCGTGCTGCTGTCAGGCTATTACTACCCGAGCCTGCGCGCGGATGTCCCGCTGCTGTCCGGTCCCGCGATCCCGCTCGTGGGGGACCTGATGCGCTATACCGTGTCTCCGCTCGTGACGCGCATGCTGTGGCGTCCGCTGACGAAACGGGTGTTTTCGCCGCAACCGGTCGACGCCCGCTTCCGCGACCTGCCCGTCTGGATGTTGCTCCGGCCCGGCCAGTTGCGCGCCAGTGCGGCGGAGACGGCGATCATGGTGCCGGCGGCCGTCGCGCTCGCCAAGCGCTATCCGGAACTGAAGGTGCCCGCCGTGATCATGGCGGGGACGCAGGACAAGATCGTCGATTTCGGCCACAACTCCGAAAGGCTGGACGAGCGCCTGCCGGACAGCGAGCTGCAATTGCAGCCCGGCGTCGGGCATATGACGCATTATGCGCACCCGGACAAGGTCTTGGCCGCGATCGACGGGATCGCGGCGCGGGTCGGGGAATCCGTCTACCGGCGCAATCCGCAGGCAGAGGCGCTGGCGCGGGCCAGCGAGAGTGGGACGTAACGATCTGCGTGATGGCGGGCACCCCGTGCCCACCATGCACATTGTTAGCCGACGATACGCAACGAGTAATCGGTGGCCTCGACATCCTTGGTCAGGCTGCCGATCGAAATTCGGTCGACACCGGTTTCTGCAATCGCGCGCACGGACTGCATATTGATGCCGCCGGACGCTTCCAGCAACGCCCGCCCACCGTTGATGCGGACGGCGTCGCGCATCATGGCCAAGTCGAAATTGTCGAGCAGTACGGACGTCGCGCCGGCAGCCAGCGCCTCTTCCAGCTCGGCGATCGACTCGACTTCGATCTGGATCGACACGCCCGCGTTCAGCGCGGCGGCCGCCTGCAGCGCGGGCGTGATGCCGCCCGCAGCCGCGATGTGGTTTTCCTTGATCAGGATGCCGTCGTACAAGGCCATGCGCTGGTTCGCGCCACCGCCCACGCGCACGGCGTATTTTTGCGCGAGGCGCAGGCCCGGCAAGGTCTTGCGCGTGTCGAGGATCTGCGCCTTCGTGCCCTCGATGACGTCGACGTAGGCGCGAGTCGCCGTCGCCACGCCCGACAGCAGCTGCAGGAAATTCAGTGCCGCACGCTCGGCCGTCAGCAAGGAGCGTGGCGAACCTTCGATCATGCAGACGATGCTGTCGGCGGCCATCGTGTCGCCTTCGGCGTACTTCCAGTCGATCGTGATGTCCGGATCGACGGCGAGCATGATGCCTTCGAACCACGGCGCGCCGCACAGGACGGCCTGCTCGCGCACGAGCACGCGCGCCCGCGCGCGGGGCGTCTCCGGGACGAGCTTGCCCGTGACGTCACCGGTGCCGACGTCTTCCAGCAGCGCGGCGAGTAAATTCTGTTCGAACGCGGCTTGCAGCTTTTCGTCGAATTGTCCCTCGGTGGCGTAAGGATTGCGCAAATTGCTCATGCAGGTCCGATTCCGTTGAAAAGTTTGGCTTCCTGTTCCAGCGCGCCGGTCGGCAGCGCCTTGGCTTTTTTCGCGGCGGCGAAGTCGAGCATGCGGTCGATCGCGCGCTTGGCCTGCTTGCCGATCTCAGGATCGACAAAGATCTCGTTCGCGCCGTCCGTCGCTTCCAGCACGTCGGCCAGGTTCTGCAAGCCGTTCATCGCCATCCACGGGCAGTGCGCGCAGCTCTTGCACGTCGCGCTGTTGCCTGCCGTCGGGGCTTCGATCAAGGTCTTGCCGGGCGCGGCCATGCGCATCTTGTGCAGGATGCCGTTGTCGGTGGCGACGATGAAGTGCGTCGCGTCCATCGTCTGCGCGGCGTTGATCAGCTGCGTGGTCGAGCCGACGACGTCCGCCTGGGCGACGACGTTCGCGGGCGATTCCGGGTGCACGAGGACTTTCGCTTGCGGGTATTCGGCACGCAGCAGGTCCAGTTCGATGCCCTTGAATTCGTCGTGCACGAGGCAGGAACCCTGCCACAGCAGCATGTCGGCGCCTGTCTGCTTCTGGATGTACGAGCCGAGGTGGCGGTCCGGCGCCCACAGGATCTTCTTGCCCTGGTCGTGCAGGTATTTGACGATCTCCAGGCCGATCGACGACGTCACCATCCAGTCCGCCCTCGCCTTCACGGCCGCGGACGTGTTCGCGTAGACGACGACGGTGCGATCCGGGTGCTGGTCGCAGAACGCGGCGAATTCATCGGCCGGGCAGCCCAGGTCGAGCGAGCACGTCGCGTCCAGGTCCGGCATCAGGATCGTCTTTTCCGGGCTCAGGATCTTCGCCGTCTCGCCCATGAAGCGCACGCCCGCCACGACGAGCGTCTTGGCCGGGTGGTCGCGGCCGAAGCGCGCCATTTCCAGCGAGTCCGAGACGCAACCGCCCGTCTCCTCGGCCAGGTCCTGCAGGTCGGCGTCGACGTAGTAGTGGGCGACGAGGACGGCTTCGCGTTCCTTCAGCAGGCGGCGGATGCGGTCCTTCAATGCCGTCTTTTCCGCAATTTCCAACGGGGACGGCGTACGGGCCCAGGCCTCGGCGGTGGAACAGACGCCGCCGACCGGACGGTCGTATTCGAAGATCTTAACGGGGGCAATGGTGTTCATAGCAATATCATCGCATGGCGGCGAAAATGGTGCCGGCGTGGGCCGGATTATCGCCGATTGTATTACGTTGTCAGACGTAGGGTGGGCACCCCGGTGCCCACGCGTAAGGCGGCGTGACGCGAACGTCCGCGCGGGTCATTCAGGCCGGGGGCCTGAATGACGAGAGCCCACCCTACCAATGCGCGACACGTCGTGTCGCGTCACGACAATCATTCGAGACCCTGGCTCTTCAGGTAATCCTCGTAATTCCCCTGGAAGTCGATGATGCGGTCTTCCTTGATCTCGAGGATGCGCGTGGCCAGAGACGACACGAACTCACGGTCGTGCGACACGAAGATCAGCGTGCCGGCGTATTTGTCGAGCGCGATGTTCAGGGACTCGATCGATTCCATGTCCATGTGGTTGGTCGGCTCGTCGAGCAGCAGGACATTGTGGCGGCCCAGCATCAGCTTGCCGTACATCATGCGGCCCTTCTCGCCGCCGGACAGCACGCGCACGGACTTCTTGACCTCGTCGCCGCCGAACAGCAGGCGGCCCAGGATCGAGCGGACGGCCTGGTCGTCGTCGCCTTCCTTCGTCCACCGGCCCATCCAGTCGGTCAGGTTCAGGTCGGTGGCGAATTCTTCCGTCGGGTCCTGCGGCATATAGCCCGGGTTCGCGTTCTCGGCCCACTTCACGCGGCCCGTGTCGGCGTCGAGGCCCGTGATGGGGCCGCTGCCGATGCAGCGCAGCAACGTGGTCTTGCCGGCACCGTTGGCGCCGATGATGGCGATGCGCTCGCCGGCCTCGACCATGATCGAGAAATTCTTGAAGAGCTGGCGGTCGTACGACTTCGACAGGCCTTCCGTCTCGACGGCAAGGCGGTGCAGCTTCTTCTCGCCTTCGAAGCGGACGAACGGGTACGCGCGCGACGACGGCTTGAATTCCTCGATCTTGATTTTCTCGATCTGCTTGGCGCGCGACGTCGCCTGGCGGGCCTTCGACTTGTTCGCCGAGAAGCGGCGCACGAAGTCCTGCAGTTCGGCGACTTTTTCTTTCGCCTTGGCGTTGTTCGCCAGCTGCTGGTTCCTGGCCTGCGTCGACGCTTCCATGTAGTCGTCGTAGTTACCCGGATAGACCTTCAGCGTGCCGTAGTCCATGTCGGCGACGTGCGTGCAGACCGAGTTCAGGAAGTGGCGGTCGTGCGAGATGATGATCATCGTCGAGTTACGCTGGTTCAGCATGTCGGCCAGCCAGGAAATCGTGTGGATGTCCAGGTTGTTGGTCGGCTCGTCGAGCAGCAGGATGTCCGGATCGGAGAACAGCGCCTGCGCCAGCAGCACACGCAGCTTCCAGCCCGGCGCCACGGCGCTCATCGGGCCCTGGTGCAGGTCGGTGGCGATGCCCAGGCCCAGCAGCAGTTCGCCGGCGCGCGCTTCGGCCGAGTAGCCGTCGTATTCGGCGACCTTGCCTTCGAGCTCGGCGGCCTTCATGTAGTCGTCGTCCGTCGCTTCCGGGTTCGCGTAGATGGCGTCGCGTTCGCGGATGGCGTTCCACAGCTCCGTGTGACCCATCATGACGACGTCGAGCACGCGCACGTCTTCGTAGGCGAACTGGTCCTGGCGCAGCTTGCCGAGACGTTCGTTCGGGTCGAGGCTGACGTTGCCGCCGGACGGATCGAGGTCGCCGCCGAGGATCTTCATGAAGGTCGACTTGCCGCAGCCGTTCGCGCCGATGAGGCCGTAACGGTTGCCGTCGCCGAACTTGACGGAAATATTTTCGAACAGCGGCTTCGCGCCGAACTGCATCGTGATGTTGGCTGTACTGAGCACTGGGAAACCTTATGGCTTGGGTTTTCGATTAACCGTGCATTTTACCACTGAGGGGGGGGCGCGTCAGCCGCGCTGCAAGGTCGGGTAGCCGGACAGCGTCAGCGTCCAGCGGTCGCCGTCGCAGGCCAGACGTCCCTGCGCACCGAACGGAATCGTCACGTGGCGCGCGATGTGGCCGAACTCCAGGCCTGTCAGCACAGGCACGGGCAACGTGGCGCGCACATAGCTCAGCATTTCGTCGAAGTTATAGCCATTGTCCATCGCGCCCAGGCGGTAGCCGGAGAAATCGCCCAGCACGATCGCGCGCTGCTGCGCCAGTACGCCCGTATGCATCAGCTGCAGCAGCATGCGTTCGACCCGGAACGGGTGCTCGGCAATGTCTTCCAGGAACAGGATGCCGCCATCGATCTGCGGGAAGTACGGCGTGCCGATCACGGACATTACCATGGCGAGGTTGCCGCCCCAGACGGTGCCGGTCACGTCCAGCCGCGGGTTTGCGGCGCCGTGCCCGTAGACCGTGTGCGTGGGCCCGGTCAGGCAGTCCAGGAAGTCGTCGAGCGTGAACTCGTCGGGCTCGGCGGTACCGATGTCGCTCGTGAACATCGGGCCCGCGTAGCTGAGCGCACCCGTCTTCGCATACAAGCCCATGTGGAAGGCGGTGACGTCGGAATAGCCGACGAAGATCTTGCCGCTCGCCGCCATGCGCTCGAAGTCGATGTCCGGCAACAGACGGGTGATGCCGTACGATCCGCGGATCGCCATCACGACCTGCACGTCCGGGTCGGCGGCGGCCTCTTCCAGCTGGGCCAGGCGCTCCGCGTCCGTCGCGCCGAAGCGCTGGTGGCGTTCCTCGTGCTTGTAATAGTTCTTGACCAGGATGCCCTGGGCTTCGAGGCGCGCGATGCCGCGCGGGATGGCTTCCGGTTCGGGCGCGTAGCCGGCCGGCGCGATGAGGGCGATGCCCAGTTTCGGGATGGTCACTGTTTGACGAAGAGCCTTGGTGTCGAGTCGGGCGCCATCTTACCGTGCGCATGGGCGTCGATCAAGGCGAGGAGCCGCTCCAGCAGCTGGGCCGGCAGGTCGTGTCCCATGCCCTCGATGACCTCCAGCCGGGCACCCGGGATCGCGTTCGCCGTGTCGATTCCGCACGCGAGCGGGACGAGCGGATCGGCCGCGCCGTGGATGACGAGCGTGGGCGCGACGATCGTCTGCAGTTCCGGCGTGCGGTCGCCGCACGCGGTCACGGCCAGCATCTGGCGCATGACGCCTCCGGGGCAGCAATTGCGGCGCAGCGCGCGTGCGACGCGGCGGCGGAGATGCTTTTCCGGCGTGGGATACGCCGGACTGCCGACCGCTTGCAGCAGTTGCACGTTGTAGTCGACGGCGGCGTCGATGTCGCCCGCGCTGGCCCAGCCGCGCGGCCGGCGCAGCAGCGCGCGGCGGGCGGCCTGCGTCGGACCCGGCAAGCCGCGGCGGCCCGTGCTGGACATGATCGACGTGAGGCTGAGGACGCGCGACGGGAATTTTGCCGCCATCAACTGGCCGACCATGGCGCCCATCGACATGCCGACCACGTGCGCGCGCGCGACGCCGAGCGCGGACAGCACGCCGATCGCATCGTCGGCCATGTCTTCCAGGGTGTACGGCGACTTCAACGGGAGGTGCAGCAGCGATTTCAGCCAGGCCAGTGTGAGGCTGGGCGTGCCGGCGTGCTCGAACTTCGTCGACAGGCCGCTGTCGCGATTATCGAAACGGATCACGTAAAAGCCCAGGTCGACTAGGCCTTCGACGAATTCGTCCGGCCAGGCCGTCAGCTGCAGGCCGAGGCCGGAAATCAGCAGCAAGGGCACGGCTTTCGGATCGCCCGCGGTGTCGAAGGCGATGCGGATCCCGTTGGCGTTCAGACTAGGCATGGCGGCGTCGCCGGCACCGGGTCGACCGGATCAGGTAGGGGTGCCGAGCGTTGATCGTATGGTCCAAGGAATACTCCCGTGCCGAAATGTGGCGGGGGCTTTGGACCAGCATACCATTTTCGTAAAAGCGGTGGCGTCAGCAGTGTGCGCGCAACACTCGCCGATGTTCAGTCCGTGGAGCCGGACGCGGCAGCGTCCGGCACAGGCGTGCGCCGTGCCGCGCGCCGTTCGGCGAAAAAGGCTTTCAACATGGCGCTCGCCTCGTCGGCGAGCACGCCGCCGACGACGTCCGTATGGTGGTTCAGCTGTTCCAGCGCGAACAGGTCGACGATGGAGCCGCATACGCCCGTCTTCGGGTCGGGCGCCGCGTACACGACGCGGGCCAGGCGCGCGTGCATCATCGCGCCCGAGCACATCGCGCACGGCTCCAGCGTGACGTACAGCTCGCAGCCCGGCAGGCGGTAGTTGCCGAGCTTTTCGGCGGCGGCGCGCAGCGCGACGATCTCCGCATGCGCCGTCGGGTCGTGGCGGCCGATGGGCTGGTTGAAGCCGGCGGCGATGACTTCGCCGTCGCGCACGACGACCGCACCGACAGGGACTTCGCCGGCCGCCCACGCCTTGCGGGCCTCCTGCAGCGCGAGGCCCATATACGTATTGTCGTCCGCTTCAGGCATCCGTGATTTCGGCCCAGCAGTTCGGCGTTTCGTGCAGCACGAGCTTCTGCAGGCGCAGGCCCGTGCCGTAGCGGTCCTTGTACGCGGCCTTGAGGATGTTCCACGCGACCTGTGCGAGGTTCTCGACGGTCGGGATGCGGTCGATCACGACGGTCTTGTGGTTCGGCAGGCTGGCGAGGAAGCCACGCACGGGCTCGTCCTTTTCATAGACGAGGAACGCATGGTCCCAGACGTCGACGAGGTGCTCCTTCGCGAGCGCCTTGATGTCCGAGAAATCCATGATCATCCCGTTGTCGGAATTGCCTTCGACGTCGATGACGGCGCCCGTCAAGGTGATTTCCAGGGTGTAGCGGTGCCCGTGCAGGTTGCGGCACTGGCTCTTGTGGTCGGGAATGCGGTGGCCGGCGTCGAATTCCAGCTTGCGGGTAATGGTCAGCATTTGCTTCAGGGAATGTTCAGGAGTTTATGGGTCTGGAGGCTCAGCTTCCACTTCGGATTGCGCCGGCACGTATCGATCGCCAGCTGCGTGTTGAAGGCCGCCAGCGGGCCGTCCATCGGCTGCACGAAGAAATTGTCGAAATCCAGGCGTTCGTAGGCGGACAAGTCCTGCCCGGCCTGCGGGATCACGACCTTGATCTCGTTACCCCGTTCGACGACGAGCGTCGAACCCATCTTCGGGCTCACGCAGATCCAGTCGACCCCGGCGGGCACGGGCAACGTGCCGTTCGTTTCGATGGCGATCGTGAAACCGACGGCGTGCATCGCGTCGATTAGCGCCGCGTCCAGCTGCAGCAACGGCTCTCCGCCCGTGAACACGACGTACTTGCTCGCCGGGTAAGAAGCGGGCCACAGGCTGTCGATCTCGGCGGCGAGACTGGCCGCGTCCTTGAATTTGCCGCCCCGTTCGCCGTCGGTGCCGACGAAGTCCGTGTCGCAGAACTGGCAGACGGCGGTGGCGCGGTCGCTTTCGCGTCCCGTCCACAAATTGCAGCCGGAAAAGCGGCAGAACACGGCGGGACGGCCCGCGTGGGCGCCCTCGCCCTGCAGGGTGTAGAAGATTTCTTTGATGCTGTATGTCACGGTAACAATCCGGGTAAGGCTCGCGTCAACCTTCCATTATACCGCGAGTGGCGGCCGTCGCCGAAGCGCTCCCTCGCCAAGCATGGTCGATGTAAAGACGCTAAAATTGACGACGAGCAAAAACAGACCGTTCAGAAAGCCGTACCTTTGGATACGGAAAGTTCCTAACAGCGTCGTCCTAGTCCTCGTCGAAGGGATCGTCATGAAAACCCTGCTGCTCCAGTCGCTGCGCGCCATCGTCGGGGTCTTGCTGGTGCTGACCGTATGGCTCGGATGGGCCGACCGCGACCGCATGCTGGCGATGCCGGGCCGACTGCAGGCGGGCGCGCTGGGCCTCGCCATGATGGCCGTGCTGTTCGCGCTGTTGTGGCGGCGCGTGCGCAGCGAGGACCGCATTGCCCGGCTGGAAGCCGCGCTGTGCCGCGAACAGAAGGCGCGCAGCCAAGCCGACCAGGCGCTGGCCGAGTCCGACATGCTGCTGGGCCGCTTGACGGGTGGCAGCGATGCGCGCCGAGGCAACCTCGATCCGCTCGCGCAACTGGTCGCCATCCAGTCCGAGCTGCTGCAGGTACGCCGCCAGTATGCGCTCGAAGATCCGTTGCTGGCGTCGCGCATCGACCTGCTGTGTACCCGCGTCGACCGCGTCGCGCAGGCCGTCATCGCCGTGCATGCGGCCGAGTCGGGCTGATCACCGCTTTTCTCTTGAAAAAAATCAAGGGGCGTTATTGTCTCGAGCGCACAATCGGTTCTCGTCAGCAAGAAATTGCTCAATAGACAGAACCGAAGGACGGCTCATGACAAGCACAACAACAATACAGCGCCTCATGGATTCCTCGGGCGCTGCGGATCGCGCATTCGCCCACCAGCTGATGGAGACGCTGGCGATTCCCGTGTTCGTGCTCGATACGTCGTCGCGCGTCATGCTGTGGAACCGTGCCTGCGAACGGTTGACGGGCGTGCCGGCGCGCGACATCCTCGGCACGCGCGACCACTGGCGCAGCTTTTTCGAAGACCGCCGCCCTACCCTCGCCGACCTGCTGATCGAAGAGCGCGCCGCCGCGGACGGCCGCATCCCGACCTTGCACGGCCCGGCCGACGACCAGCATTTGACGGCCGAAAGCTGGTGCGACATGCCGCGCGTGGGCCGTCGGCGCTACCTGGCCGCGGACGCGAGCCCGATCTACGACGAACGCGGCCGGCTGGCGGCCGTCGTCGAGACCTTGCGCGACCTGACGGACGAAAAGCTGGCCCAGATCGCGCTCGAGCAACTGGCCACGCGCGACGGGCTCACGGGCCTGGCCAACCGCCGCTGCTTCGACGATACGCTGCACGCCGAGTGGGCGCGCTCGCTGCGCCAGCGCCAGCCGCTGTCGCTGCTGATGGTGGACGTCGACAATTTCAAGGCCTACAACGATGCCAACGGCCACCTGGGCGGCGACGAATGCCTGAAGCGTATCGCCACGGCGGTCGCGAGCGAGATGCGTGCGAACGACCTCGTGGCGCGCTACGGCGGCGAAGAATTCGCCGTGATCCTGCCGAACCAGTCGCTGAAAGGCGCCGCCAGCGTCGCCGAGCGCATCCGCACCCGCGTCGAGCAGCTGCAGGTCCCGAACCGCCAGGCGGCCCGGCACGGGACCGTGTCGATCGGCGCCGCCACCGCCATCGCCGCGCCGGACAACAGCGCCAGTGAACTGGTCGCCATTGCCGACGCCGCGCTGTACCGCGCCAAGCACATGGGGCGGAACCGGATCAGCCTGCCGTTGTCCGAAACCGCCTGACCGGCTTTACAGCGTGGCGCGGTCCCAGCCGTGCCGGATAGCCGCCTTCATCTTCTCCCAGGTAGACGCGCCGCCGGTGCCGTAGCGCGCATCCCAGTCCGCCCGCAGGTCGTTCTCGACGTCGGACCAGTCGCGGTTGCGGTAGCGTACGTCGTTGCGCATCTGGGCGCCGTAGCGGTAGGCCGGCGCGGTGTCGTCGTAGCTCGTGCCGCTGGAGGCGTACTGGCTCGACCAGTGCGTGCGGTAGTAGCTGTCGTCGTCCGCGCTCGTCGTGTCGCCCGTCATCTTTTCCCAGCCGTGGCGTACGGCCGCCTTGATGCGCTCCCATGCGGACGGCTCGCCATGCGCGCCGTATTTGCTGTGCCAGTCCTGCTTGAGGTCGCTTTCGGCATCGTCCCACGAGCGGTCGCGGTACGTGTCGCTGCTGCGCATCTCGTTACCGTAGCGGTAGGCCGGCTCGACGTCGTCATAGTCCGTCCCGGTGGACGCGTAATTGGACTCATAATGCGAGTGGTAGTACGTGGAATCGTCCATGTCGGGCGTGATCTTGTCCCAGCCATGGCGCACGGCGGCCTTGAATTTTTCCCACGTGGACGTGCCGCTCGTGTAGCGCGATTCCCAGTCGGCCTTCAGGTCGGACTCGGCGTCGTCCCAGTGGCGGCTGCGGTATTTCTGCAGCCGGCGCGCCTCGTCGCCGTAGCGGTAGGCCGGCAGATAGTCGTCGTATTTCTCGTTGGCGTTCGAGTAGCGCGCGTTCCAGTGCGTGCGGTAGTAGCGGTCGTCGTCGATGTCCGGGGTGATCTTGTCCCAGCCGCGGCGTACGGCGGCCTTGAACTTGTCCCACGTGGAGGCGCCCGGGTAGCGCGACTCCCAATCACGCTTCAGATCAGATTCGACCTCGTCCCAGGAGCGGTCGCGGTATTTGGAGGTCGCACGCATCTCGGTGCCGTAGCGGTAGGCCGGCTCGTACTCCTCGTAGCCGCCGCCCAGGCTCGAGTAATTGTCGTGCCAGTCGGAGTGGTACCAGTCGTCCGTGTTCAGGTCCGGCGTGATCTTGTCCCAGCCGTGGCGCACGGCCGCCTTGAATTTCTCCCACGTCGACGCGCCGGGGTTGCGGGCTTCCCAGTCCGTCCGCAGGTCGGATTCGACGTCGTCCCACGAGCGGTCGCGGTATTTGGCGTTCCTGCGCATCTCCGTACCGTAGCGGTATGCGGGTGCATAGTCGTCGTAGCTGTCGCCCAGGCCCGAGTAGTGCTGGGTCCAGTCGTTGCGGTAGGCGTCGTCGTAGGAGCTGCCGATGTCCTTGTCATGCGAGAACACGCGCACCTTGCCGCGCGAGCTCGACGTGGACGTGTCGCGCTGCATCGAACCTGACTGGGTGCCCATCATCGCGGTGCCGCCCAGCGACGTGTCGTCCGAGCCGGGAATCGACGCCGTGCCCTGCAGGACGGAGCCGGACTGGTTCAGCGAGCCGCCCTGCGACGCCTGGCGCGATGTGCCCGGATTCAGCGACGAGCTCTGCGTGCCGCTCAGCGTGTTGCCGCCGGTAGCGCTGTCGAGCGAGCCGCCGGATTGCTCGTTGGCCCCCAGCGGTTCCTGGTACGTCATGTCCTTCGGGACCGGATCGTTGATGTTCTGCGTGCCGAAGAAATTGCGGTCTTCCTCGGACGAGTATTGCAGCGAGCCCGGTTCCGTCCCCGGCGGCGTGCCCTGGTACGAGCCGGACGATGCGGCGCCGCTGCCGGCGCTGCCCGACTGCGCCGACATGCTGCGCGACTGCTGCATGCCGGACGCGCCCGCGCCGAGCACGCCCGCGCCGCCCGTCTCGCGCGCCCACTTGTCGTGGTGCTCGTCGATGTCGACGGGGCCGAAGCGCTCGATGATGTCCGCCGCGCGCTCCACTTCCGGCTCGGATTCCGTCGAGAGGGTCAGGACGTGGTGGCCGCGCGTGACGGCGTACGAATACTTCATCGCGTGCTCGTTCGTGTCGGACCCGAACAGGCTCGTGAAGAAATGCTTGATCGACGCGCCGAAGCCTTCCTCGTGTGCGCCCGCGAGCAATTCGTCGTTGCCCGTGACGCTGTTCGACTGGCCCGTGGGGTCGGCGCTGGAGAGGCTCGCATCGGTGCGCGAGAAGCCCGACGCCAGCAATTCGTCCAGCGCGTTCTGGGCATCGCTTCGGTTGTCGAAGACTGCTACTAAGGTATGTCGCATGATGGTTTCCTCCGGTGTCATCGTATGTTGCCGGCCTTGCCGAAGCGCGCCACGCCGACCTGCTCGCCGCCGAGCATGACGTTTTCCGCGTGGAGATCCTCGTGCCGGTTCCTTGTCGAGACTACTCCAAAGCGGCAGCGTTGCGCGCACCATTGACCCCGTACAACTCATGCGTAAACACCCTCGCGCGCGCCCTTGAAAAACGGGCCTCGCGGCCCGTGTCATCGATGGGTTTCGTGCGTACGCGCACGGACCGGCAAGCGCTCAGCCGAACGGATTCGCGACGGTCTTGACGTCCGGCGGCGGCAGCTTGTCCGGCAGGTTTTTCGCTTCCAGCGCGGCGACGACGCGGCCCAGCAGGTCGTGCAGCTGGCGGGCCTTGGCGAGGCCGTCCTTGTCGGCCGTGAGGTCGACGTCGCCGGACACCGTGATCCGGTCGACGCGGTTCTCCACCATCAGGCGTCCCACTTCGACGACGTCGGCTTCATTTTCGTACGGGGCGAAATTCGGTTTGCTGCTCATGGACTTCCTTTCAGTGGCGGTTGCGCCGGCCGCGCGGCGCCTTGTCGTGGATCTCCGGCAGGTCCAGCACGCGCTCCTTCTCCGCGTCGGAGAGCGCGGGCAACAGGTTGATGCCGATGATGCGTTCGAGCTCCGGGATCGGGATCACGTTCGCCTTGGCGTCCGCCGTGTTCTCCACGAACCAGGCGGCGCCGGCGCGCTGGCGCGGGCTGTACACCAGTTTATACAAATGCGTGGGCACGAGCACGTTGCCGATCTTGCGCAAGTCCGTGCCGAGGAATGCGGGACCCGTGACGACGTACAGGTCGCCTTCCTTCTTCGCCATGCGGCGGACGGCCCCTTCGATGCCGGCCCACAGGTTGCGGTTGTTCTCGCCGTCCTGCGGGACGATGTTGGCAAGGCTGAAGCTGTCGCGCTGGCTGTCGCGGTCGGGCATGTCGCCGTTCGGCGCCATGTGGCCGCGGTCGTAGCCGCTGCGCGCATAGTCGGACAGCTCGGCGCGCTGGTCGGACGGCAGCCGGGGCTCCGGGTGGAACGAATTTTCACGCGACAATTCCTGCGCCGCCTCGATGTTCTGCGCCTGCAGGTGCTCCGCCGACCACAGCGGCGTGCGCGTGACGCCGGAGTGCAGAACGCTGAACACGTTGAAGCACAGCGCCTCCGTTTCCTTGCCCAGCCGCGGGTTCGTGATGCGCGGCGGTTCGCCCGCCATGAAATGGTCGTGGCAGGTCTGTGGGCGCGGCGCGCCGGCGTCCGCATGCGCTGCCGTGTCGACCGCCGCCGGTCGCGCGGACCCGTGCGCGGCCTCGCGGTGGCAAGCGCCGAGCGACAAGAGCGACGTCAGCAGGAGTGCGGGTGTTAGCAACTTCTTCAGCATGATGAATCGACAAGATCAAGAATCCCACCATTTTAGCCGACGAGAGCTTGATCTCCCGCACGGGTTCCTGTCGCGAATACCGGGCGCACGGTTGCAAGCACACATGCATGTGCCGCAGGAATACTATAGAATCCCAGTTTCAAAATATAAAGTATGTTTGTCCAAACGTAGATGGCGATGGATAACTCATCCATACCCGAGGACCTCCGGCGCTTCGTGCTGACCAGCATTCCGTCGGTTCCTTTCCTGGAAGCGTTGCTGCTGATGCGCGCGGCGCCGGGCCAGATGTGGCACCGCGACATGTTGGCGCGGCGTCTGTACGTGCGCGAAAAAACGGCCGAGGATCTGCTGGACGAACTGTGCCGGGCGCGAGTCGCCGCCCTCTGCACGGAGCACGGCGTGGAAGGCTACCGCTACGCCCCCGCCGATGCCGGCCTGCGCGAGCGCATCGACCGCCTCGCCGACCTCTACGCGACCCACCTGGTCGAAGTCACGCACCTGATCCACTCCTCCCTCGACCGCAAGGCGCAGCAATTCGCGGACGCGTTCAAATGGCGCAAGGATTCCTGATGGCGATTACGATCTATACGCTGTGCACACTGACGTCGCTGGCTTGCGCCTGGCTGTTGTTCTGCAGCTACCGGCGCACCGGCCACCGCCTGCTGTTCTGGAGCGGCGCGTCGTTTGCCGTACTGACGATCAACAATGTGTTCCTCATGCTGGACAAGGTCGTGTTTCCCGACGTCTACCTGCTGCCCGTGCGCCAGGTGTCGGCCCTCGTGGCCGTGCTCCTGCTGCTGTACGGCCTGATCTACGAGAAAGAATAACGGGACCGATATGAGCGACCTGTTCTCCGGCGCCATCGCCATGGCCTCATTCATCATCGCGCTGTTCTTCCTGCGCTTCTGGCGCGATTCGCGCGACCGCTTCTTCCTGTACTTCGCCCTGTCGTTCGGCATCGAGGGCGTGCACCGGATCGTGTCGGCACTCAGTTACGACGACAACGAGGACTCGCCGCTGCACTACCTCGTCCGCCTGCTCGCATATGGACTGATCCTGTGGGCGATCCTGGAAAAGAACCTGCCCGCGCGCGGCGGCGGCCGGGAAGACGGCCGTTAGCGTGCGCCCGGCCACCCTCCCCTGCGCCATAATCGGCCTTGAGATCACCATCGGGAGGACGGCATGACCCAGCAAGACAAACCGAAAGACGGGCGCAGCGAGCAGCGCGCCGACCCCGGACAGGCGCAACGGGCGTCCAGCGGCGCCAAGGACCGCTCGGAGAACCTGCTGCCGGCGGACGACGCCGAGGACGGCCGCTACGACGTGGCCGAGGAAGTGAACCTCGACCAGCAATCCGACCAGCTGCGCCGCGTCGGCAAGCCGCCGAAGGACATCCCCGGCCGCTAACCCATCACTCCCATGCGCAGGCCCTCGATCGTGTGGGCCTGCTCGATGTTTTCCAGCGCCGGGACGATGCGGCAGCGCAGGTGATCGCGCACGGCATCCGGCAGCGCATCCCAGTACCCTTGCGTCACCTGCAGGTCGTGCTTGTCGGCGTTACGGCCGTCCGGCGCGTCCACGCCCAGCACGAGCACGGGCCGCGACTGGTTGCTGCGGTTCGCCGTGCCGCGATGGATCGTCAGCGCCGAGCGGGCCGAGATGTCGCCCACTTGAGGCAGCTTGCGCTGGGCGCGGGCCTCGTAGCGCGGATACAGCGACTGGTCCGGAAACATCGGATCGCCACCGGCCAGGTCGTCCCATTGCGTCCCCGGCGCGATCTCGAACGGCCCGATCTCCTCCGTCACGTCGACCGTCGTCAGGTTGAACGCGAGCGAATTCAGCCGGCGTCCCACGAGCGTCTCCGGCGGTGCCGGGAAGTCGCGGTGCCACGGCTGGTGCATGGCGCCGGGGAACGGGATGTCGAAGCCGACCTCCACGATCTTGTAGTCCGGCCCGAGTACGGCCCGGCACACGGCCACGACCCACGGATGCGTGGCCAGCTCGACGAAGCCGCGCAGCCGCTCGGGATGCACCTCGACGTAATAGCGGAACGGGCCGCGCTCGAGGGCGCCGCGCGGGCGCGCACGCGCCTCGGCGAACAGGGTTTCGATGTCTTCCTTCACTTGCGCCACCCATCCGGCGCTGAGGGCGCCCTTGCAGGCGATGATGCCGTCGCCGTACAGGCCGCCCATGATGGCGGCCACGTCGTAGCCGGCGCTCTCGTTCGATACTTGCATGGTGTTCTCCTTGCTGTGCAGCGGGACCGGCACGGTGGACCGGCGCGCCCGCGGCCCCATCCTACCGGCGATGCGTGGCACACGGCGCCCGGCTGTCCGGAGGCAGTTGACAGCGGGGCCCGCAACTCCTACATTCGGAACACAATGAACTCGACACTCTGCATATGCATGCCGCGGTAACGACCGCTCCGGACGCGTCCCGGCGCGCGCCGTGCCTCGCGCCTGCCGCGCGCGGAGCATATGCATGAGTGGCGCCTCCCAAGGACGCGTGCTGTTCCTGTGCGACCGTCCGGTCCCGGACCCGGCCGTCGGCACCGTCGCCGCGGAACAGGGCTATGAGCTCGTGCGCGCCCGCACGCTGGACGAGGCCCTGTGCCACGCGCGCCACCCGGACGACCAGCCCGGCTTTGCCCTGGTCCTGGCCGGCTATTCCGGCGATACCGGCCTTCTGCTCGAGAGCGTGCGCCGGTTGCGCGCGGCGCTGCCGGAAGCGCCCGTCATCGTCCACGGCATCCCCGCCGCACCGCCTTTCACGCTGGAGTCGCTGTACGATGCGGGGGCGCTCGCCGTGCTGCACGACCCCGTATCGCTGCCGATCCTGCGGGCCAAGGTGCGCTTCTTCCTCGATGCCTACGCGACGGCGGACAAGCGGCGGCATGCGGAAGCGGCGTTGCAGGAAACCCGCGCGCGCCTGGAAGCCATCATCACCGCCGCCGAGGTGGCCGTGTGGACGATGGACATCGCGACCGGCCGCGTCATTGCCGACGCCCGCATGGTCGAGATGTTCGGCCTGGCGCCGGAGGACGGGGCCGGCGCCGACGTGGCGGCCTATTTCGCCGTCATCCATCCCGACGACGTGCCGCCCACGCAAGCGCTGCTCGGCCGCGCCATGCAGACGGGCGAACCGTACGACGCCACGTTCCGCGTCCGGACGGCCGACGGCGGCTGGCGCTGGGTCATCGCGCGCGGCCGTCTGGACCGCACCGGCGGCGGCCCGCGCGGCATGATGCGGGGCGTCGTGATCGACGCATCGCTGCAGAAACAGGCCGAGGAGCGGCTGCAGGCCAGCGAGGAGCGCTACCGCACGCTGTTCGATGCGATCGGCGAGGCCGTGTGCGTCATCGAGATGGTGTACGATGACGCCGGCATCCCGTGCGACTACCGCTTCCTCGAAGTGAACCCCGCCTTCGTGACGGCCACCGGCCTCGCCGGCGCCGCCGGGCACACGGTGCGCGCGCTGGCGCCGTCGGAAGCGGCGCGCTGGCTCGACGCCTTCGCCAAGGTCGCGGCAGGCGGCGCACCCGTCCACTTCGTCGACCAGATCGAGCGGCTCGAGCGCTGGTACGACGTGTACGCGGCGCGCGTGGGCCCCGTGGGCAGCCGCAAGGTCGTCGTGCTGTTCACGGACATCACGGAACGCCGCCGCACCGAACTCGAACTGCGCCGCCTCGCCGACGACCTGGCCGAGCAGGACCGCCGCAAGACGGCGTTCCTCGCGACGCTCGCGCACGAGCTGCGCAACCCGCTCGCGCCGATCCGCAGTGGCCTGCAGCTGATGCGCCGCACCCGCTCGGACCCCACCGCCATCGCGCGCGTGCAGGACATCATGGACCGCCAGCTCGACCACCTCGTGCACCTCGTCGACGACCTGCTCGACGTGGCCCGCATCACACGCGGCCAGGTCGAACTGAAACCCGCGCTCGTCAACCTGGCCGACGTGCTGAACGCGGCCGTCGAGACGAGCATGCCGCTGATCGAGGCGGCGCGCCACCGGCTCGACGTGCGCCTGCCGCCGCAAGCCTTGACGCTGCATGCGGACGCCACCCGCATCACCCAGGTGGTCAGCAACCTCCTGAACAACGCGGCGAAGTACACGCCGCGCGGCGGCCATATCGTGCTGGCGGCGGAACGCGACGGCGACCAGGCGTTGATCGCCGTGTCCGACAACGGGATCGGCATCCCGCCCGAATCGCTGGGCGAGGTCTTCCAGATGTTCACCCAGGTGGCCCACGCGGTGCAGCACATGCCGGGCGGGCTCGGGATCGGCCTGTCGCTCGTGCGCAGCCTCGTCGAACTGCACGGCGGGACGATCACGGCGGCCAGCGCCGGCACGGGCACGGGCAGCGTATTCACCGTGCGGCTGCCGCTCGCGCGCAGCGCGCCCGCGACGGACACAGTCCCGGCGCCGGCACCCGCCGAGGCGCCCGCCGTGCACGCGCTGCGGCTGCTCGTCGTGGACGACAACCGCGACGCCGCCGACACGCTGGCCGCCCTGTTGTCCGTGATGGGGCACGACGTCGTCGTCGCGCATGGCGGGCACCAGGCGCTGCGCATGCTCGACGGCTTGCAGCCGGACGCCGTATTCCTCGACATCGGCATGCCCGGCATGTCCGGCTACGAGGTCGCCGAGGCGGTGCGGCGCGAGCCGCGCAACGATGGCGTGATGCTGGTCGCGCTCACGGGCTGGGGCGGCGCGGCCGACCGGGCGCGCACCGCGGAGGCCGGGTTCGACGCCCACCTGACGAAGCCGGCGACGGTGACGGCGATCGAATCCGTGCTGCGCGACGTCGAGGCGCGCCGTGCCCCCTCACCAGCCGATCGCGAGTAGCCGCGCGGCCATGCGCGGCCAGCACAAGGTCGCCACTTCGTCGCGCGTGGCCCAGCGGAAGCCGTCCATTTCCGGCGTCGGCGCGCCCGTCGCGTGGTGCGGATACATGCTCGTGCAGGCGAGGTGCGCGAGGTCCGGCAACGTGGCGCCGACGTCCACGCGGTACAGGTGCAGCACCTTGTCGCGGCGGTAGTCGAAGCGCCCCAGTTCGCGGAACGCTTGCGGCGCAAATTCCAGGCCCATCTCTTCGCGCAGCTCGCGCATCGCCGCTTCCAGCGTGGTCTCGCCCGGGTCTTGCAAGCCTTTCGGGATGTCCCAGCGGGGCGTGTGCGTCACGTGGCCCAGCAGCAGGCGCCCGGTCGCGTCGACGACGAGCGTGCCGCATGAGACGTCGACGGTGGTTGGTCCCTTCCTCATGGCAGTGTGCGCCCGGCGGCGGCCAGCGCCTGTTCCAGCGCCTCCAGGCTCACGGGCTTCGTCAGGTGCTGGTCGAAGCCCGCATCGTGCGACTGCTGCTGGTCGCTCTGCGCGCCCCATCCCGTCAGCGCGATGAGGACGATCTGGCGCACGCCCTGGCTGTGGCGGATCGCGCGCGCCACCTCATAGCCGCTCATGCCGGGCAGGCCGATGTCGAGCAGTACGAGGTCGGGCCGCACGTCCAGCGCCAGGTGCAGGCCTTGCGGACCGTCGCGCGCGACCCACGTCGTGTGGCCGAGCACTTCCAGCAGCGCGACGAGGCTGTCGGCGGCGTCCGCGTTGTCGTCCACGACGAGCACACGCAGCGGCGCCGGCGGCCGCGGCTCGGCGTTGTCGCCCGCATCCGCGCCGGCCGTGCGGGCGTGCGGCGAACCGGGATGCAGCGGCAGGCGCACGGTGAACGTGCTGCCCCGGCCGCGCCCGGCCGAGAACGCGCTGACGCGGCCGCCGTGCAGTTCGACGAGGCGGCGCACGAGCGAGAGGCCGATGCCGAGGCCGCCCTGCGCGCGGTCCAGGCTGCCGCGCACCTGCGTGAACATCTCGAACACGGAGCCGATCGCCTCGGGCGGGATGCCGATGCCCGAGTCGGACACGGCGACGACGGCATGCCCGTCCTCGCGCCAGGCGCCCAGCGTGAGGCGCCCGCCGGACGGCGTGTACTTGGCCGCGTTGTTGAGCAGGTTCGACAGCACCTGCACCATCCGCGTGACGTCCGCCAGCAGCGGGAGCGGCTCGGCGGGCACGTCCACCTCGAGCCGGTGGCCGTGGCTCTCGACCAGTGCGGCGCTGGTCTCGACGGCCATCTGCACGATGGCTTTCAGGTCGACCTCTTCCTTCTTGAGCTCGATCTTGCCGCGCGTGATGCGGGCGATGTCGAGCAGGTCGTCGACGAGGTGGATCAGGTGGCCCAGCTGGCGGTCCATCATCGCGTGCACGCGGGCGGCCGCGTCCGGGTCGCGCGGGGCCATGCGCAACAGGTCGAGGCCCGTGCGGATCGGCGCGAGCGGGTTGCGCAGCTCGTGCGCCAGCGTGGCGAGGAATTCGCTCTTGCGGTGGTCCGCTTCCGACAGGTCGGCGGCCACGCGGCGCAGCTCGCCCTCGGCGCGCTTCTGCGCCGTGATGTCGCGCGTGATCGTGGCGAGCCCGATGTTGTTGCCGTCGGCATCGCGCACGGCAAAGCCCTTGAAGTAGACGGGGACGGGTTCGCGCCCGTCCGGCTGCGCGAGGCGCAGTTCGCCTTCCCACGCGGCAGCAATGCCCGTCAGCGCGGCCATCACGTGGTCGCGCACGAACGGCCGGTCCTCGCGCGGGAAGAAGTCGATCATGCGCCACGCGGCGATGTTCGTGCGCTCGTCCAGGCCCGTGAGGCGCCGTCCGGCCGGGTTCAGGTAGATGCCGCCCGCATCCGGCGTGAAGATGCCGATGAAGTCGGACGACTGCTCGGCCACCGCTGCCAGCCGGCGGATGCCCTCCTCGGCGCGGCGGCGGTCCGTCTCGTCGCGGAAGTACAGCGCGAGGCCGCCCGTTTCCGCGCCGGCCGCGTCCATCGGGAAGGAATTGATCTCGATCCAGCGGTGCTGGTCGTCGTCGTACGCTTCGATGCGGCTGCGCGTCCGCTCCAGCGCCGTGCGCCGCAGCGCCTGTTCCTGCGCGCCGCCCCGCAGCCGCGCGAACAAGTCCCAGAATTGCGCGCCGACGAGCTCCGCGCGCTGCCGGCGCGTGACGGCTTCCGCCGCGCCGTTCGCGTACGTGATGCGCCAGGCCGGGTCAAGCGCGATGAAGCCCTCGCTCATGCTTTCGAGGATTGCGCGCGAGCGGTGTTCGGCCGCCTGGCGTTCGGCCGCCTCGTGACGCTGGCCGATCACCAGCGACGCCGTGTTGGCCAGCAGTGCCAGCGCGGCTTCTTCGTGCGGCCCGGGCAGGCGGCGATCGCGGTAGTACAGCGTGAACGTGCCCAGCACGGCGCCCGACGGGGCCAGGATCGGGAGCGCGCGCGCCGCGGCCAGCCCGTGCGCCCGGGCGATCGCGACGTATGGCTGCCATAGCGGGTCCGTGGCGATGTCGGCGCAGCCGATCGGTTCGCCGCGCCACGCCGCGCTGCCCGCCGCGCCGGCCACGGGGTCGACGGGTACCGCGTCGATCGCGCGCTGGAATTCGATATCGAGCGACGGCGCCGCGGCGTGGCGCAGCCGGCCGTCCGGCGCCATCAATTGCACGGAGGCGAGCGCCGCGCCGCCGCCGTAGTCTTCGGCCGTGCGGGCCAGCACGTCCAGCACGTCGCCCAGCGGCGCATCGGTGACGGCCAGTTCCAGCGCACCGCGCTGGCCGATCGCGAGCAGGTTCGCGCGCGTGCGTTCGGTGACGTCCACGCCGTGAAGGAGCACGCCGGACACGCTGCCATCCGGGTCGCGC
This sequence comes from Massilia pinisoli, assembly GCF_024753285.1. GTDB lineage: Bacteria > Pseudomonadota > Gammaproteobacteria > Burkholderiales > Burkholderiaceae_D > Telluria > Telluria pinisoli. Next base: position 306,225 of record NZ_JANUGW010000001.1, on the reverse strand, counting down.
AAGGCCATGCAGACGAAGTCGAGGAAGTGTTCGGCGATGGCGGCGCCTCCGGCATCGGCATCGGCATCCTGCAGCATCAGCAGACGCACGTTATGGCCTTCGACCGCCTCGCCGCTGCGGTAGACGCGATCGAGCACGTCGACGAAGCCCTGCCCTTCCAGTTCCGGCAGCGCGACGCGCACCGGGCGCTGCGCGAGCGGGCGGCCGCCGGCCAGTTCCAGGTAGCGCTGGTTGGCCATCTCGATCACGTGTTCCGGTCCGCTCATCACGCACATGATGGCCGGGGCGCGATGGAAGATGTCGCGCATGCGTTCGCTGGCCGCCTGCAGTTCGCGCAGCAGGCGCTCGCGTTCGGCCTCCGCCTCGCGCCGGCTGTCGTCCAGGAGCTGCTCGCTCTCCGCGAGGCGTTCGGCGGCGAGCTTTTCCGCCGTCGCGTCGCGGATGATCTTGGCGAAGCCCACGTGCGTGCCCGCCTCGTCGCGCAACGGCACCAGCACGCCGTCGGCGTAGAAGCGGGTGCCGTCGCGCCGCACGTGCCAGCGGCGGTCGTCCGCGCGGCCCTGCTCGAGCGCGCGCCGCGCTTCCTGTGCGGGCACGCCGGCCGCCGCGTCGTCCGCCGTGAACAGCACGTCGGCACTGCGGCCGTGCACGGCATCCGCTTCCCACCCCGTGATGGCGGCCGCGCCGCCTTCCCATTCCGTGATGATGCGGTCGACGTCGGTGCCGATGAACGCGTAGTCGCGAATGTTGTCGAGGATGAGGCGCAGCCGTGCGTCGCGCGAGCGGATCTGCGCGCGATGGCGTTCTTCCTCGATGCGCGCCAGCTCCGCACTCTTGCGGAACAGGTCGATGAAGACGGCGACCTTCGCGCGCAGCACGACGGGATTGAACGGCTTGGTGAGGTAGTCGACGGCGCCCAGCGCGTACGCGCGCTCGAGCGGGAATTCGTTGGCGTCGCCGGCGGTCAGGAAGATGATCGGCAGGCTGTGCGTTCGCGGGTGTTCGCGGATCAGGCCGGCGAGCTCGAAGCCGTTCATCGTCGGCATGCGCACGTCCAGCAGCACGACGGCGAAGTCGTTGGCGAGCACTTCGCGCAAGGCGGCCTCACCCGACGTCACGGCGACGAGCGTCTGGCCCAGGTCCGCCAGGATGGCTTCCAGCACCGCCAGGTTGGCCGGCTGGTCGTCGACGAGCAGGATCTTGGTGGTCTGTTCGGGGGCCATCGGCTGTGCGGCAATATGAATTGATGCAAATAAGACAATGTATGCTGCGTCCTGCTGAAAGTCAATTGTGCGCGGCGTGGCGGCGCCCGCCCCCAAACTAGCGGCTGGCTTTCGCACCTCTGGAGTGTCTCGATGATGTTTCCGTTCCTGTCCCGGACAGGCCATTTTTCTTTTCTCGGCAACCCGTTCGAAGCCTGGGTCGCGGCGCTGGCGGTGACGTTGGGCGCCGCGATCGCGATGGTGTTCGTGCGGGCCTTCGTGCTGCGGCGCGTGGCTAACGTGGCGCGGCGCACCCGCACGCGGCTGGACGATTTCGTCACCCGGATGCTGTCGCAGACGTATCTGTTGTTCATCGTCGTGTTCGCGATGTATGCCGGCAGTACGTTCCTGGAGCTGTCGGCGAGGCAGGAAAAATTCGTCGCCCGCATCGCCATCGCGGCACTGATGCTGCAGGCCGCCGTCTGGGGCGACACGGGCCTGCGCGCGTGGCGCGACCAGTTCAGCATCGGTCCCGTGGACGGTGAGCGCCGGGCATCCAGCAGCGTGTTGTGCTTCATCTCCCGCCTGCTGCTGTGGGTCGTCGTCACGTTGATGATCCTCGACAATTTCGGGATCAATATCACCACCCTGGTCGCGAGCCTGGGCATCGGCGGCGTTGCCGTCGCTCTGGCCACGCAGAACATCCTGGGCGACCTGTTCGCCTCGCTTTCGATCATGCTGGACAAGCCGTTCGAGGTCGGCGATTTCATCATCGTGGGCGACGTCCTCGGCTCCGTCGAGCACATCGGCCTCAAGACGACGCGCGTGCGCGGCCTGGGCGGCGAGCAGGTCGTGTTTTCGAACGGCGAACTACTGAAAAGCCGCATCCACAATCACAAGCGCATGCAGACGCGGCGCGTCGCCTTCGTGCTGCGCGTCGCGTACGGTATGCCGGAAGACCTGCTGTGCCGCATCCCAAACATCATCCGGGCGATCATCGCGAGCAAGCCGAACATCGACTTCGAGCGTGCGCACTTCTTCGCCTGGGGCCAGTGGTCGCTGGATTTCGAAGTCGTCTACCACTACCGCAGCCCGGACTACATCCTGCACATGGACGCGCAGCAGGACATCTTCCTCGAGATCTACCGCCGCTTCCAGCAGGAGGGCATCGAGTTCGCGCACCCGTTGTCGATCGTGCGCCTCGACGACCCGAGGCTGGCCGAGACCTTCCTGCGCCGCGATGGTGCACCGCCGCCGCCGGGCCCCGCATTCCACTGACTGTTGCACCAAAATGGACAGACTCATCCTACAAGCCAGCCGTGAGAACTCCTATTCCGCACGCATACCGCGGGTCTTAACATGCACCCACCTCTTCCCGACACGGCGGCTTCGACAGCCCGGCCGCCAGGGAAGTGCACCGGCGATTAACCAACTTTAAGGAGAACGATCATGGCATCGAACAACCAACAAGGCGGTAACAAGGGTAACAACCAGAGCGGCGACACCAGCAACCGCGGTTTCGCATCGATGGACCCGCAGAAGCAGCGCGACATCGCCTCGGAAGGCGGCAAGGCCGCCCACGCTTCGGGCAATGCCCACGAGTTCACCTCGGAAGAAGCACGCCGCGCCGGCTCGCAGAGCCACAAGAACGACGGCAACCAGCAAAGCCAGGGCGGCGGCAGCCAGCAGAGCGGCAACAGCACCCGCGGCGGTACGCCGGAGCAGCACGCCAAGGCCGGCTCGCAGAGCCACAAGAACGACAACAAGCGCTGATCGCAGCGCCTGCCCGGTCAGTCCGGGCAGTATGTCGACCTTCGAACCGCTGGCTTCGGCCGGCGGTTTTTACGTTTGCCGTCGCCGCAATCACGCATATTCCGTGACGCGTCCGAAAATGTTCCCGACCATCCCTCCAGCACGCCTTTCATTCGTATTGACGCGCCCGCCCGCTCTGCTGCCCCGTCCAATTGTGCGGGGCAAAACGACTGAACGATGATATATTTTTTGCACTATATTTCACATTCCAATCGTTCTGTAACCGCAAGTCGTTGCGGTGTTTACGCATGAACAGTGGCGCGAGAAATAGAAAGCACGCGGCGTGCGACAGGGTGCCATCTACTCGATAAAAAGCACAAGCGACAGGGGAGAAGACAAGCAAACCGGCAACGCATGCGCGGCAAGGCGTCCGTACGCACGGACGGCAAGGACAACCATCACATCAGGATAAGCGAATGAAAAAGAACATTGCCATCGTCGGGGCTGGATTTTCGGGAGCGGTCATCGCCAACCAGTTGGCCCATGCGGGCTACAACGTCGAGATCTTCGAGGCGCGCGACCACATCGCGGGCAATTGCCATTCGGAGCGCGACAGCGAAACAGGCGTCATGGTCCACGTCTATGGACCGCATATTTTCCACACCGATAACGAGCGCGCCTGGGAATTTGTGAACCGCTTCGCGGAATTCAAGCCGTACGTGAACCGCGTGAAGGCGATCACGGGCAACCGCGTCTTCACGCTGCCCATCAACCTGCTGACGATCAACCAATTCTTCGGCAAGACGTTCCGTCCCGCCGAGGCGCAGGCATTCATCCAGTCGCTGGGCGACAAGACGATCGAGAATCCGCAGACCTTCGAGGAACAGGCGCTGCGTTTCGTGGGCCGCGAGCTGTACGAAGCCTTCTTCAAGACCTATACGATGAAGCAATGGGGCCTGCATCCGAGCGAACTGCCGGCCAGCATCCTGAAGCGCCTGCCCGTGCGCTTCAACTACGACGACAACTACTTCAACCACAAATACCAGGGCATGCCGGCCGACGGCTACACGGCGCTCGTCGAGAACGTCCTGAAGGTGCCGGGCATCACCGTGCACCTGGGCACGCGCTTCGATCCCGCGTCCAAGACCGACTACGACCATGTGTTCTACAGCGGCCCCATCGATGCGTGGTTCAAGCACGTCGAAGGCCGCCTGCCCTACCGCACGCTGGACTTCGAAGTCTTCCGCGACACGGGCGATTACCAGGGCAATGCCGTCATCAACTACTGCGACGACGCCAAACCCTACACGCGCATCACGGAGCACAAGCATTTCTCGCCGTGGGAACAGCACGAGCGCACGGTCTGCTACATGGAATACAGCCGCCAGTGCGAGGAAAACGATACGCCGTACTACCCGATCCGCCAGGCGCGCGAAAAGGCGCAGCTCGAAAAATACGTGAACCTCGCACGCAACGAAACCAATGTGACCTTCGTCGGCCGCCTGGGCACCTATCGCTACCTCGACATGGACGTGACCATCCACGAAGCGCTGCTCACGTCGGACAAATTCCTCGAGGCCGCACGCGAAAAAGTGCGCATGCCGGCGTTCGCCATCGATCCACTGGCCTGATCACCGCCGCTCGACGACGACCGACTTGCCTGCCTCCAGCGCCAGTTCGTAGCGGCCGTCGCCTGCCTGGCGGATCGTGCCGGTGTCGCTGCGGGGCGGCGTGCTGCTGGCGAAGTGCAGCACGCCCGCGCCGGCAGCGGCCGCCGTGACCTTGATCCGCGCCGCGTCCGCGAACACGGCGACGTCGCCATGCGGTGTCGGGACCTTCCCCTCGATCCATTGCAACCCGCCCAGGTCGGGTTCCACGACGTACGCCGCGTATCCCGGCTGCGTCGGCTTCACCCCGAGGTAGTATCTGCCGAGCAGGTACAGTGGACTGGCACCCCACGCATGGCACAGGCTCTTGCCGAAGGGCTTGCCGTACATGGCATAGCGTGCGGCGCCCTGCACGTTCGGGTCGTACTCTTCCCAGAAACAGGTCGCGCCCGCGCGCAGCATGCCGCCCCAGTAATCCTTGATCTCGCGCGTCACGCGGGCCTGCTGCCCGCTCTCCGCGAGCGCCGCCAGTTCGTAGAATCGCATGTACGGCGTCGTGATCTTCGGCACGGCGTCGTTCATGAGGACGTTGCGGCGGATGGCGTCGGCCTGCCCGCCGTCCACGTCGCCGAACAGCAGCGCGAACATGTTCGGATGGCGCGTCACGAGCGGATTCGTTTTGCCGTCCTTGCGGCCGTGGATGAACGCCTGTCGCTGCGGGTCCCAGAACGCGCTCCGGATCTTCGCCTTCAGGTCGGCGGCCAGCCCACGGTACGTGGCCGCTTTCGCATCGTCGTGCGCAAGTGCCGCGCAGTCGGCCATCGCTTCCAGGCTGCGCGCGAACAGCAGCTGGATGACCGTCAGCTCGCCGTCCTTCGGCATGTCGGCCCAGTCGACGAATACCCAGTCGCCCGGCTGCCCTTCCAGCATGCCGTTCGCGTTGCGCCGCCCCAGCACGAAGTCCATCAGCGTGACCATGCGCGGATAGATGGCTTGCACGAACTCGGTGTCGCCCGTGTACTGGACATAGTCGCGGATGCCGATGAACCAGTACAGCGAATAGTCGAGGATCGTGTTGATGTGCATGTCGACGGGGTCGGCGCCGCGCAGCGCCCACGTCGTCCGCTTGACCGTGTCGCCGTCGAAGGAGGCGTAGTAGTTCATCAGGTACGCCTGCACGGCGTCGCCGGACCAGATCCAGTGATCGCGCTTGACGCCGTCGATGAAGAATTCGCGTGTGTTGAGTTCCAGGGTGCGCTGCGCAACGTCCCAGATGCGGTTCAACTCGTCGTCCGAGCTGCGGAACGCGCCGCGGTGTGTGACGGGCAGGTATTCGTACTGGAGTGCCACGTCACCGAAGCGCAAGCCGCGGTCGGCGCGCACGCGCACGTAGCGCATGGCGCGTGACGTGGGCGCCGCGAATGTGCGGTGGTGATGGGCTACGGTGAAATTGTCGAGCGTTTCCGCGCCCTCTTCGGACATCGCCTCCTCGCGCGATTCGCCGTAATAGAAGGTCACGCGGCCGCTGCCAATCAGGTTCTTCAATTGAACGAAGCCCGTCGTTTCCTGGCCGAAGTCGACGAGGACGCCGTGCGCATCACGCTCGACAGCGACGGGACGCACCTCGCGGGTGGCCAGCCGGTAGTGCGACGGCGGATCGTCCGGCGCCGCGAAATGCCAGTGCGCGGCATGGTCGGCCGTTGGCGCATTCGGCCGCGGTCCGACCGTCCACGACGAATCGGACCGGATCGTCGTGCCTTGCACGAGCACGGCCGGCGGCGATGCCGGATTGTAGACCTGGATATTCAGCGCATGCCTGCCGGCCGGCACGCGGATGTGCCGCTGGTCGCCGTGGACGAAGCGGCCGTCGATGGCGACGTTGTACGTGCCTTCGACGGTGATGACGATGTCTTCCGGCGCGGCGAGGTCCACCCGCCGCATGAAGTTCACCTGCGGCTGGTGGCTGTACATGCGCCAGAACGGCGGCCAGGCGACGTCGCGTTCGACGCGCTGCACCTGCATCCGGTTGCTGAGCCAGATATCGAAATCGCCCGGCGCCCAGATCCAGGTCGCCGCGTCTTGCGCGCCCGCGGCGCCGCACAGAAGTGTCAGCACGAGGCCGATGAAGAGTGAATACAGTCGCATCGGCGCATTGTATTCACGAGATGCCCCGGCCAGGACGGGCTACGCGAAATAATCGGCCGGCTGAGCGATTTCTGACTGATGCGCGTGACGCGTGATGCGTCACACAAAAGGCCGGCGCGCCTGCGCCGGCTCGTGGACCACCTTAGCCGGCGGCCTTCGCCATGCCATCCTTCGGCACCATGCGCGACGCCAGCGCCGCGATCGGCAGCGGATTGACGTTCTCGGCATTGACGACGTCGTCGAAGTCCGCCTCTTCCGCCCGCGCGATGAAGCGCTGGGCCTTGTTGCTGGGGGCGGTCGTCTGGATCAGGTGGTGCATGCTGGCGGCCGTCTTGTCCCACGACGTGTTGGCGACGATCGCACGCATGCGGTCGACCAGCGCCGACTTCTGCTCGTCGTTCATCGCGAGCATGCGGTCGCACGCGGCGATGAATTTTTCCGGCGTGTCGGCGATGGCGACGACGTCCCCGTACGGCACCTTCACGTCCGTGATCGGCGTGCTGACGGACGGCAGTTCGGCCGCCATGTATTCCAGCACCTTGGTGGGGCTGATGAACTTGGTCGATTCGTTCAGCGCGAACGGCAACAGGCAGACGTCCCAGCCGGCCAGGAATTGCGGCAGCTGGTCATACGTGCGCTGCCCCATGTAGTGGATGTTGTTCGCGCGCGGCAGGTTGGCCGGGTCAATCTTCACCACCGGGCCCACGAGCACGATCTGCCAGTCCGGGCGGGCTTCCGCGACCTGCGTGATGAGGTCCGTGTCGAAGCGTTCGTCGATCACGCCGTAGAAGCCAAGGCGCGGACGCGGCAGGTGGTTCTGTTCGGCGTGGCTGTCGTCACGGTCGAGGGCCTTGCGGAAGTGCTTGGCGTCGACGCTGCTGGAGAAGCAGTGCGCGTTGGCGTGGCGGTCGCGCTTGGACTGGTACAGGCTCGGGCCGCCCGTGAAGCACAGGTCGGCGATGTTCAGCAGCGCGTTCTCACGCTGCAGCAGCTGTTTCGGGGCATTCTTGAAGGCGGCCAGTTCGTCCATGCAGTCGTAGATGACGAGAGCCGGATCGAAGCCTTGCAGCAGCGGCAGGGCCATCGGGGTGTAGAACCAGACGACGGGACGCTCGCCTTCCGGGACGAGGTCGGCCAGCAGCGTTTGCAGCGTGGGGATCTGGTCGTCGTGGAAGCCGGGGGCCTGGATACCGGTATGCGGCTGGCACACCGTGATGTTCGGCGCGACGGCCGTCTTCTTCAGGTGCGCCTCGCCCGCGTCATACACCGGCTCCTCGACGAACAGGATTCGGTAGTGTTCCGCCAGGCGAGTCATGAGGTGCTGGGGGCGCTGGAAGACGAAGTCCCAGCGCAGATGGCAAAACACGATCAGGGTCGGCATGTTGATTTCCTTTCGCCTTGGGGCGTTCTAGTTGATCTGGATTCAAGGCCAGCCACTGATGCATCGATGCTTGGAAAACACCGACAGATCAGATGCCGGACCAGTGAATCGTATCATGCAAATTTCTTAAGATTTTCATTTATGCATTGCAATATTTGCATCAAGAAAGGTGCGAACGGCGCGACTGTCCGGGTCTCCCTGGGAGAGCTCGGCAGAGCGCCCAACCTTGTAGGTTCCCTCCTACGGGGACAGAGGAAAAAGCACTACGAAATCGCATCGTCTGCGCTTGCGCGACAGCCCGTGCGCACGGGCTGCGAATGGGGATTTTCAGAGGGAGAATGCCGCGCCGGACGGCGCGGCGACAGCGCCGGGCGGGAACGTCCGCACCCGCCACGCATGACGGTTGAGGTCAGGCCGAAAGATAGGGTTCCGCGCTTTCCGGCTCGCCCGCCGCATCGAAGCCGCGGGCCAGCAGGATGCCGTCCAGGCCGACCGTGCCCAGCGCATCGCACAAGTCTTCCAGTTCGGCTTCCAGGTGGGCGGCCAGGTCCAGCGGCTTGTCCACGGTGGCCAGCGGTGGGCCGCCGTCCAGCGGGTACAAGTTGATGCGCAGTACGGCTTCGCCGTTCGCTTCGACGGGCGCGACGACGGCCTTGATGCGGTCCGGCGCGCGCTGCTGCTCGTCGAGCCGCTGGTTGACTTCGGCCAGCGTCGCCAGCATCGACAGCTCGGCCACGCCTTGCTCCTTCGCGCCGTAGAACAGGTCCTGGTACAGGAAGTTCAGCTCGACCCCGGCCGGGTGACTCGACAGGCAGCGCTGCAGCAGCGGTGCGACACTCCCTGCCCACATGCGGTAGCGGGCCATGCGTCCTTCGAAATAGGCGTCGCCGGCCGCCTCGTCGGCCGGTACCTCGTAGAACGGGTCGTCCGCGGCCTTCAGCGCGAAGCCGAGGAGGAAGCGCAGTTCCATCGCCTCGTCGTCCGGACCGTAGTCGCCGCCCTCCCACGGCCGCATGCTGGCCGCGATGGCGGGCGTGGGCACGAGCTTGCGCGAGCGCATGGCGGCATAAGCTTCGCGCAGCATCTCCTGCAGGTCGCTGTAGCGGATGCGATCGACGCCGTCCAGGTCGTACAGATGGCGCACGACGACGATGCGCGTGCCTGGGCTGGCGAGGCCGGCCTGGCGGAAACTGTCCATCAGTGCTTCGAAATCGGCGTCGTCGCGGAACACGTCCGTCTCGACGAGGCCGCCCGTGCTGTGCACGAACAGCGGGATCATGAACGCGTCGATCTCCATTTCCACGTCGTCGTCGCCGCGCACGTGCAACGTGGCCGCTTCTTCCTCGACGCGTTCGCGCAGCAGGCGGCAGCAGTCGGCGTCCGTGTAGCGGGCGACCTCGATGGCGCCGCCCAGCACGTCGTCGTGCTTGCGTCGCAGCAGCCGGCGGATCAGCACCGTCAGCTCCTGCCGCCGCGCCGCGAGCGTGGCCGGGTCGGCCGATTCCCGCTCGGTGATCTCGAGCGCCAGGTCGACGAGGTTCTGCGCGAGCGCGTCGGGATCCGCCTCCACCGGCTTGGCGGGTTTGCGGTTGGGCTGGGCCGACGGGCCCTTGGCCGGGCGCTTGTTGTTGGGCATGGCAGACTTCATCAAAGTGGACAAGGTGCCATGGTAGCAAATCGGTCGCGCGGGACCCAAGCCCGACGCGCGTCCGGACGTCGCATCAGCGCGCGGGCCGGGTGTCGAGGTGCGTCGTGAAGAATTCCGGACGCAGTTTGCGTGTGATTTCCAGGACGGGCATCACGTGGTCGAGGTGTTCGCGCATGGCGGCGACGGCGCGGGCCGGATCGCGCGCCTCGATGGCGTCGACGACCGCGCGGTGCTCTTCCAGCACGCCCGCCATGCGGCCTTCCAGCGGCAACGTGAGCTGGCGGTAGCGGTCCATCTGCGTCTTGGCCTGCTGGATGATGGGCCACACGCCCGGATAGCCGGACAGTTCGGCGAGCAAGGCGTGGAAGCGCTCGTCCGTGCGGTGGAACGCGCCGAAATCGTTCGCGCCGATCGCGGCTTCCTGCTCGGCCAGGATCGCGCGCAGGCGCGCCGCGTCGTCGGGGCCCACGCGTGCGGCCGCCTTTTCGATGATCGCCGTCTCCAGCGCATGGCGTACGAGGTTCGCCTCTTCGAGCGCGTCCAGCGGGATGCGCGCGACGAACGTGCCGGAGCGCGGCACGATCTCGATCAGTCCCTCGTCGGCCAGCCGCTGCACGGCCTCGTGCACGGGCGTGCGGCTCGTGCCGAATTCCTCGGCGATGTCGCGCTCGACGACGCGCGTGCCGGGCAGCATGGCCATCTCGACGATGCGCCGGCGCAGGCACAGGTAAACGCGGCGCGATGCGCTCAAGCCGCTTTCGGCCTCGCCCACGGTGGCGGGTGGAATCGGAGTGTTCATGGTCGGCAGTGTAGCGAAACTCTGGTGTCCGAGGAGCGTGTTCACTCGCCCGGCATCGCGTCGCGGGGGATGATCGCGCCGCGGTGGCGGATGACGGTCCCGGCCAGGCGGTGGCCGGCGCGCGCCGCGTCGTCCGGTCCCTTGCCGGCCAGGCGCGCGGCCATGTACGCGGCGCCGAACGAGTCGCCGGCCGCCGTCGTGTCGATGACGTCGCGTACGGGCGCGGGCGCGACCTCGTGCAGGATGCCGTCGTGCCAGACGACGCACGGCGCCCCGCCGCACTTGACGACGACTTCGCCCACGCCCAGCGCGCGCGTGCGCTCGACGACCGCGCGGGCATCGGCCGGGCCGTACAGCGCGACCTCGTCGTCGAGGGTGAGCAGCGCGATGTCGGCGTGCGCGAGCACGCGGCCGTAGACGTCGCGCGCCACGGCCGGGCTCTCCCACAGGCGCGGGCGGTAGTTGTTGTCGAAGACGACGGTGCCGCCCGCGGCGCGGCATTGCGCCAGCGTGGCGATCAGGCGATCGCGGTCGCCAGGGGCCAGGATCGCGAGGCTGATGCCCGACAAATACACCATGCGCGCGCCGGACAGCCGGTCGAGCACCGCACCCGCGCCAGGCGCCGCCAGCCAGTGCCGCGCGGCCGAATCGCGGCGCCAGTAGTGGAAGCGGCGTTCGCCGTCCGGGTCGGTCTCGATCATGTAGATGCCCGGCAGGCGGTCCGGCAGTTGCTGCACGCACGACGTGTCGATGCCCTCGCGCGCCCACGCGGCCAGCATCTCGGCGGACATGCCGTCGGCGCCGAGGCCCGTCACGTATGCAACGTTCGTCTCGGCAGGATCGAGCAGGCGCGCCATGTACACGGCCGTGTTCAGCGTGTCGCCGCCGAAGCGGTAATCCATCGTGCCGCCCTGCCCTTGCGCGGTCTTCTGCAATTCGATCATGCATTCGCCGATCGCGTAGACGGTGTGTGCGCCCATCGTTGGTCCTTGTCGTCGTGTGGTTGGTGTTGGTCAGCCCGGCAGTTTACCGGATGCCGGCGACGGCCGGGGCATCCGTTTTGACGGGCGTGCGCGGGCCGCCCTCGCGCACCAGCGTCCACACGACGATGGCCGCGAGCACGTCGAACACGGCGAGCACGACGAACATCGGGCTGTAGCCGGTGTGCGTGACGAGCACGCCGAACAGCAGCGTGAACAACGTGGCACCCAGGTAGCCGGACATGCCGGCCAGGCCCGTCGCCGTCGCCACCTCGTTCTTGCCGAAGACGTCGGACGTGATCGCATAAAGCGCGCCGGACAGCGTCTGGTGCGCGAAGCCGCCGATGCAGAGCAGGAAGATGGCCGTGTACGGGCTCGCCACGAGGCCGATGCAGCCGGGTGCGATCATGCACAGCGAGCCGAACGCCATCACCCACTTGCGCGAGTCGAACAGCGACACGCGCAAGTGCCGATGCATGAACGGCGACAGATAGCCGCCCAGCACGCAGCCGATGTCGGCGGCCAGGAACGGCAGCCACGCGAACGCCGCGATTTCTTTCAGGTTCATATGGCGTTCCGTCGCCATGTACAGCGGAATCCACGCGTTGAACGTCTGCCAGGCCGGTTCGGACAGGAAGCGCGGGATCGCGATCGACCAGAAGTTGCGGCTCCTGACGATCTGGCGCCACGACGCCTTCGCTGCGCTGTCCTGGTGCTTCGCTTCCTGGCCCGCGAGGATGTAGTCGCGCTCCGCGTCCGACAAGCGCTTCTGGTCGCGCGGGTGCTTGTAGAACACGGACCACAGCACGGTCCACGCGATGCCCAGCACGCCGACGATGACGAACGCCCACTGCCAACCCGCGTGCAGGATCGCCCAGACGACGAGCGGCGGCGCGCACAGGGCGCCGATCGACGAGCCGATGTTGAACCAGCCGATGGCGACGGAGCGCTCGCGCGCCGGGAACCATTCCGTCGTCGCCTTGACGCCGGCCGGGATGCCCGCCGCTTCCGTCAGGCCCAGCAAGCCACGGAAGAACGCCATGCTCTGCCAGCCCGACGCCAGCGCGGCGCACGCGCACGCGAGCGACCACGCGAACGCGAACACGGCGAAGCCGATCTTGGTGCCGATCGCGTCCAGCACGAAGCCGGCGACGGGCTGCATGACGGCATAACAGACCTGCCACGCGACGACGATGTACGAATACTGCTTCGTGTCGATGTGCAGGTCGGCCATCATCGTGGGGGCCGCCACCGACAGCGTGTTGCGTGCCAGGTAGTTGACGATCAAGCCGAGCGTGACCAGCCCCACCATCCACCAGCGCATGCCCTTCAATTTTTTCATCGTGTCTCCTCCGGCGCCTGGTCGGGCGCGCGATCCCGGACCGCTCGGCGCGCCGGCGGTCTCTCTCGATCGGTTGATATTGGTGAATTAACCCAGCAGTGCCCGGATGCCCAGTCCGTCGATGTCGCGCAAGTTCGCGGCCAATTGCGCGGCCAGGCCCGGCACGGCGTTCAGGTCGCGGCCCCACAGCGCGCTGTGGGCGAGCCAGCCGCGCGCGAGGTCGTCCAGCGTCCACTCCCCTGCGCCCACCTTGTCCCAGCCGGCGCGGAACCAGGCCAACGTGGCGGGATCGTCCGCCAGGTCGATGACGCCGCCACGGTACAGCACCATCGTCGCGGCCATCGCGAGCACGAGGCGGCGCGGCAGGCGGCCGTCGTGCAGCTCGGCGTAGCGCAGCAGCTGCGGCAGCACGCGCGCGGCGAACTTGCTCCAGCTGTTCAGCGCGATCGACGCGAGCCGGTGGTGGATGGCGGGGTTGCGGAAGCGACGCAGCACGTCGGCCGCGAACGCATCGAGGTCGGCGCGGTCCATTTCGAGCGCCGGGATGATCTCCTCGTCGATGGCGGCGCGCAGGAACGCGCCGGCCTGTTCGTCGTCGACGGCCGGGCCGACGGCTTCCAGGCCGGCCAGCAAGGCGACCGGCACGAGCGTCGTGTGGCCGCCGTTCAGGATGCCCACCTTGCGCTTCTTGTACGGCGTGATGTCGTCGACGAGCTTGACGTTGAGGTCCGCGCCGGCCAGCTTCAGTTCTTCGCCGACAAGGGCCGGGCCCTGGATCACGAACAGGTAGTAGTACTCGGCCGCCACGAGGAACGGGTCGGGATAGCCCAGTTCCTGCTCGATCTGCGCCGCGTCCGCCGCCGGATAGCCGGTGACGATGCGGTCGACGAGCGTATTGCAGAACGTGCACGCGTCGCCGATCCACGCGGCGAAGCCGGCCGGCAGCTGCCACAGGCGCGCATAGTGCAGCACGGCGTTCTTCAGCGCGTCTCCGTTCTTGTCGATCAGTTCGCACGGCAGCAGGATCACGCCTTTGTCCTGGGCGCCTTCGAACGCGAGGTAGCGCGCGAACAGCAGTTGGGTGAGCTTCGCGGGGAACGTCACCGGCGACGCGTCGGCATAGCGGTCGGTGTCGTTGACCGTGATGCCGGCCTCCGTCGTGTTCGAGACGACGAAGCGCAGGTGCGGATTGGCGGCCTGTGCGAGGTAGTCCGCATACATCGTCGCCGGGTCGATCTCGCGCTGCACGCATTCGACGGTGCGGTATTCCTTCACGGGCTGGCCCGCTTCGTCGAGACCGCGCACGAGCACCGTGAACAGGCCGTCCTGCACGTCCAGCAGCGGTGCGGAACCGCCCCCGCGCGGACGCACGACGACGACGCCCGCATCGAGGCCCGTGCGCTCGTTCAGCAGGTCGACCTGCCAGTCGAAGAAGCCGCGCATGAAGTTGCCCTGGCCGAATTGCAGGATTTTGACGGGATGCGCGAACGGTGTGGTGCGGCGGAGTTGGTTCATGAGGGTCCTTACAGCGAGATATCGCGTTTCCAGAAAATGAAGTCGTATTGCTGCAGCCGGTCGGCCTTGCACTTGTATTGGCCACCCGCCGTCGCGACGACCATGTCGAACAGGCCGCGCGCCACGTCCGGCAGCGGCTGGCCTTCGATGATCGGGCCGCAGTCGTAGTCGATCAGGTCGGCCAGCTTCGTGGCGACGCGGCTGTTGCTGGAGATCTTCAGCACCGGCACGATCGGGTTGCCCGTCGGCGTGCCGAGGCCCGTCGAGAACAGCACGACATTCGCGCCCGACGCGACGATGCCCGTGACGGATTCGACGTCGCCGCCCGGGGTACACAACAGCGCGAGGCCCTGCTTGTCGGTCTGCTCGCCGTAGTCGAGCACGGAGACGATCGGGGACGTGCCGCCCTTCTTTGCGGCGCCGGCCGATTTCATCGCGTCAGTGATCAAGCCGTCGCGGATGTTGCCCGGGCTCGGGTTGTCGGCGAAATGCGTGCCGACGGCGAGCGCGCGCTGTTCGAAGTCGCGCATCATGCCGAGGAAGCGGCGCTTGTCCTCGTCCTCGACGCAGCGCTCGATCAGGCTCGCCTCCACACCGCACAGTTCCGGGAACTCGGCCAGGATCGACGAGCCGCCCACGGCGACGACCATGTCCGACACATAGCCCATCGCGGGATTCGCCGAGATGCCGGAAAAGCCGTCCGAACCGCCGCATTTGACGCCGATCTTCAGGTGCGACAGCGGCACGGGCCGACGCGTGACCTTGTTCGCTTCCTTCAGGTGCGACAGCGTGTCCTGCAGCACCGCCTTCATCATCTTTTCTTCGCTGTCCCACTGCTGCTGCTCGTAGATCAGCACGGGCTTGTCGAAGTCGGAATTCTGCTTGGCGAGCGCGTCCTTGAACATGCCGATCTGCGCGTTCTGGCAGCCCAGCGAGAACACGGTGATGCCGGCCACGTTCGGGTGGTCGGCATACGCCGCGAGGATCTTGCACAGCGAGCGCGCGTCCGCGCGCGTGCCGCCGCAGCCGCCGTTGTGCGTGATGATGCGCACGCCGTCCACGTTCGGGAACGGGCGCACGACGGGCTTCGGCGCTTCCATGTCCTCGCCGAGCAGCTGGAACGTAAGCGACGCGAGGTCGTTCGTCGCGTAGCCCAGCGGGCCTTCGAGGGCGTTGCGCAGGTGTTCGACGTTGCGGTTCTCGCAGAACACGAGGGGGAAGATCAGCCAGACGTTCGCCGTGCCCACGCGCCCGTCCGCGCGCATGACGCCGTCGAACGTCGCTTCCTGCAGGCCCGCCACGTCGGGCGGGGTCCACGTATAAGGCTTCGACTCCCCGATCTCGACTTCGGATGCGTAGTGGGCGAGATTGTCCGTCGTGACGGCCTCGCCCTTGCGGATGGGCTGCGTGGCCTTGCCGACGACGACGCCGTACATGCTCAAGAGGTCGCCCTCTGCGAAGGCGCGGCGCGCCAGCTTGTGCTTCGTCTTGATGGGCGTCGATACGAGGATGTTCTCGCCGTTCCACGTCACGACATCACCCGGCGCCAGGTCGGCCAGGGCGACCAGCATGCTGTCGTCCGGGTGAATGCAGATCACTTTTTGCATGGTTGCCCAATCAGAGCTTGAAGTAGTTCTTGGCGTTGTCGTAGCAGATGCCGCGCACGATCGTCGCGAGCGCATCGAAGTCGTCCGGGTACTCGCCGGCGGCGACCCATTCGCCCAGCTGGCGGCACACGAGGCGCCGGAAGTAGTCGTGGCGCGGGTACGAGGCGAAGCTGCGCGAGTCCGTCACCATGCCGACGAAGACGCCCAGCACGGAGTGGTTGCCGAAGGCGATGAGCTGGTTCAGGTTGCCGAGCTTGTGGTCGTTGAACCACCACGCCGGGCCGAACTGCACCTTGCCTGCGACGCTGCCGTCCTGGAAATTGCCGACCATCGTCGACAGCACCTCGTTCATCGCCGGGTTCAGGTTGAACAGCATCGTCTTCGGCAGCTGGTCGTGGGCGTCCAGCGCGGACAGCAGCGCGACGAGGCCATTACTGGTCGTCATGTCGGAAATCGAATCGAAGCCCGTGTCCGGGCCGAGCGTCGCCAGCATGCGTGCATTGTTGTTGCGCATGGCGCCGATGTGGAAGCACATCGTCCAGTCGTATTGCGCATAGACGGCGCCGATGGCTTCCAGCAGGCCGCGCAGGTACTGCGCCTGTTCGAGGTCGTCCAGCAGGTCGCCGCGCATGCGCTTCGCGAACATGCCTTCCAGCTGCTCCGGCGTGGCGGCGACCGTTGGCAGCGCGATGTCGATCGCGTGGTCGGAAATGCGGCCGCCGCGTGCGTGGAAGTAGTCGACGCGCTTGGTCAGCGCGGCGATCAGCGTCGCGAACGAATCGATCCGCACGTCCGCGACTTGCGCCAGGTGCGCGACGTAGTCGACGTAGCCAAGGTTATTGATGCGCATGGCCTTGTCGGGTCGGTAGGCCGGCAGCACGCGCGTCTTCAGCGCGGACTTGGCGATCTCGCCGTGCTGCAGCAGGTCGTCGGCCGGGTCGTCCGTCGTGCAGGCGATTTCCACCTTCGCCTGCTCGAGGAACGTCCAAATGTCCATCGTCGCGAGCTTGGCGTTGGCCTGCTCCCAGATCGCTTCGGCGTTCTTTTCGTTGATGACGAGGTCGATGCCGAAGATGCGGCGCAGTTCCAGGTGGCTCCAGTGATAGATCGGGTTGCCGATGGCCAGCGGGAGCACCTTGCAGAACGCGAGGAATTTTTCCTTGTCCGACCGCTTGCCCGTGCAGTAATCCTCGGATACGCCGGCCGTGCGCATCAGGCGCCATTTGTAGTGGTCGCCGCCCAGCCACAGCTCGGCGATGTTGCGGAACGTCTTGCGCGCGGCGATCTCGCCCTGCTGCAGGTGCGAGTGATAGTCGATCACGGGCAGGTCGGCCGCGACCTCGTGGTACAGCTTGCGGGCGACGTCGGTCGTGAGGAGGAAATCCTGGTCCATGAAGGCGGTCATGTCGTGTTGCTCCTGGCGGTTGAACTGATATATCAGGATGGTAAGGCTAATATATTAGTGGCGCAACCATTTTGTTTTTGAATGTTCACTATCATCCCGGCCGCCTGCGCCGGGCCGGGGGCCGGATGTTATGCTTCGGTCATCGGACTCGCATACCAACAACAACGGGTCCGCAACCATGCCTTTGGAGCCAAGACCCCATGCTGGAACAATTATTCAAACTACGCCAGAGCGGCACCGACACCCGGACGGAGATCCTCGCCGGTGTGACCACCTTCCTCACGATGGCCTACATCATCTTCGTCAACCCGACGATCCTCGGCGACGCCGGCATGCCGAAGGACGCCGTCTTCGTCGCCACCTGCATCGTCGCCGCACTGGGCAGCCTCGTCATGGGCCTGTACGCCAACTACCCCATCGCGATGGCGCCGGGGATGGGGTTGAACGCCTACTTCGCGTACGCCGTCGTGCTGGGCATGAAGGTGCCCTGGCAGGCGGCGCTGGGCGCCGTGTTCGTGTCCGGCTGCCTGTTCATCCTCGTCTCCGTGTTCGGGCTGCGCGCGCTGATCGTGAACGGCATCTCGCGCTCGCTGCGCGTCGCGATCACGGCGGGCCTCGGCATGTTCCTCGCACTGATCGCGTTCAAGAGCGCAGGCATCGTCGTCGCCAGCCCGGCGACGCTCGTGCAGGCGGGCGATCTGCACAAGCCGGAAGCCATCATGGCCGTCGTCGGCTTCCTGCTGATCGTCACGCTGGACCGCCTGAAGGTGCGCGGCGCGATCCTGATCGGCATCGTCGTCGTGACGATCCTCTCGTTCTTCTTCGGCGGGAACACGTTCCGCGGCCTCGTGTCGGCGCCGCCGTCGATCGCGCCCACCTTGCTGCACCTGGACGTCAAGGGCGCGCTGGGCGTCGGCATCCTGAACGTCGTGCTCGTGTTCTTCCTCGTCGAGCTGTTCGATGCGACGGGCACCCTGATGGGCGTCGCGAGCCGCGCGGGCCTGCTCGTCGAGGGCAAGATGGAGCGCTTGAACAAGGCCCTGCTGGCCGACAGCGCCGCGATCGTCGCCGGTTCGCTGCTCGGCACGTCGAGCACCACCGCGTACATCGAAAGCGCCGCCGGTGTGCAGGCTGGCGGTCGCACGGGCCTGACGGCGCTGACGGTCGCCGTGCTGTTCCTGGCCTGCCTGTTCATCGCGCCGCTGGCCGGCGTCGTGCCCCCGTACGCGACGGCGCCCGCCCTGCTGTTCGTCGCCTGCCTGATGCTGCGCGACGTCGGCGACATCGATTGGAGCGACACGACGGAAGCCGTGCCGGCCGCCATCACGGCGCTCGTGATCCCGTTCACCTACTCGATCGCGGAAGGCATCGCATTCGGCTTCATCACCTACGCGCTGCTGAAACTCACGACGGGCCGCGCGCGCGAAGTCAAGCCCGTGATCTGGGTGATCGCCGCCCTGTTCGCCTTCAAGATCGTCTACATCGGGACCTGACCCGGCCCGCGCGCGAGCAGCTTTGCCAATTGCGGCGCGGGTACGGCCCGGCTGAACAGCCAGCCCTGCACGTGATCGCATCCGAGCCCGGCCAGCAGTTCCAACTGGCCGGGCGTCTCGACTCCTTCCGCCACGACGGACAGCCGCAAGCCGTGCGCCATCGCGATGACGGCGCGCGCGATCGCCAGGTCATCCGCGTCCGTTTCCAGTTCGTGCACGAACGACCGGTCCAGCTTCAGGCGGTCGACGGGAAAGCGTTTCAGGTAATTCAGGTTCGAATAGCCGGTGCCGAAATCGTCTATGGCGAGCCGGACGCCCAGGCCTTTCAACTGGTCCAGCAGCGCGCAGCTCTTGCCCGCATCGGCCATCGATGCACTTTCCGTCAGTTCCAACTCCAGCAGCTCCGGCGCGAGGCCGCAGTCGTCCAGCACGCGCCGCACGGTGCCGAGGATGCTGTCGTCGAACTGGTGCGCGGACAGATTCACCGCGATGGGCACGACGGGCACGCCCGCGCGGCGCCAGGCACGCAGTTGGCTGCACACCTGTTCCAGCACCCATTCGCCGATTTCGAGGATCAGGTCCGACTCCTCGGCGAGCGGCACGAACTCCACGGGCGGCACGAAGCCGCGCTCCGGATGTCGCCAGCGCAGCAACGCCTCCGCGCTGGCGATGCCGCCGCCGACGGCCACCTGCGGCTGGTAATGAAGTTCCAGCTCGCCCCGTTCGAGCGCGCGGTGCAGCGCGTTCTCCAGCTTGAAGCGGTCGTTGGCGCCGCGGTTCAGCTCCGGGCGGTAGAACGCGTAACGCTGGCTGCCGCTGTCCGCGGCCTGGCGCAGCGCCGTCTCCGCGCCGCGCGCCAGCGTCTCGTAGGCGACGCCGTCGTTCGGATAGACGGCGATGCCGATGGCCGGGTCGAGGTGAAACTCCTCGCGGTCGTACGCGTACGCCGCGCCGAGTGCGGCGAGCACGCGGCGGGCGGATACGGCCAGCTCCTCGGCGTCGGCGCGCAGCAGCAGCATGGCGAACGCACCTTCCGAAAAGCGCGCGACGACGTCCGGCGCGGCCGTCTCGCGCAGCCGGGTGCCGGCCTCCTGCAGCAAGGCCTGTTCAGCGACCGGCCCGAGCGCTTCGCGGATCAGCGCCATGCGCCCGAAGCGTACGAGCATGAAGCCGAGGATGCGGCCGCCGTCCCGCGCCTCGGCCTTCATGCGGCGCAGGCGCTCGCGCAACAGGTCGCGGTTCGGCAGGCCCGTGACGCTGTCGTAGTTGCTGGCATAGTGCAGGCGTTGCTCCGCCCCGCGCAGTTCGGTCACGTCGACGCCCGTGGCGAGAACGGATTCGACGCTGCCGTCCTCGTGCCGCAGCGGCGTGTGCGTCCACGCGATGCTGCGCGTGCGGCCGTCCGGCGTGCGCCATTCGCCCTGCAGGCGCTGCGGCGGCTCGCCGTCCGCCAGGCCCGCGAGCACGCGGCGCATGGCATCGGGATCGTCGACACCCCGGACGACGTCCCAATAGAAGCGCCCCAGCGCCTGGCGCGCGCGCCAGCCCAGCGCTTCCTCGCAGGCGCGGTTGAACGTCACGACGCGCCCGTCCGGATCGGTCTGCAGCACGAGGGTGCCGGCCGACTCCACGATGGCGGACAGCCGGTTGCGTTCCGAGCGCAGCGCGGCCGTCCGCTCGACGACGAGCGCTTCCGCCCGCGCGTACAGGCGCGCGCGGTCGAGCGCGAGGGCGAGCTGTTGTGCCACGCTGTCGAGCAGCTGCCGGTCCTCGGCGGCGAAGCCGGCCGGTACCGCGCGCACGTGCAGCAGGCCAAGCGGGCGACCGCCCGCGTGCAGCGGCACGCACACCACCACCGTGGCGCCGGGTGCGTTGTCGGGCGCGCAGCCGCACTCGCTCGGTCCGGGCACGTCGCCGCCCTGCGCGAGCGGGCGCGTACTGCCGTCCGTGTCGAGCGCGCCGATGGCGGCGCCGGCGACGGACGGCACGCGCAGCAAGTGGTCGAGCGCGGCCTGGGCGACGTCGGCCTCGCCCGCGGCCTCGTTGAGCGCGGCCGCGATCTTGCCGACGACGGCCAGCGAATCGACCGTCCGCGCCAGCTCCGCCCGCTGGGCGGCCAGTTCGGCATTCAGCCGCAGCGCCTCGTCATGGGTGGCGACGAGCAGTTCGTGGATGTGGCGCCGTTCTTCCGCCATGGCGTCCAGTGGCCCGGCGGGACTGCCCGCGTCGCGGCCATGCAGGATGCGGCGCACCCGGGCGCGCATCTGGGCGTCGTCGTAGGGCTTGCGCACGAAGCCGTCCGCGCCCGCCTCCAGGCTGCGCACGAGGTCCTGCAGGCTGGTGAGGCGGGTGAACAGGAGAATGGGCACGGTGGCCAGCCGCGGGTCGTCCTTCAGCGCGCGGCACAGCGCGTAGCCGTCCATGCCGGGCATGGCGACGTCGCTGATGACGAGGTCGGGCACGTGCTCGCGCGCGGCCTGCAGCGCGGCCGTGCCGTCGGCCGCCACGCGCACGTGGCAATCCTGGTCCTGCTCGAGCAGTTGCGCGAGATGGCGGGCCTGGGTCGGGCTGTCCTCGGCCACGAGAATGTCGTACGGCCGGGCGGATTTCTCCGTCGCGTGCGTTGTCGTCATGAGATGCCCCCTGTCCGTGACTCGGTCAGCGGCCGTGACGGCACGCTGCGGCCAGCGGTGGCTTGTACACGCCGGCCCTCGAAATAGTGCTTTGATATTAGCTAAGATAGCGAAGCATTAACATTCGACTAAGGGCCGGCAGCCGCCCGCGACCGTCTTTACGACTGCAGGGGCCGTCTGTAGTTTTACACGGATTTCACACTTGATGACACAATCTCATGTCGTAGATTCGACATTTGCTGTCACGAATATTATGACAAGCATACTTTAACATTGTTGCAATATTGGAACAAAAACAATACCATCATCGGGTTCATCCGGCCAGGCCGTGCTGCAGCGCGTAGCGGATCAGCGCGGCGTTCGTCGACAAGCCCATCTTGCGGAAGATGCGGCTGCGGTACGTGTTGACGGAACTGATGCTGATGCCCAGTTCGGCGGCCACCTGCTTGATCTGCAGGCCTGCCCCGATCAGCGCGACGATTTCCGCCTCGCGCGGCGTCAGGCTGTGGTGCGCTGGCCGGTCGCCCGGCAGCGCTTCCTGCGCGAGCAGCGCGCCTACGCGGGGGCCGATCCACGTGCCTCCCACGGCCGCGCGGCGCACGGCGTCCACGAGCTCGGCGGATGCCATCGCCTTCGACACATAGCCGAGCGCACCTGCACGCAACGCGGCAAGCGCGTAGCGCTCCTCCGGATGCATGCTGAGGATGACGACCCGCAGGTCGGGAAAATGGCGGCGCAACTCGGCGAGCCCGTCCAGCCCGTCGAAGTCGGGCAACGTCAGGTCCAGGATCACGACGTCCGGGTGGACCTGGGCGATGAGGGCGATGGCTTGCTTCAAGTCCGCGGCTTCGCCGACGATTTTTAGGTCGACGCAGGGCCGTACGATCTTCTTGATTCCTTCCCGGATCAATTCATGATCGTCGGCGATGACTAGCCTGATCAAAGTGCTTCCTTCATACATTCACGCCGGTATGTCGGCAAAGTAGAGATTTTAGGCAACACTTGCCTGGAATTGCAAACACAATCATTCTTTAGTTAACAATTGCATTATCTTTCGACCCGTTCCCGCACGTCAATATGTAAAATTTCCGCGCGAAAGTATTTCCGGCGGCGCTTTGGGCTACAATGTCGCCTCCGCCGGCGGAGCTCGCCCGGCAGACGATCCGTGAACCCAGGCTGTGCATCGCTTCGATGGCGACGGAAGGCAGCCGTACCAATGCCCATGAAATCTCTGATGCTTTGTGTGCTGGCCCTGTCCAGCGCGGGAGCGGCGATGGCCGCTCCGGACGACCTCGGCGACAGCGTGCCTTCGTCCAGTTACTTCACCCAGGCGCCCGCGACCGCGATACCGGAAGGCAGCAACTGGTACACCTCCGCCGAACTCGGCGCGATCACGACATCGGGCAACACCGAAGGTACGTCCGTGACGGGCAAGATCGACGCGCGCCACGAAATGGCCAACTGGAGCAACGAGTACATCTTCAGCGGGTATTTCAAGGAAGACGTCACGCACAACGGCGACGGCAGCACGACGCGCACCCGTTCGGCGGAACGCTACTCCGTCTCCGCGAAGGCGGCGTTCAAGCTGCTGGAAGACGGCAACCGTGCTTTCCTGCTGGGCTCGCACGTGAACGACAAGTTTGGCGCGTACACGCGCTATTCGTCGGTGGGCGTCGGTTACGGCACCCAATTGCTCAAGCGCGATAACGAGACCGTGGACGTCGAAGTGGGTCCGGGTTACTTCCACGGAGAGAATGCGGCCGGCGGCGTCGAGTCCGGCATGACCGTGCGCGGCGCCGCGCAACTGCGCTGGCGGGTGAGCCCGTCCGCCGCGTTTTCGCAGAGCGTCAGCGTGGAGCGGGGCACGTCGAACATGCACTCGATCGCCGAGACGGCGCTGAGCACGAAGATCAACGGCACGATGCAGATGAAGGCGGCGTTCAGCGCCCGCAACGATACGAACGTGCCGGAAACGAAGAAGAACACGGATACGCAGACGTCGCTGACGCTCGTCTACTCGTTCTAAGTCCTTGCAAAGAAAAACGGCCGGGTCGCCCCGGCCGTTTTTTTTTCTCCTGCGCTTACTTCGCCAGGATCGTGCCGGACAGCTGGAGCGTGCCCTGCCCCGTCACGAGGTCCTCGGTGCCGGTCAAGTCGCCGCCGCCGCTCGCCTTCGCGTAACGGCCCGTGCCGCCCGTGATCTGGAACGTGGCATTGCTGAATACGTATTTAGCGCCGTCGCCCGTCGGCACGAACTGGCCGCTGTAATTTGCAAAAATCAGCTCGCCGGTCATGGTCGTGACCATGAACTTGCCGTCGCTGAAGGTATAGGTCGCGCCGTTCGGCGTGATGCAGTCGGAGGCCAAGAACGTGACCTTGCCGACAGTGCTGGTGCCATAACCCAGGATGGTGCCGCCGTAATTCGACGCGCAGCGCGAGGACGGCCCTGGAATTTCCTGCAGCACGCCGGACACCTTGAAGTCCCTGTACGTCGCCGAGTCGGCGGACGCGCACAGAGCGGCCGACAAGAGGACAGTACCGGTGGCAAGACGCAGGACAGACTTGAACATGAAGTTCTCCGTGTAAATGGGTGGAACTCCATTTTATAGATCTGCTAACGTTTCGTGCTCATCCTTATGTACTATATTGTAAGTTTGTTGCAAAGATACCGATGAGTGTGTCTTCCGCGTCAATACTATTTGGCTTGATCGCGTGTCTTGGGGTAACGCGGCAAGCTGTCCGCGAGGTACAACCAATGCACGCGCTGCGCCTCGTACGTGTGGTCGGCGGGCGCGACGGCGTTCGGATCGTCCAGGCTCCCCATCGTCACGTCGATCTCGTCCGGTGCATGGGCGCCGCGCCACGTCAGCTGCGTGCCGCACGCGCTGCAGAACTGCCGTTCGACGCCGGGGCTGGACGGATTGAGCGCGGGCGTGCCGCGGGTCCAGTGCAGCGCGTCGCGCCGGACGCTGAACCATGCGAGTGCGGGCGCCCCGCTGGCGCGGCGGCAATCCACGCAATGGCATAGCGTCGGGTGGAACGGCTCGCCCTCCGCCTCGTAGCGCACCGCGCCGCACATGCATCCGCCCAAGAGTCCCATCGCTCCTCCCGTCTCGTTATCGTCAGCGCGCGGCGGCCGGGGCGCCCCGGGGCGCCGGTGCCGTCAACAGCAGCGCCACGAGGCTGATGACGGATGCCGCACTGAGATACCAGCCCACCGTCTGCAGGCCGTAGTTCGTCGCGAGCCATGTTGCCACATACGGGGCCAGCGAAGCGCCCAGGATGCCGGACAGGTTGAACGTCAGCGACGCCCCCGTGTAGCGCACCTCGGGCGGGAACAGTTCCGACAGCAGCGTGCCCAGCGGGCCGTACGTGAGGCCGATCAGGCACTGGCCCAGCACGAGGAACAACGCGACGAGCGTCAGCTTGCCCGAACCGAACATCGGCCCGAACAGCAGGCCGAACAGCGCCAGCCCGACGGACACGAGGATCATCGCTGCGCGGCGCCCGTGGCGGTCCGCCAGCACGGCCGCGATGGGAATCGTGAGGCCGAAGAAGACGATCGCGCCCAGCTGCAGTAGCAGGAACGTCTGGCGCGAATAGCCGAGCGCGGACGTGCCCCAGCTCAGGGCGAACACGGTCATCAGGTAGAAGACGACGAACGTGGCGAGCGCGGCCAGCGTGCCCAGCACGAGTGCGCGCGGATGGTCGGCGAACACGGCGGCGACCGGCAGCTTCACGCGCTCGTTGCGGTCGAGGACGGCCTGGAAGTCCGGCGTTTCCGTGATCTTCAGGCGGACGTATAGCCCGACGAGCACGAGCAGGCTGCTGGCCAGGAACGGGATGCGCCAGCCGTAGCGGAGAAACTCGGCGTCGCTGAGCGTGCCGGACAGCAGCAGGAACACGCCACTCGACAGGAAGAAGCCGATCGGCGCGCCCAGCTGCGGGAACATGCCGTACCAGGCGCGCTTGCCCGGAGGCGCGTTTTCCGTCGCCAACAGGACGGCGCCGCCCCATTCGCCGCCGAGGCCGAGGCCCTGGCCGAAGCGGCACAGTGCGAGCAGCAGCGGCGCCGCCGTGCCGATCGTGGCATAGGTGGGCAGCAGGCCGATCACGACGGTCGACAGGCCCATCGTGAGCAGCGCTGCGACGAGCGTGGCCTTGCGGCCGACACGGTCGCCGAAATGGCCGAACACGGCCGAGCCGACGGGGCGCGCGAAAAACGCGATGGCGAACGTCGCCAGCGATTGCAAGGTGGCCGCGGCGGCGTCCCCGGCGGGGAAGAACAGCTTCGGGAACACGAGCACGGCGGCGGTGGCGTAGATGTAGAAGTCGAAGAATTCGATCGTGGTGCCGATCAGGCTGGCGAACAGGACGGTCGCCGGCCGGTTCCGCGCGGGCGCGTGCGTGGCGGCCCCGCTCATGCGGCACCGGCCTGGGTCAGCGCGTCGGCCAGCTCGCGGCTGTCGACCGGACGCACGACGCGCGCGACTTCCTGGCCATCCTTGAGCACGACGACGGTGGGCCACAGCTTGACCTTGAACGAACGGCCCAGCTTGCGGCCGGGGCCGTCCTCGACCTTGATATGTTGCACGCCGGCGTACGGCGCCAGCGCGGCGTCGATGTGGCTGGCTGCGGCCTGGCAATAGCCGCACCAGTTCGTACCGAAATCGAGGGCGACCACCCCCGGCAGCGCGTCGATGGCGCTGCGTTCGGGCTGGGCGGTGTCGTAAGGCTTCGTCATGCAAGTCTCCTGGTTGTCGATCGCGCTAGCCTACAACAAAACCCCCTGCTGCCGTAAGCCCGGAGCAACCCGCGACAGGCAGTTTGCCGGCCGAATGGCGAAAATACATGCGTGTCATGTTCCCGCAGCGTGAAACACCGAACGGAATACGGCCACGCCCCCTGGCATCCTGCGCTCATTCCGACCAAGGAGGCCATCATGTCCGACAATCTGCAGAACCGCGGTGGGCAAGACCGTTCGCGCATCAACATGCACGAGAAATGGGAAGTCCAGTACTGGACGAAGGAACTGGGCGTCACCGAGGAAGAGCTGGCCAAGGCCGTCAAGGAAGCCGGCAACAGCGCCGACGCCGTGCGCCAGCACATCTCCGCCACCCGTCACTGACCGACGCGCGGCGCGGCTCCCGCACGCGCCGTCGCCACCCCGCTTCTCCGCCACCGGACGGGGCAATGCCCACGGGCGTTGCGCGGCCGCGCGTACCCTGGCGCCGTCTCTCGCTCCCCTGAACGCCTTCCGAAAGGAGCCCAATGACTCTTCGCACTTATGTTGCCGGTCTCGCCATCAGCTGGACCGATGCGTCCATCGCGCTCGCGGCGGCCGTCGTGAGCTTCGTCGCCATCCACGGCGCCGTGCACCTGGTCCGCCGCAAGCTCGACCAGCTGGACGGCCCGCGTGCCCACAAGCCCATCGTCGACGTATTGCGCCACACGATCGCGCGCACGAGCAACCTCGCGATCGTCGCCACGTCGCTGCTGATCGGCGCGTCGCTCCTCGACCTGCCGCCCCCGTGGGACCAGCGCATCGGCCACCTGTGGTTCATCACGCTGGGCGCGCAGCTGGCCGTGTACCTGCACCACGCGATCGCCGTGACGGCGCGCCGCTATTTCCGCGTGCACGGCCGCGGCCTCGAAGACGAGCAGGTGACGGTCGCGCACACCCTCGTGATCTGGGCGCTGCAATGGAGCGTGTGGACCGTGTTCCTGCTGGCGATGCTGTCCAACCTGGGCATCAACGTGACGACGTTCGTCGCGAGCCTCGGCATCGGCGGCGTCGCCGTCGCGCTCGCGGTGCAGAACATCCTGGGCGACCTGTTCGCGTCGCTCGCGATCGCCACCGACAAGCCGTTCGAGGTCGGTGACGCCATCTCGGTGCCGGAATTCTTCGGCACGATCGAGCACGTGGGCCTCAAGACGACGCGGATCCGCGCGCTGTCCGGCGAGCAGATCGTCATCGCCAACGCGGAACTCCTGCGCAAGACCGTGCACAATTTCAAGCGCCAGAACACGCGCCGCGTGCAGTACACCTTGCGCGTGAACCCGGCCACGCCGGCCGACCTGGCGGCCCAGGTGCCGGAGCGGCTGTCCGCCATCATCGGCGCGAAGGACAAGGTGAAGCTGGACCACGTGAGCCTGACGACGATGGACCAGAACTACCTGGAATACGACATCGTCTACAACCTGTCCGACGCGAACTACGCGCTGTTCCTGGGCACCCAGCAAGACGTGCTGCTGGAGACGATGCGCATGCTGCGCGAGATGGGCATCTCGACGGCGCCGCGCGCGCAGGAATTGCTCGTGCACGAACCTGCGGCCAACGACGGCGACACGCGCCGTCCCGACGGGCGCCAGGTCCGGCCGATGCATTGACCAGCGGAACGGGACGCCGCGTGCCGGCGTCCCCGCCTAGAATCCGTGGCTCCACGTTTTTCGAGGAGGTCACGATGCCCGCAGAACAGCAGCGCCAACAGCCCCCGCAACAACAAACCCCGCCCGGCCACGAAGCCGCGCTCACCCCGCAGGCCGACCATGGCGAGACGAGCTACGTCGGCCATGGCCGGCTCGCCGGCAAGGTCACCGTGATCACGGGCGGCGACAGCGGCATCGGCCGCGCCGTCGCCCTCGCCTTCGCGCGCGAGGGGGCCGACGTCTTGATCTCCTACCTGGACGAACACGAGGACGCGCGGACGACGGAGCGCCTCGTGCGCGACGCGGGACGCAAGGCCGTATTGGTCCCGGGCGACATCGCCGACCCGGCCCATTGCCGCGCCATCGTCGACCGCGCCGTCAAGGAGTTCGGCCGCATCGACGTCCTCGTCAACAATGCCGCGTTCCAGATGACGCGCAACTCTCTGGACGAGATCCCGGACGACGAATGGGACCGTACGTTCGCCGTCAACATCACGGCGATGTTCCACCTCTGCAAAGCGGCCGTGAAGCACATGAAGCCTGGGTCGAGCATCGTCAACACGACGTCCATCAACTCGGACAACCCGAAGCCTACGTTGCTCGCGTACGCGACGACGAAAGGCGCGATCGCCAATTTCACGGCGGGCCTCGCGCAGTTGCTGGCCGAGAAAGGGATCCGCGTGAATTCGGTGGCGCCCGGGCCGATCTGGACGCCGCTCATTCCGTCGACGATGCCACCCGATCAGGTGGCGAGCTTCGGCCAGCAGGCGCCCATGAAGCGGCCGGGCCAGCCGGCGGAAGTGGCGCCCGTGTATGTGCTGCTGGCATCGGACGAGGCCAGTTACATCTCGGGCGCGCGGGTGCCGGTGACCGGCGGCACCCCGATCTTGTAGGGTGGACGGGTCCCCCGTCCACGCGTCCAACCGGCATGTGCGCGGTCGCGGCCAATCTTGTTCGGTTTGAACGCTACGCGTCGTTCGGCGGCGGCAGTGTGATGCCTTCCGGCTGCTGGTCCGGCTGCGGCGGGGCCGGCGGCTCGTTGTCCGGCGGCTGCGGCGTATCGGCCGGCGGGCCGCCTTCCTGCTGCATGTCGCCGCCCTCGTCCATGTCCTCTTCCGGCGGCGCTTCGTCATGGCGGATCACCGGTTCGGGCTTGTGCCCGCCGGGGAACAGGGCGTCCGCACTGATCTTGCCGCTGCCAAGCACCGACTTGAAGAAGTCTCCGACGAGCAGGATGGCGCTGTGGCCGCCCTGCCCCCAGTAGTTGGAGCGCATCGTCACGCGGTTGTCGTTGAAGCCGACCCACGCGCCCGCGACGAGGTTCGGGTGCATCATGATGAACCACGCGTCCGCGTTGTTCTGCGTGGTCCCGGTCTTGCCCGCGACGTCGGCCGTGATGCCGAAGCGGTAGCGGATGCCCGTGCCCGTACCGCGGTTGATCACGCCGCGCATCATGTCGATCAACGTCACCGCGGATTCCTGCGACAGCACGCGCTGCGGCGTCTGCTGCCCGAAGTCGGCGATGACCTGGCCGTTGCGGTCCGTGATGCGGCGCACGAACACAGGCTTGCGGTACTCGCCTTGCGCCGCGATCGTCGAATACGCGTTGACCATCTCGAGCAAGGTGACCGGACTCGTGCCCAGCGCGATCGACGGCACCTTCGCCAGTTTGCTCGTGCGGACACCCAGGTCCTGCGCGAGTTTGACGACGGGCGCCACGCCGATGTCGCGCACGACCTGCGCCGTGATCGTGTTCTTCGAGTAGACGAGGCCATCGCGCAGCGTGAGCTGGCGCCCCGTCGTGCCGCTGTTGTCCGTCGGGCGCCACTCGGTGCCGTCGGCAAAGCGGATCGTCGTGACGGCATCGAGATAAGGGTGGTCGGGGGCGATGCCTTTTTCCAGCGCGGCCGCGTAGACGATGGGCTTGAATGTGGAGCCGGGCTGGCGCGCGGCCTGCGACACGTGGTCGTACTGTTCCCGCTCGAAGTCGCGGCTGCCGACCCAGGCCTTGATCTCGCCCGTGTTCGGATCCATCGCGAGGAAACCCGCCTCCAGGCGCGACTTCGAGGCCTTCAACTGGCGCATGAAATTGCGGTCGGCCTTCAGGCGCTTCAGCGCCGCGACGGGATTCTCGCCGCCGTCCACGGCTTTGCGGTAATCGGCCGATTCGCGGATGAACGTCTCGAGCAGCTCGCCGTGCGACGACCAGTAGTATTCAAACGGGTTCACGTTCGCGCGCATGTCGACATACGTCTGCGTGGTCGTCGCGTTGATGGGCCACGAGTGGGCCCAGTCGACGTCCGCGATGGCCTGCAGCGCGCCGGCCTGCGTCTTGACGGCCTGCAGTGCGGCCTGCTGCAGGTCGTAGTCGAGCGTCGTCTGCACGACGAGGCCGTCCTGCTGCAGGTCGGCGTCGTTCTTGTCGGCCCACTCGACGAGCCAGCGCCGCACGTACGCCGTGAAATGGTCGTCGCGGCCCGTGTGCTCGGCCAGGCGCGCGAAGTGCACGCGCAGCGGGCGCTTGAGGAGCTGGCGGTATTTCGCCTCGTCGAACACGCCCGCCTTCAGCATCTGTCCCAGCACGACGTTGCGCCGCGCCAGCGAGCGCTCTGGATTCGTCACGGGGTTGTAGTAGGCCGTGCCCTTCAACATGCCGACGAGCGTGGCCGCTTCCGTTTCGTTGAGCTGGGCCGCCGTCTTGTTGAAGTACGTGTGCGCCGCTGCCTCGATGCCATATGTGTTGTACAGGAACGGCACGGTGTTCAGGTAGGCTTCGAGGATTTCCGGCTTGCTGTACGTGTTCTCGATCTTGAACGCGGTGATGAGTTCCTTCAGCTTGCGGTTGATGTTGCGCGCCCGCCCGATCTCGTCGCGGAACATATTGCGCGCCAGCTGCTGCGTGATCGTCGAGCCGCCCTGCGGATCGCCCTTCAGGCTGGCGACGAGCGCGCCGCCGATGCGGGTGAAATCGACGCCGTGGTGGTCGTAGAAGCGGTGGTCTTCCGTCGCGATGAGGGCGTTGACGACGTTCGGCGACACCTGCGACAACGGCACCTTCATCTGCACGCCCTGCTCGAAGCTGGCCAGCTGGCGGCCGTCCGCGGAGACGACGACCGTGGGCCGCGCCACGCGCGCCTGCCTGACGTCCTCGATGCCGGGTGTCAGCGGGAACAGCAGCGCGATCCACAGTGCGAACAGGGTGACGAGCAACAGGAACAAGCCTGCCGCGATGTACAGCCAGCGCACGTGCGGCGGTTTCGTCATCAGGTGGCCGTGCGCCCGTGCATAGGCTTCCCTGGCGCGGGCACCCGCGCGGTCGATCATGCGGCGTTCGCGCCCGTCCCAGCGCTTGCCGTCGTTATGGTCATCCACTCTTGTTTCCTGTCGGCTTCCTTGTCGATACGGCGACAAGTATAGCCGACGGCCCGAGGCCGGTCGGTTAGGCCGCGCTCATACGGTCGCATTGTGCGGCAGCATGTGGCGGCCCATGCGCAGCAGGCGCTCGACGTCGGCGCCGGACGACGCCTGTGCATACACGTGGCCCTGCACCTCGTCGCAGCCGCGCCGGCGCAGGTAGTCGAGCTGCGCCTCCGTCTCGACGCCTTCCGCGATCACGCGCATGCGCAGGCCCCGCGCCAGCTCGATGATGGCGGCGACCATCGCCGCGTCGTCCTCGTCGAACGGGATGTCGCGCACGAAGCTGCGGTCGATCTTGAGGACGTCGACGGGAAAGCGGCGCAGGTACGACAGGCTCGAATACCCCGTGCCGAAGTCGTCGATCGACAGTTTCACGCCCATCAGCTTCAGTTCGCGCATGGTGCGGATCGCGCTTTCGACGTCGCCCATCACGAGGCTTTCCGTGATCTCGACTTCGAGGCACGAGGCCGACAAGCCCGTCTCGTCGAGCACGCGCGCGATCTCGGGCACGAGGTTAGGTTCGGCGAACTGGCGCGCCGACAGGTTCACGGCGATGCGCAGCGGGCCGAAGCCGGCATGCTGCCACGCGCGGTTCTGGCGGCACGCCGTGCGCAGCACCCACGCGCCGATGGGGACGATCAGGCCCGTCTCCTCGGCCAGGTTGATGAAGCGGTCGGGCCGGACCATGCCCATGCTCGGGTGGCGCCACCGGATCAGCGCCTCGAACCCGACGACGACGCCGGACTCCAGGTCGACCTGCGGCTGGTAGTACAGCTCGAACTCGTCGTGCAGCAGCGCGCTGCGCAGCGCGCCCTCCAGCGCGAGGCGTTCGCGGGCGCGGGCGTTCATCGTCGGCATGTAGAACTGCACCATGTTGCGGCCCAGCTCCTTCGACCGGTACATCGCCACTTCCGCATGCTGGATCAAGGTCGCCGCGTCGCTCCCGTCGGCGGGATATGCGGCGAGGCCCGCGCTGCCCGTCAGCACGAGATCCTGCCCGGACAGCTCCAGCGGATGGGCCAGCGCCTGCAGCACGGCGCGCACGGTGGCGGCCGCGTCGGACTCGTTGTCGCGGCCCGGCAGCACGAGCACGAATTCGTCGCCGCCCGTGCGCGCGACCGTGTCCGCGCGCTCGACGGCCGCGCTGATCCGCTGCGCGGCCGTCTTCAGCAACTGGTCGCCCGCGTCGTGCCCCAGCGTGTCGTTGACGAACTTGAAGTGGTCCAGGTCGAGTGCCGCCACCCACACGGCGCCGCGCCCGGCCGCCATATTGATCGCGTTGTCGATGCGGTCGTGCAGCAGCGAACGGTTGGCGAGTCCGGTCAGCGTGTCGAAGCGGGCGCGCGCCTCCAGCTCGGCCTCGTAGCGCTTGGCCATCGTCACGTCGTATTGGGTCATCACGAAGTGCGTCGTGACGCCGTCGTCGTTGTTGACGGGGGCGATGTAGACCTCCGCATGCATATCCCGGCCGTCGCCGCACGACAGCCGCATCGACACATGGCCTTCGCGCCGTTCGCGGATGGCGGCGCGCAGCTCGGCCACGGCGGCCTGGTCGGGCTCGCGCGCGCCCAGCTCCGCCAGGCCGCGCCCGATGACGTCGGCCGCGGCATAGGCCCGGATGCGCTCGTACGCGGGGTTCACGTATTCGACCGGATAGCCGGGCCGCGTCGCGCTCACGAGGATGACGGCATTGGCGCTCGCGTCGATGGCGCGGCGGTACAGCCGCAGCGCGTCGAGCGCCTCGTGCAGGTCGGACGTGCGGCTCTCGACGAGCGCCTCGATGCGGCGCGTGCGTTTCACGCGGCTCTGCACGTAGGCGGACGTCGCCATGCTGACGAGGCAGCCGAGGATCAGCGCCATGAGCGGCCCGGCGCCGCCTGCCATCGCGCTGGACCGTCCCGTGACGCGCAGCTCCCACGGCATGCCGGCCACGAGGAAAGGGTGGCTGTTCGTGAACACGGCGTCGCCGAACCACGTCTGCCAGGCCGGCTGCAACGACTTGTCCAGCGAGTCATGCAAGTAGGCGCGCTGCGGGCCGTTCATGCCCGGCCCGTACAACTCGATCTTCAAGCCACTGCGGTTGAGCATGTTCGATTTTTCGAGGGTCGAGCCGACCAGCGTGGCCACGTCGATGATGACGGCCGTGTCGCCCAGCGCGGCGGCGCTGCGCGCGGCCGCGTTGTCGAGCGGCGCATCGCGCCGGTACACGGGCATTATCAGGTGAAAGCCGAGGTGGTCGCCGCGCTGCAGCAGCGGCAGCATCTGGCTCGATGCCGGCCGGGCCGTGTCGATCGCGCGCATGAACGTGGAGCCGTGCGGTGCGAACGAGAAGGTATCGTAGCCCAACGTGACTTCGTTGCCCCGCATGGGTTCGATATAGTCCACGACGAGATAGCGCGGGCGCGGCGCCGCGCGCACGAGCGACACCTCGCCGCCCCGCACGCGCCGTTCGCGGATTTCGAAGTCGGGGCGGAAGCGGCGGTTCTCCGCCTCGAACGCGGGCCGTTCCGCGCTGCTCACCATGCGGTGGAACACGACGCCCTGCAGGTAGGGGTGGTTGGCCAGGAGCGGCTGGGCGAACGCCCCGAACTCGGCGCGGGTCGCGATGCCGACAGAGGAAAACAATGCGTTCGCCGCCTGCAGCACGTCGAGCGCGTCGCCGAAGCTGCGGGTGACGGTGGCATTGCGGATTTCGGCACGCTGCAGGAATTCGGAGCGGGCGCGCTCCCGTTCGGCGTCCACCATGCCCACGACCAGTACGGCAGTAAGGCCCAGTCCCGCCAGCAGCGTGAGAACTGCGGCGGGCGTCGGAGGCCGCGGGCGGGCGCGGCCGAGGCGCACTTTCCGTGTCAGCATGCCCCATCCTAGCATAGTGGGCATGCGCGACCGTCTCTTGTTGCCGTGCCGCTTCAGTCCGCCTCTTCGAGTGGTTCCGGCGCCACGACCGGGGCCGGAATCCGGGCCAGTTGCATCCTGGCCAAGGTCGGGTACAACGGCCGGCTGATGAGGCGTGCGACGGCGAACGCGATCAGCGCGCACGCCATCAGGCTCAACACCATGGCATGCCCGTCGACCATTTCCATCACGATGATGAAGGCAGTCAGCGGTGCCTGCGTGGCGGCCGCGAGGAAGCCGACCATCCCGAGCGCGATCAGCGCGGGCACCTGCGCGTGGTACAACAGCAGCGCGACGTCGTTGCCGAACGCGGCGCCGATCGCCAGCGACGGCGCGAAGATGCCGGCCGGTACGCCGGCCCACGTCGTCAGCCACGTGGCGAGGAATTTGAAAGGTGCATACGCGAACGGCATCGCGGCGCTGCCCTCGACCATGTGGCGCGTGCTCGCATAGCCGGAGCCGAACGCGGCGCCGTCCGTCGCGAGGCCGATGATGGCGACCGCGAGCCCGCACACGGCCGCGAACAGCACGGGCCGGCGTGCGCGCAGCCGGCTGGCGACGTCCCTGCCGCCGCTCGACAGCGACGCGATCATCAGCCGCGAGAACAGGCCGCCGGCCAGCCCGGACAGGATCGCCACGAGCAGGCCGGGCAGCAACAGCCACAGGCCTACCCTCGGCGCGTGGATGACGCCGAAATAGGCGCCATCGCCGTGCGCAGAGACGCCGACGAGACCGGCCAGCACGATGCCGGCAATGATCAGGCCGCTGGAGCGCTGTTCCGGCGCACGCGCCAATTCCTCGATCGCGAACATGACCCCGCCCAGCGGCGTGTTGAACGCGGCCGCGATGCCGGCCGCGCCGCCCGCGACGAGCAGGCCGTGGATGCCGACGGCGCTGCCGGATGGGATCAGCCGGCGGGCCTGCAGCATCACGCCGGCCGCGATCTGCACGGACGGGCCTTCGCGGCCCAGCGACAGCCCGCCCAGCAGGCCGCCGGCGGTGAGCAGGATCTTGGCGATCGTCAGGCGCAGCGACACGAACAGGCCGCGCTCCGCGTCGCCGACTTTGGTGTCGAGGGTGGCCATCACTTGCGGGATGCCGGAGCCGGCGGCGCCCGGGAAGTAACGGCGGGTGCACCAGACGACGAGCGCCGTGCACGCGGGCGTCCAGATGAGAGGACTCCACCAGGCGAGCGCGCGCAGCGCGAGGAAGCGCTCGTACGCCTGGTCGGCGAGCCAGGAAAACCAGACGACCGTGAGGCCGGCCGCCCCGGCCAGCAGCATCACCGTGGCGCGCACGGCCCACAGGCGCCAGTCGCCCAGTTCGCGGCGCAGGTCCGGTGCCGCGTTCATCGTGGAGCCCGCGCGTGGCGTTGTCTGATCGTCATTTTGCGGCGGGCCGCCCGGTTTTCCGCTATCATTCTTGCATGTCCTCGTCTTCTCATTCCAACCCGGCCGCCGAGCCGGACACGCCGCCGTCGGGGCCACCTTCGACCCGGGTATTGCGCCAGTTCCGCGTTGTCTTCAATGCCGTCAAGACCCATTTCCGCCAGGTCGAGCGCGAGGCGGGTGTCGGCGGCGCCCAGCTGTGGGCGCTCTCCGTCATCGATCGCCGCCCCGGCATCGGCGTGACGGACCTCGCGCGCGAGCTAGACATCCACCAGTCCACGGCCAGCAACCTGATCAAGAGCCTCGTCGAACGTGGCCTCGTGGCGACGAGCCGCGAAGGCACGGACCGCCGCAGCGTGTCGCTGCGCATCCAGCCGGCCGGGGCCGACGTGCTGGGCAGCGCGCCGCTGCCCTTTGCCGGCGTGCTGCCGGACGCGCTGTCGGCGCTCGACGCGGCCACGTTGTCCCGCCTCGAGCACGACCTCGGCAAGCTGATCGCCCTGCTCGAAGCCGACGAAGCCAGCGGCAACGTGCTGCTGTCGCAGATGTAGCGCGCCGCGCACACATGAAAAATGGCCCGCGGCGCACCGCGGGCCCAAACAAGCAATCCTCATCGCTGATCGCGGGGCGGCTGGACGCTGCCCTGCTCACACGCTCATTGTGACACAAGCGATGTATCGCGGGCAATCACTTTTGTGGCAATGTAGTTTATGCACGCCACCTTCACACCTGCGGCACGGCGCAGCGGGAATGGCGTCCCGTCACGGTGCACGTATTGCGCTCCCGGCCGTCGCGGTCGTGGACGACGACGCGCCACGTGTCCGGACCCGTGCGCTCCATCGTCATGAATCCGAAGCCGTCGATCCAGGAGCTCAGTGCCTCGAGCACGGCGCCGGGCGCGGGCGACTGCCCGGCCGGCGGCGTGCGCGGCAAAGGGACGATGTCTTCCGCCGTGCCGGCGAAGCCCGCGACGAACTGTGTCGGGTGGTCGGTCGCAAAGCTCGTCTGCTCCCATAAGTGCACGTGGCCGGACAGCAGCACGTCGATCGACGACGGCAGCAGGCGCGGGTCGAGTGCGCCGAACGCCTGCGTCAGGCCGGCGTCGCCGCCGAACAGCGTGACGGCATCCGTCTTCGCATCGCGGGTCGCGCCGAACGCGTACAGCGGATGGTGGTCGACGGCGATGTTGTGGCGCCGCTGCCGCGCCAGCCGGTCGATCTTGCGCCACGTCTCGGCATAGCGCTGGATGCGCGCGTCGCCGGGCGCAAAGCCTTTCCAGTTCGTGTCCGCCGTATCGAACACGATCAGCTGGGCGTCGCCGCCGAGCGGGACGGCGTATGGATCCGTGTAGTCCGCGCGGCCGTCGGCGGCAGGATCGTCGCAGTTCGCGGCCGGGTCGTAGGCGTGGGCGTCGAGGAAGCGCCACCAGCCCTGCCCGCCCCGCGCGCACGTCTCGTGGTTCCCGCGCGCGAGCACCCACGGCGCGGCCGCGAGCAGCGCGCGCCCGGGCGCGAAGAAATCGGCATTCCACGCGTCCCAGCCGTAGCCGTACGGACTGCCCGCGCAACCGGGCCGGTCCGCGGGACACGGGTCTTCCCGGTAGTGATAGTCGCCCACGTGCACGACGAGGTCCGGCTTCCACGCGGCCGCGCTCGCGGCCACGCGCGCGAACGGGTACGCGGTCGGGTCGTTACAGTCCTGGAATTCCTTGCCCTTCAGGCGGCAGCCCGTGTCGCCGATCACGACGATGCGCGTCACCTCCGCCTTCGACAGCGGCAGCGCCTGGCCGGCGACTTCCACGTGCATGCTCCCAGCGGGGATCGTCGTCTCGCAAGACAGGACGGGGCTCGATGGCGCGTCCGGATGAAAGCTCGCGCTATGGCCCTTGCCGCGCGCCGGGATCGGCCCGAACGGCGCGCGCACCGCCATCGGCGCCGTGCGGCCGTCGATGGTGATCGCGGGGCAGCTGCGTGCCGTCGTGATGGCGCGTGCCTGCGCGGCGCCGTCCGCGCCGATGACGACGAACGCCGCTGCGGGCGGCTGCTGCGGGCCGAGGCCGGCACAGCCGGCCAGCAGCAGCGCCGCGGCCAGCGCGCCGGTGCGGGATTGGAGGAGCATAGGGGTCATCGCGTGTGTCCGGTAAAGCCGGCAATGTAGCACGGGCGCGCCGCTTACTTCACGCGCTGTTTTTCCAGCTTGCGCGCGAGCGTGCGGCGGTGCATGCCGAGCCGGCGCGCCGCTTCCGAGATGTTGAAGTCCGTCTCGGCCAGCACGGCGTGGATGCGTTCCCATTCCAGGGTCTTGATCGACGTGGAGCGGTTCGTCAGTTCCAGGTCCGTATTGCCCGCGACGTGGCCGAACGCGGCTTCGATGTCATCGGTGTTCGACGGCTTCGCGAGGTATTGGCAGGCGCCCAGCTTGATCGCCTCGACGGCGGTGCCGATGCTGGCGAAGCCCGTCAGCACGACGATCTGCATGTCCGGGTCGTGCGCATGCAGCATCTGCACGCACGCGAGCCCGGAGCTGTTGCCCTTCAATTTCAGGTCGACGACGGCATAGTTGGGCGTATGGTCCTTCAGCAGTTCCTGCGCCTCGTCGAGGCCCGGCGCCTGCAGCACCTTGTAGCCGCGCCGTTCGAACGAGCGGCCCAGCGTGCGGGCGAATGCGTCGTCGTCTTCGATGATCAACAGGAGGCGATCATCATCATCTTCTTCATGGGGCATGGTGGACATCCTTGTCGAGCGCGATCGCGGACAGCGGCAACGTCAGCGTGACGGCGGCGCCGCCTTCCGGGCGGTTCACCGCTTGCACCGTCCCGCCCAAGGTGCGGGCCACGTTCACGACGAGGAACAGGCCCAGGCCGCCGCCGGGGCGGCCTTTGCTGGACTGGTACGGTTTGCCGAACTGGGCCAGCATCGCCGGGGCGAAGCCGGGGCCGCGATCGAGCACGGTCAGTGCCAGCGTGCCGTCCGACACCTTCGCTTCCACACCGACCCAGTCGGGCGAGGCTTCCAGCGCGTTGTCCAGCACGTTGTCGATCATTTGTTTCAATGCGGAGTCGAATGCGACGGGCAGGTCGTGCTCGATGCGGTTGCGGTAGTCGAATTCGCGCACGGGCCGGCTGTGCTGCCATTCCTCGACGAGCTTGTCGAGGAAGCCGCGGATCGTCGTACGCACCGCGGATTCACCGCGCGCCTCGCCGGCCGACAGCAGGATGCCGCTCACGATGGACTTGCAGCGCTTGAGCTGCGTTTCCATTTCCGTGATCTCATCCAGCAGGTCGGGGTTCGCCTTGAATTCGCGCATGCGCTTCCAGTCGCCGAGGATCACGGACAGC
Organism: Massilia pinisoli; assembly: GCF_024753285.1. GTDB lineage: Bacteria > Pseudomonadota > Gammaproteobacteria > Burkholderiales > Burkholderiaceae_D > Telluria > Telluria pinisoli. The sequence goes on along the minus strand of NZ_JANUGW010000001.1, from coordinate 267,250 downwards.
GTCGCCAATGGCGTCCCCAGTTCGTGCGCGGCGCCCGACGCGAGGAGGCCCATCCTGACGATGTGCTCTTCCTCCGCGGCGCGCTGGCGCAGGTCGGCAAGCTGCGCGGCCTTGCCCTTCAACGTGTTCGTGATGCGCGAGATGAACACGACGAGCAGCGCCGCGTTCAACGTGAAGCAGATCAGCATGCCCTGCACGTACAGGCTCGAGATGCCGCGCGCGTGGTCGAACGGCAGCGCGAGCGGCTTCGCGAACACGGACAGGCCCGCGAGGCACGCGAGCGTGATGGCGACGATGGTCCACGTGGACCACGCTTCCAGCAGCACCGCGGACAGGATCACCTGCAGCAGGTACAGGAACGCGAACGGGTTCGTCGTTCCGCCGGACAGGTACAGCTGCATCGTGAGGCTGGCCACGTCGACGAGCAAGGCGAGGAACAACTCGCTGTTCGTGACGGGCCGGTGTTCGTGCCAGCGCAGATGGCTGGCGATGTTGAAGGCGATCAGGCACGCGAGCACCTCGAGCATCTGCACGAGCGGCAGCCGCACGTCGAACACGAGGATCGCGCCGGCGATGGTCGTGACCTGGCCGATGACGGCGATCCAGCGCAGCTCGATCAGCTGCAGCATGTTCTTGTGGCCCGCGACGTATTCGACGTCGGCGGCGGACGCCGTGCGGGCGCGCTGCGCCACGGCGTCGACAGCCTTGTCGGCGCCCCGCTCGACCATGCGCTTCAACAGATCAGTCGTGTCGTTCATCGTCCTCGTGTTCCCGGCCGTGGCCGCGCGCGACCCACCACCATGCGCCTGCGACCATCAAACCGAGAGCATACCAAGTGATGGCGTACACGAGGTGGCTGTTCGGGAAATTCACGACGGTGAGGCCGCCGACGGGCTGGTCGGGACTGTCCGGCGGATTCTGGCGCGCGGCCGCATCGACGAAGAACGGTGCTACGGCGCGCGCACCGACGAGTCCTCGCGCGGCGGCGATGGCGCCCACGTCGCGCGTGTACCAGCGGCCCGCGGCCGGGTCGTTCGTCCGTGTGAAGGCGCCGCCATGCTCGCTCGCGCGCAGCAGCCCCGTGACGTCAGCCGCAGCGCCATGGGCGTCCGCACAGGGATCGCCGGATGCGCGCCGCGGCGTGTAGCGCGTGCGTGCGCCCAGCTCGGCGGGAATGAAGCCGCGGTTGACGATGACGATCGCGCCCTCCGCCGTGCACATCGGCGTGAGCAGCCAGTAGCCGCTGCCCTCTTCCGTGAGGGCCTGGATGGGGGTCGTGAGATCGTAGAGATAAGTTCCGCGCAGCGCGACGTGGCGGTACTCGTCGGAAGCGGGAGTGATGCCGGCCCAGCGTTCGCGCGGCGGCGGAGGCGCCGGGGCGGCGTGCACGCGTGCGTTCACGCGTGCGATGAGGTCCAGTTTCCATTGCAGGCGGTAGACCTGCCAGGTGCCCAGACCGGCAAAGAGGACGATCAGCAGCAGCGCGCTCGCCGCCAGCAACGGAGAAGCAACCCGGTGCCGGCGGGCCGGCGCTGCCGCGGAATCGTCCCTCGCCATTACTGCATGTCGTGCATGCCGTGTACCGCGCCGCCGTCGTTGCCCATATTGGGCATCATGTTGGCGTTCATGTGGTACATGACCCAGACCGAGCCGGTCAGCACGATGAACAGCAGGATGACGGTGAGGATCAGCGCCATCATGTTCCAGCCGCCTTCCGACTTCGAGTTCATGTGCAGGAAGTACACCATGTGCACGACGACCTGCACGGCGGCGAAGCCGAGGATGACGAATTTCGTCGTGCCCGGTGCCAGCTGGTGGGTCATCACGACCCAGAACGGGATCGCCGTCAGGATCACGGACAGGATGAAGCCGATCGTGTAATCCTTGAAGCTGCCGTGGGCATGCAGGTGGTCGTCGTCGTGGTGGCCGTGACCATGGTGGTCGTGGTGGCCGTGGGCGTGGTGAAGATCGCTCATGGCAGAACTCCCATCAGGTAGACATAGGTGAACACGCCGATCCAGATGACGTCCAGGAAGTGCCAGAACATCGACAGGCAGGCGAGGCGGCGGTAGTTGGCGGCGTTGATGCCGTGCTTGCCGACCTGGACCATCAGCGTGACGAGCCACACGATACCGAAGGTCACGTGCAGGCCGTGCGTGCCGACCAGCGAGAAGAACGCGGTCAGGAAGCCCGAACGCCACGGGCCGTTGCCTTCGTGGATCAGGTGCGCGAATTCCTGCAGTTCCAGGAACAGGAAGCAGGCGCCGAAGATGCCCGTGACGAGCAGCCACATCTGGGTGCCCTTCACGTTCTTCTTCTGCGCGGCCAGCATGGCGAAGCCGTACGTGATCGACGAGAACAGCAGGAACGCCGTGTTCAGGGCGACGGTCGGCAGTTCGAAGATCTCGGCGCCCGACGGACCGCCCGCGTAGTTGCGGCCGAGGACCGCATACGTCGCGAACAGGCAGGCGAAGATGAGGCAGTCGCTCATCAGGTAGATCCAGAAACCGAGCAAGGTGCCGTTTTCCGGATGGTGCTCGCGCACGTAATAGCGCGAGCTCGGGTCGGCGCTCGCGGCGCCGGCGTGGGTTACGTTAATGTCAGACATGGGCTTCCAGCAAACGGGTGCGTTCTTCTTCCGTGCGGGTCACTTCGTCCGCCGGGATGTAGAAGTCGCGTTTGTAATCGAACGTGTGGTAGATGGCGACGGCGAGCATGCCGACGAAGGTCAGGCCCACCAGCAGCCACATGTGCCAGATGATGCCGAATGCCATCACGAACGTGATGCCAGGGATGACCGGACCGGCCCACGTGTTCTTCGGCATGTGGATGGCGACGTAGTCCTTCAGCGGACGCTTGTAGCCGTTCTTCTTCATGTCGGCCCACGTGTCGTTGTCGTGCACGACCGGGGTGAACGCGAAGTTGTAGTCCGGCGGCGGCGACGACGTCGACCATTCCAGCGTGCGGCCATTCCACGGGTCGCCCGTGACGTCGGCCAGTGCCTTGCGGTTCAGGATCGACACGAAGATCTGCATCAACAGGCAGCCGATACCGGCGGCGATCATCAGGGTGCCCAGCAGCGAGATCTGGAACAGGTAGTGGATCGACGGGTCGTCGAAGTGGCTCATGCGGCGGGTCACGCCCATGAAGCCGAGGATGTACGGCGGGGTGAACGCGACCCAGAAGCCGATCGACCACAGCCAGAACGAGTACACGCCCCACTTGCGGTCCAGGCGGAAGCCGAACATCTTCGGCCACCAGTAGTTGACACCCGCGAACAGGCCGAACAGCACGCCGCCGATGATGACGTTGTGGAAGTGGGCGATCAGGAACAGCGAGTTGTGCAGCACGAAGTCGGCCGACGGGATCGCCAGCATCACGCCGGTCATGCCGCCGATGATGAAGGTGATCATGAACGACACGGTCCACATCATCGGCAGTTCATAGCGGATGCGGCCCTTGTACATGGTGAACAGCCAGTTGAAGATCTTGGCGCCGGTCGGGATCGAGATGATCATCGTCGTGATGCCGAAGAACGAGTTCACGCTCGCGCCCGAACCCATCGTGAAGAAGTGGTGCAGCCACACGAGGTACGACAGGACCATGATCACGACGGTCGCATAGACCATCGACGAGTAGCCGAACAGGCGTTTGTTGCAGAACGTCGCGACGACTTCCGAGTAGATGCCGAACGCCGGCAGGATCAGGATGTAGACCTCGGGGTGGCCCCAGATCCAGATCAGGTTCACGTACATCATGGCATTGCCGCCCAGTTCGTTCGTGAAGAAGTGCGTGTCGAACAGACGGTCCAGGCCCAGCATGGCCAGGGTGGCGGTCAGGATCGGGAAGGCCATCACGATCAGGATGTTGGTGCACAGGGCGGTCCAGGTGAACACCGGCATCTTCATCAGGTCCATGCCTGGTGCGCGCATCTTGACGATGGTGACGACCAGGTTCACGCCTGACAGCAATGTGCCGACACCCGCCACCTGCAATGACCAGATGTAGTAGTCGACGCCCACGTCCGGACTCGCCAGGATGCCGGACAGCGGCGGGAACGCCAGCCAGCCGGTACGGGCGAATTCACCGACGAACAGCGAAGCCATCACGAGGATCGCGCCGGCCGTCGTCATCCAGAACGAGAAGTTGTTCAGGAACGGGAACGCCACGTCGCGCGCGCCGATCTGCAGCGGCACGACGTAGTTCATCAGGCCCGTCACGAATGGCATCGCCACGAAGAAAATCATGATCACGCCGTGGGCGGTGAAGACCTGGTCGTAGTGGTGCGGCGGCAGGAAGCCGTGCGAATCGCCGAACGAGAACGCCTGCTGGGCGCGCATCATCAGCGCGTCGGCGAAGCCGCGCAGGAACATCACGAGACCCAGCACCATGTACATGATGCCGATCTTCTTGTGGTCGATGCTGGTGAACCACTCGTTCCAGAGGTAGCCCCACAGCTTGAATTTGGTCAGGAGCGCCAGGCCGACGATGCCGCCCAGTGCCACCATGATAAAGGTACCGATCAGGATCGGCTCGTGGTAGGGAATCGCTTCCCAGCTGAGCCGACCGAAGATCAACTTCGCTAAGTCAAATTGCTCGTGCATGATTACTTCTTCTTTACGGAATCATTGGGCGTGGTGCAGACCTCGCCGTTGGCCTGGGCCAGGCGGGTCGCTGCCGCGTGTTGTGGCATGTTGCGCATCGCCATTTCGCGGGCCTTCTTGGCGTCCTCGTTCATCATCTTGTCCTGGCAGACGACGCCGTCGGCGACGCAGCGGTTCAGGACGCGATAGTAGAGGTCGTCGTCGACGGCCGCATAGCGGTGCACCGGCTCCTTGATGCTCGGCTTTTCGAGCGTCAGGTAGTTCGCGCGGTCGAGCTTGGCGCCGCTGCCGGTCTTGACCGACTGTACCCAGCTATTGAAATCGCCCTGGGGCACGCCACGGTAGCCGAAGCGCATGTCCGAGTAACCGGCGCCGCTGTAGTTGGCGGAGAAGCCCACCGACTGGATCGGCTTGTTCTGCACGGCGTTCAAGGTCGTTTCCATGCCCGGCATCGCGTAGATCATGCCCGCGAGTTCCGGCACGTAGAACGCATTCATGACCGACGTCGCGCTGATCTTGAAGCGCACCGGCACGTCGGTGGGGACGACCAGTTCGTTCACGGTGGCGATGCCCTGCTCCGGATAGATGAACAGCCATTTCCAGTCCATCGCCACGGCCTCGATCACGAGCGGCTTGGCCGACGCGGGCACCGGGCGGCCTTCGGCGAGGCGGTCCAGCGGGCGGTACGGATCGAGCTTGTGCGTCGAGATCCAGGTCACGAGACCCAGCACGATGATGATCAGCAGGGGCGCGCCCCAGATGACCAGTTCCAGCTTGGTCGAGTGGTCCCAGTCCGGCTCGTAGGCCGCTTCGGTATTGCTCGCGCGGTATTTACGGGCAAACCAGATAATCAGGATCATCACGGGGACGATAATCAGCAGCATCAGGATCACCGAAACGACGATCAGATCCGCCTCTTGCTTGGCGATGTCACCGGAAGGGTTCATCACCACCGTGTTGCAGCCGGCAAGGGCCGCTAACAGTGGGGAGAGGAACACTCCGCGACGGAGGGTCTTTGGAATCATGCTTTGTGTTTTACGTTACATGGGAAAAATAACATGCTAATGTAACGCCAACGGCGTGCGTTTGGCGATTGGACGTTTTGTCCTACCCTTATCCGTTTTGCAGCTTTTTTGAGGGGCCAAGGGCCGTCGGCAAATAAGGAGACGAAGACATGCAAGGCACCCCGAATACCTACGGCGGCGCAGGAGCCGCTCCCATCACAGCACCCCACTCCGGGGCCCGGAACATCAACACCCGCGACACGAACATTGCCCCGGGCGAGATCGCGGTCGGTGTCGTCATCGGCCGCGCTTCCGAATACTTCGACTTCTTTGTTTATGCGATCGCTTCGGTGCTCGTGTTTCCCGCCGTGTTCTTCCCGTTCGCCGACCGGCTGGAGGGCACGCTGTATTCCTTCGCCATCTTCGCGCTGGCGTACGTCGCGCGACCGATCGCGTCACTTGTCTTCATGGCAATCCAGCGTCATTACAGCCGCGAGATCAAGCTGACGATCGCGCTGTTCCTGATGGGCTCGGCGACGGTCGCCATCTCGATGCTGCCCACGTACTCCCGCTGGGGCGAGTGGTCGATCGTCTCGCTGGCCATCCTGCGCATCGGCCAGGGCGTGGCCCAGGGCGGGTCGTGGGACGGGCTGCCGTCGCTGCTCGCACTGAACGCACCCGAGAACAAGCGGGGATGGTACGCGATGTTGGGACAACTTGGCGCACCAACGGGATTCATCATCGCGGCGGGGCTGTTTTCCTACCTGATGGCGCAGCTGTCGCAGGACGATTTCCTCGTGTGGGGCTGGCGCTACCCGTTCTACGTGGCGTTCGCGATCAACGTCGTCGCCCTCTTCGCCCGCCTGCGCCTCGTCTCGACGCCGGACTACACGCACCTGCTGGACGAGCATGAGCTCGACCCGGCCCCGGCCCGCGAAGTGATCGGCAACCAGGGTACGAACATCGTCATCGGCGCCCTCGCCGCCCTGTGCAGCTATGCGCTGTTCCACCTTGTCACCGTATTCCCCCTGTCGTGGATCCAGCTCTATGACACCCGCTCGATGGCCGACTTCCTGCAGGTCCAGATCATGGGCGCGGGGCTGGGCATCGTGGGCGTGCTGGCCTCCGGCCTCATCGCCGACAAATTCGGCCGCCGCAACACGCTGGGCACCTTGGCCGCGCTGATCGCCCTGTTCTCCGGTTTCATCCCGACGTTGATGGACGGCGGCGTGGCCGGCCAGAACGCGTTCATCCTCATCGGCTTCCTGCTGCTGGGCCTGTCGTACGGCCAGGCCTCCGGCGCCGTGACGTCGAACTTCCTGCCGCAGTACCGCTACACGGGCGCCGCGCTGACGTCCGACCTCGCCTGGCTCGTGGGCGCAGCCTTCGCCCCGCTCGTGGCGCTGGGCCTCGCGGCGAACTTCGGCCTGGGCTACGTCAGCCTGTACCTGCTGTCCGGCGCCGTCGGATCGCTGGCCGCGCTGAGCCTGAACCGGGCGCTGGAGATCCGCAACTGATTCACTGTTTGAAGGAAGCAGAGCTTATGCCCCGGTTCGCCGGGGCATTTTTTTGCGGCCGCCGCCCCGGCGGCTATACTGAACACCCCCGATAACAAGAGAAAGACGACGGAGGAGCGATGCGCAGACGGGCGACGTTCGTCCTGACCCTGCTGGCGGCCGCGCTGGCGGCGGCCGGGCCGCCGTGGCTCGCGTTGCACGAAGCGCGGCGGCAGGCCTACGACACGGAAGCCGGCCTCGCGCTGAATTATGCGCAAGACGTGCTGCATCGTACGGACGAGACGGTGGGCCAGGCGCTGGACGCCATCGTGCAGCTGGAACGCGCCGGCCTGGCCTCGTGCACGGAACGCGCCCGAGCCGCGATGCGCGAAATCGACCTCACGTCCAGCTATATACAAGCCGTCGGCCATGTGCGCGACGGCACGATGGAATGTTCCTCGCAGGGCGGTCCGCCGGTGGCCCTCGACAAGCCCGCGTTCCGCACGTCGCGCGGCGTCTTCGTGTACGACGTCGTGCCGCTCGTGGCCGGCGGACCGAACCCGCTGCTGGGCCTCGCGCGCGGCGGCATCATCGTCCTCGTGCACCGCGACCTGCCGCTCGACATCTGGACGGCCGTGCCGGACGTCACGCTGGAGGTACTGCACCTGGAGGCCGGACGCACGCTGATGGCGCGCGGCCGCGTGGATCCCGCGTGGCTCGCGCGCCTGGGCACGCGCGATGCCGTCACCTTCGTTGCCGGAGACCGGCTCGTCGCGATGGTCCGCTCGCAGCGCTTCGTGTCGACGGCGGCTGTTGCCGCGGTGCCTGCGCATCACCTGGAACAGCGCGTCGCGACGACGACCCGCCGCCTCGTTCCCGTGGGGCTGTTCGCCGGCCTCGCCGCCGCCGCGGCGATCCTGCTGCTGGCGCGCCGCCAGACGTCGATGGCGGCGGCGCTGCGCGCCGGGCTGCGCCGCGACGAGTTCGTCTTGCTGTACCAGCCGCTCTTCGACCTGCGTGCCGGCGCCTGCGTCGGCGCGGAAGCTCTGCTGCGCTGGCGCCGCCCGACCGGGGAACTCATCGGGCCCGACCTCTTCATTCCCGTCGCCGAGCAGTCGGGCCTCATCACGCGCGTGACGGCGCGCGTGCTGGAGCTCGTCGAAAGGGACGCCGGTGGCTACCTGGCGCGCCACCCGGAGTTCCACATCGGGATCAACCTGGCGCCGGCCGACTTGCGCTCCCACGCGATCGTGGACGCGATCGACACGTTCCTGGCGCGCACAGGAGCGCGGCCGGCGAACCTGATCGTGGAAATCACCGAGCGCGGCTTCCTCGACCTCGATTCGGCCCGCACCGTCATCGCGGCGCTGCGCGGGCGCGGCATCGAAGTCGCGATCGACGATTTCGGCACCGGCTATTCGAGCCTGTCGTATCTGGAAACGCTCGACCTGGACTTCCTCAAGATCGACCGTTCCTTCATCGAGGCGATCGGCACGGACGCGCCGACGAGCCAGGTCGTCGGCCACATCATGGCGATGGCCCGCACGCTCGACCTGCGAATGATCGCGGAAGGTGTCGAGAGCGAAGCGCAGGCGGCGTTCCTGCGCACCCACGACGTGCACTACGCCCAGGGCTGGCTGTTCGGAAAACCGATGCCGTTCGCCGACGCGGCGTGGCTCGCCTCGTCGGCGCGCCGGCCATCCGTCCAGGCGGGCGCCGCCTGAACGGATGGATTAGCGGCATCAGTGCAGCGGCGGCGACCCGGGGCTCGGCTTTACCCCCGGGCTCACGGTCCGGCCGTCGGCCAGGGTCTGGTTTCCCATGCCCAGTTCCGCCCCGGTCTGCGGGTCGGAGCCCGGATCGGACATCGTCCGCTCGGCCATTTGGCGCAGAATGTCGACGTCCTTGGCCGGCAGCTTGACCTCCGCCTCGCCCGAGCCGCCGTCGACGGCTATCTGCTTGTCGCGGTCCGTCACGAAGTCCCAGTTCTCGCCCTGGTTCCACGGACCGCGCACCTCACCGGGACCCTGCGACATATTGAAATACGTGTTGGCGAAGCGCGGGTCGCCCGGCATTTTCCCCGGAGGGAAATTCGGGGTGATCGCGTACAGCGCCTTCTCGAACGATTTCTGGTGCGCGATCTCGCGCGTCATCAAGAAGCCCAGCGCCTCCTTCACGCCGGGGTCGTCCGTCAGCGCGATCAGGCGCTCGTAGACGATCTTGGCGCGCGCCTCGGCGGCGATGTTGGAGCGCAGGTCGGCCGTCGGCTCGCCGATCGTGTCGATATAGGCCGACGTCCACGGCACGCCGGCCGAGTTCACGAGCGCGGGGCCGCCGCCGTACAGCACTTGCGTCACGTGGCTGTCGTTGCCGGCACCCTGGATCTTCTTGTACAGGTCGGCCTCGCTGTCGACGGCTTCCGCGAGCTCGCCCTTCGCGCCCTTGTTCAGCATGGCGACGATGTGGCCGATCACCTCGAGGTGGCTCAGTTCTTCCGTCGCGATGTCGAACAGCATGTCCTTGCGGCCCGGATCGTCCTCGCTGACGGCCTGGGTGAAGTAGCGCATCGCGGCGGCCAGTTCGCCCTGCGGGCCGCCGAACTGTTCGAGCATGAGGTTGGCCAGACCCGGATTCGGCTCATTGACGCGCACGGTGTATTGCAGGCGCTTGTTGTGTGCAAACATTCCGATCCCTCCAGAGTGTGATTGGATGGCCGCGCGCCACGCGTTCTGCGTGATCGCGCGGACCTGCCGTCATCTTCGCAGTGTTACGGAACGCCGACGTCAGAAACGAAGCCGTGTCTGTGTAGGAGTCGAAGCGACGACCTGCCGAACCGACGGTACGCCGATTGCAGGCCCGGACCTCGTATCCCATGCGTCATCGGCCGACAGGATGGTGCGCCGCCCTCCTACGCGGCAGCGCTAGCGCGCGCACTACCATGCATCTATCCCGACGACACTGCACACAGGAGACGCTCATGTTTTCCCTGAAAAAACTCAGTCCGTCCATCACCGACATGATCCGTTTCGATCACTCGCACGTGATGGTGACGTTCCACCAGTACACCCGCGACAAGCGTCCGAGCGTCAAGAAGGCGCTGGCCGAAACGATCTGCGACGCGCTGGAAATTCACGCGACGCTCGAAGAGGAAATCTTTTATCCCGTCATGCGCGAACGCACCCACGACCAGAAAGTCATGGACAAGAGCGTGCCGGAACATGACGAGATGCGCGCCGTCATCGCGGAATTGCGCCGCACCGATCCGACATCGCCGCGCCACGACGACCTCGTGTTCGAACTGATGCGCGACGTGCAGCACCACGTGGCCGACGAGGAAACGGTGTTGCTGCCGGAAGCGGAGCAGGCGCTGAGCCGTGACCGCCTGTCCGAGCTGGGCGTGCAGATGACGAAGCGCCGCCTGGAACTGGTGACGCCGAAGGCCGGCAAGATCGCGAAGAACACGGCCGTCGCCTTCTCCGGCAGCACGGCCGCCATCGTCGTGGGCGTCGCGAGCGCCCTGTTCGCCGCGCGCGCGTTCACGCGCAAGCAGCCGGCTTGAAGTTTCCGCTGCGGCGCGAGCCGCTGCGTTACCGTTCCTGCCGCAGCGGCGCAAGCCGCATGCGCTCCCCGGCGGGACCTCGTGTCCTCGCCTCGCCCGCCACCGCGTCCGCGCGCGGTGGCGGGTTTCTCATTGGCCGAACCAGCCGAGCAGCAGCGGCACGAGCCACGGTGCCAGCAAGGCCGTGAGCACACCGTTCAAACCCATGCCGAGGCCCGCATAGGCGCCCATCTCCGGGCTGACCTGGAACGCACGCGCCGTGCCGATGCCGTGCGCGGCGACGCCCAGCGCGAGGCCCTGCGCCGCCTGCGACTCGATCCGCAGCGCGGCCATCAGGAAGCGCGCCGTGGCGGCGCCGAAGATGCCGGTGCCGACGACGAGGACGGCGGTCAGCGCCGGCAGGCCGCCCAGGTGTTCGGAGATGGCCATCGCGATGGGCGAGGTGGCCGACTTCGGCCCCAGCGACCGCGCGAGTTCCGGCGACGCGCCCATCAGCATGGCGATGCCGACGGCGCTGACGATCGCCGTGACGCAGCCGCACAGCAGCGCGCACGCGAGGGGAAACAGGCTGCGCCGCAGCCGCGGCACCTGGCGCGCGAGCGGCACTGCGAGGGCGACGGTGGCGGGCCCCAGCAGGAAGTGGACGAATTGCGCACCGGCGAAATAGCGCTGGTACGACATCCCGCTCGCCGCGAGCACCAGGCTCACGAGCGCGATCGCGATGGCGACGGGATTCGCCAGCGGCGAAAACCCGCAGCGCGCGTACACCCATTGCGCGAATAGATAGGCGCACAACGTGACGGTCAGGCCCAGCAGGGGCGAGGCCGACAGGTAGACCCAGAAATGGGTGAGTTCGTGGAAACTAAACATCGCCCCGCCCCTTCTTGTGCGCGGGTGTCAGCGCCTGCAGCACGAGCGCCGTGACGGCCAAGGTGAGCAACGTGCTGCCGACGACCGCCGCGCAGATCGCCAGCCAGTGCCCGTTGCCGCTGGCGGCCGCCACGACGATCCCGACACCGGCTGGCACGAACAGCAGCGACAAATGGCGCAGCAGCTCGTTGGCGCCCGCCTCGACGGTCTCGTGCAGCCGCGGATACGCGACGAGCGCCACGAGCAACAGCAGCATGCCGGCGACGGGACCGGGCACCGGGAACCCGGTCAGGAATACGAGCCCTTCTCCGAGACACTGGAATACGAGTAAAACGGCAAACGCGAGCAGCACGCGACCTCCTACGGCGACTTCATATTAGATGCGACCCCGGCGGGCCGCGCCGTCCGAAGCATAGCAGCAACGCGCAGGGCGCGTAGCCGGCCGGTCAGCGCCGCGTCGGCTGCACGAGGCTCGTCATCGCGTCCACGTACAACGTCGTGTCGTCCGCGTACAGCGGCAGCAGCGGCGTCACGGACACCTGGTTCAGCTTCGTGCGGCGCATCTGCCCGCTGGCCGGATCCTTGAACACGGCATATGGCACATCCTGGATCACGTACGGCTCACCGTCGACGTGACCGATGATCATCAGGACGTGGCCCGGCACGACGACGAGGTCGCCGACCTGCGCCTGCCGCAGCGCCTCCACGCGCGATGCGTGCGTGTCCTTGTCCGTGAACAGGCGGTGGCGCACGGCCGTCGTCGTGCCCTGCAGCGCGGAGCTGTGCTGCAGCAGGATGCCCGTGCTGCGGTAGGTTTCGCTGACGAGGCGACTGCAATCGCGGGCGTCGAACTGGTGGCCCCAGCCATAGCGCTCGCCGAGGAATTTGAAGGCCTGCCGGATGATGTTGGCGCGCGTGAGCGGCAGATAGCCCGGCGCGGTGTCGGCGCTGCGCCGGATCAGCGCGGGACGGAACGCCAGCGTGCCGTCGGCTTCGCGCACTGGCAGCTGCACGGCCCACGATGCGTACGGGCTCGCGCCGTTGACGGGGGCGTCCGCCGCCACGTCCGCACGTGGCAGCGCGACGCCCATGTCGAGATCCAGTGCCGAGACGGCCGGCAGCTCCGGCGTAAAGACGGTGCGGACGTGGTCGCCCGTGACGACGCGGCCCGGTGCCTTGTCCGCATAGCCGAACACGGCGTCGGCCGCGCCTTCGGCGATGTCGTCGCGGTGCACCCAGGCCGGACCCTGCGTCGTCACGGCGAGCAGCCAGCGCCCGTCCGCGCTCGCGTGCGCGATGAGCAGGGGTTCGCCGGGGAACAGCGTGCCGGCGGTCAGGCTTTCGTAGTCGCGCTGGTCGGCGGCCGCGTAGAACGCGCGGTCCGACGGCAGCGTGCGCATCGCGGCACGGCGCACGGCCAGGCCGTAGCGGGCCGGCGCCGTGGCGGCGATGCGGTTCGCGGCCTTGTTGTCGCGCAGGGATTGCAGCGTATCCGCGCCGACGGGGCGCCCCATGTCGTCGACGGCAAGTTTGACGGGCGATTGCTCCGCCTGGCGGATCCAGTCCACGACCGCGTCGTGCGTGAGGGGCGCGGGCAGATGGCGGATGTCGATGAAACCGCCGCCAGGAGCGTACGCCGCGGCGCGCTGGGCCGCCGTGGCCCGCGCATCGAGCAGCACCGCGTCCGGCGCGGCGGCGCGGTGGATCCAGTAATCGGAGGACAGCATCGCGTCGCTCAATGCGGGGATGCCAGAGACGGACAGCGCCGGCGGTGCCGCGGCGGCGCCCGTCGCGAGGGCGAGGCCGCACGCGAGCGCCGCCAGCGCGGGGACAAGTCGGTGGGTGGGCGGGGCTGCGCGCTTGGACATCGGTCTGCTCCGGATCGTTGGATCCGCAAGTGTAGACCAGTTGCCGGCGACGCGCAGCGCCTTGCGGTCAGGCCGCGGCCAGCAGTTTGCGCGGTGCCGGCGCGCCCAGCGCGGCACGAGCCGGCGCGCTCGCAGCCTCGACGCCATCGAGGCGGAATTCGCCGACGAGGGCCACGAGCAGCTCGGCCTGTTGATGCAGGCTGTCGGCCGCGGCGGCCGCTTCTTCCACGAGCGCTGCATTCTGCTGCGTCGTGCCGTCCATCTGCACGATGGCCTGGTTGACGTGGCCGATGCCCGTGCTCTGTTCCGCGCTGGCGGCCGTGATCTCGGCGACGATGTCGCTCACCTGGCGCACGCTGGCGACGACGTCGGCCATCGTTCGGCCGGCGTCCTGCACGAGCGCGCTGCCCGCCTCCACTTTGCCGGATGCGTCGCCGATCAGGGTCTTGATTTCCTTCGCGGCGCCGGCGCTGCGCTGGGCCAGCGCCCGCACCTCGGACGCGACGACCGCGAAGCCGCGGCCCTGTTCGCCCGCACGCGCCGCCTCGACGGCCGCGTTCAGCGCGAGGATGTTCGTCTGGAACGCGATGCTGTCGATCACGCCGATGATGTCCACGACCCTGCGCGATGCCGTGTCGATCGCGGCCATCGTCCCGACGACTTCCGCGACGACGGCGCCGCCGCGCTGCGCCGTCTCCGACGCCGACAACGCGAGCTGGTTCGCCTGGCGGGCATTGTCCGCGTTCTGCTTCACGGTCGACGTCAGCTGTTCCATCGACGCCGCCGTCTCTTCGAGCGCGCCGGCCTGCTGCTCCGTGCGGCCCGACAGGTCCATATTGCCCTGGCTGATCTCGACGCTCGCGGCGGCCACACTGCCGGCGCTCGCGCGCACCTGCACGAGGACGTCCTGGATTTTTGCCACGAAGCCGTTGAAGCCGGCGGCGATGAGGGCCAGTTCGTCGTGGCCGCGCGCGTCGAGGCGGGCCGACAGGTCGGCATTGCCGCCGGCCAGGTCCGTCATCGTGGCGCCGAGCACGCGCAGCGGGCGGGTCAGGCGGCGCTGCACGGCGACCATCACGATCGCGGCGACGATCGCGCAGATCAGCGACGCGAACAGCGAATAGCCGATCAGCTGGCGCGCGCTGGCCGTCGCCACGCTCTGCGGGAATGTGAGCTGGATGGCCCACGGCGCGATGTCCTCGTGCAGCCGGAGCGGCTGCAGCAGGTGCACCATGTGGGCGCCGTCGACGAATTCGTACGTCCGGCCCGCGCGCACGGCGGCCAGCGCGGCGGCCGGCAGGTCGGCGGCCTTCTTGCCGGTCTTCGCCGCATCCGGGTTGCTCGCGTACAGGCCGCCGTTCGACACGAGCGACAAGTGGCCGCCATCGAGGACGCGGATCGCGCCGAGGATCTCGCCCAGGTGCGTCAATTGGAAGTCGGCGCTGGCCGTGCCGCGGAACTCGCCCTTGACGAGGATCGGCGCGACGAGCGACGCCATCATGATGTCCTTGCCGTTGACGGGATACGTGTACGGCTCCGTGAAGAACACCTTGCCGGTGCGCTTCGGGATGTCGTACCAGTCGTTCGCGCCCGGCGTCGTCGGCCACACGATGGGTTCCACGTGCATGGTGCCGTCCGTGTTGCGCGTGTAATACGGCATGTAGCGGCCCGTCGCATCGTATTCGGGGCCCTTGCCCGCGTAGTCGGCGTCCTTGCCGTCCAGCGCGTTCGGTTCCCACGTCACGGCGCCGCCGATGAAGTCGCCCGAACCGCGGATCGTCGCCTGGGTCATCGCGGCGGACTGCTCGCGGGTGGGCGCGATGTCGCCCGCGCGCAGCGTGCTCATGGCGCCGGCGAGGTTGGCGACGGCGCCCAGCTTGGCCCCGAGCTGCGCCTGCACGGCGGCGGCTGCTTCGCGCGCGGACGTGCGCGCGAGGTGCATGCTCGCGTCTTCGGCGGAATCGCTGCTGCGCACGGCGATGACGGCGGACGTGACCGCGAGGCTCAGCACGACGAGCGTGGTGGCCGTGGCGCAGATCTTCGCCGTCAGGGACAGCGACGACAGGGGGGTGCGGTTCATGGATTCTCCTAGAATTTGCGGGTCAGCGACAGCACGATGGCGCGCCGCGCGACGTTCGACACGGCCAGGTGGCCGTCGGAACGGGGCACGCCCGTCGTGTAGCGGTCATAGACGCCCGTCGCGCCCAGCGCGCGGGTGTAGTTCACGGCGACGGTCCAGCCGTCCTCGAGCTTGTGGGTCAGGCCGGCCTTGACGTCGCGCCAGTCCCAGATGCCGTTGCCGCTGCCGGCCACGCGGCCGTCGCCCGCGTGCAGGTTCAACGTCAGCGACTTGGTCAGCGGCTGGTCGGCACCGACGTCCAGGTAGCCCGTGCCGCGGGCGTTCTGGATGCCGAAGAAATCGCGGCTGAACGTGTAGTTGTAGCGGGCGTACAGCGACTTCCAGCTGATGCCGCCGGACAGCTCGCCATAGTCGAACGACGTATCCGTCGCGCTGATGCGGGCGCCCGGGTATTTGTACCAGTAGACCATCGCGGACCAGCCGATGGGGCCGGCATTGCCGCTGTAGCCGCCGTACAGGTCCCATTCGACGGAACCCTTCTCGATGAAGCGGTCGTCGACGTTGATGACGGACGTGCCCGCCGACCAGCCGCTCGGATGCGCGTAGTCGACGGCGGCCATCGCGGCCGGCCGGCCCCACGTCTGGCGGATGCCGCGCGAGATGTATTGCGAGCTGACGGACACCGTCGCGCTCAGCGGGCTCTCGGCCGTCGGCGTCTCCGCGGTGATCGGTGCGTCGGGCGTCGCTTCGCCCGCGTGCGCGAAGGTGCAGGCGGCCAGCAGGCAGGCAAACGGGGCGAGGCGCCGGGTCGGCGCGAGGGCCGGACGGTGTCGGGTGCTCATGGTGTCGGTAGTCGGGGTTCGTGAACGGCGACGTGCGCCACCGTGGGTGGCCGAGCCGGTTCGGTTACTGAAAGTCGATCGGCATTAGTGCCGTACGGAAATTCTAGTGTGTGCTCAGCGTTTTTTGGTTACAAATTTGCGTGAAATTTGTGGGAAACGCTGGAATGAGACATGCGCGCAACAGTTTGAGGTTGCGGCATTATTTGACTGGAAATGAAACGAACGAGCGTTCTTGGAGAAGCGCCAACATGCTGAATTGATGAGGGTTTTGTAGGGTGGACGGCTCCGCCGTCCACGCGTTCAAGACACGTTGGCATCGCACCGGCGTGCTTTTCGTCCAAACATGCGCTTGTTGGACGCGTGGACGGCGAGCCGTCCACCCTACGACGGCGCCGATAACGATGGTTACGCGGCGGTCTTGAGCGCCCCGCGCTTGAGCTGGTCGCGCTCGATCGATTCGAACAGCGCCTTGAAGTTACCTTCGCCGAAGCCCTCGTCACCCTTGCGCTGGATGAATTCGAAGAACACGGGCCCCAGCTGCGTCTCGGAGAAGATCTGCAGCAGCAACCGCTGATTACCGTCCTCCACGGTGCCGTCGACGAGCAGGCCGCGTGCCTTCAGCGCTTCCACGTCCTGGCCGTGGCCCGGGATACGCCCTTCCAGCATCTCGTAATACGTGCCTGGCGGCGCGGCCATCAGCGGGACACCGGCCGCCCGCAAGCCGTCGACGGTCGCGAAGATGTCTTCCGTCAGCAGCGCGATGTGCTGGATGCCTTCGCCGTTGTACTTCAGCAGGAATTCCTCGATCTGGCCGCCGCCCGCCTTGCCCTCCTCGTTCAGCGGGATGCGGATCATGCCGTCCGGCGCCGTCATCGCCTTCGACGTCAGGCCCGTGTACTCGCCCTTGATGTCGAAGTAGCGGATCTCGCGGAAGTTGAACAGTTTCTCGTAAAAGCCGGCCCAGTAGGTCATGCGGCCGCGGTACACGTTATGCGTCAGGTGATCGATGATCTTCAGGCCATGGCCCACCGGGTGGCGCTCCGTGCCGTCGATCCATTCGAAGTCGATGTCATAGATCGACTTGCCGTCTTCAAAACGGTCGATGAGGTAGAGCGGCGCGCCGCCGATGCCCTTGATAGCCGGGAGGCGCAGCTCCATTGGGCCGGTGGGAATGTCGAGCGGCTGGGCGCCCAGCTCGAGCGCGCGCGCGTAGGCTTTATGGGCGTTCTGGACGCGGAACGCCATGCCGCAGGCCGACGGGCCGTGCTCGGCCGCGAAATAATACGCGGCGCTCTTCGGCTCGTTGTTGACGATGAAGTTGATGTCGCCCTGGCGGTACAGCACGACGTCCTTCGAGCGGTGCACGGCGACTTTCTTGAAGCCCAGTGCCTCGAACACGGGTTCCAGCACGCCCGGGGTGGGCGATGCGAATTCCACGAATTCGAAGCCCATCAGCCCCATCGGATTGTCAAACAGGTCGGCCATTGTCTATTCCTCTATCATTAAAATGTTCGCGGCTCCCGGCGCGTTCGTCTGTCATTCCGCGAACACGTCGGCAATCAGTCCCCGCAGCCACTGGATGCCGGGATCGTGGTTGAAGCGCCGGTGCCAGAAGACGTTGGTCTGCAACGTCGGCAGGGCGAGCGGCGGCTCGATCCACTTCAGGCCGAACGGGCTTGCCGCGCTCTCGGCCAGTTTTTGCGGCACCGTCACCACCAGCTCGCTCGTGCTGACGATGTACGGCACCGCGGTGAAATGCGGCACCCGGAAGCGGGCGCCGGCCGTCACCCCGGCCTTTTCCAGTAATCCATTGATGCGGTCGTAAGGGCTCTGGGCCGCATCGACGATCAGGTGCGGCGCCGCCACGAAGCGCGCCAGGTCCACCTTGCCCTTCGCCAGCGGATGATCCTTGCGGAACATGCTCACGAAGCGCTGGCGGAACAGCGCGCGGTGGTACAGCGCTTCCGACACGTCCTCGAACGCGCCGATCGCGAGGTCCACCCTGCCCGTCTCCATGTCGTCCTTCAAGGTCAGCCCGTTCGCCCGGATCGACGCGATTTCCACGTTCGGGGCGATCGCCCGGCAGCGCTCGATCAGCACCGGCATGAAGTACACCTCGCCCACGTCCGTCATCGCCAGCGTGAAGCGGCGGCCGCTCGTGGCCGGGTCGAAACGGCTGCGCTGCGACAGCGCGAGGGCCACCTGGGCCATCGCGGCGCCGATCGGCTCGGCCATCTGCTGCGCGAGCGGCGTGGGCTGCATGCCGTACGCCGTGCGCACGAACAGCTCGTCGCCGAACGTACGCCGCAGCCGCGCCAGTGCGTTGCTCACGGCCGATTGCGTCAGGCCCAGCCGCCTCGCGGCGGCCGAGATCTGGCGTTCGCGATAGACCTCCTGAAATACCGACAACAGATTCAGGTCGATGCTAGAGGGTTCGATCATGCACGAGATAGTGTTATTGATAGTCTAAATAGTCTACATTTTTGTATTCATCTCGTAAAACTGCGCTTAGTCCTCTACAGTGTCGTAAACACCACGCATTCTGGAGAGACCCTTGACTGTTTCGACTGACGGCTACCTGTCCGGCTTCGGCAACGAGTTCGCGACGGAGGCCCTGCCCGGCGCCCTGCCGGCGCACCGCAATTCGCCGCAGCGCGTCGCTTACGGCCTGTACGCTGAACAATTGTCCGGGACGGCCTTCACGGCACCGCGCGGCCACAACCGCCGCTCCTGGCTGTACCGCATCCGGCCGGCCGCCATGCATGGCCCGTTCGAACCGATGGGCAATGGCCGCATCGCGGCCGGCTTCGACGGCATCGCGCCGTCGCCGAACCAGATGCGCTGGAGTCCCCTTCCGATGCCGGATGCGCCCACCGACTTCGTCGACGGCCTCGTGACGATGGCGGGCAACGGCTCGCCGGCCGCCATGACCGGCTGTGCGATCCACGTGTATGCGGCAAACCGCCCCATGCAGGGGCGCTATTTCTACAGCGCGGACGGCGAGATGCTGATCGTGCCCCAGCAAGGACGCCTTGCCATCGCGACGGAACTGGGCCTGCTGGCCGTCGAACCGCAGGAAATCGCCGTGATCCCGCGCGGCGTCCGTTTCAAGGTCGACCTGCCAGACGGCGAGGCACGCGGCTATGTCTGCGAAAACTTCGGCGCCCTGCTGCGCCTGCCGGACCTCGGGCCGATCGGCTCGAACGGCCTCGCGAACCCCCGCGACTTCCTCACCCCGGTCGCGCGCTACGAGGATGTCGAAGGCGATTTCGAACTGGTCGCGAAATTCGGCGGCAACCTGTGGAAGGCCAGCATCCGCCACTCGCCGCTGGACGTCGTCGCGTGGCACGGCAACTATGTGCCGTACAAGTACGACCTCCGGCACTTCAACACGATAGGCTCCATCAGCTACGACCATCCGGACCCGTCCATCTTCCTCGTGCTGCAGGCGCCGTCCGACACGCCCGGCGTCGACACCCTGGACTTCGTCATTTTCCCGCCCCGCTGGCTGGCTGGCGAGGACACGTTCCGCCCGCCCTGGTTCCACCGCAACGTCGCGAGCGAATTCATGGGTCTCGTGCACGGCGCCTACGATGCGAAGGCCGATGGCTTCGTACCGGGCGGCGCCAGCCTGCACAACTGCATGAGCGGGCACGGCCCGGACGCCGCCACGTTCGACAAGGCGAGCGGCGCCGACACGAGCCGCCCGCACAAGGTCACGGACACGATGGCGTTCATGTTCGAGACGCGCAATCCGCTCGTCGCGACGCCGTATGCGCTGCAATCGCCTCAGCTGCAAGGCAATTACCAGGAATGCTGGGCCGGCATCGCCAAGCATTTCAATCCAGCAAAGCCCTGATTGGCCGGGTCGAGCTGTGCGACCCGACCCCGTTGCGTCATGCGATGATCGATCCGCCGGCGGGCGGCGCGGGCCGCCCCGGCAGTGTCCGGGACACGCATGGCCGACGTCGTCATCATCCTCGCCCTCATCCTGCTCAACGGCGTGTTCGCCATGTCCGAGCTCGCCGTCGTGTCGGCCAAGCGCCTGCGGCTGGAAAAGCTGGCGGCAGCGGGCAGCGCCGGCGCCCGGGGCGCCCTCGACCTGCACGAAGACCCGACCCGCTTATTGTCTACGGTACAGGTCGGCATCACCCTCATCAGCATCTTCAACGGCGCGTTCGGTGAAGCGTCGCTGACGACGCAGCTGACGCCCGGCCTCACCCGCCTCGGCGTGCCCGAGGGCTATGCGCGCCCGGCCGCGCTCGCGATC
Organism: Massilia pinisoli; assembly: GCF_024753285.1. Taxonomy (GTDB): domain Bacteria; phylum Pseudomonadota; class Gammaproteobacteria; order Burkholderiales; family Burkholderiaceae_D; genus Telluria; species Telluria pinisoli. Next base: position 246,657 of record NZ_JANUGW010000001.1, on the reverse strand, counting down.
GTCGTCGCCGGCATCACGTTCGCATCGATCGTGCTGGGCGAGCTGGTGCCCAAGCGCATCGCGATCCTGTACCCGGAACAACTCGCGGCTGCCATGGCGCGGCCGCTCCACGTGCTGTCGCGCCTCGCGCACCCGTTCGTGCATCTGTTCGCGATGACGACGGACGGCATCATGCGCCTGCTCGGCATGCATCACCGCAAGGACGAGACACCGACCGAGGAAGACGTGACGGGCATGATCAAGGAAAGCGCGGACGCGGGCGTGTTCGAGAAGGCCGAGTACGACATCGCCGCGCGCGCGCTGCGGCTGGACGACTGGCATCTGCGCGCGCTGATGACGCCCCGCGTCGACCTCGACTGCCTCGATCTCGACCAGCCGCTCGGCCACAACCTCGAGCGCATCGCCGCGTCGCCGTACGGCCGCTTTCCCGTGTACCGCGGCGACCGGTCGCAGGTGCTCGGCATCGTGCGGGCGCGCAACCTGTTCGGCCAGGCCATCCGCGGCCAGTCCTTGCAGGGCATCGACATCGCGGCGGCCATCGAGCCGATCCTGTACGTGCCGGATTCGAGCAGCGCCATCGACTTGCTGGAGCAACTGAAGCTGGCGCGCACGGAAATCGCGCTGATCGTCGACGAATACGGCGACATCCAGGGCATGGTGACGTTGACGGACGTGATGACGGCGCTCGTCGGTGGCGTCGCGCCGCCGGTCGATCGCGGCCAGCCGGATGCGGTCCGGCGCGAGGACGGCAGCTGGTTCGTGGACGGCAGCATGGTGCTCGACCGCTTCCGCCACCTGACGGGCGCCGCCATCCGCTTTCCCGACGAGGACGGCGGCGCGTACCACACGCTGGCCGGATTCATGCTGTACCAGCTGACCGTCATCCCCCGGCCCGGCGACTGGCTGGACTGGGCGGGCTGGCGCTTCGAAGTGGCCGACATGGACGGCAACCGCATCGACCGCCTGCTCGCCACCCCATCGACACCTACGGAGGAGCCATGACCCATCCACGTTTCGCCGCCGCCCTCGCTTGCACGGTGCTCGCCACGGGCGCCGCCGCCCAGCGCACGCTACCACCCACCGCACCCGCGGGCGCGCCCAAGGCTGTGGGCACGCGCGCGCTCGAGTCGGGCGCGCGGATCCTGCAAGGAAACGCACCGCTGGCCGGCTTCGACATCTACCTGGACGGCTTTCACCCGATGAAAGACCATCCGGACATGCAGGTGGAGGCGCACCACTTCTGCCGCCAGGTGAACGAAGACCTCGCGCAGTGCGCGCTATTCGACGGCAATACGCGCACGGCGAATCTGACAGGCATCGAGTACATCATCTCGGAGCGGCTGTACGCGACCTTGCCAGCGGACGAGCGGCAATACTGGCACCCGCACAATGGCGAGATCCTCAGCGGCCTCCTCGTCGCGCCCGGCTTGCCGGAGGCGGCGGAACACGCGCTGATGGCCAAGAAGATGAACAGCTACGGCAAGACGTGGCACGTGTGGAACACCGGCGCGAACGGCAAGCCGGGCGACGCGCTGCCGCTGGGCGCGCCGATGCTTGGCTGGTCGTTCAACCGCGACGGCGAAGTCTTCCCCAGCATGGTCGAGGAGCGCGACATCCGCATGAAAGTGCACACCGGCAGCAAGCGCAAGGCGCGCGCGGACCTGAAGCCGCAGGCCCATCCGCAGGGCGGCGTCGATGCATTGAAGGGAACATTCCAGCAGGCCACGCAAGACATTCCGGGAGTTGTCGACAGCGGGGCGCCGGCGCGGTAGATTGGGGCTTCTTGTCTTCTTAGGAGGACTGATCATGCGCATCGACTGGCTGCACTTCACGCCGTGGGCGTCCTTGTCTGGCGGCATCCTCATCGGGCTGGCAACGGCCCTGCTGCTGCTCGCGAACGGCCGCGTCGCCGGTGTCAGCGGCATCCTCGGCGGCGTGCTGCGTCCGGCGCGCGGCGACGTCGCCTGGAGGATCGCATTCGTGCTCGGGCTGTTCGTCGCACCCATCGTCTGGCTGGCGATGCGCGCGATGCCGCCCGCGCAGATCGACCATTCCCCGGCGCTGCTCGCGATCGGCGGGCTGCTCGTCGGCGTCGGCACGCGGTTCGGGTCCGGCTGCACGAGTGGCCATGGCGTGTGCGGCATCGCCCGCCTGTCGCCCCGCTCGCTGCTGGCGACGGCGTGCTTCATGGCGGCCGGCTTCGTCACCGTGTTCGTCGTGCGCCACGTGCTGGGGCGTTGAGGAGACCGCGATGAACCTCGTCACCGCCTTTCTCGCCGGCCTGCTGTTCGGGGCCGGGCTGATCCTGTCCGGCATGAGCAACCCGGCCAAGGTGCTGGCCTTTCTCGACGTCACCGGCCAATGGGACCCGTCGCTGCTGTTCGTGATGCTGGGGGCCGTGCTCGTGGCCGCCGTCGCGTTCCGCGTCGCGCGCACGCGCGTGCGGCCCCTGTTCGGCAGCGCCATCCACGTGCCGGGCGCGGGCCGGATCGACATGCCGCTCGTGCTGGGCAGCGTGACGTTCGGCGTCGGCTGGGGCCTCGTCGGCTATTGCCCGGGACCGGCGCTGACGGCGCTCGCGGTCGGCGGCCGCTCGACCTTGCTGTTCGTCGTCGCGATGGTGGCGGGCATGGCCATCTACGAGACGGTCGAGCGGATTCGCGCCGGCCTCGCGGCGCACGGCGGCGCTGCCCACACCGCGGCCGGCCCGCCGGGAGAATGAATGCAGACGAATCCCATCCAGCTGTTCGACACGGCGTCGTCGACGTACACCTACATCCTCGCCGGCCCGGGCGGCGACGCGGCTGTCATCATCGACCCGGTCGACCATCATTGCGCTCGCGACCTCGCCCACCTCGCGCGCCTCGGACTGCGGCTGGACTACGTCATCGAAACGCACGTCCACGCCGACCACGTGACGTCGGCCGGCCGCCTGCACCTGCTGACCGGAGCACACACCGCTGCACCGAGCGGATGCAACGTGCCGTCCGCGGAAGTGCAGCTGCACGACGGCGACGTCATCCGCTTCGGCGCCGGCGAGACGATCGCCGTGCTGCACACGCCGGGCCACACGGCCGGCCATCTGTCGTACGTCTGGCGCGGCAACGTGTTCACCGGGGACACCTTGCTGATCGACGGTTGCGGCCGCACGGACTTCCAGGGCGGCAGTTCGGCCGCGCTGTACGACAGCATCACGAATAGACTATTCGCGCTGCCCGACACGACGCGCGTGTGGCCCGCGCACGACTACAACGGACAGGCCGTGTCGACCATCGGCTGGGAAAAGGCGCACAACGCGCGGGTCGTCGGCCGCAGCCGCGAGGCATTCATCGCCTTGATGGACAACCTGCACCTGCCGCCGCCGAAGCTGATCGACATTGTGGTGCCCGCGAACCGCAACCTCGGCTTGCCGCACGGCGGGTAATCGCCGCGGCGCCCGTCACACCTGGCCGTTGCGTTGCCGGTACAGCCGGAAAGCGTCGCGGATGTTCCTGACGAGTTCGCCATCGTCCCACGGCGTCGTCATGAACTTGAAGAGTTCGCCCTGGTTCACGCTCTCCGTCACCGCCGCGAGGTCGGTGACTCCCGACAGGATGATGCGGATCGTGTCCGGATAAAGCTCCCTGACGATCCCCATGAACTGGGTGCCCGACATGCCGGGCATGTGCTGGTCGGCGACGATGACCCGCACCTTGTTCAGGGCGAGCAGGTCGAGGCCTTCCTGCCCGCTGCTGGCCGTCAGCACGCGGTAGCCTTCCCGCTGCAGCAGGTGCCTCAAGATCGCCAGGTTGCCGGGTTCGTCGTCGACGATGAGCAAGGTCTCGTCATCGAGCTGGTGCCCGAGCATCAGCTGCATCTTGTGGACGAGCATGACTTCGAATTGCGCGGCCGGCACTGCCTCGGTGACGTAGAACCCCTGGATCTCGTCGCAACGGCGCCTGCGCAGGAACTGCAACTGCCCTTCCGTTTCGATGCCTTCTGCGACCACGCGCAGGTGCAGGCTGTGGGCCATGGCGATGATCGCGGTGGCGATCGCCGCATTGCCCGTATTCGAATTCACGTCGTGGATGAACGCCCGATCGATCTTGACGACGTCAAACGGAAAGCGCTGCAGGTGGGCGAGCGACGAGTGGCCGGTGCCGAAATCGTCCAGCGACAACTGGATGCCCAGCGCCTTCAAGGCCTGCAGATGGGACGCCGCCGTCTCCACGTCGTTCATCACCATCGATTCCGTCAGTTCGAGTTCGACATGGTGGGCCGGCAGCTGGTGCCGGGCCAGCGCATCGATGATGTTCTGGACGATCTTCCTGTTCTTGAGCTGGGCCGCCGACAGGTTGACCGCGATCGGCACGACGGCGAGCTCGCGCTGCAGCCAGCTTGCCTGCTGGGCGCAGACGGTGTCGAGCACCCAGTCGCCGATCGGCTCGATCAGCCCGACCTCTTCCGCCAGGGGAATGAAGGTCCCGGGATACACGAGGCCGCGCTGCGGGTGCTGCCAGCGGATCAGCGCTTCGGCACTGACGATACGGCCGCTCAGCAAGTCGACGCGCGGCTGGTAGTACACGACGAATTCGTGTGCGTCGAGCGCGTGCTGCAGCTCCGATTCCAGCACGAGCCTGGATGCGTGGGCGGCATTCATCGCCGGCGAGTAGTACAGATAGTTCTTGCCCAGCCGCTTGGCGCTTTGCAAAGCCGCTTCCGCGTGCTTGAGCAGCTTTTCGGCATCGCTGCCGTCGCGGGGAAACAGGGCCAATCCGGCCCGCGCGTGGACGCGCGCCTCGTGCGGGTCGAGCTTGAAGTGCTGATTGATCGTCGCCAGGACCGCTTCTTCCACGTTGTATTCGAGATCGGCGTCGTGCGCAAGTTCGGGAATAGCGATGGCAAACGTGGCGCCCCCGATCCTGGCCAGGCTGGCCCCACCCGGGAGTGCCTCGTCGAGCCGCCGCGCGACCTGCTTCAACAGCGCGTCGCCCACGTGGCGTCCGAGCGCATCGTTCAATTGCGTGAAGCGGTCGATGTTGACGACGATCGTGCCGATGCCGTGCCCCGGCTGCGACGTATGAATGAACTGCGCCAGCCGGTCCTCGAACAGCCGGGCGTTCGCGAGTCCCGTCAGCACGTCGTAATACGCCAGGTAACTGAGCCGCTCCTTGTTGTCGATGAATTGCAATGCGAAGTTGAGGTCGCCGACCAGGTCGTCGAGGAGCTTGACTTCTTCCCCATCGAAGAAGCCGACGGTATCGGCGATGAACACCATCACCGCATCCACGCGGCCGCCCGACGACAGCGGCATGGCGGCGATGGCCCGATGGCCTTCTTCGAGAATGTCCTGCGCGATCGGCGCCAGGCTCGGGTCCGTCGACACGTCGTTGCAGATCACGACGCGCCCTTCGCGCGCGGCCACGCACGCGGGCCTCGAGCTGTCGAGGCTGTCGGTGCGCAACGTGAGGCGCACCCGCTCGACGTGGCGCCGTTCGCTGCCGAACCAGGAGACGACGCGGCCGTCGACGGCACCGGGATCGAACACGCCGATCCATGCCGTCCTGAACGCGCCGTCGTGCACCGCGATGCGGCACACTTCGTCGAACAAGGCGTCGCGCGTGTGGATGCGGGTGATGGCGGCATTGATCCCGCTCGACACGGCGTAGATCCGGCTGAGGCGCATGATCTTGGCGTGCGCGGCCAGGCGCTCCGTGACGTCGTGGGCCAGCACGAACCGGCACGCACGTTCGTTGAACCACAGGGGATGCGACGTGATCTCCACGTCGATCGGCGTGCCATCCTTCTTGACGTGCTGCCATGTCCCGGATTTCTCGATGGTCGGCACGGATGGCTGCCGCAGGTTCTCGGCCAGCCGTGCCTGTTCTTCCGGCAACCGGATGTCGTGCAGGGTCATGGCCAGGAATTCGGCCTCCGAATACCCGTAATGCACGACTGCCGCCGCATTGACCGCCACGAACCGGAACGTCTCGAGGTCGTAGACCCACATCGGTACGGGATGCGCGTAAAACAGCGCGGCAAACCCGGCATCGGAAGGTTGAATCATGACATTCTCACCTTGAAGGTTCGTCGTCCGGTCCAGAGACGAATTCGCTTTAAGAGTGCTTGATTTAAAGCATGTTTGCAAGTTATTTGTGACAATTCCCCGCCGCCTCCGTTTGCTTTAGAATCCTTGTCTTTTAGCAAGCGGACATCATGGCCTCCGACGACACCCAACTGCACCGCGGCCTCAAGAGCCGGCACATCCAATTGATGGCCCTCGGCGGCGCCATCGGCACGGGCCTCTTCCTCGGCGTCGCGGAGACGGTGCGGCTGGCCGGGCCGTCCGTGTTGCTAGGCTACGCCATTGCGGGCTTGATCGCTTTTCTGATCATGCGCCAGCTGTCCGAGATGATGGTCGACGAACCGGTCGCCGGCTCGTTCGGCCACTTCGCCGACAAATACGGTGGCCGCTTCGCCGGCTTCGTCTCCGGTTGGAACTACTGGGTGCTGTACGTGCTCGTCAGCATGGCGGAGCTGTCGGCCGTCGGCATCTACGTGCAATACTGGTTTCCGCACGTGCCGACGTGGGTGTCGGCGCTGGGCTGCTTCCTGCTGGCGAACGGCATCAGCCTCATCAACGTACGGGCGTTCGGCGAGAGCGAGTTCTGGTTTTCCGTCATCAAGGTGGCCGCGATCGTCGCGATGATCGTCTACGGCGTGTTCCTGCTGGCGAGCGGCGGCGCCGGACCGCAGGCATCCGTCGCCAACCTGTGGACGCACGGCGGCTTCTTCGCGCACGGCGTCAAGGGCCTCGTGATGTCGATGGCCATCATCATGTTCTCGTTCGGCGGGCTGGAGGTCATCGGCATCACGGCGGCCGAGGCGGCCGACCCCGCGCGCTCGATCCCGCGCGCGACGAACCAGACGCTGTGGCGCATCCTCGTGTTCTACGTCGGCGCGCTGGCCGTGCTGCTGTCGCTCTACCCCTGGGACCAGATCGTGCCGGGCGCAAGCCCGTTCGTCCTCATCTTCAAGGCGCTGGACGCCGGCATCGTCGCGCACGTGCTGAACGTCGTCGTGCTGACGGCCGCGCTGTCCGTCTACAACAGCTGCGTGTACTCGAACAGCCGCATGCTGTACGGCCTCGCGGCGCAAGGCCACGCGCCGCGCGCGCTGCTGCGCGTGAACGAGCGCGGCGTGCCGCTCGCGTCGCTGGGCGTATCCGCCCTCGCCACCGCGCTGTGCGTGGGCGTGAACTATGCCGTGCCGGGCAAGGCGCTGGGCCTGCTGATGGGCCTCGCCGTCGCCGGCATGCTGATCAACTGGGCGATGATCAGCTGGAGCCATCTGCGCTTCCGCGCCGCCAAGCGGGCGGCCGGCGTGCCGACCGCGTTCCCGAGCCCCCTTTATCCGCTGACGAACTGGGTGTGCCTCCTGTACCTGGCGGGCATCGTCGCCATCATGGTTGCGACGCCGGACCTGCGCCCGTCCGTGTGGATGATCCCGGCATGGCTCGTCGTGCTGGGCGTGGGCTACCGCGTGGCCGAGGGACGCCGCGCGCGCGTCGGACGGGTCACGTCCTGACGCCGCTGGCGGCGCTGCCGGGGCTCGTATCGTGCGGGACGAATGGTACACTTCCCGAATCACGAACCGCGAACTGCAACCACTGCGAGCCCGGCATGGAACAACAGGCATTTCTCGATACCTTGAAGGCGGAAGGCTATGCGGACCCCGTCCGCGTCCGCCGCGAACCGAACGGCAGCCTCGCCGACCACGCCCATCCGTTCGAGGCGAAGGCGCTGATCCTCGCCGGCGAGATCCGCATCCACGCGGGCGGCGAGATCAAGATCTACCGCGCGGGCGACGTATTCCACCTGCGCCGCGACGAGCCGCACCGGGAGAGCTACGGGCCCGAGGGCGTCGACTACCTGTCCGGGCGGCGCTAGACGCGCGTTTCCCTGCGCGTCGCGCACTCGTCCGCAAGCACGAGCACGGGCGGTGCGCCGGTCGCGCAGAACACGACGGCGAAGCAGTCGAACCAGTCCTGCGGGTCGGGGCAGCCATCGGCCAGCATGGCGCGGTACTCGTCCTCGGCCAGATACGCGTAGGTGACGATCACTTCCCCGGCCGCCGTGCCGAACCATGCCTCGTCGTCCGCATCCGGGCGTATGCCGCGGCCGTGGCGGCCGTTCCAGCCGTGTACCGCCGGGTCGAACAACAGCACTTCGCGCCCGCACACGGGGCAGGCCGCGTAGACGGGCGCGACGGGCGCCGCGACCATCCTGCGGCCAAACAGCCCGCGCCGCTCGCGCCGCCGCGCCGTGCGCAACTTCAGCTCCCAGCTGCCGCACGGGCAGCCCAGCCGCCGGGCGACGACGTCCGCACCATGCGGCAGCCCGCGCACGGCGGGCACGGCGACGTTGGCCAGCATGAACGGCGCCAGGTTGGCGGGGATGCGGGCACCGAGCAGGGCGATCAGGTCCGACACGGTCAGGTCCGATATCAGAAATACTTGGATAGATAGTACACGCCGGAGTCGGGAAACACGGTTGCGATCCGCTTGCCGGCGAGGCGCGGCAGCAGCACCGCGATGCCGGCCGCGACGCAACCGCTCGATCCGCCGGCCAGGATGCCCTCTTCCCGGGCGAGCCGGCGGCACCAGGCGAGCGCCACGTCGTCCGCGACCTGCACGACGTCGTCGACGACATCGGGGTCGAAGCTGCGCGACGGTATCCGCTTGCCCACACCTTCCACGATGCTGGCGAACGGCCCGGCGGCGGGCGTGGCCGTGACGGCTTCACGGTACGCGGAGTTGCTGGGCTCGACGCCGATGACGACCAGGCCGGGTTGCTGCTCCTTCAGGTAGCGGCCGATGCCCGAGATCGTGCCGCCCGAGCCGATGCCGCACACGAATACGTCGATCTCGCCCGCCATCTGGCGCCACAGTTCCGGCCCCGTGTCGAGGTAGTGCGCTTCGCGGTTCAAGATCGACTGGTACTGGTCTAGGTAATGGGCGCCGCCCTCTTGCGCGAGCCGTTCCGCCACGGCGTGGTAGCCGCCGGCCGGATCGCTGCCGTCGTCGGGCGCGCACGGATGCACCTCGGCCCCGTAGGCGCGGATGCGCTTCATCTTCTCGGCGCTGGTCGATTCCGGCACCGTGACGTCGCAACGCAGCCCCAGCACGGCGCTGGCCATCGCGAGCGCGGCGCCCGTGTTGCCCGACGAGCTTTCCACGACGCGCGCCGTCCCGGCCGGCAGGCTTTTCAGCATGTGCCGCACCATCCGGTCCTTGATGCTGCCGCCGGGGTTCATGTATTCCAGTTTCGCCACCACGTCCGCGCCGGGAAACAGGCGCGCCAGCCTGACGACGGGCGTGTTGCCGATTGCGTCCATCACGGAAGACTTGACTTGGGATTCCACGCCGATCCTTTCACATAGATTGCCGCTAAGAAAGACTAGCACAACAATTCCTTCGATGGCGTCGGATTGGAAACCGTGCACGCCGCGCGGGCAATCGACCACCTTACCCAACAAGGGTGGCTCGCGGCAAGTCGCACGCGGCAAACTGTCGCCAATTTGGTTCAGTTCGGCAATCGTGATGTCCGGATGATCACGCCGCCGGCCGTCCCGGGCGTTTCAGCCGGCAATAACTGCATTTGTAATGCATCTTTGCTAGAATGGAGGTCCCGGGGCGATCCGCGCAGCCGGGACCGCATTCATTCCACGCAGAGCCCCGCATGACTTCTCCCGCCATCACCGAATCGTCGATCGTCCGCCTGGTTGACACGTTTTACGCGCGCGTGCGCGACGACGCCGTGCTGTCGCCCGTGTTCGAGGCGAAGCTGGCCGGACGGTGGCACGAGCACATGCCGCGCATGTATGCGTTCTGGACGAAGGTGCTGCTCGGTACCGGCGAATTCCAGGGCAATGTGTTCGGCAAGCACATGGCGCTGTCGGGCATCGAGACGGAGCACTTCGTCCGCTGGCTCACCTTGTTCCGCCTGACCGCGATCGACGTGTTCGGCATCGACGGCGCGACCGAGGCCCTCGCCGTCGCGCAGCGCATCGCGTCCAGCCTGCAACTGGGCTTCTTTGGCGATATCCGCGTGTGACGCGTCACGCGCGCTGGGCGGTCGCCGTGCGATCGGCCACGGCCGCGAGCAGCGCCTGCTTCAGTTGCAGGTCGGTGAACGGCTTCGTCAGCACGCGCGCCGTGACGTCGGACACGCCCGCCACCAGGCTGCCGTAGCCTGACGCGAACACGAGCGCCACGCCGGGATAGGCGGCGACGATGCGCCGGGCCAGCGTCAAGCCGTCCAGGTCGGGCAGGCTGTAGTCGACGACGGCGGCGTCATACCGGTCGCGCGCCAGCAGCTCGAGCGCTGCGCCGGCCGTCGCCGCTTCGTCCGCCTGAATGCCGGCCGACAGCAGGATGTCGCGATACAGTTCGCGCGCTTGCGCATCGTCTTCCACGAGCAGCACCCGCAGCAGGGCCGCCGGCGCGCGCGGGGCCGGGTTGGACCGAACCTGCGCGGCCGCCGCCGCGTCCGGCGTACCGAGCAAGTGGCGCACCTTGCTGGCGAGCTTCTCCCGGCGGTAAGGCTTCGACAGCAGCTCCACGCCGGGGTCGAGCCGGCCGCCATGGATGATGGCGTTCTGCGTGTAGCCGGACGTGTACAGCACCTTCAGGTCCGGCAGCAGCGCCTTGGCCTGGCGCACCATCTCCGTGCTTTTCAGCTTGCCCGGCATGACGACGTCCGTGAACAGCAGGTCGCAACACACGCCGGCCTTCAGCACCGCCAGTGCCACGTCGGCATCGTCGGCGCGCAGCACGTGGTAGCCCAGTTCCGTCAGCATGCCGACGACGGTCGCCTGGACGTTCGGATCGTCCTCGACGACGAGGATCGTCTCGGTGCCGCCCCGCACCTCGCTCGCGACGGGTTCCGGCAATGTCTGTTCCGCCTCCAGCGCGCGCGGGAAGTAGGCCTTGATCGTCGTGCCGTGTCCCACTTCGCTGTAGATGCGGAAGTGGCCGCCGCTCTGCTTGACGAAGCCGAACGCCATCGACAAGCCGAGGCCCGTGCCCTGCCCCTCGCCCTTCGTCGTGAAGAACGGCTCGATCGCGCGCTCGCGCACGTCTGGCGTCATGCCGGTGCCCGTGTCGGAAATTGCGAGCAGCACATACTGCCCGGACGGGACTTCGTGCGCGGCGCTCACGTAGGTGTCATCCAGCATCGTGTTCGACAGTTCGATCGTCAGCTTGCCGCCGCCCGGCATCGCGTCGCGCGCGTTGATGGCGAGGTTCAGCACGACGTTTTCCAGCTGGTGCGGATCGAGCATCGTGTTCCACAGCGACGCCGACGCCACCGTCTCGACCTCGACGTGCTCGCCGACGGCGCGCCGCACGAGCTCTTCCATGTTGCGCACGATGCGCCCCGGATTCAGCACATATGGCTGCAGCGGCTGGCGGCGCGCGAACGCGAGCAGCTGCGATGACAGCTTGGCGCCGCGGTCGACGGCACCCAGCGCCATCTGCAGATGCCGCTGGCCGGACGGCTGGCCAGCGACGGCGCCGCCCAGCAATTGCAGGCAGCCGCCGATCACCTGCAGGATGTTGTTGAAGTCGTGCGCGACGCCGCCCGTCAGCTTGCCGACGGCTTCCAGGCGCTGCGCATGCTGCAGCGCATGCCGGGCTTCTTCCAGTTGCACCCGCTGCGTGACGTCGCGCGTGATCTTCGCGAAGCCGACGAGACGGCCCTCGGCATCGCGGATCGCATCGACGACGACGTCCGCCCGGAACCGCGAGCCGTCCTTGCGCACGCGGACGCCTTCGCCGTGGAAGCGGCCATGCTCGCGCGCCGTCGCGAGGACGTGTTCCGGCAGGCCGGCGCGCCGGTCTTCGTCCGCATAGAAGCGGCTGAAATGCGTGCCGATCACCTCGTCCGCCGTATAGCCCTTGATATTGCGTGCGCCCGCGTTCCACGTCGTGACGAGGCCTTCCGGCGACAGCACGAAGATCGCGTAGTCGATCACGCTGTCGACGAGCAGCCGGAACTGTTCTTCGCTGCGGCGCAGCGCTTCGCGCGCCAGTTTCTTGTCGCTGATGTCGCGCGTGATCTTGGCGAAGCCGAGCAGCTGGCCATCGTCGTCGAGGATGGGATCGATGACGACGGACGCCCAGAAATGGCTGCCGTCCTTGCGCACGCGCCAGCCTTCCGCCTCGAAGCGGCCCTTATCCAGGGCCGTGGCAAGCGCCCGCTCCGGCAGGCCGGCCGCGCGGTCGGCCGGCGTATAGAAACGCGAGAAATGCTCGCCGAGGATCTCCGCTTCCGTATAGCCCTTGAAGCGGCGTGCGCCCGCGTTCCAGCTCGCGACCGTGCCGTCCGGATTGAGCATGTAGATCGCATAGTCGGCGACGCGCTCGATCAGCAATTGCATGCGGCGCTGCGTGTTGAAATCGGAAGTCATGGCGGCATAAAGGTCAAACGTTCACAATCTCAGTATAACATTCGCGGAAATTTTAATGCTCAGGTTGAAACGTTTATATCCTAGTAGACAATGTTGCATGCCCTTTATCACTTGCCGGGGCGGGAACGGGACGCGTTCGCTACAATCCGGGCGTCCGGCCGTCGCCGGGTCGCGTCAACGACCGTTTGGGAGAGCCACGCGACACCGCGCAGCCAGTTCGTCATCGTGACCCTGCAGCCCGGCGAGGAAATCGGCCTCGGGAAGCACGAAGGCCACGACCAGGTCATCCGCGTCGAAGCGGGGCGCGGGGGCGCCATCCTGGACGGCACGGAACACAACGTGCTCAACACGTCCGACAGCGAACCGATGCGCCTGTGCACGCTGTACTCCCCGCCCGAGCATCTCGACGGCACCGTGCACGCGACCAGGGCGGACGCGGACGAGTACGAAACCAGCACGGCCACCACTGATCCACAGCCGGCACGCGCCTAGCCGCGGCACGCGAAGCCATAGCGCGTCATCGCGCAGCCGCGCCGGATGCACTGCCGTTCGTCGTAGCCGTGCGCTCGGCATTGCATCAGGGTTTCCTCGCGGCGCTCGCGGGGGGACGGCTCCGTCACGACGGGCGGCGTTTCCGCCACGGGCGCGCGCCGTATCTTCGCTGCGGCGCGCTTGCGGGCAGCGGTCGTGCGGTGGGCGGCATGCCTGGGCGGGTCGAGGTCGACCGTCGCCACGGAGCGCGACGCGGCCGCGGCCACGTCCGGTGCGGGGGCTGGCGGCGCGGGCCGGACCACCGGTTCGGCCGGAGGCGGCGGCTTCACGGCCTCGACGGGTGCGGCCGATGGCGGGGACGGTTCGGGCGCAGGGAGCGCGGGCGGCGCCTTGACCGTGGGGGCCGGCTCGCGGGCAGCATAGGCCTGCGCACCGCGCGTGGCTGCGGACGGCGCCGTGTCCGCGGCGACGGGCACGCCCTCGGTGTGACTGCCCGCATACAGCCACCCGGCGCCACCGCCCACGACCGCCGCAAGTGCGCCGGCAGCGCTCCACGCGACGACGCGGCGCTTCCACAACCTGCGCCAAGGAGACACAGGCAGCGCCGCCGCGGCCGGGAACGGCGCCGCGTTTTTCTCCAACGCCGGTTCCGTGCGCGCCTCGGGCACGGACGCGCGCGCGAACGCGGGCGGCGGATTCGCGGCATGTTCCTGCGCCGGGATGCCGGGCACGGCCGCCGCTGGAGGTGGCGGCGCGTTCCGCTGCGGGGCTGGTGCGGGTTCGCCGACCGCAATGCCGGGCACCTCGGTACGCAATAACGTCGTATGGTCCGGATCGGCGCCGAGGGGCGGCACGTCGTTCAGGTGCGGACGACGCGGGACCGCGGCAGCGCCGGCCGGTGCGTCGTGCGTGCCGACTAAGGGCGCTGCGCCAGGTACCGGCGCGACTTGCTGTCCCAGTGCCGAGTCACCGGACGCGGCCGCAGGGGGCGGTGGCGACGCCGCGGATTCCTGCCCCGTCGGGCGCACGACGCCCGGCCGTTCATGCCGGCCGAAAAACGCGGCGACGTCCATGGTCGGCCGCTCCGGTGCTGGCGTCCCGCCCGGCTGCAGCGCCGGCGCCGGCCGGGAATCGGCTGCGCCGGCCTGCGCGGCCCGCTCGGCCCACGCTTCGATGGCGACGCCCACCCCGCGCGCCGCGATGTCGGGCGCACGCCGCGCGGCACGCGGCGCGAGGCGTTGACCAGGCGTGCCCGCGTCGACTCGCTGGGCCGCTGGGCCGTGCCAGACGGCGGGCCTGTGCGGCAGATCGGGTAGCGTACGCGCGCCGTCCGCCGACCGCGCGGGCGGCTCGGGCGACTGGATGGACGGCGCCCGCGCGTCGCCCGCCGACCGCACAGGCGGCTGGGGCGGCTGAATGGAGGATGGCGCCCGCGCGCCGTCCTCCGGCGGCGCAGGCGGCTGGGGCGGCTGGATGGAGGATGGCGCACGCGCGTCGTCCGCCGACAGCGCAGGCGGCTGTGGAGGCACGGTGGATGGCGTACGCGTCTCGTCCGCCAGCACGATGGGCTTGCGGCGCGGCTGGCCGGTTGCCGGCACCGCTTGGTCGGCGGGCGGCGGCGTCGAGCCGCTTTCCTGGAGGTCTTGCAACAATTGGATCTTCATGGCGCAGTCTGCGTTCCGGTATCCCGGATGGGCAGTGTACCGAATCCGGTACAAGTGCGGAGCGCGCCTGCCGCCACGGATCGTGCGCCGTTGCCGCGGCGTACGATCCATGACCCTGTCACAAGACCACGTCAACGTCCAGCTGCGCCGACCGCACGGCCGGCAGCGGCACGTCGAGCACGCGCCGCGCCGCGTCCCAGCGAAACGCGACGGCCTTGCCGCCCGCGCGCACGGCGCGTGGACGCGCGCCCACGTTGTGCACCTTGAGGTCGAACGTGCGGGCCGTCGGCGTCGCAGCGGCGCCGGCCTCGGGCGTGATCGTGACCGTCAAATGGCCGTCGGCCCAGCGGCTCGCGAAGCGCACCAGCTCGTAATTGCCGGACTCGTACGCGTGCGCCGTGTGGCCATCGTCGTCGTACAGGTGCCCCTGGGCGCTCGCGACGCCGGCATCGTGCCAGTAGTGCAGGTCCAGCTTCGCGGTGGAGTAATCGCGTGTGCTCTGCACGGGCTGTGCGAGCGGAACGAACGCGCCGGCGCGCACGAACGTGGGGATGCGGTCCGGGCGCGTGGCGACGACTTCGATAATGCCGCCGCGGTGCGGCTCGTCCGTGTAGAAATCGAACCACACGCTGCCCTTGCGGGGGAACACGACCTCCTTGCGCGCCGCGCCCGGCTCCGTGACCGGGGCGACGAGGAAGTCCGGGCCCCACAGATACGTCGACGCGACGTCCTTCGTGGACATCATCTCGTTGTCCGGATCGTCGAACAGCACGGGCCGCATCATCGGCATGCCGGTGACGCTGTCGTCGAACGCGGCCGTGTAGTTATAAGGCAGCATGGCGTAGCGGAGACGGATCGCCGTGCGCGCCAGCGCCTTCACGGCCGGCGTGCGGAACACGGCTTCCGCCGGCACCTCTTCCTGCGCGTGCGGGCGGAAGATCGGCTGGAACACGCCGTACTGCAGCCAGCGCACGTACAACTCGTCGTCCAGCACGGGGCCTGCGAAACCACCGAGATCGGAATGCATGTACGCCTGGCCCTGCATGCCCATCTGCAGGGCGATCTCCATCTGCGACTGCAAGCCGTCCCATCCGCGGTGCACGTCGCCGGACCACGGAATCATGCCGAAGCGCTGCGACCCCGAATAGCCCGACCGCATCAGGATGAACGGGCGTTCCTGCGGGTAGTCGCGCGCATAGCCGTCGGCGATCAGGTGCGCCCACTCGTGGCCGTAGATATTGTGGACCTGGTCCGCGGTGCCCGTCGCATGGTGCGCGGCCGCCGGGTGCATCTCCGGTTCGCCGAGGTCGCCCCACCAGCCCGCGACGCCGCCCGCCTTGAGGTCCTTGTAAATGTGCCAGAACCAGTCGCGCGCCTGCGGCTTGAAGACGTCGACGAGGCCCGTGTTCCCGAAGAAGAAGTCGAACGTGAACGGCTTGCCAGCGGCGTCCGTGGCAAGGACACCCTGCTGCACGGCTTCCTGCCAGCGCTTCGACGTCGTCAGCACGAACGGTTCCGTGATGACGATGGTGTTGACGCCCTTCTTCTTGAAGTCGGCCATCATCGCTTCCGCGTGCGGGAAGCTGTCGCGGTCCCATGCGAGATTGCCCATCGTGCCCTTGACGGTCTTGCCGAACCAGTACAGGTCGAACACGATCGCGTCCAGCGGGATGCCGTCCGCGATGAACTTGTCGACGACGGCACGCGCCTCGCCCTCGGTGTGATAGCCGAAACGGCTGGCGAAATTGCCGAACGCCCAGCGCGGCGGCAGGGGCTGGCGGCCCGTCAGCCGGGTCGTCTCGTCCATCACCTGCGCCCAGTCGTCGCCCGCGATCACCTGGTACGTCTTGCGGCCGCCCATCACTTCGTAGCGCAGGGTGCCGTCCGTGCGGCTGTCGAAATCGAGCCAGCCGGCCTGCGGATTATCGAAGTGCAGCGCGTACTTGTGCGACGACAGCGCCATCGGAATGCCATACCCCATCTGCTCCGCGTGGTTGCCGAAGCCGTAGGACGCCTTGTTGTACAGGCGGAAGCGGTGGCCGCGGCGGTCCATGCCGACGGCGCGCGAGCCGGCCCCGTAGAGCGCTTCGTCGCCCTCCAGCGCGAACTCGATGGTCTCGAGGTCACCCGCGTGGCCGTAACCACCTTTCTCCGCGACGAGCGGCCGGCCCTTGTAAGCATAGCTGATGCGCAGCGGCGACTTCACGACCGTCACCGCGATCCCGTCGGTGACGAGCTGGATGCGGCCGTCCGCCTCCGTGATCGTCGCCTTGGCCTGGCCGGGCGCCAGCACGACGGCATGCGAGACAGGGTCGAAAGACTCGCCGCGCGGCACGAACGTCGTCTCGACGATGTTGGCGTCATACGGCCGGATCAGGTAGCGGCCGTCGCTGGCGGCGATGTCCAAGGTGCCGTTGTCGTTGCGGTAGCCGAGGAACGTGCGGGCATTGGTCTGGGCGGACGCGGGCAGGCTGGCGAGCAGGCACAGGGCGAGCGCGGCGTGGGGGATGGGGTTCATAGTCTCCCGTCGTTGTCGTTGTTGGAAGCTGGAATTCTAACCTGTTAACGTAGAAAAGTTACATCGTAGCGCTACGCAAGGAAAGATCCTGTAAAATATCGCGTAGTTTGACTACTTCGACGCGCCGTGCGGCGGCCTGCCCATTCTCGGGTCAGAATAGCGGCAACGACAACCCACGAGAGACCCCATGCGCATCGCCACCTTCAACGTCAACGGGATCGGCAGCCGCCTCCCCGCCCTGCTGCAATGGCTGGAAGAGACGCAGCCCGACGTCGCCTGCCTGCAGGAGCTGAAGGCGCCGCAGGAAAAATTCCCGGAAATGGAGATCCGCGCGGCCGGCTATTGCCCCATCTGGCACGGGCAGAAAAGCTGGAACGGCGTCGCGATCCTCGCGCGTGGGGTGGAACCGCAGGAATTGCAGCGCGGCCTGCCCGGTGACCCGGACGACGAGCAGAGCCGCTACATCGAAGCGGCCGTGAACGGCATCCTCGTCGCGTGCCTGTACCTGCCGAACGGGAATCCGGCACCGGGGCCGAAATTCGATTACAAGCTGCGCTGGTTCGACCGGCTGCAGGTCCGGGCGCAGGAGCTGATCGACTCGGGTGCGCCCGTCGTCATCGCGGGCGACTACAACGTGATGCCGACGGAGCTGGACGTCTACAAACCGGAGCGCTGGCTCGACGACGCGCTGTTCCGGCCCGAGACGCGCGCGGCGTACCGCCGCTTGCTCGACCAGGGCTGGACGGATGCGCTGCGCACGATGCACCCGGACGAGGTGATCTACACGTTCTGGGATTATTTCCGTGACGCGTACGGCCGCAACGCGGGCCTGCGCATCGACCACCTGCTGCTCAGTCCCGCGCTGGCGCCGAGCTTGACGGCGGCCGGCGTCGACCGCGACGTGCGCGGGCGTCCGAAACCCAGCGACCACGCCCCGACGTGGGTGGAACTGGACTGGCCGAAGATCGGGTGACGGTCAGGCGGCTTTCGTGCGCCGCAACGGCGGCCTTCCCAGCACCATGCCGAGGCGCAGTGCGCTGTCGGTGACGACGTCGATGCCGGGCGTGTAGCCATCCTCGATCCAGCGCAGCGCGATGTGGATCACGCCGCCGACGATGCCCGCTTCCAGCAACGGATCGGCCGGCACGCCGGGCGGCACGACGAAGCGGCCCACCTGTTCGCCGATGGCGCGCAGCGCGGCATCGAACGCCTTGTCCACTTCCCGGCTGACGCCGCGGATCTCGACGAGGAACACCCGCGCCGAGCGGGGTTCGCGCTGCAGCGCCGCGAAATACGTGTGCAGCATCGCGCGCGCGCGCATGACGCGGCTGCGGCCGGCCTGGCGCGCCGCTTCCGTGATTTCGCCCAGCACGCTGTACGTAACGGCGTTGAACGACGCGATCAACAACTCCTCGCTGTTCGCGAACGATTCGTAAAAATACCGCTCGGTGAGTCCGGCCGCTTCGCAGACGGACTTGACAGTCGAATGGCGGTAGCCGCGCTCGCCATACACGGCGACGGCGGCGCCGATCAATTGCGAACGCCGCTGGGCGCGCCGTTCGTCCTGCGGGACGCCGCGATACGGCCGGGCGGTTTGTAAAGATTCTGGAGGCATCCTTCTATTTTCTCACAGAATATTGCGGGCAAAAATGTGACAATATTAAGTGTCAAGATAAAAACAAAACGACACGAGACACGATGCCAGACACCCAACACGCCGACCAGGAAGCCAGCACGGCCGCCGGCACGCCCCCGGCCGGCGCATATGTCGACGTGCTGATCGTCGGCGCGGGCCTGTCCGGCATCGGCGCAGCCTGGCATCTGCAGCGGGGCTGCCCCGGCAAAACCTATGCGATCCTGGAAGCGCGCGCGGCCATGGGCGGCACGTGGGACCTGTTCCGCTACCCCGGCGTGCGTTCCGATTCCGACATGTACACACTCGGCTACGGCTTCCGTCCGTGGCTCGACGGCCGCGCGATCGCGGACGGTCCTTCGATCCGCCGCTACATCGCGCAGACCGCGCGGGACGCCGGCATCGACCGCCACATCCGCTACGGCCACCGCGTCGTCGCCGCGCACTGGGACAGCGGCGCCGCCTGCTGGCACGTGGAAGCGGAGCACGGGGGACGGCGCGTACCGCTGCGCACCCGCTTCCTCTACATGTGCAGCGGCTACTACAGCTACGACGAAGCGTACCGGCCCCGCTTCGACGGCGAGGAGACGTTCACTGGCCGCATCGTGCAGCCGCAGTTCTGGCCCGCCGACCTCGATTACGCCGGGCGGCGCGTCGTCGTCGTCGGGAGCGGCGCGACCGCGGTCACGCTCGTGCCCGCGATGGCGCAGGACGCCGCCCACGTCACAATGCTGAAGCGCTCCCCCAGCTATGTCGTGAGCCGGCCGTCAGAATACGGTTTTGCGCGGCGCTTGCGCCGCTGGCTGCCCGCGCGCGCCGCGTACGCGCTGACGCGCTGGCGTGTGATCGTCGAAAGCATGCTGCTGTACCGCGTGGCACGCACCAAGCCCGATATGGCGAAGCGCAAGATCATCGAGATGGCGCGCCACCAGCTGCCCCAAGGCTATGACGCCGACACCCATTTCACGCCGGACTACAAGCCGTGGGACCAGCGCGTGTGCATCGTGCCGGACGGCGACCTGTTCCGCGCCATCCGCACGGGCCATGCGAGCGTCGCCACGGACCGCATTGCCCGCTACGTGCCGGAAGGCCTGCTGCTGGAATCGGGGCAGACGCTCCCTGCCGACATCGTCGTGCTGGCCACGGGTCTGAAGGTCAAGCTGATGGGCGGTGTCGCGATCACGGTGGACGGCCAGCCGTTCCACGCGAACGACGCGATGTCGTACAAGGGCATGATGCTGTCCGGCCTGCCGAATTGCGTGATGACGTTCGGGTACACGAATGCGTCGTGGACGTTGAAGGCCGACCTGACGGCGGCCTGGGTCGTGCGCCTACTGCGCCACATGGCGCGCAAGCGCGTCGACATCGTCGTCGCGCACCGCGACCCGGACGTGCAGCCCGCCCCGTTCCTCGGCTTCACGTCCGGCTACGTGCAGCGCGCCCGCGACGAGCTGCCGCAGCAAGGGGCGCGCCGGCCGTGGCAGGTCTACCAGAACTACCTGCGCGACATGCTCACCATCCGCCTCGGCCGCAAGGGAACCATGCCATGAAGCTCAATAACCGCGTCGCCGTCATCACCGGCGCCGGCAGCGGCATCGGCCGCGCCACCGCCCTCGCCATGGCCCGCCGCGGCGCCCGGCTCGCCCTCGCGGACGTCGACGGTGACGGCGTCGCCGCCACGGCGCACGAAGCAGCCGCACTGGGCGCCCACGCCACGCACCACGTGCTGGACGTGACGGACAGGGCCGCCGTCGCCGGTTTCCCGGCCGTCGTGCGCGCCGTGCACGGCAAGGTCGACCTACTCATGAACAACGCCGGCGTCGCGCTGGGCGGCACGTTCGAACAGGTCGGGGAAACGGATTTCGACTGGCTCATGGACGTCAACTTCGGCGCCGTCGTGCGCATGACGCGCGCCTTCCTGCCGCTGCTGCACGCGAGCGACGACGCGCGCATCGTCAACGTGTCGAGCATCTACGGCATCATCGCCCCGCCGGGCCAGGCGGCGTACGCCGCCAGCAAGTTCGCCGTGCGCGGCTTTTCCAACGTGCTGCGCCACGAGCTGGCGGGGACGACCGTCGGCGTCTCCGTCGTGCATCCGGGCGGCGTGGCGACGAAGATCGCGCAGAGCGCGCGCGCCCCCGTCGGCGCAACGGCCGAGCAGGTCGAACAGCGGCGCAGGACCACGCAAAAGATGCTGCGCATGCCGCCGGCACAGGCGGGCGAGATCATCGTGCGCGGCATCGAGCGGCGCGCGCCCCGCATCCTCGTCGGCGGCGACGCCAAAGCGGCCGCGCTGCTGGAACGCCTGGCCCCCACCGGTTACTGGAACCTCCTCAAGAAAGCGATCAAGCGATGACACTCGTCCTCTCCCTGCTGGCCGCCCTGGCCCTGCTCGTGCTCCTGTCGTACCTGTTCACTGTCTACATGGCGCGCAAGGTCGAAGCGCTGCTGCCGCCGACGGGCCGCTTCGTCGACGTGCCCGGCGCGCGCCTGCACGTGCGCGAGCTCGCCGGCGGCGACCCCGATGCGCCGGCCCTCCTGCTCGTGCACGGCCTCGCCGGCCAGCTGGACCACTACACGTTCGGCGTGACGGGCCGTCTGTCCGGCCGTTACCGCGTGATCGCCGTCGACCGCGCCGGCTCCGGCCATTCCACGCGCGCGCCGGGGACGCGGGCCGACCTGCACACGCAGGCCGACATGCTGGCGGCGCTGATCGACAAGCTGGGCCTCAACCGGCCATTCGTCGTCGGCCATTCGCTGGGCGGCGCGCTGTCCCTCGCGCTCGCGCTGCGCCATCCGGAGCGCGTGCGCGGCCTCGCGCTGATCGCACCGCTGACGCATATGCAGGAAAAGGTGCCGCCCGTGTTCGAGGGACTGACGATCCTGTCGCCGCTCTGGCGCAACATCGTCGCGTGGACGCTCGCCACGCCGGCGCAGATCAGGAACACCCGCGCCACGCTGGACCAGGTGTTCGGGCCGGAGCCGGTGCCGCACGATTTCGCCACGCGCGGCGGCGGCCTGCTCGCCCTGCGCCCGAGCGCGTTCCTTTCCGCGTCCGACGACCTGCGAGCGCTGCCCGACTGCCTGCCCACGCAGGAGACACGCTACGGCGAGCTCGCGCTGCCCGTGAGCGTCCTGTACGGCAAGGATGACCGCATCCTCGACTGGAAGGCGCACGGCCAGGCCCTCGTCGACAAGGTGGCGGGCGCGCGCCTCGAACTCGTCGAGGGCGGCCACATGCTGCCCCTGACGAACCCGGAAGTGACGACGGCGTTCATCCTCGACGCCGTCGGCGCATGCCACGAAAGCCGGCCGGCGGCCGCGGTCGCGGCCCAGGGCTGACGTTCAGCAGGCAGCGCGGGCGCTGGCCAGCGCCGCCGTCAGCGCGGCGAGGTCGTACGGCTTACGCAGCACGACGGCGTCCGGCCAGTTGTTGACTTCTCCCTTCCCGGTGGCGAACACGATCCGGATGCCGGGCGCCTGGACGCGCGCCTGCGCGGCCAGCAGGTCGCCCGTCATGCCGGGCAGCTGGACGTCAGTGATGAGGAGGTCGCATGCCGGCGAAATCAGCGCGAGCGCCTGGTCCGCTTCGACGGCCTCCAGCACCTCGTGGCCCAGGTGGCGCAGCAGCGCGGCCGTCGCGTCGCGGATCTCGTCCTCGTCTTCCACCAGCACGATGCGCAGCCGGTCCGGCGCCGGCGCGGCGGCCGGCACGATCGGCGGCGCGGCGTCCGCGTGCGCGCGGTTGCGCTGGTTCGCGAGCACCTGGCGGATGCGGCGCGCCAGGCTTTCGCGCGTGTAGGGCTTGCCCAGCAGTTCCACGCCCGGATCGAGCCGGCCGCCATGCACGATCGCGTTTTCCGTGTACCCGGACGTGAACAGCACCGCGAGGTTCGGCAGGCGTTCGCGCGCCATGCGTGCCAGGTCCGGGCTGCGCAGGGTGCCGGGCATGACGACGTCCGTGAACAGCACGTCGATCCGCACGCCCGACTCCACGACGGCCAGCGCGCTCGCGGCGTCGGCCGCTTTCAGCACGCGGTAGCCGAGCGCCGTCAGCATCTCGACGACGGTCGTGCGCACGGCCTCGTCGTCTTCCGCGACGAGGATCGTCTCCGTGCCGCCGACGGCCGCCTGCTGCGCGTCGATCGGCCCCATGGGCTCCTCCGCCGCCGTCGTGCGCGGCAGGTACAACTTGACCGTCGTGCCCTGCCCCGGTTCGCTGTAGATCTTGACGTGGCCGCCGGACTGCTTGACGAAGCCGTACACCATCGACAGGCCCAGGCCCGAGCCCTTGCCCTCGTCCTTCGTCGAAAAGAATGGCTCGAACGCCTGGCGCAGCACGTCGGGCGTCATGCCGGTGCCCGTGTCCGTCACCGCGAGCATCACGTACTGGCCCGGCGTCACATCGCCATGGGTGCGGCAATACAGGTCGTCCAGCACGGCGTTGTGCGCCTCGATCGTCAGCTTGCCGGCGCCGTCCATCGCGTCGCGCGCGTTGATCGCGAGGTTCAGCACGGCGTGTTCGACGTGCGCGACGTCGACAGCGGTGTTCCACAGGCCGCCCGAGATCACGAGTTCGACTTCGATCTCTTCGCCGAGCGCCCGCCGCAGCATGTCTTCCATGCCCGTCACGACGCGGCCGATCTTGACGACCTTCGGCTCCAGCGGCTGGCGGCGGCCGAACGCAAGCAGGTAGCTGGCGAGCTTCGCGCCCTTTTCCACGGCCTGGCGCGCGTTGCCGATCCAGCGCGGCGCTTCGCCGCTGCCCGGGTCCATCTCCAGCAGCTGCAGGTTGCCGGAGATGATCTGCAGCAGGTTGTTGAAGTCGTGCGCGACGCCGCCCGTGAGCTTGCCGATCGTCTCCATCTTCTGCGACTGCTGCAGCGCGAGTTCCGTGCGGCGGATCTGCTCGGCCTGTTCACGGTCGGCCGTGATGTCGCGCCCGATCGCGTGGATGAACGCGGCGTCGGGGGCCGCCGTCCACGACAGCACGCAATGACTGCCGTCCTTGCGCCGGTAACGGTTCTCGAACTTGTAGACGTAGTGGCCCTCGCCCAGCGACGCCATCTGTGCGAGCGTCGCCGCTTGGTCGTCGGGGTGGACGAGCTGCAGGAAGTTCTTGCCGACGATGTCGTGCTCGGACCAGCCGAGCAGCGACTCGAACGACGGGCTCACGGCTTGCACCGTACCGTCGAAGCCCGCGACGAGCATGATGTCGCGCGACAGCCGCCACATGCGGTCCCGTTCCGCCGTGCGCTGCGCGACCTGCGATTCCAGGTCGGCGTTCAGCGCGGCCAGGCGCTCGGCGTTGCGCTTCTGGTCCTCGATGTCGACGGTCGTCCCGATCCAGCGCACGACCTCGCCGTCCGGACCGCGCAGCGCGACGGCGCGCGTCAGCTGCCAGCGATAGATACCGTCCGCGCCGCGCTGGCGGAATTCCGCCTCGTAGTGGGCACCCGTCGCCACGGCCGTCGCCCAGTGGCGCTGCACACCGGGCAGGTCGTCCGGATGCACGGCGTGCGTCCAGCCGATGCCGGCCAGGCCCGCGTAGTCGCGTCCCGTGCACGCATATACGCGGGCGTTGAACCAGTCGCGCCCGCCGTCCTTCGTGGCCGTCCACACCTGGTTCGGCATGGCCTCGGCGAACGTGCGGAATTTTTCCTCGCTCTCGCGCAGCGCGCGTTCCGCCTCGACGCGCTCCGTCACGTCGCTGCCCTGCACGAAGATGCCCAGTACGGAGCCGTCCTCGCGCTTGACGGGCTGGTAGACGAAGTCGATGTAGTGCAGCTTGCGGGTGCCGTCGGGCGCAGCGAGCCACAGGGGGCTGGCCGTCGCCGCGTACGCCGTGCCCGTGAGGTAGACCTGGTCGAGGATCGCGACGACGCCCTGCGGCACCGTCTCCGGCAGCGCCTCGCGCAGCGGCCTGCCGACGAGATCGCGGTGGGCGGCGAGCGCGTGGTAGGCGGCGTTGGCCGAGCGGATCACGTGATCGGCGCCGGCCAGCTGCGCCATGAAGCCGGGCGCCTGCTCGAACATCGTCTGCAGCCGGCCATGCTCACCACTGAGCCAGCGCTCGGCGCGGACCTTGGCCGTCGTCTCGACGACGATGGCGATGACGCCCACGACGGCCCCGCCGGCATCGACGATGGGCGAGTAATCGAGATTCAACCACACCTGCTCGGGACGGCCGCTGCGGTGCAGGATGAGTTCCTTGTCGCGGTACGACAAGGTGCCGCCCGCGAGGCCAACCTTCATCACGTTGTCGTTGAAGTCGGCCACCTCGGGCCAGCCCTCGCGCACCTTCGTGCCGAGCACTTGTGGATGACGGCCGCCGGCAATGGCCGCGTAGCCCTCGTTGTAGATCATGACGCCATCCTCGCCCCACAAGGTGACGATCGGCACGGGCGAGCGCAGGATCAGTTCCACGGTCGTGCGCACGACGTCGGGCCAGCGGACGATGGGCCCAAGGCCCGTGCCGCTCCAGTCGTAGTCGTCGATGATTCCGCCCAGCGAGCCGCCGCCCGCACCGAAAGCCTTGACCGGAGCCGCCTGAGTCAACATCGCGTCGATCTGTCCATTGTGTTGAGAAGTCAGCAATTTTAATCGCGTTTGCGGGCAGGCGGGAACACGATACGCGCGGCCGCGCACACTTGCGCGGACCGGCGCCGTTTCGCTGCGCCGCGTGCTAACTTGCAGGGCTGATGCGGCGGG
Organism: Massilia pinisoli; assembly: GCF_024753285.1. Taxonomy (GTDB): domain Bacteria; phylum Pseudomonadota; class Gammaproteobacteria; order Burkholderiales; family Burkholderiaceae_D; genus Telluria; species Telluria pinisoli. Next base: position 221,189 of record NZ_JANUGW010000001.1, on the reverse strand, counting down.
CATCCGCGCGGCGATCCCGCGTCGGCATGCTGCGGAGCAGCACGAAAATTCCCCGCGAAAACTGCCGTGCGCCGTGTTTCCGGAATTATCATGTTGCTGCCGCACACACCTTACCAAGGGGGAGCGTTTATGAGCCAGAGTCAACCTCTGTCGCTGCACGTCCCGGAGCCTACCGGCCGCCCGGGTTGCAAGACCGATTTTTCGTATCTCGACATCCATGCGGCCGGGTCCACGCCCCGGCCACCCGTCGACGTCCACTATCAGGAGACGGCCGAACTGGCCGCCGGCATGATCCGCGTGCTGGACGACGACGGCAATGCCGTCGGTCCGTGGGACCCGGGGCTGGACCGCGACACCCTGCGCTTCGGCCTGCGCACGATGATGAAGACCCGCATCTTCGACGCGCGCATGGTCATCGCCCAGCGCCAGAAAAAGCTGTCGTTCTACATGACGTGCCTGGGCGAGGAAGCCATCGGCACGGCACACGCGCTGGCGCTGCGCGACGGCGACATGTGTTTTCCCACGTACCGCCAGCAAAGCCTTCTGATGGCGCGCGAGTATCCGCTCGTCGACATGGTGTGCCAACTGCTGTCGAACGAAGCCGACCCGCTGAAGGGCCGCCAGCTCCCCGTCATGTATTCCGAGAAGGCGAAGGGCTTCTTCACCATCTCCGGCAACCTGGCCACGCAGATCCCGCAGGCCGTCGGCTGGGCGATGGCGTCCGCGATCAAGGGCGACACCAAGATCGCGTCCGGCTGGATCGGCGACGGCGCCACGGCGGAAAGCGATTTTCATACTGGCCTCACGTTCGCGCACGTGTACCAGGCGCCCGTGATCCTGAACGTCGTCAACAACCAGTGGGCGATCTCCACGTTCCAGGCCATCGCCGGCGGCGAGAGCGTCAGCTTCGCGTCGCGCGGCGTCGGCGCGGGCATCGCATCGCTGCGCGTGGACGGCAACGACTTCCTCGCCGTGTATGCCGCGTCGTGCTGGGCCGCGGAACGGGCCCGCTCGAACCTCGGCCCCACCTTGATCGAGTGGGTGACGTACCGCGCGGGCCCGCACTCGACGTCGGACGACCCGTCGCGCTACCGCCCTGCCGACGAATGGACGTACTTCCCGCTGGGCGACCCGATCGGCCGCCTGCGCCGCCACCTCATCGCCAAGGGCTGGTGGTCGGACGCGGAGCACGATGCGCTGCAGGCGGAACTGGAAGCGGAAGTCGTGGCCGCGCAGAAGGAGGCGGAACGCCACGGCACATTGATCGACGGCCGCGTGCCCAGTGCCGCGTCGATGTTCGAGGACGTCTACAAGGACATGCCCGAACACCTGCGCCGCCAACGCCAACAACTGGGGGTGTGACGTGAAGCGCGACATCGACAAGGATTTGAAAACGACCCCGATGACGATGATCCAGGCCCTGCGGTCGGCCATGGACGTCATGCTGGGGCGCGACGACAACGTGGTCATCTACGGCCAGGACGTCGGCTATTTCGGCGGCGTGTTCCGCGTCACGGACGGCCTGCAGGCGAAGTACGGCAAGCACCGCTGCTTCGACGCGCCGATCTCGGAAGGCGGCATCGTCGGCACAGCGGTCGGCATGGCGGCATATGGCCTGCGGCCCGTCGTCGAGATCCAGTTTGCCGACTATTTTTATCCGGCGACCGACCAGATCGTGTCCGAGGCCGCCCGGCTGCGCTATCGCTCCGCCGGCGACTTCACGGCGCCGCTGACGATCCGCATGCCTTGCGGCGGCGGCATCTACGGCGGGCAGACGCACAGCCAGAGCCCGGAAGCGTTCTTCACGCACGTGTGCGGGCTGCGCACCGTGATGCCGTCGAACCCGTACGACGCGAAAGGCCTGCTGATCGCGGCGATCGAGAACGACGACCCCGTCATCTTCCTGGAACCGAAGCGGCTGTACAACGGCCCGTTCGACGGCCACCACGACCGGCCCGTCGTCTCGTGGTCCAAGCATCCGAAGGGCGAAGTCCCGGACGGGTATTACACGGTCCCGCTGGACAAGGCGGCGGTGTTCCGCGAAGGGGCCGACCTCACGGTGCTCACGTACGGCACGATGGTGTGGGTGTCCGAGGCGGCCGCACAGGAGACGGGCATCGATGCCGAGATCATCGACCTGCGCACCCTGTGGCCGCTCGACCTGGAGACGGTCGTCGCGTCCGTGCGGAAGACCGGACGCTGCGTCGTCGTCCACGAGGCCACGCGCACGAGCGGCTTCGGCGCGGAACTGGCGGCCCTCGTGCAGGAGCATTGCTTCTACCATCTGGAAGCCCCGATCGAGCGCGTGACGGGCTGGGACACCCCGTACCCGCACGCGCAGGAATGGGCGTATTTCCCGGGACCGGACCGCGTGGGCGCGGCATTCAAGCGAGCGATGGAGGCCTGACCAGATGGGTACGCATGTGATCAAGATGCCGGACCTGGGCGAAGGCATCGCGGAAGTGGAAGTCGTCGCGTGGCGCGTGCAGCCGGGCGACGCCGTCGTCGAGGACCAGGTCCTGGCCGACGTCATGACGGACAAGGCGACCGTGGAGATTCCGTCGCCCGTGCACGGCACCGTCGTCGCGCTCGGCGGGAAAGTCGGTGAATCGCTGGCCGTGGGCGCGGAGCTGATCCGGCTCGAGGTCGAGGGCGCGGGCAATGCGCCGTCGTCCGCGAAGCAGGCCGCGCCGGCCGCGGACGAACCGGCCGATCTGCCGCACGGCTTCGTGCCGGAACCGGCGCGGGTGGCCGAAGCGGCAGCCAGTGTCGCGCAGGCGGCACCGGCCGTCGCGCCGCCCGCGCCGCCACCGTCGCCGCCGCCGCGCCCAGCGTCCGCCCCCGCGCGCGCGCCTGCGCCCGCACCCGCGCTGCGTGCCGCGGGCGAGAAGCCGCTCGCAGCGCCGGCCGTGCGCAAGCGCGCGTGGGACCTCGGCATTGAACTGCAATACATCGCAGGCAGCGGGCCCGCCGGACGCATCACGCACGCGGATCTCGACGCCCACGTGGCCGGGCACCGGACGGGACGCGGCGCCGGCGCCGACACGCGCTACGCGGAGCTGGACGGCGAGGAAGCCGTCCCCGTGATCGGCCTGCGCCGCAAGATCGCCGAGAAGATGCAATTGGCGAAGCGCCAGATCCCCCACTTCACGTACGTCGAGGAAGTGGACGTGACGGAGCTGGAAGCGCTGCGCGGCCAGCTGAACGCGCGCTACGGCGAGGAACGTGGCAAGCTCACGTTGCTGCCGCTGCTGATGCGCGCCGTCGTCCTGGCGGTGCGCAAATTCCCGGACGTGAACGCACGCTATGACGACCAGGCGAATATCGTCACGCGCTACCAGGCCGTCCACCTCGGCATCGCGACGCAGACGGACGCGGGACTGATGGTGCCCGTCGTGCGCCACGCGGAAGCGCGCGACCCGTGGGCATCTGCGACCGAGATCGCCCGGCTGGCCGATGCGGCACGCCAGGGCAAGGCCGCGCGCGACGAGTTGTCCGGCTCGACGATCACGATCACGAGCCTCGGCCCGCTGGGCGGCATCGTCAGCACACCCGTCATCAATCACCCGGAAGTGGCGATCGTCGGCGTGAACCGCATCGTCGACCGACCGGTCATCCGCAACGGCGGCATGGTGGCGCGCAAGCTGATGAACCTGTCGTCCTCGTTCGACCACCGCGTCATCGACGGCATGGTGGCCGCGGAATTCATCCAGACGGTGCGAGGCTACCTCGAGTCGCCGGCAACGTTGTTCGTGGAGTGAGCCCATGGCCGTGACTACCGAAAGCACCACCCTCCTCGTCATCGGCGGCGGCCCGGGCGGCTATGTCGCCGCCATCCGCGCGGGCCAGCTGGGCATCCCGACCGTGCTCGTCGAAGGCGCGGAACTGGGCGGCACATGCCTGAACATCGGCTGCATTCCGTCGAAGGCGCTGATCCACGCCGCCGACGCGTTCCACCAGGCCGCGAGCTACGCGGGCGAGTCGCCGCTGGGCATCTGCGCGGGCGCGCCCACGATCGACGTGACGCAGACAGTCGCGTGGAAGGACGGCATCGTCAAGCGCCTGACGGGCGGCGTCGGCGCGCTGTTGAAGAAGAATGGCGTGACCGTCGTGCGGGGCTGGGCGCGCATCCTGGACGGCAAGACGGTCGAGGTGCAGACAGGCGAAGATGCCCAGCGCATCCGCTGCGAACACCTGCTGCTGGCCACGGGATCAAGGCCCGTCGAACTGCCATTCCTCCCGTTCGGCGGCAACGTCGTGTCGTCGACAGAGGCGCTGGCACCGGCCACGCTGCCGGAGCACCTCGTCGTCGTGGGCGCCGGCTACATCGGCCTGGAGCTGGGCATCGCATACCGCAAGCTGGGCGCGCAGGTGACGGTCGTGGAAGCGGCGGGACGCGTGCTGCCCGCGTACGACGACGAACTGGCGAAGCCCGTGGCGGCGAGCCTGAAGCGCCTCGGCGTCGGCGTGCACCTGGAGTCCAGCGTGATGGGCCTCGCGGACGACGGCCGCGGCGTGCGCATGAAGAACGGCGGCGGCGAGGAGTCCGTGCTGGATGCCGACCGTGTGCTCGTCGCCGTCGGACGCCGGCCGCACACGGACGGCTACGGGCTGGAAAGCCTGCTGCTGGACATGAGCGGCCGCCACGTCCGCATCGACAACCAGTGCCGCACGTCGATGCGCAACGTGTGGGCCATCGGCGACCTGACGGGCGAACCGATGCTCGCGCACCGCGCGATGGCGCAAGGCGAGATGGTCGCGGAGATCATCGCCGGCAAGCGCCGTCACTTCACGCCGGCCGCGATTCCGGCCGTCTGCTTCACGGACCCGGAAGTGGTCGTCGTCGGGATGACGCCGCACGAGACGGCGACGCAGGGCGTCGACTGCATTGCGGCGAGCTTCCCGTTCTCCGCCAACGGCCGCGCGATGACCCTGGAGGCGACGGACGGCTTCGTGCGCGTCGTCGCCCGCCGCGACAATCACGTGATCGTGGGTTGGCAAGCCGTCGGCGGTGCCGTGTCGGAGCTGTCGGCCGCGTTCGTGCAATCGATCGAAATGGGGGCGCAGCTGGAAGACGTCGGGGGCACGATCCACGCGCATCCCACGCTGGGCGAGGCCGTGCAGGAAGCGGCGCTGCGGGCGCTGGGGCACGCGCTGCACATCTGACGCGACAAAGCACGGGCCGGAACACGCCACCCCGACGCGCTCCGCCCGTGCCGCGCACCAGATCGCTGGCACGCCCCCGGTCCCGGACCTGCGCCGGGCCTTGCTCGCTACCTGTCTACTTACGCGCGCGGTCTCGGTCTGTTCCGGCCTGCGCGTCGTCGTCCGACTGCCGGCTGCCCGCATTGCCTGTGCTCAGGCTGCCGATGCCCGTCAGCCCCGTCTGCAATTCGCCCGCTTCCTCGCCGACATAACCTTCGCTGTCCCGGTCCGCGTCGTTGCTCAAGAGGTCATCCGTACGGGCCCGCTGCTGGTTACCGCGCTGGCCGGACTGGCGGCCGACGTCGTCGCCCGTGCCGCCCGTGCCCAGGGTTTCGGCGCTGCTCGTGCCGTCCTTCGTCACCTGGTCGTAGTGTCGCCCTTTGGCGTCCTTGCCTTCGCTTTGCATGGACATGCGGTTCTCCATTCGTTGGCGTTGAATTCATCTTAGTCCGTGGCGTGGACGGGCCCTGTAGGCCGGCATGCGGCCGCCATGTAGGACATATCGGGCGAAAATGCAGCGAGGATATGCTATAAAACCGGGTTGCCGGACGAACAACCCGAACCATGACCGAACCGACCATCCTCGTGATCTACGCCCACCCGGCGCCGCACCGCTCGCCCATCCACCGCCGCCTCGCGGAGACGGCGCGCGCACTGCCCGGCGTGGACTTGTGCGACCTGTACGAAGCCTATCCCGACTTCGACATCGACGGCGAGCGCGAACGGGCGCGCCTCGCGGCCGCGCGCCTGCTCGTCTTCCTGCACCCGTTCCGCTGGTATGGCATGCCGGCCATCGTGAAGGAATGGATGGACGTCGTGTTGCAGCCCGGCTGGGCGTACAACGACGACAACCATACGGGCGAGTGCGCGCTGCGCGGCAAGACGTTCTGGCTCGTCACGACGACGGGCAGCGGTCCGGATGCGTACGGACCCGGCGGCCTGCACGGCCGGCCGTTCGCCGACTTCCTGCCGCCGTACGAGGCGACGGCCGCGCTGTGCGGCATGGGCTGGATCGCGCCCCTCGTCCTGCACGGCGCGGCGCAGGCGACGGCCGACGCAATCGACGCGTTCGCGGCCGAGTTCCGCCACCGGCTGGAAGGCTATGCGGGGCTCGCGGCGGCCGCCGCGGAGGAGCGCGCGCATGGAGCATAACCTGCTGCAGAACGCCGTCATCTACCTGGGTGCCGCGGTGCTCGTCGTGCCGCTGGCGAAGCGCCTCGGCATGGGCGCCGTGCTGGGCTATCTCGTCGCGGGCATCCTCATCGGCCCGTTCGGCATCCGCTTGATCGCGGACGGCGAGGACGCGCTGCACTTCGCCGAATTCGGCGTCGTGCTGCTGCTGTTCCTCATCGGCCTCGAACTGGAGCCGAGCCGCCTGTGGGCGCTGCGCCGTCCGATCTTCGGCTGGGGCGGCGCGCAAGTCGCCGGCGTCACGGCGGGCCTGTTCGGCGCCGTCCTGCTGGCCGGCATCGACTGGAAGATCGCACTGATCGCGGGCCTGGGCCTGTCGCTGTCGTCGACGGCGATCGCGCTCGCGTCGCTGGAAGAACGCAACCTGATGTCGACACCGGCCGGCCAGGCCGGCTTCGCGATCCTGCTGTTCCAGGACATCGCCGCAATCCCGATGATCGCCATCGTGCCGCTGCTGGGCGTGCCGGAATCCGCGGGTGGCGGCGGCAATGCGTGGATCGCCGCATTGAAGGTGGCGGGGGTGCTCGCGGGTCTCGTCGTCGCGGGCCGCTTCCTCATCCGTCCGCTGCTGCGCGTCATCGCCAAGACGGACGCGCGCGAGATCTTCACGGCGTTCGCGCTGCTCCTCGTCATCGCCATCTCGCTGCTGATGCAATGGGTCGGCATGTCGATGGCCCTCGGCGCCTTCATGGCCGGCGTGCTGCTCGCCGATTCCGAATACCGGCACGCGCTCGAGACGGACCTGGAACCGTTCAAGGGCCTGCTCCTCGGGCTGTTCTTCATCGCCGTCGGCATGTCCGTCGATTTCGCCGTGTTCCTCGCGCAGCCGGGGCTGGTGCTGGGCCTCGTCGCCGGCTTCCTCGTGATCAAAGTCGGGGTGCTGTACGGCCTGTCACGTACACTCCACATCGCGCGCGGCCAGCACCTGCAGTTCGCGCTGCTGCTCGCGCAAGGCGGCGAATTCGCGTTCGTCGTGTTCGGCGCGGCGGCGACGGCGCGCGTGTTCTCGCCCGAGGTGGGGTCCATCCTCGTCGTCGTCGTGGCGCTGTCGATGGTCGTCACGCCGCTCGCGCTGATAACGTACGACCGCGTAGCGGCCCGGCGCGAATGCGGCCGCAGCGAGCGCGATGCCGACCGCATCGAGCCGAACGAAGACCACGTCATCATCGCCGGCTTCGGCCGCTTCGGCCAGATCGTCGGCCGCTTCCTGAACGCGAACCACGTGCGGCTGACGGTGCTCGACCACGACCCGGACCAGATCGAGGTGCTGCGCCACTTCGGCTTCAAGGTCTTCTACGGCGACGCGACACGGCCCGACTTGCTCCGTGCGGCCGGTGCTGCGAAGGCCCGCGCCGTCGTCGTCGCCATCGACGACATCGAGGACAGCCTGCAACTCGTCGACGCCGTGCGCCGCGAATATCCCGACCTGCCCGTGTTCGCGCGGGCGCGCAACGTCACGCACTACTACCAGCTGATGGACCGCGGCGTGCAGATGATCGAGCGCGAGACGTTCGAGTCGGCGCTGCGGCTGGGCCGCACCGTGCTGACGGCGGGTCTCGGCCACAGCGCGTACGCGACGCGCCAGGCAGCCGTGAAATTCAGGCGGTACAACAAGCAGACGCTTGATACCGTCTACCCGTATTACAAGGACCGCGAGACGGCCGTGTCGGTGGCCAAGCAGGCGCGCGAGGAACTGGAAGCGATGATGTCGCGCGACCGCAAGGCGTTCGACGAGGAGACCGGTAGCGATTGGGACTAGTAGGGTGGACGGCTCCGCCGTCCACGCGTTCAACTCACGGCTGAAACGCCGCGTCGTGACCGCATCGATAAAAAACGTGGCGCGGCCGCTCACCCGCCGCTTGGACGCGTGGACGGCAAGCCGTCCACCCTACGGTGCCGCTTGAGGTGTCCAGGTGGGGCCCGGCGTGGTCGGCCTCCCGTCGACCCACTCGAGCCGGTCGATGCACATGCGCCGCCCCGTCTGCGCACGATCCCACGCGTGGTACACGATCCACGTCGTGCTGCCGTCCGGCCCCGTCGTGAACGAGTTGTGCCCCGGCCCCAGCAAGGCGCCACCCTTCGGCGTGCGCATCAGCAGCGCCTCGTGGCCGCCGTCCGGCCGCGTGTACGGCCCGAGCGGATGGTCAGCCACGACCCAGCTGACGCCATAGTTGTCGCGCTCCCAGGCGCCGCCACTGTAGAAGCAGTAATAGCGGCCGTCGTGGCACAGCACGGCCGCGCCCTCCACCGTGTGCCAGTCGTACACGCCGCCATACATCGCGCGGCCCTTGCGGAACACGTGCCAGTCTTCGTGCGGACGGACGACGATGCGCGGCTCGCCGGCCAGCGTGGTCATGTCCACGAGGCGGTCGACGACGATGCCCGTGCCCACCCGGTCGTCGTCCGTCGCATCGAGGAAGTCGACGCAATAGAACAGATACCACTGGCCGTCGGCCGCGCGGAACGGGTGGCCGTCGATGGCGAACGTCCGGTCCGGCACGAGCAGCTTGCCGCTGTCGACGAACGGGCCGGCCGGATGGTCGGCGACCGCCACGCGCAGCTTCTGGTCCGTGCCTTCCGGCTGCGACCCTGCCGAATAGTACATGTAGAAGCGGCCCTCGTGGCTCGCGACTTCCGGCGCCCAGTAATGCGTCTCGCCGATCGGCAGCAGCGCATGGCCGACCGGTTGCCACGCCACGAGGTCCGTCGAGCGCAGCACCGGTACCTGGCGACCGTCGGGCGCACCCGGCGCGGTCCCGTACGCGTAGTAGACGCCGTCGTGATGGAGCACGAACGGGTCCGCCATCACGTCGGGATACACCGGGTTGCGGTACGTCGTCGCCATGCGGGCCTCACAGCGAAAAGCGCAAACCGAGCCCGTACGTCGTCGGGTTGTAGCGGATGTCGCGCGGGATCATCGGCGAGCCCAGGTAGCTCTCGTACTTCTCGTGCGTCAGGTTGATGGCGTCGAACTGCACGGACACGTTCTTGTTGATCGCGTACGAGACGCTGAGGTCGACGTACGTGGCCGCCTTCACGATGCGGTCCATATTGAAGCGCGGTTCGGCGATCTGCTCCACGAAGCTGCCGCGGTGCGTGGCCGTCAGCCGCCCCGTGATGCCGTTGCCCTCGTACAGCAGCGCGAAGTTGTAGTTCTTCTTCGCGACGTTCGTCAGCGCAGTCGTGCGGAATTCCGTGCTCGTCGGCGAGACGAGCGTCTGGTTGTCGCCGTCGATCCACGTGTAGTTGAACTGCGCACCGAAATTGCTCCACGGGGCCGGCAGGAAGTCGAAGAATTTCTGGATGCCGAATTCCGCGCCGCGCAACGTGCCCGTGCCTGAATTCTGCGGACGCGTCACGCGATAGGTCTGGCCACCGATCGACTCGTCCGACTCCATGTTTTGCAGATAGCCGTTGATGTCGCGGTGGAACAGCGCGATCTGCGCGAAGCCGTTTTTCGGGAAATAGTATTCGAGCGTGGCGTCCGTGTTCACGGAGCGCGTCGGCCGCAGGTTGGGGTTGCCGGCGGATCCCGTGCCCGGCGCGTTGACGGTCGGTGGAATCAGCGAGAGCGCCGGGTTCAGCGACGCGAAGTCCGGCCGCGTGATCGTCTTGCCGACGGAGAGGTGCGACTGCAGGTTCTCGCGCCAGCCGACGACGGCCGCGAAGCTGGGCAGGAAGTTGTTCTCGGACGAATTCACGTCGATGGGCGTCACGACGTCGCCGATGCGGCTGTTGCCGTTCAGGTTGCGCGCGACGTGCACGTAGCGCGCGCCCACCGTGCCGGACAAATCGATGTCGCCCGCCTTCGTGTTCCAGCGCGCCGCGAGGTACACGGTGTTCGTGCTTTCCCGCTGGCCGAACGCGCGGGTCGGATCTTCGGCCGCGCGGCCCGGGGCCGCGCCGTAGAACGCGCGCACGGCGTCGGCCTGGTCGATCAGGAAGTCGCGCGACGGCGTGAGCCACGGCCCACCGAGGCGGTCGAGGCCCGGCACCAGGGCTTCGAAGCCCGGACCGAATGCATCGACGGGGTTGGCACGTACGTCGCCCGTGATGTCGCTATGGCCTTCGGCGCCGTGGAAGCTGGCGCGGTGCGTCGACAGGCGCAGACCTGCGTCGATGGCGGAGATGAAGCCGTCGCCCATGCGGTACGACACGTCGCCGCGCCACTGCGCCTGCTCGCCTTTCGAGACGCCCCAGTTCTGCACCATCCCGCGCAGCACGAACGCGCGCGGGTCGCGCAGCGCGACGGGGCTCGTCGGCGTGCTCACGCTGTTGTAGCCGCCGTGGCCGTCCGCGCCGTACGTGTAGACGCCGACGCTGGCGCCGGGAATCTGCTGGTCGACGATCACGGTGTCGTTCACGAACGTCGACTTGGTCCAGCCGAAGTTCGTGCTGCCCTTCCACGGGCCGTCGTGGTAATTCAGGCCCACGTTCAGGAAGTGCGACGTCGTGTGTTCCTTCACGCCCCACGTGGACGTGGCCGTGTACGGGTCCCAGTCGTACGGTCCGCCGAACTGCTTGGCCTGCGCGTACGCGGACTGGATCGGGCAGATGACGCCTTCCGGCGTGTTGCAGTAGCTGCCCTGCGGCGCCAGCTGGACGTTGTATAAGGTGGGCGTCCACGTCGTGATGGCGAGGATGTAGTCGACGGCGCTGCGCGCGCGGTAGCCCGTGCCGAGGTATTGCACGCTCGCTTCCAGGTTCGGATTCACCTTCCACTGCAGGGCGCCGTGGATGCTGCCGCGGTCGCGGTCGCCCGCGTTGTAGATGCCGCCCACGTTCGGCAGTTCGCCCAGGCGCGCGTCCGGTGTCAGCGGCGTCGGCGGGCCGTCGCCCAGCCGCGTGCCCACGCCGTTCGCGTCGACGGAGTGCACGTTCACCGGGCGGTCGACCCACTGCACCGGGAAGCCCCAGTGCTCGCGGTTGAACGCGACGTCGAACAGCGCGCCGATCTCGCCGTAGCTCGTCTTCCAGCGGTTGCTGGCCGCGAAGCCCATGCCGGGATTGTTCTTCGTCGGCGTCGCGCTGGACCCCGTCACCTTCTGCCGGCGGTCCTCGACGTAGCCCGTGACGTTCAAGCCCTTCAGGTCGAACGGCTGGCGCAACCGGACGTCGATGCCGCCCGCGATCCCGCCCTCGAGCTGGTTCGGCGTCGCCGTCTTGTACACGTCCAGGCCGCCGATCGATTGCACGGGCAGGTCCTGGTATTGCAGGCGGCGGCCATTCCCCGTGAAGTACTCCATGCCGTTCAACGTGGTCGTGACGTCGGGCAGGCCGCGGATGATGACCTGGCTCGTCTCGCCGCGGTCGCGTCCGACCTGCACGCCGGCGATGCGCTGCAGGGCGTCGCCGGCCGCGCGGTCGGGGAATTTGCCGATGTCTTCCGCGTTGATCGAGTCGACGACCTGTATGGAATCGCGCTTGATCGTCTCGGCACTGCGGATACTGCTGCGCAGGCCCGTGATGGTCACCTGTTGAATTTGCGCGGGTTGCGTCGGCGCGGCCGGCGTCACGGGTGCCTGCGCGGGGACTTCTGCTGGCGGGGTCGACGTGTCCGTCGTCACCTGGTTGTCGTTGGTCTGGGCGCCGGCCGCGTGGGCGCATAGCGCTAGGATGGCCGCGTACACGGGCCGTCTCTGGAACGTGGTCATGCGATTCTCCTCTCGATTATTAGTAATAATTATTATCTTGAAGCTAACGCAAATGCAGGCGCGGCGACGCACGCTTGAACACGGTCGACAGGGGGGATCAGGCCCGCGGCGGGGCCACGGAATCGCGTGCCACCAGAGGGCATTCCATCTTGATGTGGGCCTTGGCGGCGTGGATCGCGCGCACTTGCGCGATGAGAGAATCGGCCGCCCAACGGCCCATTTCGTAGTTTGGTAACAACACTGTGGTCAGCGGTGGATGCGTGTAACGCGCGATGTCCTGGTCGTCATACCCGACGACGGAGAGGTCGCGGGGCACCGCCAGCTTGCGCTCGCGCGCGGCGTCCAGAGCGCCGATCGCCATCAGGTCGTTGGCGCAGAACAATGCGGTGGGCCGTTGCGGCAACGCCAGCAGGTCGAGCGCGCGGGCATAACCGTCGGCCACCTGCCAGTCGCCGGAGCGCACGAGGGCGGGATCGTACGGGATGTCGGCCGACGACAGCGCCTGCCGGTAACCCTTCAGCCGCTCGGCCGCCGCCTCGATCCACTGCTCGCCGTTGATGAAGCCGATGCGGCGATGGCCCGACTCGATGAGGTGCATCGTCGCGGCATAGCCGCCCAGCAGCTCGCTCGGCACGACGGACGAGCGCGTGCGTTCGCGCGCGTGGCAGTTCAGCAGGACGGTGGGCGTACCGGCCAGCGCCGCCGGCACCGTCACGGCGCGCGTGAAGATCGTCGAATAAATCACGCCCAGCAACGCAGGATGCGCCAGCACGCGGGCGAACACGGCCGCCTCCCGCTCCGGGTCGCCCCGTGTGGCGAACACGGCGACGAGGCAATCGTGCTCCCACGCGGCCTCCTTCGCGCCGTCGATGGTCTGCATGGCGTGCGGGCTCGTCGTCAGCTCGTCCGTGAGGTACACGATCAGGTTGCGCGCGGTGGTTTCCGCCGCGGCGTGCGCATGGCGTTCGACGGGATAGCCGAGCTCGCGCGCGATGCGCAGCACGGCGTCGCGCGTCACCTTCGATACCTTCGCCCCGCTCATGTGGTTGATGACCAGCGACACCGTCGACTGCGAGACGCCCGCCAGCTTGGCGATGTCGGTCATCGTGGGGCGACGGGGACGCGGTGGCCTGGTCATGGGTGATTGTATTGGCAAAAGGACATCGTTCGCACAACAGTATCACTAATTATTACCTGCCGCCAGCGTTCCTCGTCAGCGCGCATGGGGACCTTCCCCGCAGCCCGCGAAATAATCGGAGAACGCGCGCACGAACCGTCCGACGTCGGCCGCGGGAAGCTGGTTGATGCCCGCCGCCGCGCGCCGGCCGCCGCCGCCAGGGAAGCCCTCGCACAACACGTTGGCGGGATGTGTGCCCGGCGCGCCCGAACGGACGCTGACGACGAACGCGCCATCGGGACACGGCGTGAGCACGGCAAAGGCGCACGTGCGCTCGGCGGCAGCGACGCGGTTGGCCAGCACGCCGGACACGCGCCGCGCCCAGCACGCCTCGGGCAGCACGTACACGGCGCCGTAGTCCCACTGCCATTGCGGCTCCAGGCCGCTCATGCGCGCGCAATCGTCGCGATACCCGTCGGCCAGCATGCGATATTCGCTTGAGGCGGCGATGAACGCGAACGGATCGGCGTACGGATGGAGCGCCCGGTACAGGGCTTCCGGCGCGACGTGCAGGTCGTCGACGCATTCGCCGTACGCGTTGTAGTTCAAGACCGTGCCCAGTTCCGCGAGCGCATCGGCCTGCGCGGCGGACAAGCCCATGCCGGCTGCCAGTACGCGCGCCGGCCCCGCCAGGTTGTCGCCGAACGCCGCCGCGACAGCCCAGGCCCGGTAGCGTCCCCCGAGGTAGCGGTCGACGAGGAGGCTCGTGCACACGGCGGGATCGTCGTCCCAGAACAGCTGCAGCCGCGGATGCGCGAACGCCTGTCGCGCCGAATGGTGGTCGAACCACGTCACGTGTGCGCCGGCGTCCAGGACAGCGCGCAGCGCCGCCGCATTGGCATCGATGGCGATGTCGAACACCGTTACTTCCGCGTCCTGGGCCGCATCGACCCGCCGGAGCAGCGCGACGTCGCGCTTGACGCCGGTGACGAGCGTGCTTTCGGCCGGATGTGCGAGACGCCACTGGTGCTGCGCGCAGATGCCGTCGGCGTCACCGTTGAAAACGTCGAAACGTCGGATGTCCATGGCTAGCGCAGGCGGTGTCCGAGACTGCCCGCGCATGGAATGTGCAACATGAATTCCCCTGTGAGCGATCCAAGTTAGGTCATCATGCAATCATTTATGACATCATAACAACTTATGCTCATGCAATGCCGAAATCAAGAGGCCGTGCCGGTGACGATTCAGCGATTCATCGACTCGAATCCACGACCGGCGACACCTGCTTCACGGTGCTTCGGGGCCAGATGACGCGGCGCTGACACAGTCTGCAATGTCGGCGGGAATAATAAGGCCACGTATGGATGAGAAACAGAGAAGTCAACTCACGCGGATGGGATGGGACATACACGGAGCCGTTGAAAGTGCGTACCTTCGCCATCCGGCCACCAGGGACGTTCCCGCCGATTGGAAGGAGAAACAGCGCTTGCTCCTGGCGGATATGGCGATCCATTTGCTGCAGACCGCGCTGAAGCCGGGCGCCATCGAACTGGATCAGTTGAAAAACAACCTCCATTCGATCCTGACACTGTCGGATCAATTCTTGCCGCATGCCGGGTTAAAAGCGGCAACCGAGAAACTGTACGCCGAAAGCCCGGTCGGCCCCGCTGTTTGACGAGCAGCGAAGACGGTCGAACGTCTTCCACGGCCTGCTCATGAAATGGCCGCCTTCGGGATGTCACAACCGCTGCGGCCCACTCCCCTGCTCCGACAACTGGTCCAGCGGATTGCGCAGCTTGCACGCCTCGATCGACAAACACCCGCAGCCGATGCAGTCGTCCAGCTGGTCGCGCAGGCGCGTGAGCTGCGCGATGCGGTCGTCGAGCTCGGCCCGCCACAACCGGGACAGGCGGCTCCAGTCGGCCTTCGTCGGTGTGCGTTCTTCCGGCAGCGATGCCAGCGCGGCGCTGATTGCGGCAAGCGGAATCCCGATGCGCTGCGCCACCTTGATGACGGCCACGCGGCGAAGGACATCGCGTCCGTAACGCCGCTGTCCACCCATGCTGCGCACGCTGCGAATGAGGCCTTTCGATTCGTAGAAATGCAGGGCTGACACCGCCACGCCGCTGCGCCGCGCCACCTCGCCCACCGTCAATGGCCGCCCGATGTCGGCCGGATCGATTTTTGCCACTTTTTCCTCTTGACCTCAAGTTAACTCGAGGTTTTACACTGCTTTCCGTCGCTACGCAACCACGAGGAGACCCGCATGAACAAAGCCGTGAGCACCGTCGACATGAACAAGGCCCTGGTCCGCGCGCTGTACGAAGACTGCATCAACGGGCGCGACCTGGACAGGCTGGACACGCTGATCGGTGCCGATTTCGTCGGCGCCCGCGGCGAACGTGGCCCGCGCGAATTCCGCGCGACGATCGAAGCCGTTCTGACCGGATTTCCCGGCGTGCGCTTCGACGTGCATGACCTGTTCGGCGAGGCCGACAAGGTGGCCGCGCGCTGGACGTTCCGCGCCGTGCACGGTGGCCGCTTCGCCGGCCTGCCGCCGAGTCGGGCGGAGGTCACGCAGGAAGGGAACGTGATCTACCAGCTGCGCGACGGGCAGATCGTCCGCGCCTGGCTGCAGGCGGACCGCCTGGGCGTGCTGCAGCAGATCGGCGTGGTGCCGCAGACGTTCGCCCAACCGGCCGAGCCGCGCCCGATCTGACGGTCAGGACGCGGTCGTGGCGCGCTCGCGCAGCATGGGCAGCGCGGCGCCCTGCCCGTCGAACAGCCACGCGCGGGCCGGATCGAAGCGCAAATGGACGGGCGCCCCCGGCGCGGGCAGCGGCACGTCCGGCGGGCATTTTGCAGCGACCATCCCCTCGACGCCGTCGACCTGGACGTAGGCCAGCGTGACGTCGCCCAGGTATTCGGCCAACGCGAGGCGGCCGGGAATGCCCACACCACCAGCCGTGTCCAGGCGCAGATGCTCGGGCCGCACACCCAGCGTGAGCGCAGCGCCGGGTTGTGCCGCGCTCGCGTCGGCGGCGACGTGGACGATGCCGCCACCCGGCACGCGCACGGCCGCGAGACCGTCGGCCTGCCCGTCCAGGGTGGCTGGAAACGCGTTCATGCGGGGCGAGCCGAGAAAGCCGGCCACGAACAGGTTCGCGGGCCGCTCGTACAGTTCGAGCGGCGTGCCCACCTGCTCGATGCGGCCGCCGTTGAACACCACGATCTTCTGGCCGAGGGTCATCGCCTCGACCTGGTCGTGCGTCACGTAGATCATCGTCGCGCCCAGTTCCTTGTGCAGGCGCGCGAGCTCCACGCGCGTCTGCGCGCGCAGCGCCGCGTCCAGGTTCGACAGCGGTTCGTCGAACAGGAACACTTCCGGCTTGCGCACGATGGCGCGGCCGATCGCCACGCGCTGGCGCTGGCCGCCGGACAAGGCCTTCGGCTTGCGGTCCAACAGGTGCCCGATCTGCAGGATGTCGGCCGCGCGCTGCACGCGCTCGCGAATCTGCGCCTTCGGTACCTTCGCCAGATTCAACGCGAACCCCATGTTCTCCGCGACGGACATGTGCGGGTACAGCGCGTAGCTCTGGAACACCATCGCGATGCCGCGTCGCGCGGGCTCGATCGTGTTGCTCACGACGCCACCCAGCTCCAAGGTGCCGTCCGTGATGTCTTCCAGGCCCGCGATCATGCGCAGCAACGTCGACTTGCCGCAGCCGGACGGTCCCACGAAGACGACGAACTGGCCGTCGTCGATGTCGAGGTCGACGCCCTTGATGACGGGGTTGTCCCCGTAGGTCTTGCGGATGCCGCGCAGCCTCACCGATGCCATAAGATCACCTGCTCCTTATCCTTTCAAGCCGCTCGCCGCGAGGAAGCCCTGCGTCACGCGGCGCTGGAACAGCACGTACGCGAGCGCCACGGGCGACGCGCCCAGCAGCGCGGCCGCCATCAGCTGGGCGTAGCGCACGCCGAACGCGTCGTACGTCTGCGTGAGGCCCAGCGGTATCGTCATCATATCGTTCGACGTGACAATGATGAAGGGCCACAGGAAGTTGTTCCACGCGGCGATGAACGTGACGATCGCCATCGCCCACACGATGTTGCCCGAGATCGGGAGGTAGACGCTCCACAGCACGCGCAGCGGCCCGGCGCCGTCCATCACGGCGGCCTCGCGGAAGTCGGCCGGGATCGCGTCGAAGAACTGCTTGAACACATAGATCACGACCGGCGACACGACCTGCGGCAGCACGATGCCGGCGTACGAATTGATGAGCCCCAACTGGTGCATCGTGCGGAACAGCGGCACGAGCAGTGCCTCGAACGGCAGCAGGAAGCCCAGCATCGCGATGCCGAACACGATGCCGCGGCCCTTGAAGCGCAGCTGCGAGAACGCGTACGCGGCCATCAGGCTGACGGTCATCGTCACGACGGTCACCAGCAGCGCGACGATGAAGCTGTTCAGCAGCCAGCGCACGACGTTGCCGGCGCCCAGCGTCTTGCGGTAGGCGTCCAGGGTCCACGTCTGCGGCAGCCAGTGGAAGCGTGTCGCCACCGTCTCCAGCTCCGGCCGCAGCGACGTGGACAGCGCCCACAGCAGCGGAAACGCCCACAGCGCCGCGAGCACGACGGCGCACAACGCGCCCGCGACGGTCCAGAACGACGTCGGCTTCATGCGTCCCTCCGCGCCAGCCACTTGACGATCCAGGCCTGTACCAGCGACAGCAGGACGACGATGGTGACGAACGCCATCGCGATCGCCGCCGCGTAGCCGGCATCGCTCTGCGTGAACGCCGTCTCGTACATATAGTGCAGCGCGACGCGGGTCGTGTTGAACGGGCCGCCGCTCGTCAGGATATAGGTCTGGCCGAACACCTTCAGCGACGCGATCAGCTGCAGGATCGCGGCGGTGGATACGACGGGGCGCAGCGCCGGCCACGTGATCGTGCGGAACAAGGTGAAGCCGCGCGCGCCGTCCAGCGCCGCAGCCTCGTACAGCTCTGCCGGGATGTTGCGCAGGCCCGCGAGAAACAGCAGCACGTTGAAGCCGACCGTCCACCAGATCGTGCCGATGGCGACGGCCGGCAGCGCCCAGTGCGGATCGGCGAGCCACGCGCGTTCGCCGCCGAGCACGTGGTTGACGACGCCGGACGACGGCTGCAGCATCCAGTCGGCGATGAGGGTCATGACGGAGATCGGCAGCACGAACGGCAGGAAGAACGCGGCCTGCAGCCAGCCTTGCACGCGCGTGAAGCGGTCGACGAGCATCGCCATTAACAGGCCGAGGGCGCACAGCGGGATCACGGTCAGCAGCGCGAAATAAAAGGTGTTGCCGACCGAGTCCCAGAACGACGGGTCGTTGAGCAGCGTGTGATAGTTATCCAGGCCGACGAAGGCATTCGTGCGCGTCAGGCTGCTTTCCGTCAGGCTGAGCCAGAGCGTCTCCAGCGCCGGCACGAAGAAGAACAGGCCGAACGCGGCGAGGAACGGCGCCAGCAGCAGCCAGGCGGGCAACGTGTCGCGCCTGGCCGTCGTGGCGCCGGTGTGCGGGGCGAGTGGTGTTTCGTCTCGGCGCATGCGGACCTCAATAACGGGGCGGACGCTTGCGCACGAGGCGCGCCGCTTCCGTCTCGAACCGGTGTACGGCCTGCGCCGGTGTCATGTAGCCGTACAGCGCGGCCGGCAGGAATTTCGACGCGATGGCTTCCAGCGGCCCCGCTGCCCCCATGTACCAGCCATCCGGGTCGTACACGGCGTCGTTCGCGGCCTGTATGTATAGCGCGTTCGGCATCAGGCTCTTCGCCGCGGGCGATTCCGCCACCGGCGCGTAGGCGGGGATGTGGCCGCCCTGCGCCCACCCCAGCGAGTGCTGGCTGACGTAGGCGACGAAGCGAAGGATGGCTTGCACTTTCGCAGGCGTGGGCTCGAGACCGGGGTTCGCAGGCAAAGCGAACGCGTGCGAATCGGCCCACGTGGAGGCGTTCGCATACATCCTCGGCAGCGGCACGATGCCGTACTCGAAGCCCAAGGTGCCCGCCTTCGTCGCACGCACGAGTTCCGGCACTTCCCACACGCCATTCAGCATGAATGCGGCATTGCCGCCCATGAACTGGCTCGTCGAGGCCGGATAATCGAGGCCGGCCTGCGCATAGCCGCGTGTGAACCAGTCGCTGATCTGGGCAAGCGTCGCCGCGCCCGCCTGGCCGTACGTGAAGCGGCCGTTCGCGATGATGGTCACGTTCTGCTGCGCGAGCATCGCGAGCCACAGGCGCCAGATGGCGTACGAACTCTGGCTGCTCTCCATGGTCAGGCCGCGCCGCCCAGTGCGCTCCGTGGCGGCCCGGAACGCGGCCGTCAATTCAGCGATGCCATCGAGCGGTTTCAGGTTGCCCGCGGCGTCCAGCAGGCCGGCCTGGCTGGCGAGCGTCTTGTTGTAGTACAGGACGAGCGGATGCACGTCGAGCGGCACGGCATATGTCCGCCCTTCGTACTGCGCCTTGGCCCATTGGCGCGGCAGGTAATCCTGGCCGCGCAGGCCGGCGGATGCCAGCTCGGCGGGCGAAACGGGCCGCAGCACGCCGCCGCCCGCGAGGTTGACGATGCGCGACAGGTGGATGGTCGCCACGTCCGGTCCGGCACCCACGACCGATGCCGTGATCAGCTTCGTATAAAAGGGTTCGCCCCATCGCAGGGTCGTGCTGACCACGCGCACGTCGCGCTGGCTGGCGTTGAAGTCGTCGACCAGCGCCCGCATGCGCGCGCCGTCGCCGCCCGAAAGCAGCGTCCACATCCTGACTTCGACCTGCGCCCGCGCGGGGGCGCTACCGCCCGCCAGCACGAGGATCAGGGTCGCAAGCAGCGCGGCGGCGCGCGGGAATCCGCGTCGCGCCACGTCGTCTCCTTGTCGTTCGTTGGGTGGAGCGCGTCCTGCTCAGGCGACCTTGCGGCGGGTCCGCGCTCCGGGAGCGCCACGCCCGCGGCGTTCGAAGCCCGGCGGACGCCCGGACGGTCCGGACGCCGGGGCCGGCGGCGCGGGTGACCCGTCGGGCTGGCCGGCCTGCGGCGGCTGGTGCTCTCCCGGATAGGCTAACACTTCCGCCGTTTCTCCGACGCGCGTCCACTCGACGGGGAAATCGGGCCCGCGCCGCGCGCGCCAGCGCTGGCTGTGGCCGAGCGGGTCGAGCACCCAATCCTGCAGGTGCGCCTGCGGTCCGCGCGTCGCCTGTGCCAGCGCTTCGATCGGGGCCTTCGGCACGCGCTCCGCGGTCAACAGGCCGTTCTTTTCCAGGAAGGTGTCCGTGAGCTGCGTGTAGCAGAAGCCGGACAGCGGGCGGCATTTGTGGACGGCCGCCATCAGTTGCTGGTAACGGGCCAGCAATTCCTTGCTGTCCTTCGCGACCGAATAGCCCCAGCCGGCTTCGTCGCCCGGCGTCGACATGGCGACGCCGCCGAATTCGGAGAGGAACAGCGGACGCCCCAGACCGGTGAAGCCGTCGATGACGAGCTTGCGCCGGTCCGGCTGGACGTGTTCCAAGGTGTAGGCGACGGCTTCGCGGCTGCCGTAGCGTTCCACCAGCACGGCTGGATCCTCCGCGTAGTCGTGCACGCATACGAGGTCGCCGCACGGCATCTCCCAGCCGTCGTTGCCGACGACGGGACGCGTGCCGTCCAGCGCCCGCGTCATGTGGTACAGCGCGCGCACGAAGTCGATCTGGCGGCGGTCGTTCATCAGCTCCGGCACGCCCCACGACTCGTTCGTCGGCACCCACGCGACGATGCACGGGTGCGAGATGTCGCGCTCGACGAGCTCCTTCCACTCTTCCATCACGCCGTGCACGGTCGCGCTGGAGAAGCCGTATGCGGACGGCATCTCGCCCCACACGCACAGCCCCAGCACATCGCACCAGTACAGCCAGCGCGGGTCCTCGGATTTCTGGTGCTTGCGGACGCCGTTGAAGCCGAGCCGCTTGATGAGCAGGACGTCGTGGCGCAACTGGTCGCTCGATGCCACCATCAGGCTGTCGGGCCAGTAGCCCTGGTCGAGCACCATGCGCAGGAAGTACGGGCGGCTGTTGAGCACGAAGCGGTCGCCTTCCACGCTGACGGTACGCAGCGCCGTGTAGCTCTGCACGCTGTCGATGAGGCTCCCGTCCGCGGCGCGGATCTCGATCTCCGCATCGATCAGCTGCGGACTCTCCGGGCTCCACATCCACAGGCCGCGGGCGTCGTCGATGCCGGGGTCCGGCAGCTGGAAGATGCGCGACAGGCGCGGCCCCGTCAGCAGGCAGCGGTCGTTGACGAGCAGCCGGTCACCCAGCTTCAACGTCACGTTGGCCATCCCGCCTTCCGGCACGTGGGCGATGTCGGCATCGAGCCGGACCTGCCACGCGGCGACGTCGGACGTCCAGCGCAGCTGCGCCACGTGGGCGCGCGGCAGCTTCTCGATCCAGACGGTGCGCCAGATGCCGCTCGTGCGCGGATACCAGATCTTGTGCGGCTCCGGCTCCCAGTCCATCTTGCCGCGCGGCTTGTGCATGTCCTGCGGGTCGTCCTCGGCCTGCACGGCGATGTCGAGGATGGAACCGTCGAGGTGGCGCGTGACGTCGAGCGAGAACGGGCTGTGGCCGCCGCGGTGCTCGACGGCGAACCGGCCGTTGACCCACACGCGGGCCCGGTAGTTGACGGCGCCGAAGTGCAGCATCAGCCGCTCGTCGGGGCCGGGCACGAGGCCGGGGTCGAGCGGGATCTGGCGCCGGTACCACACGCGCCGGCGGTAGCCGCGGTCGTGCACGCCGCTGGCGCGCGCTTCGGGTGGATACGGGACGATGATCGTGCGGTCGAAAGGCACGTCGGCGGGGTCGACATGCTGGGCCGTATCGTCGAACATGGCCTGCCAAGGGCCGTCGAGGCTGCGCCAGGCGGCGCGCCGCAATTGTGGGCGGGGATATTCCACGTTTGCGCTCCTTCGTCTGCTGTCCAACCTACTCTATGAGCCGCGCCCCGTGCTGGCAAGGCCTTTCACGCTCGGTTACAAACGGGGCATCAAGGCGTCGTATCAGCGAGACAGGCGGGCCACGGACACGTGCTCGAACACCGCGCGGTGGCCGGCACCGCCCATCGCGACGAGACCCAGCCGCGCCTGCGGCCCGAGCCGGTGCGTCCACGTTGCGCCGCCGACCCAGGTGGTCCCGTCGCGGCTCGAATATGCCGTATAACGTTCTTCCCCACCCGCCCGGTGGACATCGAGGCGCAGCCACGTGGTCGGGCCGGGCGTGCCGGCGACCGTGTTGCCGTAGCGCGGATAGTGCGCCGGCACGGGCGCCAGCTCTTTCGCGAACTCGACCTGGTGCAGCCCGCCGTGCGCCATGTCGACGAGCTTGACGTAGTTGTCGTCGTCGCGCATGACGACGACGCCGGCCTGCACCGCGGTCGCGCAGCAGGCGTCGGGCGCGTCCAGCGTGACCTCGGCCTCGATGCGGTAGTCGCCGTCGGGCAGCGGCGTTTGCAGGACGCTCGCCGTGTTCGTGTCCACGTGCAGGTCGGTCCCCTCGGTCGCCAGCGCCAGGCCGTCGCTGCCGAGCGACCAGCTGTCGTCTGCCGGTGCGCGCAGCCAGGTCCAGCGGGCGTCGAGCTTGGGTCCGCGGAACGTGTCCGTCCACAGCGGTGTCGCGCGTTCCGCGCTCGTCTGCGCGGGCGCGGCCGCGCGCGGCCGTGCGCCCGGCGCGACGGCGGGTGCAGCGCGCGGCGCATCGCTGGGCGCACCGCGCGCGACGGGCCAGCCGTCGACCCAGTCGATACGGTCGAGCAGCGCCACGCGCCGCGTCAGCTTGTCGCGGGCGCTGAAGAACGGTTCGCCCACGTCGATGCCGTGGTAGATGGTCCACCACTGGCCGGCCGCGTCGGGAAAGACGGTGTTGTGGCCGACGCCCACCCAGCGGTTGCCGCTTTGAAACAGCACCGGGGTGCCACCCGCGCGTGGCGCGGCCATGTCCTGCCCGAGACTGTCGACGAACGGCCCGGCCGGCGTGCGCGCCCGGCCCACGTACACGGCATACCCCGTCAGCGGGCCGTTGCAGCAATCCGTGGTCGACCCGAACAAATACCACCAACCGTCGTGCTGCACGACCTCGGCGCCTTCGTAGCGCCAGGCGGCGCCGACCCGTTTCGGCTCGCCTTCGACCACGAGGCCGTCCGCGCGCAGCGGCTGCACGAAGATGCCGCCGCCGTAGCTGCCGTAATAGATCCACTTGCGGTCACCGTCCTCGACGACCTTCGGATCGAACGTCCACTCGAAGTCGCAACCGGGGCCGGCCCGGCGCGGCGGGACGACAGGGGCGGCGGCGGGCACCCACGGGCCGGCCGGGTTTTCGGCGATGGCGACGCCGACGGCGCTGTCCTTGTCGCAGCCGGGCTGCGGACTGCGCGCGTCCGCCACGTCCGTCACGGTGAAATAGAGGTAGTAACTGCCGTTCAGGTATTCCGGTTCCGGCGCCCACAGGCCGGACGTGGGCGCCGCCAGCCCGGCGGGACGGTCGGCGAACGCGTCCCCGACGTAGTTCCAGTGCACGAGGTCCGTCGAGCGGTAGATGGCGATCATGTGAAAATGCCAAGGACCGGATTCGCCGTGCTGCGGACGTTCCGTCTTGCTGACCGGGTCGCTCGTGCAATACAGATACCATGTCGGGGGCTTCGCGCGCGGGTCGCGCAGCACGGCCGGGTCGGCGCAGTTCTGCGCGGCGTCGCCGTTCGCCAGGCGCACGGTCAGCGGATTGCGGTAGGTGGCGGCCGGGGCGCCCCATGCGGGTACGGCCAGACCGAGCGCGATCACCCATGCCGCGAGATGCCCGAACGATATCATCGCCCCTCCTTGAGTTGGCGCGAGCTTATCCCAAGCCGTCGCCGGGGGTTGCACGGTTGCGAAAGCGGGCCGCCGGGCGGGCGCCAACACGTGCGCTCTGGTATCATGGGACCTGTTTCCGCTTCGATTTCGCACGCCAACGATGCCCACCACGATGTCATCCCGCACCGCCGCCCGCTTGCTGTTCGCGGTACTGCTGGGCGCCGGTGCGGGCGCCGCCGCGGCGAAGGACGCGCAGCTGCGTCCCTGGCCCGCCGGCCAGCCGACGCCCGCGCTGCAGGTGACGGGCCTCGACGGCAAGGCATGGAACCTGGCCGCATTGCGCGGGAAAGTCGTCGTCGTGAACTTCTGGGCCGCCTGGTGCGGCCCCTGCGTCGACGAGTTGCCCGTGCTGGGCGCGCTGGCGGGACGCGACGGCGTGGAGGTCGTGGGCGTCAACTACAAGGAGCCGCTGACGAGCATCCAGAAGTTCACCGCCGCGCATCCGCTGCCCTACGTCGTGCTGCGCGACCGCACCGGCGACGCGTTCAAGCGCTGGACGCCGGGCGTCATGCCGACGACGATCGTCGTGGACCGGCGCGGGCGCGCGCGCTGGCGCACGGTGGGCGAGATTCCGCCGGACGATACACGGCTGCGCGCAGCCATCGACGCGCTGCTGGCCGAGCCGGTGCCGCAACGATCACACAACCAGAAATAGCAAAATAGAGAACGAGGGAAAACGACCATGCAAGACTCCAACCTGAACACCACCCGCCGCGCGCTGCTGAAAGCGGCCGGCGGCCTCGCCCTCGCGACGGGCCTGCCCGGCACCGTCCTGGCCACGCCAGACCAGGAACGCCATTTCGACCCGCGTCCGGGCGACTGGAAGAGCTACGAGGTGGTGACGAAGGTGAGCCTGCAGCACGCGTCCGGCCCGTCGACCGTGTGGATCCCGCTGCCGTCGATCGATACGGAATGGCAGCGCAGCCTGTCCAGCAACTGGACGGGCAACGCGACGAAGACGCACGTCCAGACCGACCCGCATTACGGCGCGCGCTTCCTCGTCGCCGAATTCGACGGGCGCGTCCCGCCGGCGCTCGAAGTCGTCTCGCGCGTGCAGACGCGCGACCGCGCAGTCGACTGGAAACGCCAGGCGCCGGGCACCGAGACGCCGGAGGACCTGCGCCTGTGGCTGCAGCCGACCGACCTGGTGCCGCTGAACGGCATCGTCAAGAAGACGGCGCTGACGATCACGAAGGGCGCGCGCACGGACGAGGAAAAAGTCCAGCGCCTGTACGACTGGATCGTGCTGAACACGTTCCGCGAGCCGAAGGTGAAGGGCTGCGGCACGGGCGACATCAAGACGATGCTCGAAACGGGCAACTTCGGCGGCAAGTGCGCGGACCTGAACGGCCTGTTCGTCGGCCTCGCGCGTGCGTCGGGCGTGCCCGCACGCGACGTGTACGGCATCCGCGTCGCGCCGAGCGCGTTCGGCTACAAGGAACTGGGCGGCAAGCCGGCGTCGCTGCAGGGCGCGCAGCACTGCCGTGCCGAGGTGTACCTGAAGCGCCATGGCTGGGTCGCGATGGACCCGGCCGACGTGGCCAAGGTCATGCGCCAGGAAACGCCGAACTGGATCAAGGACCCGGACAATCCCGTCGTCGCCCCCGTCAAGCATGCGCTGTTCGGCGGCTGGGAAGGCAACTGGATGGGCTATAACTTCGCGCACGACGTGCGCCTGCCCGGCTCCGCCGCGGGCAAGGTCGGCTTCCTGATGTATCCGCAGGCGCAGAGCAACGGCGAAGCGTACGACCCGCTCGATCCGGATTCGTTCAAGTACACGATCACGTCGCGCGCCCTCTGACCCGCCGATCCGCCATGCCCACGCTCGCGCGCCAACCCGTCGATACCGCCGACCGCAAGGCCGGCAGGCTGCTCGCCGTCGCGGTGCTGGCGTCGCTGCTCGCGTCCACCTGCTGCGTGCTGCCGCTCGCGCTCGTGCTGGTCGGCATCACGGGGGCATGGATGGCCAATCTGCAGGCCTTGAAGCCCGTCACGCCGTACGCCGTCGCCCTCACGCTCGGCGCGCTGGCGTGGGCGGGCTGGCTCGTGTTCCGCCCCGCGCGCGCGTGCGACGTCGCGGACGGCGCTTGCGCGACGACCCGTCCCCTGCTGCGCCGCATATTCATCGCCTGCGCCCTGTTCGTCGCGCTGTTGCTGGGCTTTCCGCTGATCGCCCCATTGTTCTATTGAGGACCGCCATCATGACTCCGACCCGCACCCTCGCCCTCCTTGCGCTGCTCGCCGCCGCCCCGTTCGCCGCAGCCAAGCAGCAGACCGTCCAGCTCACCGTGCCGACGATGGACTGCGCCACCTGCCCCATCACCATCAAGACGGCATTGTCGAAAGTGCCGGGCGTGTCGAAGGTGCAGGTCAGCTATGCGAAGCGCGAAGCCATCATCGTCTACGACGACACGCGCGCCACGGTCGCCGACCTCAAGAAGGCAACCGAGGACGTCGGCTATCCGGCGATGCTCAAGACGTCGCACTGATTACGCGCGCCGCTCGGTCAGGAACACGAGCAGCACCGCCCCGATCAATCCCATCCCCACGGCGCACGCGGCCTGCCAGCCGCCGTGCGCGAAACTCCACGCCCCCAGCGCCGACCCCGTCGCGCCGCCCAGGAAGAACGTCGCCATGTACAAGCCGTTGACGCGGCCGCGCACTTCCGCGCCCAGCGCATAGATCGCGCGCTGGCCCAGCACGAGGTTGCCCGACACGGCGAAGTCCAGCGCGACGGCCGCCCCCACGAGCAGGTACAGGTTTGGCCTACCGCCCGCGGCCGCGCCCAAGGTGGGTACGAACGACAGCAGGCCGAGCACCATGCAGAACGCCGTCGCCGGACGCGTCCACCCGCGATCCGCCACGCGGCCGGAGATCGGCGCCGCGATCGCGCCCGCGACGCCGGCCAGCGCGAACCACGCGATGTCGCGCTGGTTCATGCCGTAGGCCGGGCTCGCGAGCAGCAGCGGCGTCACGGTCCAGAACACGCTGAACGCACCGAACATGCCGGCCTGGTAGATGGCGCGCCGGCGCAGCACGGGCAGGTCGCGCACGAGCCCACGCATCGATGCCAGCAGCGCGGGATACGCGAGCGCCGAATGCGGGCGGCGCGGCGGCAGCAGTACGCGCAACACGAGCGCGAGCCCCACCATCAGCACGGCCGACAGCCAGTACACGGCCTGCCACGACCACATGTGCGTAATAAAACTGGCGACGGGGCGGGCCAGCATGATCCCGAACATCAAGCCGCTGACGACGTTGCCGACCACGCGGCCGCGCACGTGTTCCGGCGCCATGTGCGACGCGTACGGCACGAGCACCTGCACGGCGACGGCGCCGAAGCCGATCAGCAAGGCGCAGGCGAGGAACATGGGCGCGGGTTGCGCGAGCAGCGGCACGAACGGCGCCGCCACGAGCGCAAGGACGAGCAGGCCGACGAGGGCGAGCACGAGCCGGCGGTTTTCCAGCAGATCGCCCAGCGGCACGACGAGCAGCAGGCCCGCGCAATAGCCGATCTGCGTGAGCGTGACGAGCAGCCCCGCCGCGCCGGCCGGCAGGCCAAGGGCTTCGCGGATCGGACCGACGAGCGGCTGCACGTAGTACAAGTTCGCGACGATCAGGCCGCACGCGGCGGCGATCAGGAGCATCAGCCAAGTGGGCATCGCAGGATGCGGTGCGGGCTCAATGCGAGGACGGTCGAGCACTGGGGTGGACAAAGGCGGTGAAGTCAATCCTGCGCTCCAGGCAAAACGGCAAGTGTAACGCGCGCTGCCGATTCTTGCCGGCCGCTGCGCGGCGCGCCTGCCGTCAGGGCGCCTCCATCCAGTCGTATTCCCAGCTCCACGGCATGTCGTCGGGGCCCAGCGCCTGGCGCCCCAGTTCCGGATACAGGCGTTCGGCGCGCACGTCGTTCGACAGCATCACGACGCAGCGCTGGCCCGCCTCCATGCACAGCACGAAGTTGGCCGTCATGTCGTCGTGGCCGCCCTTGAACCAGCCAGTGCCCGAGCGGTCTTCGAACGTGACGACGCCCAGGCCCGACGCCAGCTTCTGCGGCCACGCGACCTCGCCGCCGGCCAGCGTCGGGAACTGGTGGCGCGACGTGATGGGGAGCCACCCGGTCGCCAAGGCGGCGCGCGTGTCCGGGCGCAGACCGTCGCCGCGCATGATGCCGGCCCACAGCTTGGCCTGGTCGGCGATCGTCGTGTCCATCGAGCCGGCCGCGCGCACGCGGTAGCGCCGCTCGTGCGGCTGCATGGCGCCGTCGAAGCCGTAGCCGTCCGCCACGTTCTCGGCGAAGTCGGGACGCCAGTGCATGCTCGTGTTGCGCATGCCGAAGCGGTCGAAGACGCGGCGCTGCATCTCCTGGCCCACGTCCAGGCCCAGGCCGCGCTCAACGATCAGCTGCAGCAGCGTATAGCCCTCGCCCGAATAGGCATAGCGCGAGCCGGGATCGAAGTGGATGCGCAGGTGGCCGTCCGGCTCGAGCCAGCGGAAGTTCGCGAAGCCACCGCTGTGCGCGAGCAGCATGCGCGGCGTGAGCGCCTGCCAGCGCGGGTCGCCGGCGAGGTCGGAAAAATCGTACGGCCGCACGTGGTACGCGGGCAGCGGCTGCGGCAGCAGCTTCGTCACCGGTGCGTCGAGATCCAGCTTGCCCTCGTCCGCGAGCTGCAGCACCATGTATGCGAACGCGGTCTTCGTGAGCGACGCGCCGGACATCACCGTGTCGGGCGTCAGCGGCTGGCCGAGCGCCGCGTTGCGCGTGCCGAACACGCGCACGCGCGCGACCTGGCCATTCTCGATCGTCGCCAGCGCCAGGCCTTGCACCTGCTCGCGCCGCATGACGCGCTGCACCTCGGGGTCGGACAGCGATTGCAGGGGCCGCAGCGGGGGCGCGCAGCCCGCCATCGTCCAAGCCGCCACGCTCAGCGCCAACCATCTCCCCAACCGCATGCATCCTCCACGACCCGCCGGCACCGCCCCGCGCGGCGCCACAACCCGCCATGATGCCATGCCTGCGGAAAAAGCGCCGGGCGCGCCCGTCATTGCGCGCGGCGGTAAACACGCACGTAGTCGACGAGCATCTGCTGGGGGAACACGGTCGTGGCGTCCGGATTGCCGGGCCAGCCGCCGCCGACCGCGAGGTTCAGGATCACGAAGAACGGGTGCTCGAAGACCCAGTCGCCCTTGACGGTGTCGGCCCGCGCCGTGTGATAGAGGACGCCGTCGCGGTACCAGCGGATCTCGCGCGGTTCCCATTCGACGGCGTAGACGTGGAAGTCGTCGGCATAAGTGCCGCGGTCGAGCACGGACGGCTCGCCGATGCCGTGCTCGCCGCTGTAGCCCGGTCCGTGCAGGGTGCCGTGGACGATGGCCGGTTCGCGCCCGATGTTTTCCATGACGTCGATCTCGCCGCAACGGGGCCAGCCGACTTTGTCGACGTCGGCCCCCAGCAGCCAGAACGCGGGCCAGATGCCCTGCCCGCGCGGAATGCTGATGCGCGCCTCGTAATGGCCGTACGTGCGCTCGACCTTGCCGGCCGTCTTGATGCGCGCCGAGGTGTAGTGACGGCCGCCGTAGTCGTCGCGGCGCGCCTCGATGACGAGGTTGCCGCCATCCACGCGCACGTTCTCCGGCCGCGCCGTGTAGAACTCGAGTTCGTCGTTGCCCCAGCCGTTGCCTCCGGTCTCCGGCACCCACTTCGTCCGGTCCAGCACGGGGCCGTCGAATTCGTCGCTCCAGTCGAGCACCCAGCCGGGCGGCTGCGTTTGCATCTGGGCGGACGCCGGCCCCGCCGCGGTCAACCACGCTGCGCCCAACACGGCCGCGATCCTGCGCATCGTCATCGATTCTCCCGTACGGAATGAACTCGAAAAGGCTCAGAAGTGGAAACGCTACCACGCCGTTTCCAATATAGCACTGCCGATTTTTCGATGTCAAACGGGACGACCACCGCCCGTCGCGGCCTCGCTCCGGGATCCGGGGCAACACCAGCTGCCATAAGTGTTGCATGAACGGCACGCGGTGCGGCCATGGTAGCCATGATCAACTGAACAATCCGTTGACAATAAATTTTTCTGACCATAAGATTCGAGCACGATATGGAAACGTTTCCATGCAATTGGAAACGGAAATGATGAGGAGGACAGACGGATTTGAGACCAGCCCGTGCGCGAGCGCCGAAGAATAAACAGAGAAAAACACAGGAGACCCCATGCATTACCCCAAGGCACACCCAAAACTGATCAGCCTGGCCGTGGCGAGCGCGTGCGCCGCCTTCATCCCCGCCTACGCCCAGACCACCGCGGCCGACGACAGCCGCGGCGGCGACATCCCCACCACCGCCGTGCAGCAAGTCGTCGTGACGGGCCTGCGCCAGTCGCTGGCATCGTCGCTGAACCTGAAGCGGCAGTCGGACGGCATCGTCGACGGCATCGTCGCCGAGGACATCGGCAAATTCCCGGACACGAACCTGGCCGAATCGCTGCAGCGCATCTCGGGCGTGTCGATCGACCGCGTGAACGGCGAAGGCCAGAAGATCACGGTGCGCGGCGTGGGTCCCGACTTCAACCTGGTGCTGCTGAACGGCCGCCAGATGCCGACGTCGAACCTGGGCGACCTGAATGGCCGCTCGTTCGACTTTTCGAACTTGGCGTCGGAAGCGATCTCGCAGCTGCAGGTCTACAAGACCAGCCGCGCGGAGAACCCCGCGGGCGGCATCGGCGCCACCGTCAACGTGATCACGGCGCGTCCGCTGGACAAGCTGGGCACCTGGTCCAGCATCGGCATCAAGGCCGTGCACGACACGTCGAACAACAAGCTGCCGGGTGACGTCAAGGCCAGTTCGTCGACGACGCCTGAATTCTCGGGCATCTATTCGACCACGTCGAAGGATGGCCACTGGGGCCTGGGCGTATCGGCCAGCTACCAGGAGCGCAACCTCGGCTTCAACCAGGCGGCCGTGTCGAACGGCTGGCGCGGTCCGTTCCGCGGCGACGAGAACAACTGGGGCACGATCCCGAACGCGGGCCAGCCGGGCTCGGAAAACGTCGGCAACCATCCGAAGCCGACCGATATCTACGAGGTGCCGCAGAACCTCAACTACAGCATGACGGGCGTGAAGCGCCAGCGCACCAACGGCCAGCTCACGTTGCAGTGGCAGCCGGTGAAAGAGCTGACGACGACCCTTGACTACACGTACTCGGAAAACAAGCTGCAGACGAAGCGCAACGACGTCTCCGCGTGGTTCAACTTCGGCCCGTCGGCGTCGACGTGGACCAACGGCCCGGTCGCCGCGCCGCTCGTCTACACGGAGTTCATCCCGGCCGGGAACAGCGACATCGCGATGGGCGGTGCGGACTTCGCCACCAAGACGCAAAACAAGTCGCTCGGCTTCAACACGCAGTGGCGCGCCACGCGCGACCTGAAGCTGGAATTCGACGCACACCACTCCACCGCGGAATCGAAGGCGGACAGCCCGTTCGGCTCCAACAATACGCTGGGCACGGCGAGCTTCTCGCGCGGCGACACGACGGCCGACTTCTCCGAGGACTTCCCCGTCCTGTCGGTCAAGGGCGCCGACTTCGTCAACGCGCCGCAGCAGGTCACGGGCTCCGTGTTCCAGAACGGTTACATGAAGGGCGAAGTGAGCCAGGCCCAGTTCAAGGGCCGCCTGCGCATGCTGGAAGCGTCGAACCTGAACTTCGGCGTCGGTGTCACCAACGTCAAGAACCGCTCCGCGTTCTCGACGCAGCAGCGCGACTCGTGGACCGGCGCGACGAAACCGTCCGACTACCCGAGCAGCCTGTGGCACGCCGACTCCGTGCGCCAGTACTTCGACCAGCTGTCCGGCAGCCGCAACCCGAACCTGTTCAACACGTTCTACACGTTCAACTTCGCGCAAGTGCGCGACACCGTGTCCAAGGCGTCCGGCATGCCCGAGATGTACCTGCCGAAGAACACGTTCGACACCGACCAGCGCACCGAGGAAAAGTCGAAGAACCTGTTCGTCCAGTTCAATACGGACTGGGACACGGCACTCCCGATGCACACGGCGATCGGCGTGCGCTACGAGAAGACGGACGTCGTCTCGACCGCCCTCGTGCCGACGGCCACGTCGATCACGATGGTCTCCGCGAACGAATTCCCCGTGCAATTCGGCTCGCCCTCGTTCACCACGTTGACGGGCAAGTACCACAACCTGCTGCCGTCGGTCGACTGGGACATGGACCTGCGCGCCGACATGAAGGTGCGCGCGAGCTATGGCGAGACGATCGGCCGTCCGCGCTACGACCAGATCGCCGGCGGCCAGATCCTGAATACGCTGGCGCGCGTCGACGGCGGCACGGGCTCGCAGGGCAACCCGGCGCTGAAGCCCGTCAAGTCGAAGAACTTCGACCTGTCGTGGGAGTGGTACTACGGGAAGGACAGCTTCTTCTCCGTCAACGCGTTCTATAAAGACCTGGAAAACTACGCGGGCCAGTCGAAGATCGACGCCACGCCGTTCAACCTGCACACGCCGGTCGGCGGCGCGCTGTGGAACGAAGCGTCGGCATCCGGCTGCGGTGCGGACACGGGCTGCATCCGCAACTACATCTTCACTCACCATCCGACGGCGCCGGGTGTGACGGTGACGGGCACGGACAGCAGCGGCAACCCGACCGGCAGCATCGTCGGCCAGCCGGGCGATCCGGTCGCGCACTTCCAGATCACGACGTTCTCGAACCAGAAGAAGGCGAGCCTGAACGGCCTGGAATTCAACCTCCAGCACATGTTCGGCAACACCGGCTTCGGCGTGTCGGCGAACTACACGTACGTACACTCGGGCCTGCGCTACGACAACGGCAGCACCGGAGAGCAGTTCGCGCTCGTCGGCCTGTCGAACTCCGCGAACCTCGTCGGCATCTACGAGAACGACAAGTGGAACGTGCGGGCCGCGTACAACTGGCGCGGCGAGTTCCTGTCGTCGACGTTCGACGGTTCGGGTCCCAACCCGAACTACGTGGAACCGTATGGCCAGTTCGACCTGTCGGTGGGCTACAATCTGACGTCGAAACTGAGCCTGCAGTTCGAAGGCATCAACCTGATGAACGCGACGAGCCGCGTGCACGGCCGCGACCAGCATCAGGCTCTGTTCGTGACGCAGTCGGGTCCGCGCTACATGGTCGGCGCGCGCTACAAGTTCTAACGTAGCCCATCCGCCGCGGACTCCGGTCCGCGGCGGATGTGTAGCCTGCCGTAATCGGTTTCAGCGTATAAAAAGTTGTTCCAAATACAGCATTTTCAGGTAGACTCATGCGGCCCACCGGAAATAAGGAAGCTGTGATGAGTCAACCCATCCAACAGGTCGTCGTGGTCGGCGGCGGGTCCGCCGGCTGGCTGACGGCGGCCGTCCTCGCGGCCGAGCATCCGCGCCTGTCCGTCACGCTGGTGGAGTCTCCCGGGGTGGCGCCGATCGGCGTCGGCGAGGGCACGTGGCCATCGATGCGGGAAACTCTGCAGCGCATCGGCGTCTCCGAAGCCGCGTTCTTCCGCGAGTGCGACGCCGCATTCAAGCAGGGTTCGCGTTTCGATGGCTGGGTCGACGGTGCTGCCTCCGACACCTATTTCCACCCCTTCTCCCTGCCCCATGGCCACGGCGACGCGAACCTCGCGGCCGCGTGGCAGCGGGCGCACCGCGGCACGCCGTTCGCCGACCTCGTGAGCTACCAGCCGCACCTGTGCCGCGCCGGCTGCGCGCCGAAGCAGCCGCAGACGCCGGAATTCGCGGGGGTCGCCAACTACGGCTACCACCTGGACGCCGGCAAGTTCGGCCTGTTCCTGCAGCGCCACTGCGTCGACAAGCTGCGCGTCCGCCACGTACAGGCGCACGTCACCGACATCGTCTCGCTCGACAACGGCGACATCGCCGCGCTGCGCACGCGCGAGGCGGGCGCGATCGAGGGCGACCTGTTCATCGACTGCACGGGCATGGCCTCGCTGCTGCTGGGCCGCCACTACGGCGTGCCGTTCGTATCGCAGCGCGACGTGCTGTTCAACGACCGCGCGCTCGCCGTGCAGGTGCCTTACCCCACGCCCGACACGCCGATCGCGTCGCAAACCACGTCGACGGCGCAGGCCTGCGGCTGGACCTGGGACATCGGCCTGCCCACGCGGCGCGGCGTCGGCTACGTGTATTCCAGCGTCCACTGCGGCGACGACGAGGCCGAGCGCACCTTGCGGGCCTACCTCGCCGGCACTGGCATCGTCGGCGACATTGCGGCGCCGCGCAGGATCGCGTTCGACCCGGGCTACCGCGCGCGCTTCTGGGAACGCAACGTCGTCGCCGTCGGCCTGTCCGCCGGCTTCATCGAGCCGCTGGAAGCGTCCGCGCTCGCGCTCGTGGAATTGTCGGCCGGCTGGCTCGCCGACGACCTGCCCGCCACGCGCGCGCAGATGGACGCCGTCGCCGCCCGTTTCAACGATGCGTTCATGTATCGCTGGGAGAGAATCATCGATTTCCTGAAGCTGCACTACGTGCTGTCGAAGCGCACGGATGCCGCGTACTGGACCGACCACCGCGCGGCGCGCACGCGCTCGCCCCGGCTGTCGGAACTGCTTGCGCTGTGGCGTACCCGTGCCCCGGCGTGGCGCGATTTCCCGCGCATCGAAGAGATCTTTCCGTCCGCCAGCTGGCAGTACGTGCTGTACGGGATGGGCTTCCGGCCCGAATTGCCCGAGCGCGCGTCCGACCTGCCCGAGCGTGCCGACCAGTTTTTCCGCGATGCCGCGCGGCTCACCGCCCGCATGCTGCCGCAGCTTCCCCCGAACCGCGCGATGCTCGACCACATCCGCCAGTACGGCATGCCGGCGGGCTAGCGACCGCGCCCGGCAACCACCACAACAACGACAACGAAGAGACTACGAACCATGGCCAACCATGCACCCCTGAACAACGTCGACCACAAGAACCTGCGCGTCGTCACCACCCGCGGCGCGGCGTACGGCGACGCCGTGATGTCGGCACTGACCTTCCCCGCCGAATTCCGCGACCTGCAAGCCTGCTACCCGATCGTGTTCGCGCAGGACGGCAACGGCAGCTACGACGCCCTCGCCCTGCTGGGCTTCGAGCAGG
Source organism: Massilia pinisoli (assembly GCF_024753285.1). Taxonomy (GTDB): domain Bacteria; phylum Pseudomonadota; class Gammaproteobacteria; order Burkholderiales; family Burkholderiaceae_D; genus Telluria; species Telluria pinisoli. Next base: position 186,000 of record NZ_JANUGW010000001.1, on the reverse strand, counting down.
GCGAGAACCTGTTCCTCGGCCCGAACGGCTGGGACGCGCCCGCGATCCCGCTGACCGTCGAACGCCAGCCGTTCATGATCGGACGCGGCGACGAGCTGTCCGTCCACATCGACCTGGACAGCCCGCGCGTGCGCGATGGCGGCATCGAGGGCGAGGCACTGTTCCTGACCTATGGCGGCACGAGCGAATACCTGGAACGCATCAGCTCCGTGCTGCGCACGATCCATGACGGCCTGGCTGCGTCGCGCGCGTTCGTCGCCGCCCTCGTCGAACTCGAACTCATCGAATCGTTCGTGCTGGACGTGGAACTGGACGACGGCTCGCAGAACCGCCTGGCCGGCTTCTACACGATCAACGAGGACCGCCTCGCGCAACTGTCCGCCGACCAGCTCGCAAGCCTGCACGCCAAAGGCTATCTGCAGGCGATCTATATGGCCGTCGCGTCGCTGGCCCAGTTCCGCGCGCTGATCCAACGGAAGAACCGCGCCAATGCCGGCCGGCGCTAAACCTGTCCGCGAGGTCGCGGCCGTCGATGGCCGCCTGCCGGACGAGATGTTGCGCGCAACGGCGCCCTACGTCGTGCGCGGCCTCGCCGCCGACTGGCCGCTCGTGCGCGCGGGACGCGAGTCGGCTGAATCCGCGGACGCCTACCTGCGTGGCTTTTATCGTGATGCGACCGTGAATGCGATGCTCGGCCCGCCGCAGATCGGCGGCCGCTTCTTCTACAACGAAGGCATCACCGGCTTCAACTTCCAGAACGTGCGGGCGCGGCTCGACCAGGTGCTGGACGAACTGGCCGTGCACCGCGCGAGGCCCGATCCGGGCGCCATCTACGTGGGGTCCACATCGATCGACGGCGCCCTGCCCGGCCTGCGCGCCGCCAACGACGTCGACCTGGGCGGGCGCGATGCGCTGGCCAGCATCTGGATCGGCAACCGCACCGTCGTCGCCACGCACTACGACCTGCCGGACAACCTTGCCGTCGTCGCCGTCGGCGAGCGCCGCTTCACCTTGTTCCCGCCGGACCAGTTGAAGAACCTGTACGTGGGGCCGCTCGATTTCAATCCGGCCGGCCAGGCCATCAGCCTCGTCGACGTGCGGAGTCCGGACTTCGAACGGTTCCCCCGCTACGCCGAGGCGCTCGACCACGCGCTCGTCGCCGAGATGGGCCCGGGCGACGCGCTGTTCGTCCCGTCGATGTGGTGGCACCACGTGGAAGCGCTGTCCCCGTTCAACGTCCTGGTGAACTACTGGTGGCGCCAGTCGCCGGACTGGATGGACACGCCGACGAACGCGCTGATGCTCGCGCTGCTGACGATGCGCGACCTGCCGCCGGCGCAGCGAAGCGCGTGGCAAGAGATCTTCCGCCACTACATCTTCGAACCCGATGCCGCGACCCTCGCGCACCTGCCGGAAGACGCGCGCTACGCGCTGTCGCCGCTCGACGAGGACGGCGCACGCGTGCTGCGCGGGCAGCTGCTGCGCCGCATCAACCGCTGAAGCCAGGAGGAGACATGGACAACAACAAGCAAACAGGCCTTGGGCGCCCGATCCGCCGCGTCGTCATCGCGGGCGGTGGCACCGCGGGCTGGATGGCCGCGGCGGCGCTGGCGCGCACGCTGGGCAAAGTCATCGACATCAAACTCGTCGAGTCGGACGACATCGGCACCGTGGGCGTGGGCGAGGCGACGATCCCGAGCCTCGTGCACTTCCACCGCCTGCTCGACATCGGCGAGCAGGAATTCATGGCCGCCACGCAGGCCACCTTCAAGCTGGGCATCAGCTTCGAAGGCTGGCGCGCGCGGGGCGAAGACTACATCCACTCGTTCGGCATGACCGGCACGGACCACTGGACCGCGGGCTTCCAGCATTTCTGGCTGAAGGGCCGCGACCGCGGCCTCGCGAGCGACTACGGCGACTACTGCCTGGAACTCGTCGCGGCGCAGGAAAAGCGCTTCGGTCATCTGCCGAACCAGGGCATCAACTATGCCTACCACCTGGACGCGACGCGTTACGCGCGCTACCTGCGCCGCTTCTCCGAGCACTTCGGCGCGGAGCGCATCGAGGCGAAGATCGCCAGCGTCGACACCGATCCGGCCACGGGCCACATCACGGCGCTCGTGCTGGATTCGGGCACCCGCGTGGAGGGCGACCTCTTCATCGACTGCACGGGCTTCCGCTCGCTGCTGCTGGGCCAGACGATGGGCGTGCCTTACGACGACTGGTCGCAATGGCTGTTCAACGACACGGCGATCGCCGTGCAGACGGAATCCACCGGGCCCGCCGTGCCGCTCACGCGCTCGATGGCGCACGACTGGGGCTGGCAATGGCGCATTCCGCTGCAGCACCGCACCGGTAACGGGATCGTGTTCTCGAGCCGCCACGTGGACGAGGCCACGGCGCGCGCCGCGCTGCTCGGTAATGTCGAAGGCAAGGCGCTGACGGAGCCGCGCGTGATCCGCTTCAAGCCGGGCCAGCGCGAGCGCGTCTGGGCCGGCAACTGCATCGGCCTGGGGCTCGCGGCCGGCTTCCTGGAACCGATCGAGTCGACGAGCATCCACCTGATCCAGCGCGGCATCGTGCGGCTGCTGCAGACGTTCCCGACGCACGGCATCCAGCAATCCGACGTCGACGAGTTCAATGCGCAGACCGAGGACGACCTGCGCACGATCCGCGACTTCATCATCCTGCACTACAAGGTCACGAACCGGCACGACACGCCGTACTGGCACGACGCGGCGACGATGGCCGTGCCGGCGAGCCTGCAGCACCGCATCGACCTGTTCCGCGACAGCGGCCGCGTCTTCCGCGAAGGGAACGAGCTGTTCGCGGAAAACTCCTGGGTGCAGGTGATGCTGGGCCAGGGCATGACGCCCGAACGGTGGCACCCGAGCGCGGACCTGATGGGCGACGACGAGTTGCGCGGCTTCCTGGACGGCATCAGGAGCGGCGTGCGCCGCACCGCGTCGCAGCTGCCGCCGCACCAGCAGTACGTCGAGCGCTACTGCCCGGCGGGCAAGCCGTAACCAGGCCCGCGAAGGCGGGCCCGTAGGGTGGGCACACCGTGCCGACCATCCACGCACGAATCATCGAGCGGCGTGCCCGAGGTGCTCATACAGGATCGCGGCACCGATCACGATCAGCACGAGGCCCCCCACGAGCTCGGCGCGCTTGCCCACCAGCTTGCCGAGGCCGCGGCCCACCATCACGCCCAGCGTGACCATGACGAACGTCGAGAAGCCGATGGCGCCGGCCACGGTCACGATGTTCGCATCGATGAACGCGAGACCCACGCCGACCGCGAGCGCGTCGATGCTCGTGGCGAACCCCGTCACCGCGAGCAGCCAGAACCCGTGTGACGACGGTTTCTCGTCCTCGTCGTCCGCGGCGGACAGGCCCTCGCGGATCATGCGCAGCCCGAGGACGAGCAGCAAGGTGAACGCGATCCAGTGATCCCAAGCCTCGACGTAGGGCGCCGCCCAGTGGCCCAGCGCCCAGCCAATGACGGGCGTAATGCCTTCGATGACGCCGAAGATGGCACCCGTGCGCAGGGCTTCGCGGAGATGGGGACGTTGCAGCGCGGCGCCCTTGCCGACGGCGACGGCGAATGCGTCGGTGGACATGGCGAGGGCGAGTGCGGCGGTGGCGACGAAATTCATTGTGTTTCCAGTCGGGCAATGACGATGGCATGCCGGCGCGGCCCGATGAACGCGCAGGCATACCAAAGGTCTTGCCAACCGAAACGGCTGCCCGTACCACGTCCACCGTAAGTCGACGAGTATGTTGATACGGGCGCTTCCGCGGGGTGCGGAAGCAGGCTACTCCCCAATGGGATGCCGGCATTTTACTGCAAAGCCGCCGGCATCGCCAGTGTCAGGCGGTCGACGCGCCCTGCCGATGCAGGTTCGCGTACTTCAACCCGAAGAACAGGATGAACGCATAGCACGCGACCGGGATGAAGAACGATGGCTGCACACCCACGCGGTCGGCCAGCCAGCCCTGCGCGAACGGCACGATGGCGCCGCCCACGATGGCCATGCACAGGATGCCGGAACCCTGGCCCGCGTGGCGCCCGAGGCCGTGCAGCGCCAGGCTGAAAATCGTCGGGAACATGATGGAATTGCACAAGCCGACGGCGAGGATCGCCCACATCGCGGCCTGCCCGTGGCCGAAGACGGCGGCCAGCACGAGCGCGATGGCGGCGAGCGCATTGAACGCCAGCGCCTTGCCGGGGCTGACGACGCGCATCACGCCGAAGCCGATGAAGCGGCCGATCAAAGCGCCGCCCCAGTACACGCTGACGTAGCTCGCGGCCCGCGCCGCCGGCATGCCGGCCACGTTCGGCTCACCCAGGAAATTCACGAGGAAGCTGCCGATGCTCACTTCACCGCCCACGTACAGGAAGATGGCGACGGCGCCCAGCACGAGGTGGTGGTACTGCAGCGCCGAGCCGGTCGTGGCGGCGACCGCGTCGTCCGCGGCCGCGTGGTCGATGCGGGGCAGCCGGGCCAGCGCGAACAGCGCGGCGAGGATCGCGAGCGCCGCCGCCAGTGCGAGATAAGGACCCTGTACGGTGGCCGCCTCGTGCGCGCGGTGCGCCGCCTGGCCGGCCGCGTCCTGCACGGTGAACTCGTACGTGACCGTGCCCGCCCCGCCGAGGATCAGCATCCCGCCCAATGCCGGGCCCACGGTCGTGCCGAGCGAATTGAACGCCTGCGTCAGCGTGAGGCGGCTGGATGCCGTCGCGGCCGGGCCGAGCACCGTCACGTACGGGTTCGCGGCGACCTGCAGGATCGTGATGCCGGCCGCCAGGACGAAGAACGCGAACAGGAATAGGCCATAGCCGCCTTGCGCGGCCGGATAGAACAGCGCGCAGCCGACGGCCGCGATCAACAGGCCCGTGACGGCGCCCTTCTGGTAGCCGAGCCGGCGGATCAGGGCGCCGGCCGGCAGCGACACGATGAAATAGGCGCCGAAGAAGCAGAACTGCACGAGCATCGCCTGCAGGTAGTTCAGCGTGTAGATCGCCTTCAGATGGGGGATCAACACGTCGTTCAGCGATGTGAGCAGGCCCCACATGAAGAACAGGATCGTGACGATGACGAGCGGTCCCGTGTTCGTCGTGCTCGCGGAGGGTGCCGCCGTCACGGTCGTGGACGGGTTGGGGGTAGCTGCCATGAGGTCTCCTCGTTTTGGTTATCGTGTTGCGGCGTCGAGCAGCGCGGCCACGCCGCGCAGTGCGGGATACGGCTCGGTGACGAGCCACGTCGGTATGCGCGCCAGATAAGGCTGCAGCCTGCCCTTGCCTTCGAAGCGCGCGCGGAATTCGGAGGCGTGGAACAACGGCCCGAGACGGGGCACGATGCCGCCGCCGATATACGTGCCACCCGTCGCGCCGAACGTGAGCGCGACGTTGCCGGCCACGCTGCCGAGGATGGCACAGAACGCGTCGACCGTCGCGCGGCACGCGGCGCAGCTGCCGTCCAGCGCGCGCGCTGAAATGTCCGCCGCGGCCAGGCTGTCGCCGGCCAGCGCGCGGTGGATCGCTTCCAGGCCCGGACCGGACAACAGGCGCTCGGCCGATACATGGCCGTATTCCTCCCACAGGGCGTCCAGCAGACGCATCTCGGCGCGTGTGACGGGCGCGAAGCTTGCATGCCCGCCCTCGCCCGGCAGCGCGATCCAGCGTCCTTCGCCTGCCGGTACGACACCGGAGACGCCCAGCCCCGTGCCGGGGCCGACGAGGCCCATGGGACGGCCGTCGACGGCCGCCGCCTCAGGACCGCCGATCCGTACGCGGCCCGTTGCATCCAGGTGCGGCAACGCCTGCGCCAGCGCCGCAAAATCGTTCACGACCAGCAGCGTGGCGAGGCTGCACGCGTCCTTCAGGCCGGCGATGGAAAAGCGCCAGTGGTGGTTCGTCATGCTCACGACGTCGCCTTCGACCGGATTCGCGATCGCGATGGCGGCGTGGCGGATATCGTCCGTCGCGCGGCCGCGCGCGGTGGCGCGCGCGAGGTAGGCGTCGATCGCGTCCTTCACGTGATCGTAGTCGCGGCAAGCCAGCACCTCGATATCGGCGAATCCGCCGCCCGGCGCCTGCAGTGCGAAGCGGGCATTGGTACCACCGATGTCGGCCAGCAGCCGGTATGCGCTCATTGCAGGTCCTCGCAAGCGACAGCGTCCGCGGCACTCGTCACATCGACGTTGCCGAAGGCGGCCGCGAACGGCCCATCGCTCGTCACGCGGAACGGCGTGTCGACGCGCGCCCGGTCGGCACCGTGCGCGCGGAAGCACGCCAGCGGAATCGCGACGGACTGCCGGCCTTTGCCCGCCAGCCGCGTGAACAGCCGTGTCGCGTCCAGCGCCGTGCCGCAGGGTGTGCCGCCGCACGCCATCGCGATCGTGACCTTGCCGGCCGGGGCGCGGTCCACGAGCGTGTCGAAGCGCAGCGCGGCCTTCCCGGCCAGCGCGGCGGGCAAGACGAGCGGCCTGGGGCCATGCGCCTCAAAGGTCGCGGGCCCCGTCCACGTGACGAGCTTCGCATCCTGCTGCGTCTTGATCTGGGCGATGGCCACGGCGATGCCCGGCAGGCTCGTGCCCGCATTCAGGTCCGCGCCGAGCGGCACGGCCTGCGTGCCGCTGACGATGCGCAGCGGGAAGCTGGCGCGGTCGGCCTGGCCGTACACGGTGTACGTGTCGGCGCTGCTGCAACCACCCGCCGGGTACGTCGCATCGAGCGTCCCGAGGTGCGAGCGCTCGCCGCGCTTCAGGCCATAGCCGTAGGCGAACAGCGGCGCATACCCCGCATCGCCCACGTTCAGCGGCGTCTGGCACACACCCTTCGGCCACGAGAACGACAGCTTGCCCGTGAATTCATACGGCTTCGCGCCCTTGTCCGCGACGAGAAGGTCGGACACGCCCTTGCCTTCCGTGCCCGGCAGCCATGCGGCGATGAACGTGTCCGACAGGTTCAGCAAGTCGTTGACCCACAGCGGGCGGCCGGACAGGAACACGGTAACGACCGGCTTGCCCTTGCCGTGCACCTTCTGCAGCACGGCCAGGTCTTCCGGATAGCGGCTGGAATGGCGCAACGTGCCGGACGGCGCGATGTCGCCATCGCCTTCCGCATACGGTGCCTCGCCGATCACGGCGATGACGGTATCGAACTGCGTCGGGTCGACGTCCGCCGCGTCCGCACTGTACGTCACGTCGACGCCGGCGGCCTTCAGGCCCGCGAGTATCGTGTCGGCCTGCGGGAAGTCGGCATTCGTGTTCGCCGTACCTTGCCACGTGAGCGCCCAGCCGCCCGTCTGGTTGGCCATGCTGTCGGCGGCCTTGCCGACCACGAGGATGCGTTTGGAAGGCGCCAGCGGCAGCGCAGGCCCTTCGTTCTTCAGCAGCACCAGCGATTCGCGCACGGCGCGGCGGCCGAGGTCTTTGGCGAGCAGCGCATCATCCTTGCCGGCCCAAGCGGACTGCGACGGCCGCTTGCCGAACACGCCGGCGCGCAACTTCACGCGCACGATGCGGCTGACTGCATCGTCGATGCGCGCCTGCGGGATGCGTCCGGCCTCCACGTCCTGGATCGTGTTCGCGATGAACGCCTTCCAGTCGGTGGGCGCCATCACCATGTCGACGCCGGCGTTGATGGCCTGGACGCAGCTGTCGTTGCGGCAGCCGGGCACTTCGCCGATGCCGTTCCAGTCCGTGACGACGAAGCCGTCGAAGCCCATCTTGTCCTTCAGGATCTCCGTCAGCATATAGCGGCTGCCGTGCACCTTGCCGTGGTCGCGGCCCGCCGCCACGTCGTTCCACGAATTGAACGAGGCCATGACGGTCTGCGCGCCCGCCTCGATCCCGGCGTAATAGCCTTGCGCATGGATGTTGATCATGTCGCGCTCACTGACCTTCGCGACCCCGGTATTGACCCCGAATTCCGTGCCGCCGTCCGCCATGAAATGCTTGACGCTGGCGATGACGTTCACATCGCTCTTGAATGCATCCTGCAGGCCCTTGACGTACGGGCCGGCCAGGCGCTTCACGAGCTGGGGGTCTTCCGAATAGCTTTCGTACGTGCGCCCCCAGCGGTCGTCGCGCACGACGGCGACGGTCGGGCCGAATGCCCACGCGATCCCCGTCGCACGCACGGCCTTTCCGGTCGCGGCGCCGATCGCGCGCGCGAGGTCCGCGTCGCGCGTGGCGCCCAGGCCGATATTGTGGGGGAACATGGTGGCGCCGTAGACGTTGTTATGGCCGTGGACGGCATCGGTACCCCAGATCATCGGGACCTTGGTCGCCATGTCCGTCGCCATCGACGCGTCGTAGTACGCGTCCGCGAGCTTCAGCCAGTCGGCGGCGTGCGCGTGCTTGTCGTTGCCGGGCCAGCTGCCGCCGCCGTTCAGCACGGAGCCGAGGTAGTACGTGCGGACGTCGTCCGGCGTCACCGTCTTGATCTCCGCCTGCGTCATCTGCCCGACCTTCTGCGCGAGCGTCATGTGCGCAACGATCTCGCGCACGCGCGCCTCGAGCGCGGCGTCCGGGCGGATGGCGCTGCGCAGGTGCGGCCAGCTCGTCAGCGCGGGTGCGGCCGGTGCGGCGGCGGTGCCGCAGGCGGCCAGCGCCAGTGCGCACGCGGCGGCCAGGCGGAGGGGGATGCGCGTGCGCGCCGTCCGGGTGCGGTGGATGGTCATGCGGGTGTCTCCGGTGGTGTCGTTATGGGTCTGCGGTTGTGGTTGGAAACGATTCCAACCACGTTGGCAGATTATTCAATGCAAACACCCGCGCTGTCAATCACCCGTTGCGAAAGGCCCGCCGATCAGTTCCGGCCCAGGAAGGCGCGATACCACTTCGCGCTGTCCTTCAGCCGGCGCTGCTGCGTCGCATAGTCCACGTGCACGAGGCCGAAACGGCGCAGATAGCCTTCCGCCCACTCGAAGTTGTCGAGCAGGCTCCAGGCGAAATAGCCTTTCACGGGCACGCCGTCAGCGACGGCCTGGCGCAGCGCGGCCAGATGGCGCATCAGGTAGCGCCGCCGCGCCGTGTCGCGCACGGCACCGTCCGTGCCGACGACGTCGTCGTAGCAGGCGCCGTTCTCCGTCACGTACAGCGGGCCGGGACGGTAGTCGCGGTCGACGCGTGCCAGCAGTTCCGCGAGGCCCTGCGGCGCCACTGGCCAGCCCAGCGAGGTCGTCTCGCCTTGCGCCGGCAGCACGCGCGTGCCGAGCGGGCCGTGGCCCGGCGCATCGGCGACCGTCTCCGGAAAGTAGTAGTTCACGCCGAGGAAGTCCGTCGGCGCGGCGATGGCGTCCATGTCGCCGGGCAGCACGACGGGGGCTGCCTCCCCCACCTGTGCGAGCGTAGTGGCCGGGTAGCCGCGGCCATACAACGGGTCGAGGAACCAGCGGTAGCGCATACCGTCATGGCGCTCCATCGCCGCGACGTCGCGCGGGTCGGCGCTCGCGGACCGCAGCGGGTGCAGGCTCAGGGCGATGCCGACCTTCGCATCCGGCACGATCGCGCGGATCAGCGGGACAGCCTTACCGTGCGACAGCAGCACGTGGTGCGCCACCTGCAGCGCCGTGCCGAAATCCTTGAGGCCGGGCGCATGCCAGCCTTCGTAATTGCCGAGGATCGCCGTGCACCACGGCTCGTTGTGCGTGATCCAGTGCGACACACGGTCGCCCAGGCGGCGCGTCATCGCATCGGCGAACTCGAGGAACGCATCGACGGTGCTCCGCGCGGCCCAGCCGCCGCGGTCCTGCAGCCATTGCGGCAAATCCCAGTGATACAGCGTGGCCCAGGGCTGCAGGCCCCGCTCCAGCATGCCGTCCACGAGGCGCGAATAGAAATCGAGGCCCTTTTCGTTTGGCCTGCCGCTCGTGCCGTCGAAGATCCGCGGCCACGCGATCGAAAAGCGGTACGCGTTCAGCCCCAGGTCGCGGCCGATGTCCAGGTCCTCGGGCCAGCGGTGGTAGTGGTCGCACGCGACGTGGCCGGACGAGCCGTCGCGGATCGATCCGGGTGTCGCGGCGAAGCGGTCCCAGATCGATTCGACGCGGCCGTCGACGGCACCCGCGCCCTCGATCTGGTACGAGGACGTGGCGCAGCCCCACAGGAAATCGGCGCCGAAGTCGGCGCGCCGGGGTGCATGGGGTTCGTCCGCGCCCGGCGGGAGGTCGTTGTTGGTCATCGTAGTCGGTTTATCGTTGTTGTGATTGGAAAGCTTTCCATGACGGCACCGAAAAAAGGCGCGCATGGAGTCGCGCGCCCCGGGGTGCCGGTGCTGTATCAGGCGGCCTTGCGCCTCCCGCCGGGCGCTGCGGCCAGCGACGCCCGTTGCGTAAGGCTGACGGGGAATTCGCGTGTGACGGGTCGGCGCAAGTCGTAGCACAGGTTGAGCAAGGCGTTGATGCCGTTCTGCGTCATCTCGCGCCATGGCATGTGCACGGAGGTCAGGCGGGGTGCGGAGAATTCGGCGCTCGGCGTGTCGTCATAGCCCAGCACGGACAGGTCGTGCGGCACGCGGATGCCGGCCTCCTGGAAGTATGACAGCGCGCCCACGGCCATCTCGTCGTTCGCGCAGAACAGCGCCGTGCACGGATAGCCGGAATCGACCAGCTGCTTCGCGGCGGCCCAACCGCCCGCCGGCGAAAAGTCGCTCTCCAGGCGCCACACCTTGTCCGGGTCGATGCCGTTGTCGCGCAGCTCGCTCATGAAGCCGGCGATACGGGCGCGGTTGTCCTCGAGCTGGCGCGGGCCTTCGACGACGGCGATCTTGCGGTGCTTGTGGTCCAGCAGCGCACGCGCGGCGAGGCGGCCGCCCAGCGTGTGGTCGACGGTGAAGCACTGGTCCGGCATCGAATCGAAGCTGTGGTTCAACGCGACGAGCTGCCCTGCCTTCGCGCCCAGCGCGGCGACATCGTCTTCCTGCAGCGCGCTCGTCATCACGACGAGACCGTCGCACCCGCGCTCCACGAGGAATTCGATGCCCTCGACGGCCTGGCGACGCTCGTCGCCGAGGCCCACGCCGAACGCGAGCACCATGTGGACGCCGGCGGTGCGCAGCTCCGTGTCGATGATCTGCAGGATGGGCGTATAAAACGTCCCGCTCAGCACGGGGATGTACACGCCGACCATGCGGCTTGTGCCGGACAGCAGCGCGCGTGCCGCATGCGACGGCCGGAAGCCCAGTTCGTCGATCGCCTTCTTCACGCGGGCCAGCGTCGCCGGCGACACCGATCCCTTCCCGCTCACCACGCGCGACGCGGTGCCGAGGCCCACGCCGGCCAGCTTCGCTACGTCCTTGATAGTCGCCACAAACTCTTCCTCAATGCTGATGATTCACGGGCCGCCGACGCGGCGCACCCGAAGGATACTGCATCCGCGCCGTCACAGTCGATTTCCCGTCTGCGCATCGAACAGCGATACCCGCGCCGCATCGATGGCGAAGTCCACGCGGTCGCCCGGCGCATGGCGGCACGCGTCGTGCACAAGCGACGCGAGCGTTGCGCCGCCGCAGCGCAGCCAAACGACATGGTGATTGCCCATCGGTTCGACCAGGGTCACCTCCCCCGCCATGGGGCCATCGGCGCAGAGCGTCACGTGTTCGGGCCTGACGCCCAGCACGGCCGCCCGTGCCGCGCCCGCCGTCGCGCAGGCGGGCGCGAGCTCGATGCCGTCGCCCGTAAAACGTCCGGCGCCATCGAGCGTGCCGTCGACGAAGGCCATCGCCGGCGCGCCGAGGAAACCGGCGACGAAGCGGTTCGCGGGACGCTCGTAGACGTCGAGCGGCGTCCCGATTTGCCGGACCTCCCCTTTTTCCATGACGACGATGCGGCTCGCGAGCGTCATCGCTTCCACCTGATCATGGGTCACATAGATCATCGTCGAGCCCAACGTCCGGTGCAGCACCTTCAGTTCGCGCCGCAGTTCGGCGCGCAGCTTGGCGTCCAGGTTCGACAGCGGTTCGTCGAACAGGAAGACCTGCGCCTCGCGCACGAGCGCGCGCCCGATCGCGACGCGCTGGCGCTGCCCGCCGGACAATTGCGCGGGCTTGCGGCGCAACAGGACATCCAGCTGCAGCATCGCGGCGGCGCGGTCGACGCGGCGGCGTATCTCGGCCTTCGGCGTGCCCGCGATGCGCAGGCCGAACGACATATTGTCTTCCACCGTCATCGTCGGATACAGCGCGTACGACTGGAACACCATGCCGATTCCGCGCTCGCTGGGGTCCGCATCCGTCATGTCGCGGCCGCCGATCTCGATGGCGCCGGAATCCGCGTCGACGAGGCCCGCGATGCTGTGCAGCAGGGTCGACTTGCCGCAACCGGAAGGCCCCAGCAGCACGAGGAATTCGCCCGGTTCGACGGCGAGGTCGAGGTCGCGGATGATGGGCTTGCCGCCCAGGACGATGTTCAGTTTGCGCAGCGAGACGTTGGCCATCCCTTATCCTTTCACGGCACCCGCGGCGATGCCGCGCACGAACCAGCGGCCCGAGACGAAGTACAGCGCCAGCGGCACGAGCCCCGTGAGGATCGTCGCCGCCATGTTCACGTTGTACTGCCGGGTGCCCGTCGTCGTGTTGATCACATTGTTCAGCTGGACCATCATCGGCATGTGGTCGCGTCCCGCGAACACGAGGCCGAGGATGTAGTCGTTCCACACGCCGGTCACCTGCATGATGGCGGCAACGACGACGACGGGCAGCGACATCGGCAGCATCACCTGCAGGAAGATGCGCCAGAAGCCGCCGCCATCGATGCGCGCCGCGTGGAACAGCTCGTGCGGCACGCCGCAGTAGTAATTCCGGAAGAGCAGCGTCATCACAGGCATGCCGAAGACGAGGTGCACGAGGACGATTGCCGGGAGGCTGCCGAAGATGCCGGCCAGCGCCAGTACGCGCACGAGCGGGTAGATCATCACTTGCACCGGCACGAACGCGCCGGCCATCAGGATCGCGAACAGCACGTTCGCGCCGCGGGGGCGCCAGAACGACAGCGCGTAGCCGTTCACGGCGCCCAGCAGGATCGGCAGAATCGTCGACGGCACGGTGATGGCGACGGAATTCCAGAATCCCGTGCGCACGCCGTCGCACGCGGCGCCCGTGCACACGCCGCTCCACGCGAGGCGCCACGGCTCGAGCGTCGCAGCGTGCGGCAGCGCGAAGATGCCGCCCTGGCGGATCTCGTCCATCGTCTTCAGCGACGTCACGACCATCACGTAGAGCGGGAGCAGGAAGAACAGCGCGGCGCCGAGCAGGAAGACGTACAGGCCGATGCGCGCGGGCGTGAGGCGCCGGCGCGCGCGGCGCACCGCAGGCGCGGGCGCCGTGTGCGCGGACGGTGCCGGCGCGGCCAGCGGCGGTGCGGTCGTCTCGGGGTTCATGCGGCCTCCTTGCGGCTGCGGGCATACGCATACGGCGCGAGCAGCGCCAGCACCGGCACGAGCAGCACGATCGCGCCGGCCGAGGCGAGGCCCACGTTCGAGCGCAGGAACAGATGGTCCATGATGAACTTCGCAGGCACTTCGCTGGCGATGCCCGGCCCGCCCTGCGTCATGGCGACGACGGCGTCATACAGTTTCGCCACCGCGGTCGCGAGCAGCAGCAGGACGGTGGCGATGGTCGGCCACAGCATCGGCAGCACGATCTGGGCGTACACGCGCCAGGCGGGGATGCCGTCCAGCCGCGCGGCCTTCCAGATTTCCGGATCGATGCCGCGCAAGCCTGCGAGCATCAGCGCCATCACGAGGCCGGACGCCTGCCACACGGTCGCGGCGACGACGGTGTAGATCGCATCATCTTGCGACACGATCCAGTCGAAGCGCACGTGCGTGAACCCGAGGGAACGCAACGCGCCATCGACGCCGTCGCCGGGCGTCAGCAGCCATTGCCACACGAGGCCCGTGGCAACGAACGACATCGCGTACGGATACAGGAAGATCGTGCGGAACACGCCCTCGCCTTTCACGTTCTGGTCGATGAACACGGCGAGTAAGAAGCCGATGACGAGGCTCGCCAGCACGAACAGCACGCCGTACGCGGCCAGGTTGTGCAGCGACAGCATCCAGCGCTCGTTGTCGAACAGGCGGTGGTATTGCGCGAAGCCGATGAAGTGCCCGGACGGGAACGTGCGCGAGCCCGTCAGCGAAATATAGAAGGTCCACAGGCCGGCGCCGAGGTAGCCGAGCGCCGCGACGATGGCCATCGGCAGCAGCGCGGCGAATGGCGTGGCACGGGAGAGAGAGCGGCGCGCCATGTCAGTAGCGCAACGCCGAGGCGATGCTGTTCTGCGCCCGCTCGACGGGCATGTCGGTGTTCCAGAACGCCGTCAGGACGTCCTGCAGCGCGCCGTTCTGGTCGGGCGACAGATAGATTTCGGGCACGCCGACGGGCCGCCGCGGGTCGCGCAGGATCGCCATGCCCTGGCGCGCGCACGCGTCGAACCCACTGTCGTCCGCATCCAGGCGCACGGGGATCGAGCCTTTCAACTTGTTGAACGCGCGCTGCACGGCGGGCTTGGCGACGACGTCCACGAGCAGCTTCTGCGCGCGCAAGGTGCCCGCCTCAATCGTTTTCGGGAACACGAACACGTCGCCCTGGATCAGGTAGGGCGTGTCCGCCGAGAGTCCCGGCAGGCAGCCGAACTGCCGTCCTGGCGCCTGGCCCGCGGCGATGAATTCCCCCTTCGCCCAGTCGCCCATGATCTGCATGCCGGCCCTGCCGGCAATGACGAGCGCCGTCGCATCGTTCCAGTTGCGGCCCGGCGACGCGGGATCGACATAAGCCTGCAGGCGCTTGAACGCGACGAGCACCTTGCGGAAGGCGTCCGACCGGATGGCCGCCTGGTCGCGGTCGCGGATGACTTTCAGGTACAGGTCGCGCCCGCCGAGGTTAGCCAGGACCATCGAGAACAGCAGGTTCTCCTGCCACGCCTGGCCGCCGTGCGCGAGCGGGATCAGGCCGGCGGCCTTCAGCTTGTCGAGGTCCGCGAACAGCTCGTCCATGCTCGCGGGCTCGCGCGCGATGCCGGCCTTCGCGAACGCGGCCTTCGAATACCAGATCCACGTCAGCATGTGGAGGTTCATCGGCACGGCGTACCAGTGGCCGCGCACCTTGATGACGTCGACGATGGGCGCCGGCAGCACCTGGTCCCAGTGGTCGCGCCGGGCCACGTCGTCGACGGTGCCCAGCATGTCTTCCTCGATGATGTCCAGGAACTGCTTCGACGTGTTGAACTGCGCCGCAGTCGGCGGGTTGCCGCCGATGATGCGGTTGATGGTGACGGCGCGCGACTGGTCGCCGCCGGCGATGGCGGTATCGACCCACGTCCCCCCGGCGTCGCGGTAGGCCTGCGCCACCTGCTTCACGGCGGCCGATTCGCCGCCTGACGTCCACCAGTGAATCACCTCGGCCGTCGGCCCGGGGGATGCGGCGGATGCGGCGGATGCGGCGGACGCGCACAACCACGCGCACAGCAGCCACCTGCGGGTTCCGTACATGCTGTCTCCGTTATGGCGTCCTGGCGGGGCCGGCGCCTTGTTCTGGTCTGTCGCGGGAAGCATGGAAACGTTCCCATGACAGCTGCCCGACTATAGCACCGGGCCAAAATCGGTGTCAAACATCAACCTGGGATTGTCCTACAGCCGACCTGCGGCGGCGAGTGGATTTGCATTAAAACAACGCGCCGGCCGCCGGAGCGCCGGCCGCCGGGTCTTCCTGCACTTTCACGAGCGCGTCCTGCAACATGCCGAACAGCGTCCGCGCCGCCGGCGCCATCGTGTGATTGCGCTTGCTGATCAGGCCAAGGGTGCGGTGGATCGCCGGGTTCACGAGGGGCACGCCCACGATCGTGTCCGGCCGGCCCGGCAGCACGGACAGGCCCGGCACCGCTGCGACGCCCATCCCGGCTTCGACGAGGGCCAGCACGCCGGACACGTGGTTCACCTCGCACAGGATGACGGGATGCTTTTCGACGCCGGCCAGCGCCGCGTCGATGACGCTGCGGTTGCCGCTCGACTTCGCGACGGAGATATAGCGCTCGCCCACCGTGTCCTTCCAGCTCAGCGACTCACGGTCCGCCAGCGGATGATCGTGCCGCATCGCCAGCACATAGCTCTCCACGTAGATCGGCTCGAACACGATCTCCGGGTCCGCCGCGCCCGTGAAGTTGATGCCGAAGTCCGCCTCGCCCGCGAGCACGAGGTTCAATACGTCCTGCGCGCTCTCGTCGTGCACGCGCACGCGGATGCGCGGGAAGCGCTCGCTGAAGTCTTTGAGGACGGCAGGCAGGAAATGCCAGACGGCGGACGGCACGCAGGCCAGCGTGACCGTACCCGTCCGGTGCGCGGCCAGGTCGGCGACACCGAGCACGGCGTCCTCGAGGCCATCGAGTGCCGTGCGCACGTTGACGAGGAACGTCTGCCCCACGTTCGTCAACTGCACGCGCCGCGTCGTGCGCTCGAACAGCTTGACGCCAAGCCCCTCCTCCAGCTTGTCGATGCGCCGGCTCAGCGCCGATTGCGAGAGGAACAGGTCGTCCGCCGCCTGCCGGAAGCTGGCGCGTTCGGCCACGGCGACGAACGCCTGCAAATCGTGCAGATCGTAATTGATGCGCATGATGCATTAATCCGCTTGAAAATTGCAATTATCAAATTATGCCATCGGGCGCATGATTCGACCACTCAACCACTGCCTCGACAAGAAGGCATCCAACAAGGAGACACCGTGCGCCATTCCTGCGCCCTCACCATCCTGCTCGCGACGAGCGGGACCTGCCTGGCCCAGTCCGGCATCAACCTGTACGGCATCGTCGACGTGGGCGTCCGCGCCACCGACGGCCTCGCCGCCAACAATGCCGCCGCGCCGGCGGGGAGCACCACCTCGATAGGCAGCGGCATCGACCAGACCAGCCGCTGGGGCATCAAGGGCGCCGAATCGCTGGGCGGAGGCTGGCGCGCCATGTTCCGCCTCGAAGGCGGCATCAATGCGGACACGGGGTCGCAAGCCAAGAGCGACCGCCTGTTCGACCGCCTCGCGTACGCCGGCTTCGAATCGCCGTACGGCACGCTCGCCTTCGGACGCCAGGCCAACCTGATCTCCGACGCCCTCGTCGCCGTCGACCCGCTGGGCAAGCGCTTCGCGTCGTTCAACCCGAACGTCAACGTGGCGGGCCTGAGCAACACGGCGTTCGGCACCCACTCTTTCGGCCGCCAGTACGGCCCGAGCGGCTATGCGGACAATTTCTACCGCCTCGACAACACGATCAAATACACCGCGACCGTCGGCCCGTGGCAGGCGCGCGCCGCGTATTCGGCGGGCGAAGTGGCGGGCGATTCGTCCGCGTCGAGCAGCCACGGCGTGGCGCTGGCCTACGTGCGTCCGGACTTCGCCCTGTCCAGCGCGACGATGCAGTTCCGCAGCCGCGAAGGCCTGCCCCTCGATGCCTGGTCGCTGGGCGCAGCGACGCACCTCGGCGCGTGGCAATTCAAGGCCAACGCGGCGCACAACGTGGCCGACACGGGACCGGGCAAGTCGGTGCACCAGCGCGTACTGTCGGCCGGCGCGAGCCACCCCATCTGGCGCGACGTGCTCGTGACGGCGGCCTGGTACAGCGTGCGGCGCGAAGCGACCGCGTTGCGCGACGACGGCTTCGACCGCGGTTTTCTATTCATCGAAAAGGCGCTGGCACCGCGCACTACCGCGTACGCCGAAGCCGACTACACCGTATGGCGCGGCGACGCTGCAGGCCTGACGGCAGGACGCGCGAACGACCACCACGGCACCGGCCTCACACTGGGCCTCATGCACAAATTCTAAAAGGAGCACGTATGCGACCAAACTTTCTGAAGCACAAGGCGCTCGCCGCCCTCGCCGCATTTGCGCTGAGCGCAGCGGCCCACGCCGCCGACCTGCACGTCGTCAGCTCCGGCGGGTTCGCCCAGGCCTACAAGGACCTCTCGCCGCAATACGAGCGCGCCAGTGGCGACCATCTCGTCTCGGAATGGGGCCCGTCGATGGGCGCGACGAAGAACGCGATCCCGGCCCGCCTCGCGCGCGGTGAGCAGATCGACGTCGTGATCATGGTCGGCGACGCGCTCGACAAGCTGATGGACGAAGGCCGCTTGGAACCAGGCAGCAAGGTCGTCCTGGCCAACTCGCCCATCGCCTGCGCCGTCAAGCACGGCGTCCCCATGCCGGACATCCATACCGTCGACGGCCTGCGCCAGGCCTTCCTCCACGCGCACCGCGTCGCGTACTCCGACAGCGCGAGCGGTGAATACATCAAACACCAGCTGCTGGAGAAGCTGGGCATCCGCCAGCAGATGGAAGGCAAGGCGGCGCAGATTCCCGCCACGCCGGTGGGCGAGATCATCGCGCACGGCGAAGCGGATTTCGGCTGCCAGCAGCGCAGCGAACTGAAACCCGTGCAGGGGATCGACGTCGTCGGCGTGCTGCCGGCCGAGGTGCAGCTCAAGACGGAATTCTCCGGCGCCGTCGTGCGCGGCGCGCGCAACCCCGAGTCCGCGCGCGCGCTGCTGCGCTTCCTGGCGGCGCCCGCCAACGCCGCCGCCATCGAGGCCACCGGGCTCGAACCCGTCGCGGCCACGCATTAAACACGATCAGCAGAGGTCATCATGACTATTCACTCCACCGCCAACGCCCACACCGCCGCACCGGCCGCATCCGCGCCGGCGCGCCCGCCGTCGAAGCTGGCCACGGTCATCCGCGTCACGAGCGGGAACTTCATCGAAATGTATGATTTCTTCCTGTTCGGCTTTTACGCGAACCAGATCGCGCGGGCGTTCTTTCCGGCGACGAGCGACTACGCGGCGCTGATGATGACCTTCGCCACATTCGGCGCCGGCTTCTTCATGCGGCCGCTGGGCGCCATCTTCCTGGGCAGCTACATCGACCGCATCGGCCGCCGCAAGGGCCTCGTGCTCACGCTCGGCATCATGGCGTCCGGCACCGCGCTGATCGCGTTCGTGCCCGGGTATGCCACCATCGGCCTGCTCGCGCCGTTGCTCGTGCTGATCGGCCGCCTGCTGCAGGGCTTTTCCGCCGGCGTGGAACTGGGCGGCGTCTCCGTGTACCTGTCCGAGATGGCGACACCGGGCAACAAGGGCTTCTACGTCAGCTGGCAATCGGCCAGCCAGCAGGTCGCCGTGATCTTCTCGGCGGCGCTCGGCTATGGCCTCAATCACGCCATGCACAAGGACGTCATCGCCGATTGGGGCTGGCGCATCCCGTTCTTCGTCGGCTGCTCGATCATCCCCGTCGTCTTCTATATCCGCCGGTCGCTGCAGGAAACCCAGGCGTACCTGCAACAGAAGTCGCACCCGACGTTCCGCCAGATGATGCGTACGATCGCGCTGAACTGGCCCCTCGTGACGGTGGGCGCGATGCTGGTCGTGATGACGACGGTCGCGTTCTACCTGATCACCGTGTACACGCCCACGTTCGGCAAGAGCGTCCTCAAGCTGAGCACCGAGGACAGCCTGCTCGTCACCCTGTGCATCGGCCTGTCGAACTTCATCTGGCTGCCGCTGATGGGCGCCGTGTCGGACCGTATCGGCCGCTGGCCCGTGATGGCCGTCTGCTCCGCGCTGGCCGCGGTGACGGCCTACCCCGCGCTGTCGTGGCTGATCGCCCATCCGAGCTTCGGCAATATGCTGATGATCGAGCTGTGGCTGTCGTTCCTGTACGGCAGCTACAACGGCGCCACCATCGTCGCGCTCACGGAGATCATTCCCGTGCAAGTGCGCACGACCGGATTCTCGCTCGCGTACAGCCTCGCGACGGCGCTGTTCGGCGGCATGACGCCGCTGCTGTCCACGTGGCTGATCGACGCGACCGGCGACAAGGCGGCGCCCGGCTACTGGATGGCCTGCGCCGGTGCGATCAGCCTGGTGGCCACCTTCCTCGTGTATCGCGGCATCGTGAAGGAGCGCGTCGCAGCCTGACGCGCGCTTGCCCCGCCGGCGCGCTTTCCCGTATGATGCGGACCCGACCCCGCAAGCACGACGTACGAGACCGCGCCGGTGACCCAGCCCCCTACTTCCTCTCCCGATCCTCGCGCGCACAAGGCCGCGCGCGTGCGCTGCGTGACATCGATCGCCGCGATGCGCGCCGCCATCCGCACTGCGGCGCGCGACCTGCCGCCCCTGCTGGCCGTGCCCCGCACGACGATGCCCGGCCGCGCCGCGTTCCAGGCCCGTGCGGCCGAAGGACTCCCCTTCATCGTCACGGGTCTCGTCGACCGCTGGCCGTTGTGCACCGTCACGCGCGACGTGCTGCGCGAACGCTTCGGCGACGTGCCCGTGCGCGCACGCGTCGGCGACTACATCGGCACGGCGTTCGCGCCGGACCGCGCGATGCAGGACATGACGTTGCGCGCCTACCTCGACCTGGTCGCCGCCGGCACGGAAGCGCTGCCCCCGTACGTCGGCAACCTGGAAATCGCCGCGTTGAACGGCATGTGCCACTGGCCCGGCTATTTCAGCAAGATGGGCCCGCCGCGCTTCTGGCTGGGCCCCGCCGGCACGGTCACGCCGCTGCACTGCGACTACGACGACAACATCTTCGCGCAGGCGCTGGGCACGAAACGGATCTTCCTCGCGCCACCCCATCACGACGAA
Source organism: Massilia pinisoli (assembly GCF_024753285.1). Taxonomy (GTDB): domain Bacteria; phylum Pseudomonadota; class Gammaproteobacteria; order Burkholderiales; family Burkholderiaceae_D; genus Telluria; species Telluria pinisoli. The sequence continues at coordinate 165,360 of NZ_JANUGW010000001.1, read as the reverse complement.
TTCCTGTACACGCGCGAGGCGAATCCCGTGCTGCACGGCTCCCCGTTCGATCCCGAAAGCCCGGACTACGACCGCTATCCACTCGCACGCCAGGCCGCCATCGTCGAATGCACGGTCAGTCCCGGCGAGATGCTGTACGTGCCGGCCGGGTGGTATCACCAGGTGCGGGCGCTGACGTTTTCGCTGTCCGTCAACCGCTGGGCGCGGGCGCTGCCGCTCGCGCTGAAGGACGACCCCGCGCTGCGGCGGCCGGACTAGCTCAGGGCTGCAGGCGGTAGCCGACCGCCGTCTCCGTCAGCAAATGCCTCGGCTGCGCCGGGTCGTCTTCCAGCTTCTGGCGCAAATGACCCATGTAGATGCGCACGTAGTGGCCGTTGTCCGCGTTCGACGGCCCCCACACCTCGCGCAGCAGTTGCGGCGCCGTGACGACGCGGCCCACGTTCGCGAGCAGCACGGACAGCAGCTTGTATTCGGTCGGCGTCAGGTGCACGGGCTGGCCGTCGCGCTGCACGGTGCGCCGGTGCAGGTCCACGTCGACCTTGCCGAACGTGACCCGCGCGGACGTGTCGCCGCCCGCCTTGTGCTGGCGCCGCAGCGCCGCGCGCACGCGCGCGAGCAGCTCGCCGATGCCGAACGGCTTCGTCAGATAATCGTCCGCGCCGGCATCGAGCGCCGTGATCTTGTCCGCCTCGTCGATGCGCGCGGAAAGGACGATGATCGGCACGGGACTCCAGCCGCGCACGTCGCGGATCAGTTGCAGGCCGTCGCCGTCCGGCAGGCCGAGGTCGAGGATGATCAGGTCGGGCGTGCGCGTGCCGGCGTCGATCAGGCCGCGCTTCAGGGTTTCGGACTGGTGCACCTGCCAGCCCTCGCCCTCTAGGGCCATGCGGACGAAGCGGCGGATCTGCGGCTCGTCCTCGACGATGAGGGCGACGGGTGCGGCGGTTTCATTGCTCATGCTGGTCGATCGGAAGGTCGTTGGAATCGGTGTCGCGCGGATCGGGTTCGCCATCCGGCAGCGGCGGCGGCTCGCCCAGCGGCAGCGTGAATTCGAAGCAGGCGCCGGCATCCGGCAGGTTGCGGGCATGCATGCGGCCGCCGTGCGCTTCGACGATGGCGCGGCAGATGGCGAGGCCCAGTCCCACGCCGGCGATCGACGATTCCTGGCGGCCGCGCACGAATTTCTCGAACAGTGCGTCCTCGCGGCCCGCCGGCAGGCCGGGACCGTCGTCGCAGACGGCCACGCGCAGTTCGCCGTCCGCCGCGCGCGCGACGACGGTGACGCGCGCGTGCGACGGCGTGTACTTGCCCGCATTTTCCAGCAGGTTGCACAGCACGCGTTCCAGCAAGGTGGCGTCGAAGCGCACGAGCGGCAGGCCGCGCGGTATGTCCGTGCCCACCGTGCGCGTCCCCAACTGCCAGCGGCAGATGCGCAGCGCGCTGCCGATCGTTTCTTCCACGAGCTGCCACTGCAGGTTCAGCTTCACGCCACCGCTCTGGATGCGCGCCATGTCGAGCAGGTTCGCGACGAGGGTGCTCATGCGCCGCGCTTCGTCGCGCAGCGCGTTGGCCAGTTCCAGCTGCGCGGCCGCGAGCGGTGGCCGCGACAACGTCAGCGACTCGGACAGGCCGACGAGCCCCGTCAATGGCGTGCGCAAGTCGTGCGACAGCGCAGCCAGCAGCGAATTGCGCAGGCGCTCGCCTTCCATGCGCACGACGGCGTCCTGCGCCACGTCGACGTAATGCACGCGTTCCAGCGCGATGGCGGCCAGCGCGGCGAAGGCGTCCAGCAGTTCGCGCCGTTCCGGCACGAGCAGCGCCGCGACGTCCGGCACGCGCACGGCGAGCACGCCGCGCGACCGCATCGGCGCCAGCAGCGGCAGGTACAGATACGGATTGCTGGGCAAGGTGGCCGTACCGGCGCCGGCAGGTGCCGCGTGATCGAACGACCACTGGGCTGCGGCCATGTCCAGCACGCTCAGCACGGGCGGCCGGTCTTGCGCGTCCGCGTCGGCGTCGGGCCAACGCAGGCGGCCGTTGTCGTCCGGCAGCAGGATGGCGGCGCGCGCGTCGAAGGTGCGGGCGAGGAAGCGCCGCGTGATCTCGAACACCTGCTCCGTCTGCAGCGCGACGGACAGCGCACGGGCGAATTCGTACAGCGCGCGGGTGCGGGCCTCGCGTCCGATCGCGGCCTGCGCCTGTTCGCGCAAGTCGGACGTCAGCCGCGCCGTGATCCAGCCGACGGCCAGCATCACCGCCAGCGCGACGGCGTACTTGAATTCGCTGACGTCGTACTGGCGGCGCGGCGCGGCGGCGACGAGCGCGCAAAAGCCGACGAGCGTCGCGGCGATGGCGGGACCGCGCCCGAGGCGGATGGCGACCAGTACCACCGTCAGCAGGAACAGCATGGCGACGTTTGCCACGTCCAGCAGCGGGAGCAGCGGCAGCGCGACGATCGCGGTCGCGAGGCTGGCGCCGGCGGCGGCCAGGTAGCGGTGCGGTGCGAGCGCACCATCCACATGCGCGTCCGCTGCGGCTCCGGCCGCGGGCTGCGCGCCACCGGATGACGCCACCTGGACGAGATCGAGGCCGGGCGCCGCCTGCGCGAGCCGCTGCGCGAACGGGGCGCGCCACCACGAGGTTGTTCCGTCGCGTGCCACCACGGCCGTCGCGCAGCCGTGGCGGCGCGCGTAGCCGGCGACGACGGCCGCCGCATCATGCCCTTCCAGCACCGCGGTCACGGCACCTTGCGCGTGCGCGCGGCGCAGCAGTTCGAGCGTGCAGAGGCGCGCGGCCTCGCCGCGCCGGCGCGTCTGCGCGTTCTCGACGAGCACCGCGTGCCACGGGCCGCCCGTGAGCGTCGCGAGCCGCGCGGCCGCGGCCACCGCGGCCTCGTCGGCCGGACCGGCGCCGAGCACGGCCAGTACGCCATGGCCCGCCTGGGCAAAACCGGATGGATTCGGGATGTCGGAACTCTGCATGCGTGGATGGTAAGCGATCGCCCGTAAAAGCGGCATAAAAATCACCACGTTTACGCGGCGTTTACACCGCCCCGCCCACCATTTACGACAATTTTCAGGGCACGGCCCTATCGTGGGCGCCTTGTTCCACGACCCGTTCGCACCCATGGCATCCACACTTTCCACTTTGCGCACCGCCCTGCTCGGCCGGCCCCTCGACCCGCTGCGCCAGGATACGCGCCACTCCCTCACGCTCGCCGCCTTCCTCGCGTGGGTCGGCCTGGGTGCGGACGGCCTGTCGTCGTCGGCCTACGGTCCCGAGGAAGCGTTCAAGGCGCTGGGCGGCCACGCCCACTTCGGCCTGTATCTGGCGCTGGCGACGGCGGCCACCGTCTTCATCATCGCATTCGCCTACAACCAGGTGATCGAACTGTTCCCGACGGGTGGCGGCGGCTACCGCATCGCCACCGTCCTGCTCGGGCCGCACGCGGGCCTCGTGTCGGGCGCCGCCCTCGTCGTCGACTATGTGCTGACCGTCGCGATCTCGATCGCAAGCGGCGTCGACGCGCTGTTCTCGCTGCTGCCGCTCGCCTTCCAGACGTGGAAGCTGGGGACGGAGCTGGGGCTTGTCGTACTGCTGCTGTGGCTGAACCTGCGCGGCGTGAAGGAATCGATCAAGGTGCTGCTGCCGATCTTCCTCGGCTTCGTCGTCACCCACTTCCTCGTGATCGTGTACGGCGTCGCCGTGCAGGCCGGCCACATCCCCGCGCTGCTGCCCGACACCGTGCGCGAAACGACGGGCCTCGCCGGCGAGACGTCGTGGTTCTTCACGCTCGCGCTGCTACTGAAAGCCTATTCGCTGGGCGGCGGGACGTACACCGGAATCGAGGCCGTGTCCAACAACGTGAACTCGCTCGCGGAACCGCGCGTGCGCACGGGCCGCATGACGATGCTGTACATGGCCTGCAGCCTCGCGTTCACGGCCGGCGGCATCATCTTCCTGTACCTGCTGTGGCATGCGACGCCGCAGGACGGCCAGACCTTGAATGCCGTCGCCTTCCGCGCGATCCTCGCGCATGCGGGCCTTACCGGTCCGCTGCTGGGCATCGTCCTCGCCGTCACCTTGGCGTGCGAAGCCGGCCTGCTGCTCGTCGCCGCAAACACCGGCTTCCTGGGCGGCCCCGCCGTGCTGGCCAACATGGCACAGGATTCGTGGGTGCCGCACCAGTTCCGCTACCTGTCGAGCCGCCTCGTCACGCAGAACGGCGTGCTGCTGCTCGGTGTCGCGGCCGCCCTCGTGCTGCTCGCGAGCGGCGGCCGGGTCGACCTGCTCGTCGTCCTGTACAGCATCAACGTGTTCCTCACGTTCAGCCTGTCCTTGCTGGGCCTGTGCCGCTACTGGCTACGCCACCGCGGCGACGCCGGCTGGATGCGCCGCCTGCTGCTGTCGCTGAGCGGCCTGGCCGTCACCGCCAGCATCCTCGTCGTCACCGTCGTGGAAAAATTCATGGAAGGCGGCTGGGTCACGATCGTGCTGACGGGCCTCGTCGTCGCGCTGTGCCTCGCCGTGCGCGCGCACTATGCGGACACGCGCGCGCGCATCGCCGACGTCGACCGCGTGTTCGCGGCGCAGCCCGCGGGCCCGTGCACGGACACGCCGGCACCGGCACCGGATGCGCCGACGGCCGTGTTCATCGTCGGCAGTTCGCGCGGCGGCGGCCTGCACGCGCTGCTGTGGGTGCAGCGGATGTTCCCCGGCCACTTCAAGAACGTCGTGTTCGTGGCCGCGCGCGCCGTCGATGCGCACGCCTATGGCGGCGAAGGCGAGATCGAGGTGCTGCGTGCGAAGGCCGAGGCGACGCTCGACGACTTCGTGGGGTTTTGCCGCAGCCACGGCATCCCGGCCACGTCGCGCCTCGGTTTCGGGACGGACGCTGTCGCCACGTTGACCGAGATGTGCCGCGACCTGGCCAGCGACTTCCCGCACGCCGTGTTCTTCACGAGCCGCCTCGTGTTCCAGCGCGATAACCTGTTCACACGGCTGCTGCACAACCAGGCAGCGCTTGCGATCCAGCGCCGCCTGCATTTCGACGGCTTGCAGATGATCATCCTGCCGATGAAGGTATAGGATCGGGATAGCGGCGGCCAGCTAGTCTGGATGCCAGCACGACAGCGCCGGCTTATCTCCCCGGCACTCTGTGCAGGTAAGCGGCGTGGGTCGGCATCGAGGCCACGTAGGCGTTGATCTGGTCGCGTCGCTGGTGCAGGCCGCGCAGCGCTTCCTCGAACGGCACCTCGTTGATCACAGGGTCCAGTCGTTCGGGCCAGTTCTCCATGCCGGCATAGATCGCCAGCCAGCTTTCGGGCACGAAACCGTCTTCCTTGTATTGGTTCAGCTCGCCGGTCTGGCGCCAGACATGCATCCTGAAGGCCAGCGACTCGGGCAACTCCATGCTGGACACGTCGCGCCACAATTGGCTGTCGCGCCGCTCGGTGAGGCAATAGTGCAGGATGATGAAGTCGCGGATGTTCGCGAACGCCTTGAGCATGTTCTTGTTGTAGTCGTTCACGGCGGACGCGGTGGGCTGCTTGCCCGGCACCAGCAGGTCGATCATCTTGAGCAGGCCGCGCTGGATCAGGAAAATGCTCGTCGATTCAAGCGGCTCCAGGAAACCCGACGACAAGCCCAGCGCAACCACGTTGTGGACCCAGAAGCGCTCGCGATGGCCCGTGGTAAAGCGTAGCAGGCGCGGTTCGGCCAAGGCCGGGCCTTCGAGTTGCTCAAGCAATTGCTCGCGCGCGCGTTCCTCATCGATGTAGCGGGTGGAAAACACATGGCCGTTGCCGATGCGGTCGGTGAGCGGAATCCGCCAGGCCCATCCCCCTTCGAGCGCTGTCGCGATGGTGTGCGGGGTGAGCTCGGTCCCGCTCGGCTCGCAGGGCACGGCCCAGGCCCGGTCGACCGGCAGCCAGTGGCTCAAATCGACAAACGGCTCTTCCAGCGTGCGACCCAGCAGCAGGGAAGTGAAACCGGAGCAGTCGATGAACAGGTCGCCCGCCACGTCGCGGCCATCTTCGAGCTTCAGCCGGTCGACGCCGCCATCGGCGCGCCGCGTGGCACCGACGATGCGCCCTTCGGTGCGCCGCGCGCCGCGCTTTTCCGCGATGGCGCGGAGGAACCTGGAGTAGAGGACGGCATCGAGATGGTAGGCGTAGGTAAACAAATTGCTCTGTTCCGAGGGCGGCTTGACGAAGCGGCCCTGCATGGCCATCACGCTGGCCAGGCAATGCTCACCCAGCACGCCCAGCGCCGGATCGTTTACCCGGCGGTACTGGCTCCACAGGGACGTGGGACCGGCGATGTCGGCGAAATTGCCAAAGGTATGGAAATAGTGGTGGTTCTCCGTGCGCCAGTTGCGAAACTCGGCGCCCACTTTGAAAGTACCGTTGGTGGCGCGCAGGAACTCGGTCTCATCGATGCCGACCCGTTCATGAAAAAGGCGGATGAATGGAAAGGTGGCCTCGCCCACGCCCACAATGCCGATCTCTTCCGATTCGACCAGTTCAACCTCGCTGCCCGGTAGCAATGTCGCCACCGCAACCGCGGTCATCCAGCCGGCAGTGCCGCCGCCGACAATGACAATGCGTTTGTAAGCCGTTTGCAATTCCTGTCCCCTATTTTGGTAAAAAAGGCGGCCGAAGCCGCCTTGTCGAGCGCAGCGCCGGCTCGCGCCGGCGCGGCGACGTCCTTAGAACGTATAGCCCATCGAAGCGCGGAAGCTGCGTCCCGGGGCATTCCACGAGCGGCCGACAAAGCCGATGCTCTGTTGTTGCGTCTGGCGGAACACGACGTTGCTCAGGTTGCTGACGTTGAAGCTGGTCCACATGTGGTCGCTGACCTTGTAGTTGAGACCAGCGTCCCATTGGCCGGCGGCCTCCGCCCAGATTGGCAGACCAAAGCTCACGTCGTGGGGCACCTTGCCGCCGTTCGCTGCGATCTGGGCCGGATCGGCGCTGGGAGCCCACCAGCCCGTCGCACCATCGTTGCCGGTTGCCATCATGTAACGATCACGCCAGCTGTAAGCCAGCCGCATCGACAGAGGGCCGCGGTCGTACATCAGGGCCAGGTTAAAGGCACGCGGGGACGAGTACGGCAATGGCATATCCCCCGTGAACGGAAGCCCGTTGGTGTCGCAACCACTCAGATTGCTGGCCAACGAAAGACTGCCACGCGCGCAATAAGGCTCGTTGAACGGGTGATACATCGTCTGCCTGCCCTTGATGTAGCTGAAGTTCGAGCTGATGCCAAACCCTTTTGCCCAATCCGGCAGCGCCTTGTCCAGGAAAGGCAGTTTGTCCAGGTAAGTCATGCCGGCGATTTCGGCGCCAACCGCCCACAATTGCGCTGCGTTCGCTGGCCCCGAGATCGTGAATTCCTGTGGATTGCCGGCGATGTCGTTGATGGTCCTCGTGTAGGTTTGGGTCATGATGATGTCCGTGACCTTCTTGGCGAATGTGCCGAAGGTCAGCGTCTGCCCGTCGCGCGGGTACCATTCCAGCGTGAAGTCGAGATTGTTCGACTTGAGCGGCCGCAGTTTTGCATTGCCGGTGTTATTACCTATGTAGTCGACCCTGGTAGGCAGGTTCGTCTTCGCGTCCGTCGTCACGCTCTGGCTCAGGGTGATGTACTCCTGCATCTGGTCGAAGCCCGGACGGTACATGTTCCTGGACACCGCCATGCGGGATTGCAGCTTGTCGGTCCAGTTCACCTTCAGGTTGAGGGTGGGGATCAGATCGATATGGCTGCCGCCCAGGGACAGGGGCACCTTGGTATACGCGAACCGGGGCAGGCTGGGGTCGGACTTGTCGTCATATTTCGGATCGAAGATCATGTAACCGTTTGCCATCGTCTTCGTACGAACCAGTCGCGCGCCCAACGAGCCTTCCACCGGATACTTCCAGTCGTCGAAGCCGAAGCGCACGGTGCTATACAGGGCCTCGGTACGTTCGGCGTGCGTACTGGTGGCGCCGGCACGGTTGAGCGAATCCTTCGCCGACGGATCGTTGGTCAGGCTCTCCGGCCTCCAGTCCGCGCCGACAGCGTCACAGTTTGGCGTGTTGCCCTTGAAGACTGCTTCATCGACACACATCTGTTTGTTCATTGGCAACAAATACTTGACGTACGCGCTCGGATAGCCCCGCACCAGGCTCATCGTGGGCACCACGATCGTCGGCGGCGCCTGCAGTGCCCCGTTGAAGAAGTTGGGGAACGTGTAGACTTGGGTGCCGCCCGGGACCTGATAGTGCGGGTCGCTCATGTACGCAAAGTTGGACCTTTGCCAGCCCACGTTCTGGGGTGTCCTGTCTCCGTATGTGGTGGCCTGCGATACCGCCCAGGGTTCGGCCAGGCTGTGCCATCCGGAGCCGGTCGAATTCTCGTGGGTCGACTTGCGGTACGTTATGCGTGCGCCAAAGCGCACATCGCGCAGGACAGGGTTGTCGAACGTGTATTTGGCGTCGCCCTTCCACGCATACAGGTCGGCCTTGGCTGCTGCCAGGGCCGGCTGGAAGGCGTTCCAGGTATAGTTCTTGTAATCGGCAAGGAATGCGCGGGCCTTGTCGTCGAATCCGACGATCGGTCTCGAACCGGAAAGGTCCAGGTACATGCTGGGCACGAACGTTTGAAGGTTGACCAGTTCGCCATCGCTGTTGTTGTTGGCGTGCACCCATTGCAGATCGTTCTGGAACGCCCAGCTCTCGTTGAGCCGGAATTTCGTGTTCCAGGCAAGTTCGCGCGTGCGTCCCACCACATGGGTGTAGCTCGTGCTCGTACCCGCGAGAATGCCGCCCTCCGGGAACTGGTTCAGCCCGAGGCTTGTGGGATAGGTCAGGGTGCCCGACTGGAAAACGCCTCTCTGGTCATACTTGGCGTTCGAGTATTGCATGCCCCACGGCTGGTCCCCCCCCGAGAAGGTACCATTACCGGTGCCGACCTCGGTGAATTTGGAATCGAAGTACGTCAGCGCCGTTTCGACGCGGTCATTTCGCCACTGCACTGCCCCGTAGAGACCCTTGCGCGTGGATGTGCCTTCGGAAGTGTTCCAGTACGTGCCGCCGGACGGTACCCACAGCGTTTTGCCCTCTTCGATATCGGTGCGCGGGACGTACGGGCTTTGACTGAGCGAGTCACTGCGGTAACTGTTTCTGTTCGCCGACACATCGATCAGGGCGCCGAATTCGCCAAACCTCGTCTTCCAGCGGTTGGAGTACAGCCCGGACACGGCCGGCGCGGTTTTCTTGCCGAGAACGGTATAGTTGGACGACGCGGAGAACGAGCCGTACTGTTCTTTCACGTCGAACGGGAGGCGCGTGCGGAGGTTGATCTGGCCGCTGATGCCGCCTTCGATCAGGTCGGACGACGGGTTCTTGTACACGTCCACGCCCGACATCAGTTCCGGCGGAACATCGCCCCAGCTCAGTTCACGACCGGGCCAGCCGGCGGAGAAGCTTTCGCGTCCGTTCAGCGTCGACGAACCCCAGGAAAGGCCACGAATCTGCACGCCCGAACCCTCGACGTTGAAGCCAGTGGTCGCATTGCCCAGGATGCCGCCACCCACGCGCGAGCGGTTGCGGTCCATCGTGACGCCGACCACCCGCTGCAGCACTTCCGTGATCGACTTGTCCGGCAGCTTGCCGGCTTCGTCCGCCACCACGGAGTCGACGATCTCCTCCGCATTCTGCTTGATCTTCGCGGCAGTCTGCAGCGCCTGGCGCTGCCCGGTCACGACCACCGTCGCCGCTTCGCCACTCTGGCCGTCCGCCGACGTATCGGTCGTCTGCGCCATCGCAACCCCACTGCACAGCAGGGCGCACTGCGCCGCTGCCAGTGCCAGTGCGGTCATTTTGAGAGGCTTCCTCTCAATCTTCGTCTCAGTTTTTCTCATTATCGATACCCTCAATTAAAATATCTGTGTGTCCACCGCGCCGAGCGGAGGCTGCAACCGGTCATACGCCGTCATTGGAAGAGAATGGGTCCGCTCAGGACCATCTTCGATCCGTTCATCGGTGCCACCTGGGTGAACTGGATCATGGAGACGGGATACGACTGCAGCTCGTTCCACATGTCGAGGCCTGCCAGTCCGCAAGCTTCGCTGATCGAGAAGTTGTCCTTGAGATTGAGGGAATAGTCCGTGGCCGCCGCGACGGTCGGCTTCAGCGTCGTCGTCAGCGTCACATTGCAAGCGTTGCCGCCTTTCAGGTTGAAGTGGCCGAGAACCAGGTCGATCTTGATCCCGTCGTTGCCCGTCGCGACCCATTCCGGGTTCACCGCGAGGTTGAACTTCAGGTTTTCCTGGATATCGATTTGCGGACCGTTCAACGTATCGCCTCCCTGGTTGAGGGCAATGCCGTCACTGGCGCCCGCCTTCAAGCCAGCAGCATGGATCCAGAACGTTTCCTTCGCCGGGTCGGTCCCTTGGCTGGTGAACGAGAGGTCGGTCGAGGTGGTGGATTTATCGCAGCTGTCGCACCACCACCAGTTGCCGTGGTGGCCGATGCCGCCGCCTTCGTTCGTCGTGTCGCCGTCCTTGTAACCGCTCAGGAACGTCAGCGCAGTCGGTAGAGCGGTGCCGATCGGGATGTTGATGGTCTTCAAGCCCGCGGCAGCGAAATCGTCGGCCACAGTCGTTGCAGTGACCGCGCACATACCATTGTCCAGTTTCGTCAGCGTGCTGCCGCTGACCGTGCACACTGCCGGCGTCGTACTCTCGAAGGTAATGGCGTGGCCCGGCGCATTGGAGGTGGCGGTCAGCGCTACCGTATTATTGTCCAGCACCAGGTGCCCCGGGTTCGGGAACTTGATTTTTACCGGGAATTTAGGAATGACAAACAGCTGGCTGACCGACGCTGCCGCGTAGCCTTTGGCTGCCGCCGCGGTTGCCGTCACAGAGCATTCGCCGACCTTCAGCAGGGAAAGCACATCGCCGCTGACGGTGCAAGTGGTTGGCGTATTCGACGTGTAGGTGATCGGACCACCGCCCGCTGCTGTCGCGACCAGTTTCACGGTCGTGGTCGTGGGCGGGATGCTCACCGTGCTGCCGCCCGGGTAATTGAACGATACACGCTGCACGATGCCGCCATTGGAACTGTCGCCACCTCCTCCACCGCCGCAGGCCGTCACCAGCGCGGCGCAGGCCAGGGCAATCGCCCGGACCTGGAATTTCGTCTCTTGTCTCGACATGAGTGTGTCCTCTCGTCTGATCTGTTGTGTGGAAAGCACGTCGTCTTGGTTAGCGACGTGGATGTCTATAATCTATTTAGAACAATCAAGGTGAATGCTGCGCTAGCCAGTTCTCGTCGGCAATTCTGCAAATCATCAGGGCAACGAGAAAATCCCGTAACGAATGTATGTGCCGGAAAATTCAGCTATTTGAATGCGTAGCCCAGCGCCGAGGTGTCGCAGAGGCGCGACAGTTCGAGTGGTATGCTTGAGCGATGTCTATGCACATTTGGGTCGACGCCGACGCCTGCCCCGCCGTCATCGAGGGCATCCTGTTCCGAGTCGCCGAAAGGGTGCCCGTCGAGGTCACGCTGGTCGCCAACCAGCTCATGCGCGTGCCCGGTTCGCGTTTCATCCGCGCGCTGCAGGTGCCCGCCGGCTGGTACGCGAAGGACACCATCGCCCAGCAGCTGACGATGCGCGTTCATGGACGAGTTGCGTGGCAGCGGTGTCGATACGGGTGGACCGCCCGCATTCAGCCAGGCCAACCGCCAGAAGTTCGCGCACGCGCTCGACCGCGAACTGGCGCGCCGCCGCAACCGTCCCGCCTGGGCCGGACCGGCGCTCAGCCGTGTTCCGGGCGCACGCCAGAGCGCTTCCAATGCGCGTGGCTGGTGAACATCGTCGGAGTGTTTTTGCAACCTGATCAGAAACGTCGCGCGTTCGCGCTTGCTGGGGGCGCCGGAGCAACTGTCGCAATTGCGACAATCATCAGGACAGTGAGAAAATCCCGCAGAAGGTGATCAGGAGCGCAGGGAAGCCCATCAGATCCGTTGTGGAAGGGATGCCGGCCCCGCGCAGAGGCGCGAGGCGATGCAGAAATACGACAGTGCAGCCGGGACGGCTGGCTCGATGCAAGTGTGGAGGACGGTCAGCCGAACAGCTTCTGTGCAGTCTTCGCGACCAGTTCGCCCTGGTGGCGCGCGCCATCCAGTTCGTTCCTGCTCGGCTGGCGCTGGCCCTGGCCGCCCGCGATGGTGCTGGCGCCGTACGGACTGCAGCCTGTGATCTCGTCGAGTGTCATCTGGCCGGCGAAGCTGTACGGCAGGCCCACGATGACCATCCCGAGGTGCAGCAGGTTCGTGATGATCGAGAATTGCGTCGTCTCCTGCCCACCGTGCTGCGTGGCCGACGACGTGAACGCGGCGCCCACCTTGCCGTTCAGGGCGCCCTTCGCCCACAGGCCGCCCGTCTGGTCGAGGAAGGCGGCCATCTGCGACGGCATGCGGCCGTAGCGCGTGGGCGCGCCGATCACGATGGCATCGTAGTCCGGCAGCTCGTTGACGGTGGCGATCGGCGCGGGCTGGTCCAGCTTGAAATGGCCGTTGCGGGCGACTTCCTCCGGCACCGTCTCCGGCACGCGCTTCACGTCGACCGTCGCGCCGGCCGCGCGGGCGCCGTCCGCGAGCGCCTGCGCCATCTGTTCGATGTGTCCATACGTCGAGTAATACAGCACCAGTACCTTTGCCATGTCCGCTCCTTCGCTCGTCCCACGCGACGCCACCGGCTGACGCCTTGCCGTCGCCGGCCCATGCGGCCGCGACCCGGACATGCTACCCGAACAAGGCCCGCATCACGCGCACGCGTGCTCGGCGGCCAGGCGGTACGGCGAGCCGCGCGCCCAATCCAGCAGCTCCGCGGCGGGCATCGGCGCAGCGACGTAAAAGCCCTGGGCTTCGTCGCAGCCCAGCGCGTGCAGCGCGTCCCAGATGCGGGCATTGCTGACGCCTTCCGCCACGACGCCCATGCCGAGGTCATGCGCCAGATGCACGGTGGACTTGACGATGGCGGCGGCGCGGCGGTCGTCGATCATCTGCATCGTGAAGCCGTGGTCGATCTTGATGACGTCCACCGGCAGGCGGCTCAAGTAGCTCAGCGACGAATACCCGGTGCCGAAATCGTCGATGTACAACCGGAAGCCCATGCCGGACAGGCGTTCCAGCTCCGCGATGCTCTCGGCCGGGTTTTGCATCAGGCTGCTCTCCGTCATCTCCAGCCCGATCAGGCCCGCGCACGCACCGTGCTGCTCCAGCAGGTCGCGCAGGTGTTCCGACAGCGACAGCGCGGCGATGTCGCGCGCGGACAGGTTGACGGCGATGGGCATGCGCACACCCTGCGCCCGCCATGCTTCGCACTGCGCGACGGCGCTCGCCAGCATGTGCTGCGTGAGCACGTGGATCAGGTCCGTCGATTCGATCAGCGGCATGAAGGTCTCGGGGCCGATGCAGCCCTTGTCCGGATGGACCCAGCGCACGAGCGCCTCGACGCCGACGATCTCGCCGCCGCCCATCGTCACCTTGGGCTGGCAGAACAGCTGGATCTGCCCGGCCTCGATGGCGGCGCGGAAGTCGCCGATCAGCGACAGCCGGTCGGGCGTGTGCGGGTCGTCTTCCGCGACGTAGACCGCGACGTTGCGCGCCATGCCGGCCGCCTGGTACAGCGCGATGTCGGCCTTGCGCAGCAACGTGTGGTAGTCGAGGCCCTGCGAGGGCGCGAGCGCGATGCCGACGCGCGCGCCGATCTCGTACGAAATGCCGGCGACGGCGAACGGCGCTTCCAGTGCGCGCAGGATGTTCTGGGCCCAGCGCCGCGCCTCCTCCTCGTCGGCACCGTCGAGCACGATCGGGAAGCGGGCGTCGCCGCGCGCGACGACGCCGGCCTGTCCGACGACGCCGGCCAGCCGGTCCGCGACGAGCGCCAGCAGCACGTCGCCGTATAAATGCGTCAGCGCGTAGTTGACGTCGCGGAAGCGCACGAGGTCGACGATCAGGCAGGCGAGGCGCGCCTGGCCGCGTCCCCGCCCGCCGCCACGCCGCAGCTGGACCAGGCGGTCATCGACTTCGCGCTCGAACAGGTTCATGTTCGGCAGGCCCGTCACCGGGTCGTAATACGCGAGGCGGCGCACGTTGTCCTCGGCGCGGCGGCGCTCCGTCACGTCCTGCACGAGGCCCAGCATCTTGACGACGCGGCCCGACTCATCGCGCCGCACCTCGGCCACGGAATGCAGCCAGCGCACCTCGCCGTCCGGCCGCACGAGCCGGAATTCGATGTCGTACTTGTAGTCGGGGTCGTGCAACGCGCGTTCGCGCGCCCGCTCCGCGAACGCGCGGTCGTCCGGGTGAATGCGCGCGTAGATCTCGGCCGTCGATACCGGGGTCTCGTCCGGCCCGAAACCCATGATGCGGTAGCCTTCCGGCGACGACGTCACGTGCTCGTCGCTGGCCGCGTCCCAGATCCAGTTGCCGATCATCGCGAGGGCCTGGGCGCGGTGCAGTTCGTTCTGGATGTCGCGCAGCTGTCCTTCCGCCTCCACGTGGCGCGTGACGTCCTGGAGGACGACGAGCACGGCGTCGCGGCCGTCGTAGTTGATGGCGCAGCACTGCAGGATCGCGTGGCGCACGGTGCCGCCCGCGCCGGCGATGTGGCGCATCTGCGCATGGAGGCTGCATACGTCGGGACTCAGCCGGCCGGCGCCCCAGCCGCCGTCGTGCGCGTCGTCGTGCGCGTACAGCTCGGGCAGGCGCTTGCCCAGCAGGCCGGCGCGCGTGCGCCCGAGGTGCTGCAGGGCCCCCTCGTTGGCATCGAGGATTTCCTGCGAGGCCGGGTCGCAGACAAGCATCGACAGCGGCGTGCCCTCGAATAGGGGGCGGCACCATGCGCTCGCATCCGCGTGCGGGAACTGTGCAGCCATGGGGGCTTTCCTTTCGATGTTATAACGTGCCATCATGAAGTATAGCGCAAACATCGATAACAAATTATTATCGAATCCCTGTCAAGATAGACAGGTAACCCGCTTTTCGGACATGCTCCGGAACGGTCCGCCGGTCCGGTCCGGCGCTTTTTCCACATTCCAACGGAGCACACATGACCAACACGGTACGCTGGGGCATCCTCGGCACGGGCAGGATCGCCCGCGATTTCGCGACCGCGCTGCGCGACACGCCCGGCGCCACGCTGGCCGGCGTCGCCTCGCGCGAACGCGCAACGGCCGAGGCATTCGCCGACGAATTCGGCATCCCCCTGCGCCTGGCCGGCTACGACAGCCTCGCCGCCTGCCCCGACGTGGACCTCGTCTACATCGGCACCCCGCACGCCATGCATGCGGAGAACGCGCTCGCCATGCTGGCGGGCGGCAAGGGCGTCCTGTGCGAGAAGCCGTTCGCGCTGAACCGCGCCCAGGCCGAGCAGGTCGTCGCGCTCGCGCGCAGCCGCCGTGTGTTCCTGATGGAAGCCATGTGGACCCGCTTCATGCCGGCCCTCGCCGAAGCGAAGCGCATCCTCGCGTCCGGCGTGCTGGGCGAGGTGTCGCAGGCCAGCGCCGACTTCGGCTTCGCCGCGCCGGGCGGACCGGAGTCGCGCCTGTTCAACCCCGCCCTCGGCGGCGGCGCGCTGCTGGACGTCGGTATCTACCCGCTGTCGATCACCGCGTACCTGCTCGGCGCCGTGGAAACCGTGCGGGCACAGGCCGAGCTGGGCCCCACCGGCGTCGACCTGCAGACCGTGTTCACCTTGCGTCATGCGGGCGGCGCGCTGTCCACGTGCGCCTGTTCGCTGAAGGCGCGCACGCCGGGCCTGCTCACCGTGTCCGGCCCCAACGGGCACCTGCGGCTGGACGCACCGTTCCACCGCGCCCCGACCGTCACGTTGACGCTTGCCGGCGAGCCCCCGCGCGAGATCCCGACGCCCTACCTCGGCAACGGCTATGTGCACGAAGCGATCGAAGCGCAGCGCTGCTGGAAGGAAGGCCTGATCGAAAGCCCGGCCATGACGCATGAGCAGACCTTGCACCTGATGGGCGTGCTGGACGAGATCCGGCACCAGATCGGCGTGCGCTACCCGGGAGATTGAGACCGTGGACAGGGCCCGCGTCCGGCGGTTGACATGGCGGCGCGGCGGCGGCATACTCGCCGCTGTTAGCGCTATCACCCGAGGTGGACGAAGAGCCGCCCGATCACTTACCGGAGACGCAGATGGCCAGTCCGACCGCCTTCCTTGACGCCGCCGCACCGGCCGGAGCCGCGCGATGACGGCCGCCCTGCCCCGCGCGGCAACGGCAAGCACCGCGCTGCCGTGGCGCGAAAAACTGGCCTATGGCGTGGCCGACATGGGGTTCAATTTTTACTGGACCAACATCGCCACGTTCCTGCTGATCTTCTACACGGACAGCTTCGGCATCTCGGCCGCCGCAGCCGCGACGATGATGTCGGCCATTAAGATCGTCAACGCGTTCACGGACCCGCTGATCGGCGCCGCCGCCGACCGTACCTCGACCCGCTTCGGCAAGTTCCGTCCATGGCTCGTGTGGATGTGCGTGCCGCTGGCCGGTGCCGCCGTCCTCACGTACACGACACCGAACCTCGCGGGCGATGCGAAGCTCGCGTGGGCCTACGGCACCTATCTGCTGATGATGGTGTGCTACACGTGCGTGAACATCCCGTACAACGCGCTGTCCGGCGTGATGTCGGCCGATCCGCAGCAGCGCTCCACGATCAACGGTCTGCGCTTCATCTTCGCGTTCGCCGGCAGCACGCTCGTGACGGCGGCCACGCCCGACCTCGTGCACTGGCTCGGCGCCGGCGACGATCGGCGCGGCTGGCAGCTGACGATGCTCGTGTGGGCCGTCGCGGCATCGCTGCTGTTCGTGCTCACGTTCGCGGGCACGCGCGAACGCATCGCGCCGCCGCCGGGACAAAAGAACGCCGTGTGGCGCGACGTGCGCGACCTCGCGGGCAATCGGCCGTGGGTCGTGCTGTTCTTCCTCGCGTTGATCATCATGGTGACGATCACCTTGCGCACTGCCAGCGCCGCCTATTATTTCAAGTACGTCGTGGGCCGGCCGGACCTGATGCGCACGTTCGTGCCCATGTATATGGTGGCTGCCGCCGTCGGCGCCGCGCTCACGCCGCTGCTCACGCGCTGGGTCGACAAGAAGGCGCTGATGATCGTCCTCATGAGCGCCACGGCCGTGCTGTCGGCCGCGTTCTACGTGGTGCCGGCCGACCAGGTGTGGCTGATGTTCGTGCTGCAGGGCGGGCTCGGTCTCGTGCTGGGACCGAAGTCGCCGCTCGCGTTCTCGATGTATGCCGACACGGCCGACTACAACGAATGGCGTACGGGCCGCCGCGCCACCGCGATGACGTTCGCCGCCGCCACGTTCTCGCAAAAGCTCGGCACCGCCGTCGCCGTCGCCGTGATCGGCTCCGTGTTCACGGCGCTGGGCTATGTGCCGAACGCCGTGCAGGCCAGCGGTTCGCGCGAAGGCATCGTGTGGCTGATGTCCTTCATCCCGGCGGCCTTCGCCACCCTAGCAGTCGCCGTGATGTGCTTCTACAACCTGAACGGCGGACAGCTTGCGCGCATCCAGGCGGACCTGGCGTCGCGCAAGCCCGCACCCTGAATCAACGACAAGGAAAGACGATGCTGCAACCGACCGAGAACGGCGCCCGCTACGAACTCGCCAGCCCGACCGCCATGCCGAACGCCGGCGGCTTCCTGTGGAACCGCCGGATGATGATCCAGGTGACGTGCCGCGGCTACGCCACCGCCCAGTTCATGCAGCCGGAACCGGCCAAGTATTCGCACGCGCCGAACCTCGAGGCGAAGACCTTCATGCAACCGGAGCATGCCTACTACGCGCACCATCCGGGCCGCTTCTTCTACGTGAAGGACGAGGACACGGGCGAGATCTTCTCCGCCCCGCACGAACCCGTGCGCGCGGCGCCGGACCGGTTCGCGTTCTCCGTCGGCCGCGACGACATCGCGTGGACCGTGGAAAAGCTGGGCATCCGCGTGGACCTGCGCGTCGCCCTGCCCGTCGACGACGTCGCCGAGATGTGGACGCTGGCCATCACCAACGTCAGCGGCCGCCCGCGCCGCATCAGCGTCTACCCGTACTTCACGATCGGCTACATGTCGTGGATGAACCAGTCGGCCGAGTACCGCGCGGACTTGACCGGCATCGTCGCGTCGAGCATCACGCCGTATCAGAAGCTCCAGGACTATTTCAAGAACAAGGATTTCAAGGACACGACGTACCTGCTGTGCGAGACGGCACCCGACGCGTGGGAAGCGAACCAGGGCCAGTTCGAAGGCGAAGGCGGCCTGCACGCGCCAAGCGCGCTGCGCGCGCCGCAACTCGCGGGCGGCGACGCCCGCTACGAGACGCCCGTCGCCGCCGTGCAATACCGCCTCGCGCTCGCGCCGGACGCCAGCGCGACGCGCCGCTTCCTGTTCGGCCCCGCGCGCGACGATGCCGAGATCGCGGCCATGCGCGACCGCTACCTGAGCACCGACGGCTTCGCGGCCGCCGCACGCGCGTACGCCGCATACGCGGACCAGGGCGCGGGCTGCGTGCAGGTCGAAACGCCGGACGCGGAATTCGACAACTTCGTGAACCACTGGCTCGCGCGCCAGGTGTTCTACCACGGCGACGTGAACCGCCTCAGCACCGACCCGCAGACCCGCAACTACCTGCAGGACAATATGGGGATGGCGTTCATCAAGCCGGCCGTCGCGCGCGCCGCCTTCCTGCACGCGCTGTCGCAGCAGGAAGCGAACGGCGCGATGCCGGACGGGATCCTGCTGTTCGAAGGCGCGGAACTCAAATACATCAACCAGGTGCCGCACACGGACCATTGCGTGTGGCTGCCCGTCTGCCTGCAGGCCTACCTCGACGAGACGGGCGACGCGGCGATCCTCGACGAACCCGTGGCGGGCACGGACGGCACGGTGCTGACGGCCTACGAACGCATCGGGCTGGCGATGGACTGGCTGCTGTACAAGCGCGACCACCGCGGCCTGTCGTACATCGAACAGGGCGACTGGTGCGACCCGATGAACATGGTCGGCTACAAAGGACGCGGCGTGTCCGGATGGCTGACCGTGGCCGCGGCGTACGCGCTGCGCCTGTGGGCCGGCGTATGCGCTGCGCGCGGCGACGAGCGGCGCGCGGAGCACTTCCGCGCCGGGGTCCTCGACATGAACATGGCCGCCAACCTGCACTTGTGGGATGGCGCGTGGTACGCGCGCGGCATCACGGACGATGACGTCGTCTTCGGCGTCAGCCGCGACGCGGAGGGCCGCATCTACCTGAACCCGCAAAGCTGGGCGTTCCTCAGCGGCGCCCCGAACGCGAGCCAGCGCGCGACGATGCTCACGGAAATCGACGCGCAACTCGACACGCCGTACGGCGTCCAGATGTTCGCCCCGCCGTACAGCGCCATGCGCGAGGACGTGGGCCGCGTCACGCAAAAGCACCCCGGATCGGCGGAGAACGGAGCCGTGTACAACCACGCCTCCGTGTTCTACATCTACAGCCTGTACACGATCGCCGAGGCCGACCGCGCGTGGGATGCGCTGCGCAAGATGATTCCGGGCCCCGGCGCGGACGACTACCTGCGGCGCGGGCAGCTGCCCGTCTTCATCCCGAACTACTATCGCGGCGCGTTGAAGGAGTACCCGCGCACGGCCGGGCGTTCCAGCCAGTTGTTCAACACGGGCACCGTGTCGTGGGTCTACCGCGCGATCGTCGAAGGATTGTGCGGCCTGAAGGGCGATGCGGCGGGGCTCGTCGTGGATCCGCAGCTGCCGTCGCACTGGTCCGGCATGCGCGTGCGGCGCATGTTCCGCGGTGCGACGTTCGATGTCGGCATCTCGCGCGGCGCGGTCGAACGGACGACGGTCGTGTGCGATGGGCGGCCGCTGGCGGAGGCGCGTGTGACGGACATCGAGGCCGGGCGAACGTATCGGCTCGAGGTCACGGTACCTTGATCAGCAGCGGACGTAGTCCAGGCCGGTCCTCGCCGGCCTTGTGCACGAATCGAAGACGGGCAGCGGCGTCGACACGGCACCGATCGCGATCGCGCCCAGACCGAGCCGGTACTTGGCGCCCGGCTGTGGCGGCGGGATGTCGAAACGGATGAACACGTTGCCGTGGTGCGCGGTGCGCCGAGGGTTGACGTTCGCGGGCACGGGCAGGACCGGCCCCGGCGTCGACCTCACCGCGGCGCGCTCCATCGGTGCCCAGCCCGCTTTATGCATTGGCATCTCACGGAGAAAGTTATCTTTCTTATCAAAAAATGTAAATGCGGTAGAGTATTCTGAATAACCGATTGTACGTCGAAAATATTTACATGCCGTAAATGCGTTATGCGTAGCGCCCTATATGTATTTGATTCTACAAAAATATTTTCCCATGGCATAAACTTTGCTGCATTAATTCCGGCTGCTTGCAAAACCGGGGGTGTCAGATGGATCTGGTTTCTGAGTCAATCAGACCGCCTTAGGGGCCTATGAAAAGCGGTCCAGGGCAGCGCTGGTCAGCTGCAAACAAGAGACAAGTGCAATTCAACGCACGGTGCATATCAAAAATGATTAAAAGGAGAATCGTATGGCAACGCTAAAGAGAATTGCTTCAATCCTTACACTTGTCCTGATGCCTCTCGCAGCAAACGCCACGCCGAGCATCACCAACGGTAGCTTCGAAACTGGCGACCTGACCGGCTGGAGTGGTACCGCTACAACCGATGGGTATGGCTATAACGCGTTTGGAACGACTTACGGATCCGGGATGGACGGTACCCACTGGATGTGGCTTGCGGGCTACGAACTGGGACGGACGCTCGAACAGACCGTTGGCGGCCTTTCAGCCGGTACGACGTACCGTATCAAGTTCATCATGGCTTCTGAGTACATCAATAACGACCAACTGAATCTTTCGGTTGATGGGGGCCCGGCGACATTGTTTACGGCGCCGGCCATCAGCGCCACGTTCTGGGATAACTGGGTCGAAAAGACATATGATTTTACGGCGTCGGGCGCCTCGGCACTCATCCAATTCAGCTCATTCGGTCTCAATGCTGCTGGATATGACGTCGGTTTGGACAATGTCCGTATCGAAGCGGTTACCACTTCAGTACCCGAGCCTGCGTCCCTTGGGCTTCTTGGCTTGGGTCTGACGGGCATGTTTTTCGGTAAGCGCAAGAAGAGTTAAGTTCGCCAGACCTGTTTTCTGATTGGCCGGGCATGTCGAAAATGCGCTTTTCATACGCATTTTCATGATGCCCGGCTTTCGGCTGAAAAAAGTCCAAATCTCACCGATATCGACAGCTCTACCTGGCCGACTTACCCGCCGGGAAATCGACACGAGTCGCCTCGTTATACGTCGCCACGCCTGTCCATAACAGGATGAGAATCGCGATCCCCGTCCCCGCAATCCGATCCGGCGTCGCAGTTACCCAGGCGCGCGCCCGGCTGCCTCGTCTGGTGAACAGAAAAATCGCACCAAAGCCCGCTGCACCAATGATGACCCCAGGAAGTAAAAACTCGAACATCCGCCCATCCACTGAACAAAATAAGTGAAAGAGCAACTGTAACCCAGCTTTTTCCCATTCTCAACGGATATTGCGGACAAAAAAATAGGACCGGGAGCGTATCGCAGCCGGTCCTGAAGAGGAGATTTGATCGAAGAATGCGCAGCCCCCCGCGCATCCCACACCGCCGCAGCGCCGCACATTGGTAGCGCTAACAAGCAATACCCACAGTGTAACGTTTCCACGAAAAATGTAAAGCGCAATGCGATGATTATTTGGCGACAGCGCGGCTCGGAGGAACGGCCGGTCAGGTGCTTTCCCGCTCGCGCAAGGTAAAACCCAGGTCGATGCGGCGTTCGCGCGGCTCGCGTCCGCCGATCACGTCCAGCAGCAGCGAGGCGGCCTCGTAGCCGATACGGTAGCGCGGCGTGTCGATGGTCGTCAGCGACGGCACCATCCACGCCGACGCCGGCAAGTCATTGAAGCCGGCGATGGCCACGTCCTGCGGGACGCGGATGTCGTGGCGCTGGCAGTAATAGATGGCGCCGTGGGCCAGGTCGTCGTTGCAGAAGAACACGGCGTCGCAATCGGGCAGCGTCTCCAGCGCCTGGCGCATCAGCTCGGCGCCGAGCGCGATCGTGGACGGGTCCGGCACCATGATTTCCAGGCGCGGGTCGGCGAGGCCCGCCGCCTGCATGGCCTGGCGGTAGCCGTCGGCGCGGCGCAACGTGCGCTCGTCGAGCTGGGCGCCCACGAACGCGATGCGCCGGTACCCACGTTCGAGCAGGTGGCGCGTGATCGCGTGGCCGGCGTCGTGCTGCGAAAAGCCGACGGACAGCTCGGTGGGGTCCTCGGCCAGGTCCATCATCGACACGACCGGCATGCGCGACCCGGCCAGCATGCGCTCGACCTGCTCGCTGTGCGTCAGGCCGGACAGCAGGATGCCGTCCGGGTTCGACTGCAGATAGGTGCGCAGCAGCTTTTCTTCTTCGGCATCGGAATAACGCGTGTTGCCGATGAGGAGTTGATACTGCCCATGTTCGATCGCATCATGGATACCGTCCAGCACCGCCGTGAACACGACGTTCGACAGCGACGGCACGAGGGCCACGATCACGCGCGACTGCGCGGACGCGAGCGCACGCGCGGCACGGTTCGGCACATAGCCCAGTTCCACGACAGCCTGCTCCACCTTGGTCCGCGTCGCGTCGGACACGAGTTGCGGCTGGCTCAGCGCGCGCGACGCCGTCATCGTCGATACGCCCGCGTGTGCCGCCACCTCTTCCAGCGTGGTCCGCCCCGTGCCCCTTACCTTCCCAGTACTGCTTCTGCTCATTGTTGTTTTCGTAAATGCTGGCCGCCGCGCGTGCCGACCATGGATTCCGCCATGGATTGGACATTTTGTCAATGTGTTGACATGCAATCGTTCCCAACCCGCGTTGCATTTCCGACCAAGGCCCAGCCCTGTCCGACACGTCCTACAGCCCTTTGACGCCTGCTCCGATTGTCGCTCCTGCCAGTCGGCCTACCATGAGGTTTCACGTACCGATCAAGGAGACGACTATGCCGACCAACCGCGAAAACAAGGGCAAAGGCTCGAAAGGCAGCAATTACGATCTGGGCGACCAGCAGAATTCCGACCTGGCCAGCGGGCCGGGCGACAACGCGCAGCGCAGCGACCAGGGCAGCCAGCAGAGCGGCAGCCTCGGCCAGGGCAACCAGTCGCAATCGGACCTGGGCAGCGGTCCGGGGGACAATTCCCGCATGCGCCAGGGCGGCAATCAGCAGAGCCAGCGGAACCAGCAGAGCCAGCAGAGCGACAGCCAACGGGGCAACCTGCAGAGCGGTGGCCAGGGCAGCCGGTCCAGCCGGAGCCAGCTCGATCAGGACGACCTCGATTCCGACGACAACCTGCAGCGCTGACAGCAGCGCTGCCTGACCGCCGGCCCGCCGCGGAGGTGACGGGCCGGCATCCGCACGATTGTGGCATCCACGCCTCATCGTCTGAAATAGTTGCCGCACAGAATGATATAATGCCTCGGCTCGCGCTTCCAAGCGCGTCCGCATCCGGCGCGCCGTCGCGCCGCCTCCGGCCCTCCCAAGCGACCCTGGAACCCCATGATGAACGCGCCGGCCCTGCCCGCCTCCGCCGCTGACTACATCGCGCATATCGACCTCGCTTTCGAACTGATGGCCGTGCTGGACGCCTCCGGCCGCATCGTCCGCGTCAACGCGGCCGCCGGCGACATCCTCGGCTACACACCGGCCGAACTGGCCGGACGCCCAGTCACGGACCTGCTGCACCCCGACGAGCGCGCGGATCTGGCTGCGCTGGGCGCCGAGGTGTTGAAAGGGCATGCCTGCCGCGAACGCGAACTGCGCTGGCGGCGCAAGGACGGGCAACCGGTCTACCTGTCGCTGTCGGCGCGCTGGTCGGAACGGGCGGGCCTCGTGTACGCGAGCGCGCGCGACGTCACGGCGCACCGTGCGGCGCGCGAAGAACTGAAACTGTCACGCGAACGCTTGAACGCCATGTTGGAGAGCATCGGCGACGCATTCTTCGCGATCGACCGCGACTGGCGCATCATCTACGCGAACCGCAAGGCCGCCGCGTTCATCGGCGTGGACATCGGCCCGAGCCTGGGCCGCCACCTGCTCGACGTATCGCCGGAACTCGAAGGCACGCCCATCATCGAGCACTACCGGCAATCGTTGGCCGACGGCGAACCCGGCTTCTTCGAAGCGTTCTGGGAACCGTCGGGCACATGGCTCGAGGTACGCTGCTATCCGACCGCGGACGGCCTGTCCGTGTACTTCCACGACATCACGGCGAAACGCGCTGCGCTCGACGCCGTCCACAAGAGCGAAAAGCGCTTCCGCAGCCTGTTCCAGCAAGCGGGCGACAGCATCGTCATCGCCGACCGCGACCTGCGCATCGCGGCCGCCAACGGCCGCGCGTGCAGCAGCTTCGGTTACACGGAAGCCGAATTCGTCGGCCTGCCGGTCACCCGCATCGACGGCCATCACGCGTACACACCGGGCATGCTGGCCAGCCTGCGCGCCGGCCACACGCACCTGCTGCGCATGACCAAGCGGCGCAAGGACGGCAGCAGCTTTCCCGCGGAGGTCCACGTGTCGCGCTTCGAGGACGGCGGCCAGGAATACTTCCAGGCCATCGTGCGCGACCTGACGGAACGCGAGGAGGCGGAACGCCAGCTGCGCGCGAGCGAGCAGCGCTTCCGCGAAGTGATCGAGATGACGCCGGCCGGCTACGTGCTCGCGGGCGCGGACGGGCGCGTGCTCGACGTGAATCCCGCGCTGTGCAACCTGTCCGGCCACGCGCGCGATGCCCTGCTCGGCCGCACGCTCGACGACCTGTTCGACACCTTCCCGTGGCACGGCCTCGCCGCGCACGACGCGCAAGGACACGTGCAGGGCGTGGAAGCGATCCTGCGCCATGCGCTGGGCGGCCACGTGCACGTGCTGTTCAACGGCAGCGTGCGGCGCGATGGCGCAGGCAACGTGACGAGCGTCACGGGACTGATGAGCGACATCACGGGCCGCAAGCAAGCCGAAACCCGGCTGCAGCAATTGGCCACGCACGACACGCTGACGGGCCTCCCGAACCGCGCGTTGCTGCACGAACGCGTCCAGCACATGCTCGACGCTTGCCCGCAGGGCCGTACCGTGGCCGTCATGTTCCTCGACCTCGACCGCTTCAAGGAAGTCAACGATTCGTTCGGCCACGATCTTGGCGACGTACTGCTGTGCGAAGTGGCGGCGCGCCTGCGCAAGGTGATGCGCCCAGGCGACGTCATCGCCCGCCTCGGCGGCGACGAATTCGTCGTGGCGGCCGAGTGCGCGGGTCCCGCGGATGCCGGCGCCATCGCACAGAAGCTGCTCGACGCGCTGGGCCTGCCCGTGCGCGTGGGCGGACAGGACGTGAATGCGGGCGGATCGATCGGCATCAGCATGTACCCGCACGACGCCTCCACGCGCGAGCTCCTGTTCCAGACGGCCGACACGGCAATGTATGGCGCCAAGCGCGCGGGCCGCAACCGCTACCGCTTCTTCGAACCGGCGATGACCTTGGCCGCGCAGGCCCGCATGGCGCTGGAGATGTCGCTGCGGCCCGCGCTGGCACGCAGCGAATTCGAGCTGCACTACCAGCCGCGCGTCGACCTGCGCACCATGCGCGTCGTCGGGCTGGAAGCGCTGATCCGCTGGAACAGCGCCGACCTCGGACGCGTCTCGCCGGGCGAATTCATCGGCATCGCGGAAGAGACGGGCCTGATCGTGCCGATCGGCCGCTGGGTGCTGGAAGAGGCCTGCCGCCAGACGCGGCGCCTGATCGACCGCCAGGGCCGCGCGATCCGCGTGTCGGTGAACGTGTCCGCGCGCCAGCTCGCGCAGGCCGGCTTCGTCGACGAGGTGCGCGACGTGCTCGCGCGTACCGGTTTGCCCGCCGCCTGCCTGGAACTGGAATTGACGGAAAGCGCGCTGATCGAAGACATGGCACGCACGGCCGCCATGCTGGACGAACTGCGCGTGCTGGGCGTGAAGCTCGCCGTCGACGACTTCGGCACCGGCTATTCCGGCCTCGCCTACCTGCGCCGCCTCCCGATCGACATCCTGAAGCTCGACCGCTCGTTCGTCCTGCAGGACGACGGCCGGATCAGCGCATTCGACTTCGTCAAGGCGTTCGTCGACATGGCGCACGCGCTGCGCCTGTCCGTCGTCGCGGAAGGCGTGGAAACGGCCGACGTGCTCGAGTTCCTCCGTGCCGCCGACTGCGACGAGGTGCAGGGCTACCTGCTGGCGCGGCCGATGCCGCTGGACGCGCTCGAGGCCTGGCTCGACGCGGCGACCGAAGGCTGACCGGCCGCGGCCACGCGTCGAACCGTGGCGAACACAATGTTACATCGCCGCCGCCGCACCGAACAGGTGGGTTCCCGCTCCCAGCGACGCGAGTGCAGCTTTGTCAATAAATTCGTGACCCGTGCGCACGCCGCCTGGCGTTATACTCGCATGCACAATCCATAATTTCATCATACGGAACCGCCACGACCCCGCCAGGCTGCGCGCGCCTGGCCCAACAAGCACAGCATGAGAATCAGCAAAGAGAAGGCCGCCGACAACCGCGCCGCATTGATCCGGGCGGCCAGCAAATTGTTCCGCGAACGCGGCATCGACGGCGTCGGTGTCGCGGAGATCAGCAAGGAAGCCGGCCTGACGCACGGCGCCCTGTACGCCCATTTCCGTTCGAAGGAAGAACTGGCGCTGGAGGCCCTGTCGTATGGTCTCGACCAGTCCAATTCGCGCATGTATTCGGCGACGTCCGACGGCATGCCCGACCTGGACCGCTTCCTCGACCGCTACCTGGCGTTCGACAGCCGCGACGACTACGGCGACCGCTGCCCGATGGCCGCGTCGGCCAGCGAAATCGGACGCCAGGACACGGCGATCAGCGCCCGCTTCGCCGAAGGCTATATGGTGATGGTGCGCGCGTTCGAGCGCCAGATCGAGCACAACGAGCCGGACAGCGATGCGCTGGCGCGGGCGATGGTCGTCGTGGCCACCCTGATCGGCAGCCTCGCCGTTGCGCGCGGCGCCGCGAAGGGCAACCCGGCCGTGTCGGAACAGGTGCTGCAGGCCGCGCGCCGCATGCTCGACGAATTGATGCTGGCGCAGCCGCACGCCCATGCGCCCGCGCGCCGCGACGACCGGCCCGCGGCCTGATCGCCGGCCGGGGCCGCGCCCTACTTCGTGACGCCGATCGGCGTGCGGTGGCCGCCCTTGAACGTGTACAGCGTGAGGACGCCGTCGCGGATGTCGCCGTGGGCGTCGAACGCGATGGTGCCGGTGACGCCGGGATAGCGTACCTTCGCCAGCTCAGGCAGGTATTTTGCCGGTGCGCTGGAACCGGCCTTGTCCATCGCGGACGCGATCGCCAGCACGGCGTCGTATGAATACGGCGCGATGATCTGCACGTCGATGCCGTAGCGCTTCTTGTAGTCGGCGCGGAACTTCTCCATGCCGGCCTTGCCCTTGTCCTCGACGCCGCCCGCTTCCGCGCACACGACCTGGCCATCGGCCATCGTATTGCCCGACAGCGGCTGCATCGCATCCGAGCAGATGCCGTCGCCGCCCATCATGCGCGCGTTGATTCCCAGCTGCTTCATCTGGCGCAGCATCGGGCCCGCGACGGCGTTCATGCCGCCGAAAAAGACGAGGTCCGGATTGCTGGCGCGGATCTTGGTCAGGATCGCCGCGAAATCCGTCGCCTTGTCGTTCGTGAATTCGCGCGCGACGGGCGTCACGCCCTGCTGGCCCAGGCTCTTCGAGAATTCCGTCACGAGGCCCTGGCCGTACGCCGTGCGGTCGTCGATGACGGCGATGCGCTTCGCGCCCATCGTCTTGACGGCGTAGCGGCCCAGAGCGCGGCCGAGCTGCACGTCGTTCGCGACCACGCGGAATGCCGTGTTGTAGCCAAGCTGCGTGTATTTCGGGTTCGTGGCCGACGGCGAGATCTGCGGGATACCCGCGTCGTAATAGATCTTCGCGGCCGGGATCGTCGTGCCCGACGTCTCGTGGCCGATCACGGCGTTGACCTTCGCGTCCGCCAGCTTCTGCGCGGCCGCCGTCGCCGCCTTCGGGTCGCCGCCGTCGTCTTCCGGCACGAGGACCCACTTGACCTTCTTGCCGCCGATGGTCGCGCCGCGCGCGTTCAGCGCGTCGACGGCCATGCGGGCGCCGTTTTCGCTGTCCTTGCCAAAATGGGCCACCGGACCCGTGATGGCGGCAGCGTGGCCGATCTTCACGACTTCCTGGGCCGTGGCCAGGCCCGCTGCGGCCAGTGCCGACACCAACAAAACGCCCTTCTTCATTCCATCCTCATCTAAAAACATGATTCTTTATTCCAAAACATTAGGGTAGCGCGGATGAGCGGATTTAACAAGTATTGCAGTGCAACGTAAAGTTTCAGGCACAATGGGGTTTTCCGTTTGCCAGGCTCCGATGAACGCCGACTCACCGTCACCGCTTCCCCGACTGGGCGCTGCCACCCTGCTGCGCGCCCTGTTCAAGCACCCGCGCCGCCTGAACGGCGTGCCCACGCCGCGCACCACCTACATCCTCGACCGCATCGACCCGCACCAGCTGCGCCGCTACCGCCAGGCGCTGGGCTTCCGCGACGACGGCATCCCCCTCACCTACTACTACCTGCTTGCGCAGCGCGCGCACGTGGCGACGATGCTGGACGATGCCTTCCCGTTCCGCCTGCCCGGCACCGTGCACACGGAAAACGCGCTGCGCGCGCTGGCGGAACCGCTGCGCGACGTGCCGCTCGTGCTGGCCACGACCGTCACCATCCGCCCGCCGGCCGAGAACGGCGCCGTCGTCGCCGAACTGGACACGGTGGCCCGCCAGCAGGATACGGTCATCTTCACCTGTCGCAGTACGTACCTCGTCGTGCGCGGCCAGCGGCGCCAGGGCCGCGCGCGCCAGGACGCGAAAGCGCTGCCCGTGCTGACGGGCTGGCGCATCCCGCGCAGCATGGGCCGCGCCTATGCCCGCATCTCGGGCGACTGGAACCCGATCCACTTGTGGACATGGTCGGCGCGCCTGATGGGCATGAAGCGGCCGATCATCCACGGCATGCATACGTTGGCGCGCGCCTGCGCCGAGCTGGAACAGGCGTG
The DNA here is from genome assembly GCF_024753285.1 of Massilia pinisoli. Lineage (GTDB taxonomy): Bacteria > Pseudomonadota > Gammaproteobacteria > Burkholderiales > Burkholderiaceae_D > Telluria > Telluria pinisoli. The sequence goes on along the minus strand of NZ_JANUGW010000001.1, from coordinate 136,112 downwards.
CGGCCGCCGCATCCTCGCGCTGGAGGGGCGGTTCCGCGCGCCCGTGCCGCTCGGCAGCGAGCTGGTGCTGGGCGCCGACCTCGCGGCAGGCAGTTTTGCCGTGGGCGGCGGCGGCCGCGTCGTCGCGGAGGGCAGCTTCCGCACGGTTTGATATAGATCAAACAATTTGTGGCGCGGATTCGTCATGCTGGGGCATCGCACCGGCCAGGAGAACCGCCATGTATGATCGCATCCTCGTCCCCACGGACGGCTCCGACGTGTCCGCCGCCGCCGAGCGGGCCGCCATCGCGTTTGCGCGGGCGCTCGGCAGCGAGGTCGTCGTGCTCGCCGTCGGCCAGCCGCGCCTGCCCGCCGCGTCGGCGGAAGCGGCGATGACCATCGACCCCGGCCTCGACGAGGCCGAGCTGCTCGCGGCAGCCAACGAGCACGCGCAGCGCGTCGCCACGGCCGCCGCCGCCGCGGGTGTGCGCTGCACGCCGATCGCCCTGCTCGATTATTCGCCGGCCGAAGCGATCATCGCCACCGCCGAAGACCGCAAGTGCGACCTCGTTTTCATGGGCTCGCACGGCCGGCGCGGGTTGTCGCGGCTGCTGGCCGGCAGCGTGACGCAGCAGGTGCTGGCCGAGTCGCGCGTGCCCGTACTCGTCATGCGGGCGGCGCATCCGGCGTCGTAGGGCAGCTTTACCAGCGCCGGTACAGCGCGACGGTCAATGCACGCTGGTCGGCCGCCCCGCCCGTCCGCGCGAGGCTCGCGCCCACGCGGGTGCCCCACGCCGGCGTCCAGTAACGCACCCACGTGACCGTCCCGCCGCCGGAGCGGCTCTGGCCGCCCACGAGGCTCAGCGGATCGTCGCTGCGGCCGCTGTTCAGCGTCGCTTCGAGATAGGTGTCGGCGTCGCCGGCATAGAACCAGCGGGCCAGCAGGCGCTCGCCCGTGCCGTGCGACCCCGCGGACACGATGTTCTGGTGGCGCAGCTGCACATACCAATCGCCCGTGTACTTCGCGATGCTTGCGCCGTAGATGTTGACGCGCCCCGCAAACCCGAGCACGTCGTCGCTGACGGACGCTTCCCAGCCGTTGCCGAGCGACTGATACAGCTCCACGCGCCCCCCGTTGGCGGGAAACAGCCGGGCCGCCGCGGCGCGCTGGTAGCGCACGTTCGCGTACGCGCCGGACCACAGGCCCACATAGCCATCGAGCGCCCATGCGACGTCGTGCTGGCCGAAGCGATGCGCGCGCAGCGTCTCGAACGCGAGCGAGCCCGCGTTCGTGTAGTGGCGCACGCTGACCGTCTCGTCGTTCCAGCGCGGTCCCCGGCCCGGGTCCGTCCAGGCGGCCGACAAGCCTGCGGCCCACGTGTAGCCGTGTGCGAGCGCCGCGTCCAGATTGCCGGCGCGCGGTTGCAGCGCCGTGGCCAGCGCATCGGCCGCATCGCCGGTCGCACCGAGCGCGCGTGCCCGATCCAGGTCGGCCCGCGCATCGGCGTCGCGGCCCAGCGTCCGCAGTGCACGGCCGCGGGCCAGGTATGGTGCCGGATCGCCTGGGCGCAGCGCGATCAGGCGCCCGTAGGCCTCGACGGCCTGCGCCGGGCGGCCGCTCCATAGATACATGTCGCCGAGCGCCGACCACGCGTCCGCGTACGTGGGCGCGGCCGTCGCGGCGGCGCGCAAGTCGCGTTCGGCCTCCGGCCAGCGCTCGAGCCGCGCAAGGACGATGCCGCGTCCGAGCAGCACGTCGGCGTTGCCGGGTGATCGTGCGAGCAGCACATCGTAGGCCGCGACCGCCTCGTCAGGGTGGCCGCCGTTGGCCAGCGCGCGCGCCCGCGCGTAGGCGTCATCGAAGGTGATCGTGGTGGCCGCAGGGGCCGGTGTGGAGATGGCAGGAGGCGACGGCGGAACCTGGAAAGCAGCGGGCATCGGGCGATCGGAAAGTGGCTCGGAGGGGCGGCCGCGAAAGGCGCCGCCTTGCCGGCACTGTGCCGAGATCCGCCGCGAGCGTCAAGGCGCGCACGGTTGGCGACCGGTCAGACGGCCGACGCGCCCAGCCTGCGCAGGTGGTCGCCCCACGTGGCGACACGTTCCGCCGACAGCGCGTGCGCCCGTCCGATCAAGGTCGTGCGCACGGGGCGGATGCCCGCCCGGCCGAGGATCTGGCGCCGCATCATCTTGACGCCGTAGCCGCCATAGCCCCAGCGGTAGACGACGGCCGGCATCTCCATGCTGACGACGAGGCGCGCACTGCGTCCGCCCAGCAGGCCGGCGCCGAACGGCCGGTGCGGATCGTCCATGAACACGCCGGGGCGCGTGACATGTTCGAGGAAGCCCCGCATCAGCGCAGGCATATCGCCCATCCAGAGGGGATAGACGAATACGAGGTGGTCGGCATGCTGGATCGCCTCCTGCACGGCTGCCAGCTGCGGCGGCGGCGAACCGTGCCACCATTCGGACGGGCTGGTCAACAGGGGAAAACTCATCCGCGCGGGCTCGACGACATCGACCTCGTGCCCCGCATCCCGCGCTCCCTCGACATAGGCGTGCGCCAGCGCGTGGCACAGGTGCGGCCGATGGCAGTCCGGATGGCCCTGGATCAATAAGATGCGCGCCCCCATCAACGGCCACCGTGTCCACGTTCGACTTGTACAGCGCTCATTTCTCGCTTTCGATATGTATTCCGTCAACTAGGCTAACCGAACACAACGTTGCTACGTTGCGAGATATCAAACGACACGGATCTTTTCGTGCTACGGGCACACTAAGAATATTCTGATTTTTCCGGCTTGTTTTCCGACATGGTCCATCTGGACCGGCACGCGGCGTCGTTACAACCGTTTCGTCATGTAGTGGGCGGCACCGGGATACGTGGAAAGCACAGCATCGTCACCCGCCGCCGGCACGTAGCCGAGACTTTCCCAGAATGCGAGGGAATCCTGTACGGACACCAGCGCTGCGTGGCGCAGGCCGCGTCCGGCCGCATCGTCGTGCAGCCGCGCGACGAGCTTGCGAGCCACGCCCTGCCCGGCCGCACGCGGCGCAACGGCCAGGTCGTGTAAGTACAGCGTGTCCGGTTCCGCGGGCACCGCGAAAGCGCCGCCCAACGGCGTGACCTTGCCGAGGCGCGACGGATACGCGAACAGGTAGGCGCACACGCCATCGTCATCGCGCGCGACGAATACGGTGCCGGGACTTGCCGCGAGCCGCGCCAGCACGACGTGCGCCGGTTCCTGCATCGCGGGCGGATAACATGCGGCCTGCACGTCCAGCACGCCGGCGAGATCGTCGTGCGCCATCGGTCCGATCCGCATCAGGCACCGGCCAGCGTACGTGCGACGAAGGCCGCGGCGTCCGCGACGCGCGTGGCGGCGTCGGGCGCGTCCGCGCGCGCGGTACGCGCGGGCGCGAAGGCAGGCAGTGCAAGCAGGATCGCGCGGCGGGACAGGTCGGTCATCGCGTCTCCATGTAGTAAGCGACGCCGCATTATGCCGCAACGTCACGCAACACACCGCGTCGCGGTTGCCCGTCCCGCACGATCCGCGCTATGGTCCTGGTTCGACAGCGCAACGCCGACGATCCGGCGCGCCCACACGAGCGCGGGGCCATCCCCCGCCAACCGACTGGAGACAGCATGCGTCCTCGTTCGACCCGCAACTCTGTATTACCCTTCGTCCTCGCCGCGCTGTGCGCGGGTCCCCACGCCCACGCGGCCAGCCGCACGGATGCCGTCGACGTGTTCATCGGCACAGGCGGCGACGGCCACACCTTCCCCGGCGCGACGCGCCCGTTCGGCATGGTGCAACTCAGCCCCGACACGCAGGTGCGCCACTTCCGCCAGAGCTATCCGTGGGCGGCCGGCTACCGCTACGAGGACGATTCCATCCTCGGCTTCTCGCACACGCATTTCTCCGGCGCGGGCCACTCCGACCTGGGCGACGTCCTCCTGATGCCGACGAGCGGCGACGTGAAGCTGGAGCCGGGCTATCCGCAGCGCCCGTTCAGCGGCTACCGCTCGCGCTTCTCGCACAAGGACGAGCATGCGGAACCCGGCTACTATGCCGTGCGGCTGCAGGACAACGACGTCGACGTCGAACTGACGGCCAGCGAGCGCGTGGGCCTGCATCGCTACCGCTTCAAGCCGGGGGCGGACGCGAACGTGATCCTCGACCTGCGCTCGAGCATCTACGACTGGTCCGGCAAGAACCTGTGGTCGCGCCTGCGCCTGCGCGGCAACGACACCGTCACCGGCATGCGCGAGACGCGCGGCTGGGCGCCGGGACGCCAGCTGTATTTCGCGATCCGCTTCTCGCGCCCGATCGTCACCCACCAGCTGATGAACCGCGAGGAAGGCGTCGAGTACAAAGGCTTCGCGGCGCCGGGCAGGACGCCGGCCGAGAAGATCCTCGTCGAAGGCAAGGCGCTCGAAGGCACGTTCGACTTCGGCCGGCCAGCGGACGGCACGGTCCTCGTGAAGGTCGCGCTGTCCCCCGTCAGCGAAGACGGTGCACTGGCCAACCTCGACGAGATGCCCGGCTGGGACTTCGACCTGGAGCGCCACCGCGCGCACGACGCGTGGGAGAACGCGTTGGCCGCCCTCGACGTCGACGCGCCCGCGCCGATGACGCGCATCGTTTACACGAGCCTGTACCACGCGCTGCTCGCGCCGAGCCTCTTCATGGACACGGACGGCCGCTACCGCGGTCCGGACAACCAGGTGCACGAGGCGCGCGGCTTCCGCTTCCACTCCACGTTCTCGCTGTGGGACACGTACCGCGCGCTGCATCCGCTGCTCACGTTGATCCAGCCGGAGCGGCGCAACGTCGACTTCGTGCGCTCGCTGATCGAGTCGCAGAAGGCCAGCCCGTACGGCATTCTGCCCGTGTGGCAGTTCGCCGGCCAGGAGACGTGGTGCATGATCGGCTACCACGCCGTGCCCGTCATCGCCGACGCGTACATGAAGGGCTTGAAAGGCTTCGACGCGGACGAGGCGCTGCGCGCGATGACGGCCAGCGCGGAGTACGGGCCGTATGGCGGGCTGCAGTACTACATGAAACTCGGCTATGTGCCGATCGACCTGGAGCCGGAAGCGGCGTCGAAGACGGTGGAATACGCATTCGACGACTGGACCATCGCGCGCATGGCCGCGAAGATGGGCCGGCGCGACGTCGCGGACCGTTATTTCAAGCGCGCGCAGAACTGGCGCAACGTGTTCGACCCGCAAACGGGCTTCGTGCGCGCGAAGAAATCGGACGGCACGTTCCGCGAACCCTTCGATCCGGTGCGCTCGAACTTCGGCAGCGACTACACGGAAGGTAGCGCTTGGCAGTATTCCTGGTATATGCCGCACGATAACGCGGGCCTCGTCAACATGCTGGGCGGCGACGCTGGCCTGATCGCGAAGATCGACCAGGTGTTCGACGCGAAGGTCGATCCCACCGTGTACGCCCACATGGAGGACATCTCGGGCCTCATCGGCCACTACGCGCACGGCAACGAGCCGTCGCACCACGTGGCCTATCTGTACAACTATGCGGGGGCGCCGTGGAAGACGCAGGCGCGCCTCGCGCAGATCGTCGCGAGCCAGTACCGCGACGCGCCGGACGGCCTCGCGGGCAACGACGACCTGGGGCAAATGTCCGCGTGGCTCGCATTCACCGCGTTCGGCTTTTATCCCGTGGCGCCGGCCAGCAACGAGTACGTGATCGGGCGCCCGTTCGTCGAGCGCGCCACGCTGAACCTGCCGAACGGGAAACGCTTCACGGTGCGCACCGAAGGCTTGTCCGACGCGAATCCGTACGTCGGCAGCGTCACCTTGAACGGCCGCCCGCTCGCACGCAGCATGCTCGGACACGAGGAGATCATGGCCGGCGGCGAACTCGTGTTCCGCATGCAGGCCACGCCGAACAAGGAATGGGGCAAGGCGCCGTCTGCGCGGCCGTACACGCAGACGGCGTATTGACGATCAGCGCCGCCGCATGCTGGCGACGGCAACGCCGGCCAGGATGACCGCGAAGCCCGCGGCGTGGTACACGTGCGGCGGCTCCTTCAGCAGCGGCCACGCGGCCAGGGTGGCGAACAGCGGGATCAGGTACACGGTCAGGCTCGCGCGCGCGGGACCGGCCGCCGCGACGAGGCGGTCGAAGAAGAAGTAGGCGCCGAGGCTCGGCACGATGGCGAGGAACGCGAGCGCCGCGTACAGGCGGCCGTCGGCGAAATCGGGCACGTTGCCGCTGGCCGCTTCGATGGCGGCGAACGGCGCCAGCACGAGCGCCCCGCCGCCGATCAGTGTGGCCAGCTTGACGGTGGCCGGCAGCGGCGGCAGCGGCAGACGCTTGTTGAAGACCGTGTAGAGCGACCAGCCGCACGCGGCCAGCACGACCCACAGGTCACCGCGGCCGAATTCCAGCTGGCCCAGGGCCGTCACGTCGCCCTTCGACAGCACGACGAGCACGCCGAGAATCGCGAGGAACATCCCGCCCGCCTGGCGGCGCGACAGCGGTGCCTTCCACACGAGCGTCTCGATCATCGTGACGAGCGCCGGGCAGGCCGCCAGGATGATCCCGACGTTGGCCGCGCTCGTATGGCACGCGCCGATATATTGCGGTGCAACGGACAAGCCCATGCCCAGCCCCGCCAGCAGCAGGATGCGCTGCCAGTTCGCGCGCAGCGTATGGCGCAGCGCCCACATGCGGGGTCCGCACGACGGCAGCAGCACGAGGAACGCGAGCAGCCAGCGGCCGAACGCGAGGAACACGGGCGGGATGCCCGCGCCCTGCGTCCAGCGGGCGACGACGAGATTGGCCGCGAACAACACGGGGGTGATCAACATGAGCGGGAGCTCGGCTGCGAAGGGATCACTCCGATAACCGGCGCCCGCCCGCGACACTGCATTCGACACGACGACTCCTGAACGAAAAGCGGCCGGCGCCCGCACGCCCCCGTCGGGAATGGTGCGCCGCAAAAAACTGGATAAGCGACGAGCATCTTACGGGAGCGGGCGTAGAATGTGCTTCTGTTCCGCCGCAGAAACTAAGCCAAAATCAGAAGGACCATCTACGGATCAGCCTAAAACGCGATAGAATCTGCGGACTTATCAGGAAACCACGAAGGAAGCACTACAATGAAAGACGGCCAGCTGGACGAGATTGACCGCCAGATCCTGCGCACGCTCAGCCGCGACGGACGCATCAGCAACCAGAAACTGGCCGAGACGGTGCACTTGTCGCCGACGCCATGCTGGCACCGCGTCAAGACGCTCGAAGACGCGGGCTATATCACGGGTTATATTGCGATGCTGGACCAGCGCGCGCTGGGGATGCCGGACACCGTGATCATCGAGGTGACGGTCGACCGCCACGACGACGAGATCTTCAAGGCATTCTCGGACGCGCTGGCCGACCTGCCGGAAGTGATGGAGGCGTATCTGCTGTCGGGGGAATACGACTACCTGATCAAGGTGGCCGTATCGGGGACGGAAGGCTATGAAAAATTCCTGCGGCAGAAGCTGTACAAGCTGCCGGGGGTGACGCGCACGCGGTCGACGTTCACGTTGCGTTGCCTGAAGCGCACGCCGTCCGTCAGTCCGTGAATCTGCAATAGCCGCTGGCCGGGTTTGGTGGGCACGGGGCGCCCACCATGCGCATGAGACGCCGGAGCGTTATTTCTTGGCTTTGAGCTCGCTCACCTCGGCCCGCAGCTTGCTGCGTTCCGCCGTCGATTTGTCCAGCTTGGCGCGCAGATCGTCCAGCTCCGCGGACAGGCTGTCGCGCGCCGTCGTGGCGCCCACGAGTTCCATCTCGGCGCGCAGGCGTGCGTCCGATTCGGCGGCCATGTCCGCGATCTTGCGTTCCAGTTCCTGGCGCAGCTGCGTCAACTGCTGTTCCTTGCCGTCGATGGCCAGCTGATCCTTCGCCTTGCTGACGAGGGCATCCATCGCGACCTGGCGCGCATTCTTCAATTCCGCATTCAGGCGCTCGATCGTTTCGTCGCGCTCGGCGATCGCTTCTTCGGACGCGGCCGTGACGTTCGCCACTTCCGCCCGCAGCGCGTCGCGCTCGCCTTCGAGGGCTTCGCTGGACGCGCTCAGCGCTTCGATGTCGGCCTCGTTGCGCGCCAGCGCCTCGCGGTCGCCCGCGCCGGCCTGTTCCGCGAACTTCAGCGCCCAGTCGGCCAGACCGGCCAGCAATTCCTTCGGCAGTTCGGCCTTGGGCGGCGCGGCCGGCTTCACGTGCGTGGCACGCCATGCGGCCAGGTGCTTGAAGATTGCCGACGGCGAGCCTTCGCCGAGGAAGTCCTGCACGGCCTCGATGGTGACCGGTTCCCCATCTTCCTGCAAACTCTGGGCTGCGCGTGCAACGTCGTCGAACGTGACTTCTTGGCCTGCCATAAGGTCTTGACTCCTGCGTCGTGGATTTCGGAGTGCGTATGATACGCTACGGCATCATTCCCATGCGGAAATCCGACACGCGCGCACCGTGAGTGTTGCGTGGCGGATGCGTTAGCGCGCCGTTTATTTCACAATTGTCCACGTCGGCGCGCCGCCCGGCATCAAGCTGTCGACGCGACGACCTGCGGGAACGGACGGATCTGATTGCGGCCGCCCTCCTTCGCCTCATACAGCATGGCATCGGCCGCGAGGAACAATTCGTTTTCGCTGCGCCCGGACGGATAGGCGGCGAGCCCGCCGCTGAACGAGAAGTGGCGCACGTCGCCCGGCTTGACTTCGAACGGCGTCGCGCCGAACGCCTGGCGCATCGCGTCGAGCCGGTGCCAGCCCTGCTCCAATGCGCAATCCCAGAACACGACGACGAATTCCTCGCCGCCGAAGCGGCTCAGCAGATCGCCGTCTCCCATCCGCGGCGCGAGCGTCAGCGACAACCGCTTGATGACAATGTCGCCAAAATAATGGCCCCACGTATCGTTGATCGTCTTGAACTTGTCGATGTCGATCACGCCGAGGCACAGGGGTTTGCCTTCCAGCGCGGCACGGCAGATCAGGGCCTGCGCCTTGTGCTGCAGGCCGATCTTGTTCAGCAGGCCCGTCGCGCGGTCCTTGCCGATGAGGTCGCGGGCGACGCGGATCTTGTCCGCGCGGTTGAGCAGCTGACGCGCCAGCAGGTCGGGGTCGTCCATCGCCAGCAGCGCATCGAAACCGCTGTCCAGCGCCCGGCGGGCCTGACCGGCGTCGGCACGGCGCTGCAGCAGCGTGATCTCGCGCACGGGATCCGCTTCGATATTGCGCTTCAGCACGCGCACGACGGCCGGCGTGCGCTCGTATTCCTCGTCCGTGATCAGCACGATGTCGGGCCGCAAGTCCTTCACGCGCAGGTGCAGCGTCTGCGGGTCGGTGTGGTAGACGAGTTCCACGCGTTGCTCGCGCAGCGCGGCGTCGTCCCAGCCGGGCGGCGTGCCCAACATCGCGACGCGCACGACGTCGCTCCGCTTCTGCTGCACGAACAGGTTAAAGAGCTTATCCACGAGCACATCGTTGGCGATGGGCTTTTCCGCATAAGCAAGACAATTGCTGTCGACGAGGCGTTGCTGCAGGGGGAACCGGCTGCCCTGGCGCTCGCTCTGCAGGTAGACGTAGCGGTGACCCGACGGCAGGCGTTGCAGCAGCTCGCCCAGCAGCAAGGTCTTGCGGGCGGCCAGCAAGTCGGACTGCATGTTGTACAGCGCGTCCAGTTCGATCAGGAACAGGCTGTCGCCCGCATCGCGCTCGACGGCCTGCACGAAATCGCTCAGCTCGTGGAAGAAGCGGATATCGAAATCGTATTTATGAGCATGCAACAACAATTCATCCTGGTTGTCCTTGATGAAATATCTATGCGACAAGAACAACACATGATTCTTGTACAACGGAAGTTCGCCTGCCATTGTTACGCCTTCAGGATGGATAGACACATTGGCGTTGCGCCAAGCTCCAGCATACCTTTCTTTGCGCCATGCATAAGCACAAACGGCGGTTTTTTTTGCCGTTCCTCGCCTGATCTGTGTGTTATCAGGAAAATATGTTGTGCAATGACAAATAATTAACGTTCAGGACACAGTTTTACCCATCACGCTGCCCAGCTTGTCGGGATTGCGCACGACGTAGATGGCGGCGATACGGCCGTCTTCAATGTGGATCGAGGTGATCGCGTCCGGCACGCCATTGCGCCAAGTCAGCAGGCCCGGCGTGCCATTGACTATGACGACGTCGTGACGGGTGTCGATGCCCGACCACTTGCGCTCGATGCCGGCCACGAGGCGGCCCACGCGATCGGCGCCGAACACGCATTTGACGGTCGTCTTTACCTTGCCGCCGCCGTCGCCCGTGTACGTTGCGTCGGTCGCCAGCAGCGCCTGCACCCGGGCGGGATCGCCGGAGCGCGATGCCTGCACGAAGCGGCCCAGCAATTCCAGGTGCAATTCGCGGTTGACGGCGAACCGGGGCCGCTCCGCGCGCACGCGCTCGCGCGCCCGCTGCAGCACCTTGCGGCACGCCCCTTCCGTCTTGCCGACCATCGCGGCGACCTCGGCATGGTCGAAGTCGAACACTTGGTGCAGCAGGAAGACGGCACGCTCTTCCGGCGCCAGCCGTTCCAGCATCAGCAGGAACGCGGTCGAGATGTCGCCGGCCGCTTCCAGCGCGCTTTCGGGCGAGTCGACCGTATCGTCGACGAGGGGTTCGGGCAGCCAAGGCCCGACGTAGCGTTCGCGTTCCGCCTGCGCCCCGCGCAGCCGGTCGATCGACAGTCGCGTGACGACGGTGACGAGCCACGCTTCCGGCGTGTGCGCGCCGTCGCTGCCGCCGTTCTGCCAGCGCAGCCACGCTTCCTGGACGATGTCCTCCGCATCGGCGCGGATGCCGAGCATGCGGTAGGCGATGCCGAACAGGCGCGGACGCAGGCGGACGAAGAGGTCGAGCGGGGTGACGGTGAGGGAATCCATATCCATTAGACGGATGATGGACCCTTTTCGTGACAGCGTGGCCCGGACGTCAGCCCGAACCGCACGCGGCATCGGGCCGCAGCCGCGCGTGCGACTTCCCCGGCCGCACCCGCATGGGCGCACGCGGCACGTCGAGCCGCACTGGCGTCAGCTTGCCACCATACGCCGGCATGTCCGGGTCAATGTCCACGGTGGCGCCATCCGCCGCCATGCCCCCGAGGAACGCGCCGATGGCGATGCGGACGATCGTGCGGTTGTCCGGCTCCGTCATGGTGAGCTGCTTGTTCAGGTAGAGAAACGTACACGCGGGACCGTCCGGTGCGGCGATGTCGACTCGCTTCGGCAGCGAAAACCCATAGCGGCCCGTCGCCCACAGCTTGACGACGCAAGTCCCGTGCTCCGGTGACGAAAAAGTGAAGTTCATGCGGGGATGCTAACCGCCGTCGGGCATCTGCACGTGTCGAATTTGTTCCAAACCGTAACGGGTGGAACACCTCTTTCCGCATCACATCTTCATCTCGAGGTTGAGGCCCACGCGCGTCGCGCCCCGCTGCCAGTTGGCCTGGCGCGACAGCCCGCCCGCATCGTCATAGGCACTTTCGGACGCCATGTCCATGCCGAGGATGTTGTTCAGGGTGAAGCGCAGCTGCAGGTGCGCATCGAGCCTCCACGCGGCGTACGCATCGAGATCGCGCCGCGTCTGCTGGCGGCGGGTTTGCGCTTCCGAAATGCGCACCCAGCCGCCGCGCTGGTACGCCATGCTGGCACCCAGGCTGAGCCGGTCGTGCCGGTAGTCGACGCCGGCGTTCGCGGACAGAGGCGTCTGGCCGTCGAGGCGGTTGTCGGGGCCGGGCACCGTGGACACGGTTGACCAGTTGCGCGCGACGCTCGCCCGGACATCGACGCCGGCCGCACGCGGGTCGAGCAAGCGCAGCGGCAGCTTGAACTCGGCCTCCAGCGAATGCACGCGCGCGCTGCCGTCGTTCAGCGGGCGGTAGATCCAGCGGCCGTCCGGATCGAGATCGAGTCGGGTGCGGATGTAGTCGCTGATGAGGCGCTGCGAACCGCTGACGGACACCATGCCGCCTTCCGGCCAGTACTGCTCGAACGCGACGTCGATGCCGTTCGCCAGCTCCGGGCGCAAGCCGGGATTGCCGCTGGAATCGGCGCTGAAGCGGCTGTTCAGCGCCGCCAGGTAGCGGCGCGCCGTCAGCTGGTCGACGGTCGGCGCCTTGTACGTCCGCGTGTAGGCGAACCTCATCTGGCGCCCGCTGGTGCCGGGAAATTTGTACAGCGTCTGCGCGACGGGGCTCAGCACGTGGCTGTTCGTCGTCGTCCCGGGCGCATCCGTCGCCGTGCTGTCCGTGCGTACACCCTCCCAGCGCCCGCCCAGGTAGACGGACAACTGCTTGTCGATGCTCCACTCGTCCTGCACGAACCCGGCGAGGCGCGTCACCTCGGGCTGGAAGCCTTCGACGACGTGCGTCGGCGCTGCGTCGTCCTGCTGCTCGTGGCGGTCGAGCGTATCGTCGTTGCGCTGGCGGCTCGCGTCGATGCCTGTCACAAGCGAATGGCCGTCGAACAGCGTCCGCGTGAACTTGGCGCGGAACGACGTGCGCCGCGGGCGATACACGGTGTCCCAGTCGCGCGCCAGGTGGTGGGCCGCGCCCGCGGAAAAATAATCCGTCGCGTTGTCGTTGTCGTCGCGGCTGCGCTCGCCGGACAGCTTCACGTCCAGCTTGCCGCCGCCGACCTTCGCAATCCAGCCGATCTCGCCCCGCATCATCCATTGCTTGCCGGTCGAACGGCCCGGCATGTCGATCCAGTCCGGGTCGCCGAACGAGCCGACGCGGTTGTCGTCGTGGGTGAATGACGCCCACGCGTGGCTGCTCGCCTGCAGGCCGCCCGACAGATTGAGTTCGTTGTCGTCGTCGAGCTTCCAGCTCACGCTCGGGAACAGCACGGCGCCGCGATACGGGCCGCCGCCGCGGTAGGTGGCTTCGCGCGCCTGCGCGAGCGTGCCGTCCGGCAGCGTCAGGGTGTCCGTGCGGGTCGACTCGAATTCGTTGTGGCCCGCGAACGCCGTCCCGCTCACGGAATACGACAGGCGGCCCATCTTCTCGCCCCAGGTGCCGCCCGCCGAGACGTTGCGCTGCAGCGGCGAGCGCGACACGTTCAGCCGGAAGTCGCGCTGCGGCTTGCTCACGACCTTGCGCAGCACGATGTTGATCGTGCCCGCGATGGCCTGCATCGAGTACTCGGCGCTCGCCGCGCGGATCACCTCGATGCGTTCGATCTGGTCGGGCGTCAGCGCCTCCAGCGAAAAGCCGGGCGGCGGGCGGTCGCCGTTCACGAGGATCTGCGTATAGCCGGCGCCGAGGCCGCGCATCCGGATCGTCCGGTCCGTCACCGTGACGCCGGGCGCACGCTTCAACACGTCGAAGATGTTGTCGTCGCCGTATTTGCGGATCTCGTCCGCGCCCAGCACGGTCTTGCTGGCCGTGTCGTCGCGGCGCGGATCGTAGTTGCCTTTCACTTCCACGCGCTGGATCGCCTTGTCCTTGGCGGCGGACTTCGCGACCGCCTTGACGTCCTCCTTGGCATCGGCGTCTGCCTGGACATTCTGCGGCGTGGATTGCGCACTGGCGATGGCGGGACAGGCGAAGGCGGCGATGGCGATGGCGATGCGAAGAGCGGTGGGATGCATTGAACTCGTGGACGATTGTGTCAATACGCTTGCCGCTACGGCAGGCGCGCAAATAAGTCCACTAGCTTAACAAATTCTGGCGGACGCAAAGGCGCGCATTGTCACGCCGCGCCGAGACCCGCGAGGATGACGCGTACCCCTGCTTCCACGAACGCTTCCGGCGCGCCGATGTCGTCCTTCGTCAGCACGCCGTTGGCGGCCAGCAGGGTCATGCCGTGGATGTGGGCCCATAACAGGCCCAGGACCTCCTTTGCGGGGCGCCCTCGCGGCAAGTCGCCCGCAAGCTGGGCGTGGCGGACGATGCGCAGCAGGATGGCGCGCGTGCGCTCGAGCGCCGGCAGCGGCCGCGCCCTGTCCCACAGGCCGCGGTCGGTGCCGAACATCACGTGGGCATGGGCCGGGTGGTCGACGGCGAAGCGGTAATAGCACGCGCAGGCCGCGTGGATCTGACGGCGCGGGTCATGCGGGTGCCGCGCGGCCGCGTCGTCCAGCGCCTCCGCGAGCAGGCCGAAGCCGATGTCGCCGATCCGGTCCAGCAACAGCTGCTTCGAGCGGAAATGGCGGTACGGCGCCATGTGCGAAATGCCGGCCGCGGCGGCGACGTCGCGGAACGTGATGGTGTTCGGGTCGCGGCTTTGCATCAGCTCGAGGAACGTCGCGACGATCAGCTCGGGGAAGTTGCGGCCGCGCGCGGGTGCGCCCGTGCCCGCATCCACAGCCTCCGCCACCGTCGTGTCCACCTGCTCCTTCATCGCCGTCCGGTCCTCCGTCGGGCCATTCTACGCTCATGCGGCGGTCCGCGCCCGAAACGCGGGAATCGTGCGAATTCAGCCATTTTGGGTCGACGCTATGCCCGCCACGACAAACGCACCCTTGATTTGGCGAAATATGCGTTCCCTCAAGATATAATCGGAACGCCATGCTGTTGCGCCGCCTTCACTCCTTACTGATCGCCTTCATGCTGTTCGCGGCAGGCGGCCGCGCGGCCGCCGGGACCACGTACACGTTCGGGGGCAATGCCACTGTCGGCAGTTGCACGCTGGCCGGCGCCACGTACACGTGCGCCGCCCTGCCCCTGACCCAGTGGGACGATTCGATGATCATCGCCAGCGGCTACACGGTGAAGATCACGTCGAACGTGAGTTTCGAGTCGACGCAACACCTTGCCATGAGCGGCAGCGCCGTCCTGTCCAGCACGGGCGACCTCGACATCGGGGGCATCAAGGGCAGCAATCTGAACATAGCCAGCGGCACGCTCGTCGCTGGGAAGACGTTCACCGTGGGCAGCCAGACGCAGGACCTGACCGCGAACATCCAGGCCGGCTACGCGAAACTGGGGAGCGGTTCCACATTGACGATCAACGGCAACGTCACGGCGACGGGCAACGTTGACATTGCCTCGCACGCGACGATCACCGGTGCGATCACGGGCGCCGCCGTGACCGCGGCGTCGGGCGTCAGCCTGTACGGCAATATCACTGGCAGCAAGTCGTTCACACTCGGCTCGGGGAACACCGTCGTGGGCGACATCACGGCGCCCGTCGTCAACCTGCTGCCCTCCGATTCGAACGTGACGGGCAACATCACTGCGACGACGTCGCTCGAACTCGGTTCGAGCGTGCGCGTCAAAGGCAACGTCGTGACCGGTACGCTCACGGAGGATTCGTCCGAAGCCATCATCGACGGCAACGCGACCGTCGACAGCGCGGTCCTGCAGTGGCACGGCCGCGTCACACAAACCATCTACTGCACGGGCGGCACGGCGACGGGCAAGTGCGACTGCGTGACGAACAACAGCGGCTACCAGGTCAACACCGCAAGCGGTCCTCACTGCGAAGGCAAGACCGTCCCGCTAGACCACTTCACGATCGGCTACGACAAGACGGCCAGCGTGTGCGCGCCGGCGAAGGTGACGGTAACGGCGTGTGCCAACGCGGCCTGCACGGCCACGTATGGCGGCGGCGCCTCGGTGACGCTCGCGCCCACGGGGCAGACGGTCGCCGTGCCCGCGTCGGGCGTCGTCCAGGCCGACGTCGCCTACACGCAGGCGGGTACCAACGTGCTCGCCATCTCGAGCCCATCCACGCCCACGCCGACCGTATGCTGGCGCAACGGCGACGCGGCGCCCGGCGCCGATTGCCAGGTCAACGTCGTGAAGTCGGGCTACCTCCTGACGCCCGCTCGCTCGGCGTTCTTTGCCGAGAACCAGGTGCAGCCGGACAAGGACACGCTGACGCTCGCCGCCGTCCGCTACGACGACACCAGCAAAGCTTGCGTCCCCATCTTCGGCAACGTGTCGCGCAACGTCACGTTCACGTGCGGCTACGCCAAGACGGCGACGCCGGGCATCCTGCCCGTGCGGCTGAACGGCATCGCGCTCAACGCGACGCAGAACACGGGCGCCGCGTGCGACGGCACCGGCCGCACCATGAGCCTCACGTTCGACGCGAACGGCAAGGCGACGTTCCCCATCCAGTACGCGGATGCCGGCCAGGTCACCGTGACGGCGACGGACAACGGTCCCAACAGCCCCGGTTCCGCGACGGCGACGCCCATCTTCGTCCCGGTCGCCTTCCGGGTCGGGCTCGGTGCGAACAGCAGCTACGTGGCGGGCGATCCGTTCACGGCCATCGTGACGGCCGTGAACGGCCTCGGCGCAACGACGCGCAAGTTCGGCACGGAATCACCGGCGGAAAGCGCGGTGCTGGCCGCGGTGGGCTGCCAGCCCAGCAACGGCAATGGCCTGCTCGGCAAGTCGTCGACGATCAGCGGCGGCGTGCAGACGTTCGCGCTCACGTGGAGCGAAGTGGGCACCATCGACCTCGCGGCGACGCTCGCGAACAGTGACGGCTATCTGAGCAGCGGCGTGCGGCCGGCGGCCGCGACGACCAATACGGCCGGCACCGGCTGCACGGGCGCGGCGGGCCGCTTCATTCCCGCTTACTTCAAGGTCACCGCCGATCCGGACTGGAAGCGCACGTTGTCGGGCGGCACGCAGCTGCAGTACTACTCGGGCGAGCCGGCCATGAAGGTGACCGTGACCGCCTACAACAGGGGCAACGGCGTGACCTATAACTATGCCGGCGGCGACGCCCGCGACGTGACCTTCGCTGCGTTCGACACGGCAGGCAGCACGCCGGTCGGCAACGGCCGCTTCAGCCGCTCGGCCACGTATCCGGTCAGCGACACCACGGGTAAGGCGCAGCTGCGCGCCAACGACTTCGTCGCCGGCGTGGGCACGTGGACGGGCAGCTACACGTTCACGACGAGCCCCACGGCGCCTACGCGCGTGCGCGTGCGGGCGACGGACACCGACAACGCCAGCTCGGCCGCGGCGGAGCCCGTGTTCATGGTCCGCAGCGGCCGCGTGCACATCGCGAACGCGTATGGCAACACGACCGGCCTGCTCAGGATTCCCGTGAACATCGAGTTCTACACGGGCCAGACGTGGGTCCGCAACTACGAGGACACGACGACCACGTTCGCCAGCACGGCCGTCTCCCTGGGCCGCACACTGAACGCGATCGCCGTCACGCTGACGCCCTTCGCCAACGGCGCCGCCACGTTGGGACTGACCCCTGCCGCCAACTCGGCCGGCGCCAGCGTGCCGTTCGCCATCAACCTGGGTGCGCCTGTGCCAGGCGCCAACACGTCGTGTTACTACGTCGCAGCCGCGGGCACCGCCCAATCCAGCATGGTGGACAGCACGGGCGCCGGCCTGCCGTTCCTGCGCAGCGCCGATCCGTCGTGCGGCAAGACGAACGTCGACCCGTCCGCGATGGCCACCTTCGGCATCTTCGCACCGGAGACGAAGCGCATCATCCACATGCGTGAGGTGTACCGATGACGCCCCGCGCACGCACGGCCGGCTTCACGATGGTCGAACTGGTCGTCGTGATGATCCTCGTCGGCGTGCTCGCCGCGATCGGCATCCCGCGCCTGATGGGCGACAAGGGCATGCAGGCGGCCGTGTTCGGCGACCAGGTCGTGAGCGGCCTGCGGCGCGCGCAAAAGATCGCGACGGGGCACCGGCGCGTCGTGTGCGCGACGGTCGGCACGCAGGCCGTGATCCTGCGCCTGAACGCGTGCGACGCTACGGGCCTTGCCATCGGCGGCGTCGACGACGGCGACTTCGCGACGACCGACAGCGCCTTGACGGCAACGCCTGCCGTCACGCTGTACTTCCAGCCGGATGGCCGGATCACGTCGGACGCCGCCGGCACGACGGCCGTCACGGCGGCCATCGCCATCGCGGGCGCGAGCGGCGGCCAGACGACGACGGTCCGCACCATCAACGTGGAAGGGTCGACCGGCTATGTTGAATAGGCACAGGCGCAGCGCGGGCGTCACGCTCGTCGAACTGATCGTCGCCCTCGTCATCATCGGCGTGGCGCTCGCGGGCATGGTCGCCGTGTACACGGCCACGACGCGTTCCAGCACCGATCCCGTGATCGTCCAGCAAATGGAAGCCATCGCCGACAACATGATGGAAGAGATCCTCATGAAACCATACGCGCGGCAGTCCGGCATGCCGGTACCGGCGGCGTCGGACCGCGCCAACTACAGCACCGTGAGCGACTACGACGGCTACGGCGCGAACCTGCAAGGCATCCGCGACGTGGAAGGCAACCAGATTCCCGGCCTCGAACGCTACAACGTGGCCGTCAGCGTCAAGGCGACGTCGCTGACGAACGTGCCGGGCGCGGACGCGCTGCGCATCGTCGTCACCGTCACCGTCAGCGGGACGGATCCTGCGCTGCCGAAACCCATCGTGCTGACCGGCTGGAGGACCAATCCATCATGACCCGCCAGCGCGGCTTCACCCTGGTCGAACTGATCGTCGTGATGCTCATCGTCGGCATCATCGCCGGCGTCCTCGTGCTGCAACTGCGGCCCGCCATGCAGTCCTATCTCGCGATCCGCCAGCGCGCCAACCTCACGAGCCAGGCCGACGCGGCACTGCGGCGCATCATCGGCGAGGTGCGCACGGCCGTGCCGAACTCGCTGCGCTACTCGTGGGAATCGCAGCAGACCCAATGCATCGAATTCGTGCCGACGAAGGACGGTGGCCGCTTCCGCACGGCGCAGGACTACACGAACGTCAACCAGCCGCAGGGCGCCACGCTCGTGCCGGGCGTGCCGGTGACGACGTTCGACACCTTGACGGACGTCGACCCGACGGTCGTGCCGCGCGACCTCGTCGTCGTGGGTAACGTCAACCGGGACGACGTCTATGCCGGCACGGACGTGGGCACGATCCGCACGATCGCGGGACCCACACCGAACGTGGCGCGCAACACGATCACGCTGGAGACGGCCACCACGTTCCCCGCCGGCTACGAGGGCGGCCGCTTCCTCGTGATCCCGCAGGCCGAACGGGCCGTCACGTACACGTGCACGATGCCGACGTCGGGCGGCACAGGGACCATCGTCCGCGTCACCGGCTATACGCCGAACGCCGCGCCATGGAAGACCTGCCCGACGGGGCCGGCCATCCTCGTCGCGAAGGTCAGCGACTGCAGCTTCCTGTACCACGAGAGCCAGGGCGCCACGCAGCAGAGCGGCTACCTGCAGCTGCGGCTCGGCCTCACGGACGGCGACGAATCCGTCACGCTCACGATGGGCGCCCACGTGGAGAACGTACCATGATGACCCCGCGCCCGCAGGCCGCGCGCGCGGCCGGCTTCGCGTACATCGCGGCCGTCGTGTTCCTCGTCGTGCTGGCCGGGTTCGCGCTCGCCGCGCTGCGGTTGTCCGAGTCCGCACAGGCCACGGCGAGCCAGCAGATACTGGGCGCGCGCGCGGGCCAGGCCGCGCGCGGCGGGCTCGAATGGGCGTTCTACCGCCTGAAGGCGCCCGGCGCGACCTGCGGCCCGGTGCAGTCGGTCACGTTGACGGACTTCGTCGCCGACACCGGATTCAAGGTCACGCTGACGTGCGACATGAAGACCTATTCCGAAGGCCAGACACCCACGGTCGCTCCGCTGATGAAGAACGTGTTCCAGCTGACGGCCACTGCGTGCAACGGCACGGCCGCCGTCTGCCCGGACAATGCCGCCGCCACGGGCGCGGACTACGTCGAACGCAAGCGCAGCGCCTCGATCTGCATCGCGGCCGACGGCACCGATTGCTATTGAGACTCGCCATGTCGACGCAAGCACCGCACCGTTTCCAGCCTTCGCTCACCGCGGTCGACGCGCTGTTGACGGACGGCCGCAGCCGCCGCGTCGAAGGCTGGCGCCGCGGCGCGCTGGAATTCCTGTGGTTCGGCATCAAGGAAGCCCGCGCCTGCCTGTTCGCGGGGCTGTTCTTCACCGCCGTGCTGCTCGTGCCGCGCGCAGGCGTGTTCGGCGTGCCCCGCTACGACCTGCTGCTCGTGGCGGCGCTCGCGATCCAGGCGTGGATGGTCGCGGCCGGGCTGGAGACGCGCGATGAACTGAAGGCGATCTGCCTGTTCCACGTGCTCGGCTTCGCGCTGGAGGCGTTCAAGACGTCCAGCGGGATACGGTCGTGGAGCTATCCGGACTTCGCGTACACGAAGATCATGGGCGTGCCGCTGTTTTCCGGTTTCATGTACGCGGCCGTGGGCAGCTACATCACGCAGGCCTGGCGCCTGCTCGACCTGCACGTGCGCCATCATCCGCCGCACTGGATGGCGGCGCTGGTGGCGGCGCTGATCTATCTGAATTTCTTCACGCACCACGCGCTGGGGGATGCGCGCTGGTACCTGGCGGCCGTCGCGCTGGGGCTCTACGCGCGCACGACGATCACCTTCCGCCCGCTGGACCGCGAGCGGCGCATGCCGTTATTGCTGGGATTCGTGCTGATCGGGTTCTTCATCTGGCTCGCCGAGAACGTCAGCACCTTCTGGGGGCTGTGGCGTTACCCGAACCAGTTGGGCGCCTGGTCGGCCGTCCACGTCAGCAAGTGGAGTTCGTGGTCGCTACTGGTCATCATGACGTTCACGATCGTCGCGAACCTGAAGCACGTCAAAGCGCGGATCCATGTACCAGATTGAGACCCTTGGCGAACGCCATCGCAACGGGTAATGCGCACAGCACGATCATTACGCCAATGCGCACACGGCGGGCGCGCTGCTTTTGTTCCACCAAACGCGAAACGCGGAATCCTGCATCGTGGTTCATGGAAGTCCTTTCAGGTGTTATGAATTAACCAATCATAGTATAGAGCGGGAGAAACCTGCGACACGAATGGTTGTCTCCCCTATCCGATGCCACCCGGACAATTTAAATTGCGCTCGGGTAAAAGATCAGATTACACCTCTTGGCTATACAAATCCATGCGCCAGATTCACACTTGATCGAAAATCGTAAAATCGTCTGATTTTTTCCACGCTCAGCTGCGGTCGACGACGAGGGCAAGTTGCCCATCGCGCACGACGAACTCCGATTCGCCCCGCAGCGCAAGCCGCGTGCCGGCCGGCGGCCCGCCCGGCACGTCGACGGCCAACTGCCCGCGCCAGGCGATGGCCGCCACGAGGGCGTCGCCGCGCGGCGCCAGCGCCGTGACGCGCTGCTCCCGTTCCGCGAACATCGTCTTTGCCTGTTCGGCCAGCACGCGGAAGGCGTCGCGACCGTCGCTCGCGGCCGTCAATTGGCCGCCCGACCAGTTCTCGAAGCGCACGTCAGGGCTCAGCGTCTCCAGCATGCCGTCGACGTCGAACTCGTTGTATGCGGCCACATAGCGCTCGATCAGGGCCAGTGCGGCGGGGGTGATGGTCTGGGCAGTCATCCACGTCTCCTCGTTGGCGTCAGGTGAATCGCCAGGCGATGGCCGAGGCGTCGTCGGCCGTCTTGGCCGCGAGCCCGGCCGCTTCCTTGCCCGCCTCGAATGCACGCAGCTCATCGAGCAGCGCGTCCAGGCCGCGCGTGCGGCACGCGTCCAGCAGGCTGGCATCCGTATACAAGTTGTACGTATCGACGAGGCGGTACAAGCCGTCGCTCGCGACCAGCAGCAGTGCGCCCGGCGGCGCCTCGCCTCGCGCCGCACGCGCATCGAATGGACCGCGCGGCTCCAGGCACAGGACGGCCGGCCGCGCCGCCGTGTTTTGCTCTTGGCGGCGCGCACGCAGCATGGGCAGCAGGCGCGCCCAGCGCTCGGCCGGGTCGTGGATGCCCTCCGCCACGAGCTCCGCCACGTGCGCCTGCGTCGCCCGCTCCTGCGGGTTCTCGAACGGATCGAGGTCGCGCACGGTGCCGTCAGCGAGTTGCAGCAGCACCTTGCTGTCGCCCAGGCAGAACCATTCCAGTGCATGCGTGCCGGCGGCGTCCGGGTCGCGCACGCGCACCCACGCGAGCGTCGCGATGGGCCAGGCGTGTGGAGGCACGTCGGCGCTGCCGCCGGCCGCCCGGTATGCGGCGCGCGTGCCGTCCAGCGCTTCCTGCACGAGCGTGTGCTGCTCCGCATCGGGACGGAGTACGCATCCCAGCTCGCGCACGAAGCGGCGCACGAACCACGCCGGGTCGCTGGCACCCAGCGCCAGGCAGCGGTCGTCCGTCAGCGGGGTCGCGCCGTCCAACAGGACGAGATCCGTGCAGCCGTCGCCCTCGAACACGGCGACGACGTCTTCGTTGATCCTGCCCTTGCCGGCCGCCGAGGCGAGGCTGTAGCGCATGTATGCTCTCCATAATATTGTCTGCGTTACTATAAGCGATCCCGATGACGCACGGATGACCCGGCGCGCGCTTACAACAGCCGGATGCCGGGCAAGGTGCGCAGCGACGTCTCGCGCATCACCTGCACGAAGTCGTCCAGGTAGGCGTCGTCGCGGCCCGAGCCTTCCGCCGGTCGCCGCGTGACGGCGTACAGGCGGCCCGTCAACCCATGCGCGCCGATGCGCTGCTGCGCCACATAGCCCCGCTGCAGATACGTTTGCACGGCCCACAGCGGCAACGCCGCGAATCCGCGCCCGCTCGCCACGAGCTGCAGCATCGCGACCGTCAGCTCGGTCGTGCGCCGCGGCGGCTCCACGCCGGCCGGGCGCAGCACCTGGCGCACGAGGTCCAGCATCTCGTCCGGCACGGGATACGTGATCAACGTCTGGCCGGCGAAATCGGCCGCTTCCAGGTGGTCGTGCGCCAGCAGCGGATGGCCCAGCGGGAGGATGGCGACGATGTCGAACTCGAACAGCGGGTGCACCTGGACGTCGCGCTCGTCCGCGTCGACCTCGGACACGATCGCGACGTCGGCCCGGTCCTGGTGCAGCAGGCCGACGGGGTCGGACTGGAAGCCGGACACGATGTCCTGCTCGACCTCCGGCCAGCGCAGCCGCAGCGCGTCCATCGACGGCATCAGCCAGTCGAAACACGTGTGGCATTCGACGGCGATGCGCATCTTGCCCGCGCCGTGGCCCCCGAGGCGGGCAATGTCGCGCTCTGCCTTTTCCACGGCGGGGATCACGGCCTGCGCCAGGTCCAGCAGCCGGCGCCCCGCGGGCGTGAACGACACGGGCGCCGACTTCCGCTCGAACAACGTGAGGCCATAGAACTCTTCCAGCGCCTTCAACTGGTGCGACAGCGCGGACTGCGTCACGTTCTGCAGCGCCGCGGCGCGCGACACGCTCCCCGCTTCAAGGAGGGCCAGCAAGGTGCGCAGGTGGCGCAGGTCGAGGATCGAGGTGGGCATGAGCGGAATTCATCTGGTCAGAAAAATAATTCGTTTGAATTATGGGGGCCGCTCACCGATCATGACAAGTATCATTCATCCAGATAAGACAACAACATGATCAAAACTCATATTCTCGGCTATCCCCGCATCGGCGCCCAGCGCGAACTGAAATTTGCACTGGAGCGCCACTGGCGCGGCGAAATCGGCCAGCAGGAACTGGAAGCCGTCGCGGCCGGACTGCGCGCGCGCCACTGGGCCGAGCAGCGCGCCGCGGGCCTCGATTTCGTCAGCGTGGGCGACTTCGCGCTGTACGACCAGGTCGTCGACCACGTGCTGCTGTTCGGCTGCGCCCCCGCGCGCTTCGGCTTCACGGGCGCCGAGACGCCGCTGGAACGGCTGTTCACGCTGGCCCGCGGCGTCGCGACGGAAGCGCAGGACGCGTGCGGCTGCGGCCACGCACACAGTGGTGACGCAAACGGCAGCGACGCGCACGGCAAGCCCGCACTGGAAATGACGAAGTGGTTCGACACGAACTACCACTACCTCGTGCCGGAATTCGATGCGGCGACCCGCTTCACCCTCGCGCCGCAGCGCCTGCTGGACCAGGTGGCCGAGGCGCGCGCGCTGGGCCATCCCGTCAAGGTCACGCTGGTCGGCCCGCTGTCGTTCCTGTGGCTCGGCAAGGCGAAGGACGGCGCCGATCGCCTCGGCCTGCTCGACGCCCTGCTGCCGCACTACTGCGATTTACTGGCGCGCCTGAAGGCCGCGGGCGCAGAGTGGGTCCAGCTGGACGAACCGATCCTCGGCCTCGACCTGCCGGGCGACTGGTCGCTCGCGTTCGAGCGCGCCTACCACCTGCTGCACGGCGCCGGCGTGCCGCTGCTGCTCGCGACCTACTTCTCGCCGCTGCAAGAACACCTGAGCCTCGCCTGCAAGCTGCCCGTCGCGGGCCTGCACGTGGACGGCGTGCGCGCGCCCGAAGAACTGCGCTCCGTCGCCGACTGGCTGCCGCCGCACAAGGTGCTGTCGGTCGGCATCGTCGATGGCCGCAACATCTGGCGCACCGACCTGGATGCCTGCCTCGCGCGACTGCGTCCCGTGATCGACCGCCGCGCCGGCAACCTGTGGCTGGCGCCGTCATGCTCGCTGCTGCACGTGCCGTTCACACTGGCGCACGACGCGGCGCTCGACGCCCAGCTGCGGACATGGCTCGCCGGTGCGCGCGAAAAGCTGGACGAGCTGCGCATCCTGAAACAGGCGTTGACGGACGGCGAACAGTCCGTCGCGGCCGACCTGGCCACGGCGCGCGCGGCCTTGGCATCCCGGCATGCGAGCCCGCGTGTGTCGCGGCCCGACGTCGCCGCCGCGCTCGCGGCCCTGCCGTCCGATGCGGACCGCCGCGCGTCGCCGTTCGCCCAGCGCCAGGCCGTGCAGCAGGCCCGCTTCGGCCTGCCCGCCTACCCCACGACGACGATCGGCTCGTTCCCGCAGACACCCGCCATCCGCGCGGCCCGCGCCGCCTGGCGCCGAGGCGACCTGGCGGACGCCGCATACGACCAGGCGATGCGCACCGAGATCGCCCACGCCGTGCACGTGCAGGAAGCGCTCGGGCTGGACGTCCTCGTGCACGGCGAGGCGGAGCGCAACGACATGGTCGAATACTTCGGCGAACAGCTGGACGGCTTCGCGTTCAGCGCCAACGGCTGGGTGCAGTCGTATGGCTCGCGCTGCGTGAAGCCGCCGGTGCTGTACGGTGACGTCGCCCGCCCTGCGCCGATGACGGTCGCGTGGGCCGCGTATGCGCAAAGCCTCACGCGCCGGCCGATGAAGGGCATGCTGACGGGACCCGTCACGATCCTGCAATGGTCGTTCGTGCGCGACGACCAGCCACGCGCCCTCACCTGCGCCCAGATCGCGCTCGCGATCCGCGCAGAGGTGCGCGACCTGGAGAGCAACGGCATCGGCATCGTGCAGATCGACGAACCGGCGCTGCGCGAAGGCTTGCCGCTGCGCCGCGCCGGACGCGACGCCTACCTCGACTGGGCCGGCCGCGCCTTCCGCATCGCCGCGAGCGGCGTCGGGGACGGCACCCAGATCCACACGCATATGTGCTATGCCGAGTTCAACGACATCCTGCCGGCGATCGCCGCGCTCGACGCCGACGTCATCACGATCGAGACGAGCCGCTCCGACATGGAACTGCTGGCGGGCTTCGGCGCGTTCGCGTATCCGAACGAGATCGGTCCCGGCGTGTACGACATCCACTCGCCGCGCGTGCCCGCGACGCGCGACATGGTGCGCCTGCTGCGCAAGGCGGCGGCCGTCGTGCCGGCCGAGCGCCTGTGGGTGAACCCGGACTGCGGCCTCAAGACGCGTGCCTGGCCGGAAACGGAGGCCGCGCTGCGCAATATGGTGGCGGCGGCGCGGCTGCTGCGCGCGGAACGCGACGGCTTTGATGCGCGCGCCGCCTAGGCCGGGCGGATGCCGCGCTCGACGACATACCGCTCGAGCGCGTCCGGGTTCCCGTCGCGGTCGGCCAGCGCAACGTAGGTGTCGGGCCGCACGAGGTACGCGGCGTCGCGCGCGAGGCCGGCCGCCTGGCACGCGTCGCACCATTCGGCATGATGCAGCGCCACACCGCGCCGGGCGCACCACGCGGCCAACTCCGGCCGCACGGTGCCGTACACGTGCACCTGCCAGGCGATGGCGGACAACGGCGCATGGTTGTCCGGGCCGCCGTTGCCCGTCCACGGCAGGCGCTCGCCGCCTTTCACGTGACCCGCGCTGCCGGCGGACAGCGGGCTGTCGGGATAATGGACGCCCATCTGCGACAGCACGCGGAACATGAAGGCGCGGATCGGCTCGATGCCGTAGGCGGCCGACGCGAACAGCGGCGCGATCCGGGTGCGCACGAAGTCGGCGAAGCCACCCTCCGCGATCACGAACGAGAACGCGCGGTCCGTCGTCTCGACCAGCTTGCGGGCGAACGCCTTGCGCTCGACATCGTAGCTGTCGATCAGCGACTCCGGCGCGCGGCCTCGCAACACGTGCGCCAGTTTCCACGCCAGGTTGACGGCGTCGCCGATGCCCGTGTTCATGCCCTGGCCGCCCGCGGGACTGTGCACGTGGGCCGCATCGCCCAGCAGCAGCGCGCGCCCGACACGGAACTGCCCCGCGATGCGGTGGTGCACGCGGTACGTGGAAAACCAGTTGACGTTATCGATCGTTAGCCCGAGGCTCGTGATCGCGCGCTGGCGCACGTCGTCGAACGCGAGCTCGTTCCCCTTGCGGACTTCCTCGTCGCGCACGGCGCCGACGAGGCGCGCGCTGCCGTGCTGGTCGTAGGCGAACAGCGCGGCGAAGTCGCCGTCCTCCAGCGACAGGTGGATCTCGCCGTTCGCGGACGGCCCGGTCACCTCGACGTCGGCCACGTAGAACGTGTGCTCGTACGTGCCACCTTCAAAGCCGGTGCCCAGCTGATGCCGGACGATGGAATGGGCGCCGTCGCAGCCGGCCAGCCACGCGGCGTTGCAGACCGATTCGCCCGCGGGCCCGCGGAGGCGCGCGACGACACCGCCCGCGCCCTGCTCGAAGCCGAGCAATTCCGTATTGCGCTCGACGCGCACACCCGCTTCTTCCAGGTGGCGCACGAGCACGCGCTCGTGCCGGTCCTGCGGGTAGATCAGCACGAACGGAAACGGCGTCAACTCGCGGCCCGCGTCGCGGAACGACAGGCGCGCGCGCCGTTCGCCTTTCACCCATAAATTGATGGCCGGGTTGCGCAAGCCGCCGGCTACGATCTCGTCCGCGAGGTCCAGCTGGCGGTACAGCTCCAACGTACGCGCCTGCACGGCCATCGCGCGCGAACTCGTGCCGGGGCCCTCGCTGCGGTCCACGATGCGCACCTTCACGCCCTGGCGTACGAGCCACAGGGCCAGTACGAGGCCGGTCGGTCCGGCGCCCGCGATCAATACTTCGGTCTCGTCCACAATCGCCTCCGTCGCACAGAGTTGATAACAGGAAAGCGCCGGAGCATGCGGCGCACGGCAACGATACAGTATGTTACGCGCGTCCCGCTAGAATGATCCGGACGGGCTTGTTTGCGGAAGGAGTGATGCGTGAAGATCGTGTGCATTGCGTGGGGTTCGTTGAGCTGGGAACCCGGACCGTTACGGCTCGCGTCGGACTGGCGCCCGGACGGTCCGATGTTGCCGCTGGAATTCGTGCGCGACAGCGACGACAGCGACGAGCCGGCCCTCGTGCTGCACGCGACGGCGCCCCCTCAGCCGACGCGGTGGGCGCTGCTGGACACGACCGACCTCGCCGACGCACGCGAGATGCTGCGCGCACGCGAAAAGATCCGGCCGGAGTCGCCGCAATGGGTGGGCAGCCTGCCCGACCCCGTGCCGCCAGGCCTGCCCGCGCCGACGCCGGCCGCCGTCGTGGCGGACATTGCGGCGTGGATGCGGGCGCACGACGTGGAAGCGGCCGTGTGGACGGCGCTGCCCGCGAAGTTCGCCGGCGTCAGCGAACGCGCGCCCAGCGCGCACGAGGCGGTCGCCTACCTGGATGGGCTCGCGGGCGACGCGCGCGCGCACGCGGAAGCGTACGTGCGCAGAATCCCGGTTGACATCCGCACGCTGTACCATGGCCTCATTGAGGAGCGGCTCGGCTGGACGCCGTCCGCTTAGTGCGCGTCAACCGCCCGACTTCAGCCGCGCCATCAGCTTGCGCGCCTCCTCGGCCTCGGCGAACCGCATGTCGCCCGCCAGCAGGCCATCCAGTTCCGCCCGCGCCGCGGCCTTGTCGCCGCTGGCCGCTAGCGCGACCGCCAGGTGATAACGGATGTCGCGCGCCGCCGGCGCGAGCGTGTGGGCTTCGCGCAGCAGCGGCAAGGCGCGCGCCGTGTCGCCCTTGGCGACGAGGATCCAGCCCACCGTGTCCATCACGTCCGGCCGTTTCGGGGCGCTGCGCAGCGCCGCTTCCGCCGTCGCGAGCGCGCGCGCGTCGCCCAGCGCCTGGTAGCACGCGGCCAGGTTGTTCAGCGCGACGGGATTGTCCGGCTGGCGCCGCACGACGTCTTCCATCTGCGCGGCCGCGCGCTTGAAGTCGCCGGCCGCCATCCATACCTGCGCGCGGTACGCGAGCACCCGCACGTCGTCCGGGTGCGCCGCGAGCCATTTCGCGAGGCGGCCATCGGCGTCCGCCACGCGGCCGGCCTGGCGCAGCGCGTTGTCGATCTTGATCGCGAGCTCGTTCGTCGCATGCAGGCTGGACGCGTGCTCGAACGCCGCCAGCGCGGCCGCCGGCTGGCGCTTCGCCATCAGGATGTCGCCCTGCAGCTGGAAGCCGGCCGCGCCCTGCGGATGCGCCCTCTGCATCCGCTCGGCGATCATCAGCGCGAGATCGTGCGAGCCCTTGCGCACGTACAGCTCGGCCAGTTCCAGCTGCGCCGACGGGAAGTCGGGCTGGATCGCAAGCACGCTCTTCAAGTCGTCCTCGGCCTGCGTCGTGTTCTTCATCAGCAGGCGCAGCGACGCCACCTGCATCAGCGCCGGCGCGGACCGCGGCAGCGCCTGCGCCAGCTGCTTGTACGATTCCAGCGCGCCGGCGATATCGCCCCGCGCCAGCTGCGCCTTGCCCAGCAGGTCGAGCAGGTCCGGATCTTCCGGGTGGCTCACCTGCAACCGGCGCGCCAGGTCCAGCGCCTTGTCCGGCTGCTGCGTGCGCAGGTATTGCGCGCACAGGTCGACGCCAGGTCCGATCGCGCGCGGGTCCACGGCGGCCGCCTGTTCGAGCCAGTGCGTGACTTGCGCCGGTTCGTGCGCCTGCTCGGCCAGCGCCGCGAGGCCGGCCATCGCGTCGACGCTCGTCTTGTTCCGGCCGAGGAAATCCAGCAGGATCTGGCGCGCCTGCGCAGGCCGGCTCGCGTCACTGGCGAGCTGCGCGAGGCCGGCGGCCGCGCGGTAGTACGCGGGGTCGATCTGCAGTGCGTGCGCGAAGGCGGCGCCGGCCGCATCGGCCTTGCCCTGGATGGCGAGCACCTGGCCCTCGAGCGCATACGCCAGTGCCTTGCCGGGTTGGGCGCGTTCCAGCGCCTGCGCCGCGGCGAGCGCTTGGTCACGGCGGCCCAGCTTCAGGTTCGCCTGCACGAGCGCTTCGGCGGCCTCGGTCGACGTCTTGTCGAGCCGCGTCGCCGCTTCGAGGTCGCGCACGGCATCGTCCGTCGCGCCGTCGCCCAGGCGCGACAGCCCGAGGCCGGTACGCAGCGACGCGGACGCCGCATCGAGTTCGCTGGCGCGCGCGAACAGCTCCGCCGCCTGGCCGAAGCGGCGCGTCTGCATATCGGCGTCCGCCGCGAGGCCCAGCACCTGGGCGTCGGCCTGCGACGCGCCCAGCACAGGCTCAAGCACGGCACGTGCTTCGGCCGCGTGGCCGGAACCGATCAATGCCTGCGCCAGCATCTTGCGCGCGTGGACGTTGGCCGGGTTGTGTTCGAGGTAGCGCCGGAAATACTGCTCCGCCTGGTAATTCGAGCCGAGCTTCAGATTGACGGCGCCGGCCAGCAGCACGCTGGGCATGTGGTCCGGCACGGCTTTCAGCACGCGGTACAGCACGTCGCGCGCGGCCTCCGGCTTTCCGGTCGAATAGTCGAGCAGCGCCTGCGTGTAGCCGACGAGCAGGCTGCCCGGCGCGCCCTTCGCCGCGAGGTCCAGCTCGGCCTGGGCCAACTGCGGCTTATGCAGGCCGATCGCCAGGTACGCCTTTTCCACGTGCGCCGTGCGGTGTTGGGGGCTCACGGCCAGCACGCGGTCGTACAGGGCCAGCGCCCTCTCGGGATGGTCGCTCGCGCGCGCGAGGTCGGCCTCGAACATCAATGCGTCGACGTCGCGCGGATCGCGTGCCAGCACGCGGTCCGCAAGGCCCTGCGCGACGTCCGCATGACCCTCGACCATTGCGAGGCGGCCGAGGCCCACGAGCGCCGCAGCATCCTCGGGCCGTTTTTCCAGCGCATGCTCGTACGCGGCGCGCGCCTCGGCATTCTTGCCGAGCGCCAGCCACGCATCGCCGCGCGCGGCAGCCAGTGCCGGGTCGTCGGGGCCGCCGGTCGTCTCGTCCAATGCCTTCTTGTGCTGCCCTTCCATCACCAGCGCGGCCGCCAGCGCGGCCAGCGCCGGGCCCCGTGCATAGCCTCGGTCCAACGCCTGGCGTGCCTCTTTCTCGGCCGTCGTGCTGTCGCCCAGGTCGAGGTAGGTACGGGCCAGCAGATAGCGTGTGTCCGTGCTGGCAGGCTCCGCGTCCAGCGCGTTCTTCAGGACGATCAGCGCGGCGCGGAAATCGCCCTGGCTGCGCAGTTGCACGGCATGCGCGCGCTGCTCGTCCGCCGTCTCCCGGTGACAGGCGGGGAGCGTGGCTGCCAGGGCAACGGCCAGCAGGAGGGCGGCGGAAGATCGGGTGGGCATGGAAAACTTATTGTTATAGATCAATCTTATATTCTGGTGGCGCAAGCCCGGATAACGCAAGCAAAAAACCGCCGGGCATCGCGGCGATACGACGGTGCGCAGTTCAGTTGCAAAAAAATCACGTATCTTATTGACATTGAATAATTTATTTACAAGCTAAGTTTATGTGTGGCATGATCGCGGCTGAGCTCATCAACTGTAAATATCGGGGGGATTCTGTGAAGAGTGCGATCACGCTGGCCGCTGCGGCCACTTTCGTTCTTGGTGCGAACCAAGCGGGCGCGGCCACGATCCTCGATTCCGGGACCACCGCCTATTACGGCTACGACAACAAGGGCGCGGCCGACGTCATCGGCGGCAGCACCTACGACATCTCGCAGGCGACGATCACGCGCGCCGGCAATGCCCTCACCATCGTCATCAACACGAGCTTCGCCGGCCAGGCGGGCGTGAGCGCGAGCTGGGGCAAGGACGGCCTGGCGACCAACCCCACCACCGGCAAGGGTATCGGCTATGGCGACGTCTTCCTGTCGGACACGTGGAACGCGGCCGGTACGAGCACCAACCACTACGCCACCGACGATGCAACAAAAGGCACCGTGTGGGACTACGGTTTCGCACTGAACAACCGCTGGAGCAATTCGGGCGGCACGTTCAAGCTGTACGCGCTGAACGGCGCGACGAATGCGCAGAACATCCTCAACTCCGACAGCTACATCAGCTGCGGCACCGCGTGCAACTACCGCGAGAATGAGGAAGTTGCCGTCAACACGAAGTCGAGCACCGTGAAGGACACGGGCCTGGGCGGCAGCTGGACCGTCTCGCAGAACAAGAACACGCCGTCGCTCGGCACTATCACCTTCAAGATCGACCTGAGCGGCTCGGAACTGCTGGACTACAGCTCGTTCGCGATGCACTGGGGCGAGACGTGCCAGAACGACGTCATCGAAGGCCTCGCGATGCACGTGCACGTGCCGCTGCCCGGCACGGCCGCCCTCCTCTTGCTCGGCCTGGGCGCGCTGGGCATTGCCCGCCGCCGCGGCGGCCGCGCGCTGCCGCCGGGCGCTGCAGCCGCCTGACCTTTTCCCGCCGGCCTGGCCTTTGGACCAGTGTCGGCGCGGCCCCGCATCGCTAGACTCGGCCTGTCACCTTTCTAGCGAGATCACCATGGACCCTCACCAGGACACGGCCGGCGTCGTGCAGGAATTCGGCGCGCTCGCGCCCGTGCGCATCGGCCTTCCCGAACAAACGCGTTCCCAGAGCGTACGCGCGCTGAACCGCCTGCTGGCGCACACGATGGCGCTGCGCGACGCCTACAAGAAGGCGCACTGGCAGACGTCGGGCGCCACCTTCTACGAGCTGCACCTGCTGTTCGACAAACACTACGACGAACAGGTCGCGATCATGGACGCCCTCGCGGAGCGCATCCAGACGCTGGGCGGCGTGACGTTCGCGCTGGCGGGCGACGTGGCCGGCGAATCGTCGATCGCGCGTGCGCCGCGCGGGCGCGAATCGGCCGCGGCCCAGCTGGAACGCCTGGCCGCCGCGCACGAGACGATCCTCCTCGACGCCCGTCCGCTCGCGCGCGCGGCCGCTGACGCGGGCGACGACGGCAGCAACGACCTGATCGTGAGCCAGGTCGTGCGCGCGAACGAGCTGCAAAGCTGGTTCATCGTCCAGCACCTGACCTTGCGGGCCGACCGCGGCTGACGATCGGCGCCTGCATATCCGTTCGTATAGCTGGACCCGGCGCGGCTTCGTCCCGACAATGCTCGTAGAAGCACAGGACGAGGAGCCGCCCATGACGATGTACCTGCCGCCGCTGGAGGACGCGCGTCCCATCACGCTGCTGATTGCGGACGACCACCCGCTGATCCTGGCCGGTCTCGCTGCGCTTATCCGCGCCGAGCCCGGCCTGCAACTTGCCGGCGAGGCGGTGGACGCACCCACCGCCGTCGCGCAATACATGCGGCTGCGGCCCGACGTGATGCTCATCGACCTGAACATGCCGGGCGGTGGCGGCATCGACGCGATCCGGCAGGTGCGCGCGCTCGTGCCGGACGCCCGCATCGTCATCCTGTCGGCGTACGACGGCGACGAGGACGTGCACCGCGGCCTGCAGGCCGGCGCCAGTGCTTACCTGCTCAAGCAGTCGGGCCTCGACGAGGTGCTGCAATGCGTGCGCCTCGTGGCCGCCAACCGGCGCTATCTGGCTCCCGGCCTCGCCGAGAAGCTCGCGCAGCGCGTGGAGGCGAATCGCCTGTCGCCGCGCGAGCTGCAAATCCTCGCGCACCTCGCCGCGGGCATGAGCAACAAGGTGATCGCGCGCACAGAGAACATCGGCGTGGGCACCGTCAAATACCACGTCAATAACATCCTCTCGAAGCTGAACGTGTCGTGCCGGACGGAGGCGGCGTGCGTGGCCGCGCGGCGGGGGCTGATCCACACGTATTGAAGGACCGCGGTTTCGGCCGCCGGGGCATGCAAATCTTGTACAATCCGCGCTTGTACCATCCCCGGCGCCGCACCGCATGACCCCATCCACCGCGACCCCGATCCGCGTACTGATCGCGGACGACCACCCCATGATGCGCGAAGGCATAGCCGCGTGCCTGACGGCGCACGGCGGCTTCGACGTCGTCGCGCAAGCCCGCGACGGCGACGAAGCCATCCGCCTGTTCGCCGCGACGCGGCCGGACGTTGCCCTCATCGACCTGCAGATGCCCGGCAAGGACGGCCTCGAGGCCATCCGCGCCATTCGCAGCCTGCACCCGGACGCACGCCTGATCGTGCTCACCACGTACGACGGCGACGCGCGCATCGCGGCGGCATTGAAGGCCGGCGCGTCGGCCTACCTGCTGAAGAACGTTCCGGGACCGAAACTGGCCGCCACCGTGCGCGAAGTCTACGACGGCACGCACATCCTGCCGCTGGCGCTGCGCCAGGACCTTGCCATCCACGACGCTGGTGTCGCGCTGTCGCCGCGCGAACTCGACGTGCTGCGCCTCGCGGCCCGCGGCCATTCGAACCGCGCCATCGGCGAGCAGCTGCACATCGGCGAGACGACGGTCAAGACGCACATGAGCGCGATCCTCGTGAAGCTGGGCGCGAACGACCGGGCGCATGCCGTCACGCTGGCCGCGCAGCGCGGCTTCATCGACCTCTGAGCGCCTAGGCGAGATACGCGGCGAGGCCGTCGACGAGCGCATCGAACGCGACGCGGCAGCGCGGACTGGCGCGCAAGTCCTCGTGCATCGTGACCCAGGTGTCGAGCCGGAACGTGAACGCGTCCGGCAGCACGCGCACGAGCGCGGGGGCGCGCGCAGCCAGCGGCACCTGGCACACCCCGATGCCGGCGCCGGCGCGGATCAGTGCCAGCTGCGCGACGTCGCTGTCCGTGCGCACGGCGAAGCGCTCGCGCGCATAGCCCGGCAACGCTTTCGCGGCCTGGCGCACGAACGGCGTCGGGCGGTCGTAGCCGATCACGGCGTGCGTATCCAGGTCGGCCAATGTGGCTGGCGTGCCGCGCCGCGCGAGGTAGTCCGGGTGGGCGTGCAGCCCGAGTTCGATGGCGCCGACGCGGCGCGCCACGAGTTGTTCCTGGCGCGGCGCCGTCATGCGCACGGCGATGTCGGCCTCGCGCTGCAGCAGGTCGTGCACGCGGTTCGACAGCACCAGTTCCACCTTCAGCGCCGGGTGACGCCGCGCGAGGTCTGCCACGATCGCTGGCATCACTTCCACGCCGACGACCTCGCTGACGCTGATGCGCACCGTGCCCGCCGCCTCCGCGCCGTCGCGCAGGCCGGACGCCACCCGCTCCAGCGCGGCGGCCGTGCTTTCCATCGCCTCCCCATGCGCGCGCAACGCGTGCGCGGCCTCCGTCGGCAGCAAGCCAGTCTGCGAGCGCGTGAACAGCACGAGCCCCAGCGCCGCCTCGAGCGCGGCCACGTGACGCCCGACGGTGGGCTGCGCGACGCCGAGCGCGCGCGCCGCGCCGGACAGCGATCCCTCGCGCAGCACGCCGAGGAAGGCGCGGTACAGTTCCCATTCGATGGTCGGTGCCATGGTGTTCTACAAAAATGTATAGCTGCTGGTATATGTCATGCAATTCCATTGCACCAGAAGAGCCATTACGCTGTCAACACTCTCAACGCACGGAGGACAGCATGAACGGATCGAACGAACGCAACACCGCCCTCGTACTGGGCGCCAGCGGCGGCATCGGCGGCGAGGTGGCACGGCAGCTGGCGCGCGCCGGCTGGCGGGTGCGCGGCATGAAGCGTGGCCTGGCGGCGGACACGGTCGACGCCGACGGCATCGCCTGGACGGCCGGCGATGCACTGGACCGCGCCGACGTGTCGCGCGCCGCCCAGGGGTGCGCCGTCATCGTGCACGCCGTGAACCCGCCCGGCTACCGCAACTGGGGCCAGCTCGTGCTGCCGATGCTGGACAACACGATCGCGGCGGCGCGCGAAACGGGCGCGCTCGTCGTCCTGCCCGGCACCGTCTACAACTACGGACCAGACGCTTTCCCCGACGTCGCGGAAGACGCGCCCCAGCATCCCGCGACGCGCAAGGGTAATCTGCGTGTGCAGATGGAAGCGGCGCTCGAAGCCCACGCGACGGCCGGCGGCCGCGTGCTGATCGTGCGCGCAGGCGACTTCTTCGGCCCGCAGGCGGGCAACAACTGGTTCGCGCAAGGCCTCGTCAAGCCGGGCAAGCCCGTCGGCCGCATCGCCAACCCGAGCGCACAAGGCGTCGGACACCAGTGGGCGTATCTGCCCGACGTGGCGGCGACGATGGTCGCGCTGATCGAACGCCGGGCGACACTGGCGCCGTTCGCGCGCTTCCACATGGGCGGCCACTGGGACGCGGACGGCACCGCGATGTGCGACGCGATCCGCCGCGTCGTCGCGCGCCACGGAGGCAAGGCGTCCGTCGGCGCCTTTCCGTGGTGGCTCGTGCGCCTCGCCACGCCGTTCAACGAGACCTTACGCGAGCTGTGGGAGATGCGCTACCTGTGGCGCCAGCCCGTCCGTCTCGACAACGCCCGCATCGTGGCCGTGCTGGGCGCGGAGCCGCACACGCCGCTGGACGTCGCCGTCGAACGCACGCTGGAAGGCCTCGGCTGCCTTCCGCCCGCGACCGCCGCACGCCGCGGCTCGGCCGTCCCCGCCTAGCCGGCCAGGTTGCCGAGCCGCTGACCCTTGCCGTACATGCGGCATTCGGCCGCCAGCGCCAGCAGGTTCGGGTCGCGCTCGCGGCTCTTCGACACGATCAGGCTGATGGTCTGGTGCGACGCGTACCGCGCGTCGAGGGGAATGAGCTCGATGCGCGTGCTGAATTCGGCCACGCGGCCCGGCAGCAGGCTGTAGCCCATGCCGCCGCTGACCAGGTTGATCAGCGAGAAGATGTCGGAGACGCGCATGATCGTCTCCGGCGTGTAGCCCGCCTGGCGGAACGCATGATCGAAACTGTCGGACGTGACGAAGCCGCCGCCCAGGGTAATGAATTTGGCGTCGTGCAGGTCGCGCAGGTCGACGTGGGTGCGGCCCGCGTACGGCGACCCGAGCGGCGCCGCGAGGTGCACCTCGTCCTCGAACAGCGGCACGGCGAGCAGCTGCGCGTCGTCCAGCGGCGCCTGCAGGCCGATGACGATGGCGTCGAGCCGGCCTTCGTCCAGGCCGCGCAGCAATTCCTGATTCGAGCCGAGTGTCAGGTCGATCTGCAGTTCGGGACGGCGCAGCTTCAGGCCCATGAGCAGTTGCGGGATGCAGCGCAACGTGAGCGAATACAGCGACCCGATCTTCAGGCGGCCGCCCGCGAAGCCGGCCAGTTCGCGCACCTTGCGCACGCCCTCTTCCGTTTCGCTCACGGCGCGCTGCGCGTGCTTGGCGAACGCATACGCGGCCGGCAGCGGCGCCAGGTTGCGCCCTTCGCGCCGGAACAGGGGGCAACGCAAGCCCTCTTCCAGCGAGTGCAGGGCGCGATGCACGCTCACCGTGCTCTGGCCAAGTTCTTCCGAAACGCGCGCCAGGCTGTGCAGGCGCATGAACGCCAGGAACACTTCCAGTTTCTTTAAGGTAATCTCTTCGTCGATCATCGCGCCGCTCCTGGGCAGAGCTTACCTTAACCATTAACTTCAGAGTAAACATTCGCGCGCCGCGTTGATTGAAGGCCCGGCGTCGTGTTCCTATGCTGGCGTTACCGTCCGTACAAAGGAGACAACATGGAAAGCAACACGCCCGCCCCGCGCCAGTGGGATACGCGGCGCCGCGACAAGGCGCGCCGGATGGCGGCGGTGAGCCACCTCGCCGACGGTCCCGTGCTGGACAGCGAACGCATCGTCGAGGCGCTGCAACTGCTGCTGGCCAGCGGCGACCGCGTGGTCCTCGAGGGGAACAACCAGAAGCAGGCCGACTTCCTCGCCCGCGCGCTCGTGCAGGTCGACCCGGACCGCGTGAACCAGCTGCACATGATCATGCCGAGCGTGAGCTTGCCGGAGCACCTGGACCTGTTCGAACGGGGCGTCGCGAGCAAGCTCGATTTCGCCTACGCCGGTGCGCAAAGCCTGCGCATCTCGCAATTCCTGCAGGAGGGCATGCTGGAGGTGGGCGCGCTGCACACGTATATCGAACTGTATGCCCGCCTGTACGTGGACCTGACGCCGAACGTCGTCATGGTGGCCGGCTACAAGGCGGACCGACAGGGCAATCTGTACACGGGCCCGAGCACGGAAGACACGCCGGCCCTCGTCGAGGCGGCCGCGTTCCGCGACGGGATCGTGATCGCGCAAGTGAACGAGATCGTCGACGATCCGAAAGACCTGCCCCGCGTCGACATTCCCGGCGCGTGGATCGACTACGTGGTCCGGTCCGACAAGCCGTTCTACATCGAGCCGCTGTTCACACGCGACCCGCGCCTCATCAAGCCCGTGCACATCCTGATGGCGATGATGGCGATCCGCGGCGTGTACGAGCGCCATCAGGTGCAATCGCTGAACCACGGCATCGGCTTCAACACGGCCGCCATCGAACTGCTGCTGCCCACGTATGGCGAGCAACTCGGCTTGAAGGGCAAGATCTGCCGCAACTGGACGCTGAACCCGCACCCCACCCTGATCCCCGCCATCGAATCGGGCTGGGTCGACAGCGTGCACTGCTTCGGCGCGGAGCTGGGCATGGAGCGATACACGGCCGCGCGCCCCGACGTCTTCTTCATCGGCCGCGACGGTTCCATGCGCTCGAACCGCGCGTTGTGCCAGCTCGCGGGCCAATATGCCGTCGACCTGTTCATCGGCTCCACCTTGCAGATGGATGGACTGGGCAATTCGTCGACCGTCACCCACGGCCGCCTGACCGGATTCGGCGGCGCACCGAACATGGGGCACGATCCGCACGGACGCCGCCATCCGACGCCGGCCTGGCTCGACCTTGTCGAGACGGACGACCCGCTCGCGCGCGGCAAGAAGCTCGTCGTGCAGATGGTCGAGACGTTCCAGGACGGCAGCCAGCCGACGATCGTCGAATCGCTCGACGCGGTGGAAGTGGGCAAGGCGTCCGGCATGCCGCTCGCACCCGTGATGATCTACGGCGACGACGTCACCCACGTCCTCACCGAAGAAGGCATCGCCTACCTGTACAAGGCGCAGTCGCTGGACGAGCGCAAGGCGATGCTGGCCGCCGTCGCGGGTGTCACGCCGATCGGGCTGCGCCACGATCCGAAGGAGACGGCCCGCATGCGCGCGCAAGGCCTGATCGCGCTGCCGGAAGACATCGGTGTGCGCCGCGCCGACGCCACGCGCTCGCTGCTCGCGGCGAAGAGCATCGCGGAGCTGGTCGACTGGTCCGGCGGCCTGTACGAACCGCCCGCCAAATTCAGGAGCTGGTGATGACGGCCGCGAATCCCTTCACGACCCGCGACGTCGACGCCATCGACCAGGCATTGCATCTCGCCGACCATGCGGTCGCGGCCCTCGTCGACGAAGCCATGCTGACACCGAAGCCGGGCCTCGTCGACCTGCGCGGCGCCGGCGCCCACCACGACCTGAGCTGGCCGCTGATGTGCGCGTCGGCCTGCGCGCTGCGGTCCGCGTTCGCGCAGATGGCGCTGGCGGGTAGCCGCATCGCGGATGACGACGACCTGCTGCGACGGCGTATCGGTGCCATCGGCCGCGACGCGGAAGCCACGATGATGGCGGCCAGCGGCGGCATCAACACGCACCGCGGCGCGATTTGGGCGCTCGGGCTGCTCGTGACCGCGGCCGCAGCGACCGGCCCGGATGTGGTCCGCATCGCCGCCCGCGCCGGCCGGCTGGCGCGCATCGGCGACCCCGGCGCACCGGCCAGCACGGGCCACAAGGGCGAGCGCGCCTGCATCGAACACGGCGTGGGAGGTGCGCGCGGCCAGGCCCGCGCCGGCTTCCCGCACGTGGTCGGCCACGCGCTGCCGATGCTGAAACTGGCGCGGGCGCGCGGCGATGCGGAGCACCACGCCCGCGTGAACGCCCTGCTCGCGGTGATGGCCACCTTGGACGACACGTGCCTGCTGGCGCGCGGCGGCAAGAAGGCGCTGGCCGCGGCACAGGACGGCGCGCGGCGCGTGCTGGCGGCGGGCGGCATCGCCACGCCGAACGGCCGGCGCGCGTTCGGCGTGCTCGAAGCGCGGCTGAAGCGGATGCACGTCTCGCCCGGCGGTGCCGCCGACCTGCTGGCGGCCGCGCTGCTGCTGGACCGTATCGAACGCGGGGTTGCGGTCCCCGCAACGACGATGGAGCTTGATTGAACATGGAAAGACTGGACTACGAATTCACCGCGGGCCAGCCGGCCGCGGGACGCACGGTGAGCGGCGTCGTCGCCTCGGGCGACCTGGAAGTGCTGCTGGAGCCGGCCGGCGCCGGGCGCACGACGGTGGCCGTGCAGACGTCGGTCGACGGCTACGGCGCCACCTGGAAGGCATTGCTGGAACGGGTGTTCGGCGCCGGCGACCTGCCGGCCGCCCGTATCGAGATCAACGACAACGGCGCGACGCCCGGCGTCGTGCGCATGCGCATCGAGCAGGCGTACGAGCAGGCAGCCACCAACGGAGGGACGCCATGAGCATCGAGAACCTGTTGAAGCGCGACAGCTTCATCGAACGGGGCGCCCGCAGCCGCGCGCAGGCGCTGCTCGCCCCGGGCACCGTCCGCGAACTGGCGGGGCCGTTCGAACGCCTGCACTCGCCCTGGCTCGGCATGCAGAAGCTCGTGACACAGGCCGACGACGGCGTCGTCGTCGCCAAGGGCCGGCTCGCGGGCCAGCCCACCGTCGTGCTGGCGATCGAAGGCGCGTTCCAGGGCGGCAGCATGGGCGAGATCGGCGGCGCCAAGATCGCCGGCGCGCTGGAACTCGCCGTGCGCGACAACGAGCGCGGCGTGCCCACGCAGGCCGTGATCCTGTTCGAGACGGGCGGCGTGCGCCTGCAGGAAGCGAACCTCGGGCTGGCGGCCATCGCCGAGATCCAGTCCGCCATCGTCGCGCTGCGCCGGTACCGGCCCGTCGTCGGCGTCAGCGCGGGTACGGTGGGCTGCTACGGCGGCATGTCGATCGCGGCCGGGCTGTGCTCTTACTTCGTGATGACGCGCGAGGCGCGGCTCGGCCTCAACGGCCCGCAAGTCATCGAGCAGGAAGCCGGCGTCGCCGAATTCGATGCGCGCCAGCGCTCGCTGATCTGGGGCCTGACGGGCGGCGAACAGCGCGCGATCACCCACCTGGCGGACGCCTGCGTGGAGGACGATACGGCCCAGGTGCGCGACACCGTGGCCGCCCTGTTTGCGCGCGGCGTGCCAGCCGTGCACCGCAGCGACCGCACCGCCGACTTCCTCGCCTGCCTCGCGCGGGTCGATACGGACACCCAGGCGACGCCGGACGACGTGCGCCGCATCTACGGACAAGGACTCGAATGATGGCAGCGAACACGAATCACGCCTCGCGCGGCGCCATGTGGCTGCGCCTCCTCACGGGCGGCGCCCACCCGGTCCACGACTGGACGACGGTGCACGCGTGCGACGCCATCCTCGCCGGCCGGCCCGCGCGCTACATCGCCGTCGTGCCCGACCCGGACAATGGTTTTCCGCGCGCCCGCAACGGCGAAGTCGGGCTCGTCGAAGGCTGGCGCCTCGCGCAGGCCGTGCGCGACGTGATCGCGCTGGACCGCGATACGCTTGAGAAGCGCCCCATCGTCGCCGTCATCGACGTGCCGAGCCAGGCGTACGGCCGGCGCGAGGAAGCGTACGGGATCCATCAGGCGCTGGCCGCCGCGGTGGCCGCGTATGCCGACGCGCGGCAGGCCGGCCATCCCGTCATCGGCCTGATCGTCGGCCTCGCGATGTCCGGCGCCTTCCTGGCGCA
Organism: Massilia pinisoli; assembly: GCF_024753285.1. Lineage (GTDB taxonomy): Bacteria > Pseudomonadota > Gammaproteobacteria > Burkholderiales > Burkholderiaceae_D > Telluria > Telluria pinisoli. Next base: position 95,004 of record NZ_JANUGW010000001.1, on the reverse strand, counting down.
CGGCTACCAGGCCAACCGTCTGATTGCGCTGGACGATCCCGCCGTCGCCGTGCACGCGATGGGCAAGGCCTCCGCGGCGCGCGTCACGCTGCGTTCCGTCGAGGCGCTGGAAAAACTGGCGGCCAGCGTGCCGCCGATGGCCTACGACATCAGGAGCTTCGCGTCGCTCGGCATCCTGCACGAGGTGCTGACCTTGACGAACCTCGCGCTGCCGGACGAACAGGACATCGCCCTCGTCCACGGCGCGCTCGAGGCGGCGCTGGCGGACATCCTCGAGGACCCGCGGCGCGACCTCGCGAGCCGCCTGGGCGGCGCCCACCGGGCCGCGTCGCGCCGGGTCCGCGACCTGCTCGCAACACAATGGGAGGGCGCCGACTAGCTATCCGCAGCACCCACCCGGCCGCCAACAACGATAAACACGGCCGGCACCTTTTTTCTTGGACGAAGAGGAGACACACATGATTATCTATGGAACCGCATTGCTGGCCGTCTGCCATCTGCTCGGCATCTTCCTGGGCGACCTGCTGGGCACCCTGCTGGGCGCCAAGACCAACGTGGGCGGGGTCGGCATCGCCATGATCCTGCTGATCTGCGCCCGCCTGTGGCTGCACAAGCGCGGGCTGATGCCGGCGCAGACCGAGATGGGCGTCGGCTTCTGGGGCGCGATGTACATCCCCGTCGTCGTCGCCATGGCCGCGCAGCAGAACGTCGTATCGGCCTTGCGCGGCGGCCCCGTCGCACTGCTCGCCGCCTTCGCCTCGGTACTCGTGTGCGCGTGCTGCGTCTCCCTGATCAACCGTCGGGAGCGCCCGGCGCCCGACACGGACGTCGACGCCGAAACCCGCGTCGCCACGCAACGCGCTTGAAGAGGACCATCATGCTCGAACTCCTGGAAAAGACCGCAAAACACAACGGCCTCGTGCTGGCCTTCGCCCTCGTGGGCCTCGTGATGATCGTGTCGATGCAGCTGTCGCGCCGCCTCACGTTCGGCCGCGTGCACGGTTCCGCCATCGCCATCCTCATCGGCCTGGGCCTCGCCTACTGGGGCGGCATCCAGACGGGCGGCCAGAAAGGCCTCGCGGACGTCACCTTGTTCGCCGGCGTCGGCCTGATGGGCGGCGCCATGCTGCGCGACTTCGCCATCGTCGCCACCGCGTTCGAAGTGCAGGTCGTGGAAGCGCGGAAGGCCGGCCTCGTGGGCGCCGTCGCACTGATGCTCGGCACGGTGCTCCCGTTCATCGTCGGCGCCAGCGTCGCGTGGGCGTTCGGCTATCGCGACGCGGTCAGCATCACGACCATCGGCGCCGGCGCCGTCACGTACATCGTCGGTCCGGTGACGGGTGCGGCGATCGGCGCCAGCTCCGAAATCATGGCGCTGTCGATCGCCACGGGCCTCGTGAAGGCGATCATGGTCATGGTCGGCACGCCGATGGCGGCGCGCTTCCTGCGCCTGTCCACGCCGCGCTCCGCGATGGTGTTCGGCGGCCTCGCGGGCACCGTCAGCGGCGTCTCGGCGGGCCTCGCCGCCACCGACCGCCGCCTCGTGCCATACGGCGCCCTCGTGGCCACGTTCCACACGGGCCTCGGCTGCCTGCTCGGGCCGTCGCTGCTGTACTTCGCCACCCGCTCGCTGGTGGGCTGACGTGCAAGCGCCCCGTCCGCACGACCTGCTGTTCGCGCGCGACCCGGGCGCGTTCGCGTGCGCGGGCGCGCGTCCGGACTGGTTCGATGCGGGGGCGCCGCTCGTCGTGCGGCGTGAGGCGACGCCGCCCGGCATGGTTGCCGTCGGCGCGCGCGGGTTGCACCGCAACGAGCGCTGCCCTGGCTACTTGCCCGTCGCCGCGATCGCCGCCATCCTCACGCCGCGCATGCTCGCGCAGCAAGCGCATGCGACGCACGCCGACTTCCCGTGCATCGCCGCGCTGCGCACACTGGCACCGCGGCTGGACGCCCTGGACGTGGACTGGGGCCCGGCGGGCGGCGCCGGCTACTGGCTCGCGTGCGGCCTGCCCGTGCTGCGCGCGACGAGCGACCTCGATCTGCTAGTCCGCCTGCCGCGCCGGCCCGCCGCAGCGACCTTGGCCGCACTGGCCAAGCTGCAGGACGGGCAGCCCTGCCGCATCGACATCCAGGTCGATACGGGCGCAGGCGGCTTTGCCTTCGCCGAATACGTGCGCGGCGGCCGCGTGCTGTTGAAGACGGACGCGGGCGCGCGCCTTGTCGCCGACCCATGGGAGGCCGCATGAGCGTCCTGTTCACGTTCCCCGGCCAGGGCGCGCAAAAGCCGGGCATGCTGCATACGCTGCCGGACCACGAGGTGGTCGCGCACACGCTCGCGCAAGCGTCGGCGGCGCTTGGCCGCGACGTGCTTGCGCTGGACACGTCGGACGCGCTGCGCTCGACGGTCGCCGTCCAGCTGGCGCTGCTGGTGGCCGGTGTCGCGACGGCGCGCGTGCTGGACGCGCTGGGTGCGCCGGCGCAAATGGTGGCCGGGCTGTCGATCGGCGCGTGGCCCGCCGCGGTCGTCGCGGGGGTGCTGGATTTCACCGATGCGGTCCGCCTCGTCGAATTGCGCGCCCGGCTGATGGAAGACGCCTACCCGTCCGGCTACGGCATGACCGCGATCGGCGGCCTCACACGCCAGCAGCTGGAGCCGCTGATCGCGCACGTCGATGCGCCGGGGACGCCCGTGTACCTCGCCAACCTGAACGGGCCGCGCCAGCTCGTCGTCGCGGGCGCTGCCGCCGCGCTGGACGCCGTCGCCGCGCTGGCGCTCGACCGCGGCGCCAACCGGGCGGACCGCCTGGCCGTGCCGGTGCCTTCGCACTGCCCACTGCTGGACGAGCAAGCCCGCACGCTCGCATGCGCCGCCGCCCAGGTCCCGCGCCGGCGCCCGCGCATCACCTACGTCAGCAGCAGCAAGGCGCGCGCCCTGTTCGATGCCGACGCCATCGTCGCCGACCTCGCCGCGAACATGGCGCGCCCCGTGCTGTGGGCCGACACGTCGCGCCACGCCTGGGAACGGGGTGCCCGCGTCGCGCTGGAGATGCCCAGCGGCTCGGTGCTGACGCGGCTCGCGCAGGACGCCGATTTCGCCGCAGGCACCGCCCTGTGCGTCGACGGCAACCGCCTCGACACGCTCGTCCAGGTCGCACGCGACGCCAGCTAGCAGGCGCGGTCTCGGTAAACACGGGCGAACCCGCGCAACAACACGGTCGCCGAAGGCAGCGCCGCAACGATCTGTTAAGCTCGGCAGTCGACGACACGACGATGGAGACGACATGACCGCAGCCTTCCCGCGTTCCCCAACCTGGGCCACCCGGTACCTGCTGTGCATCGCCGGCATGGGCGGTCTGCTGTACGGGATCGACGTGGGCATCATCGCCGGCGCGCTGCCCTATCTGGAGTCTACGGCGGCGCTGGCGTGGAAGCTGAATGCCCAGCAGCTCAGCTTCATCGTCGCCGCGGTGCTGCTCGGCTCCGTGCTGTCCTCGCTGTTCGCGGGCCTGCTGGCGGACGTCGTCGGCCGGCGCCCCGCGATGGTCCTGTCCGGCGCGCTGTTCGTCGCCAGCATCCCGCTGATCGCCCTCGCGGACGGCTATGTGCCGCTGCTGTGCGGCCGGCTGCTGCAAGGCGTCAGCGGTGGCCTGATCGGTGTGATCGTCCCGCTGTACCTGGCCGAATGCATGGATGCGCGCCGGCGCGGCCGCGGTGCCGCGCTGTTCCAGCTGCTGCTGACCGTGGGCCTCGTCGCGGCGGCCGTCGTCGGCCTCGTGCAGGCGCGCAGCGTGCAGGCGGCGACGGATGCTGTCGCGGCGCTGCCGGAAGCGGCGCGCGCCGCCGCCGTGCTGGCGGCCAAGGACCATGCGTGGCGCGCCATTTTCTGGGCCTGCCTCGCACCGGGCGTCGTGTTCACCGCCGGCTGCCTGCTGCTGGCGGAATCCCCGCGCTGGCTCGCGCAACGGGGCCGGCTCGACGCGGCGCGCGCCGTGCTGCTGCGCACCCGCGACAGCGCCGATGCCGACCGCGAACTGGCCGAGATCGCGCGGCCGCATGCGCAGGCGACGCGCGCGGCCGACCCGCTGCTGTCGCGGCGCTACGTGCTGCCGTTCCTGCTCGCGTGCCTGATCCTCGCCTGCAACCAGGCGACCGGCATCAACTCCGTGCTGGCCTACGTCGTCAACATCCTGAACCGCGCAGGCCTGGCGGGGACGAACGCGAACCTGGCAGACGTGCTGCTGAAGGTGCTGAACGCAGTGATGACCATCGTTGCCGTGCTCCTCGTCGACCGCAAGGGACGCCGCTTCCTGCTGATGGTGGGGACGGCCGGCATCGTCGTCGCGCTGCTCGGCGTCGGCCTGCTGTTCCGCGCAAACGAGGTGGAGCAGCGCGACGTGCTGGCGCAGGTCACGCGGCTCGCGCTCGACGACGGCCTCGCGCTGCGGCTCGATGCACCCACGTTGCGCGCGCTGGGCGCGGATCCTTCCGGCCCGCCGCAGGCGCTGACGGTCGCCTACGCGTACGGGCCGTTCGCGAACGTTGCGAGCATCCGCAGCGACGATCCCGCGTTGACGGCGCTGCAGGCGCGCCGCGCCGACACCGTCCAGCCGGACAGCGTGATCGGCACGTTCTTCCGCCGCCTGCACATGAACCCGTTCCCCGATCCGGCGGCCGCCGCTGCCAGTCCGCTCGTCATCGAAAAGGCCCAGGTCGGCCCGCTGCCGGACACGCGGCACGGCTGGCTCGTGGCGCTGGCGATCTGCCTGTTCGTCGCCAGCTTCGCCGTCGGCCCCGGCGTGTGCGTATGGCTCGCGTTGTCCGAGCTGATGCCCACGCGGATCCGCTCCAACGGCATGAGCATCGCCCTGTTGATCAACCAGTTCGTGTCGACGTCGATCGCAGCCGTGTTCCTGCCGACCGTCGGCCGCCACGGCTATTCCACGATCTTCTTCTTCGGCGCCGCCTGCACGGTCGTCTACTTCCTCGCCTCGGCGTTCCTGCTGCCGGAGACGCGCGGCAAGACGTTGGAAGAGATCGACGCGCACTTCGCCCGGCCCACGGCGAAGTAGGTCGTACCGGCTAGCCGTGCTGCAGGATGTTGAGCAGGCGCCCGAACGGATCGCGGATGAAGAAGCGGCGCACGCCCCACGGTTCCACGGCCGGGCCGTATTCGGGCGCCAGTCCCGCAGCGGCCATGCGCCGCAATACGTCGTCCAGGTTGTCGACCTCGATCGACAGGTCGGGCACGGGCGTGCCGTTGCCGCCCTCCGTCGCGAAACTCAGCTGCGGCGCGGGATTGCCGCCGCCGCTGCCGGCCAGCGTGACGATCCAGCCGTGGTCCATCACGACTTCCATGTCCAGGATGCCGCCGTAAAATGCCAGCGCCGCGGCGTTGTCCGCAGCGTGGACATTGGCAACGATACGTTTGACGCCCATTCACTCTCCCGTCCGGCTATTCGGCCGGCGGCGCGCCACGGCACCGAGCACGTCGAGGATGTCGGCCGCCATCACGGGCTTGACGAAATGCCGGTCGAAGCCGGCCGCCAGCGCGAGGTCACGGTCGCGCGCCTGGCCGTAGCCGCTGACGGCGACGAGCGGCAGCGCCGCCATGCCCGGCAGCGCGCGCAGGCGGCGCGCCAGTTCGTGGCCGTCGAATTCCGGCAGGCCGATGTCGAGCACGCACAGGTCGGGCTGGTGCTCGGCCGCGTACGCGAGCGCCTGGCCCGGGCTGTGCCAGACCGTGGCGCGATGGCCGACGGCTTCGATGTACATGGCGAGGATCTGCGCGGCGTCGACGTTGTCGTCCACGATCAGCACTTCCAGCGCGCGTTCCGGCGGCGCGGGCGCCATCGTGCCCGGCACGCTGCCGGCATCGTCGCCCTCCACGCGCAGGCGCGGCAGCACGACGGTGAAGCGGCTGCCGCGGCCGGGCCCGTCGCTGTGGGCGGACACGGTACCGTCGTGCAGTTCCACGAGACTCTTCACGAGCGCGAGGCCGATGCCGAGGCCACCCTGCGCGCGGTCCGCGCTGCGCTCGGCCTGGGAAAACAGGTCGAATGCGCGTGCCGTCAGCTCCGGTGTCATGCCGATGCCGTTGTCGCACACGTCGACGACCACGCTCGTGTCTTCGATGCGCAGGTGCAGGTCGATGCGGCCGCCGTCCGGTGGCTGGCTCGGCGTGTACCGCGCGGCATTGCCCAGGATGTTGGCGAACACCTGCACCAGGCGCTTGCGGTCGCCGGCCACCAGGGCCTCGTCGGACGGCAGGTGGAGCTCCAGGCGATGGCCCTTGGCCTTGACCTGCGGGCGCACCTGTTCGACGGCTTCAGCGATCGCGCCGGCCAGCGGCACGGGCGCGCGCTCGAGCGTGATCAGGCCGCGCGTCACGCGCGACACGTCGAGCAGGTCGTCGATCAGGCCTGTCATGTGGCGTGCCTGCCGCCCGATGATCGTCGTCACCTGGCGCACGCGTTCCTCGTCGAGGCGGCCGACCTTGAGGAAGTCGGCGGCCGCCGTGATCGGTGCGAGCGGGTTGCGCAGCTCGTGCGCCAGCATCGCGAGGAATTCGTCCTTGCGCCGGTCCGCCTCGCGCAGCGCGCGCTGCGCGTCCTTGATCGGCGTGACGTCGACCATCACGGCCACGCCTTCCGTGGCGGGATCGTCCATCGTGATCGATCCCATCTGCACGCTGACGCGGCTGCCGTCCTTGCGGAAGTATTCCTTCACGAGGTTCTCGATGCGACCCACGGTGCGCAGCTCCGTCATCGCGCGCGCCGTGGCATCAAGCCATTCCGGCGGCGTCAACGTGCGCGACGCCAGGCCGTCGCGCTCGAAGTCTGCGCGCGTATAGCCCAGCATGTCGAGGAACGCCTCGTTCGCCTCGACGATCGTGCCATCCATGCGATAGCGCACGATGCCGACGACGTTCGAATCGGCCAGCCGGCGGAACCGCGCCTCGCTCTGGCGCAGCGCTTCCTCGTGGCGCTTCTGCTGGTCGATGTCCGTGCACGTGCCCATCCAGCGCACGATGCGTCCCTCGGCGTCGCGCACGGGGAGCGCGCGGCCCAGCACCCAGCGGTAGTCGCCGCTGCGGTGGCGCAGGCGGTATTCGATCTCGTACGGCGCACCCGTCGCCAGCGACAGGCGCCATGCCGCCCACGCACGTTCGCGGTCGTCCTCGTGGAACATGGCGTTCCAGCGCTCGCCGTCCGTCTCGCCGTCGCGCATACCGGTAAAGTCGTACCAGTGACGGTTGTAATAGTCGTGGTAACCGTCCGGCAAGGTCGACCACACCATCTGCGGCATGGCGTCGGCGACGACGCGAAAGCCGGCGTCGCCGGTCGGCAGCGCGGCGGGTCCGCACACGGTGCAGGTGAAGCCGCGCACGGCGCCGTCCAGGTCGCGCAGCGGCGCGAATGCGAGGTCCAGCCACGGCGCGGCGCCGGCATCGGCCGCCGTGTGCATGCTCTGGCCGACGCGGAACGCTTCGCCTGCCAGCGCGCGCGCCGCGTGCCCCGCCAGCCCGTCCCACGCCGCCGGCCAGTCGGACAAGCTTGCTCCGAACAGGCCGGGATCGTATGCGCCCAGCAGTGGTGCGGCCGCGTCGTTGTACAGCACGCCCTGCGCGCCGCCCCAGGCCAGGAGCATCGGCACGGGCGCGTCGAACATGAAGCGTGCGGCGTGCGCGAGCGCAGGCGGCCACGAGGACGGCGGACCGAGCGGCGACGCCGTCCAGTCGCACTGGCGCAGATGCCGCTCGATGCCGTGTACGGAAGACCTGCCGGCGAAGTCGTTCATGGAATCCTGTCGGTGGCGCGGCCGGGACACCGCGTCCTCCATTCTAGCGTGTTCAAACATAGGCGGGCATCCCCGGCAGCAGCTTGTCGAGCGTGACGGGATAGTCGCGCACGCGCACGCCGGTGGCGTTGTAGATCCCATTCGCCACCGCAGCCGCCACGCCGCAGATGCCGAGTTCCCCGACGCCCTTGGCCTTCATCGGCGACGACGTCGGGTCCGTCTCGTCGAGGAAGATCACCTCCTGGTGCGGGATGTCCGCGTGAACCGGCACCTCGTAGCCGGCCAGGTCGTGGTTGACGAAGAAGCCGACGCGCTTGTCCACGACGAGGTCTTCCATCAGCGCGGCGCCCACGCCCATCGTCATCGCGCCGATCACCTGGCTGCGCGCCGATTTCGGATTCAGGATACGGCCCGCCGCACAGACGGCCAGCATGCGGCGCACGCGCACCTCCGCCGTCGCCGCGTCCACCGCGACCTCGACGAAATGCGCGCCGAACGTCGACTGCTGGTACGTTTTCGCGAGCTCGCCGTATTCCATCGTGTCTTCGCCGACGACCGCGCCGTCGCGCGCCGCCTGCGCGAGCGGCTGCGCCTTGCCGCCGGCGCGCACCATGCCGTCGGCGAATTCCGCGTGCGCCGGGTCCAGGCCCAGCTTCTTTGCCACGTGCTCGCGCAGCTTGACGCAGGCCGCGTACACGCCGGCCGTCGAGCTGTTGCCGCCCCACTGGCCGCCGGAGCCGGCCGACACCGGATACGTCGAGTCGCCCAGGCGTACGGTCACGCGCGCGAGCGGCACACCCAGCATCTCGGCCGCCGTCTGGCCGATGATCGTGTAGGTGCCGGTGCCGATGTCCGTCATGTCCGTCTCGACAGTCACGGTGCCGTCGCGCTCGAGCCGCACGCGCGCGCCCGACTTCATGTTGATGTTGTTGCGGAACGCGCCGGCCATGCCGTAGCCGACGAGCCAGCGGCCGTCGCGCACCTGGCCCGGCTTGGGATTGCGCTTGCTCCAGCCGAAGCGCTCGGCGCCCACGCGCAGGGTGTCGACGAAGCGCCGCGTCGAGAACTTGCGGCCGGGCTTTTCCGGGTCCACCGTCGTGTCGTTCACGATCCTCAGCATCACGGGGTCCATGCCGAGCTTTTCCGCCAGCTCGTCCATCGCGATCTCCAGCGCCATCAGGCCCGGCGCCTCGCCGGGCGCGCGCATCGCATTGCCTTCCGCGAGGTCGAGCACCGCGAGCCGCATCTGCGTGAAGCGGTTCGCGCCCGCGTAGAACAGGCGCGTCTGGTTGACCGCCGTTTCCGGCGAGCCGCCCGGCAAGTCGCCGGACCAGCTCTCGTGCGCGATCGCCGCGATGCGCCCCTCGCGCGTGGCGCCGATGCGGATGTGCTGGATCGTCGCGGGACGGTGCGTCGTGTTGTTCATCATGAGGGCACGCTGCAACGTCACCTTCACGGGCCGGCCCGCCGCTTTTGCCCCCAGCGCCGCCAGCAGCGCTTCCGAACGGAGGAACAACTTGCCGCCGAAGCCGCCACCGATGTAAGGCGACACGAGCCGCACGTCGGCCTCCGGGATGCCCAGCGTCTTCGCCATGTCCTGCACGCCCCAGTGCACCATCTGGTTCGACGTGTACAACGTGAGCTTGTTGCCTTGCCAGACGGCGATCGACGCGTGCGGCTCCATCATCGCGTGCGTCTGGTCGGGCGTCTTGTAGACGGCGTCCAGCTTGACGGGCACCGTCGCGAACGCGTGGTCGAAGTCGCCCACCTTCGTCGTCGACTTGTCCTTCTGCTTGCTGCCGGCCGGGCCGGCCGCGTTCATCGCCGCCTCGAGATCGTACACGCCCTTTTGCGGCGCATACTCGACGTGCACGAGGCTCGCCGCGGCCCGCGCCTGCTCGAACGTCTGCGCGACGACGACGGCGACCGCCTGGTGATAGTGCTGCACCTCGGGCCCCGCGAGCAACCGCGCCGTGTTCTTGTCGCCCTTCCCCAGCTTGCCCGCGTTCTCATACGTCACAATGGCGATCACACCTGGCGCGGCCCGTGCGGCCGCGGTGTCGATCTTCGTGATGCGGCCTTTCGCGATGGCGGCGCCGACGACCCAGCCGTAGGCGGCGTCCGGTACGGCATCGTGCCGTTCGTACGCATAGGGCGCCGTACCGGTCGTCTTGAACGGGCCGTCGATGCGGTCCGTCGGCTTGCCGACCACCTGCAGGCGGTCGATGGGATTCGTCGTGGCGGGTGTCGTGAATTTCATCGCTGCCTCCTCATGCCTTGCGTGCATCGGCCAGCACGGCGGCCAGCGTGCGCTCGACGAGCGGGACCTTGAACGCATTGTCGTTCGTCGTCCGCGCCCCCGCCAGCAGCTCGTCGGTGACGGCCTTGGCCCCTTGTGGCATGCGGCTCTCGGCGGCCGGCACGCGCCACGGCCGGTGTGCGACGCCGCCCAGCGCGACGCGCCCGCTGCCGTCCCGCTGCACGACGGCTGCCACCGACACGAGCGCAAACGCATACGACGAGCGGTCGCGCACCTTGTGGTAGTAGTGCTTGCCCTTGATCGGCTTCGGCAAGGTGACGGCCGTGATCAACTCGCCGGGCGCGAGCGTGTTCTCGATGTGCGGCGTCGTCCCGGGCAGCCGGTAGAAATCGGCGATGGGGATCGTGCGTGCCGTGCCGTCCGGGCGCACGGTCTCGACACCAGCGTCAAGCAACTGCATCGCCACCGCCATGTCGCTCGGGTGCGTGGCGATGCATGCGTCGCTGTGGCCGACGATGGCCAGCGGGCGCGTGTAGCCGCCGATCGCGGAACAGCCGCTGCCCGGCTTGCGCTTGTTGCACGCCATGTTCGTGTCGTAGAAATACGGGCAGCGGGTGCGCTGCAGCAGGTTGCCCGCCGTCGTCGCCTTGTTGCGCAGCTGGGCCGACGCGCCTGCGAGCAGCGCGCGCGCCAGCACGGCGTAGTCGCGCCGCACCCGCAGGTCGGACGCGAGGTCCGTGTTGCGCACGAGGGCGCCCACGCGCAGGCCGCCGTCCGGCGTCGGTTCGATCTTGTCGAGCTCCAGGCCATTGACGTCGACGAGGTGAGGCGGCGTCTCGATCTCGAGCTTCATCAGGTCGAGCAGGTTCGTGCCGCCGGCGATGAAGCGTGCGCCCGGATGCTGGGCGGCGGCAGCCGCCGCTTCGGCCGGCGTGCCGGCGCGCTGGTACGTGAACGCTTTCATGTCTTGCCTCCGGCGACCTCGGAGATGGCGTCGATGATGTTCGAGTACGCCCCGCAGCGGCAGATGTTGCCGCTCATGCGCTCGCGCAGCTCCGCCGGCGACAGCAGCGGCTGCGCGTTCAGGTCCGCGCTCACGTGGCTCGGCACGCCGCGCCGGATCTCGTCCAGCGCCGCCACGGCCGAACAGATCTGCCCCGGCGTGCAATAGCCGCACTGGTAGCCGTCGTGCTTCACGAACGCGGCCTGCAGCGGATGCAGCTTGTCGGGCGTGCCGAGGCCTTCGATCGTCGTGACTTCCGCACCCTCGTGCATCACGGCGAGACTGAGACAGGAATTGATCCTGCGGCCGTCGACGATCACCGTGCAGGCGCCGCACTGGCCCTGGTCGCAGCCCTTCTTGGTGCCCGTCAGGTGCAGGTGCTCGCGCAGCATGTCCAGCAACGTGGTGCGCGTGTCGAGTTCCAGCTCGCGGCGCTGGCCGTTGACGCGCAGCGCCACCTTGGCCGTCACGGGCGGCGGCGTGGCAGCCGCAGGCTCCGCACCCTGCGCGCAGCCGAGCGGCAGCGCTGCGGCCGTCGCGGACAGCGCCCCGCCGATCAGCAGGTCGCGCCGTGTCTGGTTGATGTCGGTGGAGTCGGTCATGGCGTGCGTCCTCCGGATTGAGCCCTCGTCAGATTGCGCATATTAAATCCGTTTCGACGATACCCCCTGCACGGTACGCATCGCAGCCGCCGGCCGGCGCCGCGCACCGGGGCGGTGCGTAAATGCGGCGATTTCCTCGGCTGTGTGCGCTCAGGTCCGCCCACCCGCCCGCCGCCCCCACCGGTAGCGCCGGGCAGTACCGAAAGTGGCGCTTGATGATACTTTTGCAAGCAGGACTTGGCCCGGCATGGTACTCGCGGCAACATGGCGCCACGTTCTTTAAGGAGAGATCATGAAACGCTTGTTGCTCGCAACGTTGCTCGGACTGGCCTGCGCCAGCGCCTCCGCCGCCGATCCGTCGGCGCCCTCGAAGGCCATCAGTGAGGTGACGGGGAGCGTCGTCGTCGGCTCGCTCGTCGCCGTCAGCGCCGCCGGCAGCGTCGTCGTCGCCAGCGTGGAAGCCGTGGGCGACGGTGTCGAAGTCGTGCTCGAAGGCGCGGGCCAGGCCAGCCGCGCGACCGTGCGCCTGTCCGGCGAGGCGGCGCGCGGCCTGTCGATCGCCGCCGGCACCGTGCTGCAGGTCGTCGCCATGTCGGCCGGCCAGGCGCTCGTCCTGTCGGGCAAGGTGATCGCATTCATCCCGAATGAAGTCGGCCAGGCGCTTCTGCACCATGCCCGCGCGTCCTGACCGCCGCTTCGCCCGGCTGGCCTGCGCCCTGGCGCTCGCTGCGACGCTGCCGGCGCATGCCGGCCAGGCGTGCCGCGAGGAGCCGCTGAGCGTGGACGAGGTGCGCCGTTCGCTCTCGCTCGCGCAACGCGCGTATGCCGCGCTCGAGGAAAGCGGCGCCACCGTCGCCCTCGTGGCACGGGCCGGCCAAGACCTCAGCAAGTACGGCATCGAGTACTCGCACATGGGCATCGTCGTGCGCGACCACGCGGCCGGCCGCTGGACCGTCGTGCACGAGCTGAACGCGTGCGGCACCGCGAGCTCCGACCTGTACGTGGACGGCGTCGGCAACTTCTTCCTGACGGACCTGTATCGCTACCGGGCCCAGGTCGTGATTCCATCGCCCGACGTGCAGGCGCGCGTGGCGCAGTTGCTCGTGGGCCGGACGGCGCGCCGCCTGCACGACCCGCACTACAACATGCTGGCCTATGTGTATTCGACGCGCTACCAGAACTCGAACCAGTGGGTGCTCGAGACCCTGGCCGCCGCCAGCGCGCCACCGCGCGCCGTCGAGACCCGCGCCGAGGCCCAGTCGTGGCTGCAGGGCCAGGGCTACCGCGTGCGCACGGTGCAGATCCCGGCCGTCACCCGCCTGGGCGCCCGCATGTTCCGCGCCAACGTCGCGTTCGACGACCATCCGTTCGACCGGCGCATGGCCGGACAGATCGACACCGTGACGACGGACGCGATCGTGGACTTCGTGCGCGGGCAGGATCCTCGGGCGCGCGTATTCGTCGTCGAATAGGCCGGCGGCGCGGGCGGCGCCGACAAAACGGCGACAGCGGAGGAGCGCGCATTTATACTGCCGCTTTTACCACCCCGCCAAGGAAGTCATGACCCGTCACTCCCTGCCCGCACGCCTGCCCCTGCTTACCCTGCTGGTGGCCCTCGCGTGCTCCGCCCTGCCGCCCGTCCCCGTCCACGCCGCGCACGTCGAGGACAACGCCAAGCCGGCGCCGCGCGACCTGCGCGAGACATACACGAAGTACGAATACCGCATCCCGATGCGCGACGGGACGAAGCTGTTCACCGTCGTCTACGTGCCCAAGGACGCGTCGAAGCCCTACCCGTTCCTCATCAACCGCACGCCGTACAGCGCGGGCGTACAGGCCGACGGCGAGCTGCACTACGGCGAGGACTGGTACCCGAAGCAGATCGGGCCATCGAAGGAATTCGAGGACGCGGGCTATATCTTCGTCAAGCAGGACGTGCGCGGCCGCTATATGTCCGAGGGCAAGTGGCAGGAAATGACGCCGCACGCGAACCCGCGCCGTGCCGCCGGTGAAGGCCAGGAAAGCCAGGACATGTACGACACGATGGAATGGCTGTTGAAGAATGTCCCGAACAACAACGGCAAGGCCGGCATCTGGGGCATCAGCTATCCGGGCTTCTACACGTCCGCGAGCATCATCGATTCGCACCCCGCGATCAAGGCCGCGTCGCCGCAGGCGCCCGTGACGGACCTGTACATGGGCGACGACTCCTACCACGGCGGCGCCTTCATGCTGGCCGCGAACTTCGGCTTCTACGCATCGTTCACGGAGCAGCAGAACCCCACGCCGCTACCGAAGACGTGGGCCGAATTCGACTACGGCGCGGCCGACGCCTACGACTTCTTCCTGAAGCACCGCACCCTGCCGAACATCCTCGGCACCATGACAGACAAGCAGCGCGCGCTGCTGGCACCCACCATCGAGCACGACACGTACGATGCCTTCTGGCAGACGCGCGCCATCGCGCCGCACCTGAAGAACGTGAAGGCCGCGGTGCTGACCGTGGGCGGCTGGTTCGACGCGGAAGACCCGCAAGGCCCGTTCACCACGTACCACACGATCAAGAAATACAACCCGGGCACGTTCGACGGCCTCGTGATCGGCCCGTGGGTGCACGGCGGATGGGCGCGCTACGACGGCAAACAACTGGGGCGCGTGTCGTTCGACAGCAAGACGGGCGAGTACTTCCGCCAGCACATCCAGTTCCCGTTCTTCGAGCAGCAGCTCAAGGGCGTCAAGCCCGCACAACCCATCGCCGAAGTGACCTCCTTCGAGACGGGCAGCAACGTGTGGCGCCGCTACACGGCGTGGCCACCGGTGCAGGCCAAGGCGCGCACGCTGTACTTCGGGCCGGGCGGCAGCCTGACGTGGCAGCAGCCGGCGGCGGGCGCGGGCTACGACGAATACGTGTCCGATCCGAACAAGCCGGTGCCCTACATCGGCTACCCGGCGACGTCGGTGCCGCAGGAATACATGGTGTCGGACCAGCGCTTCGCGGCCACACGCCCGGACGTGCTGGTGTACCAGAGCGACGTGCTGGAAGACGACGTCACCATCGCGGGCCCCGTCACGCCGAAGCTGTTCGTGTCGACGACGGGCACGGATGCGGACTGGGTCGTGAAGCTGATCGACGTCTACCCGGCCGAATACCCGGCGGGCGAGGAGCCGAAACGCGGCGCCGACGTGCCGCCGCCGCACGGCACGATGGCCGGCTACCAGCAGCTCGTGCGGGGCAACCCGCTGCGCGGCAAATTCCGCAACGGCTTCGAGCACCCGGAGGCATTCGTGCCCGGCAAGGTCGAGGCGATCAGCTACCACCTGGGCGACATCGACCACACGTTCCGCCGCGGCCACCGCATCATGGTGCAGGTGCAAAGCTCGTGGTTCCCGCTCGTCGACCTGAATCCGCAGACGTTCGTCACCATCCCGAAGGCGAAGCCGCAAGACTTCAAGGCCGCCACGCAGCGCGTCTATCACGCGGCCGAGACGCCGTCCGGCCTGCAGGTACTCGTGATGCCGGCTCACTGACGGCGGGCGGCGCGCTTCAGCCGCAGTCCGCAGCGATGCGCGTGCTGCGGGCGGCGATGCCCGCGGCGTCGGCCTCGACGAGGTAGGCGCAACGGCGGCCCTCTTGCTTGCCGCGGTACAGCGCCTCGTCAGCCAGCGCCAGCGCGTGCTGCCAGTCGAGCGCCGTGTCGGCGCCCGGCATCAGTGCCAGCGCACCCGCCGTGATCGTCACGGCGACATGCTGGCCGTCCGCCATCCGCACGGGTGCACCTGCCACGGCACACAGCAGGCCGCGTACGACGTCTGCGTGGCCGGCCGCGTCGCCGCCGTCGACGTGCACGAGGAATTCCTCGCCGCCCCAGCGCAACACGAGGCCGCGCGCGTCCACGCAGGCGCGCAGGCGGCGCGCCACCTCCACGAGCACCTCGTCACCGGCCGCGTGGCCGAGGTGGTCGTTGATCGTCTTGAAGTGGTCGATGTCGAGCAGGATGAAGCAGCCGCCCGTTCCCGGCTTGCGCCTCTCCATCTGCGCGCGGAACGAACGGCGGTTCAACAGGCCCGTCAGCGCGTCGTGCGTCGAGTGGAACGCCAGCTCCTCGTTCAATTCGCGCAGCCGGCCACTCGCGCGCACGGAGCGGCGGTACAACCGCCACACGAAGCCGCACGCCAGCAGGGCCACCGCGGCACCCGTCGAGGCGATCAGCTCCCACACGCGGCGCTTGCGGATCTCCTCGTCTTTCAACGCGTTCTCGCGCCGCAGCCCCTCGATCTGGAGCGCGCGGCGCTGGGCATCGAACTGCTCCTGCAACACCTTCGCCATGGTCTCGTGCTCGCCGGCCGCGATCTTCGCCGCGACGTCGCGCTGTTCCTGCAGCGCCTGCAGGGCCGCGCGCAGCCGGCCCGCCTTGTCCAGCATGCGGCTCTTTTCGAGCAGCAGGTTGGCCATGTCGGGGTAGTCGGCATTCTTGCGCTTTTCCGCCAGCACGCGGTCGATGTACGCGAGCCCTTCCGCCAGCCGGCCTTGCCCGGCCAGCGCGAAGCCCAGGTTCGCCTCGGCGACGTGACGGGTGGACGGGTCGCCCGCCTTGACCGCCAGCGGAAGCGCGGCGCGCGCGGTCCGTTCGGCCTCGGCGTAGTGGCCGTCGTCCAGCCAGCTGTCCGCGATATTGCCCAGCGCGTTCGCTTCGAGCAGCACGAGGCCGCGTGCGTGTGCGATGGCGAGGCCCTTGTCGTAGGCGGCGCGTCCGAGGGCCGCGTGGCCCTGCATCACGTGGGCGATGCCTTCGATGACGTGGCGGCGCACGGCGGATGGCGGCGCAAGCGGACCGCCGTCCGGGCCGATCTCCGCCAGCGTCGCCAGCACCCTGTCCGCCGCACCCTCGTACACATAGACCTTCGCAAGCGCGAGGCGCAAGTCGTTCACGGTCGGTTCGAGCAGCCCGGGATGCCCGCGCGCGATCGCGAGCGCCTTCAGATAATGGCTGCGCGCAAAGTCGAGCTGGCCCAGTTCCAGGTACGCGTCGCCATAGGCCCGCTGCAGCGCGGCCATGAATTCGGGGTCGCGCAGGTCGGCATGGCGCACATCGACGTCGTTCACGGCCGCCAGCACGGCCGTCTTGCCATGGCTGGCGTGCGCACCGGCCACCGCCAGCATCCCGAGCGCCTCGTCCAGCGCATCGCCCCGTTCGCGCGCGAGCTTCACCATGCGCTGCGCCGTCTGTGCGGCGGCGGCCGTGTCGCCTGCGTCCACATACGCATGACGCAGCAGTTTCAAGTAGGCGATCCGGTCGGGGTCGCCGCGCGCCATCATCGCGCCGTGCGCGGCCAGCAGCGCGGGCAGCGCGCCCGCGTCGCCCGCGCGGACGAGGCGTTCCACCCGCGCGAGCGGTGCCACGTCGGCCTCCGCCCATGCGCCGCCCGCCGCGAGGGTCAGCGCCAGCAGCGCGGCGGCGAGGTTCGGACGGGATGGGATCATGCGGTGGATCGAGGATCGTCGTACATATGCATATGGGCGAGCTACTATAGCACCGCCGACTCGCCGCGATTTATCGACGGCAACGCTTTTTTCGCAATCTCCGGCAAATCCGGCAGATCATCGCCAGGCGGGAGGGCGATCGGCATGATTCCACCGCCACGTCGTCATTTTCGTTATTTGGCGTTTGGATGTATCGATGTCGGTGAGACAAAATAACGACGCGGCGGCGCGCAACCAGCCGCCTGACCCAACGAGGAGAACGATTTTGCAGGTGAACGACACGCAGCCGACCGACAGCCGCACGGGCACGCGCGACCCCGGCCTGTACTGGCTCGCGGCCGTCATCCTGCTGATCGTCGCCTGCCTGGCCGCCCTGCCCTTCGTCAGCAGCCGCGAGGCCGACAGCACCATGGTGGCGCTGAAGAACGTCTCCGACAAGGCGCACGCCTACGATCACCTGCTCGACTTGCTGAAAGATGCGGAGACGGGCCAGCGCGGCTACGTCATCACGGGAGACGCGTCATTCCTCGCGCCCTACGACTCGGCCACGGCGGAGATGCCGGACGCGCTGCGCAGGCTCGCGCCGCTGGCGGACGGACCGGATGAACGCGCGACGCAGGCCGAGATCGACCGCTACGTCCACCTCAAGCTCGACGAACTGGCCCGAACGATCGCCCTGCGCCGCACCGACGGGCTCCCGGCCGCGGCGGCCGCCGTCGGGGACCGTACGGGCAAGACGTACATGGACCGCCTGCGCGCCCTGATCGGCGACCGTGTCGACGCGCTGGAGCGCGACCGCCACACGCTGCGCGACCGCCTTGCCACCACGCTCGGCTACAACACCTTGCTCGGCATCCTCGCCAGCGCCGCGAGCGCCCTCATGATCGGCGTGGCGCTGTATGTGGTCAGGCGCAGCCTGCGCGGGCGCGCACAGGCCGCCGACCTGGCGCGGCGCCAGGCCGAGGACCATGCCGAACAGGCGCGCGCCAGCCAGGCGCGCAGCCAGCGCCTCGCCGTCACCGCGGAAATGCTGCAGGCGATGGACAGCCTGACGCGCGCGGACGAGCTGCGCGACGTGCTCCCGGGCTTCCTGCCCCAGCTGCTGCCCGGCAGCGCGGGCGCGGTGTACCTGTACCGACATTCGCGCGACTTCCTGCAGCGCGTCGCGACATGGGGCGGCGCCGTCCACCACCCGGACCTCGTCAGCCCTGCCCAGTGCTGGAGCCTGCGCTTCGGTCGCATGCACGTCGCCGAGCCGGGCGCCGGCCTGCGCTGCCCGCATTGCGGCGACGGCGCGCCAGGTCACGCGGACCTGTGCGTCCCGATGATTTCGCAAGGCGAGGTGCTGGGACTGCTCGTCGCGAGCGTGCCGGCGGGCCCGGACTCGGCGTCGGACCAGGCAGCCGCCAACGCCATCAGCGAACAGCTGGCGCTCGGCACCAGCAACATCAATTTGCGCGAAGTCCTGCGGCGCCAGTCCACGGTCGACGAACTCACGGGCCTGTACAACCGGCGCTACTTCGACGAGACCCTGCGCCGCGAACTGTTCCGCGCCGAACGCAAGCGCGCGGCGCTGGCCCTCGTGATGATCGACCTCGATCACTTCAAGCGCATGAACGACACGTACGGCCACGAGGCGGGCGACATCGTCCTGCGCGCCGTCGGCCAGGTCCTGCGCGAGGGCGTGCGGCGCAGCGACGTCGCCTGCCGCTACGGCGGGGAAGAGCTCGTGCTCGTGCTGCCCGAGTGCGACGCCGCCGCAGCCGTGCGCAGCGCGGAAACCATCCGCGCGACCATCGCGGCGCTCGAACTGCACCATGGCGACACGCTGCTGCCGGACGTGACGGCGTCGTTCGGTATCGCCGTGTGGCCGGCCAACGGCGACGATGCGGCCACCTTGCTGCAAGCGGCCGACCGCGCGCTGTACACTGCCAAGCACGCCGGGCGCAATCGCGTTTGCACGGCCTGACGGGACCATGCTAGCCTTGCCTTTTCGTTACCGTTCGATGAGGCCCGCTTGAAAGCTTCCACCGTTTCCCTCCTGCTGCTGGCATTGGCCGGCGGCGCCAGCGCGCAAACCGCCGCGCCCCTGAAGACGCAGGTCGCGGGCCGCGTCGACGGCATGTATCCGTGGCTGGAAGGCGCCTACCAGGACTTGCATGCGCATCCGGAGATCGCGTTCCAGGAAGTGCGCACGGCGGACAAGCTCGCTCAGGCGATGCGCAAGCTGGGGTTCGACGTGACGGAGAAAGTCGGGCGCACGGGCCTGGTCGCCCTGCTGCGCAACGGCCCCGGTCCCACGATCCTCGTGCGCACTGAGTTGGACGGCCTGCCGATGGAGGAAAAGACGGGCCTGCCGTACGCGAGCCGCGAGCGCACGCGCGACGGCGCCACGTTCACGGCGCACAGCTGCGGCCACGACGTCCACATGGCCGCGTGGCTGGGCGCCGCGCGCACGCTGGTCGAACTGAAGGGAGAGTGGCACGGCACGCTGATGTTCATCGCGCAGCCGGCCGAGGAAACCGTGTCCGGCGCGCGCGCCATGGTGGAAGACGGCCTGTTCAAGCGCTTCCCGAAACCCGACTACGCGTTCGCCCTGCATTCCTGGCCGCTCGCGTACGGCACCGTCGGATTCGAGAGCGGCCCCGTGTCGTCGAACTCGGATGCGCTCGAGATCAAGTTCAATGGCCGTGGCGGCCACGGCTCGGCGCCTGACAAGGCCATCGACCCCATCGCCATCGCGGCCCGCTTCATCGTCGACGTGCAGACCGTCGTCAGCCGCGAAAAGGATCCGAAGGAGTTCGGCGTCGTGACGATCGGCGCGATCCAGGGCGGCACGGTCGGCAACATCATCCCCGACACGGTGCAGGTGCGCGGCACGATCCGCTCGTACAGCCCGGACGTGCGGGCCAAGCTGCTGGACGGCGTGCGCCGCGTGGCCAATGCGTCCGCCGCGATGGCCGGCGCGCCGGCGCCCGACGTGCGCCTGATTCCGGGCGGCGCCGCCATCGTCAACGACGACGCGCTCGTGCGCCGCACGGAAGCCGTGTTCCGCGACGCGTTCGGCCCGCAAAACGCCGTGCGGATGCCCGCGATGACGGCCAGCGAGGATTTTTCCGTGTACGCGAACGAGGGCATTCCCTCGATGTTCTTCTTTACGGGCGTGTACCCGGCGGACGCCGTCGCGGCGGCGCAGCGCCCGGGCGGCAAGCCGCTCGCGTTCAACCACTCGCCGTTTTATGCGCCCGTGCCGGCGCCGTCGATCAAGACGGCCGCCGAAGCCATGAGCCTGGCCGTGCTGGGCGTGCTCGGGAGGCCCTAGCGCTTGCCGAGCGCCGCCACCGTGGCGGCCAATGCTGCGCGCGCCTGCTGCCACGGCGTGCCCGCGAGCGCCTGCGCGCATTCGGCGCACGGCTCGAACGGGTTACAGGCGTGCGGGAGTTCGACGTAGTTCGCACCCACGACGGGCTTGGCCGCGGCCGAATTCACGCGGCCGCCCGAGCTGCCTTCCTTCAGCCATTTCTGGAAGCGTTCGAGGGCGACGCCGTCCGGCACGTACCAGCGCTTGCGGCCGGGATTCCAGCGTGCGCCGAGGGCGCGGGCTTCGTCTTTTTCTGCGTAGGGAACGTTCAGGAAAGTCATGCCGCGGATGCTAACCGATCCGGCGCCCCCATGCAAATGCCGCTCCCAGCCGGCCGCGCCAATTTCCATTATGATCAGACTTCCTCATCAACGGACCCCTACATGCCCGCCATCCGCACCCTGCACCCCGACGACTGGCCCATCTACCGCGACCTGCGCCTGCGCGCGCTGGCCGATTCGCCTCAGGCATTCGGCAGCACCCATGCCGAGGAAGTGCAACGCACGGACGACATCTGGGCCGCGCGTCTGGCCGCGCCCGCGCTCGGCGCCCACAAACAGGGCTGGCCGTTCGCGGCCGAAGTGGACGGCACGCCCGTGGGCCTCGCCTGGGTCAAGATGGAAGGCGAGCACGCGAGCGTGTACCAGGTGTGGGTGGCGCCCGAGGCGCGCGGAGGCGGCGTCGGCGCCGCGCTGCTCGACGCCGCCATCAACTGGGCCCGTGCGCGCAAGGCATCCGAACTCCGTCTCGACGTGACGGCCGGCGATGGCGCGGCCCCGCGGCTTTACCGGCGCATGGGTTTCACCGACGTCGGTGCGCCCGTACCGATGGCGGGCCGGGCGACGTTCGAACAGGCGATGGTGCTGCCCCTGTCCTAGTTCCGCCGCGGGCCGCGATCAGCGGCACAGCTTGTCCAGGCCACCGACCGGCTCCACGGCGGGCAGCCCGGCCAGGTCGATGCCCGCGTCCTGCGCGTGGCGCTCGATCAGCGCGCCCTCGCCCGCGCGCGGGCTCGGTGCGCGGTAGGCGGCGTCGGCCTGCACCTTGTCAAGGGTGACGTAGCGCGCGCCGGCCGCGTCCAGTCGCTTCATCACTTCCGGCAAGGTGACGGCGCTCCAGCCCCCCATATGCGTGAGCAGCACCTGCGGGATCATGCGCCCGTACACGCGCTGCGACATCGCCTTCGTGCGCGCGATCTGCTGGTCGATGCGGCGGTAATAACTCGTCTTCATGCCGGCGATCGCGGCCTCGTCGCCCTTCGCCACGCAGCGCGCGTACGTGTCCGTGTACGCCCAGTCGTCGAAGCCGAGCGTGACGTCGGCGATGCGGTAGCCGTGCGCCTTCAGCCACGCGATCGCGCCGTCGTGGCGCTCGCCGCTGCCGGCCGCGTCGAGGAACGGGAAGCGCAGCACGTGCCAGTCGTGGCCGGCCATGTATTTTTCCAAAGTCGGCTCGTTGGCGGTGACGTCCGCCTCCCACGCCGCCAGCGACGGCGCCCCGCGCGACAACCCCATGTGGCTGTACGCGTGGTTGCCGAGCGGGTAGCCGGCGCGGCGCCACACCTCGAGCGCCTGCGCGCCGGCCGGCTCCGTGCCGAGGCTCACGGCGTTGACGAAGCCCCACGCTTCCGGCACACGATGCGCCTTCAATGTGTCGACGTACGATTGCGCGATGCCGACCCGCGTCATGCCCGGCGGCAGGCTGCCGTGGGCCGGCAGGTCGTCGGCCGTGACGGC
Organism: Massilia pinisoli; assembly: GCF_024753285.1. Taxonomy (GTDB): domain Bacteria; phylum Pseudomonadota; class Gammaproteobacteria; order Burkholderiales; family Burkholderiaceae_D; genus Telluria; species Telluria pinisoli. Next base: position 72,763 of record NZ_JANUGW010000001.1, on the reverse strand, counting down.
CACGTCGAAACGGTCGGCCGGTGCGGCCGCGGCGACACCGCCGGCCAGCAGCAGCGCGCAAAGCAGAATACGTGATTTCAAGGGCATCCTCTCGGTGGCGTGGATTAGTTCGATCACTGCATTATTACCCGGATCGCGCGGCACGGCAATCGACATCGCGGCGGCGTCCGGCGACGAACGGGCCCAGTATTGACGGGCGCCGTTTGAAATGGGAATGATTGACGCGGGGTTTGGCGGCAAGGTACGATCAAACCGTTTTCAGTTCGCCGGGCCGGTTCCGCGCGCCGCGAAACGACAATCATCCCGGAGACCCCAATGCACCAACCGACGGAAGCCGCGCGCTTCCCCATCCTGTGCGCCTGCGCGGCGCTGTTCGCCACGGGCGCCGCCCACGCCGCCGGCATCGAAGTCAACCAGCTCGGCTTCCTCCCGTCCGCGCAAAAGCTGGCCGTCGTGCCGGCCGGCGCGGGCGACCGGTTCCAGGTCACGGACGCGGCGAGCGGCAAGACCGTATTCGCGGGCAGACTGGGCCCCGCCGCAACGTGGGATGCGTCCGGCGAAACGATACGCCTTGCCGATTTCTCGCGCCTGCGCAAGGCCGGCACGTACCGGATCCGCGTCGCGGACCAACCGGAATCGCCGCCGTTCGCGATCGCCGGCGACGCGTACCGCGCGCTCGACGCGGGCGCGCTGCACGCGTACACGCTGCAGCGCGCGGGCGTCGCGCTCGACGCGCGCGTCGCGGGCCCGTACGCGCGCGCGGCGGGCCATCCGGACGACAAGGTGCTCGTGCACGAATCGGCCGCCTCGGCCAAACGGCCGGCAGGCACCGTGATCGCGAGTCCGAAAGGCTGGTACGACGCGGGCGACTACAACAAATACATCGTCAACTCCGGCATCAGCACGTACACCTTGCTGGCCGCGTACGAACACTTCCCCGCCTGGTTCGACAAGCTCGCGCTGCACCTGCCGGAATCCGGCAACGGCGTCCCGGACATCCTCAACGAGGCATTGTGGAACCTCGACTGGATGGCCACGATGCAGGACCCGGACGACGGCGGCGTGTACCACAAGCTGACGAACAAGCAGTTCGACGGCATGGTGATGCCGGACCAGGCGAACGCGCCGCGCTACGTCGTGCAAAAGACGACGGCCGCGGCCCTCGATTTCGCCGCGGTGATGGCCACGGCCAGCCGCGTGCTGGCGCCGTTCGACGCGCAAGCGCCTGGCCGCTCGCAGCGTTATCTGGCGGCGGCGGAGGCGGCATGGCGCTGGGCGCAACGTCACCCGGCCACGACCTACCGCCAGCCGCCGGACGTCGCCACGGGCAAGTACGACGACGAGCATCTCGACGACGAGTTCTCGTGGGCGGCGTCGGAACTGTACATTGCGACGGGCAAGGACGAATACCGGACCCGCGCCTTGGCCGCCGCGCCGGCCGTGCAGACGGCGCCCGGCTGGAACGAGGTGCGTCCGCTCGGCTGGATCTCGCTCGCGCAGCAGCGCGCGCGCCTGCCGCATCCAAGTGACGCCGACGGCGCGCGCCGCCAGATCCTCGCCGCGGCCGACACGTTGCTGGCGCGCCGCCAGGCGTCGCCCGTCCGCCTGGCGCTGGTTACGTCCGACTTCGTCTGGGGCAGTAATGCCGTCGCCCTGAACCAGGCCATGATGCTCGTACAGGCCTACCGCATCACGAACAAGGCCGAGTACCTGGAGGCGGCGCAATCGGCCCTCGACTACACGCTGGGCCGCAATCCGCTCGGGATGAGTTATGTGACGGGCTTCGGTGCCCGGTCGCCCATGCATCCGCACCACCGGCCGTCCGTGGCGGACGGCATCGCGGCACCCGTTCCCGGCTGGCTCGTGGGCGGACCGAACCCGGGCCAGCAGGATCGCAAGGATTGCCACGTGTCGTACGCGGCGAGCGCGCCTGCGCTGTCGTACCTGGACGATGCGTGCAGCTACGCCAGCAACGAAGTCGCCATCAACTGGAACGCGCCGCTCGTGTACGTGGCGGCCGCGCTGCAGTCGCTGACACGCTGACCGGGCGCGCTTATCAGCCCACTTACCAGCCCACTTTCTTCTTGATGAACGCCGTGAGGACCGCGGCGTTGTCGCGCTGGTGCTTCAGGCGCGGGTGGGCGGCGTAGCCGGTGAACGGGAAGAACACCGAATCGATGCGCGCGTCGCCGTGCTTGCGCATGTCTTCCACCGCCGACTTGATGTAGCCCGGCCACTGCGAGCCGGGGCGCGTCGCGTCCATGCTGCCCAGCGCGCACACGATGTACGCCTTCGGGTACAGCTGGCGGATGCGCTTGACGAACGTCTCGTAGGCGGCGACGCGCTGGGCGTCGTTCGGTTCCGGCTGCAGCTGGTGCTTGTCGCCGATCAGCCAGCGGTCGTTCTGCATCAGGTTGATGACGACGACATCCGGCGTCCAGCTGGAGAAGTCCCAGTGCGTGTCGTTGTTGCCGACGGCGCTCAGCTGGTCGTAAAAATCCGGCATCGTGAACGGGAACCAGCTGATCATGACGCCGATGCCGCTCTGCGACGTCTGGTGCAATTCCGCGTTCAGGTTGCGCGCCGTGATGGCGGCGTACGACAGGTAGCTGTTCTTGTCGCGGATGACGTCGTCGCGGGCGTTCATCGGCGCTTCGTCGCCCATACCGCTCGTGATGGAATCGCCAAAGACCTCGATGCGCCGCTTCGGACGCTCGGGCGGTGCCAGCATCTGGCCGCCGTCGGCGAGCTCCAGCCCCCGGAACGTGGTCGCGCCCTCCTCGCCTTCCGTGCGCTTCGTGATCAGGAAGCTGTGCTTGCCGGGCGGGAGGCCAGCCGCGACTTCGTACGCCTTCGTGCCCTGCGCGGCCTCGATGATCAGCGGGGCCGCCGTGTCGCCGTCGATGAACACGTTGAAGTAGTTCTTGCCCCGTTCGTCGTCCAGCGTCACGGACAGCGACGTGCCCGTGAAGTTGCCCGCAATGGCCGTGTTGGGCCACGTGATGACGGGCGCCGCGGGCGCGGAAAAATCGATGCGGCCCGTGTACTGGAGGTTCTTGTCGGTGGGAGCGACGGCGACGCCGGCGCTGGCCAGGCCTGCGTGCAGCAGCGCGGCCAGGGCAAAAGTGAGAGTCGATCGTTTCATCTTGCAGCTTTCAGGAATGGAGGCGTGCGTGCGCCTCCGTGTTGTCATCACAGCTTCACGGTCACCGGCTTGCCGTCATAGGTCACGGTCTTGTCGGCCGCGTCCATGTTCGCGCTTGTCGCCACGCCGGGCTTCAGCAGGCGCACCTTGATCTGGCGCGTCTGCGGCATGCCCTTGTACTTGCCGGTGCGCGCGCCGATCTTCACGGTGCCCGTCTTGTCGTCGTAGCGGAACGGGATGCGGCTGTACTCGCCGCGCGCGTAGGCGTTCGTCACGCCGTCGTCCTCGTAGAGGCTCGCCTCGCCGCTGGCGCCTGCGTACACCTGCAGCACGAGCGGCGCATCGGGCTTCTCGTCGACGTATTGCGTGACAGGGCCAGTCGGGATCACGGCGCCCGTACGCACGAACACGGGGATGCGGTTCAACGGTGCCGGCACGGTGGCCGTCGTGCCGCCGGCGTAGCGCTTGCCCGTGTCGAAGTCGTACCAGTCGGCGCCGGACGGGAAGTACACGGTGCGCTCGCGCGCGCCATAGCTCGTCACGGGCGCCACCATCAGCGCGTGGCCGAACAGGTACTGGTCCTTGATATCCTTGACCTTGTCGTCGCGGGGGAAGTCCATCACGAGGCCGCGCATCATGGTGCCGTTCTCGTAGTGCGTGTCCGCCGCCATCGAGTAGATGTACGGCATGAGGCGGTAGCGCAGCTTCAGGTAGCCGACCATCGAATCGCGCATCGCGTCGTCGCCCGCGGCGATGTTGTAGATCTCGCGCTTGACGACTTCGCCGTGCGAGCGGAACAGCGGGGAGAACGCGCCGAACTGGAACCAGCGCAGGTTCAGCTCGCGCCACTCCTTCATGTCTTCCGGCTTGGCCTGGTCGTTCGTCGTCGCGCGGTTTTCCTGCGCGGAGCCCACGTCGCCGTACTGGAACCGGTTTTCCTGCGCATAGCCGCCGATGTCGTGCGTCCAGTTCGGAATGCCGGACATCGAGAAGTTCACGCCGGACGCGATCTGGTCGTACAGGTTGTTCCAGCGACCGGCCGTGTCGCCGCTCCACACGGCGACCGAGTTGCGCTGGATGCCGGCGAAGCCCGAGCGCGACAGGATGAACTGGCGCTTGTCCGGCTGGTCGCGGCGCAGGCCGTCGACCATGCCGCCCGAGTGCACGAGGCTGTACGGGTTGAACGTGATCTCGCCGGGGCCGTAGACGGTCGGGCCGATCAGCTTTTTGAAATCTTCCAGGCGCGAGTTCGACAGGACGTCCGGTTCCGTGTTGTCCATCCACCAGGCGTCGAAGCCCTTGTCCACGAGCTTGTGCTGCAGCTGGCGGTAATAGATGTCGCGCGCTTCCTGCGTGTACGGATCGTAGTGGCTGTTCTTGTAGCCTTTGCCGACCCAGTCCAGCGCGCCGTCCTCGACGTTCTTCGTCCACATATGGCCCTTCGCCGCCAGCTCCTTGTAGTTGTCGGTATTGGCGTAGAACTTGCCCCAGATGGAGATCATGATGTGCGCGTGCTGCTTGTGCACGGCGTCCACCATGCCCTGCGGATCGGGGAAGCGGACCTTGTCGAAGTCGTGCGAGCCCCAGCCGTCTTCCGGCCAGTAGAACCAGTCCTGCACGATGTTATCGAGCGGCCAGCCGCGCTTGCGGTATTCCGCCACCGTATCGAGCAACTGCTGCTGCGTCTCGTAGCGCTGGCGCGACTGCCAGAAGCCGTATGCCCACTTCGGCATCATCGGCTGCTGGCCCGTGAGCAGGCGGTAGCCACCGATCACGTTGTCCATATTGTCGGCGCTGATCACGTAATAGTTGATGGCCTCCGCGATCTCGGACGACAAGGTCAGCGAATGGCGCGCGGGCGCCGGCAGCGGATCGTTGTGCGTCATCGCGACCATGCCGCCCGACGGCTTCCACTCCAGGTGCAGCGGGACCGGCTTGTCCTTCTCGAACGTCACTTCGAAGTTGTGGTACCACGGGTTCCAGCCCTGGCGCCACACATCCGTCACCTGCTTGCCGCCCACGGTGAGCGTCGCGTAGTCGGACGCGTACAGCTGCATCTTGTGCACGCCGGCCTTCGGGCTCGCCATCGCGCCGTCCCACACGACCTTGACGTCCTTGCCGCCCAGCGCCTTCAGCGGCGGCAGCTCTTTCGGCCAGTGCTCGGCCACGTCCTTCAGGTACTGGTACGCGATGTCCTTTTCCTGCCGTGTGAGCGCCAACTTGCCGTCGATGTAGTAGCGCGCCGTGAGGCCGCCCGGCTTGCCGTCGGCGTCCGTCAGCGCCAGGTCGCGCGACAGCCATGCGTACGGCGTCGGATCGCCGAAGCGCGAGATCGAGTTGTTGTCCCACAGGACGCCATAGTTCTTGTCGGAGACGACGAACGGCACCGACGCGATCATATTGTGCTGCTGCAGCAGGACGTCTTCGCCGTTGTAGTTCATCTGGGCGTTCTGGTGCTGGCCCAGCCCGTAGAACGCGTCCTTCGTGCCATAGTTGAAGCCTTCCTCGATCGCGAGGAACGGCTTGCCGCCCACCGTCACGGGCTTCATGGCTTCCGCGGCCTGCGTGAGGAAAGGCTTGCCGGCGGCGTCGAAGAAGCGCACCTGGCCGTCCTTCAGCGACACGCGCGCCGACACCTTGCGCGCCTTCAGCGTGACGGCGTCCTTGGCTTGCGCGACCGTGAACGCGCAGCCGCACGGCTTCGCGACCGTCATCAGCGACGGCGTCAGTGGCTTGTCCGCCGTGTCCAGCTTGACGACGTGGACGATGTTATCCGCCATCAGTTCGAGGCGCACGAGCTTCGCCGGGCCGGCGTCCGGATGGACGTCGATGCCGCTGGCGGTCTTCTGGACGGTGGCCGCGAAGGCCTGTCCGCCGGCGGCGAGCAGCAGCGCGGCGGCCGCGATACGGGTCAAATGCATGGTGGTGTCTCCAGGTTGATTCGATCGTCGCATAGGTTCAATACGTTCCCATCCGGACCTTCAGCACGGTCGGCGCGGCCGGCAGGTTCAGGCCGTAGTCGGTCTGGTCGCCGTTCCAGTTGCGCTCCATGACCCACTTGCCGTCCGACTCGAAATGGCCTTCTTCCACACGCGCGTGCATCGCCGGCTTGCCGGCGTTCGGCCCGTTGCCCGACAGCGTCACGCGCACCTGCTGGCCCACGATGACGAATTCGTCCGGGCCGATCTGCGCGATGGCGGCGCCGCCGGACGGCTTCTCCGTCCCGTCCGGATAATCGTTGGTCTGTGCGTGCGGGTCGCGCTCGCCGAACTGGAATTCGCGGTACGACAGGCGCGCATCCCAACCGTTCATCGCGATGGTCTGGGCGCCGCGGTCGTCGCCCTCGGCCGCGCCGTACGTGCGCCCTTCCGAAGCCCACTTCGCCCACACGCGCTGCATCGGTGCGAACACGTCGTAGACCTTGGCGAACGGCTCGACCATGCGCTTGTCCGTGTACTTCGAGCCGAGCGGGTAGTTGCTGTACGACGCGTAATCGATACCGAACGGCGCAACGCCGAGCGCACCCTTGCCGATGATCTCGTAGACATAGCGCGCATAGCCGGCCGCGTTGCCCATCTCGGGCACCATCAGCGGATTGTCCGGGCGCTGGAACAGTTGCAGCGTGGCGCTGACCTTCTTCGATTCCGGCATGTAGATGTCGGGCGCGGCGAAGTCGATGTGGGGCGCGGCGCCCTTGTAGATGCCGATCACGTCATAGGTCGGGCCGCCGCTGGCGAAGTCGCCCTTCCACGGCGGCGTCGGCTCGCCCACGTGCGGATCGCGCAGCGCATTGTTCACGTACATCGGCAGATCGTACACCGAACGGCCCGCCTTCGCGATGTCCTCGATGTAGGAGGCGATCGCCCACGTGTGGAAGTACTGGTCGGCGTAGTCGCCGTACACTTCGCTCCATGTGCCCTGCTTCGGCCGGCCGGCCGGCGGCGGCTGGTGCGCGAGGACGGCAGCCGGCACCGGTTGGCCGAACGCGGCCTGCGCGCGCGCCGCGAAGTCGCGCACGGTGCCATAGGTGCCGACCTCGTTCTCGACCTGCACCATGATGACGGTGTGCTTGTCGCCGTCGATCTTCTTCAGGTGCGTCATCAGTGCGACGAATGCCTTGCGGTCGGCGGCCAGCGTAGTCTCGCCGAACGGCGACAGGCAGTAGCTCGTCTTGCCGGCCTTGTCGATCATGCGCGGGAAGCGCTTGTTGTCGAACTTGACCCATTCCGGCGCGTACGCCGGACCCGTGTTCTTCCAGGTGCCGAACCAGAGCAGCACGAGGCGCATCTTGTGCTCGCGCGCCTGCGCGACGAGCTTATCGACGTAGCCGAAGTCGAACGTGCCTTCCTTCGGCTCGATCTGTTCCCACGCGACGGGGATCTCGAGCGTGTTCGCATGCGCGTCCTTCAGCGCGGCCCAGACTTTCGGCAGCGCGGCCGGATAATTGCTCGAATTCTGGGCCTGGCCGCCCAGCACGAGGAACGGCGCGCCATCGACCATCAGCGCGTAGCGGCCGTCCTTGCCGACGATGCGCGGCATGTCGGACGCGGCGTGTGCGGCATGGGCACACGTGGCAAGGAAGAAGCCCGCAGTCAGCAGGCGGGAGGACAGGGTTTTCATGCGCAAGCGGGTCTCCAGTTGTTGTCGGGGTTCGCGCAGCGGGCGGATCGCCGCCACGCTGCCTGATGGGTTGAACAGATACATCACATATTTTTCAGGCGGCCGCCGGTGCGGCCTGTCAAAACTGCGCGGCGTCGAGCGCGCGGCGCTCGCCCGGCCGAAGCGTCAGCGCCACGGTCTTGTCGCCGTAGCGCACCTTCGCCGTGCCGCCCGCGGCGACCGCGCGCACGGCCGCGGTGACGAGCCGGCCTTGACGCCAGCGCATGTCGACTTCGAAGCCGCCCCGTGCGCGCAAGCCCGTCACCTCACCGTCCGGCCACGCGGACGGCAGCGCGGGCAGCAGGTGGATCGTGCCGGCCTGCGATTGCAGCAGCATCTCCGCGATGGCCGCCGTCGCGCCGAAATTGCCGTCGATCTGGAACGGCGGGTGCGCGTCCAGCAGGTTCGGGTACGTGCCGCCCGCGTTCAGTTGCTCCGATCCGGCGCCGGCCTGTTCGCGCGCCCGCGCGCCCGGCGTCGCCAGCAGGCCACGCAGCATGCGCCAGGCGTGGTCGCCGTCGTACAACCGCGCCCAGAACGCCATCTTCCACGCCATCGACCAACCGGTGCCCGCGTCGCCGCGCGCTTCCAGCGTGCGCTTGGCGGCGGCGGCGAGCGCCGGCGTGCGCGCGGGGCTGATCTGGCGGCCCGGATACAGCGCGAACAGGTGCGACACGTGGCGGTGGGTGTCGCCCGGCGTGTCGAGCACGGGATCCTTCTTCTCGTCGAGCCACTCCAGCAGCTGGCCCCAGCTGCCCACGCGCGGCGCGGCGAGCTTGTCGCGCATTGTGGTCAACCGGGCGGCGAGCGGCGCGTCGACGCCGAGGATGCGGGCCGCTTCCGCCGTGTTGTTGAACAGGTCCCAGACGATCTCCTGGTCGTAGGTGACGCCATCCTCGACAGGACCGTGCTCCGGCGACCAGCCCTGCGGCGCGACGAGGCGGCCATCCGGCAGCACCTTCAGGTAATCCTGCCAGAACGCGCTCGCCTCCTTCATCATCGGGTACGCCACCTCGCGCAGGAACGCCTTGTCCTGCGTGAACGCATAATGTTCCCAGAAGTGCTGCGCATACCAGGCGCTCGCCGTCTTGTTCCACAAATAACCCATGCCGCCGAACGGATTCGATTCCGTGCGCACGGTCCAGCCGCGCACCGGCTTGCCGTCCCGGCCCTTGAATTCGGCGGCCGTCGTCTGGCGCCACATGGGTGCGACGCTCGTCACGAAGCGGAAGAACGGGTCCGCCGCTTCCGACAGATTCGTCACCTCGGTCGGCCAGTAATTCATCTGGACGTTGATGTTCGTGTGGTAGTCCGACTTCCACGGCGGCGTGACGCTGTTGTTCCACAGGCCCTGCAGGTTCGCGGGCAGCGAATCGCGCGAACTCGACACGAGCAGGTAGCGGCCGTACTGGAAGTACTGCGCTTCCAGTTCCGGATCGGCGCCCGCCTTCGTGTACGCGAGCAGGCGCGCGTCCGTCGGCAGCGCGCTGCGCTCCGCTGCGGTCGTGCCCAGGTCCAGCTGCACCCGGCCCAGCAGGCTCGCCACGTCGCGCTCATGGTCGGCGCGCAGGTCGGCGACCGGGCGGCTTGCCGCCGCCGTCACCTGGGCCGTCACCCGCGCCAGCGGATGGTCGCCGCGGAAGTGCCGCGCCGCGTCCGCCGCGTAGCTCGTGCCCGCGCCGACGATGATCGTCAGCGCATCGCAGCCGGAAAACACGAGGCGGCCATTCTCGATGGCGACCTTTCCGCCGTCGTTCACGACCTGCACCTGGCTCGCGTAATCCAGCGTGTTCGCTGTGGGCGCCTCGCCCGGCAGGGTCCAGCCGGCCAGCGTGCCCGTCGCGTACAGCCGCTGGCCTGCCGCGGTCAGGTGCGCGCCGTGGCGGTCGGACAGCGCGATCGACCCGGAATATTGGCCCGGCCGGTCGGCCGTGAGGCGCAGCACGATCACCTGCGCGGGATGGCTCGCCCACGCCTCGCGCCGGAAGTGCACACCGCCGTGCGAGTACGTGACGGCGTGGACGGCGTGCGCGAGATCCAGAGTGCGGTGGTAGTCGCGCGCATCCGTGTCGTGGCCCGGCAGGTCGACGACGACATCGCCGAACGGCTGGTACGCGCCCATCGACTTGTCATCGCCCGACCACAGCGTGATGTCGTTGAACTGCAGGTGCTCGCGGGCGACGCCGCCGAACACCATGGCGCCAATGCGGCCATTGCCGATCGGGAGTGCCTCGCGTTCCCAGCCATGATCGTTGTCCTGCGCCGGGCTGTCGTAGCGCAGCACCAGGTCGGGCGCGGCGGGCGCGGCGGCCGCGGCGGACGCAAGGCCCGCCAGCGCCAGTACGAAAAGCGCCCGGCGCACGGCCATCAGCGGGCGGCGGGAAATCATCGGATGCAATCGGCTACAACGCAGGGGCATGACAATCGGTTCCGTAAAGCGGGTTCAATTCGAAATTGGCTTGCCGTAGACGATGCCGCGGCCGGCCGTGCTCATGTAGACGACACCGTAGCGATTCATGTCGCCGACGATGAACTGGCCGTCGCCCGGCCCGCCGTACTGGTGGGCGTCGTCGTTGATGCGTGTCCAGGTGGCGCCCGCGTCGAGCGAGCGGTAGACGCCGCGCACGCCCTTCACGTCGCCCCAGATGTACACGGTGGGATAGTCGCGTCCCGGCGCCGCCTTGCCGAAGCCGACGGCCCCGCAATAGCCCACGGCCGCCAGCGGGGCGACATGCGCGCCGCCGTCCACGGAGCGCACGAGGCCCCCGTTCTTCAGTGCGATCCACACGTCGCCCGCGCGGCCGGGCGCCACGCGGACGAGGTGCGAACCGCCCGCGGGCAGGCGCGCGCGCGGGGCGAACGTGGCGCCGCCGTCCGTGCTGGCGAGCAGCGCCGCGTCGTCGTACGCATAGAACACGTGTGGGTCCACGGCGTCGGCCACGGGGCGCATCTTCGGCTTCGCGAGACCGGCGACCTGTGTCCACGTGGCGCCCCCGTCGGCCGACCGCCACACCTCTTTCGCGCGCTCGGGCGCATGCAGGATGACGGCGCCGTCGGCCGACATCGCGACCTGGCCCCGCGTGCCCTTGAGCGTCGCGGTCCGGGTCCACGTCGCGCCGCCGTCGTGCGTGACGAGCATGCTGTCGCCCACGCGCACCATCGTGCGGGGCATCTTCGCGGCGACGGCGAGGCCGGTGGTCGTGCCGATCTGCGGTTCGTGGATGCGGCCCGGCCGTGCCGGGTCGTCGTGCAGGAAGCCGTCGTAGTCGCCGATCGCCGACACGAGCGGGCCGCCCGGGATGCTGGCGAGGTCCAGCGGTACCGTCTCCTCGAGTCCGTCGACGGCGAACGTCCACGTGGCGGACGCCGCGTCGATGTTCGCCGTGCGGAACACGCCATTACCGGACGTGACCCACACCGCGTGCGTGTCGGCGGGGTCGAATTCGATGGAACCAGCCCAGTGGATCGCATGGCCCTTCAGCCACGGCACGCCGGCGTCGTCGCGCACGAAACCGCGCGCGACGACGTCCGTCCAGTTCGCGCCGCCGTCGCGCGACAGGAAGATGCGGTCGCCCTTCGCGTCGCCCTGCGGCAGGAAGGTGTTGATGGTCGAGACGACGAGGCGCTGCGGGTTTTTCGGATCGACGCTGATGCCGGCGAACGGACGCGTCCAGCCGGCCGGCGTGATGTTCGTCCACGTGCCGCCCGCGATCGCATACTTCCACACCTGGCCGCGGTCCATCGGTTCGCGGCCCGCGCGGTCGGGGTGCGGGCCGGCGCCGTTCGCGAACGTCACGACGAGGTTGCCCGCGCCGTCGAGCACGGCGCGCTGCGGCATCAGGTCGACGGGCGCGCCGGCCACGGGCTGGAACGTCGCGCCGCCGTCGTCGCTGCGGTACAGGTTCGGACCAACGGTGCCGAAGCGCGACACGCCTGCGAACAGGCGGCGCGCCTGCCCGCCGCGCACGCTCGCGGGATCGGGCACGACGAAGTCGATGCCCACGTCGTTCGGCGTCGTCGTCACGGACAAGCCGGCCACCCGGGTCCACGTGCGGCCCGCGTCCGCGCTCTTGAACAGGCCATCGCGGCGCGTACCTACATACAGCACCTTGCTGTCGGCCGGATCGACGGCCAGGCGCTCACCGTCCTGGCGGCCCATGCCGTTGCCGTGGGTCTTGAACTGGTTCGTGACGTCGACGGTGGAAAACGTCTTGCCGCCGTTCGTCGAATGGAGGATCGCGGTGCGGCCATCGTTCAGGTAGGCGATGCCGGCGAGAAGCCAGAGATTGTCGGCGTCGTGAGGATCGACGGCCAGTGCATCGACGCCGAGGAGGCCCGTCCGGCCTTCCGGCACCCAGTCGAGCAGCGCGGTCCAGCGCTTGCGGCGCGGGTCCCAGCGGTACGCGCCGCCCACGTCCGTGCGCGCGTACGCGACGCCGGGCGCGGCACGGGCCGGCACGACGGCCGTGACGAAACCGCCACCGCCGATGGCGACGCTGTCCCACCGATACGGCGCCCCGGGGTTCGGCGCCCCGGCGTTCTGCGCCCCGGCATACGGCGCCCCATTCTCCGCCTGCTGCGCGCCCGCGCTACCGGCCAGCAGCGCCAGCGCGACGGCCACCGCGGGGGCCAGCTTTTTCGACTTCATCGATCCGTCTCCATCATGCGTGTGCACCTGAACCGGGTGCGCATGAGTCTCCAACATTGTTTTGATATTGCTTATCGCTATGCTAAGCCAAGCGCTGTTTATGGCGCAAGGAAAATGTTCGCGCTAACAGCCAATTATCGCCCGGCGCGCGTGTTGCGCTTGTTTCGTGGCATCGCCGCTAAACATCATGAAACAGGACCGGATGGCAGCGCTGTCAACCCCGAGCTGTTGTTTTTCTCATACGTCAAGAAAAATATTTATCAGGCTATGAAATCGATTACGTATAACATTCGCCGGTGGGCTTGCTGCTGAGCAGTATGTCATACGCTAACACGAACGCCACGCCATGATTGCCGATTTTGTTCGAGATATCAGGGGCTTGGCGCAGGCCTGGGCGCCCTCTCCCCGGCCGCACTGCCGACAGCGGCGATCCCGCTGCGGCAGGGATTTTCCCGGCCATGCGCATGCAGCAGCGCATCGCGGTGACACACAACGTCCGCGCATATGCACGAATCGGGAAAAATTATGGTAGCGTATAACAACCAGTGTTAAGCATCACATCGACCTGGCTGTATGTTCGAGCTTGTTATAAAAACACTACCTGATCATCGGGGGAGACAATGAAGAAGTTCCAGAAAACCGCCATCGCGGCGGCGGTCGCGCACGTCGCCGTTCTTTCCAGCACCGCAGCTTGGGCACAAACCAGCAGTGACGCCAGTGCCGCAGCGAACGAACCGGCAGTGGCCGTCGTTCACATCAGCGGCCAGCGCGCCGCACTCCAGTCGGCGCAGAAACTCAAGCAGGATGCGGACGAAGTCGTCGACTCGATCGTCGCGGAAGACATCGGCAAGCTGCCTGACCGCTCGGTCACCGAGGTGCTGCAGCGTATCGCCGGCGTCACGATCGACCGCAACATGGCGGGCGACCCGAACCGCCAGTCCGTCGAAGGCTCGGGCGTGTCCGTGCGCGGCCTGACCTACGTGCGCTCGGAAATCAACGGCCGCGACGCGTTCTCGGCCGGCGGCGGCCGCTCGCTCGGCTTCGCCGACGTGGCACCGGAGCTGATGGCCGGCGTCGACGTCTACAAGAACCCGTCCGCGGAACAGATCGAGGGCGCCATCGCCGGCCTCGTGAACCTGCGCACCGCCATGCCGTTCGACTACAAGGGCTTCAAGGGCACGGCCGGCGTGTCGGAAAGCTATTCGACCCTGCGCAAGGGCGCGCCGTCCCCGACCGAGACGATCCTGTTGTCGAACCGCTGGAAGACGGACTTCGGCGAGTTCGGCGCCCTCATCGACTTCGCCCATGCGAAGAGCCCGACCCGCTCGGACGGCGTGGGCGTCGATCCGTATTGGCCGCACGTCAATTCGACCGATCCCGCGCTGTACGACCGCTCCCAGACCAAGTGGATCCCGCTCGGCGTCGGCTATCGCTCGCAGCAGTTCGACCGCACCCGCCGCGGCGACTACGCGGCATTCCAGTGGCGTCCGAACAAGGACCTGACGGCCGCGCTCACGTACTTCAAGACGAAGTACAAGGAAGACCTGGACGAGCACGTCGTGTCGTCGTCCGAGGACAAGTGGTACCAGCAGGTCGCCAGCGCGGATTCGGTCTTCAACAGCAATGGCGCGTTCCAGAGCGGCACGATCTCGAACCCGACGTACGGCGGTTCGCCGTTCAACAGCTCGCAGCGCATCAACACGCGCGAATCGAGCACGCGCGACGTCTCGCTGAACGTGCAATGGCGCGCGACGCCGGACCTGACGTGGACCAACGACGTGCAGCACGTCCACTCGACGACGCAGGGCTTCGACGCCGACGTGTCGACGGGCTTCATCATGCCGAACCAGACGATGGACATGCGCGGCAGCGTCCCGCAGATCACCCTCGGTTCGCCGGCCTACATGGCTGATCCGAACAACTACTACTGGGCCTACACGCAGGAAGCGGTAGATCACGCCACCGCCAGCCAGACGGCCTGGAAATCCGACGTCAAGTACGCGTTCGACCATCCGGTGCTGCGCGACATCCGCTTCGGCGTGCGCATGGCCAATCGCGAAGGCGTCAACAACAAGGCCCAGCCCTTCTACAACTGGCAGGCCATCACCTTCCCGTGGATGGAAGGCTGGCAGATCAACCACGTTGCCCGTCTGGGTGATCCGCGTTTCGCCGGCGGCGCGTCGCTGCAGCAGATCGACAACTTCTTCGGCGGCAAATACAACCTGCCTCCGATGCTGTTCGCGGACGAGGCGACGGTGCGCGGCTTCCCGGATCAGTGGGCCAAGATCCACGCGTACCACGACGTGCTGTGCGCGGAGAAGGGTTCGAGCTGCACGCCGTGGGTCGCGTCGAGCTTCACCAACCCGGCCGCAACGAACTCACAGAACGAGAAGACCCGCGCGGCATATACACAGCTGCGCTTCGGCTGGGACGACCTGAAGTACCCGATCGACGGCAACATCGGCCTGCGCTACGTGGCGACGAAGGACACGGGCAGCGGTTACGTCTCGTTCACACCGCCGACCTTGAACCTGCCGACGGACGGCACCCCGGTGTCGGGGCAGGAAAACCTGATCAACATCGCCCAGTTCGCGCAGCGCATGTCGGCCGAGAACACGTACCACAACTGGCTGCCGAGCCTGAACCTGCGCATGAAGGCCAGCGAGACGCTGCAGTTCCGCTTCGCGCTGGCCCGTTCGATGTCGCGGCCTGACTTTGGCCAGCTGCAGGTCCAGACGACGCTGAACGCGACGACGCTGCAGACGACCACGAAGAGCGCGGACGGCAAGACGACGTCGGTCCACTTCGACGGTACGAGCCTCGCCGGCAACAGCGACGGCAACGCGATGCTGAAGCCGACGACGTCGACCAACGTCGACCTGACGGCCGAGTGGTACTTCGCCAAGGCCGGCTCGCTGACCTTCTCGGCGTTCAGCAAGAACCTGAAGGACATCGTCACCACGCAGGCCTACAACTACACGGTGAACGACGTCAACGGCAAGCCGCAGACGTTCGTCGTGACCGGTCCGGTCAACGGCGCCAAGGGCTTCGCCCGCGGTTTCGAGATCGCCCACCAGCAGTACTACGACTTCGTCCCCGACTGGCTGAAGGGCATCGGCACGCAGGCCAGCTGGACGTACGTGGAGAGCGGGCGCAGGCTGAACCACCCGGTGTTCTCCGCATGGTGCCAGGGTAACGATGCGTCGTCGAACTACAACCTGTACATCAACGGTTGCGACACCGATGCGCGCGCGTTCGGCAACACCCCGCTGCAGGGCTTGTCGCGTCACACGATCAACCTCGCGGTCATGTACGAGCAGCACGGCCTGTCGATGCGCCTGGCGTACAACTGGCGCTCGCGCTACCTGCTGGGCGTGACGCAGTGGGGCAGCCGCGGCAACAACGGCCTGAACACGAATCCGGATTCGGGTGCCGGCCGCTTCCTGATCCCGACGACGAACAACGACCAGGCGTTCGGCCTGCCGCTGTACCAGGCACCGTACGGCCAGCTGGACGGTTCGATCTTCTACGACTTCACGGACAAGTTCCGCGTCGGCCTAGAAGCCACGAATCTGACCAACTCGTACACGCGCCAGATCATGCAGCAGCACGCCGGCGACTTCACGCGCCAGGTGTTCATGAGCGGTCCACGCTACACGGTGCTCGCGCAGTACTCGTTCTGACGACACGAATCCCGCGCCAGCGGGAATCCGTCGGATTGTCTACAATCGACGCTTGAACGACACCGCCGCCGCCGCGGCCCAAGAGGCCACGGCGGCGGCGCCGTTTCCGGCGTTTCCACTTCGCTTGACACAAGGAGCCAACATGAACATCCAAGGCGACATGATCATCGGCCGGCAGGCCGTGCACGGCAGCGCGGGCACGGTGCGGGCCTTCAATCCGGCCACGCGCGCCGAGCTCGAACCCGCGTTCGGGGCCGCCACCATGGACGACCTGGCCGGCGCCTGCCTCCTCGCCGAGGCCGCGTTCGACCCCTACCGCAACGCACCGCTCGAGCGGCGCGCACGCTTTTTGGAAACCATCGCCGACCGCATCATGGACATCGGTCCCCTGCTCATCGAGCGTGCATCGGCCGAATCGGGACTGCCGGCCGCGCGCCTGGAAGGCGAACGCGCACGCACGTGCAACCAGCTCCGCCTGTTCGCCAAGGTCGTGCGCGACGGGCACTTCCTCGCCGCGACCCTGGACTCCGCCCTGCCCCAGCGCACGCCGCCGCGCCCGGACCTACGCATGGGCAAGATCGGACTGGGCCCGGTGGCCGTGTTCGGCGCGTCGAACTTCCCGCTCGCGTTCTCCGTTGCCGGCGGCGACACGGCATCGGCGCTGGCCGCCGGCTGCCCAGTCGTCGTGAAGGCGCACAACGCGCACCTGGGCACGTCGGAGCTCGTCGCGAAGGCCGTGCGCCAGGCCGCCGAGGAATGCGGCATGCCCGAGGGGACGTTCTCGATGCTGATCGGGACCGGGTTCGAGATCGGCCAGGCCCTCGTGTCGCACCCGGCCATCAAGGCCGTCGGCTTCACGGGCTCGCGCGCGGGCGGGCTCGCGCTCGTGACCGCGGCGCAGGCGCGCAAGGAACCGATTCCGGTGTATGCCGAGATGAGCAGCATTAACCCGTTCTTCCTGCTGCCGGGCGCCCTCGCCGCGTGCGGCGCGACATTGGCCCAGGGCTTCGTCGACTCGTTGACGATGGGCGTCGGCCAGTTCTGCACGAACCCCGGCCTCGTGATCGGCCTCGCCGGCGCCGAACTGGACGTGTTCCGCACGGCCGCCACCGAAGCGCTGGCCGCCAAGGGCGCTGGCACGATGCTCACGGCCGGCATCCACCAGACCTATGTCGACGCCGTCGCCCGGCGCTCGGGCCTCGCCGGCGTGGAACTCGTCGCGCAGGGCGGCGCGGAAGGCTGCGGCTGCGCCGCGCAGGCCGCGCTGTACCAGACGGACGCCGCGACGTTCCTCGCCAACAGCGCGCTGGAAGAAGAGATCTTCGGGCCGACGTCGCTGATCATCGCGTGCGCGAATGAGAACGAACTGCTGGAGGTGGCGCGCCACATCGAAGGCCAGCTGACGGCGACGATCCACGCGACGGCCGCGGACCGCGACCTGGCCGGCCGCCTGATGCCCACCTTGGAACGCAAGGCGGGCCGCATCCTGTTCAACGGGTTCCCGACCGGCGTCGAGGTGTGCCATGCGATGGTGCACGGCGGGCCGTTCCCGGCCACGTCGGACAGCCGCACGACGTCGGTCGGTGCGACCGCGATCGAACGCTTCCTGCGGCCCGTGTGTTATCAGGACGTGCCGGCGGAGCTGCTGCCGGAGGCACTGCGGGACGAGAATCCGCTGGGGCTGGCGCGGATGGTCGACGGAACGCTGCAGTAACGCTTGGGCTCACGCGGATGGTGGATGGTTCGCGGCGGTAACGTAGGGTGGACGGCTTGCCGTCCACGCGGCGATACGCGGCGGTTCTAAACCTCTTTCCGATATCGGAGCCGCGTTAACGGCTCCGATATCGGACGCATGCCCATTCACGTCAACTATCACCGCGTGGACGGCGGAGCCGTCCACCCTACGGTGCCAACGTCCACTCGACGGTGTCGGTGGACGCTCCCGCCTGCACCTCGATCCGGTTCGCGCCTGGCGTCAGGCGCACCGGCCACCGCGCGATATGCCCGTCGACCGCGCGCTCGCCCGCGTCGACGCCGTTCACGCGCAGCCGCACGGCCGGCTGGTTGCTGTACACCTTGACTTCCGTATCGGCCACCGTGCGCTTCACGGCACGCCGCGACGTGATGACCACCATCGGCTTCTTCGACCAGTTGGCCTGATACCAGTAATACGCATCCTTGCGCACCTGACGGTCCATGCTGACGAGGCCCTTGTCGTTGACGCCGCGTCCATCGCCTTCGTCGCGGCCGCTCGACGCGAAATCGAAACCCGTCCACACGAACGACGCCCACAGCCACGGCGCGGCCTCGATCTGGCGCCAGGCCGCCTCGTGGTACAGCGCCTGGTACTGCTCCGGGTGCCAGTGGCTCGGGGCCACCGGGCGGCGCGCCGGATCTTCCTGCTGCTGCGCGCTGCCCCCGGCACCGTATTCGCTCAGCGCTTCCGGCGTGCGCGGACGCGCCGCGTGGTTCGCCGTGAGGAACGGGCCAAGGTCTGCGAACTCCTTGTCGTACCAGCCGAAATACACGTTCGACGCGATGGCGTCCGTGTGCATGGCCTGCGGTCCGTCGATGGGCGCACAGCAGTTCGCATACACGGTCGGCCGGCTGGGGTCCTCGTCTTTCACGAGCCGCTGCATCGCGTCCAGCAGATGGGCGCTCGTGTCGTCCACCTTGTAGATCTCGTTGCCCAGCCCCCAGACGAACACGGACGGGTGATTGAAGTTCTGGCGCACGAGTTCACGCGCCTGCTGCGCGGCGTTCGCGGCGAACGCGGCGCTGGCCCCCACCTCCGACGTCAGCGGCAGCTCGGTCCACACGAGGAAGCCCTTGCGGTCGGCCAGCGCGTAACTGTGTTCGTTGTGCTGGTAGTGGGCGAAACGCAGGCCCGTCACGCCGAGGTCGTCCAGGATGCGATAGTCGGCGTCGATGTCGGCGTCGGACACGGCCGTGCCCTTGCCCGGCGCCCAGGTCAGGTGCACATTGACACCGTGGACGCGATACGGGCGATCGTTCAGCAACAGGCCGCGATCCGGATCCAGCCGCACGGTACGCAGACCGACCTCGCCGTCCACACGGTCGAGCGGCGCCGCGCTGCCGGCGCGCGCCACCGTCACCTCGCTGGCGTACAGGTACGGATCGTCGACGCCTTGCCACAGGTGCGGCTTGGCCAATACGGCATCCAGTTCGACAGGGATCGTCGCGCGGGCGGGCAGCACGGCCGTACCTCGCGTCGTCGCCACGATCTTGCCGGCCGCGTCGCGCAGGCGCGCCGTCACGGTCACGCGCTCGGGCCGCGCGCGCTCGTTCGTCACGCGCGCGCGCCAGTGCAGGCGCGCGCGTTCCGGCGTCATCTCGGGCGTGCCGACGTACACGCCGGGACCACCGAAGTCCAGCATGTCGATGTGGACGTCCTGCGTGGCCACAAGGCGCACGCTGCGATACAGGCCGCCGTACAGCGTGTAGTCGCCGCCCAGCGGTGCGACGTCGGGCTGGCGCGCGTTGTCGACCCGGACGACGAGCTCATTGGCGCCGGCATGCAGGCGTTCGGTGACGTCGAAGCGGAAGCGCGCGAAGCCGCCCTCGTGGCGGCCGACGTGTGTCCCGTTCAGCCACACGTCCGTCGACAGCGCGGCGCCGTCGAATTCGAGGAAGACGCGGCCCCGTCCCGGCCGCGGCGCGGCGAGGCTGCGGCGATACCAGCCCGCGCCGCGGTAAGGCTGCGCCGTCGTGCCGTCAAGCGCGTTGAACGTGTGCGGCAGCGCGACCTTCGTCCACGTGCCCTGTGCCGGCGCCGACGCGTCAGCGCCATCGCCCTTGATGAATTCCCAGCCGTCGTCCAGGCCGACGACCGTGCGCGGCGGCTGCGCCGCGTGGGCGCAAGCCATCCAGGCGCAGGCCAAGGTCAGCGTAAGGACGCGGAGGATGTGGTTCGCGAAAGCGCGCATCGATGTATCCGATATAAAAAAAGGGCCCGCGAACGGGCCCTCGTATGAACCGTGAGGATCAGTGGTTATGGCGCGGCATGTCGTGGCCCACGCCGCGGTACGGCAGTGCGAGCTCCATGCACGCACCCGTGTGCAGCTGGCCGACGGTGGCGCGGTAGATCTGCTGCCACGGCGTCTGGTTCGGCGGGATCGCCGGCGGCGCGTCCTTGCGGCGCGCTTCCAGTTCCGCGTCGGAGATCTTGACGTCGCAGCGGCCCGTGTTCAAGTCCACGCGCACGACGTCGCCCGTGCGCAGCAGCGCCAGGTTGCCGCCGGCCGCGCTTTCCGGCGACGCGTTCAGGATCGACGGGCTGTCCGACGTGCCGGACTGACGGCCGTCGCCCAAGGTCGGCAGCGCCGTGATGCCCTTCTTGATCAACGCATCGGGCGGTTGCATGTTGACGACTTCGGCCGAACCGGGCCAACCCACCGGACCCGACCCGCGGATCACGAGCATCGTGCGCTCGTCGATGTTCAAGGCCGGATCGTTGATGCGGTGGTGGTAATCGTCCGAACCGTCGAACACGACGACCTTGCACTCGAACGCATTTTCCGACCCCGGCTCCGACAGGTAGCGCGCGCGGAACGCGTCGGAGATGACGCTCGTCTTCATGATGGCGAAGTCGAACAGATTGCCCTTCAAGACCATGAAGCCGGCCTTGTCCTTCAGCGGTGCATCGAACGGCCAGATCATCTCGCGGTCGTGGCTTTCGCGGCCCACGAGGTTCTCGGCCATCGTCTTGCCGGTGACGGTCGGACGCTGCGAGCGCAGCATGCCCTTCTGCTCCAGCTCCCACATGATGGCGGGCACGCCGCCGGCACGGTGGAAACGCTCGCCCAGGTATTTGCCGGCCGGCTGCATGTTCAGCAGCAGCGGCACGTCGTAGCCGTATTCCATCCAGTCTTCGGGCGCGATCTCGACGCCGGCATGGCGCGCCATCGCCACGATGTGCGGCTGCGCGTTGGTGGAACCGCCGATCGCGGCGTTGACGACGATGGCGTCGATGAAGGCGTCGCGCGTGAGCACCTGCGACGGGCGCAGGTCCTCGAACGCCATGCCGACGATGCGGCGGCCCGTTTCATAGGCCATCTGGCCGCGCTCGCGGTACGGTGCGGGGATCGCGGAGCAACCCGTCAGCGACATGCCCAGCGCCTCGGCGACGGCGTTCATCGTCGATGCCGTACCCATCGTGTTGCAGTGGCCGGCGGACGGCGCGGACGCGGTCGCGATGTCGATGAATTTCTGTTCGTCGATCTCGCCCGCGGCCAGGCGGCGGCGGCCTTTCCAGATCGCGGCGCCGGAGCCGACCAGCTCACCTTCGAACCAGCCGTCCAGCATCGGGCCGCCGGACAGCACGATGGCGGGGATGTCGACGGTGGCGGCGGCCATCAGCTGAGCGGGCGTCGTCTTGTCGCAGCCCGTCGTCAACACGACGGCGTCGATCGGATAGCCATGCAGGATCTCGACGAGGCCGAGGTACGCCAGGTTGCGGTCGAGCGCCGCGGTCGGGCGGCGGCAGTTCTCGAAGATCGGGTGCAGCGGGAATTCCATCGGGATGCCGCCCGCGTCGCGGATGCCGTCGCGCACGCGCTTGGCCAGGTCCAGGTGGATGCGGTTGCACGGCGAGATGTCGCTGCCGCTCTGGGCGATTCCGATGATCGGCTTGCCGGAGCGGAGCTCTTCCGGGGTGATCCCGTAGTTCATGAAGCGCTCGAGGTAGAGCGCCGTCATGTCGATACGCTCCTCGTTGTCGAACCAGTCCTGCGACCGGAAGCGCTTCGGTTTGCTGTTCTGTTGTGTCATTCCGTATTACTCCTGCAGCCGCAGCACATGGTGCGGCAATCCGGCCGTCTCGGCGCGGAAGGTGAACAGCGCGCCCGCGAGCGGCTGCTGAGACAGTTCCTCGGCCGACAGGCCCTTGCGTGCCGACGTCGCGTAGACGGTGCGCAGGTCGTCGCCGGCAAAGGCCAGCTTGGTGATGTTCGAGCACGGGAAGCGCACTTCGCCCACCTTGCGGCCCGCGGGATCGCGGCGTTCGATGCGCCAGCCGCGGAACACGGCGATCCAGACGAAGCCTTCGGCGTCGACGGCCATCCCGTCCGGCCAGCCGCCGTCCGTGATCTCGGCGTACAACCGCTTGTTCGACAAGCTGCCATCTTGCGCCAGGTCGAAAGCATACACCCGTTTATCCAGCGTGTCGGTGTGATACAGCGTGCGCCCGTCCGGGCTCACCGCCGGGCCGTTCGTGATGATGTAGCCGTCGTCCATGCGCACGACGTGCTCGCCGTCGAAACGGTACAGGACACCGGACGGCGCTTCTTCCGCATCGTCCATCGACCCGAACCACAGGCAGCCCTGCGCGTCCACGTGGCCGTCGTTGAAGCGGTTGCCGGCGACGTGCTCCTCGACCTTCACGAACGGGACGAACTCCCCGGTCGCTTCCACGAAGCGGTACAGGCCATCCTCCAGCGAGACGACGAGGCCGCCGTCCGTGGCGCGCACGACGAAGCTGACCTGGCCCGGCGCGTCCCAGCTCTTCCGGTCGGAACCGTCGGCCGCGCAGCGGTGCAGGCGGCGGCCCTTGATGTCGACGAACCATACCTGCCCGTTCGGCGCATCCCACAGGACGCCCTCGCCCAACGTGGCGCCGACTTCCCACACGACGGTGGGTTGCGTGGCGATCTCGCTCATGCGCCGTACCATCCCGCGTCGACGAAATACTCGCGGCCGGAGATGTGGCGCGCATTGTCCGACGCCAGGAACAGCGACAGCGCCGCCACGTCTTCCATCTGGACGCGCTCGGGGATGCACTGGCCGGCCAGGATGCGGGCCTCTTCGTCCGGGTTGTGCCACAGCTTCTTCTGGCGCGGCGTGACGACGGCGCCCGGGACCACGGTGACGGCGCGGATGCCGTGCGGGCCGAATTCGCGCGCCATGTTGCGGGTCATGCCTTCGATGGCGGCCTTCGCCATCATGTACAGGCCCAATTGCGTGTGCGGCAGGTGCCACGAGATCGAGCCGAAGTTCAACAGCACGCCGTACTTGCGCTCTTTCATGCCGGGGATGACGGCCTGCGCGCAGAAATACTGGTGGCGCAGGTTCACGTTCATGCGGCTTTCCCAGTACGCCGGCGTCACGTTCTCGATGTCGTGGCGGTCGTCGTTCGCCGCGTTGTTCAGCAGGATGTCGACGCCGCCCGCTTCCTCTTCGATGCGCGCGAAGGTCGACTTCAGCTCGTCGAGGTTGGTCAGGTCGCATTTGATGAACTTCGGTGCGATGCGCGAGCCGGCCAGCGTGGCCTCCAGCTCGCGCGAGGCTTCTTCGGCGATGTCGAGGAAGTACACGCGGGCGCCCTGGCCGGCGAAGGCCGTGGTCAGCTCGGCGCCGATGCCGCTGCCGCCGCCGGTGATGACGACCCGTTTGCCTGCCAGGTCGGGGAACGTCGCGTAGACGAATGCTTGGTTTTGTTCGGACATGATTTTGATTATTTTGAGAGCAGGCCACGCTGGGCCAGGTTGGCGTACAGCGCGCGTACGCCGAAGGTCCACGGTGCGATCGCATCGCTGCGCTGGACAGTGTTGACCAGCGTGCCCAGCGACGGCGTGGAGATGCTCACGCGGTCGCCCGCGTGGTGGGTGAAGCCGCCGCCTTGCGCATCGCGGTCCTTGATCGGCGAGAACATCGTGCCGAGGAACAGCATGAAGCCGTCCGGGTACTGGTGGTGCTTGCCGCAGGTCTGGCGCACGAGGTCCAGCGGGTCGCGGCTGATCTCGCGCATGAAGCTGGCGCCTGCCAGTTCGAAGCCGTCGTCGACGCCTTCGATCCGCATGCGCACTTCCGCGTTGCGCAGGGTGTCGATGTCGAAGTCGCCGTCGAACAGGCGGATGAACGGGCCGATGGCGCAGGAGCCGTTGTTGTCCTTCGCTTTACCGAGCAGCAGCGCGCTGCGGCCTTCGATGTCGCGCAGGTTGACGTCATTGCCCAGCGTGGCGCCCACGACTTGCGCGCGGCTGTTCACGGCAAGGACGATTTCCGGTTCCGGGTTGTTCCAGTGCGACGACGGGTGCAGGCCGACGGCGGCCCCGTGGCCGACGGCGGACATCGGCTGCGACTTCGTGAACACTTCGGCGTCCGGGCCGATGCCCACTTCCATGTACTGCGACCACATGCCGCGCGCCGACAGGTCGGCCTTCAGGCGCATCGCGGCCTCGCCGCCCGGTTCCAGTTCCGACAGGTTGGTGCCGATGGTTTCCTGCAGCTGCTGGCGCAGCGCGCTGGCGCGGGCCGGATCGCCCTTCGCCTGTTCCTCGATCACGCGTTCCAGCAGGCTGACGGCGAACGTCACGCCGCAGGCCTTGATCGCCTGCAGGTCGCACGGCGCCAGCAGGCGCACGTCCGCGCCCTGATCGCCTTGCAGCGCGGCGGCGACCAAAGCGTTGACGTCACCGAGATCCTCGCCTTCCGCGCCGCGCGCGATGGCGACGAGGTCGTCGCGCTCGAGCAGTTCGGACACGGTCGAGGCGTGGCGCGTGATGTCGACCACGCGGCCCTTGCGCACGGCGACGACGGCCGGGCCGTTGATGTTACCTGCACGCCAGACACGGCCGACCATCAAGGCCTGGTCGAGGTCCTGCGGCAGCGGATTGGCTTGGATAGCTGTCATGTTGTTCTCTCTTGGTTTATGCCACCGTGAGCGTCGTCTTCTTCAAGTCGACGCTGTTCGGTCCTGCGAAAATGGTGAACGTCCCCGGCTCGACGACGCGCTTCATCGCGACGTTGTAGAACCACAGGTCGGAAGGTTTGATGTCGAACGACACCGTGCGCTGCTCGCCCGGCTCCAGGGTGACGCGCTGGAAGCCCTTCAGTTCCAGCAACGGACGGGTGACGGAGCTGACGTCGTCGCGGATGTACATCTGCACGACTTCGTCGCCGCGCGTTGCGCCCACGTTCTTCACGTCCACATGCACGCGCGTGGTGCCGTTGACTCCGATGCGGTCCTTGTCCAGGCGCGGCGCGGCGATCTCGAAGCGCGTGTACGACAGGCCGTAGCCGAAGGGGTACAGCGGGGTCGTCACGTCGTCGATGTAGCCGCGGCGGCTGCTCGGCTTGCGGTTGTAGAACATCGGCAGTTGGCCGACGTCGCGCGCGATCGTCACCGGGAGCTTGCCGCCGGGGTTCGCGCGGCCGAACACGAGGTCGGCGATCGCGTGGCCCGTCTCCTGTCCCATGTACCAGCATTCCATCAAAGCGTCGGCACGCTCGGCGAGGTAGTTCACGGACAGCGGGCGGCCGTTCAGCAGCAGCACGACGGTCGGCTTGTTCAGCGCGAAGATGGCGCGGGCAAGATCGTTCTGCTGGCCGATGAGGTCCAGCGACGTGCGGTCGCCCAGGTGGTTGTCGGCCCACGCTTCGCGCGCCGTCTGCTCGTTGTCACCCAGGACCATGACGATCGTGTCGGCCTTCTTCGCCGCTTCCACCGCCTCGGCGATCAGGCGCGCGTTGACTTCCGGCTTCGTCCACACGATCTCGTCCTGGCCCCACACATGGCCTTCCGTCAGGCGCACGCCTTCCGCATAGTCCAGCGCAAAGCCGTGCGCCTTCGATTCTTCCTGCAGCGCCTCGTACACGGAGACGACGTGGCGCGGCTTGTCGGAGTAGCCGCCGATCGGCGTGTCCTTCCCGTGCGTGCCGACCAGCAACAGCTTGCCGACCTTCTGCGGCGCGAGCGGCAGCAGGCCTTTATCATTTTTCAAGAGGACGGCGGTGCGCTGCGCGGCCTTGCGCGCGAGCGCGATGGCTTGCGGCGTGGCCGTGCGGGCATCCGCTTGCGCGACGTCGGCATACGGATTCTCGAACAGGCCGGCCTCGAACTTCAGGCGCAGGATGCGGCGCACGACGGCGTCGATTTCCTTCGTCGTGATCTTGCCTTCCTTGACCAGCTCTCCCAGCACCGCGTAACCGGCGGGGTCCGGCGTCTCGATGTCGACGCCGGCCTTGAACGCGGCGAGGCCGCCTTCCTTCACGGAGCCGACGAGGTGGTGGCGGCCGCCCAGTTCCGCGACGGCCATATAGTCCGACACGGTCAGGCCCTGGAAGCCCCATTCCTTGCGCAACACGTCCGTCAGCAGCCAGCGGTTCGCGTGCGACGGGATGCCGTCGATCTCGTTATACGACGGCATCACGGCCGCGATCTTCGTTTCCTTGATGATCTTCTCGAACGGGGGGAAGAAATCTTCGCGCAGCGCGCGCTCGCCCACGTTCGCGGGACCGATATTCGTGCCCGACTCGGGCTGGCCATGGCCCGTCATGTGCTTCAGCGTCGCATAGACCTTGTCCTTGGCGAGCGGCAGCGAATCCCCCGAGAAGCCCAGCACGGCGGCCTTGCCCATCGTGCCGCACACGTGCGGGTCTTCGCCGTACGTCTCTTCGATGCGGCCCCAGCGCGGCTCGCGCGCCACGTCGACGACGGGTGCCAGCGCGAGGTTGGCGCCGCGCGCGCGCATCTCTTGTGCGGCGAGCGAGAAGATCTGCTGCACGAGTTCCGGGTCGAACGTCGACGCGAGGCCGATCGCCTGCGGGAAGCTGGTCGCCTCCGGCGCCACATAGCCGTGCAGCGATTCCTCGTGCATGAAGACGGGGATGCCCAGGCGCGTCTGCTCCAGCGCCCATTTCTGCACGGCGTTCACGTATTCCGCGGTCTCTTTCGGGCCGCGGTTGCCGACGGCACCCGAGTTGCCGGCGTTGTTGTCGGCGCCGACCTGGCGGTCGGACGGGCGCGCGAACATGCCCATCCCGTTCGGGTGCACCTGTTTCGCCTTCTCGGCCGAAAAGCTCGTGTCCGCGTTCTGCAAATCCTTCTTGGTGAGCCACACGCACTGCAACTGGGCGATCTTCTCGTCGAGCGTCATGCGCCCCAGCAGATCGTCCACGCGCGCCGCCACGGGCGCGTTCGCGTTCTTGTACACCGGCGCGGCGGCCTTGGCTGCCAGCGCGCCCGGCACGACGGCCATGCCGGCCGCGCCGCCGACCGTGGCCAGAAACTCCCTGCGTTTGATACCCATCGACTTTGTCTCCAACTTGTTTTTGTAAGTGAGCCTGCCTGGCATGCGGTGGGTCTACGCCCAACATTCCAATAACAAAAATGTTACCGCAACCATTCCAGTCTAATCGGCGGATTTAGCCCTTGTCAATCAATTATTCGGAAGATGTCCGGCGAAGGCGACGCAAGCGGCCCGCGCGTCGGCGGAAACGGCCGGGAAAGAGGGAAAATGGGATGTTTGCGTGAACAGCTTATGCGCCTTGCATAAGCGGAGAAAGATGTGGCGGGGATGATGGCCGCGGCGGACGCCGCGGCCGGAAGGGTGATCAGCCGGCGCGCTTGGCCGCCGCGAGCGGCAGCAGTGCCGACGGACGGGTGCGCGGCGCGGCGTCGGACTGGCGGCGCACCAGTTCGAAGTCCATGCGGACCTGTTCGGGTTCCGCCACCTCGCCCTCGCGCAGCGCGCGCACGCGGCGCACGAGCGCCTGGACGGCTTCGCGCGCCATGCCGGCGATGGGCTGGCGCACGGTCGTCAGTTCCGGCCAGATCGTCGTCGCGAGCGCGGTGTCGTCGAAGCCGGTGACGGTGAGGTCACCCGGCACGTCGAGGCCCAGCCGGTGCGCGACGGCGACAGCGGCCGCCGCCATGTCGTCGTTGCTGGCGAAGATGGCGGTGGGACGCTCTTCCAGCGCCAGCAGGTGCTCGGCCGCATCGAGGCCGGAGCGGTAGGTGAACATGCCCGGCACCACCAGTTCCTCGGATGCGTCCGCGCCCATCTCGGCGATCGCCGCCCGATAGCCTTGCAGGCGGCGCGCGCTGGCGGTCTGGTTCGGATGACCGACGACGAAGCCGATGCGGTGGTGACCCAGGTTGATCAGGTGGCGCGTCATCGCGTGCGCGGCCTCGAAGTCGTCGATGCTGACGGCGCCCACGCGGCTGTCCGGCAGACCGCACGCGACGACGACGGCGGGGATGCCGGCACCGGCGATCGTCGACAGCACGGCCTCGCTGTCGCACAGCGGCGGCGGCAGGATGATGCCGTCCAGGCCGTTCTCGACGAGGCGCTTGGTCTGCTCGGCTTCCTGCTCGCCGGCCTCGCATTTTTCGACGAACAGCTGGACGTTGTTCAGGCCCGACTGGCTCAGGAGACCGACGAGGAATTCGCTCAAATAGGCGGCGCTCGGGTTACTGTACAAGAAGCCGACGCGGATCGGCTTGGAGCCGGCGAGGTTGCGCGCTTCCTGGTTCGGCGTGTAATTCAGCGCCGCCACGGCCTCCGCCACCTTGCGGCGCGTGCTCTCGCGCACGAGGCCCTTGCCGTTCATGACGCGCGACACCGTCATCGCGGACACGCCCGCGAGCTTGGCGACGTCCGCCATCGTCGGCTGGCCCCGGCGCTCCACCTCTTCCTGGACGGACTCTGCTTTGGCTTTGGTCATGTTCTCCCGCTTCCTGTCGATTTTTTGTTTGCGCTATCTTAACACTGCCGGGGCATGCAAAGATAGCCATAAAAGTGACCGTAAACACTCAGAAATCGATTTCGTAATTCAAGAGTTTGCGCTAACATTCGAACGCCGGGCGGGCCGCCGCACCGGCACCATAACGATAACGGAGACTACGATGCAGTATTTGATGCGGTGTGCACGCGCACGCCTGACGGCGGCGCTCGTGCTGACCGCCCTCCTCGGCCTGTTCGCCACGCACGTTGCCCGTGCCGCCGACGAAGACGGCTACGACTTGTGGCTGCGCTACCGGCCCCTGCCCACGGCCCCGCGCGCGGCACTGGCCGCGGCCGCCACCGGCATCGCGGCCCCAAGCGACACCCCGACCGTCCGCGCGGCCACCGCGGAACTCCGGCGCGGCCTCGCCGGCCTGCTGGGACGCACGTCCGACAAGATCGCCTTGGCCGCCCAACCGCGCGCCGGCACCGTCGTCCTCGCACGCGCCGCGAGCCTGCCCGCAGGCCTCGCCGATGCCGACGCGTTGCGCGCCGCGCTCGCCAAGGCCGGCACCGAGGGCTATGTCGTGCGTCGCGCGCGCGTCGACGGCGCACCTGTCACGCTGATCGCGGCGAACACGGACATCGGCCTCCTGTACGGCAGCTTCGCATGGCTGCGCCAGCTGCAGCTGGGCGCCGCGCCGGACCGGATCGCCCTTCTCGACGAGCCGGCGCTGCCGCTGCGCGTGCTGGACCACTGGGACAATCTGGACCGCACCGTGGAGCGCGGCTATGCGGGCGAGTCGATCTGGAACTGGTGGGAACTGCCGAACATCGTCGACCCGCGCTACACGGATTACGCGCGCGCCAACGCGTCGCTGGGCATCAACGGCGCGGTGCTGAACAACGTCAACGCGAAAGCCGAGATGCTGAGCCCCGCCTTCATCGCGAAGACGGCCGCCATCGCGGACGTGCTGCGGCCATACGGCATCCGCGTGTACCTGTCCGTGCGCTGGTCGACGCCGCTGGAGCTGAAGGAGACGAAGACGGCCGACCCGCTCGACCCGGCCGTCGCGGCATGGTGGGCGCGCAAGGCGGACGAGATCTACCGCACGATCCCCGATTTCGGCGGCTTCCTCGTGAAGGCGAATTCGGAAGGCCAGCCGGGGCCGCAGGACTACGGCCGCAACCACGCGGACGGCGCCAACATGCTGGCGCGGGCGCTCGCGCCGCACCACGGCGTCGTCATGTGGCGCGCGTTCGTCTACAGCCCGCCCACCCATCCCGCCCAGGCCAGCGACCGCGCCGCGCAGGCGTACGACCAGTTCCAGCCGCTCGACGGCAAGTTCGACGACAACGTCCTCGTGCAGGTGAAGAACGGCGCCATCGACTTCCAGCCGCGCGAACCGGCGCACCCGCTGTTCGGCGCCATGCCGCACACGCCCCTGATGATGGAATTCCAGGTGACGAAGGAATACCTGGGCTTCGCCACGCACCTCGTCTACCTCGGCCCGCTGTTCCAGGAAACGCTGCGCTTCGACACGCGCGCGGGAGGCCAGCCGATGACGGTAGCGCGCGTGCTGGCAGGCGCTCAGCAGGGACGCGTGGGCGGCATCGCCGGCGTCGCGAACATCGGATCGAGCCGCAACTGGACGGGTTCCACGTTCGACCAGGCCAACTGGTACGCGTTCGGCCGGCTCGCGTGGAGCCCCGACCTGGACAGCCGCGCCGTCGCGCGCGAATGGGCGGGACTGACGTTCGCGCCGGATGCGCGCGTCGTCGACCCCGTCGTCGACATGATGATGCGCTCGCGCGAAGCGGCTGTCGACTACATGACGCCCCTCGGCCTGCACCATATGATGGGCACGGGCCACCACTACGGTCCCGCGCCGTGGGTCGACGACCTGGGACGCGCCGACTGGAACCCCGTGTACTACCACCGCGCCGGCAAGGACGGCATCGGCTTCGACCGCACGGCGACGGGCAGTAACGCCGTGGCCCAGTACGCGCCCGAGGTCGCGCGCCGCTTTGCCGACCCGGCCACCACACCTCCCGAGCTGCTGCTGTGGTTCCACCACCTGCCCTGGGATTTCCGCATGCCGTCCGGCCGCACCTTGTGGGACGAGCTGGTCGCGCACTACGACCATGGCGTGGACGAGGTCGACGCGATGCAGGCCGAGTGGCAGCGCCTGCGGCCGTACGTCGACGCGCGCCGCTACGTTGACGTCGCCCAGCGCCTCGCCCAGCAGCGGCGCGAGGCGCAGTGGTGGCGCGACGCGTGCATCGCCTATTTCCAGCAGCGCTCCGGCCTGCCGCTGCCGGCCGGCGTGCGCGCGCCCGACCACGCACTTGATCATTACCGGTCGCTGTCTTTCCCGTTCGCGCCCGGTCACGGCTGACCCGCATTTACACCACCACGCAAAACAGAAGGACACAACATGACTACACGACGAGAGATCATCCAGGCGCTCGCCGGCGCCGCCCTGCTGCCGGGCATCGCGCCGTTCGCGCGCGCCCAAGGCCCCGCCGGGGAAGGACTGAAGGACATCGCCGCCCGCAAGGGCATGCGCTTCGGTACCGCCATCAGCGCCGGCCGCAACCAGCTCGGCGACGCGGCCTACCGCGGCCTCGTCGAGCGCGAATGCAATCTGATCGTGCTGGAAAACGAGATGAAATGGCAGGCGCTGGAACCGGCGCCCGGCAAAGCGAACTTCGGTCCCGCCGACGACGTGATCGCGTGGGCCAAAAACAAGGGCATCGCCGTGCGCGGCCACAACCTGTTCTGGCAGGCCGAGAAGTGGCTGCCGGCCTGGGTCGCCAAGCAGAACTTCGGGCCGCAGCCCGCGAAGACCGTCGAGCAGTTGATGCGCACGCACGTGAGCACCGTGTGCGGCCACTTCGGCAAAACCATCAAGAGCTGGGACGTTGTCAACGAAGCCGTCGACCCGGCCGACGGCAAGCTGCGCCAGAACGCGCTCACGCGGCCGCTGGGCGCCCTCGAGCAGATCGACCTCGCGTTCCGCCTGGCGCACGAATACGCGCCGCAGGCGCAACTCGTGTACAACGACTATATGCGCGGCGACGCGGGCAGTGCGAAGCACCGGGCTGGTGTCCTCGCGCTGCTGGCCGACCTCAAGAAGCGCGGCACGCCGGTCAACGCGCTGGGCCTGCAGAGCCATATCGGCTCCTGGGATGAAACGGACAAGGGTCATGCGGACCTCGTCGAATGGCGCAAATTCCTCGACGAGGTGACGGGCATGGGCTACGACCTCCTGATCACGGAACTGGACGTGAACGACCGCCGCCTGCCGGCCGACATCGCCAAACGAGACGCCGGCGTCGCGGCGGCCACGCGCGACTACCTGGACGTCACCTTGTCGTACCCGCGCCTGCGCGACATCCTCGTGTGGGGCCTCGCGGACAACGTCAGCTGGCTGCAGACGTGGGACGAGGCGCCGCGCACGGACAAGCTGCCGATGCGGCCCACGCCGTTCGACGCGCAATTGAAGGCGAAGCCAATGCGCCAGGCGATCGCCGATGCCATCAAGGCCGCGCCGCCACGCCAGGCTTGAGGCTGCGATATCATTTTGGACATCGGTTGGCGCAAAGTTGTTATTAGTGCGTCGGCCGAACCAACTCTATACTCGCGCGATAACTCAACTACAGGTTACGCCCCCCATGAACCCGAATCGCCGCCGTCTCCTCGCCACCTCCCTCGCCAGCGCCGCCGCCGCAGCGGCTGGCGTGCCCTCTTCCTCCGCCAACGCGGCGACGCCGAAAAAGACCGCCGCCGCGGCAGCAGCCGGCGCCGTGCTGGCACCGACGCCGCCGATGGGCTGGAACAGCTGGAACTCGTTCGGCCCCACGATCACCGAAGCGCAGGCGCTGGAAAACGCCGACATCATGGTCGCGAAGCTGCTGCCGTCCGGGTACACCGTCTTCACGGTCGACATCCAGTGGTACGAGCCGAACGCGAACAGCTACACGTACCGCAAGGACGCGGAGCTGACGATGGACCAGTACGGCCGCCTGCAGCCGGCACCGAACCGCTTCCCGTCCGCGGCCGGCGGCGCCGGCTTCAAGAAGCTCGCCGACCAGATCCACAAGCGCGGCATGAAGTTCGGCATCCACCTGATGCGCGGCATCCCGCGCCAGGCCGTGCAAAAGAACACCGCTATCCTCGGCACGAACCTGCACGCGCAGGACATCGCCGACACGAAGGCAATCTGCGAGTGGAACGGCGACATGTACGGCGTCGACGTGACGAAACCGGGCGCCCAGGAATACTACAATTCCGTCTTCAAGCAGTACGCCGAATGGGGCGTGGACTTCGTCAAGATGGACGACATGTCGCGCCCGTACGAGCGCAACTGGCCTGAAGTCGAGGCGGCGCACAAGGCCATCGCGGCCAGCGGCCGTCCCATCATCCTGTCGCTGTCGCCGGGCGAGATGGACCTGCGCTGGGACCGCCACGTGCCGCACTACGCGCAGATGTGGCGCATCTCGGACGACTTCTGGGACGAGTGGCGCCTGCTGGAAGAACAGTTCCAGCGCCTGGAAAACTGGAATCCCGTGATGGGTCCGGGCTCCTGGCCCGACGCCGACATGCTGCCGCTGGGCCGCCTCGCGCTCGGCGCGCGCGACACCAAGTTCACGCCGGACGAGCAGCAGACCCTGATGACCTTGTGGGGCATCGCGCGCTCGCCGCTGATCATGGGCGGCGACCTGCGCCACCTGGATGCGAAGACGCTCGCGCTGCTGACGAATCCCGAGATGCTGGCAGTGAACCAGCGCAGCCGCGAGAACCGTCCGCAACGCGCCGATACGGGCACCCGCATCTGGAGCGCCCGCTCGGCCGACCAGCACGACCTGCAATACCTCGCGCTGTTCAACACCTCCAACGCGCCGGTCGACTTCGCGTTCGACCTGTCGCGCCTGAACCTGGGCAACCGCACCGTCGCCGTGCGCGACCTGTGGGCGCGGCACGATCTGGGTACGGTGCGCGGCAAGATCAACGCCACCGTGCCGCCGCACGGCTCGGCCCTGTTCGGCCTGAAGGCCTGATCCGCTCCCGCCGGGCCGCAGCGGCCCGGCGGGCAGCGACGGACGCATGGCGCCGGGCGGCAGTATGCTATAGAATTTGTAGCACTCGCCGACCAGCGCGGCCGCCACCCTCCGTCGCCCCATGACATTCAATCCGCTCACCGGCGAGTTCGCGCAGCTCGCGCACGAAACCGCCTTCCTCGCCCACAAGCTGCCGCAGACGCGTGCCCTGCTCGGCTTCACGCTCGTATTCTGCACGTTGTTCTACCTGGCGTTCGCCGTCAGCGACTTCGCCGCGCTCGGCTACGGTCCCCAGTTCCTGCAGTTGTGCGCCGCGCGTGGCATCGTGGCCGCGACGGCCGGCACGTGCGCCTGGTGCGCGTACCGCACGCCGCTGTCCGTCCGCGCCACACGCGTCGCCGCGTCAACCGCCGAAATCGTGGCGCTCGGCTGCTTCATGTTCATCGCCGTGCGCCGGCCGGGCGAATTCCACTGGCATGCGATGTCGCTCGCGATCATGCTCATCGTGATCTACCTGTACATCCCGAACAGCTTCGCCAACGCGCTGCTGCTGGCGTCCGGCGCCACCGCCGCATTCCTCGCGCTGGCGCTGCGGTTCGGGCGCATGTCGGCCGCGGACGTCGTCACGATGGTCATGCTCCTGCTGCTGGCGAACGCGTTCGGCGCGCTGGCGGCGCGGCGCTTCAACTGCGCGTCGCGCGAAGAGTACCAGGCGCGCACGCAGTTGCAACACGCGGCCGCGCGCGACCACCTGACGGGCTGCTTCAACCGGCGCCACCTGCACGACCACCTGATGCGCCCCGGCCCGCGCACGGCGGGCGGTCCGCTGACGGTGGTCCTGTGCGACATCGACAACTTCAAGCGGATCAACGACACGTATGGCCACGCATGCGGCGACGCCGTGCTGCGCAGCTTCGCCGATCTGCTCGGCGCGATGACGCGCGACGGCATCGACAGCGTCGTGCGCTACGGCGGCGAGGAATTCCTCGCGATCCTCCCCGGTACGGACGTCGACGGCGGTATCCGCCTGGCCGAACGCTTGAGGACGCGTTTCGCGGCGACGGGCGTCGCAGCCGGCGACGGCACGACCCTGGTGCGCACGACCGCGAGCTTCGGCGTCGCCTGCGCCGACTCCGGGAGCGACGACGCGGACCGCGTCCTGCGCGACCTCATCGCCGCCGCCGACAAGCTGATGTACGACGCCAAGCGCGGCGGGCGCGATCGCGTCTGCGCCCTGCGGCTGGCGTCGCCACGGGCTCCGGTCAGTACGCCGTCACCGTGAAGTTCCGTGCGCCGAAGTTCATGCCGCCCGCGGACGACGTGATCTCGAACCCGAACTGCACGTCGCCGACGGTCACATTGCCCATCCAGCCCATGTTCTGCAGGTAGCGCAGGATCGCCAGGACGTCGACGTTCGGGCTGTTCGTGTTCGACGTGCGCAGGAACGAGAACACCTGGTTGTTGCCGTTACTGCCGCGGAAGACGTTCCACGTGCTGCCGCCCACGTTCACGTTCCAGTAGACCGGGATCGCGCACCCGTTGCCGTCCCAGTTGTACGAGATCGGCTTGACGTTGCCGCAGCCGTTCGACCAGCCCGTGGAATTCGCCCACAGCATGATCTCGTAGGCGTGGTTCGTGTCCCAGATGTCGTACGTCGTCTCCCACGCGCCGCCGCCTGGCGTGGTCGTCGTGACCGAGGACGTCAGGCGTGACAGGGAACCGACCTGCTTGCCGACGTAGTAACTGATGTGCGGGTACGACTTGATGCCGCCCGTGTTCGGGTGGTCGGCCCACACGCCCCAGTCGGTGGGCGAATTGACCCACAGCGTTTGTGGGCCAGCGCCCTGTCCCCAGACGTCGTTGTTGAAGTTGTATGGGCCGAACTGGGCCGAGCCGTACTGCGCGGAGGTTGCCCACGTCGCCGCGTGCGCCGGAAGGGTGAAGCCGATTGCGATTGCCAATGCTGTCGTGCAAAGTGCCTTCTTCATCGTATCTCCTCTTTGTATGCCCCACGTGATGCGGACGGACGTCCGCGCGGCAGCCGGGGGCGTGGCATGCCGCAGCCTGCATCGAGTCGAACGGCGGGCGAGCGGCCGCGGGCGCGGCGATGATCTTTGTGATTGTGGAGCGATCGTAGGGACGGCTGTTCAGCGAGTCAATCGTGCTAACACTCTTTGTTAACCGCTATCAGTCAGGCATGGCATCTTCGTATGGCAAAAGCGGTTTTCGATATAGGTCGCTCAGTCGCGCACTTTGCCGCGCAGCGCCTTGACCTGCCCGCTGCGCGTCTTGGCCTCGAGCCGGCGCCGCTGCGACCCCAGCGTGGGCCGAGTCGCCTTGCGCGCGCGGGGCACGTCGGCCGCGGCGTCGACGAGCGCCTGCAGCCGTGCGAGCGCGTCTTCCCGGTTACGTTCCAGGCTGCGCGAGCGCTGGGCCTTGATGACGACGACGCCCTCGCGCGTGATGCGCGCGTCCGGGAGCGCGCGCAGGCGGTCCTTCACCTGCGGCGGCAGCGACGAGGCCCCGATGTCGAAACGTGCCTGCACGGCGTTCGACACCTTGTTCACGTTCTGCCCGCCCGGCCCTTGCGCGCGCACGGCGCTGAACTCGACGTCGTCCGGGTCGATCGTGACCGCCATGCCGCGCCGGATCAGTGGACCTGGTTGCCCAGGACGGCGCCGTTGGCGGTGCCGTACACGTACGGTCCGTTCAGCGACGAGCCGTCCGCGTAGGTCTGCGCGGCCTGCTGCGTCCAGGCCGACAGGTTGAACGTCGCCTGCGACTTGAAGCTGTATTGCGGGGCAGTCGGATACGGCGATGGCTGCGCCAGCTGGGCGCTCATGCGGTAGACCTGGATGCCGGCGTTGTCGTTCAGCGGCTTGCCGGCCACGCATTGCGACGGCGTACGCACGATCTTCGTGAAATAGGCGGAGTTCTGCGCCGTGTACGACGGCGTCGTGTTGTCCGTGTTGTACGGATTGGCGACGAGCTGCGCCTTCACGCTGCCGCGCGGGCCGGACACGAGCAGCGCCGTCTCCTCGTCGATGCCGACGCCCACCACGGCATCGAACGCCTCGGCGCCGCCGGGACAGCCGTTGCCGATGCGGGCGACGAAGCCGAACAGGCGCCCCAGGCGATCGCGCGTGTTGAAGTGGTCGTCCGTGATCGTCTTTTCCAGCGACGGGATGGCGAGGAAGCTCCCGGTCTGCACGAATTTCTTCGACGACGTGTTCAGCGGATCGATCGTCATGGTGCGGTTGAACGGATCGGCCAGGGCCTGGCCGGACGTGACGCTGCCGTTCAGCGCCGCGAACGCGTACTGGCCCAGCATCGCATTACCGGCGCTCGTGCCGCCGACGGGAATGCCCGCGCTCATTGCCTTCTGCAGCGCGGTGTCCAGCGCCGTGCCCTGCCAGAAATTATAGTAGTCCGCCTGGTCGCCGCCGGCGATGAAGATGGCGCTCGCCTTGGCGATCACGCCCTGCACGAACGGGTCCTCCGCGGCCTTGCGTGTCGGGATCACGAGCGTTTCGACGGACGTCACGCCCAGGTCGATGCCGCCGACCGTCTCGTAGTTCTTCGGCGTCGTCGGGTCGACCTGGCCCAGATGGCTGTAGATATAGCCGTTGTACGCATCGGTGCCGGTGGCGCGCAGGATGACGAAGCGGCCGCCCGTCGCACGCGTGATGCCCGCCTGCGCGATCATCCAGCGGAACGCCTCGCCCACGTCGTAGCCGCCGCCCATCAGGACGACGGACGGTGTGCACGCCGTGCCCACGCACGACACGGGCTTCGCGCTGACGGGCGCCGACGGCGTGCCGACAGCGCTGTACGTATAGGTCGACCCGGCCCACGCGCCCTGGGCGGCAAGGAACGGGACGGCGGCGAGCAAGGTCTTGACGATGGCTTTCATGCGGACTCCGTGTGGTCGATGCGTTCGGACTGGTGGCGACGCCACCGTGGCTGGCCCAGCATATTATCTTTTTTGCACCGCTGGAACCAGAACTGCCAATCGAATGCCGTCATTCGACATTTGCGCCACAGGCACCGAGCAGGTATCGTCATGGTCCACGATGACCCGCACCGAAAGAACCGCACGATGAGTTACGACCTGATGGTGTTCGCGCCCGACGTCGCGCCCGCGAAACGCCCCGCCTTCCTCGACTGGTACGACGCGCAGACGGCCTGGGACGAAGGCCACGGCTACGACGACCCCGCCGTCGCCGCGCCCGCGCTGCAGGCGTTCTACGCCGACCTCGCGGCCGAATTCCCGCCCGCGCCGGCCGACGTGCCGGAGCCGACCCCGGAATCCGGCACCGACTACACGATCGGCCGCGCGCTGATCTATATGTCGTTCCTCGACTGGGACAAGATCGACGCCGCGTGGGAAGCCGTGCACCGGCTCGCGGCCAAGCACGAACTGGGGTTCTTCGACGTCAGTTCCGACCTGGCCGAAGTCTGGCTGCCCGACCGCAAGGGCGGGCTGCGTGTCGCGCATTCCGACTGATTAATCGACGCCGATGCGCGGGCTTTCCGGCGGGCCCAGATAGCTCGGCTTCAACCCGCCCGCATCGATCACGATCCGTTGCAGCACGATGCCCGGATCCAGTGCCCACACCTTCAGCGTATGGCGCCCGGCCGCGTTGACGGCGTGCGCCGTCGTGAACTGCGCCACGCCGTCCGACACGATCTTCTCCCAGTGCCGCAGCGAGCCGTCCGCGTGCACGTCGACGATCTGCGGCGGCTCGTCGTCGATGGCGACGGCGTAACGCAGGCCCGCTCCCGGCTGGAATTTCAAGGTCGGCGACAACGTGGCCTGCACGTCCACCTTGCCCGGCTCGAACAGATAGACGTCGTACTCGAGCCGCGGCGCCGCGGCAGGCAGCACGCCCGGCGCGACGGCGGGCATGGTCGTCATGCCCGACAATGTGCGGCCCAGGCCGGGCACGCGCAGCCATGACCGGCCTTCCGGCGCGACGGCGCGCGCGTAGTGCTCGGCCTCGATGGCGACAGTGCCGCCCGTCTCGACGAAGCCAACGACGGACGCGGCGCGCTGGTCCCCGTGCCGCAGCGGCACCTCGATGGTGGCGGCCTGCCCGTCCGGGCCCGTCACGACCACGTTGCCAGCCTGAGCACCTGCCGGCACCCGATCCCAGCGCACGTCGACCTCGATGCGCTGCGTCCCGGCCGTCGTGCCTTCAACCTCGCTCAGCGAAATCCACGGCGCGTCCGCGCGGGCATGCCACACGAGCGGTGCCGCGCCGCGGTCGAACACCTCGACATAGCGGGCCGATTTGTCGAACGGTTCGAACGGCGGCAGGCGCAGCGTGGCCGACGTGGGCCACGCAGCCTCGCTGCCCTCCACGGCCACACCCAGCGCAGGCGCTGCCGGAAGCGCGATCTCGCGCACGTCGGGCATGATGTTCG
Organism: Massilia pinisoli; assembly: GCF_024753285.1. Taxonomy (GTDB): domain Bacteria; phylum Pseudomonadota; class Gammaproteobacteria; order Burkholderiales; family Burkholderiaceae_D; genus Telluria; species Telluria pinisoli. Next base: position 33,673 of record NZ_JANUGW010000001.1, on the reverse strand, counting down.
TGTCGGGGTCGCGCCAGCTCGTGTAGCCGATATGCGTCTGCGCCATCATGTGATTCCACTTACCGCCGTTGATCTCGTGGTACGCCCGCGAGATCGCCGCGTCCTCGGCGAACAGGTCGCGGGCGCGCGCTGCGAGGGCATTCGTGTCCGCACGGCCTTGCTGCGCGTGGATACGGTTGGCCTGCACCGTCGCATACAGTTCGCCGAGCGTGCCGGCCGCGCGCACGGGATGTTCGACGAGCTGGAAGAAGGCATCGCGCTGTGGAGGTGCGAGACGCGCCTTCACCCGCGCCGCGCGCGCGGCCAGGTCGCGCCAACCGGCGACGATGCGTTCGGTCTCGCGGTAGTTCGCAACGCTGTACGTGTCCGGCGTCAGCTGCTCAGGCTTGCGCCGGCCGTTGTAGCGGGCGTACGTGGCGACGATGTCCGCGATTTCCGCCGCGTCGGCCGCGCCGAATTCGCGCGTCGCCCACAGCTTCAAGTAGTCGGGCAGGCGCTCCGCCGGCCACGCTTGCGGGTTCCACGCATAGGTCAGGAAGAACTCGATCGGCACTTCCATCGGCTTCAGGTCGCCGACGTTCACGATCCACAGGCGGTCGGCCCCGTAGCGCCACGCCAGGTGCATCTGCTCCCACACTTTCGGCAGCGGCGTCACGTTGATCCATTTGTACGAGCGCGGGCCACCGACGTAGTCGAAGTGGTAGTAGATACCTGCGCCGCCTGCGCGCCGGCGTTCGTCCGGCGTCGGCAGGCGGCGGATATTGCCCCAGTTGTCGTCGCACCACAGCAACGTGACGTCGTCCGGCACGCGCATGCCCTTGTCGTAGTACTCCTGCACTTCCTTGTACAGCGCCCACAGCTGCGGCGTCTGTGCCGGCGGCTTGCCCGTTTCCTCCCCGATGATCCGGCGCTGGTCGGCGACGATGCGCTCGAGCAGGTGCAGGTCCGCGTGCTCGGCCATCGGCTCGTCGCCGTCGCCGCGCATGCCCATCGTGACGACCTTGTCCCAGTCGCGCGCGCGCTGGAAGCCGCCGCGCCAGAACGCCTGCAGCCTGTCCTTGTTCGTGTCGTAGTTCCACTGCTTCGGCCCCATGCCGATGCGGTGCCACTCCTGCTGGGCGCGCATCATCGGTTCATGGTGTGACGTGCCCATGACGATGCCCATCTCGTCGGCGAGCGGGCCGTTTTCCGGGTCGTCGTCGAAGAACGCGTTGTTCCACATCGCGGGCCACAGGTAATTGCCGCGCATGCGCAGGATCAGTTCGAAGACCTTGGCGTAGAACCGATGGTTCAACCCGCCGAATTTTTCCTTCGCCCAGCCGGACAATGCCGGCGCCTCGTCGTTCAGGAAGATGCCCCGGTAGCGCACGACGGGCGCGTCGACGACGCGCGTGCCGGCCGCCACGGCGAGCACGTCGTGGTGCGGTGCCGGCACGTCGGCCCACCAGTGCCACGGCGAGACGCCGATCTGTTCCGACACCGTGTACAGGCCGTAGATCGTACCGCGCTTGTCGCTGCCCGCCACGACGAGGGCGCGCGCGACGCCGGGCAGCGGATTGCGCACGGCCTGCACGAGATAGCCTTCCCATTTGCCGCGCAGCGCCTTCGTATCGATCTTGTGAGCACGCACCAGCCTGTCGATCAACGCGCTTTTACCGAGCGTGCCCACGATGACGACGTCGGATCCACGCGCCACGGTGTCGGATGCCACGAGCGGCGGGCGTGTGCCGGACACGCGCTCCACGTCGCCTTGCAAGTCCGCCGCGGCGCGGCGCACGCCGGCGAAATCGGCGGGGTCGACGACGATGCTCGCGCCCTGGCCGGCGCGCGCCAGCACGACGGCGTCGGGGCCAGGTTCGAAGGTCACGAACGGACGCTCGCCCAGCGCCCAGGCGGGTTGCGCGACGGCGGCGGCAAGCAGGAAGGCTGCGGCGAACGATTTCATGGGTTCCCTGGTCGTGGATGACAGGTCTTCAGGAGGTCCAGCGGGACGGCGTCCGCCATCGCGCGGTAGCCGGCCGGCGACGGATGCAGGCCGTCGTTGTCGAGCGCCTGACGCAGATGGTCGGGACGAGCGGAGTCGCGCAGCGCGGCATCGAAATCGACGACCCCGTCGACGACGCCCGCGCCGCGGATCCACGCGTTGTAGGCCAGTCGGTCGGCCTCGTTGTCCGGACCCGGCGCGTAATAGCCGCTGCCGCCGTACGGCGTGATCGTGGCACCCAGCACGCAGACGCCCCGCGCATGCGCATGCGCGACGATCTGGCGGTAGGCCTCTTCCAGGTCGTGCACGAGCCGCCCCCGTTCCGCCGGGCTGTCTTCCTTGCTCCGATGCTGCACGCCGAAGTCGTTCACGCCGATCATGACGATGGCATGCGAGACACCGGGCCGCGCCAGCACGTCACGGTCGAAGCGTGACACGAGGTTCGGCCCGAGCCCGTCGCGCAGCATGCGCCCGCCGCCGATGCCCGCGTTGACGACGCCGACCTCCGATACGCCCGCGGCACGCAGGCGCACGGCGAGGCCGTCCGTCCAGCGCGCATAGGTATCCGGCTGGACGCCGTAGCCGTCCGTGATCGAATCGCCGATCGCGACGACCGTGTGCGTGCCGCTACCCGCCAATACGTCGACGCCGGCGATCTGGTACCAGCGCGTGAACGTGTCGGCCCCAGGCCAGCTCGCCGCCCGCACCTGGTTGCCCGCAACGCGGAAGCTCGTCGCGCGCGCGCCCGGATGGCCCGTCTGGCGCGCGGGCGCCTCCGTGAAATGCAGCGAGATCGCGAGGTCGGCACCGGCCGCGTGGACCAGCTCGACGGGGTCGCTCACGTATTCTGCACCGGCGGGTATCGTCACGGCCGCAGCACCGCCGAAGCGCAGCGGCCGTACGCTGGCGGCATCGACGTCGGCCTTGCCGGGCGTGGTCGCCAGCGCGACGCTGCCCCCGTCGATCACGAGCGGCGCGGTGCCGAACACGTTGCTGAGCCGCACCCGCAGCCGGCTGCCGCCCAGTGACACGCGCACGACCTGGCGCAGGCTCGCGTCCCGCCACTGCGCGGCCGGCAATTCGTTCTGGCCTTCCGGCACGAGTTGTGCGCTACCCCAGGAGGCCACCCAGTGGGCACCGGCAGGCGGATCGGACGCTGCGCCGGATGGGGCGGAAACACAGCCGGCAAGGGCTACGCAGAGGAGGCTCGCAGCCAGAATCGATTGACGCGACATCGTTATTCCTTCACACTGAGCAAATGGTTGCGCTACCATTCTAGTGTAGAACAATGTTACCGGCAACGCGAACAATGTTTTTCGTATGCCCGTCATCACCAGGAGACCGTTATGCCCCTCATCCAGCGCGCCGTCAGCCCCATCGTCACCGAGATGCAGGTGATTCCCGTGGCCGGCCGCGACAGCATGCTTTTGAACCTGTGCGGCGCGCACGCGCCCTACTTCACCCGCATCCTCGTGCTGCTGAAGGACAGCGCCGGCAACACGGGCATGGGCGAAGTGCCGGGATCGAACGGCATCCTGCGCGCGCTGGAGCGCCTGGTGCCGCTCGTCACCGGGACCGAAGTCGCGCGCTACAACCTCACGTTGAACGCGCTGCGCGGGGCCGTGGCGGGACCCAGCCACCAGGTGACGACGAACGCGGAGGCGGCCGTCATGAAACAGCCGCACGAGATCAACCTGCGGCTGGAAAACGTCGTGACCGCGGTGGAAGCGGCATTGCTCGACCTGCTGGGCCAGCACCTGGGCGTGCCGCTGTGCGAGCTGCTCGGCAACGGCCGCCAGCGCAGCCACGTGACGATGCTCGCCTACCTGTTCTACATCGGCGACCGCACGCACACGGACCTGCCCTACGACGGCGACGCCGCAAAGGACGGCTGGTACAAGGTGCGCGACGAGGAAGCGCTGACGCCCGAACGGATCGCGGATCTCGCCTCGGCCGCCGTCGATAAATACGGCTTCCGCGACTTCAAGCTGAAGGGCGGCGTGATGCGGCCGGAGGACGAGGTCGAGGCAGTGGCCGCCATCAAGCGGCGCTTCCCGGACGCGCGCGCGACGCTGGACCCGAACGGCGCGTGGTCGCTGGCGCAGGCGATTGCCGCGTGCAAGGGCCAGGGCCACGTGCTGTCGTATGCGGAAGACCCGTGCGGACCGGAAGACGGCTATTCGGGCCGCGAGGTCATGGCCGAATTCAAGCGCGCCACCGGCATCCGCACGGCGACGAACATGGTGGCGACGGACTGGCGCCAGATGGCCCATTCGCACCTGCTGGGCGCCGTCGACATCCCGCTCGCCGATCCGCACTTCTGGACCATGCAGGGTTCCGTGCGCCTCGCGCAGTTGTGCCACGACTGGGGCCTCACATGGGGCTCGCACTCGAACAACCATTTCGACGTCTCGCTCGCCATGTTCACGCACTGCGCAGCCGCGGCGCCGGGCGACATCACGGCGATCGACACGCACTGGATCTGGCAGGAAGGCCGCGCACGCCTCACCAAGGAACCGCTGCGCATCGTCGGCGGCCAGGTCGTCGTGCCGGACGCGCCGGGCCTCGGCATCGCGCCCGACATGGCGCGCATCGAGGAAGCGCACGCGCTGTACAAGAAAGTGGCAGGCGCCGCGCGCGACGATGCGATGGCCATGCGCTACCTCGTCCCCGGCTGGACCTACGATCCGAAGCAGCCCAGCTACGCGCGCTGACGGTCAGTCGGCGGGCGCGCCGGCACAGACCTCGTAGACCCAGCGCCGCAGCCAGCGGTGCGCCGGATCGGCCTCCATGCGCGGATGCCACAACATCGACACCGTGAGCGGCGGCGTGCCGACCGGGAGTCCGAACGTGTGCATGCCGTCGCGCAGCCGCGCGGTGTGGCGCTCGGGGACGCTGGCGACGAGGTCGGACGCGCGCGCCAGCGCGAGCGCCGTGGCGAACGAGCCGACGAGCACCGCGACGGGCCGCTCGAGGCCCAGCGGGGCGAGGGCCGCATCGATGGCGCCCCGTTCGCGGCCGCGGCGCGATACCGACACGTGCCGGCAGGCGGCGAACCGCGCCGGTGTGACGTCGCCCGCCGCCAGCGGATGGTCCGCCCGCACGGCGCCGACGAACCGGTCGCGGAACAGCGCGCGCGTGCGGATTTCCGGCGCCGTCTCTTCACCGATCACGCCGATCTCCAGGTCGATCAGGCCTTCGCGCAGCGGTGCGCTGTCCTTGTTCACCTTTTGCACGAAGCGCAGGCGCACGCCGGGCGCGTCACGCTCCAATCTCTCCAGCAGCGCGGGGCCGTAGTTTTCCACGAAGCCGTCCGTCACGCGCAGCGCGAACATGCGCACGATGCTCGCCGGGTCCACGTCCTCGGCGGGACGCAGCATACGGCCTGCATCGAGCACGAGGCGGCCGGCCTGCTCGCGCAGTTCCAGCGCGCGCGGCGTGAGGACGAGGTCGCGGCCCGCGCGTACGAGCAGCGGGTCGCCCGTCGCGGTGCGCAGCCTCGCCAGCGCGCGGCTCATCGCGGAAGGGCTGAGCTTCAGCCGCCGCGCGGCGCCCGCCACGCTGCCTTCGGTCAGCAGCACGTCGAGGGTCACGAGCAGGTTCAGGTCGGGCATCGTCATCCGCGCACGATAGCACAGCCGTGGGGCGGCCGGCCCGGCATGGCGCCGCGTGCACGGTGTCATTGCGCCGCGCGCGCCTTCCGCCGGCGCGTCGGCTCGCCTACGCTGATGGCTCGACCACGACTGTCACGATCATGACCATTTCCCCAGCCACGCTGTCCCCGCCCGCGCGCACGACGGCGCCGGGCGCCCTGCCCGGCCTCGCGCTGTCCGTGCTGCTGTCGTCGTTCGGCGCGAGCAGCGTCAACGTCGCCCTGCCCACGTTGCAGCGCGCGTTCAGTACCAGCTTCGCGGCCGTGCAATGGATCGTGCTGGCCTACCTGCTCGCCGCGACGGCCGCCGCCGTCGGAGCGGGCCGCCTCGGCGATGCGATCGGCCGGCGCCGCGTGCTGCTGGCCGGGATCGTACTGTTCACGACCGCGTCCGGCGCCTGCGCCCTCGCCCCCTCGTTACCGCTGCTCGTGGCCGCACGCGCGCTGCAGGGACTCGGCGCCGCCGTCATGCTGGCCCTCGGCATGGCGCTGGCAGCCGGGCACACGCAGGGCCGCACGGGGCGCGCGATGGGACTGCTGGGCAGCATGTCCGCCGTCGGCACGGCGCTCGGGCCCGCGCTGGGCGGCCTGCTGCTCGCAGGTCCCGGCTGGCGCGCCGTGTTCGCCGCGATGCTGCCCGGCGCCGTGCTGGCGTTCGCGCTCGTGCGCCGCCTCCCGGACGACGCCACCGTCCGCAGCGGCGGACCGTTCGACGTCGCGGGCCTGCTGCTGCTCGTCGGCACGCTGCTCGCGTTCGCGCTGGCCGCCACGGGCGCCGGCGCGCATTGGTCGTACGGCGTCGCCGCACTGTGCACCGCGGCTTTCGTGCTCGTCGAGGCGCGGGCACGGGCGCCGCTCGTCCCGCTCGCGCTGCTGCGCGACCGCGTAACGGCGACAGGCTTTGCGACAAGCGCGCTGACGATGGCGCTGATGATGACGACGATGCTCGTCGGCCCGTTCTACCTCGGGCGCGCGCTGGGCCTTGGCGCAGGCGGGGTCGGCCTCGCGTTGGCGGCCGGCCCGCTCGTCGCGGCGCTGGCGGGCGTGCCGGCCGGACGCCTCGTGGATCGCCACGGCGCGCGCCGCACCGGCATGGCGGGTCTCGCGGCAATGGCCGTGGGAGCCGGCGTCGTGGCGCTGGCGCCGCGCGCGGCCGGCGTGGCGGGATGGATCGTGCCGCTGGCCGTGCTGACGACAGGCTATGCGCTGTTCCAGGCCGCGAACAACACGGCCGTGATGGAAGCGGCCGGCATCGACCGGCGCGGCGTCGCGGCGGGACTTCTCAATCTGGCCCGGCAGCTTGGGCTGATCGCCGGGTCCGCGCTGCTGGGGGCCGTGTTCGCGGCGGGCGCGCCCGATCCGGCGCATGCGGCGGCGGCGCAGGTCGCGGCGGCCACGCATGCGACGTTTGCGCTGGCCGCGCTGTTGCCGCTGCTGGGACTGGGCGCAGCGTCGCTGGTCCGCGCGCGCTAGTTCAGGCGGCGATGGCGCCCGGCACCTCGCACTGCAGGAATTTGTCGAACTCCGGCAAGGCCATGGGCCGCGCGAACAGATAGCCCTGCGCCTCGTCGCAGCGGCAAGCGCGCAGCGTTTCCATCACGTCTTCCGTCTCGATGCCTTCGGCGACGACCTTCAGGCCCAGCGCATGCGCCATGTGCACGAGGGCGGAGACGATTTCGTCGCCGTTCGCATCGAGCGACTGTTCGAGGAAGAACGAGCGGTCCAGCTTGAGCACGTCGACGGGGAAGCGCTTCAGGTACGACAGGCTCGAATAGCCGGTGCCGAAATCGTCCAGCGCCAGGGTCACGCCCAGGCGCTTCAGGCGGCGCAGCACGTCGACGGATTGTTCGGTGTCGTCGATCAGCGCACTTTCCGTGAGCTCCAGCTCCAGCGCGCGCGGCGGGAAGCAGGAGTCGCGCAACGCCTGCTCGACTTCCGTCACGAGGTCGGCGGAGCGCAGCTGGCGGGCCGACACGTTCACCGACACGTGCAGCACCGTGCCGTATTTGTCGCCGAGGCGCTTGCCGACGCGGCACGCCTCGCGCAGCACCCATTTGCCGATCGCCTCGATGTGCCCGCGCTCTTCCGCGATCGGGATGAATTCGAGCGGCGATACGCGGCCCAGCTCCGGATGCGTCCAGCGCAGCAGCACCTCCACGCCGCGCAGGCGCAAGGTACGTACGTCGATGCGGGGCTGGTAGTACAGCTCGAACTGGCCCAGCTCCAGCGCGCGCCGCAGCGCCGCCTCGATCTGGAGGCGGCGCCGCGCCTCGACGCTCATCTCCGGTTCGAAGAACTGGTACGAGCTCTCGCCCAGCGCCTTCGCCTTGTACATCGCCGTGTCCGCGTTCTGGAACAGGAGGTCCGGCGTCGCCGCGTCCTGGCCGGACAGGCTGATGCCGATCGACGCCCCCACGCACATCTCCAGGCCGTCGACGTAGAACGGGACGGTCAGCGTCTTGAGCAGCCGCTGCGCGATGCCGGCCGCCGCCTCGCGGCCCGTGCACGACGCCGCCACGACGAATTCGTCGCCGCCCAGCCGCGCCACCACGTCGCCCGGGCGCATGCACGACTGCAGCCGCTGGCCCACCTGCTGCAACAGCTTGTCGCCGGCCGCATGGCCCAGCGAGTCGTTGACTTCCTTGAAGCGGTTCAGGTCGATGAACATCACGGTCGTCCCGGCCTGGCTTTGCGTGCGGCCCAGCATCGCCTTCAGGTGACCGTTGAGCCACGCGCGATTCGGCAGGCCCGTCAAATCGTCGCGCGTGGCCAGCTCCTCGAGGCGCGCCTCCGCGCGCTTGCGGTCGGAGATATCGTGGAAGAATACGGACAGGCCGTCCTCGCGCGCGTACACGCGCAGGGTCAGCCACACGCCCGCGGGCGCGTAGAACGCTTCGAACGACGCGTTCTCGCGCCGGTCCATCGCGCGCCGGTACGTGGCGGCGATCGGCGTGTCCTCCAGTCCCACGGCCAGGTCCCATAAGACCTTTCCGCTCGACGAACCCGGCTCGACACCGGCGAAGACTTCGGCCAGCGTGTTCGCGTAGATGATCTCCCAGTTGCGGTTGACCGTGAAGAAGCCGTCCTCGATGCTTTCCAGGATCGTGCGCACGTCGAGTGCTTCCTGATGTTCGGTGACGTCGGCAAATGCGCCGCTGAAGCCTTCGCACGTGCCGTCGGCGGCACGGCGCGGCAAGCCCGACACGATGATCCGCCGTTCCCGCCCGTCCACGCAGGCGACGGCGACCTCGGCGTCGAACGCCGCCTGTCGCGCCAGCGCATCCGTCAGGCGCGCGGCCGCATCGTGCCCGTCGACGGCGTGCGCGCGCACCCAGTCGGCGAGGGGCATCCCGACCGGGAAAGCCGGCAGGTCCGCGTCCTTGTCGACGGCGGACGCGCAGGCGCCCTGGCGGTCCGTGGTCCAGATGCTCGCGATGAACGTGGTGGGCTGTTGCATAGAATGTGAAATGGCGACCGTCTTGCCTGCATTATGCGGCAGGAATATTGCCGTAGGAAAATTCCTACCAACATACGGACATTGGCTGTTGCCCCATTACAACTCAACGGCAGAAGGCAGAAAAAAGGCCGGTGAGCACGCGGGTGCTCATCGGCCTTCTTTCGGCGTGGCAGACGTATTTACTGGCGCAGCAGCGTGCGCAGCGTGCGCGACAGGTCCTCGGCCGAGAACTTGGCGACGTAGGCATCGGCACGCACGTTCTTCACGTGTTCCTCGTTGGTGGTGCCCGACAGCGACGAATGGATCACGACCGGCATGTTGCCGAAGCGCGCGTTCGACTTGATATTGCGGGTCAAGGTAAAACCGTCCATCTCCGGCATCTCGAGGTCGGTCAGCACGAGCGCGACCTTGTCGTGCACGCTCTTGCCTTCGGCCTCGGCCGCCTCGGCGATGTGGTTCAGCTGGTCCCAGCATTCCTTGCCGCTCTTCGTCATCACGAACGGCAGGCCCATCGCGTCCAGGCCTTGCTCGATCAGCGCGCGCGCGACGACGGAATCGTCCGCGGCGAGGATCACGGCGCCCGGCTTGAGTTTCATCTTGCCGCCGACGGCCTGCTCGATGTTCTCCGTATGGGCGTCCGGGTTCAGGTTGCGCAGGATCGTCTCGACGTCCAGCACCTGGGCCAGGCGGGCCGGCTGGCCGTCCGCCGCTTCCAGGCGCGCGATGCTCGTGACCATGCCGCTGCCGGCGCTGTGCTCGGCCGACATCACCTGCGTCCAGTCGAGACGCACGATTTCCTCGACGCTCTCGACGGCGAACGCCTGCGTGGTTCGCGCGAATTCCGTCACCAGCATGATGTTCAGGCCCGTCTTCGGCGTGACCCCGGCGATGCCCGGCAGGTCGAGGACCTGGATGATCTGGCCGCGCAGGTTGACCACGCCGATGACGTGGTCGGGCGCGCCCGCGACCTTCGTGATCGTCGGCATGGCGACGATCTCGCGGATCTTGAAGACGTTAATGCCGAACAGCTCGCTATGCTCGCCCTCGGCGTCGCCGCCCAGACGGAAAAGCAAAAGCTCGAATTTGTTCGTGCCCGTGAGGTTGCTGCGCTCGTCGACTTCCTGCTGAACCGATTTCATGTCCCGTCCTAAAATGGTTGATTCTTTTGGGAAATTCTAGACGTGAACCGGTCGTCGGTGTAAATGCAAACTTGAATCTCGGTAACTTTTCGGCGAATTCGTACCAAAAAACCACAGACATTTGACGAAATCGTAATGCGGGCGTTGCCAGGATCACAGCAACGAGCCGGCATCGACCTCGCGCAGCGCCTGCCGCGCCATCTCGAGGATGCTGTCGAACGACTTCGCGGCCGCGATGAATCGTCCATTATGGCAAAAGCCCGCGTCCGGCACGCCCGTGACGGCGGCCAGGTCGGCATCGCGCAGGCCGGCCCAGGCGGCCGGCAGGTCGGCCCTCGCGTCGAAACTTTCCGCGCTGACGGGCACCGTGTGGATCATGTGGCGCTGCTCGCCCACGTTGTAGCTGATGACGAACAGCACATTCGGCATTTCCTTGCGCACGATCGCGGTCCACGGCAGCGCGCCGTTCTTCAGGTACAGCACGCGGCCGCCCTCGAGCAGCTCGGCGTGGCGCACCTGCTCGACGGCGAGCAACGCGCCCACGCGGTATTTGACGGCATTGATCATCAAATCGGACAGCAACTCCAGCACGCGGCGGAACTGGGCGTCCCGATACGCTTCCGCCGGCGCGCCGTAGCCCAGCCGCTGCTCGTCCATCCAGTTCGGATTGAAGCCGGAGACGATGGCCGACAGGCCGTAGCTGCCGGGTGCGTTGCGCGCGGCCCCGACGTCGGACAGGTCGAGGTATTGCACGACGTCGGCATCGATCGCGTACGCCATCTGCTGCGCCGCGTCGTCCGACAGCTTGTGGCCCGCATGCCGTTCGGCCAGCAGCGCGACACAGCGGGCGCCGTATTCACGCCACACGAGGCCCGCGCTGGCATACGGCACGCCGCTGACGCGGGCGCCGTCGAAGCCTTTCTGGTGATGGTCGAACCGCCCCGCGGCGGGATTCCACTCGCCGCCCACGTCGATGACGACGTCGCCCTTGGCGATGATGGCCGGGTCGCGCGTGCGGACGAGTTCCGCCTCCGGGTACAACAACATCAGGACGGCCACCGCCCACGCGTCGTCCGCGTGGAATTTGCCGCTATGGGTCACGATCAACATGCTTGCTCCAGTTCGAATGGCCGGCCCAGCGCCGGCGCGCGCACCGCACGAGTGCGCCGCATGCCTGGATGATACCGGCTTTGGCCGGAGGGCCGGGCACGAGTATCATGTCGGGTGTCCACCGTCCAAGGAAACGCCATGCCGATCCGCCTGCCCGCCCTGCCCCTCGCGTTCGTGCTGGCGTTCGGCCTGGCGCCGGCCGCCACGCGCGCGGACGACGATGCCAAGGCCCGCGCGGTGAAGGGGTCGCTCGTGATCGCCGGGGGCGCACTGCGCGCCGACAATGCGCCCGTCTGGAGCCGGATCGTGGAACTCGCGGGCGGGCGCGGCGCGCGCATCGCCGTGTTCCCGACGGCGGCAGGCAATCCGGCACGCTCCGGCCGCGCGACGGCCGAGATCCTTGCGCGCTACGGCGCCCAGCCGTTCGTCGTGCCGGTGTCCGCGCTGCTGGCCGGCACGGACGTCAAGCGGGCCGCGGACGACCCGGCGCTCGCCGCCAGCGTGCGCGCGGCCGGCGGCGCCTTCTTCACGGGCGGCGACCAGGGCCGCATCACCGCGGCCCTGCGCCATTCGGACGGCACCAACAGCGCCGTGCTGGATGCAGTATGGGACTTGTACCGGCGCGGCGGCGTCATCGCCGGCACGAGCGCCGGCGCCGCCATCATGAGCAAGACCATGTTCTTCGAAGGCCGCGCGCCGCTGCCCACGCTGCGCGACGGCATCACGGACGGCCGCGACATCGCCCCCGGCCTCGGCTTCATCGGCGACGACGTGTTCGTCGACCAGCATTTGCTGATCCGCGGCCGCTTCGCGCGCATGCTGCCGGCGATGCTGGCCAAGCACTATCGCCTGGGCCTGGGCATCGACGAGAACACGGCGGCCGTCGTCGGGCCGGACCGCTCGATCGCCGTCATCGGCTACAAGGGCGCCCTGCTGCTGGACCTGGGCCATGCCACCGTGGACAACGCCCGTCCCGCGTTCAACGTGGCGGACGCCCGCATCAGTTACCTGGACAGCGGCGACCGCTACGACCCCGCGACGGACCGCTTCACGCCCGGCCCGGACAAGGAAAAGGTCGACCCGGCCGACCCGTCGTTCCGCGGCCCGCTGTTCGTCCCGGACATCCTCGGCAACACGGCCGTCGTCGACCTGTTGATGAAGCTGTGCGACAGCGACCAGGCGCGCGCCACCGGCATCGCGTTCGGCGACCCGACGGGCGCGACGCCCGACCGCGGCTTCGAATTCACCTTTACGCGCACGCCCGAATCCGAGGGCTGGACGTCGACCAAGGCCGACACGTATTCCGTCTACCGCGTGCGCATGGACGTGCGGCCGATCAAGCTGACGTTGCCGCTGTACCGGGCGGAATAGCGCCCCGCGAGCGAGACAGGGAGGATCTTCTATTTCCTGTCCGCGAACACCCGCTCGAGCACGAATGCGACCCGTCGTTCGACCGCAACCTGCGGAAGCACGCACAGCGTATAGCCGGCCTGCCGATAGGGCGCCACCGTCGCCTCGAACGACCGCGCGGCCCGCGCGAACGGCGCACGCCGCCATTGATCGCAGACGTAAATCTCGGGCCATGGCTCCGCCACGAACACGGTGTCGGCATAGGGACGGACTCCGGATTCCGCCCGATACGCGGGATCGATATCGAGCCCCAGCAGTTCCATATGCCCGATCGATTCCGGAATGCCGCGATCGAAGAACACGGGTCCCGGCAAGGATGTCGCCAGATCATATGCCCGGATGTTCCGCGCGACGACTGCATCCATGAACGCTTGCAGGTCGGTTGCCGGAAGGAGTCCGCCTCCGGACGCTTCCTGCTCCCGCACGATGGACAGTGCGGCTTCGGGCACGACGGAGAAGCCTCGTTGGGCGAGTGCGCTCAGCAGCGTCGACTTGCCGGCACCGGAAGCGCCCGTGATGACGTAAAACGTGTCGTCATTCATCCGATACGCCCTGCTAACGCGCGATCGACACGGCCAGCGTTTCCTTGACCTCTTCCATCACGACATAGCTCTTCGACTGCCCGCCATCGGCCACATGGAGGATCTCGCCGAGCAGTCGCCGGTATTCCGTCATCTCCGGGATACGCGCCTTGATCAGGTAGTCGAAGTCGCCCGACACGAGGTGACACTCCATCACTTCCGGAATCGCCAGCATGGCGCGGCGGAAGCGCTCGAACGCCCCTTCCGATTTCTGGTGCAGCGTGATTTCCACGAACACGAGGATCTGCAGGCCCAGCGCGCGCGGCGCCACGCGGGCATGGTAACCGGCGATGACGCCGTCGCGCTCCATGCGCTTGACCCGCTCGATGCAGGGCGTCAGCGACAGGCCGACGCGCTCCGCCAGGTCCTTCATCACGATACGGCCGTCGTCCTGCAGGATGGACAGGATGTGCAGATCGATACGGTCCAGCACACGATTCGAATCTTTTTGTACGCGCATGATTTTTCACTGAAAAGTGAATTACAAACCGAAACTATTATGGCAGTTCCACTACTACAATGGAAACATATTCTAAAACCTGCAGCACCAACGAGACACAGGGACAGCTATGCGCGTAATCGTACTCGGCAGCGGCGTGGTCGGCGTGACCACCGCATATTACCTGGCCAAGGCCGGCCACGACGTCACCGTCATCGACCGCCAGCCGGGTCCTGCCCTCGAGACCAGCTTCGCCAACGCGGGCCAGATCTCGCCGGGCTACGCATCGCCGTGGGCCGCGCCGGGCATCCCGCTGAAAGCCTTCAAATGGCTGTTCCAGCGCCATGCCCCCCTCGCGATCCAGCCGGACGGCTCGCTGTTCCAGTTGCAGTGGATGTGGGAAATGTATAAAAACTGCGACGCGGATCGCTATGCCGTCAACAAGGAACGCATGGTGCGCCTGGCCGAGTACAGCCGCGATCGCATCCGTGCGCTGCGCGCCGAGACGGGCATCGCGTACGAAGGCCGCCAGCAAGGCACCTTGCAGCTGTTCCGCACGCAAGCGCAGTTCGACGGCGCCGCGAAGGACATCGAAGTGCTGAAGCAGGCCGGCGTGCCGTTCGAGCTGCTCACCCGCGAACAGCTGGCCAGCGCTGAACCGGCGCTGGCCCACGTGCGCGACAAGCTGGTCGGCGGCCTGCGCCTGCCGAACGACGAGACCGGCGACTGCCAGCTGTTCACGACGCACCTCGCGCAGATGGCGCGCGAGCTGGGCGTGCGCTTCCAGTTCGATACGGCGATCGAGCGCCTCGACATCGCCGATGGGCAGGTCGTCGGCGTCCAAACGAGGCGGGGACAAGAGCGAGGCCGGGTCACGGCGGACCGCTACGTGCTGGCGCTGGGCAGCTATTCGCGCCTGCTGCTGAAGGACCAGTTCCGCGTCCCCGTGTACCCGCTGAAGGGCTATTCGATCACGGTGCCCATCGTCGACGGTGCCAAGGCGCCCGTGTCCACGATCCTCGACGAAACCTATAAAATCGCCGTCACCCGCTTCGACGACCGCATCCGCGTGGGCGGCATGGCGGAGATCGCGGGCTACAGCAAGGCGCTGAATCCGCGCCGGCGCGAGACGCTGGAACTCGTCGTGAACGACCTGTTCCCCGGCGGCGGCGACGTGTCGCGCGCCACGTTCTGGACGGGCCTGCGCCCCATGACGCCGGACAGCACGCCGATCGTCGGCGCCACGCCACTCAAGAACCTGTTCCTCAACACGGGCCACGGCACGCTGGGCTGGACGATGGCGTGCGGCTCGGCCAGCGTCATCGCCGACCTGGTGAGCGGCAAGGTCCCTGCGATCCACGCGGACGACCTGGCCGTGTTCCGCTACGCCGGTTCGCAACACGCCGCGATCCGTCCGGCGCTGGCCAAGGCATGAACGCGGCCGCCCATCCCGCCCACGTGGCGCAGGCCGCGCGCGCCGGCGCCGTGCTGACGGTCGACCTGGATGCCATCGCGGCGAACTATCGCCTGCTCGCCGCACGCGCGGCGGGCGCCGTCGTCGCCGGCGTCATGAAAGCCGATGCGTACGGCCTCGGCATGGACAGGGTCGCGCCCGCGCTCGTGCGCGCAGGCTGCCGCGTGTTCTTCACGGCGCACCTTGACGAAGGCATCCGGCTGCGCGGCATCGTACCGGCCGACTGCACGATCCACGTGCTGCACGGCCCGCCGCCGGGCACCGCCGCCGACTTCGTCCCGCATCGCCTGATTCCGGTATTGAACGACCCCGGCCAGGTGCGCGAGTGGAGCGCCCTGTGCGCGCGGCTCGGCCGCCGCCTCCCTGCCGCCGTGCAGGTCGACAGCGGCATGTCGCGCATGGGCCTGTCGCCCGCCGACCTGGCCGCGCTGGGCGATCCGCGCGGCTGGCTCGCGCCGTTCGACCCCGTGCTGTTGATGAGCCACCTGGCCTGCGCGGACGTGGCAGACCACCCGATGAACGCCCGCCAGCGCGAGCGTTTCGACGCGATCCGCGCCGCGTTTCCCCCGCTCCGCGCGAGCCTCGCGAATTCGTCGGCCGTGTTCCTCGGCGCCGACTTCCATTACGACCTCGTACGGCCGGGCGCTGCGCTGTACGGCATCAATCCACAACCTGGCCACACGAGTCCCCTGCGCCAGGCCGTGTCGCTGGACGCACGCATCGTGCAGGTACGGACGATCGCCGCAGGGGACGCCGTCGGCTATGGTGCCCGCTACGTGGCGGACGGCCCGCGCCGCATCGCAACGATCGGCATCGGCTACGCGGACGGCTGGCTGCGCGCGCTGTCCGGCCGCGGCTGCGCCTACATCGACGGCGTGCGCGTTCCCATCGCGGGCACCGTGTCGATGGACAGCATCACGCTGGACGTCACGGGCATCCCGGACGCGCGCCTCGCACCTGGCATGACGGTCGAGCTGCTGGGCCCGAACCAGCACGTCGATACCGTCGCGGCCGAGGCGGGGACGATCGGCTACGAGGTGCTGACGCGGCTGGGCGCCCGGTTCGAGCGGATCTACCTCGGCGAAGGCTGATCGGCAGCGGCGCTTGGCGCTTACGCGAGCAGGTCGGTGCCGTACGAATTGTCGACGGTGCACGCCCACCGTCCGCCGGCCTCGCGCCGGAACACGTACGTTGCACGGCGCGTCACGTTCACATGCCCGTCCGCCTCGTCGTAGGCGAGCGTGGATTCCATGACGACGAGGGCCGTGTCGCCGCCCTCGATCACTTCCATCCGGCCTTGCCCCACGACGAAGCTGTGCCGCACGTGCTCGACGATGCGGACGAAGGCCGCGCGGACGACGTGTTCGAGGGATGGGATGCCATGTAAGTCTCCTTGTGGGCGGGCCATGGAGACAGGTGACTGCACGACCCGCCTCCAGGCGGGTTGCAGTAACAAGCGCTAACCCACCATCGTGTCGATGGTGGTAATAATCGCCTGGCGGGTGACGCGGAATCGGTCCATGTTGCGATACTAGCAAACGCGCGCTGCCGTCGCAACGGCCGGGCTTGGGGCGCCGTCCCCGTGAGAATCCGCGCATTTTGGGCGGCCGCGCCATGATATCGTTGCGAACGACCCCACCGCACCACACGCCTTTCGTCATGAAGAACCTCGTCGCCGCCGCTTCCCTCGCCCTGCTGTCTGCCCACGCATCCGCCTGCCCGCTCTCCAAATCGCTGGCGGACCGCTACGGCATCACCTTCTCCGGTTTCGCGACCGCGATCCCGGCTGCAGCGGCCCCGGACACGGCGCACGGCGGCCCGTTCGTCCGCGTCGTGATCCCCGAGGACCCGTACGTCGCCGACGGCTTTCGCCACACGGCGGTGATGGACACGCGCACGAAGAAGGTCTGGATCCTGCGCACGGGCGGGTTCGTCGGCGTGTACGAATGGTATGGCCCCGTCGACGCCATCGACGCGTCGCTCGACCACTGCAACCTGGAACCCATGATCACGCCGCCCGCAGCTGCGCCACGGCAGGCGGCGCGGTCCTGATTCACTTCTTGCGGTGCAGCCGCTGCACGCTGACGGGTTTCCCTGCGACGTATTCGATGAACTCGATATGGCGCCGATCGTAAATCAACGGAAAAATGATCCGCACCGCGTCGGCGGGGTTGCCGCACGTGCCGTCGCCCAGCTTCAGCAGATATGTGGGAATGCTGCCGGGGACGCCGGCGACGAATTTCTTGCCGTGGCCATCCACGTACACGGTACCCGGGCGTTCCTTGTGCAGGTCGAAACGCCGCGTGCACGTGGGCGCCGAGCGTTTCGGCGGGCGCCACGACAGAGTCGCGTCGTCGATCGCAAGGATGGCGTACCGGCCTTGCGCCTGGTCCGGATCGTCCGCCACCCAGCGCCCGTTGAACAGCGGCGGCTCGGCGCCCAGGACCGGACCGCAGGCCAGGGCCGCGACGAAGGCAAGCAGCGGGACCCGGCAGCGCGGGCTGGAAACGAATGTCATGTCAATGTGGGTGGAGCGGCGCGACGGGCCACCATGATAACGTCTTCGCGCTGGAACGGCACCGTATGAACACACGAGCAGACACCATCGACGACATCGGCCGCTACGTCATGCCGTCGTTTCCACCCTGCCCGTCCGACCTCGGCTTCCTGTTCGGCACGCGCCACGGCGTGCCCGAATTCTGCGACGCCGCGCTCCGCCTGTGGCAGGACGGCATGTTCCGCCGGCTGCTCGTCTCCGGGGGCCGCACCGGTGGCGCGCCGTTCGCGGAAGCGGACGTCATCGCGGACCACCTCGTCGGCCTCGGGATACCGGAGACGGCGCTCATCCTGGAAACGGCCGCGACGAACACGGGCGAAAACGTGCGCTTCGGCCGGGCCAGGGTCGCCGAGGTGATGGACGTCGCGGCGATCGGCAGCGTCGTCGTCATCGGCAAGGTCTGCTCGACGCGGCGCTACCTGATGACGTTGCGCCGGCACTGGCCGGGCCTCTCCGTCACGGTCAGCCCCGTCAACTATTTCGGCGTACCGGCCGACCGCTGGCACGAGCACGATGAATTCCGCGCGCGCGTGCTGGGCGAATTCGCCAAGATCCCGCGCTACCTGGCCGAAGGCTTCCTGACGGAGATCGACGACACTTCGACCGCGGCCGAATCGTCGGAGCATACACCGCGCTAGCATGGGCGCATGGAACTCATCGACTACCTTAACACGCACTTCCTCACCCGCGCGCAACTGCTCGCGGCCTGCGCGACCGCCCCCGCGCGGCTCGACGCATTCACCGCGGCCGGTACGATGCCCGCGCGGTCGTACCGGCTGCAGGTGCACATCGACTGCACCTCGTATTTCGGCGCGCATGCGGAGGACCACGCCATCGACTGGCATGCGCGCGGCAACGTCGCCTGGCTGCGGATGTTGTTGGAAGGCGCAGAGGATCCGTATGCGTGCTTTGCGGCGCGCTACCGGGCGGCGCTCGACACGCTCGACTTGTACCGCGCCGCGCCCATGCCCGCGCTGATGGCGGACGCGCACGTGCGCGAGGAATGGGGCCACTTCATCGCCGGCACCTATGGCCTGTGCACGCGCACGGGCCTGCCGGAAGACATTGCGGCGAAGGAGCTGGCGATCCGCGTCATCCGGCTGCTGACGGACGATGGCCGGCCGCTGGACGGTACGGAACGCATGCGGCTTGGCGATGCGATCGACCTGCTCGACCATGCCAGCAGCCCGTTCGCCCCGCACGAACGGGCGCGCAGCTCGCGCGGCCGCTACGTCGACGCACTGCGCCGGCAATACGATCTCAAATAATTCGGGGAACCTGTCACGAACGGGCGCGCCGTTTCGTCTAATGGACAGGAGGATGCATTTCGCACCCTCGTCCATTCGAAAGGAACCGTCATGTTGCACGCTCCCCGCATCAACCTGTTCGCCAACGCCCCGTCCGCGCTGAAGGCCATGGTCAACCTGTCGCAGACCGTCAAGCAGGGCGTCCTCGGCCCGCGCCTCGTCGAACTCGTCAACCTGCGCGTGTCGCAGCAGAACGGCTGCGGCGTGTGCGTCGACATGCACTGGCGCGACCTCGTCAAGCAAGGCGCCGACCCGCGCCACCTGAACAGCGTGGCCGCCTGGCGCGAATCGCCGTTCTTCAGCGACCGCGATCGCGCGGCGCTGGCCTGGGCCGACGCCGTCAACGGCCTGCCCCACCGCGACGACACGGACGCCGCCTGGCCGCAGCTGCGCGAGCATTTCAGCGACGCCGAGATCGCGGAGCTGGGCTATACGATCGCCGTCATCCGTGGCTGGAACGCGATCAACCTGTCGCTGCGCAATCCGATTCCCGTCGAGCCGCCGGCCGGCATGTGATCAGCGCACGGCGGCGGAATCGAACAGCGGGTTCTCGATGAGACCGAGGACGTTGCCGAACGGGTCGTTCAATTCCGCCACCTTGATACCCTCGCCCACGTCCTGGATCGCCGTGCGGACGGTGGCGCCCAGCCCGACGATGCGCTCGACGTCGGCGGCGATGTCGTCCACGCCCCAGAACGCGGTGGACCCGGTCGTGCCGGGCGTGCCGTCGGGGACGAGGCCCAGCTCGAAGCCGCCGACGGCGAAACCGACGTAGAACGGCTGGTCGAAGTAAGGCTGGACGCCGAACACGTCGGCGAACCAGGCCTTGGCGCGGCCCAGGTCGGCCACGGGATAGGTCACGGTGCGTAATCCCTTGATCATGGAAGTCTCCTGTCGAAAAACCACATGATGCCCGTTCCATGGCCCGGTGGATTGGAAAAATGGAAGATGCGCCCGCGCGCACAAAAAAAGGGCAGCCGAAGCTGCCCTTTTGCACACGGTCGACCTTAGTTGCTGTAGATGATGCCGCGACCGGTACCGCTGAAGTAGATGCGGCCGTACGAGTTCCAGTCGCCCGCGATGGCGCCGATGCCGCCGTACTGGTGAGCGTCGTCGTTGAAGCGCGACCAGGTGGCGCCCGCGTCGTCGGAACGGTAGATGCCCCACACGCCGTTGCGCGTGCCCACCACGTAGACGGCGGCCGTGTACGATGCGCCGGCCTTGGCCTTGCCCAGGGCGATGGCGCTGGTGCCCTGCGCATCCCCCGTCGTGCCTGAGCCCTTCACCGTCGCGAAGCCGCTCAGCTTCGTCCAGGTCGCACCGGAATCGGTCGAGTGGAACAGAGCTTCACCGTCGGCCAGCCACAGGTCGCCCTCGGCGTTCGGGTTCGCCACCATCGACGTGGTCCAAAACGCGTTCGGCGCCAGCTTCGCCGACGTCGAACCCGCGCTCAGCGTGAACGTATGACCGCCGTCCGTCGAGACGTAGACCTTGCCCGCCGTGCCCCACGACGCGCCGCCCGAGTCGTAGGCGTAGACCTTGCTCGCGTTCTTGCGGTCCGCCACGAGGCGGTAGCCGCGATCCCAGCCGTTGGCGACGCTCGGCAGCGCCGGCAGGTTCGTTGCGGTCCAGTTCGAGCCGCTGTCCGTCGAGTACGACGGCACGGAATTGGCAGGCGCCCAGATCACGTTGTTGCGCGACGGGACCACCAGGCTCGACGAACCGCCCTTGTTCGTCGCGGCACCCGCGGGAAGCGCGGCGAAGTTCTTCCACGTTGCGCCGCCGTCGCCGGACCAGAAGCCAAACGCAGTCCCGGACGAGTTGACGACGCCCGAACCCGCGATGTAGTTCGGGTCGGCCCACGCCAGGTCGGCGGCGTTGCCGTTGCTCCAGTTGTTAAACGGCGTCTTCGTCGGCGTCGCCGCGAGGTCCGTCTGCAGCCACGTGCCGATGTCGCCCGCGCTGATGATGAACTTGTACGACGCACCCGGCGGCGGCGTGACGATGGCGTTGGTGGCCGTCTCCTCGAGGTTCGTCACGTTGCCGCTCCAGGTCGGCGAGGTCGCCGAGGCGTTCAGCGTCTCCACGATGCCGCCGCCGTGCACGTGCGAGATGTGGTCGGGGTTGCTCGGATCGATCTCGATGTCGTCCACCCAGCCGCTGACGGCGCCGCCGCCGCCGGCATGCGGCATGCCCTGCTCGATTTCCTTCCACGTCGCACCGCCGTCGACCGACAGCTGGACGACCTGGCCGGAGCCCCAGGTGTTGGAGACGCCCAGCGCGATGTGGGCCGTCGAACCGGAACCGTAGACGGACAGGCCGCCGTAGCCGCCATTGTCGTAGCTGGCGAGCTGCGTGAAGGTCGTGCCGTCGAACTTGTACAGTTTGCCCGGACCGGCGATCGACGGGCCGCCGCCCTGGCTGAACGGCACGTAGATCATGCCGTCGGACGCGCGCACCATGTGCGGGATGAAGCCGGAGACCGGCGTCGTGACCGGTGCCCACGACGCGCCGCCGTCAGTCGATTTGTACAGGTTCGATTTCAGCCCGGCCGCGGTGACGTAGTCGGGCGCGATGGCCACGTAGATCGTCTGCGTGGCCGTGCCGCTGCCCTTGGTGCTCGTGTCGAACAGGACCGTCTCGATGCCGCCGTCATGGGTCTGGTCCGACGTCATCGTGATGGACGACAGCGACGTGACCTGCGCCCAGGTCTTGCCGGAGTCCGTGCTCTTCCACAGGCCGGCCATGCGCGAGCCGAAGAACAGCGTCGACGGCTTGTTCGGGTCGACCATCAGGCGTTCGCCGAGCGGACGGCCGCCGTTGTTGCCGCCCATGGCGAACGGCACGTCGTAATGCGTCCACGTGGCGCCGCGGTCGCTCGAGACATAAATGCGGCCATTGCCTTCAAACGTGTACATCCCGGTCATCATGTACACGAGCTGGTCGTTGTTCGGATCGAGGGCGATACTTTCGATGCCGTGGAAGCGGCTTTCCGGTCCACTGAATCCAATGCCGTCCGTGATCGGCGTCCAGGACTTCGACGTGTCGTTCCAGCGATACGCGCCGCCGATGTCGGTGCGCGCATACAGCACGTTCGCCGACGTCGGGTGATAGATGAGGCCCGTGACGTAGCCGCCGCCGCCCCATTTCACGCTCGTCCACGTGGCAGATGCGCCGCTGGCGTCCGTGCCGGGGCTCGTGGTGCCGGTGCTCCCCGTGTCGGTGGTGCCGCCGGTGGAACCCGTCGAACCGGTACTCCCGGTGCTGCCCGTGCTTCCCGTGGCGCCCGTGCTGCCGGTGCCGCCCGTGCCGGCGGGCGTACCCGTACCGGCCGTGGTGCCGGAAGTGCCGGAACCGCCGCCACCGCCACCGCCGCAACCTGCGGCAAGGCTCATCGCGAGGATCGCCAGGACGATGGTGCGCTTCCTGTATGTCGTGTTCATGAAAGTCTCCGCCAAAAAGGGAAAGTTGTCATTGGAATGTGCCGGTATGGTGGGCAGCATGGCTGCGCCGGACCGATACGTCACCCGGCCGCTGGGGCGGTGACGGTTTCCGGCAGTCGGAGGAATCCAGCTTTGGCGCGACCTCGACATCGCTGTCGTGCCGGCCGTCTTTCACGCGTACGCAACGGCGTTTTGCGTTGCACGCGCGTTCACGGACCCGCGGCGTGGCCGATTGGACCCGTTGCGTCTCTTGCATACCTCGTACCCTTGCGGCATTGTGGGAGACGCCACAAGGGTTGGCAAT
The DNA here is from genome assembly GCF_024753285.1 of Massilia pinisoli. Classification (GTDB taxonomy): domain Bacteria; phylum Pseudomonadota; class Gammaproteobacteria; order Burkholderiales; family Burkholderiaceae_D; genus Telluria; species Telluria pinisoli. The sequence continues at coordinate 10,816 of NZ_JANUGW010000001.1, read as the reverse complement.
TATCAAGACCGCCAAACCGCTGAATGAAATTTCTCAGTAGAAGCGGTGTTAGCGGAACGACAAGCGGCCCAGAAGGCCGACGAGCAGGCGTGCGTAGCGCCCGTCGGGATCGAGGTCGGGATCGAAGACGGTGACCGTCATGCCGGCGCACCGTGGATCGGGCAACAGGCCGGAAAGGACGAGCACGAGGTCGTCCGGCGCGATACCGGGCGAGCCAGGGCTGTCGACGGCCGGCATGACGGCGGCGTCGAGCACGTCGACGTCCAGGTGCACCCAGAAACGGTGGTGCGATGCAGCGTCGAGCGTGCGGCGTGCGCGGGCCAGCACGGCGTGCGCTCCCATCTCGTTTGCCGCGAACACGTCGATGCGTTCGATGGCCGTGTCGTTCACGTCCGGCCACGCGAAATCGGGGTCGCGCCCTTCCCGCTCGCCGATCTGAACGACGTGACGGTCGTGCACGAGCGGCGTCGGCACGCCGGGCCAGTCCGTCATCAACGCCTCGCCGCGACCCGTCGCCAGCGCGAGATCCATGCCGGCCACGGCACCCAGCGTGGTCGCCGGGTCGTAGTTGCCGGGATGACGGAAGTCGCTGTGACCGTCGGCGTGGACGAGCGCCAGCGGCCCATGGCGGCGCGCGCCCGCCAGCGCGCCGAGCAGGATCGAGCAATCGCCGCCGACGACGAGCGTGAACGCAGCGCGCGCACATGTGGCGTCCACGTGGTCGGCCAGCGCGAGGTTGAACGCGCGCATGGCGATCCCGTTGCGCAGCCGGGTGCCCGGATCGGGGCCGGGTTTCCATGCCGGCCGCGCCATCACGATGGGCGCGCCGGCACCGACCGCGTCCAGCAGGCCCGCGTCGAACAGGGCGTCGGGTGCGCGCCAGGTGCCCGGCTCATGCCCGGGCCGCAGGGGACGCAAGCCGAGGTTCGATGGCGCGGCGATAACCTGGACGATCCGCCCGCTCATGCGGCCACCCGGCGCACGAACGACTCCGGCGTCGCGTCGGCGAACTGGCGGAACGCGTGGATCAGGTGCGACTGGTCGTAATAGCCGCAGTCGCCGGCGAGCAGCGCCCAGTCGATGGCGCCGGGCCGCGCCCGCAGCGCCGCATGCGCGCGGCGGAAGCGGCATACCATGGCGAACGTCTTTGCGGGCAGGCCCACGCGCTCGCGGAACAGCAGCGCCAGGTGCTGGCGCGTGACGCCCAGATCGGACGCGACGTCATCGATGCGCTGCGCGCCGCCGTCCGCCTCGATCCGCGCGACGGCCGCGCGCGAGAGCAGGTCCGCGCGTACGGGCTCGCGTGCGCGCAGGCGCGCGAGCAGCGCCTGCTCGACGATCGCCAGCCGTGCTTCGGCCGTCTGCTCGCGCTCCCACAACGCGGCGGCCAGCGCCTCGGCATCCGCGCGCGGCCACAGGTCGGCGAGCGCGGGGTGGCCGTCCTGCAGTTCGCACAGCGGCAGGTCGAAGAACGCGCGCGCGGCACCGGGCAGGAAGCGCACGGCGACGGTCAGCACGGGCGTCGCCATCGACACGTGATGGGGACGCGACATCATGCCCGCGACCTTGCCCAGCGGCGCCGCGTCCTGCCACAGGATGTCGATGCAATTGTCGGGCAGGACGCGCGTGCGCACGGGCGCGCCGTCCGGCATGGCGAGGCTCGTCCACAGGCAGGCGACGTGGCCGGCCAGCGCCGGATGGGGCGGGAATTCGCGGTACAGGTGCATGGTGGTGCCAGTATAGACCGCCCGGCGGATGTCACGCCGCGACGCGGCGCGCGACACGGTGCTGGCGGTGAACGAGCGCGCAGCCGAGCGCGAAGCCGATGCCGGCCAGCCCCCACACGATGGCGGCGACGACCTGGAACGTGGTGCGCAGTTCCGGATGCGTGACGGCCAGCGGGACGAGGATCAGGGCGCGCGGCAGACAGACTGCGGCCATCGCGGCAAGGCCCGTCCGCAGCAACGGCGGACGGCGCACGATGCCCAGCGCCGCGCCGGCATACCAGCCGCACGTGGCCATCAGCAGCGCGATGGCCACTGCGCCCACGGGCGCGAGCCAGGTGCCGGCGCGGGCGGACGCGACGACGGACGGCGGGGCGCCGAAATAGGCATACCAGGCTGGGCCGGCCGGAATGGCAGCCACGTGGATCAGCGCGCCCACGACCGCAATGGCGGCGGCCAGGGCGATCCATGGCCGGCTCGAATCGTGCATGGCTGTCTCCTTGTCGTTGATTTAGAGGGAACCCACGTGATCATGCCATGGCGGCCACAGCCAAAGTGCGCGCATTGTCACGAGCACCCTATCAGAACGCACGGGGCCGCCGCGCTGGCGTCCGCGCGATGGGCGCCTATACTGGGGAGATTCGTCTCAGCCAGCGCGCCGGGTTTGCCCCGGTGCATGTCCTTCCCTCGCGTTCGCGTCGCAGGAAGCGATGTCGCACGCCTCGACCACAGGAGACACAGCATGCTTGCATCCCACCTGACCCACCGCCGCACGTGGCTGGCACTCGTCCTGGCCGCCGCCAGCGCCGCGCCGTACGCCGCCGCCCCCGACACCGACGCCGACCTCGCCACGGCCATGAGCGACACGAACAGCCGTGCCATGCGCGGCCGCGAGCTCGTGCCGCCGGGCGTGATCCTGAACCTGAAAGGCAAGCAGAGGAGTCTCGTGTGGCAGGGCAGCTACATCGTCAACACGACAGGTTGCATCGATTGCCACACGCACCCGAGCTATTCGCCCGGCGGCGACCCGTTCAAGGGTCAGCCGGAGCGGGTCAACGCCGAGCAATACATGTCCGGCGGGCGCCAGTTCGGCCCCTTCACGGCGCCGAACCTGACGCCGGACAACGCCGGCCGCCCCGCCGGTCTCACGCGCGACCAGTTCGTGCAGACGCTGCGCACCGGCCACGATCCGCGCGATCCGGCCGGCGACATCCTGCAAGTGATGCCCTGGCCGGCCGTCGGCAAGATGACGACGAAGGATTTGTACGCCATCTACGAATACCTGCGCGCGATCCCGTCGCTGCCCGACAATCCGAACCCCGGGCCGTGACGGGATCGTCGCTCACTGCATCGTACAGGTCTGCAGCGCCGTGTCGACAGCGTAGTTGCGCGCCGTGTCCCAGTACGTGAAGCTGTAGCGCACGACGTCGCCGATCTTCAGGCCGCCGGCGATGTACGTGTTCGTCGTGCCGTCCAGGCGCATGCGCACGTTCTGCTGGGTGCCGTTGTTCACCGTGTAGTGGACGTCGGCCCAGCCGCCCGTCGTCGTCGTGAACTGCAAGGTGGTCGCCGACGTCTGCGTCGCGTACGTCGGGCCGGATGGCGGCGGGGTCGAGGTGCCGGAGTCCCACACGATGTCGTCGATGGCGAACTGGAACGTCGACGCGGGCAGATTGTTCGCGTCGCTGGAGATCATGAAGATGTCCAGCAGCGACTGCAGCGCCACCTTGGGCCCGATCAGCGTGGACACGGGAATGCTGCCCTGCGCCCAATCGCCGTTGCGCACGAGGCCATAGGCCGTCGTGTTCGCGGGGAAGTTCACCCAGTTCTGGTTCGTGTACGTGTCGCCGACGCCGATGTTGAACGACACGTTCGCGGGGATCTTGATGCGGAACTTCATCGTGCCGTTGCGGTAGTTCGTCAGGTCGCGCGCCTGGCGCGTCTGCACGCCGCCGCCGAACCACTGGCCTGGCGCCGTGTACGCCCAGGCGATCACGTTGCTGCCTTCGTACGGCGGCATAGTGCCCGCGCCGGACGAGGCGCTGTTCCACAGGTAGATGTCGGAACTCGTGCCGGCCACGAGCTTGTTGTTCACCGGCGTGTTGTCCGTGAAGACGCCGAACTTGCCAGCCACTTCCGGCACGGTCTGGTTGCCCAGCTTGACGCTGCCCTTCCCGTCCAGCTGGTACACGCGGATGTAGTCGACGTACATCGTGCCCGGCAGCGGCGCCGTCACCTGGCCAGGGGTCGCGGCATCCGTGAAATTGCCGCCCACGGCAAGGTTCAGCAGCAGGTAGAACGGCGCCTGCAGCGACGTCGAATTCACCGGGAGCGGCGCATCGTACATATCGTGCTCGACGCCGTTGTCGACGGTCGTGAAGCGCATCTGGCTCTCGGTCCAGTACAGCCGGTACGTGACGAAGCGGTTCGCCAGCGACGTCGTCGGCACGTACCAGTTCTTCGTCTGCCACGCGGTCGACGCGGCACAGCTCTCGTTGCCCGGCACACACGCGGCCTGCTGCCACGTGATCACGTTGGAGCCGACGAAGTTGTTGGCCGACGGCGAGCCGGCCGCCGCGCGCACGGACGCCTTGTGGCCCATCTCCATGATGTCGATCTCGCCGTTGCGCGGCCACGTCTGCGCGCTCGTGCCCAGCATCCACGCGGCGGGCCACAGCCCCGTTGCGATGTTCGGGGTCGCCATGCGGATCTCGATCATCCCGTACTGCACCTGCACCTTGCCGTGGGTGTCGACCTTCCCGGAGGTGAACACATTGCTGCCCACCGTCTGGTTCTGCGCGCGGATCGCGAGCGCGCGCGTGCCCGGCTCGAACGGCACGTCCGCGATCGACACGTTGTTCGGGCTGTAGTACTCCAACTCCTGGTTGCCGTAGCCGCACAGGTTGATCTGGCAGCCGTTGCCGTCCGTGGCCGTCCAGCGCGACGCATCGAGACTCGGGCCATTGAATTCCTCGGACCACAGCAGCTGGCCGACGGCCGGGCTCGTGACACCGGCCGACGCGTGCATCGCACATGCGCACAGCCCGGCGGCAGCAACTGCGTGGAAAGCTTTCCATACAGAGCGAGATTTCTGGTTGTCGTTATTCACTTCGACTCCTCTGTTTCACTGCGAAGAATTGCGGACGTCCTGGACGCACGCCCACGCCGTGCCGGCTCGATCACCGGTCTTGTTGGGATTTTCGTGGATACTCGAGTTGGAATCGTTTCCAAAACGGAGACGAAAATATAGCCCTGTTCAGCCGATGCGTCAAATCGAATCGTGCGCGCCGTTGATCCAATCTCGGCCACGCCGGGGCGGCAGCGGCGTCAGCGCCGCAACGAAGGCAACAGGCGGTTGGTGCGCGCCTGATAGGCCGCGTAGTCGCCGCCAAAATGGGCGAGCATCATCGCTTCTTCGTGATCGATCCGGGCAAAGTACAACAGGCTGAATGCGAGCAGAAACGCCGGGGCCACGACGGCATTGCCGATCAACAGCAGCTGCGCAGTCGCGATGACGAACAAGGCGGTGTACATCGGATGCCGGATCCTGCTGTAGATGCCGTCGCAAACCAGGTGATGCGCCTCCTTGAGCTCCAGAGTCGAGGAAAACTGGCGGCCCAGGTCGCGATGCGATTTCCAGAACAGGAACACGCCGGCCACGGCGAGCGCCGCGCCCAATGCGCCTTGGGAAAGCGCGACCTCGTAGTCGGCGAAACGGAACCACGGCGTGAGGAAGTACAGCAGCGGCATCGTCGTCGAGCCCGTGAACACGAGCAGCAGGCAGAATCGCTCCATCGCCCCCTTGCGCGATTCGACGGTGCCGATCTTCTTGTTCCTGACTTCCAGCGGCGCGCGAATGATGAAGCACAGGACGAACATGGCGATGAAGACGCCGTCGAACACTCCCGGATGATGCATCGCTCCCCCGTCGATGGTTGGTTTGCGTGGATGGTACCATCCGCAGCCTTGCAGATCACTTGCTTTCGCGCCGCCGCGATGTGAAGATCGCTACCTGTACGGTGAAATCCGCGGGCTCGCCACCGCGCTCGCGGGCTTCGGCTTCCCATTCCTGCTCGTGCAGGCACACCTCGTCAACCTGGCGGAGACGGGCGGCGTGCTGCTGATCGCGCCGGGCATCCTCGTGCGACCCATGTGCGCGATCCTCATCCTCATCTTCGCCACGGGCGTCGTCCTGATCCACTGGCAGCTCGGCTTCTTCATCCTCGGCCCGGGCGAAGGCGGCTGGGAATTCAGCGCCCTCCTCATCGCCTGTTTCGCCGCCGTCGCCCTCGATCACGGGCCGGCTGGTACACTCGCGCGATCGACAGATCAACTCCAACCGAACCGACCATGAAGCATGCAAGCAGCGGCCTCGTTTACTCCACCGACGGCGGCCGCATGTGCCCCGGCTGCCGCCAGCCCGTCGCGTCGTGCGCGTGCAAGGCCGCCGCCGTACCCGCAGGCGACGGCATCGCGCGCGTGTCGCGGCTATCGAAGGGCCGCGGCGGCAAGACCGTCACCATCGTCAAGGGCCTCGCGCTCGATGCGGCTGCGCTGGCGGCGCTGGGCAAGCAGTTGCGCACCGCATGCGGCTCCGGCGGAACCGTGAAGGATGGTGTGATCGAGGTGCAGGGCGATCACTGCGACCTCGTGATGGACGTCCTCGGCAAGCAGGGGCATCGTGCGAAGCGCGCCGGTGGCTAAACCGCGGCCCGTCAGAACAGGGCACCCTGCGGGCTCGTGAGTCGCGCGAAGCTGTCGTCCAAAAAAGGCAGGATGCCGTCCGCGACGGGCTCCAGCTGCTTCGTCAGGTAGTGCTCGTAGTCGATCGGAGTGCGCCGCGGGTCCAGCGTGTCCATGGGTTCCGGGCCCGACGTCGTCATCACGTAGCGGATCCACCCGCCATTGCGATACGGCGCAGGGCGGCCCTGGCGCACGTGGAATTCGTCGGCCGCGCGCGCCGCGCGCACGTGCGGCGGGACGTTGCGCTCGTACTCGACGAGCGGCCGGCGCAGGCGTTTGCGGTACACGAGCTGCTCGTCGAATTCGCCGCGCAAGGTGCGCGCCACGTAGTCGCGCACATAGTCCTCGTACGGTTCGCCGCGGAACACGCGGCCGTACAACTCTTGCTGGAAGGTCTGCGCCAGCGGCGTCCAGTCCGTGCGCACGGTCTCCAGGCCCTTGAAGATCATCTCCTCGCCGCCGTCAGCGCCACGCACGAGTCCCGCGTAGCGCTTCTTGCTGCCCTCTTCCGAGCCCCGCACGGTCGGCATCAGGAAGCGCCGGAAGTGCGTCTCGTACTCGAGTTCCAGCGCGCTCTCCAGCTGCAAGGTATCGGCCAGGTGCGTCCGCCACCAGCCGTTCACGTGGTCGACAAGCGCGCGGCCGATGCGCGCGGCCTCGTCCTCGCCGTGCGCGCGGCCGAGCCATACGAACGTCGAATCCGTGTCGCCGTAGATCACCTGGTAGCCCTGCGCCTCGATCAGCTCCCGCGTGCGATGCATGATCTCGTGGCCGCGCATCGTGATCGACGACGCGAGACGCGGGTCGAAGAAACGGCATCCGGTCGTCCCCAGCACGCCGTACATCGAGTTCATGATGATCTTCAGCGCCTGCGACAGCGGCGCGTTGCGCGCGCGCTTGGCGGCATCGCGGCCCTCCCACACACGCGTGACGATGCCCGGCAGGCAGTGCTGCGTGCGCGAGAAGCGCGCGCCTCGGAAACCCGGCACCGTGTCCTGTTCCGGCTCCTCGAGACCCGCGACGAGGCCCACGGGATCGATCAGAAACGTGCGGATGATGGACGGGTACAGGCTTTTATAGTCCAGCACGAGCACCGAGTCGTACAGGCCGGAGCGCGAATCCATCACGAAGCCGCCGGGGCTGTCCGCACCGGGCACGTCGCCGATGTTCGGCGCCACGCGGCCGAGCCGGTGCATCAGCGGGATGTACGCGTGTTCGAATGCGGCGACGGACCCGCCGCTGCGGTCGGCCGCCAGGCCCGTCACGCTGGCGCGCTCCAGCAGGAAGGTCATGAGCCCCGACTTCTCGACGATGCGCGTGACGAGCACGCAGTCCTGCAGGTTGTACGTCGCCAGCGCCGGCTTGTCTTCGTCGAACATGCGGTCGATTTCCGCCATGCGGTCGTACGGATTGTCGATCGCCTTCCCTTCGCCCAGCAGGCTTTGCGCCACGTGCTCCAGCGAGAACGACGGGAAGCTCCACGTGGCCGAACGCAGCGCCTCGATGCCGTCGATGACGAGGCGGCCCGCCACGCCCGCGAACCAGTGCTCCTGGCGCCCGCCGTGTTCGCGCCATTCGATCGCGCTGCCGTCGCGGCCCAGCCGGAGCGGGCGCTGCATCTGCTGCGCGTGCTGCTGCAGGATGCGCAGGTCGAACTGCACGAGGTTCCAGCCGATGATGGCGTCCGGGTCGTGGCGGCGGAACCAGTCTTCCAGCCGGTCGAGCAGGTCGCGGCGCGTTTCGCACACCTCGTAGTCGAAATCGAGCCGGGACGCATCGCCGTTCGCGGGCCCCAGCATGTACACCTGGCGCTGGCCGCAGCCTTCCAGCGCGATCGAGCGCAGCTCGCCCTGCATCGTCGTCTCGATGTCGAGCGACGCGGTCGACAGCACGGGCCGATAGTCCTGCACGGGCTTCAGCTGCGCGTCGACGAGAAGCCGCGGGTCGGCAGCGTCGGGCGTGCCCGCATAGGCGACGGGCGCGGTAATAAAACGCTCCATCAGGTAGCGCTCGGGCGGGCGCACGTCCGCCTCGTACACGTCGATACCGTGCTCGCGCAAGCGCTTTTCCAGCCGGAGCAGATGGCGGTACTGCGTGCAGTACAGGCCCAGCACGGGACGGTGGTGGAAGTCGCGCAGCGACAGGTCGCGCAGTTCCACGCCCCGCTCGCGCGCCAGCAGCAGCTTCGCCGTGTCGCCCTGCTCCGCCGGGATGAACGCGACGGCCGGCTGCGGCGCCAGCCGCACGCGGCGCGGGCCGTCCGGCGTGGCGAGCCAGAACTCGACTTCGACGCCGGCATCCGTGTCGCGCCAGTGGCGCGTGAGCAGGAAGCCCTGCGCCAGGAAGCCCTCCGTGTCCATGGCTCAGGCGTCCAGCGGGTCGGCGTCGAAGCGCGCGACCTCCGCGTCGGTGAAGCCGGCCGCACGGCGGGCGGCCACGTTGAACGGCCCTTTCAGCACGGGCGCCTTGTACTGCGCCGTCAGCGCGTCGTACGTCGCCACCGGTTCCAGACCTCGCTGTGCGCACAGGTGGAAGTACCAGCGGTTGCCGATCGCCACGTGCCCGACCTCGTCGCGCAGCAGCACGTCGAGGATGCGCGCGGCCGCCTCGTCGCCGGCCTGCGCGAGCTTGGCACGCAGCGGCGGGATCGCGTCGAGGCCGCGCGCTTCCATCGTGCGCGGCACGAGGGCCATGCGCGCGAGGACGTCGCCGCTGGTCTTCGCGACCATCTCCCACAGGCTGTCGTGGCCGGGAAAGTCGCCGTACGCCCAGCCGAGCGCGCGCAGGTGCGCGGCCAGCAGGTCGAAATGACGGGCTTCCTCGGCCGCCACGCGCAGCCAGTCGGTGTAGTAGGCGTCCGGCATGCCGGCGAAGCGCCAGACGGCGTCCAGCGCGAGGTTCACGGCATTGAATTCGATGTGGGCCAGCGCATGGACGAGCATCGCACGGCCTTCCGGCGTGGCCATCGAGCGACGGCCGACGAGGCGCGGGGGCACGAGCTCAGGACGCGCGGGACGGCCCGGCACGATGGCGTCGTCCGCGTGCAGGACGGCTGCCGCGTCGAGCGTGCACGTACCGGCAGCGGCGGCCGCGGCCAGCGCGGCCACGCCTTGCGTCTTCGCGCCCGGATCGGTCTCGGTCAAACAGGCCAGCGCGCGTGCGCGCAGCGCCAGGGGAAGCGCCATGGTGGTCCTCTGCGACAAAAGGCGGCAGTTTACCATCCGGCGCCCCTCGGCGCGAGGCGGGACCCTGAGGTGGGCTCTCTTATTGCTGCTGGACGGGCGGCGGGCTGCTTTGCGGCGGAACGTTCGGCTCCTGCATGTCGGGCTGGTGCATGTTCTGCGGCGGCAGGCCGCTCGTCTGGCCCGTGCTCGGCGGGACGGCGTCGTCCTTGCCCGCGCCCGCGCCGGTGGCTCCCATCGTCGAGTTGCCGTAGGCCGTGGCGCCCGGCTGCGCGGGTGCGGCCGGGGCGGCGGTCGTCGTGGCGACGACCCGTTCCGACACCTCGCCCTTCGGTGCCTGGGCCAGCAGCTGCGGTGCATGGGCCATGTCGTGCTGGTAGATCTGGCGCGCCTGTTTCAGGCAGGCGGCGCGGCTGCCGGCCGACTTGTGCTTGCACGCCGTCTGCTGCTCCGCGTAGGCGGCATTGATCTCCTTCTTCAAGGTGGCCATGCGCTGGGCCTTCGTCGTGTCGCCCGTGGTCCAGCGGGCCGGGTCTTTCGCGGCCTTCGGATGGTTGCCGGCCAGTGCAGGCACGGTGGCCGCGCACAGCGCGCACGCGATCCATGCGCCGCGCAGGATACTTGATGCTTGACTCATCTCGACCTCCTGATAGCGTAGAAAAGGCGACGCCGGACGGCGTCGACCGGGATCCCGTCGGCTCGGGGCCGGGCCGCGGCGGCGACCGCGGCCGGGCCCGGAATCGACGGGTATGCGGTCAGTATAGTGCGAGCGCGCGGATGACCTGCGTTCCTTTCCTCTTGTCAAAATAATTAGTAAAAATTTCAACACCAATAACGCCGCCATACGAATATTTCATAGATGACGCGAAAAATGGATGGGGTCGCCATGGCGTTTCGTGCCTAGAATCCGGGCGTACTGGCCGATAGCGCCTTGACAATAACGATACCGGAGACCGATGACGCACCCTTTATTCGCTCTGCCGTCCCTTGCGCGCCGCTGCCGGCACGCCGCCTACGTTTCCGCTTGACGAGACAAACCTCATGAATCTGATTTCCCGCCTGGACTCCATCGTCTTCCTGATCTACTTCGTCGTCGTCGCCGGCTACGGCTGGTGGGTGTACCGCCGCAAAAAGTCTGCGAACACCTCGGCCTCGCACGACTACTTC